>NZ_JAAQPH010000023.1 GCF_011683915.1 Pelagibius litoralis
CATGTTCTGTCGGCTCAAAGATTTCCGAAGAATCGCCACCCGATACGACAAACGCGCAGATACTTTCCTATCTGCCGTCTTCATCGCCGCAATCATCACATGGTGGCTCAATTGAGTCCTGACCCTAGATCGGATCTAATCAAAAATTATCAGCGGTACCATTGGCGATACGCACATCTTTGTCGAGATGAGCAACGGCACGCAGGTGCATCTGGCAGAACTTGGCGTGGCGATCGGAGAACTGTACGCCTTTTTATCCAGCCACCTGGATCATGGTGAAGAGTTCATCTCCGTCTGGCTATTCAGCGATATCGTGCATCGCGGCCAGGAACTGCGCTACTTCGTGTTCGGTGTTGTAGTGACACATTGACACCCTGATGCAGGAGGCAAGCCCTAGGGGGCGCAGGATGTTGCCGGAGTAGTGGTCGGCCTTGCGCGTGTGTACCCGGATGCCGTTCTCGCGCAGGCGCGTCACAACGTCTTCTGAGGCCGCACCGTCGACGACCATTGAGACAAGCCCCTCGCGGCGCGGGTTATCGACGCCGCCAATGATCCGAACGCGCGGCATGTCGGCCAGTCCCTTAAGATTGCCGGTGCCGTAAAGCATCGCGTCGGTCAGCCGCTTCTCATGGGCATGAATCGCTTCCCCGGCGGCCTGGATGCGCTCTCGCCGGTCGGACGAAGCGGTGAAGTGTTCGCCCAGCCATTCGAAATAACGCACGACCTCTGAGAAGGTTGCATAGGCGCCGGTGTCCCTTGTGCCGAGTTCCCAGGGCGCGCCCGGGGCGTCCAGCAGGTGATCATGGGGCAGGGCGGCAAGCCTGTCCGATATCCAAGCCAGTCCATAGCCATGACGGGAGAACACTTTGTATGGCGAGATCACATAACCGTCGATGTCGTAGCTGTCGACGTTAAGCCGGCCGTGAGCTGCGTGCTGAATGCCATCGACGATGATCAAGCAGTCCGGCGCCACAGCGCGGATTGCAGCGGCAATCGCGGCTACGTCCACCGACATTCCAGTGACGGGCGAGGTATGAAGGATCGTGGCGACGCGGGTGTCCGGGGTGAGATAGGGCAGATAGGCCTCTGGCCCCACGGATCCGCTGTTCGAATCATGAGGGGCAACGAAATAGCCCTTACCGGTCTCGCGGGTCCAGCGGTCGCAGGCGCTGCGTGTGGCCGGATGCTCCAGCGAGCTGCCAACGACCCGGCCGCCGCCTGGGCTGCCGAGGCAGGCGGCGCTGATCAGCCGGAACAACAGCTCGGTTCCGCTTTCGCCCACGAAGATCTGGCCTTCCGGTGCGTTGAAGAAAATCCGGGTATCGCGTTTGGCTTCATCGATCATGGACTGAAGCGCGTGGGATGCCGGATTGTCCCGTCCCTGATTGTCAGGGATGGCGGCCATCTCGGCGGACTTCGTGACCACGGCATTCAGGGTAAGCGCGCCGCCGGCATTTTCGAAGAACACGCGTGGGCCGTCAAACGGGCAACTGTCCACATGGGCAAAGCGGCTGCGAATCTCTTCGAGCAGCCTGGGATCTATATTCACTGTCTCTCAATCCTTGCTGTGCCGTGGTTATGGCATTTTCCAGGTGGCCGTCGCAAGCGCGGCCAGCTTGCCGTCCTCACCCCAGAGCCGGCTTTCCATGAAAGAGATGCTGCGTCCGCGGCGGGTGAAGCGTCCTTCGCACGTTGCCTGGCCCGGAGGTACCGGGCGCATGAATTGAATCTTCAGCTCGATCGTCGCACCGGCGTCGGCCACTTTTTTGACGAGATGGCCCATCGAGATATCCATCGCGCTGGCCATCGCGCCGCCGTGCAGACTGCCCTGTGGGTTCATCACCATTTCACTGACCGGAAAGGTCACACGGCAGATTTCCTTTTCCGTATCCGGAGCGTCCTCGGGCAGGTACTCGAATGAAAGGCCGAGAAACCGCGCCAGAAAGAACGTCTCGAAATCCTGGCTGTGTTCGGCCAGCGCTGTTTCGAAATGAGCGCGGGCCGCGTCGGCATCGATCCGCCGGGGTCTGACCGCCATCATGAGCCCGCGAAGAGCGGCTTGCGCTTTTCCAGAAAGGCGCGGCGTCCCTCAATGTAGTCGGAACTGTCGAAGCATTCCTTCACCCGTTGTTCGCAGGCGGCGAGGTCGCGCGCGCTTTCGTCCTTGAGCGTTTCGCCGATGATGAACTTCACCGAGCCGACGGTCATTGGCGCATTGGCGGCGATCATCGCGGCCGTTTCCTCGGCGGCCTGCCTTACCGCACCATCCGGCACGATCCGATTGACGAGACCCATGATGCGGGCATCCTCGGCGTCGAAGCGGCGGGCGGTGAAGAAGATCTCCTTTGCAAAGGCGGGCCCCACGATATTGACAAGGCGGTTGATTCCGGCAAAACCATAGCCCAGCCCGAGCTTCGCCGCCGGGATGGCGAATTGCGAGCCTTCGCCGCAAATCCGAAGGTCGCAACACAGTGCCAGTGCGACACCGCCGCCGACGCAAAACCCGTCAATCTGCGCGATTGTCGGTTTTGGAAACCCCTCGACCGCAGTGTAGACGCGCTTTGTGGTCGTATTGTAGTGGGCGACGGCCTTTTCATCTGCGCGTTCAGTTTCGAATTTTGAGATATCGGCACCCGAAACGAACGCCTTGCCGCCCGCGCCTGAGAGAATGAGGATGCGCACCGAGGGGTCTTCGGCAAACGCCTCCAGCGCCGTCTCGACGGCCTCCCACATCTCCAGGGAAACCGCGTTGCGCTTCTCCGGCTGGTTGAAGATGATCCGGGCGATGTCGCCGTTGCGTTCCGTGAGTACTTTGTCGGTCATGGAAGTTTGTCCCATTTAGATCGCGCCATCGCGCTTCATGTCCCTGATATCGTCCTTTGTGTAGCCGAGCTCGGCGAGAATCTCGTTGCTGTGCTGGCCGGCCGTGGGCGGCGGGGCGACGATCCGGCTTGGCGTCCGGCTCATGATGATCGGTTGGCCGATCAGATGGGTGTTGCCGCGCTCGTGGCTGGTGACCGGCTGAGCCAGGCCCAGGTGGCGGACCTGTGGGTCGCGAAACACCTGACCGATGTCGTTGATCTCGCCGGCCGGGACGCCTGCGGCGTTCATGATCTCTATCCATTCGGCGGTGGATTTAGACTGTGTGATCGTTTCGATCTCGGCGCCAAGAGCGTCGCGGTTTTCTGACCGGGCAGGGGCGGTCTCAAAGCGCTCATCGGTTGTCCAGTTCTCGCGCCCCAGCGCTCTGGCGAACCGCTTCCAGATATCTTCGCCTGCGACGGCGAGGTTCATATGGCCGTCGCCGGTGCGGAACACGCCCGTCGGGATCGAGGTGGGGTGATTGTTGCCGGCCTGTTTCGGCACGTCATTGTCGACAAGATAGCGTGCACCCTGAAAATCCAGCATGAAGACCTGCGCCTGCAACAGGGAGGTCTGAACCCATTGACCTTGTCCCGACACCGCGCGTTCGAGCAGCGCAAGCAGAATGCCTTGCGCAGCCAGAAGCCCCGCACTGAGATCGGCGATCGGGATGCCTACCCGCATCGGCCCTTCGCCGGGTTTTCCGGTGATCGACATCAGCCCGCCCATGCCCTGGGCAATCTGGTCGAAGCCGGGGCGTTCCGCGTAGGGTCCGTCCTGGCCGAACCCGGAAATTGAGGCGTAGACGAGGCCGGGGTTGGTTACCGCAAGCGTGTCGTAGTCGATGCCCAGGCGCTTTTTGACATTGGGCCGAAAGTTCTCGACCACCACATCGGCGGTATCGGTAAGGCGTCGGAACGCCGCTTTCCCGGCGGGCGATTTCAAATTCAGCGTCAGGCTGCGCTTGTTGCGGTGGAGATTCTGGAAGTCGGGACCGCTACGCGGGCCGCCCAGCTGTGCAGCATCCACCGGCGTCTCGATCTTGATGACATCGGCCCCCCAATCGGCAAGCTGCCGCACGCAGGTCGGTCCTGAGCGCACGCGGGTTAGATCAAGCACCCGGATATTCTGGAGCGCCGAGCTTGCCGGTGGGGTCCGGGATGGGGCCCGCGCCGGTTCCGTCTCTGCGCCGTTTTCCGCCTGATTTGCGGCCGTTGGGTTGGTCATCGGCTTGCTCCGGCCGTGGTTTGGACTTCCCTATTTAATAGGCACTGCCATTAATGTTGACAATATAAATGTTAAATGTTGACAAAATGAGGCAAGCCGCGTTTTCTATGGTGTCATGATGACAGTGTCTAAAATCATCGGCGCCCGCCGTGAGACGCTTGCCGGGGAGGTGCGCTCTGAGATCGAGCGCTGGATTCTCGCCGGCGAACTCGAGCCCGGCCAGAAGCTCAATGAAGTTGCGTTGGCGAACGTGATGGGCGTGAGCCGCGGGACGGTGCGCGAGGCGATTCGCTCGCTTGCGGATTCGGGACTTATCGTCCTGGTGGCAAACCGGGGCGCCTTTGTGCATCAGCTCACGGTAGACGACATCTGCAATCTCTACGATCTGCGAGGCGCGATCTTTGCCATGGGCTGTGCTGCGGTGGCGCGGCGGATGGCGGGCGAGTGGGACGAGGCGCTGATCGCGGCACTGCAGAAAAATCTTGAGGATATGCGCAAGGCATATGACCGCGACGATCGCCCGGCATACTACGATTTGAACATCGCCTTCCATGACATGATTCTTGCGGGTGCGCAGAACCCGAAGGCCAAGGGCGTCTACGATGGGTTGGTCAAGGAAATGCATCTTTTCCGCCGTCGTGGGCTGTCCGTGTCGCCGAATATCGCCCAGTCGATAAATGAACATGCCAACATCGTGGCCGCCATCGCGGCGGGAGATTCAGGTGCGGCGCGGAGGGCTGCGACGCATCACGTCGAATCAGGTCTCGACCGGTTCCTGAAGACCCTTTCCGATGGCAGCACGGCAGAAGAGCACCCCAAAAGCGATATCGCGAGGTCGAACTAGGACTGCAATGAAGGCGCCGACCCATGTCGCGCAGATCAAACAAGGCTCGCAGAACAAGGGCCGGTCATTCACTAAGGGAGGAAGACATGAGAGACTTATCGAACCCCACGCGCCGTGATTTCCTTGGCGTTACCGCGGCACTTGGCAGCGTTGCTGCAGGTATATCACTTCCGACAGCCGCTTTCGCTCAGGACGCGTTTCCCAGCAAGACACTGAACGTTGTCACCCATGCCGGACCCGGCGGCGGGACCGATATCACGACAAGGATGATGATGCTGCGTGCGCGCCGCGTCTTCGACCAGGATATGGTTGTCGTCAGCAAGCGTGGCGGCAGCGGCGCGGCGGCGCTGATGTACGCCAACGGGCAACCGCGCGACGGCCATACCTTTCTGACCATCACCCAGAGTCACATCTTCCAGATCATTCAGAAGAAGGTGCCTTTGACCATCGACCAGATCGCGGGCATTGCACGCGCGACCGATGATCCCACGGTGATTGCGGTACCGACAAACAGTCCGATCAGCTCGCTGCAGGATGTGATCCGCGCCTCCGCCGAAGCCAGTGGCGGTCTGAAGTGGGGCACGACCTTTGCCGGTGGAGCGGACCATGTCGGCATCCACAATTTCTGCAAGAAAGCCGAAGGCATTCCCTACACGATCGTGCCGTTCCAGGGCGGTGGCGATATCGTCACCAGCCTGGTGGGCGGCAATGTCGATCTTGCGATCCTCAACTATGCCGAAGGGGAAAGCCAGTTCGCTGCAGGCGATCTAAAGCCAGTCGTTGCGTTGTCCGCAGAGCGTATTTCCGGCATCCCGGACGTTCCGACGGCGGCCGAGCAGGGGATCGCTGCCTATGCCTCGACGGTGCGGGGGTTCGCCGCGCTGTCGGGCGTGCCGGAGGATCGCATGAAGGTCCTCGAAGAAGGCCTCATCGCCGCAATGGGCCATTCGGCCTATCAGAGCTATCTTCAAAGTGGCGGCATGACCTCGAGTTCGGTCGTTGGCATGGACGAATGGAACGCCCATATCGAGCGTATTTTTGTTGAGAGCGAGACGGCTCTTAAGGAACTCGGCCTGATCTGATGAGCGCGGAAACCGAGAGCGGGCGGCCTGTGGAAACGGGCCGTCTGCCGCGCGACTTCCTTGTCGGCGTGGTGCTGTTGGCCTTCTGCGCTGTCACGTACTGGGCCTCGTTGGGGATCGCGGAAGCGCCGGCGGCTCTTGCGCAGAACGTGCAGCCCGCAACCTTTCCAAGGCTTGTCCTGACGATTATTGCCGTGCTGACGATGTTGATGATGGCCCTGGGATTCGGCCAGACCGAACCGGCCCGGCGCACACCGAAACTCGTCATGCTGATGACGGGAGCACTCATGATCACCTTCGTCATCGCTTTCGGGACGCTCGGGTCCTTGGCGGCGATGATGCTGTTTTGCCTGGTGATGCCCATCGTCTGGGGAGAAAAGCCGTCGGCAAAGCTTGTCGTTTATGCGCTGACCTTTCCGCTGGCGGTGTATCTGATCTTCGATGTCGGGCTCGGCGTCTACTTTCCACCCGGTGTGATCGAAAATCTCATCGATTCAATATTCTGAAACTCGGCGCCGACTGAATGGTGCCGGCAGAACAAGGACGACAGCCCGGATGGAGGCTTTTCTTACAGCACTATCGGCGTTTTCCGATCCCTATCTTCTGGGCGTCGTGATCCTCGGAACCCTTGGCGGTGTCCTGGTGGGGGCGATGCCGGGGCTGAGTTCGACCATGGCGACCGCACTACTGCTGCCGTTCACGCTCACCATGGAACCGATCCCGGCAATCGCCCTGCTGTCGGCACTTTACTGCGCCGGGACCTTCGGGGGTTCGATCACGGCGATCCTGGTGAACGCGCCGGGTGCGCCGCCGGCGGCGGCCACGGCTTTCGACGGCTATCCGCTTGCCCAGAAAGGCTATGCCGGGAAGGCGCTGGGCCTGGCCGCCGTATCAAGCGTGATCGGCGGCATTTTTTCAGTCATCGTGTTGATTGTCGCCGCGCCGCTGCTGTCGCGTGTTGCTTATAACTTCGGCCCGCCGGAATACTTTGCGCTGGCGGTGTTCGGCCTGTCGATGCTGGCCACGATCAGCGGCGAAAGCGCGCTCAAGAATCTCATCGGCGGCGCCATCGGCGTGCTGATCGCAACGGTCGGCATGGATTTTACCACGGGGATTGAGCGCTTCACCTTCGGCAATTGGGCGTTGTCGGAGGGTATCCACTTTATCCCGGTGATGATCGGCCTCTTTGCCGGTGCGGAGTTCATCAAGCAATCCGGCAAGCTGGATCAAAAGCGCTTCCGTGTGCCTTTGAATGCCGTAAAGCTGCCCACGCGCCAGGATATCAAATACTGTCTGGGCACCATCGCACGGTCTTGCGGTATCGGCTCGTTCATCGGGCTTTTGCCGGCTGAAGGCGGCACGGTGGCTGCAATGATGGGCTACAATGAGGCCAAGCGTTTTGCCAAGGACAAGTCGCAGTTCGGCAAAGGCGACCTGCGCGGAATCGCGGGTCCCGAGGCGGCCAACAACGCCGCAACCGGCGCGGCGATGGTGCCTACGCTGGCGTTGGGCATCCCCGGCAGCGCCACGACGGCCATCATTCTCGGAGCGCTCCTGGTGCACGGGCTGCGTCCGGGTCCGCATCTCTTCACCGAGCAGCCGGCGCTGCTCTATTCGATCTTCCTGGCGATGCTGATCGCCAATTTCGCCTTCGCGGCCTTCGGATTCCTCGGGGCCAAGGTCTTTGCGCGCATCACCCTGATCCCGACCGAATACCTCTGGCCCGCGGTGTTCATCCTTGCCTGCGTCGGTTCCTATGCCCTTGAACAGGCGATGCTGGATATCTGGGTCATGATCACCGCCGGGGTCCTGGGTTTCATCATGCAGCGCTTCGGATTTTCGGCAGCGCCGATTATCATGGGGCTGATCCTTGGTAAGCTTGTCGAAGGAACGCTAAAGCAGTCGCTGATCATTTTCGATCATTCCTGGTTCGGCTTTCTCGAGCGGCCGATCGTGTTGACCTTCCTGTTTTTGACAATGCTCTCCATCTCGCTGCCGTTCATCAGTGAAATGCGTGCCCGCCGGCGGCGGACGGCGCCGGAACGGTAATGCCGGGCATTGCGGCTGTCGAGGCCAGGGTTCACAGGCCCCCCGCGGCGGCTGAAGATCCCGAGCCCTATGCGGGCGCTGATAGTTTCGTGTTCGTGCGGCTGCGGCTGCGTCTGTCGGACGGCTGCGAAGGCGAGGGCTATACTGGTAGGTTTTTGGCCGCCGAAGTGGCGCATTTCCTTAACGGGTCGGTCGCAGAGGCGCTGGTCGGATGTGATCCGCTGGCCGAACCGAATTTTTCATCGAACCTCATGCGGCGTTTCAATCCACGGCAGATGACCGGCGTCGTGGTGTCGGCGTTCTCGACGCTCGATATTGCGTTGCACGATCTGCGCGCCAAGTCGGCGGGTGTCTCGCTTGCGGCCCTGCTCGGTGGGCGTCGGGCGGCGGCGCCTGTGCACGTGACCTGCGGGTTTCCGGCTCTCAGCACCGAAGCGCTGGCCGCCGCCTGCGCAAAAGAGATAGCGGGCGGAGCCGCCGGTGTAAAAGTGCTCGTTGCCGCCAGGGGGCGCAGCGTCGCGGAAGATGCGGATCGGGTGCGCGCGGTACGGGCGGCGATTGGAGACCGGGCCGATCTGATCGTCGACGCCAATTGCGGCTATGATCTCGATGCTGCGCGTAACTTTCAAAGGCGGACGGCCGATCTGGGACTGGCCTGGTTCGAAGAACCGGTACACGGCAATAACCCGGGTGCGCTGGCGGCGTTGGCAGCGGACAGGGTCCATCCGATCGGGGCCGGGCAGATGGAGCAGTCGATGGAGCGGTTTCGTCAGCTGGAGGTTGCCGGGGTCTCTGTCTTGCAGCCGAACGCGGTGTTCGCCGGTGGGATCGGGGCCGCGATCACGGTGGCCCAAAAAGCCCGGCGGAGTGGCAGGACGGTCAGTCCGGCCGGCGGCTGGGATATCGTGAATATCCATTGGATGTGCGGCGCCGTCGATCAGGGGCCGGTGGAGTTGCACCGCGCGCAAAACCGCATCACGAGGCTGCTGAGGGGAGGGGCGCCATCGTTGCCGATCGCCGATGGCTGTCTTGCCCCGCCGGGTGGGATGGGCTTGGGTCTTTTACCGGATGAAGCTGCGCTTGCGGCCTGTGCCCTATGAGGCAGGGGAACGAAGGGTAGATCCTTCTTCGGCGATCTTGCGGTGGTCGGATTGTCGCGACCGCGCAGCGACCGCACCTTCAGCAGCTTGGCTTTGGACGGCACTGTCAGACAAACCTGATTCGGCCAGTGAGCGGCGCCGATCCGAGGCGTTCAGGCCGCCAACTGGCGCCACTCCGCCAGGCATCAGACCGGTTCTTTTTGAAGTTGTCGCGGCGATTGAGATGGCGGTCCTGATTGAAATGATTGTGGATCGAGGCGTGGACAGCGGCAAACTTCTGGGGCGCCCTAACGTCCCTGAACCTGGTCATCGCCATCTCTCGTCGTCGGAACGGTTTATGTGAGTTCTCAGCCCGGTTATTGAGCCAACGGCCGCACTCCCGCCGCGCCACAATTCCCATAGCTTTCATCGCTGCGCCGTAAGATCGAAGCCGGTTTGTCACGATTGCCTTCGTCTGACCATAACGTTTCATCAAACGCTTAAGAAACTTCAGAGCAGTCTTGTGATCCCGACGCTTCGAGGCAAAGACTTCCAACACCTCGCCTTCGTGGTCCACGGCGCGCCAAAGGTAATGGGTCTGCCCATTGATCCGCACGAACACCTCGTCCAGATGCCAGCACCAATGCGAATACAATCGTTGATGAACGCGCCGCTTTCTGATCTCCGCGGCGAACATCGGCCCAAACCGGTTCCACCGGAACCGCACAGTCTCATGACAAATATCGATGCCACGCTCGAACAGCAAATCTTCGACCTGCCGCAGCGACAGCGGATAACGGATATACATCATCATCATCACTGCCAGGGGGATGACCTCGGGCGACATCTTGGAGTATCGGAACGGATTTCTCATCCGAGGACGCTACGAGACGCGCTTTCGACGCTCAAGCAATTTGCTCTGACACTGCCTTACGCCGAGTACTACAACGGTAGGCGAACGCACCTTTCCCTGAGAAAAGAGGCTCCATTCCATCGAGCGATCCGACGAAAAGGCCAGATCCATCCCCTAGCCGCTCTGTTTACAGGGTCAAGGCACGTAGTATAACAGTCCGGCCGCTAGGCGCTGTTCCCGGCACGCCCCGCGCCGGCAGGCTACAGTGGAACTTTGTCCAAACAGTTATTGATCTTCAAAGGCTATGATCATATGTCACAGGATTGAAACTTTCGCCGCAAGTGCGGCATCCTTTTATAGGCTGTGCAGGCGACTGCTTGCAGCAACGTTCAAAAGAACGGGATTCGCCCGTCTAAATGCATATAGAGCTGCTTTTGAGAGGTTGAGGGGCGCGACGCGGTCATTTGGCTGGGACTTCCCGAACTAAACGGACTATCTCGAATTTCTCAGTGGTCCCTTTCTGTCCGCTGGAAATACACAGTATCAATGCGCGCCCAGTAGTGCAGGGTGGTGAGTGTTTTGTGAGAGTTATAGTTGTTTTCAGAAGAGTAAAAACAGCTCAACTGTCCAAATAAAAATAGGCCGATGCAAGAGTTTATATGGTGAACGCCGCAGAATCCATAAATGAGAACTTGCCTATCGTTGTGTCAGACTTTGAATCTTTGGTCGAAGGTTTGGATTATGCAGCTAAAGGGCGGACTGGTTATAATTTTTTCTCATCTAGAGGTGAGCTTCAACAGGCTTTAACTTATCGAGAGTTGCGAGAGCGGGCGGTTGTGCTTGCGCAGCGTTTCGACAAGGCAGGATTGCAGCCTGGCGCCCGGGTGGCGATTGTTGCCGACACGGTTCCAGATTTCCCGATTTTCTTTTTCGCTTGCCAGTACGCCGGCCTGATTCCCGTTCCCCTGCCTTTACCGATCCATCTCGGCAGCCATGAGGCCTATGTCGAGCGTCTGCGTTCCATGATTACAAGGGCGGGGGCGGAGGTCGCTGTCGGTCCGCCGGAGATGATCCACTACCTGACCGAGGCGGCCGGTACCCTCAAGATGATCGGCACGCCGGCGGACTTTTACGCGCTGCCGCACGCGGGCGGTGATCTCCGGCCTTTGGCCGCGCATGAGCCTTGCTACGTCCAATACTCCTCCGGCAGTACCAGCCTACCGCGCGGCGTCTTCGTCTCCCAGCGGGCTATCACCGCCAATGCGCGCGGCATCAGCCGGCACGGTTTGAAACTGCGTAGCGGCGATCGCAGCACTTCCTGGCTGCCGCTCTATCACGACATGGGGTTGGTCGGCTTCTGCCTCACGCCGATGTTGAGCCAGATCACCGTTGACTACCTTTCTACCAAGAGTTTCGCGCTGCGGCCGCTCACCTGGCTCAAACTGTTGTCACAGTACGGCGGAACGATTTCCTTCAGCCCAACCTTTGGCTACGAGCTTTGTGTACGCCGTGGACTCAACGGCTCGGCCAAGGACCTCGATCTCGAGCGTTGGCGCATTGCCGGTATCGGCGGCGATATGGTGCGTGCGGAGATCCTAAAGCGCTTTGCCGATACTTTTGGCGTAACGGGGTTCTCATCCAAGGCCTTTTTGCCAAGTTATGGCTTAGCGGAGTCGACCTTGGCGGTAACCTTTGCCGCCTTGGACAAGGGAGCAGAGATCGACCGTGTCAACCAGGATCATTACGCGTCCAATGGTGGCGTGACGACGGTCAGGCGCGACCCTGACGGATCAAATCGGGCGGTGCGATCTTTTGTGAACTGCGGGACCGCACTGCCCGGTCATGCGGTGGAGGTCCGCAGCGAGAAGAACGATATGCTGCCGGATCGCTACGTTGGCCGAGTTGTGGTCAAGGGGCCGAGTGTTATGGACGGCTACTTCAACGATCCGGCGGCGACTGCAGCGGTGATGACGGATGATGGCTGGCTGGATACCGGCGACCTTGGCTACATGGCCGAAGGGCGCCTGATCGTGACCGGTCGCCGCAAGGACTTGGTGATTCTGAATGGCCGCAACATCTGGCCGCAGGACGTGGAGTGGGCTGTGGAGGCGCTTGAGGACGTCAGGGACGGCGATGTCGCTTGCTTCTCGGTCATCGGGCCCGACGGCGGTGAGCAAATGGTTGCTGTCCTGCAATGCCGACTGCATGATCCGGCCGCGCGCGAAAACCTGCGCAAACAGGCGGCCGCGACGGTCCGTAAAACCTGTGGTGCCGACTGCCGTATTGTCCTGGTGCCGCCGAAGACCTTGAGGTTCACCTCTTCCGGCAAGCTCAGCCGCACGGCTGTGCGCCAGGACTACATCGCCGGCGAAATCTTCGATGTAAGCTACCCGGTCGATCAAAAACCACTTACCGGCTCTGCTGCCGCGCAGTCAGGCGATTGATCTGAGAACGCGCGCTGGCTAAGTAGACCGTCCAACCCGCTTGCAATAGGGTTTCTTGTCGGGATGCCACGAGAAGCCCGAGAGGCCATGAACGGAACCACGCCTGTGGCAGGATGCGTTGCTCTTACCGGTGCCACGGGGTTTGTCGGTGGACATATCCTGCGGCAATTGGTCGATGCCGGCTGGCGGGTCAAGGCACTGACGCGGCGTAGCGACGGCTTGGCGGACTTCGGGTCTGCTGTGACGCCGGTGGTTGGGTCGCTCGAATCGCAGGCAGCGCTCACCGAACTGGTGACTGATGTCGATGCGGTGGTGCACTGTGCCGGATTGGTGGCGGCGCGTCGCCGGCGCGATTTCGATGCGGTGAACCGGGTTGGAACGGCGCGTCTGGTCGATGTTGCCGCAGCCGGCACCAAATCGCCGCAATTCGTTCTGATCTCCTCTCTGGCCGCGCGCGAACCACAGGTCTCGCCCTACGCCGAGAGCAAACGGTTGGGTGAGGATTGCCTGCGGCGGCAGGGGGAAGGTCTGGATTGGCAGATACTGCGTCCGCCGGTGGTCTATGGGCCGGGGGATCGGGCGACTTTCGACCTATTTCGCCAGCTTTCCCGGGGATTTGCCCTGCTGCCGCGTGGCGATGGACGTTTTTCGATGATTTATGTCGAGGACCTTGCCGCGGGCGTGGTGGCGTTGTTGCAGGATGGCGGTTTGCGATCTTGTGTTGCGGAGGTTCATGATGGCCGGGCGGGTGGTTACAGCTGGGACGAGATGCTTGCTATGGCTGAGCATCAATTGGGTCGCCCGTTGCGTGGCATTGCCGTACCGCGCCCTCTGCAGCGGCTGGTTGCGGCGGCCAGCGTTTTTGCCGCTGCTGTAACCGGCAGCGCGCCTATCCTCTCCCAGGGCAAGGTGAACGAAATTGCTCATCCGGACTGGGTCTGTCGGAATGAACTGCTCGATGAGCTAATTTCCTGGCAGCCGCGCGTAGGCTTCGAGGAGGGTTTCTCAAAGACTCTCGCATGGTATAAGGCTGCAGGCTGGCTCTGACGGACCGGTCGTGAGTGGAGAGGAACGCCGCATAGTCGTTTCGTTTAACGTCAGGCGATGAGTCCCGGGCTTTCATTCTGAGCCAGATCACGCAAAGAGGTGGGGATATATGCAGTGGGCTGCAGAACAGGTCCATGTGGAGGTCGTAAAGCTGCTTGAGCCTTTTAATCCGAAAGGTGTCGAGTTAAAGCCGGAAACAGATCTTTCCGAGGATCTCTTTATGGACTCCGTCGCGGCCATGAATCTGGTCATGGAGGTCGAAGACCGATTTGAAATCGACATTCCCATCAGCCTGCTTCCAGACGTGAATTCGCTGCAGGATTTGGCGGACGTGGTGCTTGTTCAGCTCAACAAGAAACAGACCAATGAGCCTATTAGATAAATACGATCAGGTTTCCGCGCGTCACAAGCGGCTTTTAGCCCTTGGCCGGGACCCTTTTGATGTCTGTATGGATCGTATTGTCTCGGCGACAGAGGCGATTATTGGCGGTCGAGACGTCATCCTGGTCGGTACCAACAATTATCTGGGGCTGACCTTCGATCCTGATTGTATCGCCGCCGCGGCCGATGCGCTGGCCCGTGAAGGTACCGGCACGACTGGGTCGCGTATCGCTAACGGTACCTATGCGAGCCACCGGGAATTGGAGGAGGAGATCGCCGCATTTCTGGGGCGGCGCTCGGCGATGGTCTTTCCCACCGGCTATCAGGCCAACCTCGGAATTCTGGCCGGCCTGGCGGGTCCCAAAGATATCATCCTGCTTGATGCGGACTCTCACGCCAGCATCTACGACGGCTGCCGGCTGAGCGGCGCCACCCTTGTCCGCTTTCGGCACAATTCCCCGGCCGATCTGGACAAGCGTCTTGAGCGCCTCGATGGCGAGGCGGCAAGCAAGCTTGTGGTGGTTGAGGGCATCTACAGCATGCTTGGTGATCAGGCGCCGCTCGACGAGTTTGTCGACGTCAAGCAGCGCCACGGTGTAGAGCTTCTGGTCGATGAGGCGCATTCTCTGGGCGTGTTCGGTGAACGCGGTCGAGGCCTTGCAGAGGCGGCAGGCGTCGAGGAAGAGGTCGACTACGTCGTCGGTACCTTCAGCAAAAGCCTGGGCGCCGTCGGCGGCTTCGGGGCGTCCGACAACCCTGGATTCGAGCGACTGCGTTATACGAGCCGGCCTTACATGTTCACGGCGTCCTCCTCGCCGTCGAGCATCGCCACGGTGTTGGCGACCCTCGAAAAGGTCCGCTCCCGCCCCGAACTGCGCCGACAGCTATGGGAGAATGCGCGGGCGCTCTATAAGGGTCTGATGGATCTCGGCTTTTCTGTCTGTGCGGAGGCCAGCCCCATCATTGCCCTTAAGATGCCGAACGAAACCGCTGCGGTCTTCATGTGGAATGCGCTGCTGGAAGCGGGCGTCTACGTCAATCTGGCCCTTCCACCGGGCACGCCGGACGGCAGCTGTCTGCTGCGGTGCAGTCTCTCGGCGTCGCACACGCCCCAGCAGGTCAAGCGGATCTGTGAGGTCTTTGAACAATCCCTTCACGCCCTTAAAGGCTGGCAGGCTGCGCAGTCGGCGGCTGAGTAGCGGGTTTTGCCGGCGGGCTTACTTGAAGGCTCCCTTGCGGTACAATCGCCAGAACAGAAAGCTTGAGGCGAGAATTGGGTGGCGCCGCTGCCAGGGTGTCAGGGTCACGGCGACCCCGGAATGCCGTTCAATCTTCCACAGCAAATAGTCGGGGCCTCCGACGAATGTGAAGGCCGCTTTCATCAGGCGCAGCACCGACAACAGCTTGCCTTGCGCGCGGCGCAGCAGCCACCTGGCCCGAACCGCCGTGCGCGCCTGCTCCAGCGGCATCCATTGCAGGGGCGACGGCCCTGCAGGTGGGGCGGCAGTGGCCGCCGCCGGCACCCGCAGGGTTGCGAGCACCGCGTTGCCGACCTGCTCAAAATAGCCCTGGTTTGCGTCGTAAAGCTTATCGGCCCGATCGGGCGCTTCTGCCCGTAACTCGGTCCGGTACGTTTCCCGAAACACCGCGGTCCAGAGGTCGCGGGTGCTGAAGTTCTGCTCCATCAGCATCAGGCCCTCTTCTACCATCTTCCTTGCGGCCCTTGCCAGGATCGCCGTTATGGCCGTTCGGGTCGCTTCGTTCCGGCAATACGCCAGTCTGCTCGGCTGGGCGAAACGAGCCCAGAGATAAGGATGAAACCAACGCCCGCCGGCGCCGGCTGCAAAGTCGGCGAGAGAGCATACGGCATACTTGGCGCGCAAGACGACAGCGTCGCCGTAAGCTGTCTCCAGGTAGTAAACGTTGGGTGGCAGTGCCCGGTTGAACAGCGCACTCAGGCGTCCGCCGTGGGCCTCCTTATAGCTGTCGACTATCAGATAGAGGTCGACCACCTTGTTCTGGACGCTGCTTTCGCGCAGGCAGGAGCCATAGAACAACACAGCCGCAACAGCGCCGTGACGGTGCTCCGCGGCTGCGGCGATGGCCGCGATCTGCTCCCCGACGGGTTGGGCGATCTCCGCGCGCAGCAGTGGCCCCAGGTCGTCGTCAGACACCGGCTCAGATCCTCAGGAACTTTGCCTGGTCATCCGCAGTAAGGATGACCGGCTTGCCGGGCTCGGGCTCGAAGAGTTCGCCGTCCAGGGTAAAGGGGCAGTCCATTGTGAGGGCGATGCGGTCTGCCCGGCGGCTGAGATAGCTGTCTGACGGAAGACTGCGGTTTTCCTTGCCGTAGAGCAGGCGCCAGGCGTAGCGAAAGATGCGCTCGGGCGGATAGGCGATGCTGGTGAACCGAAAGTGTCCTTCGCCACCGTTCCAAAAGGGGCGGCTGCCAAGCACCAGTCGTTCCAGGGTGGTTGCCAGGATCACCAAGCTGTTGAGCTCCAGCGCCGCCTGGTTGTCGAACGCGACTTCTATTCTGTCGCCGGAGAGTATCTTTTGGGTGGCTTCACCGTCGTCTCCGGCATCCTCGTGTGAACGCCCGCCACGCAGCAGCCACCCCCCCAGGATACCGGCCAGGGTAACCGCGGCGGCCGTATCGGCCTTGATCTTAAGAGGATGCACCTTGGCGCGGCAGGCTATAATAGCGCGATAGATGGCAGCGCCGCCGAAGAACATGCCGTACTGCGGGTCTTTGCCGTGGGCATTCTCGAGTCGCAGCACCCGCCGCGTCAGTGTGGCGCTGTCGAGTTCATCATCGTCTGCCTTGCCCAACAGGCGACCAAGGCCGCTCAGGTTTCCGCGCAGGCCGATGTCGTTGGCGATCATGTTGGTCATCCCGCAAGGGACCACCGCCAGGTGCGGCTGTATCTCGTAGGGGCGGTGGCCCAACAGAGCGGTGAGTGTGGCCTGTACCGTCCCGTCTCCGCCCGCGATAGCGACGATGCCTATTTCCTGTCGGGCGAAGTCCGCCAGGATTTCCGGAATGTCCGCCACGGAGTCGAGAACGGCATGGCGCGCCTGAGGGGCGTCGGCCAGCATCTTGCTGAGCTGGTCCAGGCCTTGTTTGTTTTTCTGGCTTCTTGGATTGGTGATAACGCCGGTTTTTGCCATGCTCAATCGGGCTCTGTCATCCAGGATCGCAGCTTCTGGCCGTTACGGGTCGCCCACCAAGCCTGTACCAGCTGCAGGCCGTGCAGCAGCAGGCAGACTGCAGTCCATACCGCCACCGCCGCAAGCCCGACATCCGGCCATCCGGCGACAGTGGCAAGGGTAAGGAGAACAAGGTTTGGGTTGCGTCGCGCGGTCACCAGGCGGAACCAGGTATCAACGCGTCGCCATATGTGAATCTCAAGCCTGAAGCGCCAGATGGAAATCCCTTCGATAACCCGTTGCAGCAGATATCCGCCGACAATGACCGTGAGCACAATCGCCAGGTCGTCCGGGGCAAGTGCGAGCGGGCCCTGTTGGAGACCGATGCCCCAGGCCAGGTACCAGAAAGGGGGATGGATGAGATCGATCGAGTGGTCGAAGAAATTCCCGAACTTGCTGGATCTGAGTGTGATCCGGGCCAGTTTGCCGTCGACGGTATCGAGAAATGTCATCAGCCACCCGGCCAGCAGGCCGAGCCACCAACTGCCTTGCCAGAACCAATAGAAGGCGGCAATCACCGATACCAGGCTGAGCGCTGTTATCTGATTGGGTGTGATCCCGAGCCGCGCACAGAGCCTTGTGACGTAAAAGGCCGGGCGCGGCCATAACCATTTTGTAACGAAGTCGGTAGCGCCCTTGTAGGTGCCCATGAACATGCGCCACTCGGTCTGTGCGAGATCGTGGGGGCTTGGCAGCAGGGCGTAAGGCTCTTCGCGCTTGCGCAGCGCCTTCCAGTAAGACGCACCCAGTTCGGCGGCGCGGACCGGTTGCAGGCCCGTCGGCATCGCGACGCCGGGTTCTTCCCGCAACACCGCCGCCGCGGCGGGGAAGTCAGAGGTGGCGTGCGCGGCCAGCGGCGTGCCTTGGTGAGGCCCGTTGGCGAGCAGAACCGACCCCGGTGCTTCCAGCAGCGCCTTTACGAGGGGACCATCGATGACGGCGTCGGCGCGGACCAGTATCACGGGTCCACGCTGATCGGGGAGTGCCTGTTCATCGATGAATTGGGTGATGCCCACTGCAGCGAAACTTCGCCGCAGGCGCTCTGCCGAGCCCTCGAACCAGATCACCAGATCGCCGTGTCCAATCAGGCAGGCGGTCTTGGGCATTTGAGAGCCGCTCGAAGACGAGGAACTCTCTTGGGACGTCCGTGGGTTGGTTTCAGCGCGCACTTAAATTCTCTTCGTCGTTATCTGTGGGCGCGGGAGCGGCCGTAGCGCTCCACCGGTCGGACCTGCCCCGCCTTTTCAAGCGGACCGCGGCGGGGCGGTGGCTGGTATGGATTGTGTCTGATCATGGTCTAGGCCGGACGCTGCTTCAGCTCGTACCAGTAGGCGATGCTGGCCGCAACCATGGCGAACACGGCGAGGGGCGCGCCGCTAGCGATCAGCGGCGGCAACAAGCCGACTTCTCCCATCGCCAAGGTAATGCCGTTGAAGATGAAAAAGGAGAAGCCGATGGCGACACCACCCAGGAGAAGAATCCCCAAACGACCGGCGCGCTGCGACTGCTGCGCCAGGACCACGCTCAGGCTCAGCATCAATAAAGGAACCAGGCACTGAGCCAGCTTTGCATAGAGCCAGGTTTCATAGAGATAGGGGGCCCAGGTACCCTGACCCTGGCCGCCGGTGAAACGATGGGTCTGACTGAGCGAGAGCTCTCTTGGATGTACCAGCAAGTGCTTCAGGCTGGACGTATCCAGATCGACAAGCCAGTCGCGTGTGTCCTCATGGACCGCCCGCCCTCCGGCGGAATTCATAGTGGTGATGTCGAAGAGCTGCCAGGTTCCGTCGTCATGATAGCGGGCGCTACCGACGTCCAGGCGTGCGATCAGCCGGCCCCGCGTGTCGCGGTCAAAGAGCGTGAAATCGCTCAGGCTATCGACCCCGATGTTGTCAGAGGGAATGCGGACGATGTCGTCGCCAAGGTGGATCCAGGTTATCCCGTCGGCCTTCTGTGGGCCTGGTCTGCCGGTATCGTTCACGCCCCCCCATTCACGAAGGGCATCCACGCTGGCGGGGACGAGCCGGTCGTCGACGACAAACTGCAGGCCGCCGAGCACAACAGCCAAAGGGATCAGGCGGCCCACCAGACCGAACTGTGAAACACCCGAGTTCCAAATCGCTGTCAGTTCGCCATGCCTGATAAGGAAAGTGAGAGTCAGGAGGCCCGCCAGTAGGGTCGCGATCTTGATCAGGTCGGAAACGATGGTCGGCGAGCGGAGCAGGGCGTAGCGGACGAGGGCTCGGACCCCACCGTCGTCGTGCGCTATTACGGCGTTCGCATTGGCCATCAGATCGAGCCCGATCAGGAATGCCGTCAAGCCACAGAGCAGGAGCGCGAAGCGTATCAGCAGCAGCCGCATCAGATATCGCGTGAGCAGGCTCATTCCGGACGCTGCCCCCCGGCGGCGTTGGTTCCGGGCCGGACAGTCTGCAGCAATGACCTGAAGATATCCGTGGGAGAAGGCCAACCAATGCCGCGCGTAACCTGAAAGGCCCGCCGGTAAAACAGCGCGGTGCTGACAGTGGCCAGCAGCGCGAGGGGCAACCACTGTCCGATGAGGGGCGAAATCTCTCCGGTCGACGTCAGCGACTTGCCGACGCTGAGTGCCTGATTGTAGATGATCAGGATCAGCAGGCCGGCGGCAATGCCGTAGGCTTGGTGCGTGCGCCGAGGACCGATCGCGAAGGATACGGCCAGAAAGGGAAGGAAGAGGAGCGAGAAGGTCCGCACCAGCCGGTCATGAAACTCGCCAACCATCTGGTCGTAAGTGGCCCCGGGTGGCGGGGTCGAGCGGTACTCCCAGAGTTCGTGAAGGGTCAGTTCGCGTTCGTCTTCGCCGCGGGGCCTAAAGGCTTCCTGGCCAACCAGATTGGTGGGGATCTGCAATTGACTGAAGCTCAGGACGTCGAAGTTCGGCAGCCTTTCGCTCTTGGTCTTGTCGAGAGCATCCACCTCCAGACGAACACCGTTTGAAAGGACGAGGGTCGAGCGCTCGCCCTGGGGCGCCACGACCAGGCTGCCCTGGTCCGCCGTCGTCACAATGGTGCCGCCATCGCCGGTTTCCTCGTAGACGAATACGCCGCCGAAATCGCGGCTGCCGCGCCGGACTGTGTTGGCCATGAAGGTGGCGCCGTTCACCTCAATAAAGGTGCGTTCCTGCAGATAGGTATTCACGGCTGCCGCGGCGACTTCGTGCACCATGGCGCGGTAAGTATAGCGGGCGTAAGGTTGTCCGATGCTGAAGTTGACGGCTGAGACGACGGTGAGGCCCAGGGCGAGAAGCAGGATCGGCCGCAGCATCTGTGCAAGGCCGATCCCGGCCGACCCCAGCGCATCCAGCTCGCGACCTTGGTGCAGCCGGCTGAAGGCGAGCAGCACGCCGAGAAAGAAGGCCGCCGGCAGAGCGAGAGCCATGTAGTGAGGGATCAGATAAGCAAGCATCTGTAAGAGGACGGTCAAGCCGCCTTGGGAATCCAGTACCAAGTCGAGCAGTCGCAGCATCCGCTCGGTAAGCAGCACCAGCAGCGCAATGCCGATGCTGATCAGCAGGGGCATCATGGTCTGTCTTAGAAGATAGCTGCTGATCGTCGACATGGGCCTTCTCGTTTGCGGTCCGTGTCTCTAGGCCGATGCGTCGGGCCAAGCCGCTTTTACGGCGGCGGCGAGGTCGGCCAGCGTGGCGGCATCCGGTGTCGTTCCGGACGATAGCAGCGGCGCGCCGGGCCAACCTTCGTCTTGGTATACCGTTCCGTCGAACAGCTGGTCGCTGTCGTAGCGGGGCAGAACGTGAAAGTGTACATCCGGGTCGACCATCATGAGCATCAGGTAGTTCATCTTCTGGTAGGGTCGAAAAGCGCTGAGTCCGGCTTCGATATCCTGGATAACCTGTTGCAGTTCGCCAAAGGCGGCGGCGCTGATATCGCCGAAAGCTCGGGCATGGTCCTTGCAGACCAGAACCAAGGCCCCCAGGGTCGCTTGATGCGGGCGTAGCAGAACGACCCAGTGCCGGTGGTCGCGGACCAGGGTTTCGGGGAAGCCGAACTTCGTCATCGTGGCATTGGGTGGACTTGACAAACTCACGGTAGGGTCATACCTCGCTGAGATTGGCGTAACGCACGCTGGCGGCGGTAAATGGGGATATCTCTGCCACTTCGTTCGTACTATCCGACGCTGCCTGGGACGAGCAACCTTGTGTTGGAACATGTAAAGGGCGATGTGATGACGGCTCTCCGCTTTTTAAAGACAAGGTTGGGATGCGCAAGCTTGGTCATACTTCTTGCGTTTACGCTGGGCCTCGTCTCCGCGGGGCTGCTGCCGGGCCGCGCTGTTGCAGCGGACCAACCGGCCTGTTCTGCGGAGACCGCCGCGTCGATTGAGGTAAAAGTCGAAAATGTACGCAATTCCAAAGGGTTGATAACAGCGGTTCTGTACGGCGACAACCCAGAGGCATTCCTGAAGAGGGGACAGCGGCTGGATCGAATAAGGGTAGCAGCCAAAGAGGGCGAGACTCTCCTCTGCCTGCAGGCACCGGTCGAGGGGCGTTATTCGATCGCACTCTATCACGATGAGAACGGCAACAAGAAATTCGATCGGAATTTCCTTGGGATTCCCTCGGAAGGCTATGGTTTCTCGAACAACCCCGGTTTCCGCTTCGGCAAGCCAGAGCAGAAGGAAACGCTGTTCACAATCGTTGAAGATGGCCCGACCAGCCTGCGGATTTCGATCCTCTACCTCTAGCCGCTATCTCCGGCTCTTGTTTCTGGCCCCTGCCTCTAGATCGTGTAGCGCCGGGCCTCTGCGAAGCGCCCGCTGACAGGGTCGAGGCCGCGTGCGGTAACCTCAATGCGCCAGTGGCCGTCCTCACGCGCAATCGCGTAGGTTTGATAGTGAGCCTGGGGTTTTTTGCCGCTGTGGGCTGCCGACGCAGAGGGGACGCCAAGCACTGGCACCGACTGTCTGCCGGCAGGGATTCGCACGTCGGCGAACTTGTGGTCGTGACCATGCAGGATCAGTTCGGCGCCGTGTTCGGCAATGACCTTGCGGAAAGGCTCCGCATCGACGAGGCGTTTGCGCCGGGCGATGCCCTCGAGGCTCGGGGGGTGGTGGAGCAGCACGACCCGGAACCATCCCTCCTGGCCTAATTTTTGCAAATGTTGGCCGAGGCGGTGCAATTGCGCTTCTCCCAGGGTGCCGTGGGCACAGAACAGCGGCGTCGGCTGTGCCGAACTCAGGCCGAGGATGGCGGCCGGTCCACGAAAGCGCACAAAGGGAAAGGCATCGGGCCCAGTCGGCGGCCTGGGCTGCCCACCGGCATTCGGCTCGTCGGCCATGAAGGCCTGCCATTTGGCGAGTGTCGTTTCCCAGGGAACGGCCACATAGGCGTCGTGGTTTCCGGGGATCACGGTGACCCGGTCGGCACTGCCCAGGCTCTGCAGCCATACCTCGACCTGGGCGAATTCCTCAATGAGGGCGATATTCGTCAAGTCACCGGTGATCACCAGATGATCGGCGTTCGAGACCGCAAGGTCCTTGGCCAGCGCCGCCAGAACCTCCGGGCGGTGCAGCGCGCGGCGTCGGCGCAACCACGACAGGTAGCCGAAAAAGCGCTTGTTCAGCAGATCCGCCACCCGGATGGGCGGAAGGGGACCCAAATGGGGATCTGATAGATGAGCAAGGGTAAAGCTTGCCAAGGCGTCGGTCCCGGCTGGCTGCGCTAGTGGTTGACGTGACAGTTGGAACATGTGATCAAAACGGCCTTCAGGGTCAAAGGTAAAATCGTCGCAAGGGGTTCTTTCTGCGTTGAAAGCATTGGTTATCGGGGCCGGCCAGGGCCGGCGCCTGCTCCCGCTCACTGAAATCGAGCCCAAGGCGCTTCTCAACGTTGGCGGCAAAAGCCTGCTTGCGTGGCAGGCCGAAGCACTGGTCGACTGTGGCGTCGACGAGATCGTGTTTCTGGCCGGCTTCAACCTGCCGGCGGTCGAGCGCGCCCTTAAGCATTTCGCGGCGCGTTGGCCGCAAACGGATTTCCGTGCGGTCTATAATCCTTTCTACGGGGTCGCCGACAACCTGGCGACCTGTTGGATGGCCCGACAGGAGATGGATAGCGACTTTCTGCTGCTGAACAGTGATACTTTGTTCAGTCAGCCGGTGCTTCAGACGCTGTTGTCCAGCCCATCCGCGCCGATCAGCTTGGCCGTGGATCACAAAGCCAAATACGACGACGATGACATGAAGGTCGAACTGCAGGGGGCCAGGCTGTTGGACATCGGCAAGACCCTGCCGCCCGAGAGGGTCCAGGGCGAGTCCATCGGCATGTTGTTTTTTCGCGGCGAAGGCCCGCAGCGTTTCGTCGCAGCCCTGGAAGCGGCCATGCTCGAACCCAGGGCGATCCGGCAGTGGTATCTTTCCGTGATCGCGGCGTTGGCGTCGGAGATCGAAATACAGGCGGTGACCATCAGCGGTCACGACTGGTGTGAGATCGATTATCCTGTGGATCTGCAGACCGCGCGCCGTATGGTGGCGTCCTGGCGGCGCAAGCCGGACGACACCTTGATTTCAGTCATGTCCTCTTAAGGCCTTCTCGACGAGTTCCAGATCCTCGGGCTTGTCTACATCGATTGCCGCTTCGGCAAACGGCATCTTGATGGCCGCCACCGAGACGCCGAGGCGCTCAGAAACGCGCGCCATGACGGTATCAAGGCTGAACCGCCTCAGCAGATAGCTTAGCAGGAGAGCGGGTCCAAAGAGGGCGGCGATACGCCAAGGCCGTTTGCGTTGCTGCTCAACCTTGCGCCACAGCTCTATGACCGCAACACCGGCCTCGGCCCTCAGGGCAAAAATGTTGCTGCCGGAATAACGTTCGTTGCGAAAAGCGAGGTAGGTGCGCTTGGTGTGTGGATAGCGAGCCAGAATCACCTCGGCGGCCGTCACGCCCGCCGTGAGATCGGCATCGCAACGCAGACTCTCTGTGCAGAAATGATCGATCATCTCGGTGGTCAGCAGGGCATGGTCCGCCGTTGTGATCAGCAAGGGAAGGGGATGGTTCAGTTCGGCGACAGCCTGCAGCACGCTTTGGCTGGGCGTATCCTCTGCCTGCAGCGGCACAACGCGCCCGCTGTCGCAGAGCCGGACAAGCCCTTCGAGCTGTGTGATCAGGGCCGGATCACGCAGAGAGACGGCGATCGAGCCTATCCAAGGGCTCGCCGCCAGGGTCTCGATCACCCGTTCCAGCATCGGTTTGCCCGCAACCGGCGCCAGGCACTTGTGATCGACCCCTGCGGCGCGCGATACCGGGTCGTCCGGGCCCCGGTCAGCCGCCAGCACCAATGCGGTGAAGCGCCCGTCGGGGCCATTCGCCTCCGCCGTCATGGGCTGAGTTCGCGCTGATAGAGGCGATAGGTTTTGTAGACGACACCGCCTAAATGCTCGATCAAACGGCGCATTGGCTGGTTATCTTCGAGAATCCACGACAGCTCCGCACTTTCCACGCCGAGGGATCTCTGTGCCTGCAGAATCCTGTCGATCACCGCGAATGCCAAAGTCGCGCCCAGCATGCTTCCGTGATACTCGCGGCGCACCCCCATCAACGGCACGCGGACGGTCTTGGTCGTCTTCACCTTCAGCCGCCAAAGCAGCTTGGCCCAGCCAAATGGCAGCAAGCGGCCGTCTAAGTCGGTGATCGCTTCATTCACGTTGGGCACCCCGATTGCCATGGCGACCGGCGCGCCGTTCAGTTCGGCTATGGCGATCGACTGGGGGCGTATGATGGGTTTCAGGTCCTTGGCCAGGCGGTGAATCTCGGCCTGGGACATGGGCACGAAGCCCCAGTTTTCGGCCCAGGCATCGTTGAAGACCTCCATGATATTGTTCAGGTCCTGCGCGTAGCGGCGCATGTCGAGTGACCGGACCGTCAATTTCTCCGTTGTGTCGGCCTTGCGCAGGAGAACGGCAACGGCGGCGGGCTGCTCGTTCTTCGCATCGTAGTGGTAGCACAGCAGGTCCTTGTTTTTGCGATATCCCAAGGCCTCCAGCTGTGCCGCGTAGTAGGGGCGGGCATGTCCCATCATCAATGAGGGTGGATATTCGAAGCCATCCACCAGAAGGCCGGATTCCTCGTTGATCGACAGGCTGAAGGGGCCGACGGCCTGCTGCATGCCATGGCCGCGAAGCCAGGTCTCGGCGGTGGTCAGGAGCGTCCGGAAGGTTTCTGTTCGATCCTCGGCTTCAAGCATACCGAAGTGGCCGGTGGCGTCGTGATGCCTGGCCAAATGGGCCTGGTTGACCTGGGCCGAGATGCGGCCGACTGCCCGGCCGCCGCGCAGAGCCAGCCAGAAACGCGCCTCGGCCCTATCGAAGAAGGGGTTCTTGCGGGGGTTCAGATGGTCACGGCGCTCCTGAAGCAGCGGCGGAACCCAGGCGGGGTCGTCGCGGTAGAGCGTCCAGGGCAGACGGATGAAGGCTTCCCTGTCGGCCGCAGACTCCACAGCCTTGACGACCAGCGGTTGTTTTGAATCGCTGTTCATGCCGTCTCGTCTTTCGTCGGCCGGTCAGACTGCGGGCTTGTCGGATAGGGCGCGGGACCTGCCGACAGTCGCTTTGCGCAGCGGGTCATTCACTCCTGCTGCGCCGCGGTACTGTGCTGCCGTCGGCGGCGAGGCCGGAGAGCAGAGCCACCCAGGGAAAGCGGGCCGTCTCCGGGCCTGTATAGCCCAGGTTGAATACCGTCTGGCTGCGCGGAACCTGTTTGGCATCGGCATAGAAAGTATTGAAAACCCGGTCCCAGAAGAAGTTCGTGATGCCGAAATTACCATGCTCGCTATGGAAATGATGCGCCAGGTGGTGTCGCTTGATCCGCCGCAGGAAAGCTGTCTTCGGTTTGAAGGGCAAGTGCTGGATGCAGTGGCAGAATTCGTAGAAGCAAGTGATGATTACGCCGGTGGCCGCCGCCGCGGCCGCCGTGCCCGGTCCGCCGATCAGCCAGCCGATCGGAACGGCAACCGCCAGGATCGTCGGCAGTGTGGTGTAGAGGGCGCCAAACAGCACCCCGAGGTCATGGGGATCCTGATGATGGTCGAAATG
The DNA here is from genome assembly GCF_011683915.1 of Pelagibius litoralis. Classification (GTDB taxonomy): domain Bacteria; phylum Pseudomonadota; class Alphaproteobacteria; order Kiloniellales; family Kiloniellaceae; genus Pelagibius; species Pelagibius litoralis. The sequence goes on from NZ_JAAQPH010000023.1 coordinate 26,160, forward strand.
AATGCGCTTCCACAGCGCCGCCGTCTGCGGATACTTGTAGAGCAGGCGCCCATGCAGCACGAACCGGTGCAGCAGATACCAAACGACAGGGTAGACGAGGGCTGTGGCAGCGACAGCGCCGATCATTGCAAGCGGATGAGCGCCCCAGTAAGCCGCAAGTACGATCCCAGCGATACTGAAAAGCGCGTAAGCCTGGATGGCCGGGTAGGTCACGTAGGCCCAGACCAGATCCCGGAGAGTCATCTTGTCGAGAAAATACTTTCGATCTGACCAGGGCGTTCTGCCAAACAGCACGATAACTTGCTTTCCAAATTGACAGGAATCGAGACAAAGCTAGGACCAAGAAGCCTAAGAATCAATGTCTCGGCCAGCATTCCTCTATCTTCCAAGCAGGATCAGATCCAGGAAATACCTTTGCCCGGCTTGTGGCGATTCAACAGCTGACGCAGCCGTCCGCGCCAGCCCGCCGTCAGTTCGCGCTTTTCCAGCACCTTCAGGCTATCGTCCAGCCGATACACCAGGGGGGTTGCCGTCGCAATCCGAAAAGCAGCGGCGGTGGCATCGTCCAGGCCCTCGATCTGCCTGGCAAGGCCGCGAATGCTGCTGGTATGGGCAGTGACCAGGGCGTTCTGGCCATCGCTCAGCCGGGGCGCCAGGGTGTCGTGCCACCAGGGCGCGACCCGGGCACTGGCCTGCTGCAGGCTCTCACTGCGTGGCAGAAGATGCGAATCGATGCCCGCATAGAGCGGGTCCTTGCAAGGCAGACGTGGATCGTTGTCGCCGAGTGGTGGCGGCTCGGCATCGAAGCTGCGCCGCCAGCGGGCGACCTGCTGATTGCCGTACCGCAGTGCCATTTTGGCCCGATTCTCGCCTTGGAGGGCGCCATAGTGCCGTTCATTCAACCGCCACGTGTGGACTGTCGAGATAGACGGTTGATTGATTATCTGAAGAACGAGTTCCAGGGTCTCTGACGCGCGCTCCAGATAAGATGTTGCACAGAGGTCGAAGCGCAGACCCATGGCGGCGACGAGCCGACCGGCAGCCTGGGCTTCGCGGCGGCCTGCCATACTGAGGGGTGCGTCGGCCCAGCCGGCGAAACGGTTCTGGCTGGACCATTCGGTTTTGCCGTGCCGCACCAAAACGAGTGTAGGCATTATCTCCCCTGTTTCCCAAGAGCGCGCCGTGACAAGCGGGCCCTTTACCGCGTCGGCCAGGGGATATAAACCCTAGAACGGGTCGTCGGCAATTGTCCCTGTGCGGGAGCGGTCAGCGCCGACCCTTTGATCCGAAGGTGACACGTTTGCCAAACTCCATGTCGTTGATGCAGCCCCACGCCGAGGTGGCCGACGGTTCGCTGCCCCTGGACAAGGGTCAGCTGCGATCTCCCCTGGTTTGGCTTTTGCTGGACGATCGCCCCGGCCATACAACCCAGGTTGTCGGCTTGGCGGAGGCCCTGGGCTGGGACTATGAGAGCAAAGCGCTGTACTTCAATTTCCTGAATCGGATCAGCAACCGCTTGCTTGCAAGCAAGCGCCTCTCGCTCGACACCGGTCGCTCATCCGAACTAGCGCCGCCCTGGCCGGACATCGTCATCGCGATGGGGCGTCGTACAGCGCCGATCGCCCGCTGGGTGAAGCGGCAGAGCGGCAACCGAACACGATTGGTGCAGCTAGGGCGCAAGGCCGCTAATGTTGCCGGCGATTTCGATCTTGCGGTGGCCTGCGCGCACTTCCAGCTACCCCCGCATCCTCGGCGAATCGACGTTCTTTTGCCCCCCACCCAGGTCACGACGGCCCGCTTGAAAAAAGCCCGCGACCAGTGGCCCGGCCTCTTCGGCGACAGCCCGCGGCCAAGAATCGCGATGCTGATCGGTGGTACGACGGCACACCATCGTTTGACGCCACAGACTGCAAAGCGCATGGCCGTCGAGGTCCAGGCCTTCGCTGAGTCGCTTGGTGGCACGCTGATCTGCGTGACCAGCCGGCGCAGCGGGGCGGCGGTGGAAGAGGCCCTAAAGAAGGGAGCGCCTGAGGCGCGTCAGCATTTCTGGCGTCGGGACGCGCGTGAAAACCCCTATCTGGGTTATCTCGCTCAAGCCGATATCCTGGTGGTCACCGGCGAGAGCGAGTCCATGCTGGCGGAAGCCGCCGATGCAGCGGGGCTGCTGTACATCTATCCGATTCCGGCGCGTCCGGCCTCTCTACGAGACCGTCTTGCCGGGCAAGTCTCGGCGGCTTCGCGCGGCGATGGCGTATTGGCCGGTTTCTGCCGGAAGCTTATCCATGGCGGTCTGGTCGTGCCGCCACGCGACCTCAACCTCATGCACCGCGGCATGATCGAGGCTGGTATCGCCCAGCGCTTTGGCAGCCCGCCGGCGCCCGCCGCCACCGAGCCGGGGCCCGGCCTGAGCGATCTCATCCAGCGAATTCGTCTGCTTTTGGAAGTGCGCTAGCCTTGCCCAGAAATGCTGCCAGTTCAGCCAACGAGGGCTTTCTCGCGCGCTGCGGCCGCGTCAGGGGCCTGGGCGAGCGCAGCTTTTGGATCATCGGCCGGAAGCAGCAGGACTTTGAGTCGGCAGGCGATCTGGTCGAAGGACTGATGGCTAAGTATCAACGTCTGGATATTGTCTTCAGTGCACCGGAGTTGACGGTCCGCCAATGGTTGCGAAGCCGCTTTCCGAAGGCTCTTGTTTTGCCGCCCCCTTTGGCGTCGCGCTATGTGGCCAACCGTTTTCTGATAAACCTCAACGTTCGTGCCCTGATGTTTGTCGGCGACCTGGCGCCGGGCGACCGATTTATCCTGCGCGCCGCCAACCGGCGGGCGGCGCCGGCGGCTATTGTCCAGGCGACAGTCCCTGATATCACAAGCCAGGCTAGGGCTGTGCCGGCGGCATCCGCCCTTGGCGCCGTTGCCGAGCGTTTGGAACATCACTTTGTTACGACATCTGCCGCGCAGGACTGTCTGGTTGAGGCCGGCATTCCCATCGAGCGGATTTCGCGGCTTGAGAGCGCGCCGCTGGCCCGTAGCGCGACCTTCATGACCGTGATTGCCCATCTGCTGACGCAGGACTTGAAGCTGATTCGAAGCAGGGAGCGGCCAATCCGCCGCCGGCTTGAGAGCCTGGCGCTATGGTGCATGGCGCAACCCCGCCTGCGCCAACTGCTCGCCGCCAGGGTGGAGCGCATCGGCAGTGTTGCGGAGTTGCGCAAGACGCTGGGCAATCCGCAGGTCCTTCTTTGTTTGGGAAACGGGCCTTCCTCGGAAGCGCCAGAGGTGGCTGACGTCAAGCATGATTGTCTGTTCAGGGTCAATCACGTCTGGCTGAGCCGCGGTTTCCTGACCGGACCGGATATGGTCTTTACCGGGGCCAAGGTCACCCTGTCATTGGTCAAGGGACCGATCTTCGGCCTGCAAAGCGTCAAGTCAGAGGCGAGGCTGCTGGTGACCCGCTTGCTGCGGCCGCGGTTCAGACGGGTGCGCTACGCCACCATAGAGCGCTTCGGCCTTTATCTCTCAGAGTCGCGTTGGCAGGGCATCAGGCCGACCAACGGTGCCGCGATGCTGGCAACGGCCGTGGCCCTGCAACCGCCGCGCCTGGTGATTTCGGGTATTGATCTCTTCAGTCATCCGGCGGGAACCTACCCGGGTGACACGGCGACGCCGAACGCCTACTCGCCGGGGCATGAAGCCGAATCCGAGTTGGCGTTGCTCCTGGAAGCCCTGAGCCGCTATGAGGGCGAACTGACTATCCTCAGCCCCGCTCTCAAAGCCCGATGGGACGAGCACCGGGCCACGCGAAGCCGGCAGGCGTCGATATGATGCCCGATTGCGGCAACCGCCGGTCCCGGCAAGCTTCGTCCAGCTGTGTCTTGTCTAGGGGGAGCAGGTCTGATTTAAAGGCATTTGGTTGGCACTGGATTTCGGCCGGGGATATACCGGCCGGTGCTATCGTCGCCCGCCGTTGTTGCCGGTGCCGACGCTGAAGGGTTAACCTTTGATATGCCGCTTTTCCGTTGAGCCCCCCCTCTGGTGAGAGAGTAGAGTCCTTGCCCGCTGTCCAAACCAGTTTCAAAACCAAGTACTACCACAAGCGCATCGGACACCTGCTGCGTCTGGAGCGTGACAGACCGCCAGGGACACGCGAAGAGCCGGAGCTGATGGCGATCGAGCCGGAACCGGGCATCACGCCCAGCGATAAGCCGCCGGTGCGGATTTTCCTTGGCTCCGAGCCGGCGCAACACCGCGCCGAGCGGATTTTCGTCTGGTCGATCCTGCAGGTGCGAGACCCGGCGCGCCGTTATGAAATATACTTGATGAAGGATTTGAAGGGCTTTGACCGCCTGAAATGGAAGACCGGCTTCACCGCCTACCGCTACGGCATCCCGGATTTCGCCGGTAAGACAGGCCGGGCGATCTACAATGATGTCGACCAGATCTATCTGGCCGATCCGGCTGAACTCTTCGATATGGACATGAAGGGCTGCGGCCAGCTTTGCATTACCGAGAAAGAAACGGCGGTGATGCTGCTGGATTGCGAGAAGATGGCAAAGATCTGGCATCGCGAGGATGCCGAACGCAGCGAGCGCCACAAGTTTTTTCGCCGCCGCGTGCAGGCCATTGACGGGATGTGGGGCCGACTGTCCGGGGTCTGGAACGCCCGGGACCACGAATATGAGCCCGGCGTCTCCAAGCTGCTGCACTATACCACGCTGCAGATGCAGCCCTGGCGGCCGTTCCCCAAGGTGCTGAAATACAAAGAAAATCCCAACGGCAAGATCTGGTTCGAAATGGAACGTGCGGCTGATGCTGCCGGTTTCACTCTGTTCACCGAAGAACGGCCCAGCGGCCGCTACCGCAAGATGGTCGAGATGTACAAGACCATGCACCAGGAAGGTTCGCCTGAGGTCGGCCGGCCGCCGGAAAAAACCTTTTCTGGGAAGTCGCTGATCGAACATGTCGGGCCGATTGCCACGCTCATCGAAGAGACGGGAACCAGAGAACTGCTGGACTACGGCGCCGGCAAAGCCACATTCTATGCTCCCTTCCCGGGTGAGGACGTCAGCTCCCGTTTCAAGTCGATGAAGGAATGGGGTGATACCAGGGTCACCTGCTATGACCCTGGCTATGAGCCCTTTTCAGGACTGATCGAGTCGGCTTACGACGGTGTTATCTGCACTGATGTGCTGGAGCACATCACCGAAGAGGATATCCCCTGGGTTCTGGATAAGCTGTTCCGACATGCGCGGTACTTCGTTTATGCGGTTGCGGCCTGTTATCCGGCGAAAAAATTCCTGCCGGACGGCCGGAATGCCCATTGCACGCTACAGCCGCCGGAGTGGTGGCGAGAACAGTTGGAAGCTGCTGCGCGCCGCAACCCGGGGAAGAAGTGGCAGCTCTGCGCCCAACTGAAGGGGAGACTGGGGAAAAGCGACCGGGTCTTCCGTGGTTGACCCGCAACGTCACTGAACCGGCGAAACACAATGGCAGAACTGGGGCACGCAAAACTCAAGGGCGCGCGGCAACGCGCTGCTAAGCTGCGCTTCAGCCTGGCGCGCCGGCTTATGGGCCGCTATCGCCTGCATGACGAAGGGCATACTTACCGCTTCGATCCGGCATCCTTCCGCGAACTCTGGCGGATAAGCAGCATCTATCTGAAGGAAACCGGTACGGTCGAGCTAATCCGCAGCGAGTTGCGTGAAGGCGATGTGTTCTGCGATATCGGCGCCAATATCGGCCTCTACAGCCTGATGGCGGCAGCGCGGACGGGGACATCCGGACAGGTTTACGCGTTTGAGCCTTTGGCCGCCAATTTCGCCAGCCTGGTAGAGAACATCCGTTTGAACGGTTACTGCGACCGCATCACGCCCTTCTCGCTTGCCTTGACCGATGGCCCGGGGGTTTTCCCCTTCCACTATCTTAGTACGGAGCCGGGCTCCTCCGGCAGCCAGTTGCATGAAGCCATCGACGTCGACGAGGCCCGCTATCTGCCTTTGGTCACCGAGATGAAATACGGAACCAGCCTCGACCAATTGATCCGCAGCGGCAGCACACGTGCACCCACTGTTATCAAGATCGACGTTGACGGCAACGAGGCGCGCATCCTGCGCGGAATGCAAAGCTTGCTGGCTGGCAGCCACCGTCCTCGGGTTATAAGCGTGGAGGTCAATGCACGCGAGAAGGCGGCCCTCTTCGGCTTCATGGAATCGCAAGGCTATGCCTTTTCAGGACGCAACGATACCATGGGCGGCCTGCGCCGGATCAGGGCGGGGGCCGATCCGGAAATGATTGCCTACAATGCTGTTTTCAAGCCAGCTGAGATCGTTGCGGCGGCATGCTGAATTTCGACGATATCAAGTTCGACTATGACCCCTATCCCATCGGCCGGGCGCGGGGTGCGCTGGCGCCTGACCTCTACGAAGAACTGGTCGATACCTTTCCCGACGATGATGCTTTCGTCTCCATGGACTTCAACGGCGTTAAGCATTCCCTGTCGCAACACAATAACGAGCCGGGCTATCGCGAACACCTGCGCAAGAATGCTGCCTGGGGCCGATTTTACAATTACATCAAGAGCGAAAGCTTCATAGCCGATACCATGACGATGCTGGCGGCCCATCACATCAATCTGGGTCTTGCGAACATCTCCACCAGAGAACGCGCCCGCAAGCGCCTGAAGGCGCTCGTGAAAGGAAAGCCGCAACCCCATTTACCGCGTTTACGCTCAAAGTTTGAATTCTCCTCCATGCCGGTGACCGGCGGCAGCATCCGCCCGCACACCGACATACCCTCCAAGGTCGTGACCATGGTGATCCCGATCCTCCGGAAAAACGAGTGGAACGATGACTACGGTGGCGGCACCAGCGTGGTTTGGCCGAAGGACCGTACCCGCAGCTACAACCGTACCAACGCCTATATGGACTTCGACGAGGTCGACTGCGTCAGGACCTATCCTTTTGAGCCCAATCAGTGTCTGGTCTTTGTGAAGACCTACAATTCCTGGCATGCGGTCTGGCCAATGACAGGCAACGACTCGTCGATCCTGCGACGCACGCTGACAATCAACATCGAGAGCAGCTGACCGGTCTTCTACAGACGCGTGGACCGGGCAGATTCAGGCCGGCCGTTTGAAGTCCCGGCCGTCTTTCACCAGCTCAATGCTGCCGCCGTCCAGGCGATAGGTCCGCTCGGCGATTTCGGTCCAGGCCTCCCGGTGGGTAATGGCCAGAACAGTCATGTCGCGGCTCAACGCATCGATGTTGCGGCAGATGTCGCGCTCGGTGCGCGGATCAAGTGCCGAGGTTACTTCATCGAGAATCAGCAGCTTGGGCTTTCCGGCCAGGGCACGGGCCAGGGCGATACGCTGACGCTGTCCGCCCGAGAGCTTGGCGCCCTTTTCTCCGACAATGCTTTGCAGACCTTCCGGCTGAGCCTCAACGAAATCCAAGGCGCCGGCCGCCTGCAGGGCCTGCTTTGCTTCCTCTTCGCCGATCCGGGGGTCGCCAAGCGTGACGTTTGCCAGGATGGTGTCATGGAACAGGATAAGGTCCTGCGGGACGTAGCCGATAATGTCCCGCCAGGCTTGCAGGTCGATCTCGCTGAGCGCGATGCCGTCGACCAGGATACGCCCTTCCAAGGGCTGATAGAGCCCCAGCAGGAGGTCGGTGAGCGTGGTCTTGCCGGATCCGGAGCTTCCGGTGATTACCGTCAAGCCGCGTGCCGGGATGTCTAGGGTTACCCGGTCCAGTACCTTGTCACCAACATGGGCGAAGCTAACGTCCTGGAACCGGCAGCCTTGCTCCAGAGTCGGAACGGTGCTGCCCGGATTGGGCTCCCGGGCGACCTCGGCCTCATCGATCAGCTTACGCATGGACCAATAGGGGCTTTCAAGCAAGACGGCTTTCTGGAACTGGCGTTGCATCTTGCCGACACTGGAAACCGTCTGGAACAGCAGGGCGCCCATCACGAGCAGTTGCGACACTGGCACATTCCAGTTGCTGATCGCGACAAAGAAACCGACGCCGACCGCCATGGCGACCAGCATCTCCTCAAGGTTCTTCAGGGCATACTGGCTGACAATCTGACGGCGCAGGGCGCGCCGCAACTGGCCGATCTTGCGATCGAAGAGATTGGCGAACTTGCCTGCCTTGGCCATGGCCTTCAGCGGCTTGATGTTGCTGAGGGCGTCGCTGAGATAGATAACCAGCTCCGAGGTGCGCTCAGTCTGGCGGCGGCCGGCTTTTTTGCTGACCCGAACCAGGACATGCAGCGACAATGCAATCGTTCCGCCGAGTGCCAGGGCTGCCAGGGCCAGCTGCCAGGAGACCAGCGCGGCGATGAGGCTGTAGACTACCGTCTGGATGATGTTTACCTGGAAATTGGCCGCCATGAGATAGGCGTGACCGGAGCGCGTCGCATCGACGCTGATGGCGTTGGCGATGCGCCCGACCGGCTGGTGGGTGAAGTAACCCCAGCGCACGTTCAGCAGGCGTGTAATGAGCTGCGCGCGCAGGCCTGTGGCAACCTCCGCCACGGCGTAGCCGACATAGAACATAGCCGCCATGGTCAACAGGCACTTGAGGACGATGCCCCCGACAACGAGAAGCAGTAAGACCCCGAGGCCCGGCTCCAGGCCGACCCAACCAAGCGCCGTATCGACATAGCCGATAATGGGCGAGGTCGCGCCCGCGCCGTCGTTGATGGCCAGGGAGAGCAAGGGCAGCAGAGACGCCAAGCCGATACCCTCAAAAATGCCCGCCAGCAGCAGGCATGTGAGAACGAGCCCGGGCCGCGTGCCCTCGGCACCGTAGAAGATACGCAGAATTCCGATCATCGCTCATCTATTTGCGCGAATCTGCCTAGGGTCAAGGCTAAACAGTCTGCCGTTTTGGCCGGCCCCTCCGCCGTTGTCCGCAGAAATAGGCGGTTTGCGTCCTTCCTTGCGGCGCTCACTGTTTGCTCCAGCGCTTTCTGAGACGCCGGCCGCTCGCTATAGTCGGTCCGTCAATGAGGGCCTGTGCGATATGCCCGGGGGCGGTGCAAGTTTACCCGGCCGGACGTGCTTGACTACTATGGTGTCGGTTCTGAGATGGCGTTTGGATACAAGTGAATGAGGCTGCTTTTTACCGGTCGTGGCGGTACCGCCGCTTGGATCATGCGCGGCGAACAGATGGCGGCGGCGCGGCCACATTGGCGCGCCGTAGCGAACGCCACGAAAGACGACTGCGAAGGTTTCGACGCCGTTGTTGTGGTCAAGCATGTGTCGGACCCTGGCTTGAGCGAACTGAAAATCTGGGGAGGGCCGATTATCTATGACGCTCTTGATTTTTGGTCTCAGCAGCCGAGCACCCGGGAGAACCCTAACCCCGCCCTGAATATCGCCAGCGCCGATGCAGCGAGAGATCTGTTCAAACCTGTTTTTGCGCGCATCGACCCGGACAGGGTTCTCCGCCCGACTGAAGCGATGAAGCGTGACTTGGCGCCCTTGGGGTGGAAGACCGAGGTGTTCTATCATCACTTTGATCCGCGGATGGTCGTCAGCGAAGCCGCCGGCGGTGAACGCAAGTGCGTCCTCTATCATGGCAAGCGCAAGCATCTTGGCCGCTGGAAGCTGGCTGCGCGGATTTCATGCTGGATTTATGGAGCCGATTTTAAAACCTCTAACGGCCCGCAACCGGCGCCGGCCGATGTCATGCTGGCGGCCCGCGCCGGCCGTCACGGTACCTAGAGCAGATCCCGATCGGATGGAATCGCCGAAGGCGATCCATCGACCGGGTGAATCTGCTCTAACTGTTTGATGGCGATCGGATTCACATGTTTTGGCGCAACCACGAAGTGGTTCCGTCAAAACATGATCCGATCTAGCTGTCACGCAGCTGGAAGTCGAACATCAAAGCAGCGATCGCAGGACGGATGGGGGTGCCCTTCGTGGCATGGTCGGAGGCCGCCTATGTTGAGACCCATCCGCAGGGCTTATGGTTCACCTCTGCGTGGGGGCTGCATCGCGCCATAGGCCGGGCGCTGAAGATGGAGCGGCGTGATCCGGAAACCGTGCTCCATTCGGTCGATTGGTGCGCGGATCAGCTCGAACGCATTGTCGCAGAGCATCTCTCCAAGGCAACGAAAGCTACCCCTGCTCTCTGAGAGCCGGCGCCCTTTTTGCGGCGAATGATGTGTCCCTTCTTGGTGAATGGCTGGTTTCGGGGCTGAGGCAGGCTCTCAAAACCTGCAGCTCAGAAGGCCTGAGATGTGTCAGTTGTGGACCTGGCGCCAATCTGGCGACGTGACGGGCCGTGATACGCTTGACAACTCTCCCTACCTTCTGAGACTGAACAGAGGGAGATTCGCACGAGAGGGCGACACCCGGCTAAACGGAGCAATAACGATCCTGGATTGCCTTGTCCGACAGGAGAGCGGCGGCGGGCGCCTCGTGGACGATGAGGCCGTGATCCATAATATAGGCACGGTCGGAAATCGCCAGCGCGCGCTCGACGTTCTGCTCGACCAGCAGGATCGTCGTGCCCTCCTCCTTGAGGCGGGCGAACAGCTCGAACATTTCGTCGACCAGCACCGGCATGATGCCCTCCGACGGCTCGTCGAGCATCACCATGCGGGGCTGCGATGCCGTGGCACGGGCGATCGCCAGCATCTGCTGCTCGCCGCCGGACAATGTCTCGGCGATTTGGTTCAGGCGTTCCTTGAGGCGGGGAAAGGTCTCGGCAACACGGTCGATGATCTCGGTCTCGCGTCTCTTCAGGGGCGATGACACGAGGCCGAGACGCAGGTTCTCGCGTACCGTCAGGCCGGGCACGATGCGGCGGTCTTCCGGTACGTAGCCGAGGCCCAGGCGGTAACGGCTGTGCGCCGGCTGATCGAGCAGCCCGGGCGTACCGTCGAAGGCGATGCTGCCCCGGCATTTCTTCACCAGGCCCATAATGCTGCGCAGGGTGGTTGTCTTGCCGGCCCCGTTGCGGCCGATGATCGACACGATCTCTCCGGCTTTCGCCTCCAGGCTCACGCCCTGAAGGATGTGGCTGTGCTCGTACCAGGCGTGCAGATTTTCGACTGTCAGCATCAGTGGTCGCCTTGGCCCAGGTAGACCCGGCGGACCTCGTCGTTGGCGCGCACCGCGTCCGGCGTCCCCTCGGCCAGGAGTTCGCCGTGGTGCAGCACGATGAGATGGTTGGAAATGCCCATGATCAGTTTCATTTTGTGTTCGACCAGGATCACCGTGCGCTCCCCGGCGAGCCGGATGATGAGATCCATCATCACCGTGGTCTCTTCCGGGCTCATACCCGCCGTCGGCTCGTCGAGCAGTAACAACGAGGGGTCGCAAGCCAGCGCCAGGGCGATCTCCAGCGCGCGCTGCTCGCCATGCGCCAGGTTCATGGCAAGGCGGTGATGGTGCTGGTGCAGTTCGACCATTTCAAGCAAGGCGGCGGCCTGCTCCTCCATGGCGCGGTAACGGCTGCGCGGCGTCCAGACGTTGAAGCGCTGGCTCATGCACTGGATCGCAAAGCGCACATTCTCCAGCGCTGTGAGTTGGGGAAAGACGTTGGTGATCTGGAACGACTTGGCAATTCCCAGGCGCGCGAAGCGGTGCTGGGGCGTGCCGGTGATCTCGCGCCCGCGGAAGAAGATCCGCCCTTCGCTCGGCGGGAAAGCGCCGGAGATGATGTTGAAGAAGGTACTTTTGCCCGCGCCGTTTGGTCCGATGATCGCAGTCAACTGCCCCTCCGGAAAGGCCACCGAGACATCGTTCAAGGCGGTGAAGCCGCCGAAGCGCATGGAGATCTTGTCTGCGCGCAGGATGTGGCTTTCTCCGGCTGTCATATCGGTCATTCCGGGCCGGCCCTAGCGCGAGGCCCAGCGGAGGAGGGTGCCCCAGATCCCCCGCGGGAAAAACAGGATGAAAAACACGAAGAGAGCGCCGACGAAGAGCTGCCAGTGGACCGTCACCAGGGTGATCACGTCTTCCAGAACCAGGAAGGTCAAGGCCCCCACGAAGGGCCCGAAGAAGGTGCCCATGCCGCCGAGCAGCGACATCATCACCGCCAGACCGGAGGTGTGATAGTGCAGCGATTCGATGGGAACGATGGTCAGGTGAATGGCGTTCAGCGCGCCCGCAAGGCCGCAGAACAGGCCGGAGATCACGAAGGCCAGCCATTTCGACATCGCCACATTGGTGCCGCAGGCACGGGCGCGGCTCTCATTCTCACGCAGCGCCTCGAGCACCGCGCCGAAAGGCGAAGCGAGGATGCGCGAGAACATCCAGACCGCCAGCGCCACGAAGACAAAGACGAAGTAGTATTTGGTCAGCGGGTCAAGCAGCGTGAGTTCGAGTCCGGGCAGGCCCAGGTCATAGACATCGACCCCGCGCAGGCCGTTCTCACCGCCAGAGAGGTCCTCCAACTGATAGACCAGGTAGTAGACGCACTGGGACAGTGCCAGGGTGACCATGGCGAAGTAGATGCCGCGGGTGCGGGTCGCCAGCGCACCGATGACCGCGGCGCCGATACCGGCGGCAACGACGCCGATCACAATGGCAGGAAGCCAGTGTATCCCGTAGTGAACGATAACGATGCCGGTGGCATAGCTGCCCAGGCCGAAGAAGGCGGCATGGCCGAAAGACAGGACGCCCATATAGCCGAACACCATGTTGAAGCCGAGGGCGAAGAGGCCGTAGATCAGGATGTTGACCGCGAGCGCCTCATAAGGAAGCAGAAAGGGGAAAATCAACAGGAAGCCGAGCACCGCGGCCACACGGTGACGCGCCATCAGGGCGACCGCGGCGGCCAGGCGCCGCCCCGAGACGTTGAGCTCTTCCTGGGGATTACTCAGGGTCATCCCATCAGCCCTTTCTTGCCGAACAGTCCCTGCGGGCGCACCAACAACACCAGGGCCATGAGGGCGAACATTGAAACCTCGGCCATGGCGGGGGCGAAAAGCGAGGTCATGCTGACCACGATGCCGACGAGCAGGCCGGCTACTACGGCGCCTGCCAGCGACCCCATGCCGCCGACGACGGTCACAACGAAAGCCTCCACGAGCACGGTGGTGCCCATATCGGGAAACACGCTGCGCATGGGCGCGGAGAGTACACCGGCCAGCCCGGCAACGGCGGTGCCCAGGCCGAAGACGAGGAGCCACACCTGCGAGATGTCGATGCCGAGTACCCGCACGATCTCTGAATCACGTGCGCCGGCGCGAATCACCAAGCCGTAGGAAGTCTTTTCGAGAAACAACCAGATCGCGATCACCAGAACGGCGGTGGCGGCAATGACGAAGAGGCGGTAGGCCGGAAAGTAGCCGACGCCGATGTTCACCGCGCCCATGAGCGCGTCCGGCGCGTCGAATGGCATGCCCTCCGCCCCGAAGAGGATACGCACGACCTCAACCAGGATATACGCGAGGCCGAAGGTCAGCATCAGTGGATAGTCGATACCGCGCCCGTAGAGCGGCCGCACCAGCCAGCGCTCGACCCCCAGGCCGACGGCCCCGACGGCGAAAGGGACCACCGCGAGGGTGAGCCAGAAGTTGCCCAGGTAACCGATGAAGAACACACCGGCATAGGCGCCCAGCATATAGAAAGCCCCGTGTGCGAAGTTGACCACGGTCAGCAGGCCGAAAATCAGGGACAGGCCGACGGCGAGCAGGACGAACACGGAGCCGAGGGCAAGGCCCGTGAACAGTTGCAGCGCCAGCAGTTCGATGGGAAAACCACCTATCACCTTCCGCTACTCTCTCTTGCCGGTCGCATCCTGGGGTTCCCATAGCCGGAGAAAAGACCCCGACCGGCCCCCCGCAAGCGCACAACGCGGCGAAGCGGGAGCCGGTCGGGAAATCCGGTCATGCCTCATGACCCAAATCGGCACAGGAACGCAAGACGGTCTCGGAGGCTTCGTCGGTATGCACGATATCAAAGACATCGTACTCGTTCGCCATATCCTTTTTCGACTTCGACTTGATGATGAAGACCGACTGCACCGACTGGTGATCGCACTTCCGGTAGTACTGGGTGCCTTTGTACTTGTCGTACTTGAGCGCTTCCAGGGCCGCGATCACCGGGTCGCTATCCGTGGTCCCGGCCTTCATGACGCCGTCGAGAAGGGCACCGACGCCGGCGTAGCCATAGGCACCGTAATCTGACGGCGGCGCACCTTTGTTCTCCTTGCGGTAGACGTCGTTGAACGCCTTGGCACTGGCGACCGAATTCTCCAGGGTCCAGTGGTAGTTGGTGCCACCGATCACGCCTTCATAGGCCGCGGCGCCACCGGCCCGGCGCTGATTGTACAGCAGAGCCGGGGCCAGCATCTGCATCTGCTGTTTCAGGCCGAAGCCGGTCGCCTGCTTCAGCGAGTTCATCTGGTCATAGCCGAAGTTGCAGAGGCAGAGGACGTCGGGCCTGGCCGCCTGGATCTGCGGCAGGAAGGGCGAGAAGTCCTTGCTCGCAAGTGGATGGGTTACCTCTGCCACCACTTCGATGCCATGCGCTTCGCCGGCCCGCTTGAAGCCGCGCACCATCTCGTGGCCATAGGCATAGTCGGCGATCAGGAAGGCGACGCGCTTGCCGAACTTGGGAAAGGCATAGCGACCGACGGCACCCGCGGTCATATGCGGGTTCATCGCCTCGTGGAAGGTGTACTTGGAGAAGTCCTTGGCCTCATTGATGGCGTCGGATTGTGAGATCGAGACGTAGATGATCCCGCGCGCCTTGGTGACGGCGTTGACGGACAACTGCACCGAGGCTGAGAGGGAACCGCATACGAAGTGGACCTTGTCCTTCTCGATCAGCTCCAGCGTGCGGGTTGCCGCCTCGCCGGGCTTGAGCTTGTCGTCGCGCACCAAGAGCTCGGCCATTCGGCCATTCAAGCCGCCGGCGGCATTGAACTGATCGACCGCGATCTGGGCACAGCGGGCCTGCTCCTGGGCTTCGGAACCGTAAGGGCCGGTTAAGGGTACCGGAAAACCGATTCGGATCGGCTCATCCGCCGCTTTGGCGATGTTGAACATCAACGGGCCAGCGCCGATCGCCGTCGCCCCCACGGCAGCGCTTTTAAGAACTGAACGCCGACTTACTCTTGGCAGCTTGCTACTCAGCTTGCTCTTCACGTTGTCACCCATCTTTCCCTCCTTGGACTGATTTCATTCCCAATGCCGGGCTTCGTTGTGGTGTTGTGGTTTGCCCGGTTGCTTTTCTGCTAGGTCTTGCCCAATGCCCTCAAGATCTTGTCAGGCGTGAACGGCATGTGAGACAGCCGCGCATCCAAAGGTCCAAGGGCATCGTTGATGGCGTTCATCACCGCGCCTGGCGCACCGGCCGTGCCGGCCTCGCCCACGCCCTTGGCGCCGAGCTCGCTCGTCTCGGTCGGTGTTGTTACGTGATCGACGAAGATTTCCGGCATCTCGGCCGCCATCGGCAAGAGGTAGTCCGCCATCGACCCGTTGATCATCTGGCCTTCCGGCGAGTAGAGACATTCCTCGTAGAGGGCAGCGCCAATGCCCTGCACCACGCCGCCACGGGTCTGCTCCGCCACCAGCAGCGGATTGATCACCGTGCCGCAGTCCTCCACCACCCAATACTTCAGCAGCTTCACCAGGCCGGTCTCGACATCGACTTCCAGCAGGCAGGCATGTGCCGCATTGGTGAAGGCGAAGGGATAGCTGCGGGAAACGTAGTGCTTGGTGGCGACCAGCTCCGGCTGCAGGCCTTCAGGCAGCGTATCGCCCCGGAAGTAGACCAACCGCCCCAGCTCGGCCAAAGGCATACGTTCGTTGCCGCTCTTGGCGTCGACGATCTCGCCGTCGCGGATATCCAGGCTCTCAGGCGCGCTTTGCAGGATGGCGCCGGCGACCTCAAGAATGTTGCGACGCAGTTCCTTGCCGGCCTGCAGGGCCGCTTCGCCGCCGATGCCCGCGCCGCGCGACGCCCAGGTGCCGCCGCCGTAGGGCACCACGTCGGTATCTCCTGTGATCACCCGCACCTGCCCCGGCGCGACGCCGACGGCCGATGCCGCGATCTGTGCAATGATGGTTTCCGTGCCCTGTCCCTGCTCGGTCACGCCGGTGGCGCAGGTGATGCCGCCGGTGGGGTCCAGGCGGATGGTGCAGCCGTCCTGCGAGGCGATGCGGGCGCCGCCGACCCCATAGAAGGCGGGACTGGGGTTGGTGACCTCGATCAGACTGGCGAATCCGATGCCTCGGTAGATTCCGCGCTCGCGCAGTACGCGCTGCTCGCGGCGCAGTGCCTCGTAGTCCATGACCGCAACCAGCTTGTCGAGGCTCTGGCGATGGGACTGACGCTCGTAGATCGCCCCGGACGGAGAGGTATAGGGGTAGGCGTCATCGGGGATGAAACTGCGGCGCCGAACCTCTGCGGGGTCCATGCCCAGCGCCGCGGCGCCCTTGTCGATCAGCGCTTCGCCGACGGCAACCGCGATCGGATGACCCACACCGCGATACTGGCACATCACACCCTTATTCTGAAAGACCACGCGGGCCCGTACCCGGTAATTGAGATGCTTGTAGGGCCCGGCGGTGAGATTGGCCACCTGGTTCATCTCGATGCCACTGGTGCGCGGATAGACCGAATAGGGGCCGATGCCGGTGATGTCGTCCATCTCGACGGCGGTGATTTCGCCGTCCTGGGTGAAGGCCATTTTGGCGGTCACCCGGTGGTCGCGGGCATGGATATCGGTCGTGAAGGACTCCAGCCGGTCGGCGATGAACTTGACCGGCCGGCCGAGCATGACGGTCAGCGCGCCGGCGGCCATCTCGTCCGAATAGGTGTGGATCTTGAGGCCGAAGGACCCGCCGACGTCCTTGCAGATCACCCGCACCTTGTCTTCGTCGAGGCCGAGGTGCTTGGCATAGAGGTTTTTGGACATGTGCGGGCATTGCACGGACATGTGCAGCGTCAGCGTCTCGTCGGCAGGATTGTAGTCGCAGATGATCGAGCGCGGCTCCAGAGTGACACCGGTATGGCGATTGAAGTGAAAAGTCTCCTCGACCACCACCGCCGCCTCGGCGAAGGCCGCATCGACATCGCCGGAATCGATACTGCGCTCGAAACAGAGATTGTCGCCAAGCTCCGGGTGGATCACCGGTGTGTCCGGGTCCAACGCCGTTTCCATGTCGGTAACCGGCGGTAGCTCCTTGTAGTCGACCTCGATCAGGTCGACGGCATCCTCGGCGATCGCGCGGCTGGTGGCGGCGACGGCCACGATCGGCTCGCCTTGAAAGAACGCCTTGCCGTTGGCCAGCGGCCATTGCGGCGCCGATTTGATTCCCTTCAAGTGATCGAGCACGCCGACCCAGGGGGTGCAGTAGTCCTGGAGGTCCGCCATCGTCACGACACGCAGGACGCCCGGCAAAGCCAAGGCAGCGGTGCTGTCGATCGAGAGGATCTCGGCGTGAGCATAGGGGCTGCGGCAGAACGCCAGGTGCACCATTCGCGGCAACACGATGTCGTCGACATAGGTGGCGCGCCCCTGAGCCAGGCGTTTGGCGTTGGGCCGTGGTACGCTGCGGCCGATGTAGGAATTCGGTTTGTCGAGCACCGACATGGCGGAACGGTCGTTCATCGCCCGAGGGCTCCGCGTTTGCGCGCCGTCGTTTCGATGGCGTCGACGATCGCCTGATAACCAGTGCAGCGGCAGTAGTTGCCCGAAAGCTGCTCGCGGATCTCCTCGCGGCTCGGCATGGCGTTGCGCTCCAGCAGTTCAGCCGCGCTCATCAGCATTCCCGGGGTGCAATAGCCGCACTGCAAGGCATTGCGTTCGACGAATTCATCCTGAAGATCTTTCATCGCACCGCTCTCGGTCATGCCTTCAATGGTCTCGACCGTGGCGCCCTCGCACTGTACGGCAAGGGTGAGACAGCCACGTACCGTGACACCGTCGAGGCGCAGCGTACAGGCGCCGCAGACGCCGTGCTCGCAACCGACGTGGGTACCCTTCAGGCCGATCGCCTCGCGCAGAAAATCGACCAGGGTGAGCCGTGGTTCCACAGCCTGGCTGACCGGTTCCCCGTTGACAGTAAGGGTGACGATTATCGGCGCCGTCATGTCTCAGGCCTCCTTGCCGGCAAAGTCGGTAAGCGCACGCCGCGTCAGGACCTTCATTAGATGCAGCTTGGTCGCGCTCGACGTGGTGAGGTCTTCCAGGGGCACAATGGTCTGCGCCAGGGCTTCGCAGACCACCTCTGCGTCGAAGCTGCCGGGCGCCTTGCCTTCCAGCAGCGCAGACGCTGCGGAAGCCGCAAGGGGCATATCCGAGACGGCGAAGAAGACCAGCCGAGCATCGGCCAGCACCCCGCCGCGGACCTCGGCGCGGGCCGCCAGCCCGGCCATCGCATAGTCGCCTTGGCGGCGCGCCACCTCGTCGAAGTAGAAGAGGCTGCCTGGTCCGGTCAGCGGAACTTCCACCGACACCAGGACCTCGTTGGGCTCCAGGGCCGTCGTGTAGGTGCCGAGGAAGAAGTCGCTCGCCGCGATCTTCCGCTCTCCGGCCGAACTGCTGATATTGAACACCGCCTTCAATGCCAAGGCGCAGGCGGGCAGTTCCGAGGCTGGGTCGGCGTTGCACAGCGACCCGCCGAAGGTGCCGCGATTGCGGATCGCCGTGTGGGCAATGTAGGGAATGGCACGGGCGATCATAGGCGCGTGGCGAGCGACCAGATCGGAGGTGGCAACCTCGATATAGCGGCTCATGGCGCCGATCCGCAGCACGTCGTCGACCACGGTGATTCCGGACAGCGCTTCCACGGCGCTTACGTCGACGACGATCTCGGGGGCCGCCAGGCGCAGGTTCAGGGCCGGCACCAGACTTTGTCCACCGGCGAGAATCTTGGCTTCGTCCCCATGCGCGTCGAGGACGCTGAAGACATCCTGCAGGGATCTCGCCCTAACGTATTCGAATGCGCGCGGCTTCAAGCGCATCCTCCCCCTGTCAACAAGGGCATCCTAAGCGGGATGCCTCATTATTTATCATTTGATTATTAAATATCTATCGGTTGATAATTATCCTGTCAACAAATAACACCTCCCAGTTGGATGGGCCGAGGCGGAGGGGGCCGCGCAAGGGTCATGCCTTGCGCCCCGTCAGCGAAGCTCTAATCTGGGTCAGCGATAGGATTCCGCTCCTTGGAACCGGCACTAGTGACAAAGCGTGTAGGCGGATAGACCGGATGCTCGACAGCCCGAAACCCCAAGCAAAATCCGCTCCCGAAAGGCCGCAAAAAAAGCGGATGAATCCGGACGCGCGGGAAGCGCACATCGTCGCCGAAGCTGTGCTTTTTTTTGCCGAGCATGGATTCGAGGGCAAGACCCGCGACCTCGCCAAGCGCATCGGCATCACCCAGCCTTTGCTCTACCGCTATTTCCCCAGCAAGGAGAGCCTGATCGAACGGGTCTATCAGGAGGTCTACGTGCAGCGCTGGAACCCGGCGTGGGAGGATCTCATCACCGACAGGCGAGCCCCGTTGCCCGATCGTCTTTGCAGGTTCTACAAGGAGTACTCGCGCGCCGTGTACGATTACGTCTGGGTCAGGATGTTCGTCTATTCCGGCCTCAAGGGCGTGGACATCAACGACCGCTATCTTCGAGGCATCAAGGAAAAGGTATTGCGCCCGGTGTGTGGGGAATTGCGCCATGCCAATGGGCTCCCCACGCCGGGCGCAGTCCCCATCGGCGAGCAGGAACTCGAACTCGCCTGGGGCCTGCACGGCAGTTTCTTTTACCGTGCGATCCGCCGCTATATCTATAATCTGACGACAACAGCGGACAGCGACACCGCGATCGAGAACGAAGTCCGGGTGTTCCTTTCCGGCGTCGGGCCGGTTCAGCGGCAACTGGTGGAAGCGCAAGACAAGCAGGATTCGTAGCCAGCCACACTTACGTGTTCCATCACCTTGTCCAAAGCAATCATCGTCCAAAGCAATCATCTGTCTGACCGATGGGCGTTAGCGTTGGCGAGGGTTGGATGTATGGACTTACCTAAAGATCTGTCTGATCTGCCGAACTCTCTGGAGAAAAGGACGGGTTGTTTGCGCTTGCCGGCATCGGCTCCGTGGTCATTTGCTTCAGAACCTTTTGTTCCGGAGTCTTTCGACTGGCGTCGAAGTCGGCTGGGACCGCCTGCCTCGAAAGCGACTCTATCTAGTACAGATTATAGCTGCCGGCCTGCAGCACCCCTTGCCAGGCTGTCTTGGCGGCGGCCCGCGCAGCTGGCCCCGCCTGTGGCTCCAGGTGCCCGGGCCAGTTGGCGACGATGTCGCCCTGACTGTCGATAGGCTCGTGATAGGCGATCAGGGTCAATAGCTCGTAGCAGAGCTGGCCGAGAGGGACCGGTTTCCCGGCCAGAGAGACCTTGGCCGGCGTGTCCGCGTCCAGGCAGTGCACCAGCAATGGCAGGTGCCGCTCCGGTTCGGCGTCATCAGCCAGTTTTGCCAGGGCCGACCGTTCGGAGAAGGCGTAAACACCCCTGCTCTGATTCCAGCCGTAGTGACCTTAAAGCTGGCGAAGTGCATCGATCATGGGATCGACGAGGCGCCGAGCCTGGGCAGAGGCCAGGTGAACCGATGTAACCTGGACCAACGCAAGGGCCGCAAGGACAAGGACGAGCGACCGGCGTTTGGATCTGCATGACCGTGACATCTTTGTTCCCTTTCCTGAACAGAATTGTTCCTCTTATGGGTCGTTGCTCAACCGCAGAACGTTCAAGTTGACGAATTGCCGGAAAACCAGGCGAAGCCCGCTGATACCGCCCTATTTTTCACACGCTCTCAAGGGGTTCGAAGAGTTGAACCGCTTTCATCGGCTGCGATAATGGGCCTATGGAACCGTCCGGAGAGGCGGCGGATGGCTGCTGTCGATGGCGGCCTTGGGCCGGGTCTTGAGAAGGCCCCGCCAAAATGGGGATTGGGACATGTCGCGAATGATGGCCGGAGCCACGGTGCGGGTCGGTGAGCGTTTCCAGGAGATGCGGGCGACCGCACGGCAGTGGGAAGTGGAATCGTTTTTCACCGATGCCCGCGCCATCAATCACGTCTCCCTGCGCGACACCCTGGATCCGTCACGGCGGGTGACCCTCTCCTGTTCCGTTCTGATGGACCGCAGCCGCTTTCGGCCGCTGGGCCCGGCCTGACCGCCACTGGTTGACCGGCCTCTGGCCTGAAGGGCTGGGCTTTTGCGCGAATCCTCGCAAATTGCCGCAATTTCACAGAATCGTTAACGAAAGCTTCAGGCTGATGGGGCATTAGTAGGTCATGGTTTTCGGATTTTTGTCGCGTCTCTCCAGTCCCCGTTCTGATCGCCGCAGCGAACCGCGTGGCTCGCGTATGAGTGGGTTGGTCTCGATCGACGGCCGGGACTATCCCCTGAAAGACTGGTCGCGACGCGGGTTCTCCGCCTCACGTTACAGGGCCGAGCACTATCCCGGCGACAAGGTCGAGATGACGGTGCGTGTCGATCTGGATGAGGAGCCGCTCGTCTTCGCCTGCCAGGCTGTGGTGGTCTGGGTTGACAGGGATCGCCGGGAACTGGCCGGCGTCTTCACCCGCCTGGACATTCAGATCCAGGAGCAGATCATGTCGACAATCTTTGCGCGGGCGGCCCGGAATCAGGACGGCAGCGCCGAAAGCACCCGCGAAAACGCCACTCTTCACGTCTGAACGCGCTCCGGGCGACCGCAGTCCGCTGACCGTTTTCCTCAGATCTTTGAGATTCTTCTTTCCGGCAGAAGCGCCAGCACCGCCCGCTTCTCGTCCGCCGAGAGAATAGGCCAATCCCTGATCTCGTCGATGTTACGGCTGCAGCCGATGCAGGTATCGTCCTTCGGATCGATCTGGCAGACGGTGATGCAGGGCGAGGGCACGGAGGTATCGAGCTGCTGGCGGGCGCGGGCGCGCCTTCTTGCCCGCCGCGCGGCACGTTCTTCATCCGCCCCCGCCGACACACCGGGGTCAGGCCGGGAAGCGGGGATAGAACGGGTCTTCGTTTGCTTGTCTTCGCTCAAGACGGTTCCGATCCGGGATTGTGGCGCCGCCCCTCGGACGTCGCGTTTAGTTTCCTCTCAAGCCCAATAGCAGAGGCTCATGGCCGTTTTCAAGCGGCAAAGCCCCGCCTATGATTACGCGCCGCGCCGCCTTGCGCCGTCTAGAGCAGATCCTGGTCGGATAGGATCACCCCTAAGAAATTGCCTGGGGCGATCCATCTAGCAGGTAAATCTGCGCTTACTGTTTGAGGTGGAACGGATCATTGGCTTGGGTGTTGAAGGGAACGAAATGGTCCGGCGACTGCGGTTGATCAGCGGCTTGATTCTCTTCTGCTATGTGCTGACCCATCTTTTGAACCTGGTTTTGGGCTTGGTGTCTTTTGACGCCCTGGAGGCGGGGCGCGCGGTTTTCATCGCGTTCTGGCGCTCCTGGCCTCTGACGGGGCTGCTCTATGGCGCCTTGCTGGTCCATCTGGTCCTGGCGCTCTATGCCATTTTTGCCCGCGAGCGCTGGGCCATGCCGACGGTCGAGGCGCTGCGCTATCTGCTGGGCGTGCTGATCGTGCCGCTGGCGATGCTGCATGTTCTGGGCACCCGCTTTGCCCATGAGATCTACGGCGTGGCGGACAGCTACCTCTATATCGTCACTGTGCAGTGGGCCTTCGATATCACCACCGCGATACAGCAAACCAGCTTGGTCCTCGTCGTTTGGCTGCACGGTTGTATCGGCCTGCATCTCTGGTTGCGTCTCAAGGGCTGGTATGGCGCTGTCGCCGCACCCGGCTTGGCGTTTGCGGTTCTGATCCCGACCCTGGCCCTGGGCGGATACCTGGTGTCCGGCCGGGACGTCCTGCGCCTCGCCCAGGACAGCGATTGGCTGTCGGCCGTGATGCAGGAGGCCAATGCGCTTTCGCGCGAGCAGATCGCCGAAGTCTTGGGCCTGCGCGACCTCCTGGTGATCGGCTTCTTCGTCCTGCTGCTGGCGACGGTGCTGCTGCGCCTGGCGTGGCGCTTTTGGAAGCAGCGGCGCGGCATGGCCAGGCTGACCTATCCCGGCAACCGCCAGGTCGCCGTCGCCAAGGGCACGACGGTGCTGGAGGCCAGCCGGATCGGCGGCATCGCCCATGCGTCGGTCTGCGGCGGCCGCGGGCGTTGCTCGACCTGCCGGGTGCGCGTTGGCCGTGGCGGGGTCGCGCTGCCGCCGCCCGACGCCGACGAGCGCCGGGTTCTGGCCCGGGTCGGGGCCGCCCCAAACGTGCGACTGGCCTGCCAGACAGCGGTCTTCGCCGACTGCGAGGTGATACCATTGCTGCCGGCGGCGGCCGGCCCCCGCCAGGCAAGGCCGCGGCCGGGCTATCTGCAGGGCGACGAACGCGAGATAGCGATCCTCTTTGCCGATCTGCGGGGTTTCACGACACTGTCGGAAGACCGCCTGCCTTACGACGTGGTCTTTGTGCTCAACCGGTATTTCACCGCCATGGGCACGGCCGTGGAAGAGGCTGGAGGGCGCATCGACAAGTTCATCGGCGACGGCGTGATGGCGCTCTTTGGGATCGAGCGGGGGGTCGTCATCGGCAGCCGTAACGCCCTGGAGGCGGCGCGGCGCATGGCCCAGCATCTGGACGAACTGAACGAAAGCCTCGCCTCAGACTTGGCGCAGCCTCTGCGCATCGGTATCGGTCTCCACTCCGGCTCGGTGATCGTGGGTGAGATGGGCTATGGCCGCGCGACCTCGGTGACGGCGATCGGCGATGCGGTCAACACCGCCAGCAGGCTGGAGGCCCTGACCAAGGATTTCAACGCACAACTCATCGTGTCGGCGCCCCTGGCCGGTCACGCGGGTGTGGATCTCAGCGCCTTCGCCAGCCACCAGATCGATGTACGCGGTCGCTCAGCACCGCTCGACATTCATGTGCTGGACGACGCCCGGGCCTTGCCAACAGGGGCCGTGCCGGTCGAGGCAATACAAGCAAAGGCAAGTCAGGCGGAAAAAATCTAGCTTCCCGCTTTTGCCTTGTAGGCCGCGATCGCGTTCTTCAACTCGGTGTATTCCTCGCAACCGAAGAAACAGGCCCCGTCCAGAACATCCAGTCGTTCTTCTGCCTTGGCCAGGTCGCCCAGGGTCAGATAAAGCTCACCCAGGTATTCGTTGGCGCCGCGATGCTTCGGTTTCAGCTTCAGCGCCGCTTCGTAGTGGCTCAGCGCAACGTCGTTGTTTTTGAGCTGCCGGTTGCTGTAGCCCAGCAGATTGAACGCGTCGGCATTTTCCTTGTCGGAAGCGACGACCTGTTCCAGCAGGGGGATGGCGCCGGCGTACTGGCCGTCGTCGATCATCTGCTTGGCGCGGGTGTAGTTCGGATCCAACGGCTTATCCGGCGTGGAATCGCTGCCTGCGGCCAGCGCCGATCCGGTGGCGAGGGCAAAAGTGAGGGCAAAAGGCGTGATCAATCGGGTGAATCTATTCATCGCGTCTCAAATCCTTCCAGCATCTTCCAAGAAAGGGGTTTTGCTTGCGCAGAAACCTTCCTTCCCGATGTCGTTCACACGGCGCGTCACCAATATGGCCAGGACTCCCGGCGGAACCAAGTCAAAAGCCGTTGATCGGCGGGGCGTTCCAGGCAAGGGTGCTGCCGTCGCCTTGGTTATTTGCCGGGTGGGACGGGCAGGATCTGCTCCACGGCGGCGATGATTTTCCGGTCCAGCGGGGGCGTCCGGGTGCTCCATCCCGCAACCACCGCGCCATCGGGCGCGATCAGGAACTTGTGGAAGTTCCAGCGTGGCCGACCTTCGCGGCCCAACTCCCCCTCAATCCAGCGATAGAGCGGATGGGCCTCGCGCCCGATCACCCGCTGCTTTTCCGTCATCGGAAAGTTGATGCCGAAGTTGACCTCGCAGAATTCCTTGATTTCCTTGGCGCTGCCCGGCTCCTGATTCATGAAATCGTTGGATGGCACGCCCAGAACCACGAGGCCGCGCTCGCCATAGCGCTCCCATAGGCTTTGCAGGCCGGCATATTGATGGGTGAAACCGCAGCGCGAGGCCGTGTTTACCAGCAAGATGGCTTTCCCCGCATAGGTAGAGAGCGGCAGGGCCTCTCCTTCGATCGAGGTGAAGCCGAAGTCGTGCGCCGAGGTTGCGCCGGCCGGTGCCGGGCCGCTGGACAGCAGTCCGGCGACGGCGAGGGTGGCAAGGGCAAGACCGCGCAGGCGCATAAAAAGAGACCTTCCGGCAGGCTCGGCAGGGGCGTTGTTCTGCATCAGGGGACGTCTCGCGCAACCATACATGATCTATTGTACGCAAGATGTCTGGGAGCGGATGTTGGAAAAAGGGGTGGATTGCGATCAGTCCGAAGCGTATTCGCTCAGCAATTGGGCCGGATCTTCGCAATCGATTACCCGTTTTGCGATCTCGTAGTCGAAACCCTGGCGGCCGAGGGCGGCCAGATCGCGGTCGCGCCGCCCGGCGCGGTCTTCTTGGCGGAAGGGGCCGAGACGGCGGCGTTTGGCGTAGGTCAGGGCCGCGGCCAGATCCGGGTTCGGGCCCGAAGCTTCCTGCGCATCGAACGCCTGGTCGATCAGCGCCGCGGCCACCCCCTTGGCCCGCAGGCGGGCGCGGATCATCGCTTGCGAGGTGCCGCGGGCGCGCAGGCTGCGCAGCCGCTCCCGGACGAAACGACTGTCATCGAGCACCCCCGCCGCGAGGAAGCGCTGGATCAACCGCTCCACGGCATCAGCGCCTTCGGCGGGATCGGTACCGTAGAGCCGGGCTGAGAGCGTGACCTTGGCCATCAACAGACGCTTCAGATGGCCGCTCGCCGTATCGTAACGATCGAGATAGTAGAGGGCTGATCGCTCCAGCGCCTTCGGCGTTGCCTTCAGCGGCTGACGCCGCTTTTTCCGGCGCTTTTCAGGGCCCTGGCCGGACTCGTCCTCGGTCATCGCAGGCCCTGGTCCGCCGGGCAGGGGCCGGCTTCTTCGCAGATGCAGCAACATTTGCGTCGCTTGCGCCGGAAGGCGGCTGGGATTATGTCATCGCCCATGGAACACCAAAACGTCTCGCTTGCCTCCACCTCGGTCCGCCACATGGGGCCGGTCAATTGGCGTGGTCTTTGGACCCTCTACATGAAGGAAGTCCGGCGTTTCCTCAACGTCTTTACCCAGACGCTGCTGGCGCCGATGGTCACCACCCTTCTGTTTCTTGCCATTTTCAGTCTCGCCCTGGGCGGCGGCGGGCGCCAGGTCGGCGGAGTCGATTTTGCGGTCTTCCTCGCCCCCGGGCTGATCATGATGGCGATGGTACAGAATTCCTTCGCCAACACCTCCTCCTCGCTGGTAATCGCCAAGGTTCAGGGCAATATCGTCGATATCCTGATGCCGCCGCTGTCGGCGGCCGAACTGACCCTGGGCATCGCCGCCGGCGGGATGACCCGCGGCCTGATGGTCGGGCTGGCGGTGGGGCTGGGGATGCTGTTCTTCGTACCTTTGCAGATTCATGCGCCGCTGTTCATCCTTTTCCATGCCGTCATGGCCTCGCTCATGCTGGCGCTGCTGGGCATGATCGGCGGCATCTGGTCGGAAAAGTTCGATCACATCGCAGCCGTCACCAACTTTGTCATCACGCCCTTCTCGTTCCTCTCCGGCACGTTCTACTCCATTGAACGCCTGCCCCCGGTCTGGCAGACCGTGGCGCACTTCAATCCCTTCTTTTACATGATCGACGGGTTCCGCTACGGCTTCATAGGTCACGCCGACGGGTCCTTGACGATCGGCCTGGCGGTGATGGCGTTGTTCAATCTCTTCCTCTGGACCGTGGCTCACCGGATGTTCGCAACGGGCTATCGTCTGAAGCCATGAGCGGACCCCACACGGTCGCACCCCAAACCGTCGCATCCAAAGCGCTGCTGTCGTTCCGCGCCTGGCGTCCGCCCTCCTATCGCCGCTTCAATGGGCGCGGCTTCTGGACCCACTACTATCATCGCGGGGTGCTGCGCTTTTTTCGTTTCGGCCTGGAACTGCTGGTCGGGCCGCTGGTTTCCAGCCTGCTTTTCGTCATGGTTTTCGCGGTGGCTCAGAACGAGCGCGCCGCCATGGTGCCGGGAATCGATCTCATCCAGTTCATCGTGCCGGGCATTATTCTCTATGGCATTGCCCACACGGCCTTTGAGAACGCGGCGGCTATGCTGGTTTTCGAGAAGATGGAGGGCATGATCACCGATGTGCAGATGGCCCCGCTCAGCCCCTTGGAACTGCTGGCGGGCTATGCGCTTTCCTCTGCGACCTGCGGTCTTTCGGTCGGTCTTCTGGTCGGCGGTGCGGCGGCGATCTTTGTGGATTTTTCATCTTTCGATGCAAGCTTGGTTCTTGGTTTTGCCGTCGCAACGGCCCTGTTTTTCGGTCTGCTGGGCACCGTCGTCGGGCTTTGGGCCGAGCGATGGGACCATTACTCTGCGGTGGAAGGCTTTGTCGTGGTGCCGCTGGGCCTGCTGTCAGGGACCTTTTTTTCGATCGAGCGTTTGCCGGAGGCATTCAGGGAATGGATTTTCTACAACCCCGTTTTCTACGCAATCGATGGATTTCGCGCCGGACTCATCGGCCACGCGGAAAGCTCGCACAGCGTTGGTTTCGCGGTTTTGGGCGGACTGATCCTGGGGCTGGCCCTGCTTGGCTGGCGGCTTTTTGCAGTGGGTTACAAGATCAAACCCTGATCTTGTTTCGGTCTCTGCTGGCTTCCGGTGCGGTCCGCTTGGCGCTCAGCCCCCTGTTTCTGGCCGTCTTCCTGGCGGCCTCACTGGCAGATGCCGCCAGCGACCCGCGCTTCACCCAAGGTGTCTTCTGGAAGGTCGAACGCGACGGCGCCTCGGCCAGCCACATTTTCGGAACCATACATCTGAGCGATCCGCGCCTGCGTGAGCTGCCGGAACAGATCCGCCAGCCCTTCATCGCGGCGCACGATGTCGTCTTCGAACTGCCGGACGATCCTGAGGGCCCGGCGCTCATGACCCAGGCCATGATCCTGTCCGACGGGCGTCGGCTCGACGATATCCTGGGGCCGGACCTTTTCGCCCAGGTGGTCGGGGCCGCGGCCCGCTATGGACTGGCGCCCCAGGCTCTCAGGCCCCTGAAACCCTGGGCGCTGAGCGTGTTCCTGGTTGCGCCGCCTGCCGAATTGGCGCGCAAGGCCCAGGGCGAGCAAAGCCTGGATGAGTGGCTGCGCAGCGAGGCGCAGCGCCGCGGCAAAGCAGTCCACGGTCTGGAAAGCTTCCGCGAACAGATCGCGGTATTCAACGGAATGACCGAGGCTGAGCAGGTCGCCATGGTGCGTGATCTGGTGGCCGACAGCGCCAAGGCGGAAGCGGAGTTTGCAAAACTCCTGCAGGCCTACATGAAGAGCGATATCGGCGCGATCTTTGCCCAGATGAACGACATGTCGGGGGTCAGTGACCAGGCGGCTGCCCGGCGCTTCCTGCAGCGCCTGATCTACGACCGCAATGTCACCATGGTGTCGCGCATGCAGACCTATCTGACCAAGGGCAATGCCTTTGTCGCCATCGGCGCGGCCCATCTGCCGGGCGAGGGCGGGGTTCTCGACCTCCTGGAAAAGCAAGGCTACCGGGTGACGCGGGTCTACTAGAGTCCTTTCGATTTAGACGGCACCGGCCCGCTCCCCCTCCCGGCCACCCATTGGGATAATCGACCCATGGGATATTGGGGGTGGCCGCGAGGGGAGCGGACTGGAACCGCTTCGACGTAAGTCGAAAACGTTCCAGAGGCCCTAAACGGTTTGCCCGAATCTTAAGATTTCCGGCCCAGACTGGGTGTAACCGGCGGACGATCCCGGGGGATCGATCGCCGGGTTTGCGCATCGTCTGACAATCGGGAATCCGCCATGACTGGAAATCGACCGGTAAAGCCGCTTTGCACCACCTTCGGCGCGCCGTTCCTGGCACTTTTCGTGGTGTTCTGGTCGGGTCTGGCCGCCGCTTCCGACGACCATCCGGTCAGGCATGGCGAGGGCCGCCTCTGGCGGATCGAGCGTGCCGACGCGCCGCCAAGCCATGTCATGGGCACCATCCACGTCACCGATCCGCGGGTGCGTGATCTGCCGGCGCCGATCCGCAAAGCCTTTGAGTCCTCCGAGCAAGCCGCCTTTGAGCTGCTGTTCGATCCGGAGGAAAGCCAGGCCATCAGCCGGGCCCAGCAACTGCCGGCGCAAAAGCCGCTGGCCAAGCTGTTGGACCGGGAGACTTACGAGAAAGTCGTTTCCCTGGCGGCGCAGTATGGCATCGCGAAAAGAGATCTGGAGCGCATGCAGCCTTGGGCCCTGGCGCTGCTCTTTCAGACACCGCCGGAGGAAGCCAAAAGGCGCCTGGATGGCGACCTCATCCTGGACCGCTGGCTCATCCAGTGGGCTTACGACCTCGGCATGCAGGTCGTGGCCCTGGAGAAAGTCGAGGAGCAGGTCGCCGCTTTGGAGTCCGCCCAGTCCAGCGATCAGACCGCGATGCTGCGCGAGGTTCTGGCGCAGTTGGACGAAGATCCGGGGGCTCATGCCGCCCTGGTGGAACAGTATCTGGCCGGCAACATGGCGATGGCCTACCGACGGGTCGAAAAGATGGCGTGGGAGGATAGCGAACCCGGCACCCGCGCCTTCAAGGAGGCCTTCCTCGATCTGCGCAACCGCACCATGGTCGAGCGTATGTTGCCGTTACTGAAGCGCGGCAAGGCCTTCGTTGCCGTCGGGGCCCTGCATATGCCGGGCGACGAGGGCATTCTCCACCTCTTGGAACAGCAGGGCTACCGGGTAACGCGGCTCCACTGACGACTGTCAGGCGATCACGGCCTCCAACGGGCGGCGTAGCGATTTCGGCAGGCGCGGGCCGTAGCCGAAACGCACGACGAGGTTCGGCCGCCGACCGCCGATCCTGAGCAGTGTCTGCAGTTCGCCGCGCACAGCCGGAACCTCGACGGCTTGATTGACGAAGGCCTGCTTCAGTCCGTCCGCGGTTGCCTGCAGGGCGAAACGCTGATAAGCGCGGCCGGCATTGAACCAGCCTTCCCGGTCGTCGGTGCGCGCGACGAAAACGGCGACGCCGGCGGAGGAGCGGATCTGTGCGGCGTATTTGTCGTTCTCCGAATCCTTGTCGAAAAACAGGTCGAACAAAGGCGCCCCGATCCAGCGCGGCAATTCCGGATTGCCTGAGGTCGCGCTGTAAATACCGTCTCCTGCGGCAAGGGCGTGGCCGGGATTGAAGCGGATCCAGTGCTTCAGTTCGGCCAGGAAGGCCGGGTCATCCATCTGGCGGCTGTTGCCTTCGATGACCAGGGCCAGGATGTCCTCTCGGCTTTTGTCATCGGTAAGCAGGATCGTCTCCACCGCGTATCTTTTCGCCGCAAGGGGGAGCCGATCCAGTATCGCGCCCGGTACCGCTTTGCCGTCATAGGCGGCGCGGCTGCACTGCCGGGCCGGTATCGCCGCGAAGAGGCCTGTCTCTTCGCGCGGCGCTGGCGAGAGGTCGACCGAGATATGGCCTTGTCCAATGCTCTCGAAGATGACGTCGCCGGCCATGCCCCTGGCTTTTGCCGCGATGGCCAGGTTTTCCGCAGCGCAGCCCAGGCTGGCGAAGAGATGATGGTCGTCCGGGTCGACGACCGGGGTGCGCCGTGTGAAGTCCGGCAGGATGTCGATACCCCGTTCCTGCAAACGGAATGTCCAGGGCTGGGTGTTGTGGCCATTTGCGGCCAGGGTGGCATAGCGGACCAGTTCGCGAAAATCCGGATTGACCGGCAAGGGCCGTGTCATCTCCGCCACCGCCGCCTGGTAGGCCGTGGGATCATAGGAGCAGCCGCCGAGCAAAAGCGCTGCACCGCCAAGGGCGGAACTGCCGATGAACCGGCGCCGGTCAAGCATGCCTTCCCGCTTCGCCTCCTTCTGTCTGCGCGATGGAGACTGCGGTGTCCGGGCGCCAGCGGCCATGATCTCGGTCAAGCAGGCCTGGCTTCCAGGCGGCGCGGGCCTGGCGATCCGGTTGACAGGGGGCCGCATTCTGCCAATAGTGTCGCCCCTTCAGCCTTTGGTGAAAGCCGCACAGGCTTTGAAAAGGCTTGAATACTCGCCCAAAGCCAAGTGATTCTAAGGTTTGACCCCTCTGGGCCGGACCGGGCGAAAGCTGTTGGTGGCCCTGAATTTAGGAGTTTGGTCCGTGAGTGACGCTTTGATGCCGACCTATGCGCGCGCCGACCTCGCTTTCGAGCGCGGCGAAGGCCCCTATCTCTACACGGCCGACGGGCGACGATTCCTGGATTTTGCCGCCGGCATCGCGGTCAATGCGCTGGGCCACAGCCATCCCCATCTGGTGCAGGCATTGCAGGAGCAGGCGGCCAAGCTGTGGCATGTCTCGAACCTCTACACCATTCCGGAAGGCCAGCGCCTGGCCGAGCGCCTGACGGCGAACAGCTTCGCCGAGCGGATATTCTTCTGCAATTCCGGCGCCGAGGCGGTGGAGGGCGCGTTGAAGATCGCCCGCCGCTATCACTTCGCCGCCGGTCATCCGGAAAAGACGCGGGTGATCTCCTGCGCCGGCGCGTTCCACGGCCGCACCCTGACGACCCTTTCGGCGGCGGGAAACCCCAAGTATCTCGACGGCTTCGGGCCGGTCAGCGAGGGTTTCGATTCCGTGCCTTTCGGCAACATGAACGAGCTGCGCAACGCCATCACGCCGGAAACGGCGGCGATCCTGGTGGAACCGATCCAGGGCGAGGGCGGCGTGCGCCCGGCCGATCTGGACTACCTGCGCGCCCTGCGGGCGGTCTGCGACGAATACGACCTGCTGCTGATCTTCGATGAGATCCAATGCGGCATGGGCCGGACCGGCAAGCTCTTCGCGCATCAATGGGCCGGCATGGCGCCCGATGTCATGGCGCTGGCCAAGGGCCTGGGCAGCGGCTTTCCGATCGGCGCCATACTGGCAACGGAAAAGGCCGCCGAGGCGATGCAGCCCGGCACCCACGGCAGCACCTTCGGGGGGAACCCGCTGGCCATGGCGGTCGCCAATGCGGTGCTGGATGTGATGCTGGAGGAAGGCTTCCTGCCGGAGGTCGACCGCATCGCCCGTCTGTTGTGGCAGGAACTGAACGATCTGGTGAAGCGCTACCCCCATGTCCTCGCCGGCGTGCGGGGCGCCGGCCTGATGCTGGGCCTGCAGTGCGTCGTGCCCAATACCGAGGTGATCGCCAAGCTGCGCGAAGAGGGCCTGCTGACAGTCGGTGCGGCGGAGAACGTCATCCGCCTCCTGCCGCCGCTGATCATCGACGAGACCCAGGTGAAAGAGGCGGTTCAGGCCATCGACCGGGCCTGTGCCAGTTGGGCCGAGGCGGCTTGATATGACATCGCAAACCGGAAACCAGCCGAAGCATTTCCTCGACCTCGACCGGCTCGATACCGCCGAGCTGCGCCTGATGCTCGATGCCGCCGGGCGCATGAAGCGCGGCGAAGCGGCGAACGGTGAAGCCAAGCTTCTGGCCGGCAAGACCCTGGCGATGATCTTCGAGAAGCCCTCGACCCGCACCCGGGTTTCCTTCGAGGTGGCGGCCAATCAGCTGGGCGGCCAGGCCGTGGTGCTGGAGCCGAGCGGCACCCAGCTCGGCCGCGGCGAGACCGTTGCCGATACCGCCCGTGTGCTGTCGCGTTATGTCGATGCCATCATGATCCGTACCACCAAGGAAGAAATCCTTCTGGAGATGGCGGACTACGCCACGGTGCCGGTGATCAACGGGCTGACCGACGTGACCCATCCCTGTCAGTTGATGGCCGATGTGCTGACCTTCGAGGAACACCTCGGCCGGATCGACGGCAAGGTGGTGACCTGGTGCGGCGACGGCAACAACATGGCGGTGTCCTGGATCCACGCCGCGGTGCGATTCAACTTCGAACTGCGCCTGGCCTGCCCCGAGCCGCTGCGTCCGCCCCAGGCGGTGCTGGACTGGGCCGCCGCCGAGGGCGGCAAGATCGTCGTTTCCCCCGATGTCGACAGCCTGGTGAAGGATGTCGATGCGGTGGTCACCGATACCTGGGTTTCCATGGGCGACGATGACGGCGAGAGCCGCCACAACCTGCTGCGGTCCTATCAGGTGGACGAGCACGTCATGGCGCTGGCCAAGCCGAATGCGATCTTCCTGCACTGCCTGCCGGCCCATCGCGGCGACGAGGTGACGGCGGCGGTCATCGACGGGCCCCAGTCGGTGGTCTGGGACGAAGCGGAAAACCGTCTTCATGCCCAAAAAGGTATCCTGGCGTGGTGTCTCACCTGATGCCGGAAGGCGACAGAACAGGCCGGCGTCTCGAAGCCGACCAAGTCCAGCCCTTTCTGCTCGAATCCTCCGACATCCGGGGGCGGCTTCTGAGGCTGGAGCGGGTCAGCAGCGAGATCCTGCGGCGCCACGATTATCCCGATCCCGTGGCGCAACTGCTGGCCGAGATGCTGGCGCTCTGCGGCGGGCTCTCCGCGATGCTGAAGTACGAGGGCATCTTCACCCTGCAGGCCAGCGGTGATGGCCCGATCAGGGTCATGGTCGTGGATGTGACGTCCGAGGGGGCCATGCGGGGTTATGCCGGTTTTGACCGGGAGAGGTTGGCGCAGGCCGTGACCGATGCCGGGGGCGACAGGCCGACGGTGCCGGCCCTGTTCGGCAAGGGCTCTCTGGCCTTCACCGTGGATCAGGGCGACTACAGCGATCGCTATCAGGGGATCGTGGCCTTGGACGGCGACACTCTGGCGGACTGCCTGCAGCACTACTTTATGCAATCGGAACAACTGCAGAGCGGGATCGTGCTGGCGGCGGGGCGGCGTGGCGACGGCTGGGTGTCGGCGGCACTGGTGCTGCAGCGCCTGCCGGAGGAGAGCGTCGGCGAGATCGATGATGAAGACGACTGGCGCCGGGCCATGGTGCTGCAGGCAAGCTGCCGGCCGGACGAACTGCTCGACGACGGCCTGCCGCTGAACGACCTGCTCTATCGCCTGTTTCACGAAGAGGGGGTCCGGGTCTTCGAGCCGCGCCCGCTGGTGGAGGCCTGCCGCTGTTCCGGGGAGCGGCTGGAAGCGGTTCTGGGCGCCATGCCGCGCCCGGAGATCGAAGAACTGAAGATCGACGGTGCGGTTGAGGTCACCTGTGAGTTCTGCACCCGGGTCTATCGCTTCGACGAAGACGACCTGGAGCGCATCTACGCGCCTTGATCCTGCCCAATTCTCTCACTATGCCTGTCGTTTCGCTGTCATTGATCATTCAAGGAATGCCCGGTATGCGCGCCTTGGTCAGGCCTTTCTTCGCCTTTGCAATCCTGGGCGGCCTTTTGGCTGCCTGCAGCTTCGATGAACCGCAAAACCGCTTTGCGGATATCACCTACGGCCATCTTCCCGAAATCGGGCTCGATGTCGGCGATGTTCGCATCGAACAGGCCTATGTGACGCCGGGCAAGGCCCCCAACGTGGAGCACCGTTTTCCGGTAAAGCCGAACGACGCGGCGGTGCGCTGGGCGCAGGACCGCCTGGAGGCCGAAGGCGACCGCTTGGTGTTCCGTTACATCGTGCGCGAAGCCTCGGCCGTCGAGACGCCCCTGCCGACCGAAAGCGGCGTTACCGGCCTGCTGACCACCGATCAGTCGGAGCGCTATGAGGCCCGTATCGTCGTTGATATGGAGATCCTCGACGGACGCCAGGTTCAAGCCACGGCCAGGGCCGAGGCGCGGCGCTCCATCACCGTGCCGGAGGACATTACGCTGAAAGAGCGCGAGCAGATCTGGTACAAATTGACCGAGAACGCCATGAACGACCTCAACACACAGCTTGAGGACACCATCCGCAGTGCTTTTTTCCCCTACATCGTTCTGTAGCGGAGCGCCGGGCGCATGATCGGAGTCTTCGACTCCGGTCACGGCGGCCTCACCGTGCTGCATGCCCTGACCCAGCGCATGCCGGCGGCGTCTTTCACTTATTTCGGCGACCATGGCAACGCGCCCTATGGCCCGCGGCCGGAAGGGGAGATCTACACGCTGACCCTGGCCGCGGTTGAGCGCCTCTTCGCCGAGGGTTGCAGCCTGGTGCTGATTGCCTGCAATACCGCCTCCGCCGTCGCTCTGCGCAGGCTGCAGCAGGACTGGCTGCCCGATGCGGCGCCGGAGCGCCGGGTGCTCGGTGTTTTCGTACCCATGGTCGAGGCGCTCAGCGCGGTTTCCTGGCGCGACGGTGCGCCGGGGCCCAAGCGGGTGCCGGAGGACGGCATGGTTGCCGTCTTCGCCACCCAGCGCACCATTCATTCCGGGGCCTATCCCTTCGAGGTCGGCCTGCGCGCGCCGCGGATGCGGGTGGTCAGTCAGGCCTGCCCCAATCTCGTCGCTGCCATAGAGGCGGATGAACCGGAAGATGTGCTGCACGACTTGGTCACCGGCTATGTCGCGGCAATGCTGAAGCAGACGGAGGGCCGTGTGCCTGAGGCGGCGGTGCTCGGCTGTACGCATTATCCCCTGGTGGCGCACCTCTTCGCGGCGGTCCTGCCGTCTTCCGTACAGTTGCTAGACCAGCCGACCATTGTCGCCGACAGCCTGGCCGACTACCTGACCCGCCATCCGCGATTCGCAGTTGAGTCGGGGCAGACCGGCGCGCGGCGCTTCCTCACCTCGGGCGATCCGGCGCGGGTGGCCGCTTTCGCCAGCCGCTTCTTCGGGTCCGAGGTTACCTTCCAGGCGGTGGGCGAACTGAACCTGCTTTAATTCAGGCCTGCTTCAGTCAGGCTGCGGCCCAGTCGCGCAGTTTCAGCATGAAGGCCTCGCAGGCCGCGACCTGTTCCAGGGCGATGTACTCGTTGGCCTGGTGGGCCTGGTCGATGGAGCCCGGCCCGAAGACAACGGTCGAGAGGCCGGCTGCCTGAAACAGACCTCCCTCGGTTCCGAAGGAAACGACGCCGCTGTCGTTGGCGCCGGTGAGGCGGCGAACCAGGGTCTCCGCCGCGCCGTCGCGTTCGGGGGAGAGGGGCAGAACGGTTGCCGGGCGCAGCGTTTCGATGCTGGCCTCGGGCGCGAACTCGCGCAGTTTCGGCAGAACCTCGTCGCGGGCGAAACGGTCGACCTCGGCGATGATGGCCTCGGTGTCCTCGCCCGGAACGGGCCGGAACTCCCAGGTGAAGCGACAGTCCTGCGCCACGATGTTGACTGCCTTGCCGCCGTTGACCTCACCCAGGTTGAAGGTTGTGTAGGGCGGGTTGAAGGGGTTGTTCGGATCGGCGGCCGCGCGCTTGGCCTCGGCGAGGCCTGCGATATGGGCGATGATCTTCCCGGCCGCCATGATGGCGTTGGCGCCGAGCTGCGGCAGGCTGGAATGGGCCGCCTGTCCCTTGATGCGGGTTTCGAAGAGAAAGCAGCCCTTGTGGCCGTTGACGATCTGCATGGAGGTCGGCTCGCCGACGATGACCAGCGCCGGTTCTGGCAGATGCTGGGTCAGGTCGTCGATCAGGGCGGGAACGCCGGTACAGCCGACCTCTTCGTCGTAGGAAAAGGCCAGGTGGATCGGCCGCTTCAAGGGGCGGGCGTTGAACTCGGGCACCAGCCCCATGGCAATGGCCAGGAAGCTTTTCATGTCGGCGGTGCCCCGGCCATAGAGATAGCCGCCGTCTTCGAAGAGGGTGAAGGGATCGCGGTCCCAGGGCTGCCCCTCGACCGGCACGACATCGCTGTGCCCCGACAGTACCACGCCGCCGGGAACACCCGGGCCCAGGCTGGCCAGAAGATTGGCCTTGCTGCCGTCGGCGTTGCTGCTGCGGCGGCAGCGCGCACCCTGGCTCTCCAGATAGTCCTGCGCAAAATCGATCAACGCCGTGTTCGACTTGGCGGAGACGGTATCGAAGCCGACGAGGCGGGCGATCATGTCGCGAGAGGATTGGCGGATCATCGCTCTTATTCTATCCGCGCCAGAATGAGGGAGCCAGCAGGATCAGAACCGTAAAGAGCTCGAGGCGCCCCAGCAGCATGCCGACGGACAGCAGCAGCTTGGCGCTGTCCGGCAGGGTTGCGTAGGTGCCGGACGGGCCGATGACGTCACCCAGGCCGGGGCCGACATTGGCGATGGCCGAGGCCGCGCCGGATACCGCGGTGACGAAGTCCAGCCCGGTCAGACCGAGCCCGATGGTCAGCAGGGCGAAACAGACGGCAAAGAGAAAGAAAAACGACATCACCGAAGAGGCAACGGCTTCGGGAATCGGTTTCTTGTTGTAGTAGGGAAAGAACACGCCGTTGGGCTGCATCAGCCGCTGAAGCTGAGCCCGGGCGGTGGAATGGAGCACCTGCAGGCGGAAGATCTTGATCCCGCAGGTGGTCGAGCCGGCGCAGCCGCCGACGAACATCAAGACGAACATGATGGAGAGCACGAAACTGCCCCAGGCATTGTAGTCGGCGGTGGAAAAGCCGCTGCCGGTCATCACCGATATCACGTTGAAGGTGGCGTAGCGCAGGGCGTCCAGCGGCCCCATCAACGATGTTGCCACCAGCCAGAGCGCGACCAGGACGATGGCGGCGCCCAGGATGCAGAAGAACCAGCGGACCTGGGCGTCGGCGAAGACCGGGCGCAGGTCGCCGCGGATCACCCGCAGGTACAGCACGAAGGGGATCGAGCCCAGCACCATCACGAAGCTCATGGTCCAATCGACCGCCGGGTTGGCGAAATGTCCGACCGAGGCGTCGTAGGTCGAGAAGCCGCCCGTTGCGATGGAGGTCATGGCATGGGCGACGGCATCGAAGGTGTTCATGCCCACCGACCAGAACAGGATCGCCGCCACCGCTGTCAGGAAAACGTAGATAATCGAAATGCCGCCGGCGATCTGCGCGGCCCGGGGCAACACCTTGTCGGTATCGAAGGCCTCGACCCGAAACATCTGCATGCCGCCGACCTGAAGGACCGGCAGGATGGCGACGGCCATGACGATGATACCGACGCCGCCCAGCCATTGCAGGATGGCGCGCCACAGCAGAATGCCGGGCGGGGCGAAGTCCAGGCCGACGATCACCGTGGCGCCGGTGGTGGTGACGCCGGACATGGATTCGAAGAAGGCGTCGGTGAAGCTCAGCTCCAGCTCGGAGAAGGTGAAGGGCAGGGCACCGAAGACCGCGATGACGAACCATGCCAGATTGGTCATGACGAAGGCCTGGCGCAGCGAGAAGTTGCCGAGGCGCGAGCGTGTCGTCAGCATCATCGAGACCCCGGTGAACAGGGTGACGGCCGCGGCCTTGGAGAACACCAGCCAGTCCGGGTGGCCGACGGCGGCGTCGACGATAGCCGGAATGATCATGGCGATCGCCAGGACGGTGATCAGGATCCCGATGATAAAGAAGACCGGGCGCAGTTCGATCATCGTTGCCGTCCGTGCGCTGCGATCGCCGTGCCGGTTTGGGTTGCGCCCGCAGGCCGTCGCCCAATCCTGTTGGTCGGCTGTTTCATGCGTCGCCGCTGCCGGGATCTAGTCGGCTGCATTGCTGCGGAAGGGGCCGAGCCTGCGGGTGATGCGTCGCCCGGCTGGCTGCTGGCCGGTAGCAAACGGCTGACTACTGTGGCTTTCGCTCACGCGCTTAGATTCCCCCTCTTCGGCAAGCGGCCCGGCCCCACAACCGCCGATGCCCTGCAGCATGCTTTAGTTGAGTTGCACGGGCTGATGGGGGCTGTCCAGCGAAAAGGCCGGAATCTCAACGTCGAAGCGGCGCCCGTCGGCGCTTTCCATTTCGTAGCTGCCGACCATGATGCCGGACGGTGTCGTCAGGGGCGTGCCGCTGGTGTACTCGAAGCTTTCTCCGGGCTCCAGGGTCGGTTGCTCGCCGACCACACCGGCGCCGCGGACTTCCTGCATACGGCCCATGGAATCCGT
Source organism: Pelagibius litoralis (assembly GCF_011683915.1). Lineage (GTDB taxonomy): Bacteria > Pseudomonadota > Alphaproteobacteria > Kiloniellales > Kiloniellaceae > Pelagibius > Pelagibius litoralis. Next base: position 65,047 of record NZ_JAAQPH010000023.1, read on the forward strand.
GATCCGCCAGTGGCGGTTCAGCAGTTGAACGGTCTCGAAGCCGGCATTCTCAATGGTGACCTGATAGGCCCAGACATAATGCCCGTCGGTGGGTGAGGACTGTTCGTCCAAGTAGATCGGCTTGACCGTCACGTTTATGGATTGGGTGGTCGCGCTGTACATGATCCTGAGGGTTCCTTTTCGGCCGGATACAGAGGCTGGAGCAAGCTCCCCGCTCTCCCCCGGCAATATCTGATCTTCCCCCAGCTTACGCCCTGATCGGCAGACAAGAAAGGGCCGGAGCCCCATAACGATGGCTCCGGCCCATTTCAGCTTCATGTCATTGTTATTGTGGGTTTATTTCCACACGTCGGTTGGCCTGCTCCTGCACCCCGTCGGCGGTCGGAACGGCCGGTTCCGCCTCGCCGCGCCCGGCCACGAACAGACCGTCGGGATCGGCGCCTTTGCCGGTCAGGGCATCGCGGACCGCGTTGGCGCGGCGCAGCGACAGTTCCAGATTGTAATCTTCCGAGCCGGCCCGGTCGGCGTGGCCGGTCACGGAGAATTCGCTGAAGCCTGAAGAGCCCGATGCGGCAATGGCTTCATCGATCACGGCAGCACCGGCCGGGGTGATCTGGTCGCTGTCGAAATCGAAGAACAGGACAAAGGACTGCGGCGCAACAGCGGGCGGCGGTGCCGGCGCTGGGGCGGGTGCGGGCGCCGGGGCGGCGGCCATCATGCCTTCCAGGCGCTCCAGCGCCGCGTAGAACTCCTCGCGGCAGCGCGCGATATGGTCCAGCTGATGCCCTTCTTCCTGCTGTTCGACCCAGCAGTCGAAGCGGGACTGGGCGATGGCCGCATCTTCCGGCGCCTTGGTTCTGGCACTGGCATCCAGCAGTGTCACGAGCCGCGATCGGGCGGTCGAGAACTCGTCGACCATGGAATCCGGCAGATGCCATTCGTTGACGACCTCGGGCTGAACCTCACTGCCTTCGGCGGCCAGCAGGCCTTTTCTTGCGTAGAGGTCGGCCGATTCCCAGTCGACCATCTCGTCGGCCTCAAAAACCGTCAGGTCCTTGTATTCGCTGGCGAGCGCCTGGGTGAAGGGTGAGCCTGTACCCTCCGCCTCACGCATCTCGTCGACGTTGTACCCGGCAACGCAGCCGCTGAGCAGAGCGGCGGCGGCCAATGAGGCTAGTATTTTCGGTAACATCATTTCCGAACATCTCCCGTTGAATGAAAGCCGACCTTGGAAATCATTTTGGTAGGTTGAACAGTTTTGGGTTGTGCTTTCTTTGGATTTTTCACGCACAGATAGGAGGTTCGCCTACAATCGAATAGGCGGCAGCCTCCGCCCAAAGGGGGCGAGTCAAAGGTAAGACGGTCGATATGAGAAATTATTCCGACGCGATGCCAAAGGCTTAGGCAAGTACCCGTCGTCGGGTGCCGTTTAAGTCGAAAAGACTCTAGGAATGATGCGGGCCGCTTTGGCTGAGCCGCGGGGTCTTGGTGGCAAGCATCCGGCCGGCGGCATCTATTTCCAGAACCGGCCCGCCTGCGTCGGTGGCATCCTGGGGGTCGTGGGTGACCAAGAGGGTCGGCAGAGCCTGGGCCCGGGCGTGATCGAAGACGAAACTGCGGAACCTGGCCCTGAGGGCGACATCCAGTTTGGCGAAGGGCTCGTCGAGCAGCAGGGCGCAGGGCTCCGACAGCAGGGTGCGCAGCAGGGCGACGCGTGCCCGCTGGCCGCCCGAGAGGGTGACCGGATCGCGGTCGTAAAATTCGGCCATGTCGGCCTCGGCCAGCGCCTCCTCGATACGGGCGCGCCTGGTTTTGCGGTCGCGCATCTCCGGCGGCAGGCCGAAGGCCAGGTTGCCGGCGACTGAGAGGTGGGGAAACAGCAGGTCGTCCTGAAACAGGATGCCGATGCGGCGTTCTTCCGGCGGGCGGTCGCCGATTTCCGCGCCGTTCAGGAGAAGCCGGCCGGCTCCCGTGAGGGCCGGATCCAGGGTGCCGCAGACAAAGGCCAGCAGGCTGGATTTACCGCAACCGCTGGGTCCCATCACGGTGACGACCTCGCCGGGCGCAACCGTCAGGCTGAGGGGGCCGAGAAATCGCTGCCCGCCGTGCGCCAGCTCCACCTGACGCAGGGCGAGGCCATAGTCCTTGGCGACCGAAACCACGGTCATGCCCTTTGCTCCCGCAGGACACGGCGGCGCGCCAGGTGCTTGGGCAGGGCCAAGGCGGCGGCAAAGGCGGCAAGCGGCAGGGCTGCCTGCAGGAACGCGAAAACGCCCATAACGCGGCGGTCTCCTCCGGCGGAAAGGCTGACGGCCTCGGTTGTCAGGGTGACGAAGCGGCCACCCCCGGCAAAGAGGGTCGGCAGGTATTGTGTCACGCTGACGGCGAAACCGACAGCCGTGGCAAACAGGATCGGGCGCAGCAGCATGGGCAGCTTCACCCGCCAGAACACCCGGTTGGGGTTTGCCCCCAGACAGAGCGCCGTGCGGCTGTAGCGTTCGTCCAACGCGCGGTAGGGGTCGGCCAGAGACAGAAACACATAGGGAAGTACGAAAAGCAGATGGCTCCAGACCAGCGCGATCCAGGTTCCGTCGATTCCGATCTGAATGGAGAGCACCTGACTGCCGAAGAGAAAGGCGACCTGTGGCACCAGAAGCGGCGCATAGAGCAGCCAAAGCGCCCGGGTCGATGTCGAAAGGCCCCGGCGCTGCTCGTTCTCAAGACAGCCGAGCACCAGGGCCAGGGCGATGAAGGCGGCGGCGAGGCCGCTGATCAGCGTGGTACCCGTCGTCCAGATCAGGTCGTGACCCTGCCGCGCCCAGACATCGGTGGTAAGGGCTGACGGCAGGGCATCGGGATAGCGCCAGCGCCGCGTGACCGACCAGATGGCCATGGCCAGGAGGCCGGCCGCGGCCAGGGCGACCAGCAGCTGGATTGCGGTGGCGATCAGCAGATGCAGGACGCGGCCCTTGCCGCCGCGCCGGCCGCCGGCGATCCAGATGCGGCCCAGCCGTGCGGCGATGATTTCGGCGAGCCGCCAGAGGCCGATGGCGGCGACGACGACCAGCAACTGCAGAACCGCGCCCGCCGCAGCGACAAAGCGCATGGTCAGGTCCGGGTCGTTGAACCAGCGCAACACCTGCACCGCCAGCGGCGGCGGCGAGAGCGGCGCCAGGATCAGCGCCATGTCGACCACCGACAGCGAATAGGCGAGGACGGCATAGATCGGCAGGCGGATCTGGCGGTAGATCGCCGGCAGCACGGTTTTCATCCAGGCCATGACCGGCCCGTAGCCGAGCGAACGGGCGATGGCCAGGCGCTCGTCGGCGCGGCTGTGCTCCAGCGCCGCCAGGGTCATCAGCAGCAGGAAGGGCAGCTCCTTCATGATCAGCCCCAGGGTCAGCGCCAGGCCGTTGGGGTCCTGCAGCGTTGCCACATCCGGCGGCAGGTCCCAGCCGGTCGCCCAGGGCGAGACCAGGCGCACCAGCCATCCGCTGGGGGCGATCAGAAAGGCCAGCCCCAGGGCCATGGCCGCATGGGGGACCGCCAGCAGCGGCGCCATCAGCCCGCGGATCGCCAGAATCATCCGGCTGCCGTGGCAGGCGGCCAGAAAGAAGATGGTGAGGAGGAAGGAGACCAGCGTCGCCAGGAGGCCGGAAAGCAGAGTCAGCCTCAAAGACTCGCCCAGGCCCGGATGATTGAGCAGCACGGCCCAGGGCGCCAGCGTGAAGGCATGCCCCTCCAGCGCCGGGAAGTAGCCGAAGGCCGGCAGCCAGGTGCCGATCAGCCCGGCGGCCACCGGTGCCAGGAACAGCAGCAGCGTCAAGCCCGGCAGATAGGCCAGAAGATCGCGTCTTGTCATTGTCGGCTGCTTGCCTGTGTCTGTCGTCGCGCCGCTTCGGTTAGCGCGCGTAGCGGCGCTGCCACTCCGCCTCGATGCGGGTCATCCACGACGGATGCGGTTCCAACAGCGTGGGGCCCAGGTCTTCCGGTGCCAGAGTCGCCAGGCCGCTGGGAAGATTGTCGAACAGGGCCCGGCCGGCGTCATCCAGCTTGGCCATGGCCAGCACGGTATCGTCGCCCCAGACATCGGGATTCTGTTTCCGGGCCTGGGCCTCTGCGCCCATCAGAAAGTTCGCCACCACCAGCGCGCCCTCGGTAGCGTTGGCGTTGAAGGGGATGGCGACGAAGTGGGTGTTGCCGATGGTGCCGCGGTCCAGCACGAAGGTGCGCGCGGTTTCGGGCAGCAGTGCGTTGGCGATCGCCGATGACGCTTCTGAAGGGTAGAACGACAGGGCGATGTCGACCTCGCCGTCGTCCAGCAACTGGCGCTGGGCCGGGCCGCTGGCGGGAAAGATCTTGCCGCCGCGCCAGAGGTGCGGATGAAGGGCGTCGAGAAACTCCCACAGCGGCCGGGCGACCTGTTCCACCTGGGCGTCGTCGGCCACCGGCTGTTGCAGGAACGCGGCGTCGGGGGCGAGTTCGGTCAGCACCTGTTTCAGGAAAGTGGTGCCGATGAAGTCGGGCGGTGTCGGATAGGTGAAGCGGCCGGGCCTGGCTTTCGCCCAATCGAGCAGTGCCGGGATCGAGCCGGGGGTTTCGGCGACCCGGGCGGAATCGTAGATGAAGTTCAGTTTGGCCATGCCCCAGGGCGCTTCCAGCCCGTCGGCGGCAACCGTAAAGTCCACCAGGGTGGAGGGTTTGTCTTCGAAATCCACGAGCTGGAAGTTCGGCAATGCCTCGGTGAAGGGGCCGTAGAGCAGGCTGTTTTCCTTCATGGTGGCGAAGTTCTCGCCATTGATCCAGATGAGGTCGATGGAGCCGCCGTCGGTCTTGCCGCCGGCCCGTTCCGCCAGCACCCGCGAAACCGCGTCGGCGGTATCGGCCAGTTTCACGTGGCGGACCATGATGCCGTAGTCGTCCCAGACGCGCTCGCCCACCCAGGCGATATAGGCATTGATGCGCTCGTCGCCGCCCCAGGCGTTCCAGTAGACCGTCTGGCCTTTGCCGGCGGCGACGATTTCGTTCCAGGGCCGGTCTTCTGCGGCCTGGGCGCTCAGGCCCAGGGCGGCGGTCAGGCAGGCAGCCAAAAGCGGCAGAAGCGCGATACGGCGGCGCATGGATGTCATCTCCCAGTTCTACATAGATAATAGCGGCCGAAACGGCGACTCTCCGGCCGGTCGGCTGCCCCCGCCATGGCCAAGCGATCCGGATCGGATCCCTTAGTTCCATAGCTTAGATGGGGCAGCCTACAGGCGCACCTGGGCCCTGTCATCCGTCAGGGGTTCCTGATCACAGGGCTTTTATTGGATGACGGTCACTCGTGAAGGGTTACGCCCGGGTTCAGGGGGCGGGGTCAGCCGTCGTTTTCAACCGGGAAGCCGGCGCGCATATAGGTGACGATGCGCCAGATGTCGGCCTCGCGCAGGCGGTCCTGATAGGCCGGCATGGCGGTGCCGAAGGGTTTACCGCCCTCGGCGACCGACCACAGCAGGTATTCGTCGATGGCGCCCTGCTTGTCCATCAAACTGCCGAGCAGCGCCGGCGAGGGCAGCAGGTCGAGCCCGGCATCGCCGTCGCCGCGGCCGTAGCGGCCGTGGCAGGCTGCACAGTTGGCGGCGTAGAGCTGCGCGCCCTCCTCAATCGTCCCCGGCGTGTTGGGAAAGGGGTTGCGCCGGCTGCGGTACTCCAGCGGTACGCCGGCCTGGATGAATTCCAGGTGGCGCTTGGCGCGGGCCTCCAGCGGCGGTGGGCTTTTCTGCAGGTCCCAGGCCGGCAGTTCCTCGATCTCCACGGCCCAGGGGTCGAGACCCGGCCGCGGTTCCAGGGCATCGTCGCTGCTGCTTTGAGCCACCGGCCCCGCCGGGGCGGCGAGCATCGCCAGCATTGCGCAGGCTGCGGCGCCCGCCGCGATGGCTGCCTTGGTCGTGGTGTAGGACATGGCCGGGGTCTCCTCGAAAGGTTGCTCCAGCCAAGCTTGATGCCTGCGTTGGTCCGTCACCATGACCCAGGTCAAGAGGGATGGGTCAAGAGGGATGGGTCAAGTTGGATGCGGGCTTAGCGCTCCATGTTCTGCCGGTGTTGCGTCAGCATCTCGACGACAACAGGCACCTCTTTCTCGGTAAGCCGGCCGTGGTCGCGCAGAAAGTCGGCAATCTCGCGTTCGCTGTAGCGTCCGCGCAGTATGTCGTCTTTTACGATCAACTGAAGCCGGGCCAGTTCCCGCGCCCGGTCGTGGCAGATGCGGCATTTGCGTTGGAACAGCGCGCCGCGCTGCAGGATCGCGCCCAGCTGTTCGACGATCGTGTCGATCTCCGCCGGTTCCAGCTTGCCGTGTCCGGCCTCGAGGAAGCCGCGCAGGTCGCGCCCGCTCTCACGGCCCAGAAGACGGCCGTCTTCCTCCAGCAGGCTCTCCTGCGCGAAATCCCCGGCATGCGGGGTGTGGCAGCCGGCGCAGCGTTGTTCGTAGATCCGATGCGGGTCGTCGCTCTGCGCCGCCGTGCCGGTTGTTGAGAACAGGATCGCGGCAAGACAGAGGCCGGCCAGGTTCAGCATCCTCGGCATGATCGCTCCGCTTGTTGTGTCAGGCCAGCATAGCCCGCCCGGCAGGGCGCGCCTTGATCCCGGTCAAGCGATGCAGAGATTGCTACTGCGCGTCGTGGAAGATGATGCCGGCGGTGAAGCGCTGGCCGGAACGGATGCGGCTGACGCCGTGGCGCAGCTTCACCCTGTAGGCGCCGCGCGTGCCCTGGCGCGGGCGTTCGTTGACGGCGAAGATCGCGGCTTCGCCCTGGCGCAGCGGCACCACCTCGGCGCGGGACTGCATGCGCGGGCGCTGCTCGGTCAGCACGAACTCGCCGCCGGTGAAATCCCCGCCCTTTTCTCTCGGGCCGGGTTCGCTGAGCAGGATCACCATCTGCAAGGGCAGCACCTCGGGGCCGTAAAGATCCTGGTGCAGGCAGTTGTAGTCGCCGGGGCCGTAGCGCAGCAGCAGCGGCGTCGGCCGCCTCTGGCCGGCCGCGTGGCAATGCTTCAGGTAGGCCCGGTGGCTGTCGGGAAAGAAAGGGTCCTGCCCCAGCATCGCGCGCCAGCGGTTGGCGGTCCGCGCCGCCTCGGGGTAGACCGCCGCGCGGAGGTCGCCGATCAGGTCCGGCAGGGGGTAGGCGAAGTACTTGTACTCGCCGCTGCCGAAGCCGTGGCGCTGCATCACGACCCGGCTGCGGAAGCGGTGATCCTCCTCATAGAACGACCGCAGGTCGCTGCACTCCGTCGGCGACAGCAGAGGCCCCAACAGGCCGATGCCGCCCTCGTCCAGTTCGGCGTCGATGCGCGGCCAGTCCAGCGCCGCGATCCTGCCGGCGATGCCGTCTTTCGCCGTCGCCACCACCACCGCGTCGGGCCGGCAGCGCTTGCAGGTGCGAAAGCCCGCCGCTTCCGCCGCCGCGTTGTCGGCGAAGAAGCGGACGTTCCCGCGTTTCGCCGGTCCGGAGGGGCAGCTCGGCCGGCAGTAGATGCCGGTGGTCTTCACCGCATAGACGAAGCGCCCGTCCATGGCGGGGTCGCGGCGCAGCACCGCCGCCCATCGCGCCTCGTCGAGGGAACTATCAACCTCGAGAATCGCTGTATCAGCCATGATTTTCTCCTCCATACAGGCTCTCTTGATAGCCTGCGGAGCTCCTGGCTTTACATCCGATTCTTGCGCTTTTCCGGGGGTGGGGGCCGTTATCATGGCGGCTTGCCTTAACGCCCCAGAAATCCTAACTTCCCACCTGAAAGCAGGCCTTCCCTGGTTCCTTGGGTCGGCCCCAGGCGGGTATGATGTAATGGTAGCCTGTCAGCTTCCCAAGCTGAACGCGCGAGTTCGATTCTCGCTACCCGCTCCAACTTTCCCCCACGGCTTATTGGTTGTTTTTTTGGTCATCCCGGACTTGATCCGGGATCCATCGCTTCGTTCGCAAGATCTCATCCGGAAAACACCGGATCGTCGGCACCATGGACCCCGGATCACGTCCGGGGTGACGATTGGTGTGGTTGCGCGCTAGGGTTCTCTGATCGAGGGGAAGAGAATTTCGGTCATGATGCGGACCGAGATTTTCCAGGCGTCGCGCTGATTGTAGTCGCCGGCCAGCACGACCAGCACCAGGTCGAGGTCGGGAATGACGACGAGACGCTGGCCGCCGTTGCCGAAGCCGGCGATCCAGTTGCGCCCGTCCCGGCTGCCCTTACCCAGCCACCACTGATAGCCGTAGAAGAGGCTGTCCTCTGAGGGCACATGGTGGATGAAGGAGTCCCTCAGCCAGTCTTCCGGCACGACCTGGCGGTCCCCCCAGCGGCCCTGGTTCAGGACCATCTGGCCGATGCGCGCGAGGTCGCGGGCGGTAAGGCGCAGGCCGGAGGCGGCGGCGGCCTCGCCGTTCAAGCCCGGCGTCCAGGAACTCCGGGTGATGCCGAGAGGCGCAAAGAGTTTCTCCCGGGCGACGTCGATAAGGGGCTTGCCGCTGCCTCGGGAAATCAGATGGGCGAGCAGGGCCGTGCTGCCGCCGCTGTAGGTCCACTTTGTGCCGGGCTCGGCGATGATGGGCCGCTCCAGGATGTAGCGGTAGCGGTCGTCCGCCATCTCCATGGCGATCTCGCTGTTGCGCGGGTCGCTGTAAGGCAGGGACTCGTCCCAGGCCAGGCCCAGGGTCATGGTGAGCGCGTGCTTCACCATGATCCGGCGCCGCGCGTCGTCGGCGGCCAGATCGGGATAGTCGAAGAGATCGACCAGTGGCGTGTCGAGCGGCGGGACTTTGCCTTCAGCCAGGGCGATGCCGTAGAGCAGGCTGACCACGCTTTTGGAGACCGAGCGCAGGTCGTGCAGCGTCTTAGGGCCGAAGACGACGGGGCCAAGGGGCGTGCCCCAAACCTCGTCCTCACCCTCGAAGTAGCGTTCCAGCACCAGCTTGCCGCCGCGTATGACGACGACGCCGTGCAGGTTGGACAACGCGCCCGCGGCATAGCTGCGGTCCAGCAGGTCGCCGGTTTCGGCGGCGAAGCCGGCCTCGGTCAGAGAGGATAGCGGCCATTCGGCCGCCGAAGCGGCATGACCCGATGGTAACAAGATCAAGCTCCCCCAGATCAAGTTTCCCAGCAGCAGGCAGGACCGGAGACGGCGGCAAAGCATACTTCTGCCCCTTGCGGACATGTGGATGTCGATCTTGCAAGGTGCCGTCTTCGTTATTGCGAGGCCAGTGGTTTCGAAGGGAATAAACCGATTTCGCCGCCGTTGTCGTCTCACAATCCCGCCGCCGGCAGCGGGGCTGCTAAAGATCGTGGCGATGCGGGCGATTGGGGTCTATACTGCACTGCAACAATCTCTAGCTCGCAAGAAGCAAGAACCAACTGGGGGAAAAAGGGTGAGCCCATCTCGCATCGGCGACGCACGGCCGCCATTCCGTAAGCTGCTGGTCGCCAACCGCAGTGAAATCGCCATCCGTGTACTGCGCGCGGCGAGCGAACTCGGCATCCACACCGTGGCGATCTATTCCCACGAGGACCGCTTCGCGCTGCACCGCTTCAAGGCCGACGAAGCTTTTCAGGTTGGCAAGGGCAAGGAGCCGGTGGCGGCCTATCTGGACATCGACGACATTCTGCGGGTCGCCCATGACGCGAAGGTCGACGCCATCCATCCGGGCTATGGTTTCCTCTCCGAGAATCCGGACTTTGCCGAGGCCTGCGCCAAGGCCGGGATCACCTTCATCGGCCCCAAGCCCGACGTGATGCGCCGCCTGGGCAGCAAGGTCGAGGCGCGCAATCTGGCGGAGACGGCGGGGATTCCCGTCATGCCGGCGAGCGGCACCCTGCCGCACGACGAAGCGGCGGCTGCCGAACTGGCGGAAAAGGTCGGCTATCCGATCATGGCCAAGGCCTCCTGGGGCGGCGGCGGGCGCGGCATGCGCGTGGTCGAGAACGCCGCAGAACTTCATGAGCAAGTGGCGGCGGGGCGGCGCGAGGCCAAGGCCGCTTTCGGCAACGACGAGATCTTTCTGGAAAAACTGGTGCGCCAGGCGCGCCATGTCGAGGTGCAGATCCTCGGCGATCAGTACGGCAACGTGATTCACCTTTTTGAGCGCGACTGTTCCATGCAGCGCCGCAATCAGAAGATCGTGGAGCGCGCGCCGGCGCCCTATCTCAGTGAGGCCAAGCGGGCGGAGCTTTGCGACGCCGCGGTGCGCCTGGCCAAGGCCGCGAACTATGTCTGCGCCGGAACGGTCGAGTTCCTGATGGATGCGGAAACCGACTCGCTCTATTTCATCGAGGTCAATCCGCGCATCCAGGTGGAGCACACGGTGACCGAAGAAGTCACCGGCGTTGATCTGGTAAAGGCGCAGATCCGCATTTCGGCGGGCGCGCGTATCGGCGATCCGGCGAGCGGCGTGCCGGCGCAGAACGACCTCAGGCTGGACGGCCACGCACTGCAATGCCGTATCACCACCGAAGATCCGCTGAACAAGTTCATCCCGGACTACGGTCGCATCACCGCCTATCGCGGCGCCACCGGCTTCGGCATCCGCCTCGACGGAGGTACGGCCTATTCCGGCGCGCTGATCACGCCGTTCTATGATTCCCTGCTGGAAAAGGTAACGGCCTGGGGGCCGACGGCGGCGGAGTCGACCGCGCGCATGGATCGCGCGCTCAGGGAGTTTCGGATTCGCGGTGTGGCGACCAACCTCTGGTTCCTGGAAGCGGTCATCGCCCATCCCAAGTTCCAAAGTGGCGAGGCCACCACCCGCTTCATCGATTCGACGCCGGAGCTGTTCGAATTCCATCGCCGCCGCGACCGCGCGACACGCCTGCTGAGTTTCATCGGCGACGTCATCGTGAACGGCAATCCGGAGGTCGCGGGCCGCCCTCTGCCGGCCGGATCGCCGGGTGAGATGGCGCCGGCGATCCTGCCGGAGATCGATCCGGCCCTGGCGCTGCAGGACCCGCCCGCGGGCAGCAAGCAGCGCCTGAACGAGCTGGGGCCGGAAGGTTTTGCCAGGTGGATGCTGGATGAGAAGCGCCTGCTGCTCACCGACACCACCATGCGCGACGCCCATCAGTCGCTCTTCGCCACCCGCATGCGCAGCCATGATCTGGTTGCCGTCGCGCCGTCCTATGCGCGGCTGATGCCCCAGTTGCTGTCGCTGGAATGCTGGGGCGGCGCGACCTTCGACGTGGCCCTGCGCTTCCTGAAGGAAGATCCCTGGGAGCGGCTGGCGGCGCTGCGCGAGGCGGTGCCCAACACACTGCTGCAGATGCTGACCCGCGGTTCCAACGGGGTCGGCTACTCCAACTATCCCGACAATGTGGTGCGCCATTTCATCGCCCAGGCCGCCGATTCCGGGGTCGACCTGTTCCGCGTGTTCGATTCCCTGAATTGGATCGAGAACATGCGGGTTTCAATCGATGCGGTGCGCGAGACCGGCCTGCTCTGCGAGGCGGCGATCTGCTACACCGGCGATCTCTCCGATCCGCGGGAAACCAAGTACGACCTGAAATACTACGTCGGCCTGGCCAAGGAGTTGGAGGCGGCGGGTGCCCACATCCTGGGCATCAAGGACATGGGCGGGCTCTGTAAGCCGGCGGCGGCGCGCCTGCTGGTTTCCACCCTGAAGCAGGAGGTCGGCCTGCCGCTGCACTTCCACACCCACGATACCTCGGGCATCTCGGCGGCTTCGGTGCTGGCGGCGGCAGAGGCCGGGGTCGATGCCGCCGATGCGGCGATGGACGCCATGAGCGGCCTCACCTCGCAGCCCAACCTCGGCTCCATCGCCGCGGCGCTTTCCGGCAGTGAGCGCGATCCCGGCCTGGACCGCGACGCGCTGCGCCGGATCAATGCCTATTGGGAGGGTGCCAGGCGCTTTTACGCCGGCTTCGAAAGCGAAATGCGCTCAGGGGCTTCCTCGGTCTACGAACACGGCATGCCCGGCGGGCAGTTCACCAATCTGCAGGAACAGGCACGCTCTCTCGGCTTGGCGCGCAAGTGGGGCGATGTGGAAAAGGCCTACGCCCAGGTGAACGAGATGTTCGGCGACATCGTGAAGGTGACGCCGACATCGAAAGTCGTCGGCGACATGGCGCTCTTCATGGTCTCCAACGGCCTGACGCCCGAAGACGTGACCGACCCGCAGCGCGAGGTGGCTTTCCCGGCCTCGGTCATCGCCCTGTTCCGCGGCGAGGTGGGCCAGCCTTACGGCGGCTTCCCCGAAGCCCTGCAGGCCAAGATCCTGAAGGGCGAACAGCCCTTCACCGAGCGCCGCGGCGCGTCCCTGCCGTCGGCGGATTTCGCGGCGGTGCGTAAAGAAGCGGAGAAGAAAGCGCGGCGTCACATCGGCGAGCGTGAGCTTTCCTCCTACCTCATGTATCCCGATGTTTTCGTCGACTACGCCAAGCACCGCCGCAAATACAGCGATACCTCGGTGGTACCGACGCCGGTCTATTTCTACGGGATGGAGCCGGGCCAGGAAACCGCGGTGGAGATCGAGCGCGGCAAGACGCTGATCATCTCCTACCTGGCGCTCAGCGATGCCGACGAAGACGGGCAGCGCACGGTCTTCTTCGAACTGAACGGACAGCCGCGCACGGTAAAGGTGCTGGACAAGGCCCTGGCCGCCTCCGGCAAAGTGCGGCGCAAGGCTGATGAAGCCGACCCCGGTCAGATCGGTGCGCCGATGCCGGGCCTGATCGTCAATATCTGCGATGCCGGCAAGCGGGTCGCGGCAGGCGACCGGCTCTTCACCATCGAGGCGATGAAGATGGAAACCGCCGTCTATGCGGAGGTTGCCGGCAAGGTCGGCGAAGTGGTGGCCGCCACGGGCAGCCGGGTGGAGCCCCATGACCTGGTCATGGTGGTGGAGCCTTCGTAAAACCGGCGTGAGACCGGTCGATCAGCCGGCGGTATGAGGTCTGGACTTGCCTGTCGGCGAGGGGTTCGTCGCTTCGAACCAGCCAGGCTCAGGCGTCTCTGTGGGAGATATTTTCTGCGGTCCCTTTGAACCTTCTCTCAACCGTTGCGACTAAGGAGTAGCTGCATTACGCAACCGAATATTGAAGGATACCATCCAATGCTGAAGATCACCTCTCTTGTCCTTGCCGCTGCTGTTACAGCGACGGCGGCCATTCCCTCCGTTGCCCTGGCCATCGACAACGGCCCCTGCGACCACTGCACCATGGAACCCATCGTGGTTAAGGGCGATCGGCCCGAGAAGGAAAAGGCCGAGATGCCGACCCAGAACCTCACCGTGGGTCAGCCGGCATTGGTTATTCTCACGCCGATGCCGAAGATTGGCGCGCCGACGGTACGCGCCGACGAGTCGCGGAATTAGCTTACGCGGGATCGGCAGGCCCTGCAGCGTCACGGCCTGCCGCTGCAGCCGATGGTTTCTCCAGAAGAGCGCCATGCTGCTGAATTGATCCCGGTATATGCAGTGGCTCGCGGCTGCAATTTTTCACGCCAAGCCCTTCGGATGGCTTGAGCCATCGCTCTGACGAAACCGCGTCCATCTTCCGTTGTGCGGGATCGGCGCTTTGCCGGGATCGCAGCGAAAGTCCGGAAAGTCATTTCTCAAATTGATAAAGGCTACACGTATAGTTGTATTATATCTCAAAGACATCGCTCACTGGTATCGCCGGGTGAAGGCGTGGCCGAGGGGCAGAAGGAGCTAACACGCGAATGGCGGGGCATGACAGCGCCGCCGGCGTTGAGAAATTTTCAGGGAATTCTGCTATTCTCCCGGTCCTGCAACTATTGGGAGTTTCTTCCTTTGCGCGCTCGATCCCGCTCTTTTCCGCGTCCTGTAACGGCGGTGCTGCTGGGCGTCCTGATTCTGGGCCTCAGCGGCTGCAGCAACCAGCAGATCAGCCGTGCACTTGGCGGTTTCTGCCATTCTACCGACAACTGCACCGCGTATAACTCCGACGGTACGGCGGTTACCGGGGCGTATTACAACCCCTATTAAGCCGCTGGCGGAATTCTCTAAAATCCCATCTTTCATGTTTAGGCAAGGTTCCAGTGATAGTCGATATGGCTAGGTTGGATCTTTGGGAATTCGCTAGATGGTTGGTACGGCAAGACTGGCCTCAGCGCTGATCTTGCTTGCTGTATTTGTCTATTCCGGCCAGCAGGCGCGGGCAGCATCCGTTGGCGCCGCTTCAGCGGAAGCGGGCGAGGTGTCGCAGATAGACGAAGGGGCCTTTCAGCAGATGCTGGAGGAGTCCACCGGCAAGGAAGACAGCGTACAGACCGAAGAGGGCGATACGCTGCGCGTCGAGCTTGGCGGCGAAAGCACCGTGATGTTTTTCACCACGCCGGCCCATCCCGCCCATCCCGCCGTCGTCGCCGTCAAGGTGATGCGCGAGGAAGGTGTGCCCCATATCCTTACCGACGGCTGGCAGGCCGGCGACCGGCAGGCCTTTGACAACTGGTTCACCGCGTTCATCCGGCGCAATGCAGGCCTCGTCCGGCGGTGGCAGGAATCACACTGACCGTTTCGCCGGGCGGTGCCGTTTCGGCGTAAATCCAAAAACCTTCAGATCGGTGCCGAGGAGTCTTCGTTGAAGGCCTTCAGGGTGTGTTCGAACATCTCCGGTTTCAGGTCGCGGACGATGAAGACGATGCGCGACTGCCGGGAGTCGTCGGGCCAGTCTTCCAGGCGCACCGGCGGATGGAAGACATGCTGCACGCCGTGGATGACGATCGGCTGTTCGATCTCGGCGACGTTCAACAGGCCCTTGATGCGCAGGATGTTGCCGCCGTAAAGGGTGATCAGCATCTCCACCCAGGAATTGAAGCGGTCCCAGTCCAGCGGTTTGTCGTAGGTCAGGCAGAAGGCGCGGATCGATGCGTCATGGCGGTTCACATCGTGATGATGATGCCCGTGATCCGTCTGATCGTAGGCCTCGGCTTTCAGCCAGGCCTGCACGTCCGGGCTTTTTTTCTGTGGATCGTAGAGCCCGGCGTTGAACAACAGGGCCGGGTCGACGGCGCCCTGAACGCTCTCATAGATCGGGGCGGCGGGGTTCAGGCTGTGCAGGCGTTGCTCCAGGGCCTTGCGGGCCGGCTCCTCCACCAGGTCGCTCTTGGTCAGCAGGATGCGGTCGGCCACCGCCGCCTGCTTCACCGATTCCAACTGGCGGTCCAGGGTCTCGGACCCGTTGGCCGCATCCACCGTGGTCACCACCCCGTCCAGGCGAAAGCGGTTGGACAGCAGCGGGTCGGTCATCAGCGTCTGCAGGATCGGCGCCGGATCGGCCAGGCCGGTGGTCTCGATGATCAGGCGCTTGAAGGGCGGGACCTCGCGCTTCACCCGGCGCTTGTAAAGATCGCGCATGCCCTCGACCAGGTCGCCGCGCACCGTACAGCAGAGGCAGCCGCTGTTCAGCAGCACGGTGTCTTCCGTTGCCTTTTCGACCAGCAGGTGGTCGAGGCCGATCTCGCCGAATTCGTTGACGATCACCGCCGTTTCTTCCATCGCCGGGTGGGCCAGGAGATGGCGCAGCAGCGTGGTCTTGCCGCTGCCGAGAAAACCGGTGAGTACCGAGACCGCCAGCGGTTCTTCGGGAATGTCCAGATCCCGGCTGTCGACTCTCTGGCCGTCGTTCTTCGCCGCGGTCATGCCGGGTTGCGCACGCGCAGGTGATAGAGGCACCAGAGTATCGCCGTCAGCACGAAGATCGCCCCGGCCTGATGCAGGGCTGCCGCCCAGATGGGCACCACCAGCAACAGGGTGACGATGCCCAGGGCCAGTTGCAGCAATGCCAGGATCGCCAGCAGGGCGAAGCCGCCCTGGACCGCCGGAGAGAGGTCCTGGCGCAGCGACCAGAGCCAGATCGCCAGGGTGACGAAGATGGTGGAGACCGCCAGCAAGCGGTGATTGAACTGCACGGCGGCATGGTTTTCGAAAAGGTTCAGCGGCCAGGGCGCCAGCAGGGCGTAGCCCGCCGGCACCAGATCGCCGTCCATCAAAGGAAAGGTGTTGTAGACAAGGCCCGCGTTCAGACCGGCGACGAAGCCGCCGGAAAGAATGGTCAGCGCTACCAGCGCCAGCAGTGCAAAGCCGCTGCGGCGCAGCCGCCCGGCGGCCGGGTCACGGCTGCGCTCCGGCCGGGGCCAGAACTGGCCCAGCGCAAGCCAGAACAGATAGCCGTAGATCCCCAGCGCCAGGCCCAGATGGGCTACCAGGCGATACTGACTGACATCGGTGCGTTCGCCAAAGCCGCTGGCCACCATGAACCAGCCCATGAAGCCCTGCAGCCCGCCGAGCAGAAGCGCGAGCAGCAACAACCGGGTCATGCGCCCGTCCAGCTTGCCGCGCCACCAGAACCAGGCGAAGGGCAGGGCGAAAACCAGGCCGATCAGGCGGCCCCAGAGGCGGTGGATGTATTCCCACCAGAAAATGGCTTTGAACTCGGCCAGGCTCATCCCGGCATTGACCTGCTGGTATTCGGGAATCTGGCGGTAAAGATCGAAGAGGCGCTGCCATTCCCCCTGGCTGAGCGGCGGCAGGACGCCGCTGACCGGGGCCCATTCCATGATCGAGAGGCCGGATTCGGTCAGCCGCGTGATGGCGCCGATTACCGCCATGGCCAGAACCATGGTGCAGCAGCCAAGCAGCCAGAAGCCCACGGCGCGGCTGGCCCTGACGGGTTTATCGCTGGCGAAAGCAAAGGGTGTGGCGGTCGTCATGCCGCGTTGCTCGCCGAAGGGGCTGTTGGTAAGCGCATTGGCGCTAAACTAGTGGCCCTGGGCCGTCGCGCCAAGTGCGGCGGGGTGGCGGCATGGAGCAAAAAGGGGCAGGCGCGACCTTCTGCCGCGCAAGCCGGGGGCCGGGCCCGGCGCTACTGAAGGGTCAGGCAGCAGGCCGCGATACGTGTATCCGGCGCCGCAATGATCGGAATGTTGGCAACATTCACCGAGTGCAGAGGGCCTTCCAGATTTTTTTCCCAAAAAGCCAGGAACTTGTGCAGCTCGGGATAGCGCGGGGCCAAGTCGTATTCCTGCCAGATGTAGGACTGGAGCAGGGCCGGATGATCCGGCAAGTGATAGAGAATCTCGGCCGTTGTCAGCCGGTAGTCGTTCATCTGCAGTGCAAGATCGCTCATATTCCCTCCTATCCTTCCGTCCCTTGGGACCCCGATAGGGTTCAAGCTTGCCCACCTGTTGATGAAAGCTCAACAAAATAACATTAATAAAACAATAACTTAGCAGCCTTCCTTTTGGAGTGCTGCCACGTGGTCCCTGCAGAATCGCATCAGGGGCGCCGGCTTTCGCCGGCGCCCCTATGCCGTCTTACCGGACGCGATCTTACGGATGGATTTGATGGAGGCCGGCGCTCAGAGGCGCATATTGCGGGCGCGGGTGCCGCGTTCGATTGCGGCGGCCGGCAGGCGGCCGACCTGCAGGCGGTGGCGCAGCATCTCCAGCAGGCGCAGTTCCTCCTGGCTCACTGCACTGTCGGCGGCTGCCACGTCCAGCGCGATGGCGTAGGCGGTTTCCGACAGCTTGCTGGGCAGCTTGTCGGTGATGAAGTGCAGGATTTTCTCCAGCCCGTCTTCCTGGGCCAGCAACTCCGCACAGGCCTGGGCGGCCTTCGGCACTTCGTTCAGGTCGTAGTCAGCGAAAACCGGCAGGTGCTGAACCGTGTCGCCGATGGTCAACAGCTCCGAATCGGTCATGTCGCGGTCGGCGGCAGAAACCAGAACCATGGTGTAGACGAGGGCGGTGTGATGATCGGACATTGGGTTTCGCTTCTTGCTCATTGGGTATGCGGGCCCTGTGTGAGATGCGGCGGCCCGGCGGCGGCGAAGACTAGGCAGGCGGCGGCGGCAGCGTCAAGCCCGCAGAAGCCGCATGGAAGGCCTGTGGCATTTGCGCTCGACAGCGATCGGCCCGGGCGGCAAGGTCGGCGCCATGGGGCCCATTCTGAACGTTGTTTTCCCGATTTTCGCGATCATGCTTGCCGGCTATGTCTCCGGCCGCTTCCGCCTTCTGGGGAATGAAAGCAGCGAGGCGCTGAACCGCTTCGTCTACTACATCGCCCTGCCGGCGCTGTTCTTCATATCCATGGCGCGGGTCTCTCTCGACCAGGTGTTCAATCTGCCTTTTCTGGCGGCCTATGGCGGCGGGGTCGCTTTCACCTTTATCCTGGCCGTCGTGGTGGCGCGCTTTGCCTTTCCCAACCGCTTGGGCGCGCTCGGTCTCGGCGGTCTCTCGGCGATCTTCGCCAACACCGGCTACATGGGCATTCCCTTGCTGATGCTGGCCTTCGGCGAGGCGGGCATGCTGCCGGGAATTGTCTCCACCATTCTGAACGGCGCCGTCATCATGGCCATCGGTATCGCCTTGCTGGAGATCGATGTGCAGCAGGGCAAGAGCGGTCTTGTCGTTCTGCGCGGTGTGCTGGGCGGTATCCTGCGCTCGCCGCTGGTGCTCTCGGCCGCGGCCGGGCTTGCCGCCTCCGGTCTCGGGCTGCCGGTGCCCAAGGCGGTCGCGACCTTCTGCGATATCCTCGGCGCCTCGGCCGGCCCCTGCGCGCTCTTTGCCATCGGCCTTTTCATGGTCGGCAAGTCCTTCACGGCGGGCATGACCGAGGTCAGCTGGCTGGTGCTCCTGAAACTGGCCGTACAGCCCCTGGTCACCTGGTGGCTGGCTTTCCATGTCTTCACCATGGACCCGATCTGGGCTGCCGGTGCCCTGATCCAGTCGGCGCTGCCGACCGGGGCCCTTGTCTTCGTCCTGGCGCAGCAGTACGGCATCTTCGTCCAGCGCTCGACCGCGGTGATCATGGTCTCCACCGTGGTTTCCCTTGCCACGCTTTCGGCGCTCTTCGTCTATCTGGGGATCGGCTGAGAGCCCTGCCCTGCGCCGTCAATCCTGTTCCGGCGCTCTACATCAAACAGTTGGCAGGCTGCTGACAAAGCCGGCGGGTTGACCGACCTCGTGCTTCGAGACGCTGCACTCCTCAGCCTGAGGAGACCCGAAGGGTCGTCTCGAAGGCCGTGCAAGGCGGCCTGAAGGCTTTTTCACCAGCCTGCTTAGACTCTTTCACAGTTTGACGGCACCGGCCCGCTCCCCCTCCCGGCCACCCAATGTGATTATCCTGGTGGGTGGCCGGGAGGGGGAGCGGGCTGGAACCGCTTCGACGTAAGTCGAAAACGCCCTAGTTTACGTCGCTTGAAGTTGGCGAACGCTTGCGGCCGGTGATCATGGCCCGGACCAGGTTCTCGTGGTGTTTGAGGCTGGCCACAAATACACCGGCCAGGTGCAGGCCGATCAGGCCGAGCATCAGATTGGCGAGGACTTCGTGGATCTCCTCTACCCAATCCTCACCCCAGAAGATGTCCAGGGTATACATCCAGCCGGTCAGGCAGAGCATGGCCAGAGTGACGATGAGCGCGATGATCATCGCGCCGCCTGCCGGATTATGACCGAGGTAACGTGCCTCGCGGCCCAGGAGGACGTCTTTGAGGTAGGCGGCGACGGTGCCGGGCGCGCGGATGAACTGCCTGAAGCGCGCATAGCGCGGTCCCAGGAGGCCCCAGACCAGGCGGAACGCAATCAGCGCAGCCGCTGCGTAGCCTGCCCAGCTGTGCAGGTCGTCCCATTCGTCGGCACTGATCCAGGCAAGCGCGAAACTGCCGACCAGTGTCCAATGAAAGATCCTGACCAGCGGATCCCAGACCTTCACCGTCGCCGCCATGGCCTCAGTTCTCCATTTTCGCCTTGATGACGGCGAAGCTCTTTGGGTCGAAATAGGTTTCCATGCGCTTGCCGGCGGCATCGGTGCCGTAGACTTCGTAGCAGCCGTCGTCGACCTTGATCTTCTTGATCTTCCAGCCCTCGCCTTCCAGCTTCTTCTGCAAGGCCTCTTTCGGCTGCCACTCCGCTTGCGGTACGTTGCATTTATCGCTGGCAGAGGCGGCACCCGCCCCCAGGGAAACGGCAAGGGCGGCGGCCAGCGCGGTGGAGAGAACGATCGATTTCATCAAAATACCTCTTGAGGCTTGTGTTGGGATGCCGCCTTTATGGCTGACGTCGCTGACAGCAACCTGAAAGCGGGCCGTCTCGTTTTTCAGCTTGGCGTCAGCTTGCTATGGGACATCACCTCTTTCGCGTTTCATCGGACGGTCCGGGCGGGCCGCAAGGCAGTCGACAGATGCGGGTTCTATTGATCGAAGACGAGCCGTTTCTGGGCCAGGCGGTGCGCGAGCAGGTTGCCGCCGACGGTCATGCCGTCGACTGGGTAAAGCGGCTTGACGAGGCGGAGTCCGCTTTGCGCGCGGTCGACTATGGGCTGCTGCTGCTCGATCTCCACCTGCCTGATGGCCGGGGCCTGGACCTTTTGAAGGCCATGCGTCGCCATGGTGATCGGCGACCGGTGATCATCCTGACGGCGCGCGACCAGATCAGCGACCGCATCGAGGGGCTGAATGCCGGGGCCGACGACTATCTGGTTAAACCCTTTGACCTCGATGAGCTCAGCGCCAGGGTTGCGGCGGTCTCGCGGCGTTACGGCGGCAATCCCAACCCGCTGATTGTGCTCGGTGCGCTGGAGATCGACAAGGCGGCGCGGCGGGTCCGGCGCGACGGCGAGACCGTCGACCTGACCAAACGCGAGTGGGCCATTGTGGATCTGCTGACCCAGCGTCCCACGGCGGTGGTTTCCAAGGACCAGATCGAAGAGGCGCTTTACGATTTCGACTCCGAGATCGAAAGCAATACCATCGAGGTCTATGTCAGCCGGCTGCGCAAGAAGCTCGGTCGCGAATCGATCCACACGCTGCGCGGCGTCGGCTATCGCCTGGGGGCGGCGTGAGCGAACCCGGGAGCTTACCGAAAAGAAAGCCCTGGAGTATTGCGCGGCGTCTCATCTCTGTCCTGACCCTGACCTTCGCAGGGTTTTGGCTCTTGGCGATGATCGCGGCAGCGGCCATCGTGGATCACGAGATCAACGAGGTTTTCGACAGCGCCCTGCAGGAAACCGCCCAGCGATTGTTCCCGCTGGTTCTCGAAGATATACGCCAACACGATGATGCGGGCGGCCGGGGCACTTTGGGCAAGCCCTTGGAGTTCGCTCAGCACGAGGAGTACCTGGTCTACCAGCTGCGTGACGCCCAGGGCCTGGTACTGAAGCGTTCCCACGATGCGCCGCGCCAGGCCTTTCCCGTTGCTCTGCAAAGAGGTCACGCGGAGGCAGGGGGTTGGCGTTTCTTTACCGAACACTACGCATCTTCGGGGCTCTTCCTCCACGTCGGTGAACGGCTGACGCACCGCCGGGAGGCGGTTTTCGAAACGCTTGCCTGGCTGGCGGCGCCTCTGGGATTGCTCATTCCGCTGGTCGCCATGGCGGTCTTCTGGACCGTCCGCCACAGCCTGGTTCCGGTGGCCGAGGTTCGCGCCGCCATGGACGCCCGCGGCGGCGCAAACCTCTCGCCGATTTCCGATGCGACCCTGCCCGAGGAACTGTCGCCGATTGTCCAGGATGTGAACAGTCTGCTGGCGCGCCTCGAGCAGGCATTGGCAAGCGAGCGCGCCTTTGCCACCAACAGCGCCCATGAGCTTCGTACCCCGGTGGCTGCGGCCCTCGCCCAGACTCAGCGTTTGGCGGCCCAACTGGAAAACACGCCCGAGCGCTCTCGCGTCGAACAACTCGCCCTTACGCTCAAGCGCCTGAGCGATCTGGTGGAGAGGCTGTTGCAGCTTGCCCGCGCCGAAGCGGGTATCGCCCGCAGCCGCGAAGCGATCGATGTTCTCCCGGTGCTGAAGCTGGTGGTCGACGAATTCGCACGCAAGGGTGCTGTCGGTGAGCGCCTGAACTTGGACGACGGCGGCCACCGGCGGCTGATGGCCCGTATAGATATCGACGCTCTTGGAATCATCCTGCGCAACCTGATCGACAACGCCCTTTTTCATGGGACGGCGGACAAGCCGGTGGAAATCCGGGTCGATGGCAGTGGCGCTATCCATGTGGCCAATGCCTGTACCGTCGTGCCCCCGGCGCGGCTGGCCAGGCTCATGAACCGCTTCGAGCGCGGCGGGGCGACGGTGGCGGGCGCCGGGCTCGGTCTTGCCATCGTCGAGGCCCTCCTTTCGCAATCCGGCGGGAGTCTTGAATTGCGCTCGCCGGCAGCCGGCAGGAACGACGGCTTCGAAGCGGTCCTACGGCTCGACCTTTGTCACTGCGCTGCCGCCAAACAGCCGTATTCAGAAGGCTTCGGTTAAGCGCCAGGATGTGGTTTATAATCCAGGCGCTTAGATGTAGGCAAAGAGCCTTGCCTGGGGTCTTCTCAACGTCGACTATGGGGCATGCAAGAGGTGCTCTCCGACATCCAGGCGGCCGAGCTTGATCTGGCCGAAGGCCTTGCGCTCTATCCCGATCTTATTCAGGCCCTGAATTATTGGCAGAGCAAGCGGCGCGGTCGCTTTGCGCCGGCCCGCGAAGATCTCGACCCGACCGAGATGCCCGCGTTGCTGGCGCGCATCATGCTGGCCGATGTGGAACGGGCCGAAGACGGCGCCATCGATTTCCTGTATCGGCTGAGCGGTACCGGCATCTGCGATGTGCACGGCTATGATCTGGCGACGCTGCGTCCGCGCGAATTGAGCCCGCCGGACTATGGCATGCTGCTCCATAGCCACTACTGCACAGCCGTCGAACGCCGCGAACCGCTGGCCCATGTGCTGGCTTTGCGGAGCGATGGGAAGCAGCATTCCTACGCGCGTATCATCCTGCCGCTTTCGGCTGACGGCGAGACCGTCACCATGCTGTTGATCGTGGACAGCGAAAAACAGAACTCGCTGCACGAGTTCCTCGAAGTGATCCGGGTCTACGGGAAGCGGGCCTGACAGACCCTATCGATCAAGGAACTCAGTGACCTGCGCCACCGCTTCGGCAAGGCCGACACGCTGCGCCGTGACCGCTGGCGGGAAAGCGTCCAGCAGGCGTGAGGGCAGGGGGTCGAGCAGTACGAAGACGCCGCGGTCGTCGGCGCGGCGAATCAGGCGGCCATAGGCCTGGCGCAGCTTCAGGCGGGTCAGCTGTTCGTCGTAGGCGCGCCCGCCGAAGGCCGCCCGCCGCGCCTTGTGAATGATGTCCGGGCGCGGCCAGGGCACCCGGTCGAAGGCGATGAGGCGCAGCGAGCGGCCGGGCACGTCGACCCCGTCGCGCACCGCATCGGTGCCCAGGAGGCAGGAGTCCTCCTCGGCGCGAAAGATATCGACCAGGGTGCCGGTATCCAGGCCGTCGACATGCTGGCTGTAGAGTGCAACGCCCGCCTCGGCCAGGGCCGGTGCGATGCGCTTTTGCACCGCGCGCAGGCGGGCGATGGCGGTGAACAGCCCCAGCGCCCCGCCGCCGGCGGCCAGTAAAAGGGATCGGTAGGCGGCGGCGAGCTGGTCCAGGTCGCCGCGCTTCAGGTCGTGGACGATCAGCACCCGGGTCTGGGCGGCATAGTCGAAGGGCGAGGCCAGGCTGAGCCGCGACACCGCCGCCGCCATGTGATCGATACCCAGGCGCCGCTCGGCCGCCTGCCAGGCTTCGGCCTTGAGATCGCGCTCCGCCTCGGCATCGTTCAGCGCTGATGGAGCAAGGTTCTGGTCGGTCAGGGTGGCGGAGGTGATAAGCAGGCCGTGGGCGCTCTGGCCGAGGCTCGCGGCGAAGGGTCGGCTGGGATCGATCCAGTGTCGGTAGAGCCCGACGTCGATGTCGCGTCCGTCCAGGCGTTCCACGGCAAACCAGTCGCAGAACTCCGGCGGCGTTTCATCCTTCAGGGCGCGCAGCATGTCCTGCCAGGCGGCCAGCGGCAACAGGGCCCGGCCTTCCAGACCCCCGGCGGCCGCTTCGATCCGCCGCCGGCTGTCGCTGTCCAGTGTTTCCGCATCCTCATCCAGGCGCGCCAGCAACAGGCGGCGCAGCGCCTTCAGCGGTTGGATCAGTCCGGCCAGGCCGGCGGCCAGGGCGTCGGCGGCCTCCGCCAGGCCATCGACCGGCGGCTGGGCCGGGGCTTCCAGGCTGTAGGGCTGGTCCTGCCCGCTGCTGCGGGCATAGACCTGCCGGGCCGCCAGGGTCAGGAACTGTTCGCTGGCGCCTTCGGCCCGGCCTTCCTCGATCCGCTGGCGCCAGCCCTCACCGGCCAGCACCCGTCCCGCCCGCAGCACTTCTTCCAGCGCCTCCAGGGCGGCGGCGTCGTCGGCCAGCAGGTCTTCCAGGCGGCGCTTCAGGCCGCGCAGCCGGGTGGCGCCGCGCCGGCCACCCTCGGCACCCAGCAGCCAGCGCCGCAGTTCGCGGGATTCGCGGCCGGAAAGATGGGCGGCGAAAGCACTGTCCGCCGCTTCGAAAAGGTGATGCCCCTCGTCGAAGACATAGCGGGTCGGCAACTGTCCGTCGTCGCCGCCGCCCATGGCCGCCTGGATCATCACCAGCGCGTGGTTGGCGACCACGATATCCGCCTGACGGGCCGAGCGCACCGAACGCTCGATGAAGCACTTGCGGTAGTGCTGGCAGGCGGAGTAGATGCACTCGCCGCGGCGGTCCGCCAGGCCCAGGGTGCGGACCGGGCCGAAGAGATCGGTGAACCAGCCGGGAAAGTCGCCGCCGACCATGTCGCCGTTGCGGGTGCGCGCCGCCCAGCGGGCCATCAGGCCCAGGGCCACGGCGTCCTGCGGACGGGCGGGCAACTGGCTGACTGCTTCAGCGAGGTTCAGGAGGCAGAGATAATTCTCCCGCCCCTTGCGGATCACCACCCTGGCGGCGCGCTCGCGGGGTTCGGGGAAGAGCGCGGCGAGCTCGTCGTCCACCT
This sequence comes from Pelagibius litoralis, assembly GCF_011683915.1. Classification (GTDB taxonomy): domain Bacteria; phylum Pseudomonadota; class Alphaproteobacteria; order Kiloniellales; family Kiloniellaceae; genus Pelagibius; species Pelagibius litoralis. The sequence continues at coordinate 89,866 of NZ_JAAQPH010000023.1, forward strand.
GGCCCTGCAGGTTGCGGGTATAGGTCGAGATCCAGGCGGCGGCGTTGTTGCGTTCCGCCCAGAGGCTGGCGGCGGCCAGATAGCCCAGTGTCTTGCCGGTGCCGGTACCGGCCTCGGCCAAGACCACCTGTGGTTCGCCCTCCACCGCACGCGGGGCAAAGGCGGCCGTTGCCGCGGCGGCATAGTCGGCCTGCTGGGGTCTGGGTTCGGCTTCACCGGTCATCAGGCCGGCCAGGACCGCTGCGAGACGGGCGCGGCCTTCCTCCGGTAAAACCGGCTGCGTACCCGGCGCGCCGCGCGGCGGCCGCTCCTCCCATTCCGGCAGGCGCTCCCAGACCCTGAGGCCCAGATTGCGTTTCGGCAGGACTGCACCACCCTCGCCAAAGCCCAGCGCCGCGATGACGAAGGGACCCCAAAGCCAGCCGGCCTGGGCCATGGTCCAGGCGATGCCCGGTGCATCCCGGTCCCGCCCGCCACGGGCTGCCAGCTCGCGCAACAGAGCCACGGCGGCCTGGGGCAACAGGCCGGCCGCCGCCTCCGCATCGGCCGGCTTGGCGAGGCCGAGCGCCGAGGCCAGGCCGTGCGGCGTCGGCGGGCAGAAACTGGCCGGCCTGATAAAGGCGAAGAGTTCCAGCAGGTCGAGGGCGGGAAAGGGGTCGCAGTCCAGGCGCCGGGCCACTGCCCGGGCATGGCAGACCAGCGGCGGGCGTTGCCGGGCGCGGGTGGCGGCTTCGCGCCCCGAAAGACTGTGGACTTCACCCTCCAGGTCGATCCAGACCGCCCGCCCGGGTCCAGCCAAAAGAACCGGTGCGGCGGGCAGCCTGACAAGATCGGGCGGCGGGGAATCAACTGGAACGGATGTAGAACTCATGGGCGGACTATAACCGCAGGCGGCAAAGCGCGTCATGGTCCTATCTGGGCCTTGTCCGTAAATTCTTCGCCTTTCGATGCAGCGCTGCACCCTGCCGTCGGTTGCGCTATGCTGGTGCCATGGTGAGGGATCGAACAGCGCCGCGGGCCCGCGGCAGAGCAGACCTGCGTGGGTGACGAAGATGCGGATCTTCCTTCCCTGCTGGAAGGCGACAAGGGCGCGTGGGACCGCTTTGTCGCGCGCCATGCGGCGGTGATCTTTTCCGCCGTGCGGCGGCGCCTGCTGCCGGCCGGCCGCAACGCCGATGCCGAAGACGTGGTGCAGGATGTCTTCGTCCGGCTTTGCCAGAAGGACTTTCGCCTGTTGCGCAACTACGATGATCAGCGGGCCAAGATCACCACCTGGCTGACGGTGATCGCCAACTCGGCGGCGATCGACCACCTGCGGCGTCTGAAGCGCCGGACCGAGGATATCGACAGCCAGCCCGAGGCGGTCCTGGCGGTCGAGCCGGTGATGCCGGAGCGGGTGAAAATTCCCGAAGGGGTGATTTCGCCCCGCCAGGCCCTGGTCCTGGAACTGCTCTACCGCCGCGACATGACCCCGGCGGAGGCCGGAGCTGTGATGGGGGTGGACCCGCAGACCGTGCGTTCCATGCACCACAAGGCCCTGGCGAAGTTACGGGTGCATTTTCAGGCGGAAATGGGTGAATCGGAGGATGTTTAGGCGGGGATAGTTTTGTGACTTTCGCCGTAACACAACCAAGGGTCCAGGGGTGAATCCTGAGGGGAAGAGGTTTTAGGACAGATGAAGGACGACAAAACGAAAGAAGGCGCGGAACTCTGGCAGAAAGCCAGGGATTCCTGGGCGCCGCGCGAGGGATCAGACACTCAGCAGCCCGATGCCCTGTTGCTGGCGACCTATCTGGAGGGCCGGCTCGGCGAAGCCGAAGCCGCCGGAATCGAAGCCCGAATGGCCGCCGATCCGGCGTTCCTCGATGAGGTTCTGACGCTGAAGGCGGCCCTGACGGAGGCCCCGCAGCCGGCGCCGGCGTCGTCGGTTATCGGCGCCCAGGCGCTTCGGGGCGGTGGGGCGAAGTCCCGGACGACGGTGGAAACAACCCGCGAGGGCGGCGATTTCATTTCCCGGCTGTTTGGTGCCTGGCTGCGCCCGGCGGTGCCGGCCTTTGCCGTGGTCGCGCTGGTGCTGGCCTGCGCCGGGGCCTTTGAGCTGGGCCGCTATCAGTCAGAGCGGGTCTTGCCGCAGCAGACGGCGGGCTCCGACCTGACCGATCTGCTTGCGCTTGATGAGCTGATCTAGGGGAAGCCGGGTATGAGCAAGCGACTTTCCTGGTTTCTGCTGGCGGCTTCCGTGGCCTTGAACCTGTTTTTCCTGGCCGGTCTTGTCTATCCGCAGCTGATCGGCAAGCCGGCTTCGATGATGACCGAAGATCCGGTCGCCGCAGCGGCGAAGGACTTCGGCCTGGATGCCCGGCAGGTCGCCGGACTGGAGGCGTTGCGCCAGAGCATTGCCGAACGCCGCGCGGCTGCGGGCGGCGGCTCCAGCGGATTTCGCACCTTGATGATCGAGGCATTGCAGGCACCGGTCTTCGACCGGGCCAGCCTGGAGACGCGCCTGAACGAGCGGCGCCAGGAACGCGACGGCATGGTGCTGGATATGATGGAAGAGCTGCACGGCTACCTGGCCGGGCTTTCGCCGGACCAGAAGGCGGCCTTTCTGGAACGTTCCAGGGAGCGGGGGTTTCTCCGGGCGCTGCTCTGGCCCCAGCCCGAGCGGCGTTGACGCCTGCGACTCCCAGGCCTAGGGTCGCCCGCAGTTGAGGAACGGCTCCGTTGGGGCCGTTTTCTCCCGATTTCTTGAAGCGAGCGGAACAATGGCAAACGAGCGGGAACTGGCCGAGGGCGCGCGCGCCTGGCCCTTTGAAGAGGCAAGACGAGTCGTAAAGCGCCTGGCCGGCAAGAAACCGGAAAAGGGCTATGTCCTCTTCGAGACCGGCTACGGCCCCTCCGGCCTGCCCCACATCGGCACCTTCGGCGAGGTGGCGCGCACCACCATGGTGCGTCAGGCCTTTCAGCGCCTCAGCGACCTGCCGACCAAGCTGTTCTGCTTTTCCGACGATCTGGACGGCCTGCGCAAGGTGCCGGACAACATCCCCAACAAGGAGATGGTGGCCGAACACCTGGGTAAGCCGCTGACCCAGATTCCCGATCCCTTCGGCACCCACGACAGTTTCGGGGCGCATAACAATGCGCGCCTGCGCGGCTTCCTGGATACCTTCGGTTTCGACTACGAATTCCAGTCGTCGACCGAGTGGTACACCTCCGGGCGTTTCGACGAAGCCCTGCTGCAGGTGCTGCGCAACTACGACAAGGTCAAGAACGTCGTGCTGCCGACCCTGGGGCCGGAGCGCCGCGAGACCTACAGTCCCTTCCTGCCGGTCTGTGCCAAGACCGGACGGGTGCTGCAGGTGCCGGTTCTGGAAACCGACGCCGCGGCCGGCACCATCGTCTATCAGGACGAGGACGGATCCAAGGTCGAGACGCCGGTCACCGGCGGCCACTGCAAGCTGCAGTGGAAGGCCGACTGGGCGATGCGCTGGTATGCCCTGGGCGTCGACTATGAGATGTCCGGCAAGGACCTGATCGACTCGGTGAAGCTCGGCAATCAGATCTGCAAGATCCTTGGCGGCCGTCCGCCGGAGGGTTTCAACTACGAGCTTTTCCTGGATGAGGATGCCAAGAAGATCTCCAAGTCCAAGGGCAACGGCCTCAGTGCCGAGGAGTGGTTGGCCTACGGGCCGACGGAGAGCCTATCGCTGTTCATGTTCCAGAAGCCCAGGGCGGCCAAGCGGCTCTACTTCGACGTCATTCCGCGCGCTGTGGACGACTATCTCGCGCATCTGGCGGCCTATAGCGGCCAGGACGAGAAGCGCCTGGAAAACCCGGCCTGGCACATTCACAACGGTCAGCCGCCGCTGCCGGGTACCAAGCTCAGTTATGGCATGCTGCTGAACCTGGCGAGCGTCTGCAATACGGAGGACCCGGCGGTGCTCTGGGGGTTCATCACCCGCTATTCACCCGAGGCAACGCCCGAGGGCGACCCGATGCTCGACCGGCTCGTCGGTTTCGCGCTGCGCTACTACAAGGATTTCGTGAAGCCTTCAAAGCGCTACCGCGCGCCGAGCGAGGGCGAGCGCAAGGCCCTGGCCGATCTCGTTACGCGCCTGCGCAAACTGCCGGGTGACTCCGATGGCGCGGCGATCCAGAACGAGGTCTATGCCGTCGGTAAGGACCACGGCTACGAGAACCTGCGCGACTGGTTCAAGGCGCTCTACGAGGTTCTGCTCGGTCAGGAACAGGGTCCGCGCATGGGCTCCTTCATGGCGCTCTACGGCCTCGACGAGAGCCTAACGCTCATCGATCAGGTGCTGGAAGGCGAAAGCCTGACAGGGTCTTAACGAGCTTCATCGCGGGCCGTTTTCTCCTGCCGTCACCCTCGGACTTGTTCCACTGGTGTCCGGTTTAGATTTGGTGGACTGAGCGCACGGTGTTGATTCTACTGGTGTCCAAGCGTTTGGCGACGTCCTGGGACACGAGAAAGGAACAACACCGTGCGCCACCACAATAGCGTTTT
>NZ_JAAQPH010000024.1 GCF_011683915.1 Pelagibius litoralis
CATGTTCTGTCGGCTCAAAGATTTCCGAAGAATCGCCACCCGATACGACAAACGCGCAGATACTTTCCTATCTGCCGTCTTCATCGCCGCAATCATCACATGGTGGCTCAATTGAGTCCTGACCCTAGAACGAATTGATTACGAGACTGTGAGGCGCCGGGAGTTGAATTTGGCGCAGTGAAGGGCTAGCTTCTGGTCAGCAAGAAGACGCCGAAGCCAAATCGGCGTCTTTCTGCCTTTGATCCCTTGCGGGAGAGCCCGGTCTGGCCAACAGACCGGCGCCGAAGGAGCAACCGCCCCGGAAACTCTCAGGCAAAGAGGACCGCAAGGGGGAGGCAATTCTGGAAAGTGGTCGCAGCGCCTTTTGAGCTGCTGCGCCTCACCGAAGGAGTAAGCCGGCCCGTGCCAGACGCGACGCGCCGGTGAATCTCTCAGGTATCCATGACAGAAGGGGCCGGAGCTGCCTGAAAGGGTGGCTGCGGCAACATTGACCTTTTGTGGAGGGAGCCGGGAGTGGCGCAGGAAAGCGAATCAGGGCCGAAGCAAACACCGCTTCACGCGTTGCACCAGGAACTGGGCGGCAAGATCGTGCCCTTTGCGGGTTACGCGCTGCCGGTTCAGTACCCCGCCGGCATCATGGCCGAGCACAGCCAGGCGCGCACGGCGGCGGCGCTGTTCGATGTTTCCCATATGGGCCAGGTCCGGCTCGACGGGGCCGACCGTGTCGCGGCGCTGGAAGCCTTGCTGCCCGCCGAGATCGCCAAGCTGGCAGAGGGGCGTCAGCGCTACAGCTTTTTCACCAACGACCAGGGCGGCATCCTCGACGACCTGATGATCTCCAACCAGGGCGACTGGCTGTTCCTGGTGGTGAATGCCGCCTGCAAGGACGCCGATATCGCCCATATGAAGGCGAACCTGAAAGGCGATGTCCGGCTGACGGTGCTGGCCGACCGCGCGCTGATCGCCCTGCAGGGCCCCCAGGCCGCCACGGTGCTGGCGCGCCTTGCCCCGGGCGCTGAAACCCTGCGCTTCATGGATTGCAAACCCCTGGACGTTGACGGCATCGCCTGTCTGGTCAGCCGGGCCGGCTACACCGGCGAGGACGGCTATGAGATCTCCGTGCCTGCCGACAAGGCCGAGGCGCTGGCGCGCCGTCTGCTGGCGGAACCCGAGACGGCCCCGGCGGGCCTGGGCGCGCGCGATTCGCTGCGCCTGGAGGCCGGCCTCTGTCTTTACGGCCATGACATCGACACCGGCACCGGGCCCATCGAGGCGGACCTGGCCTGGGCAATCCAAAAGCGCCGCCGCGAAGAGGGCGGCTTTCCCGGCGCCGCGATCATACAGAAACATCTGGCCGAAGGGCCGCCGCGCCGCCGGGTCGGCCTGCTGCCGGAGGGCCGGGCACCGATGCGTGAGGGCACGCTGCTGAAGGATGCGGCGGGCAACGACATCGGCCATGTCACCTCCGGCGGTTTCGGGCCGAGCGTCGGCGCGCCGGTCGCCATGGGCTACGTCACCGCCGACCACGCGGCCGAGGGCACGGCCCTGCAGGCCGAGGTGCGCGGCAAGCTGCTGCCCTGCCGGGTCGCCGCCCTGCCGTTCGTCAAACACAACTACTACCGAGGCTAACAGGGGGATTTTTCATTATGACTGCGCGCCGTTACACCGAAGACCACGAATGGCTGACCATCGAGGGCGACGTCGCCGTCGTCGGCATCAGCAACCACGCCCAGGAACAGCTCGGCGATATCGTCTTTGTCGAACTGCCGGAGGTCGGCAAGGTTCTGGAGAAGGGCAAGGATGCCGCGGTGGTCGAGTCCGTAAAGGCCGCCAGCGAAATCTATGCGCCCGCCGACGGTGAGGTTCTGGAAGTGAACGAGGCGCTGAACGACGAGCCGGGCAAGGTGAACAGCGACCCCGAAGGCGATGGCTGGTTCTTCAAGATGAAGCTGGCGGATGCCGGTCAGGTCGCCGACCTGATGGATGACGCTGCCTATAAGTCCTTTGCCGAAGGCCAGGGCTGAGCGGCCCCGGCCCTTCGACCCCCTGGCCCTTCGATCCGTTGAGGAGAAGAAAAGCATGAGCGACGCAGAGCGCAGTCTGGTGGAACTGGAAGCCAAGGACGATTTCGTCCGCCGTCACATCGGGCCGGGCGAGCCTCAGATCCAAGAGATGCTGGGCAGCCTGGGATTGGATTCGCTGGACGGCCTGATCGACAAGACGGTGCCGGCGGCGATCCGCAGCGCCTCTGCCATGCCGCTGCCGCCGGTGCGCAGCGAAAAGGAAGCGCTGGAGGCCATGCGGGCCATGGCCGACAAGAACCAGGTCATGGTCTCGATGATCGGCATGGGCTATTCCAACACCGTCGTGCCCGGCGTCATCGTGCGCCGGGTGCTGGAAAATCCCGGCTGGTACACCGCTTACACGCCCTATCAGGCCGAAGTCAGCCAGGGCCGGCTGGAGGCGCTGCTGAACTATCAGCAGATGATCATCGACCTGACCGGTATGGAACTCGCCAACGCCTCGCTGCTCGACGAAGCCACGGCGGCGGCCGAAGCCATGGCCATGGCTCACCGGGTCGCCAAGTCCAAGTCCGACAGCTTCTTCGTTGCCGCCGACTGCCATCCCCAGACCCTGGCGGTGCTGCAGACCCGGGCCAGGCCCATGGGCATCGACCTGATCGTCGGCGATCCGGAAACCGGGCTCGCCGGTAAAGAGGTCTTTGGCGCCCTGCTGCAGTATCCCGGCAGTTTCGGGCATGTCCGCGATCTGACGCCGGTCATCGAAAAACTGCATGAACAGAAGGCTCTGGCCGTGGTGGCCGCCGACCTGCTGGCGCTCACCATGATCACCCCGCCGGGTGAAATGGGCGCCGACGTCGTGGTCGGCACGGCCCAGCGTTTCGGCGTGCCGCTCGGCTACGGCGGCCCGCACGCGGCCTACTTCGCCACCCGCGACGCCTACAAGCGCTCGGTCCCCGGCCGCCTTATCGGCGTCTCTGTGGATGCCGAGGGGCGCCCGGCGCTGCGCATGGCCCTGCAGACCCGCGAACAGCACATCCGCCGGGAAAAGGCGACCAGCAACATCTGCACGGCGCAGGTCCTGCTGGCGATCATCGCCGGCCTCTACGCCACCTATCACGGCCCGGACGGCCTCACGACCATCGCCGGGCGGGTGCATCGGCTGACCGGCATCCTGGCTGCCGGGCTGGGCCGCCTGGGCTTTGCCGTGGAAAACGAAACCTTCTTCGACACCCTCAGCGTCTCGGCGCCGGGCAAGGCGGAGGCCCTGGTCGCCGCAGCCTGCGAAGCCGGCATCAACCTCCGGCTTATCGATGGCGACCGCATCGGCATGTCCCTGGACGAGGTGACCACCCGCGAGCATGTGGAGCGGCTGCTGGGCGTCTTCGCCGGCGGGCCGGCGGCAACTGCGGAGGCTCTGGAAGGCGAAGCCGTGGCTGGTATCCCCGGCGGCCTGAGGCGCCAGAGCGAATTCCTCACCCATCCGGTGTTCCATCTCTACCACGCGGAAACCGAGATGATGCGCTACCTGCGCCGTCTCCAGGCCAAGGATATCGCCCTCGACCGCTCGATGATCGCGCTCGGCTCCTGCACCATGAAGCTGAATGCCACGACCGAGATGGAGCCGGTCACCTGGTCCGAGTTCAGCGACCTGCATCCCTTTGCGCCGTTGGAGCAGGCGGCCGGCTACCGCCAGCTCTTCGAGGAGCTGGAAGGCATGCTCTGCGCGGTTACCGGCTTCGATGCGATCTCCCTGCAGCCCAACGCCGGCTCCCAGGGCGAGTACGCCGGGCTGATGACCATCTGCAAGTACCATGAGAGCCGCGGCGACACCCACCGCGATATCTGTCTGATCCCGTCGTCTGCCCACGGCACCAATCCGGCCTCGGCCACCATGGCGGGGCTGAAGGTCGTGGTGGTTGCCTGCGACGATCAGGGCAACGTCGATGTGGAAGACCTGAAAGCCAAGGCCGAACAGCATCGGGAGAACCTGGCCGCGCTGATGGTGACCTATCCCTCGACCCACGGCGTTTTCGAGGAGGCGATCCGCGATATCTGCGCGATCATCCACGACAACGGCGGACAGGTTTACATGGACGGCGCCAACCTGAATGCGCTGCTGGGGGTCTGCAAGCCGGGGGAGATCGGTGCCGACGTCTCCCACATGAACCTGCACAAGACCTTCTGCATTCCCCACGGCGGCGGCGGCCCCGGCATGGGGCCGATCGGCGTGATGGCCCATCTGGCGCCCTTCCTGCCGGACCACCCGGTGGTTCCCGGCGTGAACCCGGCGGCAGGCGCGGCGGGCACCATCGGCGCGGTCTCGGCGGCGCCCTGGGGGTCCTCGAGCATCCTGCCGATCTCCTGGGCCTATATCGCCATGATGGGTGCCGACGGCCTGACCCGGGCGACCCAGCTGGCCATTCTCAACGCCAACTACATCGCGGCGCGGCTGGCCCCGCACTATCCGGTGCTCTACACCGGGCAGAACGGCATGGTGGCGCATGAGTGCATCATCGACTTCCGGCCGATCAAGGAGGCTTGCGGGATCAGCGTCGAGGACGTCGCCAAGCGATTGGTCGATTACGGCTTCCACGCCCCGACCATGTCTTTCCCGGTGGCGGACACCCTGATGATCGAGCCGACGGAGAGCGAGGCCAAGCGCGAGATCGACCGTTTCTGCGACGCCATGATCGCAATCCGCCATGAAATCGCCGAGGTCGAAAGCGGCGCCGCCGATGCCGGGAACAATGTGCTGCACAACGCGCCGCACACCCACCACCTGCTGATGGCCGAGACCTGGGATCGGCCCTACGACAAGCAGCGCGCCTTCTTCCCGCTGCCCGGCATGCAGGAGGACAAGTACTGGCCGCCGGTCGCGCGCATCGACAACGTCGCCGGCGACCGCAACCTGGTTTGTACCTGCCCGCCGATGGAGGCCTACCAGCAAGCCGCGGAGTAGGGGGAAGAAGCCCCCTCACCCTCCCGCTACGCGGGCCCTCCCTCTCCCACGAGGGGAGAGGGAAGTAAGGCGGCTCCACTTTTTGGTTCCCCCTCTCCCCTTGTGGGAGAGGGTCGGGGTGAGGGGAGTTTTCGACGCAAGTCGAAAACTCCCTAACGGAACAGGCTGGAGATGCTGGAGCCGTTGTGGATCGCCTGGATGGCGCCGGCGAAGAGCTGGCTCACCGAGCAGACCTCGATTTTGTCGATCTGTTTTTCCGGGGTCAGGGGAATGGTGTCGGTGACCACGACCGAGCGCAGCGGCGAATCGGCAATGCGCTGTACCGCCTGGCCGGAGAGCACCGGGTGCACGGCGGCGGCCTCCACCGAGACGGCGCCGTGTTTCTGCAGAAAGGCCGCCGCTTCCATCAGCGTGCCGCCGCTGGCGATCTCGTCGTCGATGATCAGGGCCCGCTTGCCGGCGACGTCGCCGATCAGCGCCACCGCCCGCGGTTTTTCATCGTCGCCGTCGCGGCGCTTGTCGACGATGGCGATGGGCAGGTTCAGCCGGTTGGCATAGCCGCCGATCTCCTTGGCTTCGCCGACGTCGCCGGCCACCAGGACATAGTCGCTGAGATCGCGCGAGTCGCGCAGATGGTCGCAGAGGATCGGCGCCGCGCGCAGCTGGTCCACGGGAATGCGGAAAAAGCCCTGCACCTGTGGAGAGTGCAGGTCCATGGTCAGCACCCGGTCCGCCCCCGCCGTCTCCAGCAGGTCGGCCATCAGCCGGGCGGTGATGGAGATCCGCGGCTGGTCCTTCTTGTCGGAGCGCGCGTAGGGGAAGTAGGGCAGCACCGCGGTGATCCGCTTGGCGGAGGCATGCTTCAGCGCATCGATGGTGATCAGCAGTTCCATGATGCCGTCGGAGACCGGCGCGCAGGAGGGTTGAATGACGAAGGCATCGCTTTCGCGCACGTTCTCCTCGATCTGGACCAGGATGTTCTCGTTGGAAAAGCGCAGGCTGCGCGTTTTGCAGCGTTCGACGCCGAGGTGCCGGCAGATCTGGTCGGCGAAGGCCGGATGGGCCGACCCGCTGATGATTCGAATGGTATCGAGCATGGGGTTTCCGGTCGCAGAAAGGGTGCCTGGGAACGCTGCCGCCCTTCTAGCCCATCCCGTCTGAAATGGCACCCGTTATGAGGTGCTGGAAGCCGTGGCGCCTAGGGCATTTTCGACTTACGTCGAATCGGTTCCGGCCCGCTCCCCCTCCCGGCCACCCAATGCGATTATCCTGGTGGGTGGCCGGGAGGGGGAGCGGGCTGGTGCCGTCAAACTGTGAGAGAGTCTACAGTCCGCCCTGGACAGGCGCCTGCGTATCAGAGCAACAATGTCCTATGGTGCTTGTCCCAGGAAGATAGGATGTCGAACGATGGCCATCCCCGATAAGATGTACGGCGTCGTGTTGACCGGCCATGGCGGCCTGGAAAAGCTGGAGTGGCGCGAGGATGTTGACGTCCCCAGGCCGGGTGAGGGCGAGGTTCTGCTGCGGGTGCTGGCCTCCTCGGTCAACAACACCGACATCAACACAAGAACGGCCTGGTATTCGAAGTCGGTGCGGGAGAGCACGGCCTCGGCCGCCGCAACCGGAAACACCGGGCCCGAAGTGGCCGACGGCAGTTGGTCGGGCAGTCCCATTTCTTTTCCGCTCATCCAGGGTGCGGACTGCTGCGGTGAGATTGTTGCGGTCGGTCCGGGGGTCCCGGGCGAGCGGATCGGAGAGCGTGTTCTGGTTCGTGCGCTTCAATCCACGGGCGCAGAGGACGGCCGGCTTTCCACCTGGACCTTCGGGTCGGAATGCGATGGCGCTTTCGCGCAGTTTGCCAAGACCTTCGCGGCTGACGCCCTGGCTGTCCGGTCCGACTGGTCGGATACCGAGCTTGCCTCGATCCCCTGCGCCTATTCGACGGCGGAGGGAATGCTGCAACGGGTCGGCCTGAAGGACGAGGCTGTGCTGATCACCGGCGCGTCGGGCGGTGTCGGCTCCGCCGCGATTCAACTGGCAAAGCGCCGGGGCGCCCATGTTACGGCGATGACCGAGGCCGCAAAAGCCGAGGCGCTCCGGGCCTTGGGCGCCGATGCCACGATTGCCCGCGACGACGCCTTTCCTGCCGACGCCTATGACGTGGTCGTCGACCTTGTCGCCGGCCCGCGCTGGCCGGACATGATCGCGGCGCTGCGGCGCGGCGGCCGCTATGTGACTGCCGGGGCCATTGCCGGGCCCATCGTTGAGCTCGACGTTCGCACCCTCTACCTGCGCGACCTGACGCTGCTCGGGTCGACCTTCCAGCCGGACAACATCATGAAAGACGTCATCGGCTACATCGAAGGGGGTGAATTGCGCCCGCTGATCGGCAGGGAATTCGATCTCAAAGAGATGCAACAGGCACAGAAGGCCTTCCTTGAGAAAGACCACATCGGCAAGATCGTCATCCGTAACGCGGGCTAGGTAGGTGGGTCGGCGGCGCGGAGCCTTTGCCCGAAGGATCGGTCACAAAGGCGGTCAGTGCCGCAGCCTGACCTCGTTGAGGTTTGAAATCACATAGTCGTAGTTCTCCAGGATCCACAGCAGCGACTCGACCTTGGTCTGGTCGTCGAACTGGTTCCGGGTGAACTTGCCGTAGCTGTTGCCGTCCTTGTCGCGCACCACCGGGCCTTCGAAGGAATTCCGGTTCCAGGGGCTCAGCGTCTGGTAGGGGGACCCGTAGACACCGGTCTTGCTCCAGATGGTGGCGTTGTCGAATTCGGAGCCGTGGGGGCCGAGCTTGTTCCAGATCGAGGTGTTGTCGAAGCGCGAACAGTTCAAACAGCCCAGGAAGGTGTTCTGCCCCTTGCCGCCGTAGAGCAGGTACTCCGGCTCCTGCGCCAGGGCCGAAGCGCTGCCGGCAAGCAGCAGCAGAAGGGTCGAAAGCGCGCGTAATCTGTACATGATGCCTGAGAGCCCGTTCAGTTCAGCGGGAAAGCTTACCGCCTTTAGTCGTCGCGCGCCGCCCAAGGGTTCAATTCGCTTGCGGGGACACCCGCCCACCCTCCCGCTTCGCGGGAAGACAGCTCCCTCTCACCCTCCCGCTGCGCGGGCCCCTCCCTCTCCCCTGCGTGGGAGAGGGAGGGGTGAGGGGGCTTTTTGTTTTACGATCTACCGGCCCGCACCCATCTCGCCGGACGGCACCGTGCGGCCCGGCCCATCGCTGCCGCTGCGCATATCCTCGCCTGTCATTCGCGGACAGGCCGAGAGCGTCCGACAAGCCGTCGGCATCTACTTGGAAACTTCGATCCGAAATGCGTCGTGGCAGGCCCGGCAGCTGTTGGTCACTTCCTGCAGTGCACCGAAAACAGCGCGATAGTCTCCAGGCATTGCCGGTGTCGCCACGGATCTGGCGGTTTGCGCAAAGGACTCCGCGGCTTCGTGGAGCGAGGCGCCCATGGCGCGAAAATCCTCGGGCATGTCGCGTCCGAATCCGGAACCCATCCCCATGCCGCCGCCCCGTTGTCCGCCGCGGGATTCATGCCTCTGCTTGAAGCGGGTCTTGGCCGAGGCGATCTCCTCTTCGCTCGCACCGTCTTCGGCCATTCTGATCCACCGGTGATGGCCAAAGGTCATGCGGATGTCTGCGACCCGGGCCGCCTCTTCGAAATCGTCTTCCGCGAGAGCGGCAACGATGTCATCCAGGTTCGCCATGTGCGTGCGCATCTCCGCGAGGAAGCCCGCTCCGACCTCGGGCGGCAGCGGCAAGGCCGTTCGCGGATCATCATCTGCCAGTCCCTGATTCTGGGTTGCCATGAATCCGGCTGCCAGGATGAGGATACAAAGTCCACGCAACATGCTGCGTCTCCTTGATCTCGGGCGGTTCACAAGCACGGCTCGGCCCGCCTGGGTGGCTGCTTTTCTTCAGGTCAGCAAGGAAGGTGTCGACCGGGGCCGCCTGGTTGCGGCTGCAGGTAACCGACCGGCTGATGACTTTGACGAGAAGATGAAAAAGCCTATCGGCCGGGCCGTCGAAATGCGATGACTTTAGTCAAGTCGGTCCATCTAAGTCTGATTTCCGGAGACCCCCGCCCTCGCAAGACAGTCTCGGATCAGATGCGGCAATAGAAAAACTAGTGCCGAATTCAATGATTTCTCGTTTGAGGATACAAGGCCGTGCCGTTAGAGCCTAAAGCCCGAATGCAGGCCGAAAAACCGAGGTAGATATGATGAAATTCAGACTGGCGGCGCTCTTGCTGCTTTTGTTTCCCACCACGCTTGCGGCTCAGACCCTATCCGAATCGCAGGTCGCGGATATGGCCAAGCGCAGCTTCTCGTCCGCGGTGGCGGAATACGACATTCCAGGCCTGATTGTCGGCGTGACCATGGGGCGGCGGCACTACTTCTACGCCACGGGTCTTGCATCGCGCGAAGACAATATCGCCGTCTCTCCCGATACGATCTTCGAACTTGGGTCCATCGGCAAAATCTTCAACGCCAGCCTCGCCGCCTTGGCCGAACAGCGGGGAGACCTGGACCTCAACGAAGCGGTATCCGACCGCCTCGCGGCACTGCGGGGCTCTGCTTTCGATAACATTCGCCTGATGGATCTGGCCACGCATTCGACCGGCGGTCTGCCGCTTCAGGTGCCGGATTCGGTGCAGGCGTTTCCCGGCCTCATCGGCTGGCTGGCCAACTGGCAGCCGCCGCAGGAAGGCGCCCGCAGTTACTCGAATATCAGCGTCGGGCTTCTCGGCCATATCACCGCCGATGCCTTGTCCATGCGTTATGCCGATGCGGTCGAAGAAGAACTGTTTCCGGCGATGGGGCTGGAAAGCACATGGGTCGAGGTTCCGGCGGAGGCGATGGAGCGCTATGCCTTCGGCTATGACCGAAAGACCAACAAGCCGATCAGGATCAATCCGGGTGTGCTGGCTGATGAAGCCTATGGCGTGAAATCGAGTGCGCGGGACATGCTTCGCCTGCTGGATCTTGAGCTTGGGCAGGCCGACGCCGCCCCGGCGCTGAAGGCGGCGCTTGAGCGGACACGGCAGGGACAGTCGAAGACGGCCTATTACGTGCAGGCCATGATCTGGGAACAATACCCCTGGCCGGTCGGCGTCGAGCAGATGGTCAAGGGCAATGGCTATGATTTCATCCTGAAGCCACAGCCGGTTGAGCCGATCGATCCGCCTCTGCCGCCCCAACAGAACGTCATCCTGAACAAGACCGGTTCGACCTTCGGATTTGGGGGCTACGTTGCCTTGCTGCCGGGCAAAGGCCTCGGCGTTGTGGTTCTCGCCAATCGCAACTTTCCGAACGAGGCGCGAATTCGGGCCACCTATGACCTGATCCAAAGCCTTCAGGCGGTTGACGGATAGCCTGTAGCCGCTCCCGGTCGGATGGAATCGCTTTTGCGATCCATTCGACCGGGTGAATCTGCTCTGACTCTCTGGTATAGAGCGGATCTTGTTTGGCACTCGCCACGGCCGCCTTGACGACTGGCTCCTCCGCTGCGGCTGGCCGGAAAAGGATTGCTGTAGCCAATGGACCGTCCCAATCTGCCGCTGAACGCCCTGCGCGCTTTTGAGGTTTCCGCAAGGCAAGGCAGCTTCACGCAGGCCGCTATCGAGCTGCGTGTCAGCCAGGCTGCGGTCAGCCACCAGGTCAACGGGCTTGAAGAACTGTTGGGGGTCAAGCTCTTCACCCGGACGCCCAAAGGGTTGCTGTTGACGGATGAAGCCGTGGCGCTTTTTCCTGTCGTAACGGAAAGCCTGGAGCGGATAGGCGACGTACTGGACAGGTTCCTTGACGGCCGCTACCGGGAGACACTTCACCTGGGCGTTGTGACGACCTTTGCGGTGGGGTGGCTTTTGCCACGGCTGGACCGGTTTAATTCAGCCCACCCCGGCATCGACCTGCGCATTTCGACCAACAACAACCGGGTCGATATCCCCAGGGAAGGGCTTCAGATGGCAATCCGTTTCGGTGCGGGCCATTGGAGCGGCATCGAGGCCGTGCCTCTGATGGAAGCACCGCTGACACCGCTTTGTGCCCCCGGTCTTGCCGCAAGGATCGGCAATCCGGCAGCCTTGGCGGAGCATGTCCTGCTTCGTTCCTACCGTGCCGACGAGTGGCCAGGCTGGTTCCATGCCGTCGGCCTGCGGTGTCCGGACCTCCGTGGGCCGGTTTTCGACAGTTCGGTCGCGATGGCGGACCTGGCCGAGGCCGGCATGGGGGTCGCCATTCTTCCCTCGGCCATGTTCGCGGACCGGGTGGCATCGGGGCGCCTTGTGCGTCTCTTCGAAGCTGAGATCGTTACCGGGCGTTACTGGCTGACCCGCGTGGCGCAGAAGCCGCCCAGCCCGGCGATGCGCCAGTTCGAAGAATGGACTCTGAAGGTCCTCAAAGCGGATGCGCGCGCCGGCCAAACAGGCAGCCCGTCCTTTCCGGCGTCCTGCCAAGACCCGATGGCCGGTTTCGGCACCTAATTCCTTTAAGCCGCCGCGCCGCGCCGCTGTCCAGTGAAACGGTTGCGGTCCGGTAGAGCCCGGAAACAAAAGCCCCCTCGTCCTCCCGCTTGGGCGGGATGCCGATCCCCCCTCACCCCGGCCCTCTCCCACGAGGGGAGAGGGGGAAAGGAAAAGGGTCGCTATCGTTCCCTCTCCCCCTTGTGGGAGAGGGAGGGGCCCGCGAAGCGGGAGGGGGTGAGGGGGCGTCTCTATAAAGAAAAACGCCCGGCGCTCACTGAAGAGGGCCGGGCGTTTTGTCGTCTCGGGGACTGTCGGTCCAACTCAGTGCAGCTTGGTGCCCAGATCCCGGATCGCCTGGTCGACCATCGCCTGGTCGCGGCCGGGGTCGACGTTTTCGGACAACAGCTTGGCGGTTGCCGCCATGGCCATGTCGACGGCCTGGGCGCGCACGTCCTGGATCGCCTGGGTCTCGGCCTGGGCGATCTTTTCCAGGGCGGCTCTTTCGCGCCGCGCCAGCACCGCTTTCAGATCCTCGCTCGCCTGATTGCGCAGCAGTTCGGCCTCGTGCTTGGCGCTGGCCAGCATTTCCTCGGCCTCCTTGGCGGCGTCGCGCTGCTTGCGCTTGTATTCCGCCAGGGCCTTCTGCGCTTCCTCGCGAAGGCGCTGGGCCTCGTCGAGCTCGGCCTTGATGCGTTCGGCACGCGCGTCCAGCCCGTCGAGCATCGGCTTGCGGGCCTTCCAGTACATCAGCCCCAGGAAGACGACGAAGGCGACGGCGACCCAGAATGTCGGATCGTTCAGCATCAGCGCTTGCTCCCCATCACATCGCCAACCACCCGGGCGACTTCCTCGCCGCCGGCCTTCACGCCGATCAGCTTTTCAGTCGCCGCGACCACGACCTCGGAGACGGTGCCCTCAAGGCTGGCCAGCGCGGCGGTCTTGGCGGCCGCGATGCGGGCCTCGGCCTCATCGGTCTGGGCGCTCAGCTTGTCCGCCAGCACCTGGGTCTCCCGCGCCGCCTCCTGCTTCAAGGCGTCGTGGGTGGCCTGCAGTTCCTGGTGGGCGGAGGCCTGGGCGTCGGCACGCATTTTTTCGTACTCCGCCAGGATGATCTCCGCCTCTTCCTTCAGGGCCGTGGCCTTCTTCAGGTCGTCGTCCAGCTTGCGCTGCCGGGCTTCCAGAACGTCGGCGATGCGCGGCAGCGCCACCCGCCAGACGACCAGGTAGAGGGCGATGAAGGTAAGCGCCAGCCAGAACAGCTGTGTCGGCCAGACGGCAGGATCAAGTTGGGGCATGGCCCGCGTCCTCTCACTCGGTCAGGGTTGTCTCCGCCGGGAATGTAGTGTTCCGGCGGGCGAAGAAAACCCGCCGGAGCGCTTTTCCCGGCATCAACCGGCCAACGGCACTTAGCCGAAGAGAATGAGCAGCGCGATGACCAGCGCGAAGAGCGCGATGGCTTCGACCAGCGCGAAGCCCAGCATGGTCATCGTGAAGACTTCGCCGCGTGCCGCCGGGTTACGACCCACGGCAACGATGAAGGAGGAGAAAATGTTGCCGATACCGATACCCGAGCCGATGACGCCGATAACGGCGAGGCCCGCGCCGATCACTTTCGCGGCTTCAAGTTCCATTGTTAAAGCTCCCTTTGAGGTAAACCTGAGAAAAGTTGGTTGTGGAATGGATGCTGGCGGCCTGCGTTTTCCCCCGGGGTCAGTGCAGGTGCAGCGCGTCGTTGATGTAGAGGCAGGTCAGAATGGCGAAGACATAGGCCTGCAGAAAGGCGATCAGGATCTCCAGGCCGGTCAGCGCCACGACCAGGGCGAAGGGCAGGATGCCGAAAACGCCCAGCAGGCCGATGAAGCCGGCGATCACCTTCAACAGGGTATGGCCGGCCAGCATGTTGGCGAAGAGCCGGACCGACAGGCTGATCGGGCGCGAGAGGTAGGAAATCACCTCGATCGGGATCAGCAGCGGCCACATGGCAATCGGCGCCCCCGGCGGCACGAAGAACGAGAAAAAGTGCATGCCGTGCTTGGCGATGGCCAGGACCGTGACGCCGGTGAAGACGATCATCGCCAGGGCGAAGGTCACGATGATGTGGCTGGTGAAGGTGAAGCTGTAGGGCAGCATGCCCAGCAGGTTGCCGAAGAGGACGAACATGAAGAGCGTGAAGACGATCGGAAAGTAACGCCGCCCCTCCGCGCCCACGGTGTCCGATATCAACCCGGCGATAAACTCATAGGACATCTCGGCCAGGCTCTGCATCCGCCCGGGAACCAGGGCGCCGCGGCGCATGCCGAGAATCAGGAAGGCGGAGATCAGCACCAGGGTCGTCACCATCATCAGGGACGAGTTGGTGAAATCCAGCATGCCGATGTCGCCATGGTCGCGCGCCGGGAACAGGCCCTTGATCTCGAACTGTTCCAGGGGGCTATGTGCGCCGCCTTCAGCCATATTCTAACCCTTATCCGTCCTTATCCTGCCGGTCGGCAGGATCTTGCCCCTCGTCGGACCCGGCCGCTTCGCCTTTGTCGCGATATCCGACCTGTCCACCCAAACCGCCGACAACCCTGAAAACGTTCATGAACCCCGCGGCAGCACCGAGGACGAAAAACAGCAGCAGGAACCATGGTTTGGTTCCCAGCCACCGATCGAGGAAGTATCCGATCGCCACGCCGACAATAAGCGCCGCGACAATCTCCACCCCGATCCGCATCGCAAAGGCCAGTCCTTTTCCCCGGTCGCCCGAGTCGGCTTTTGCGTTGCGCCGCTTGGCTTGCGCCGCGCGGAGTCTCTCGTCCAGCTGTTCAAGGGATGGCGGGGGTGGGTCGTCTTGCATGCGCACCTCCGTCCCACTCGCCGGGTGACCGTTCTCTCCAAGGATTGATGGTGGTCCGAGCTGAATTCGCGCGCACAGTATGAAGACTCCTCCCCCCTGTCAAGGCGAAGAAAACCCGCCGTTCCCCTGGCCTAGAGCGTTTTCGACCTGCGTCGAATCGGTTCCGGCGGGCGGCCCCGCGACGGCGGCACTTTAGGGTCGGATCAGGCGCTCTCGCGCAGGCCTTCCGCCGCCTGCAGATCGACCGAAACCAGCTGGCTGATACCGCGTTCGGCCATGGTCACACCGAACAGGCGGTCGACGCGCGCCATGGTCATGCGGTGATGGGTGATCAGCAGGAACCGTGTCGCGGTGGACTCGGTCAGCTCGTGCACCAGGCTGCAGAATCGGTCGACGTTGGCGTCGTCCAGCGGGGCGTCGACCTCGTCCAGCACGCAGATCGGCGCCGGATTCGTCAAAAACACGCCGAAAAGCAGGGCCAGGGCGGTCAGGGCCTGCTCGCCGCCGGACAGCAGCGACATGACCTGCAGGCGCTTGCCCGGCGGGCTGGCCATGATTTCCAGGCCGGCGGCCAGCGGATCTTCCGATTCGGTCAGCTTCAAGTGGGCCCGTCCGCCGCCGAACAGCCGCACGAAAAGCTCCGAGAAGTGGCTGTTCACCGCCTCGAAGGCGGCCAGCAGACGCTCACGGCCCTCACGGTTCAGGCTGGCGATACCCTGGCGCAGGCGGCTGATGGCGGCGATCAGGTCGCTGCGCTCCGACTGCATGCCGACGATCTGTTCGTCCAACTCGCGCGCCTCGGCCTCGGCCCGCAGGTTCACCGCGCCCAGGTTCTCGCGCTCGCGAATCAGGCGCGCCAGCTTGGTTTCCACCTCTTCGCGCGGCGGCAGGCTCTGTTCCGGGTCGATCTCGACAACCGCCAGGGCCTGGTCCAGCTCGCAGGAGAGTTTCTCGCGGACTTTCTCGATCACCGTATCCAGGCTTTGGCGGCCCTGCGAGACCGCGCCTTCGCAGCGGATGCGGTTTTCCCGCGCATTGGTGAGGCGGGCTTCTTCCGCCTTCAGGGTCTTGTCGGCCTCGCCCAGGCGGTTCTCACCGCTGGCCAGGGCGTCGGCGGCGCTGCGGCGGCGGTTCTCGGCCTCTTCGATCAAGGCGGCCAGGGCCTCGCGGCGCTCCCCCAGGGCCAGGGGAACGGCGGCCAGGGTTTCGATTTCCGTCTGGGTGGCGCCGCGGCGTTCCTCCAGGTCGGTCAGGTGCGCCTTGGCCTCCTCGGCCCGGCGCAGCCAGGATTGGTATTCCGTCGCGATATCGCCCAGCCGGCGGCCCCGGGCTTCGGCTTCGCGCCGCAGTTGGTCGAGCCGCCCCTGGCGCTCCACCAGATTGTCGCGCGCTTCGCTCAGCGCCTCGCGCAGTTCGTCGGCGCGCTGGTGTTCCAGATTGAGATCGGGCAGGGCGGCCTGTTCGCC
Organism: Pelagibius litoralis; assembly: GCF_011683915.1. Classification (GTDB taxonomy): domain Bacteria; phylum Pseudomonadota; class Alphaproteobacteria; order Kiloniellales; family Kiloniellaceae; genus Pelagibius; species Pelagibius litoralis. Next base: position 15,762 of record NZ_JAAQPH010000024.1, read on the forward strand.
GCGGCCCTGCTCCAGGGTCGCCTCGCTCTCACGCTCGTCGCCCTGCAGGCGCTCCAGGCTTTCGTCCAGGGCGGCCAGGCGCGAGGCCACGGCATTGGCCTTTTGGGCCAGCGCCGTATGTTTCTGCCGCGCCGTATTCACCGCATCGAAGGCGGCCGCTTCGGTTTCCCGCGCCGCCTTTTCCGCCTGAACGGCCTGTTCGACGGCGGTTTCGAGGTCGCCGTGATCGGCGGCGGCGCGGGCGGTTTCCCGCTCGACCCCTTCCAGGGCGCTGCGCAGCTCGGCCAGACGGTTGCGCTGGGCCATGCGTTGGGCAGCGGCGGTCGGGGCCTCGGCCCGGGCGGTAAAGCCGTCCCAGCGCCAGAGATCGCCCTCCTTGGTGACCAGACGCTGGCCCGGCCGCAGTTCGGCCTGCAGGCGGGCGCCGGTCGCGCTGTCCGCGACGACGCCGATCTGCGACAGGCGGCGGTCCAGGGCGGCGGGGCCGCGCACCACGGCGGAAAGCGGATCGGCCCCGGCCGGCAGGGCGGGAACGGCAGAGAGCGGCGACAGCGCTTCCCAGTGCACCGGGGCGGCTTCGTCCGCCGACACGGTCAGGTCGTCGCCCAGGGCGGCGCCCAGGGCGGCTTCGAAGCCCGGCGTGACGGAGACCGCGTCCACCACCGGCGGCCACATGTCGGATTCGGCCGGCTCCAACAAGGCGGTGAGGGCCGAGATCTCGGCCTCCAGCTTCGCCTGGGCGGCTTCCTTTTCGCGCAGCAGTCCGCGCGACTCGGCCTCACGCCCACGGGCGGCGGCGGTCGCTTCGGCGCTCGCGGCGGAATTCTGACGGTTCCGGGCCAGGGTCTGCTCGGCTTCTTCCAGACCCTCGCCGGCGGCGGTCAGTTCCGCCTCGGCGACGGTTTCGTTCTGCAGCGATTGGCGCTGGTTGCGCGCCTCTTGGCTTTGCGCGCGCAGGCGTTGCAGGCGCTGGGTCAATTCCTCGATGCGGCGCAGCAGGGCGGCGGCCCGGGCTTCGTCCTGGGCGATCTTGTTGGTGACGCCGGAGAGCGTCTGTTCCAGTTCCTGGCTCTTGCCGGATGCCGCGGCGCGCTCAGCCTCTGCGGCGGCGAGGTCTTCGCTCTCGCCTTCCGCCGCCTGGGTCAGTTCCTTGCGCTCGCTGTCGAGGCGCTGTTGTGCCGCCTGGGCATCGCCGGCCAGTCCCTCGGCCCGGCTGCGGTCGCCGAGCAACTGCGCGAGACGTTCCTCGGCGCGGCTTTTGGCTTCCACCGCCTGGGCTTCTTCGCGGTCCAGGGTGTCGCGGTCCACGGTCAGGCGGTGCAGCCCGGCGGCGGCTTCGGCCTCGGCATCGCGCAGGGTGGGCAGGGCGGCGGCGGCCTCGGCCTGCTCACTGGCCCGGCTCGCGGCGGTCTGGGTGACCTCGGCGACGGCTTTCTCAGCCTCGGCGTAGGCGGCTTCCGCCGTTGCCAGGGCCTCTTTCGCCTCCATCCCTTCGAGATGCAGGACGATGGCCTCCGAGCGGCGGATGTGTTCGTTGACGTTGCGGTAACGGGTTGCCTGCCGGGCCTGCTTTTTGAGGCCCTGGAGCTGGGTTTCCAGGGTCGCGATCACGTCGTCCAGGCGCTCGAGGTTGGTTTCGGCGGCGCGCAGGCGCAGCTCGGCCTCGTGACGGCGGGAGTGCAGGCCGGTGATGCCGGCTGCCTCTTCCAGCAGGGAGCGGCGGTCGGCCGGCTTCGCGTTGATCAGGGCGCCGATCCGCCCCTGGCTGACCAGCGCGGTGGAATGGGCGCCGGTGGCGGCATCGGCGAACAGCAGCTGTACGTCGCGCGCGCGCACCTCTTTGCCGTTCACCCGGTAGGTGGAGCCGGAGCCACGGTCGATCCGCCGGGTGACCTCGATCTCCTCGAGGTCGTTGAACATGGCCGGCGCCTTGCGCTCGTCATTGTTAAGATAGAGCGTGACGTCGGCCACATTGCGCGACGGCCGGTCAGAACTGCCGGCAAAGATGACGTCATCCATCTCTCTGCCGCGCATGCTCTTGGCCGAGGTTTCGCCCATGGCCCAACGCAGCGCTTCGACCAGATTGGACTTGCCGCAGCCGTTGGGCCCGACGACACCCGTCATACCCGGTTCGATCACCAGCTCAGTGGCATCGACAAAAGACTTGAATCCGCTCAAGCGAAGCTTGGTGAACTGCACCACGCCCGGCTAATCCCCCTTTGCCGTAGAACCAGTGATCATAAACCCCCCAGTATTGCCGGCCGGCGCTCAGGCCTCCGACTCAAACTCCGTCAGGGCGGCGTCGAACTCTCCGTAATCGCGCGCGCCCACTACTCTCTGACCGTTGATCACAAAGCTCGGAGTCGAAGCAACCTCATAAGTATCGCGACCGTCGGTCTGGATCTCCAGAATCCGCGTGATGGTCGCCTCGTCGGCGATACAGGCCTCAAAAGCCTCCGGGCTCAGCCCCGCAAGGCCGGCAAACTGCTGCAGCGCGCCCATTGGATCCTGATTGCGGCTCCAGCGTTCCTGATTGTTGAACAGCACATCGATGAAGCCGAAAAAGCCGTCCCCCTCGATGCAGTTGGCCGCCGCCGCGGCGCGCAGCGCCAGCCGGTCCAGCGGATAATGGCGATAGACCAGGCGGGCTCTGCCGGTGTCGATCCAGTTGGTCTTCACCTGAGGCATGGTGCCGCGGTGGAAGCTGGCGCAGTGCGGACAGGTGAGCGAGGAATACTCGATAATGGTGACCGGCGCGTCGTCGGCCCCCAGAATACGGTCGTCCTCGAACAGCGCCATATCGCCGGCCGCGGCAAGCTGCGGTCCAGACGCGGCTCCCCCGGCAGCGGGATTGTTTTGGGTCGGGCCCTGCATGAAGGCATAGGCACCGCCAACGCCGGCACCCAGCGCCACAGCGCCCATTCCGATCAGTATGTTCCGTCTTTTCATGGCTAAACCTACCAGATGTTGTATATGCTAGTGGGCCATTTCGGATTTCACAAGCGCCCTTTTCGGTCCAAAAGACTCGCATAAACGGGCACTTACCGATCCGTCCCTCCCAGCGCCTATGTGGTTCCGGAAGAACCGGTTTTTAAGGCCTTTTGGGCTTCCTTGCCTGCTTTTGTCGCAGGGACCGGCCCAGGCGTTCAAGGGCGGAGCGCAGGTCCGGGTCCTCGACTGTGGATAGTTTCGCGGTCAGTTGGCTGTCCGCCGGCGGCAGGGGCAGGGCAGCCGCTGCTTTTGCTGCCGCGCGTCCCCGGTTCTCCTTAACCGACAACGGCCCCTGCTGCAGAATCAACCGGGCCACGGCGCGATAGCCGAAAAAGCCGTTGATGCGGTCCAGCAGGACGTTTTCCAGATGTTGGATTTCCAGGGCCCAGGCCGGCGCGACGCGCAGCGTCAGGGCGCCGTTGACGGCCTCGCCGGGCTTGGGAAAGCGCAGCTTCCTGGGCTGGCATTGACTGGCCAGATCGGCGCCGACGATGGTCGGCCACTGCCGGGCAAGCTCCCCGCCGCTCAGGCCACGGCGGGCAAAGGCCCGCTTGGTGACCCCCGACAGGCTGGCTGAAAGCGCGCGCAGGCTGCTGCGGCGTTTGCGCTCCGGGGGGCGGGCATAGGGGGTGTTGCCGGTCTTTGACATTGTCTTGGTGACAAAAGCTCGCTTTGCGGTCTCGCTGCGCCTGAGTATAGAGGAGGCTATGGCTTCTGTCGCACCTTCCGGCTTTGCCGCACACACCTCTGCTGACATCCAGGTGAAGCTGTTGGGGTGGTACGACCGCCACGCCCGCCGCCTGCCGTGGCGCGCGCCGCCGGGCGCCGCCCTGCAAGATCCTTACCGCGTCTGGCTCAGCGAAATCATGCTGCAGCAGACCACGGTGGCCACCGTCGGGCCCTACTATCAGGGTTTTCTGGCCCGCTGGCCCGATGTGGATGCCTTGGCGGCGGCCCCTCTCGATCAGGTGCTGACGGCCTGGGCCGGGCTCGGCTACTACGCCCGGGCGCGCAACCTGCACCGCTGCGCCCAGGTGGTGAGCGAAGATCTGCAGGGCGTTTTCCCGGACAACGAGGCCGATCTGCTGAAGCTGCCGGGGATCGGCGCCTACACGGCCGCCGCCGTTGCCGCCATCGCCTTCGGCCGGCGTGCGGTGGTGGTCGACGGCAACGTCGAACGGGTGGTGGCCCGCCTGTTTGCCGTCGAAACGCCGCTGCCGGCCGCCAAGGCAGAGCTGAAGGCCCTGACCGACACCATCACGCCAGGGCGCCGTGCCGGCGATTTCGCCCAGGCGATGATGGATCTGGGGGCGACCGTCTGCCTGCCGCGCCAGCCCAAATGCCTGCTCTGCCCGCTGGAGACCCACTGTCGCGGCCGGGCCGCCGGCAGTGCGGCGGACCTGCCGCGCCGGCTGCCCAAGAAGGTCAAGCCGACCCGCCATGCCGTGGCGTTCTGGCTCGCCGGGCCGGAGGGGGCGCTGCTGCTGCGCCGCCGTCCGGAGAAAGGCCTGCTCGGCGGCATGATGGAGGTGCCGTCGACCGACTGGCGCGACTCCCGCTGGCAGGAAAGCGAGGCGGTGAAGGCCGTTCCCCTGGCCGCCGATTGGCAGGCCCTGCCCGGAATGGTGCGTCACACCTTCACCCACTTTCATTTCGAGGTGACGGTCTGGGCGGCGATGACGACGCGGGCCCGGCTGCCCAAGACCGCCGGACGCTGGGTTGCCCTGGACGGCCTGGATGGCGAGGCGCTGCCGACGGTGATGCGCAAGATCATCGACCATGGGCTGAAGCAGACCGCTGATCTGAGGCCGGCATCTGATGGCTGATCCTTTGGAATCCGCCGCTCCGCAAATCCCCAGCGGTCAGGAGACAAAAGGTCTGTTGCTCGGGTTCGTCGGCGTTGCGGTCTTCAGCCTGACCCTGCCGGCAACCCGTATCGCCGTGGTGGATTTCCAGCCGGTGGTGGTGGGGCTCGGCCGGGCTATCCTGGCCGCCGGTGTCGCCCTGGCGATCCTGCTGGCGACCCGCCAACGCCTGCCCCGGTGGGGGGAATGGCGCAGCCTGGTGATCGTCGCACTGGGCGTGGTACTCGGCTTTCCCCTGCTGTCCGCCTGGGCGATGCTCTCGGTGCCGGCGGCCCACGGCGGCGTGGTGCTGGGTATCCTGCCCCTGGCGACCGTATTGGCCGCCGCCGTCATGCTGCGCGAGCGCCCGTCGCCGGGCTTCTGGTTTTTCTCGCTGCTCGGCGGCGGGGCGGTGGTTGCCTTTTCCCTGCTGCGCGGCGGCGGCAGCATCGGGCCGGGCCATCTGGCGTTGCTGGCCTCGGTCGTCTGTGCCGCCATCGGCTATGCCGAGGGTGCGCGGCTCACCAAAACCCTGGGCGGCTGGCAGGTGATCTGCTGGGCGCTGGTGATCTCCGCCCCCTTCCTGGCGGTGCCGGTCGGTCTTTCCATCGCCGAGCACGGCATGAGCGGCTCCCCCGCAAGCTGGGGGGCTTTTCTCTACGTTGCGTTGTTCAGCCAGCTTCTGGGCTTCTTCGCCTGGAACCGGGGGCTCGCCATGGGCGGGGTTTCGCGGGTCAGCCAGGTGCAGCTGTTGCAGACCTTCCTCACCATCTTCGCTTCGGCGGTGCTGCTGGGCGAGCACATCGACGCGATGACGATCGGCTTCGCGGTCTTCGTGGTCGCCTCGGTCGCCATCGGCCGCCGCATGCGGGTTGGGTAGGAAAGAACGCCGCGCGCCTCATTCCCTAAGCCGAAGCCCCCCGTGCTCCGTTTTATGAAGAGGCGCCGCGCGCCTCTATGGGCCAGAGGGCGACCAGGGCGTCGCCGCGGATGCAGTGGTAGTGATCGAAAAGGTTGATGGTCGGGTCGCAGTGCGGCACCTGCAGGCCGACCAGGTCACCCACCTTCAGGGCCGCGCTGCCGGGCGGCAGGTCGAGCTGCCCGAACTCGTCGCCGGATATAGAATAGCGGGTCCCTTCCGGCGCGCCGAAGACGATCTCGGGCAGCGGCCCGTCGGTGGCGATGCTCTTGGAGCCGGCGTCGATAGTCACGAAACCCTGGTGGTTGGCGCTGATCACCCGGGAATAGACGACAAGCCCGGCGCGGAAGGGCCGCCTGCCGTCCCCAGCCAGATCGACGGCGTCGTATTCCACATCGGAGACGATGTAGGAGCCGACCTGCAGTTCGCTCAGCACCCCGGCTTCGTGGTCGAAGGCATGACTGCCGGTGCCGCCGCCGGTCATGATCGGGCAGGGATGGCCCGCGGCCTCCAGCACATCGCGCAGCGCCGCCAGCTGTGCCAGGGCGGCGTGGGAGGCGCGTCGTCTTTCGTCATAGTCTGCAATGTGCTGCAGCTGCCCGGCATAACCTTGCAGGCCGTGTAACTTAAGGTTCGGATCTGCGGCGATTATCCCGGCCAGGGCCAGGGCCTGTACATGATTGGCGACGCCGGTGCGGTGCTGGCCGACGTCGACATCGATCAGAAGGTCGAGCTGTTGGTTGTGTGCGGCCGCGGCCTTTCCCAGGTCTTTCAGGTTCCCCGGATCGTCCGCCACCAGCATCAACTCTCTGCATCGGGCCTTCAGGGCCAGCAAGCGTTCGATGCGCCGGCTGCCCGTCACTGGGGAGGTCAGCAGGAAACGGTCGAGGCCGCCCTCGGCCAGGGCTTCGGCTTCGGAGAGTTTGGCGCAGCAGAGGCCGAGCGCGCCGAGGTCCATCTGACGTTTGCCGATGGCGACCGACTTGTGGGTTTTGGCATGGGGCCTGAGGCCGATGCCTTGGACCTTGGCCAACTCGGCCATGGCCATGAGATTGGATTCCAGCGCGTCGAGGTCGAGCACCAGGGCGGGGGTGGTGATATCCAGCCGGCTGCCCGGACGGGCGATCAGGGTTTGGTCCAGAAGGGGCTGGGGCATGACGGTCCGCGCAAGGTTGGATGAGCGGCAAACCTAACCCAAGTTTTGACTTCGGCACAGTGCTGCAAAAGAAGAAGGGCGGCCCCGGAGAGGGCCGCCCTTTGAGGCAGGTTTCAGCAGGAAGGGTTACTTGGCAGGCCGCCTGGGTTCGGTCCGCCGCTGCGGGATGAACTTCTTCATCTCGCGCTGCTTGGGCACAACGATCGTGGCTTTGCCCTGGGGCTGCAGCACGGCCACGCCGTCGCAATCGAAGGGCACCTCTACCGTGGTGTAGTAGGTGTTGTTCTTCTCGTTCTCCTCGGCGACCTGGTTCTTGGGGTCGATCCTGACCATCACCTTGTTGGTGCCCTCGTTGAGCCGCAGGTCATACTCGACCCACTTGGCCTTGCCTTTCTTCAGGGAAGCGGTCTTGGTGGTGCGCAGCTTGCCGTCATCGAAGACGCTGATGGCGAAGGTCTTGCTGTCGGCGTTGCCGATGTTCATCACGCGGACCTTGGCGGGCACCAGGCATTCGTCTTTGTTCCGGCCCAACTGCTTCTGAGCGATCTGGCCCGTGCGGACGGTCTGGACCTGATTCCACAGGCTGTGGTCGCCGCCGATGTAGGTGCCCAGCGAAGTGGACATCAGGTCGGGCAGGGCGATCTGTGCGACGATAGCCTTTACCGGCGCCTGATTGCGGGACGGCCGCTTGCCCGGCGTGGCCTGCAGCGGCAGCGGCGGCTGCTCGACGACGGCCGGCGCGGGCAGCTGGGTGTAGCTGGTCTGGGTGGTATTGTTGGCTTCGTTCGATTCCGCAACGACGCCGCCGGCATCGGCCGTGACATTGAAGACGTAGTTTCCGACCGGCCAGACGATGGCCGCCCAGACCGTCAGGTCGTGATTGAAGATCTCACCCGGCGCCAGTTCCGGCACCTCGACGGTCCCGACATCCGGGAAAGCCGGGTTTTCGTAGACGCCCAGTTCGGGTACGTCCGGACAGCCGCCGGAGACCTTGCCGAACTTCGTGCAGCTGATGGTCAGATGGCTGGCGGGGGCCGGGGTGTCCCCCATGTTCTGCACGCCGACGCTGGCGGACATGGGCGCCGTTACGATCGGCACCAGATCGGCCTGGGCGGCGGCCTGGCTTGCGCCGGCGACGGCCAGAAGGGCGGTCAGGCTGGCGGAGGCCAGAAGGCCGGGAACAAGACGGCCAGGGACAAGATGGATACGCATTTCTCTCTCCTGCGGAATGGGGACGCTTTGGCCATAGGTCGCAGGAGAGGCACGGATGGTTCAATGCAGCGGCAAACGCGCCGGTTGAGCGCAACCGTGAGAGATATTTCGGTATCGGTTAACTGCGTGAGGCGGCAAGGTGGACGCCCAGGGCGACAAGGACCGAGCCGCCGATGGCGCGGATGACGTGCTGGCCGCTGGCGCTCTTGCGCACCAGCCTGACCATGGTCGAGGTCAGGGCGACGGTGACGAAATCCATGCTGGAGAAGGCGATATTGACGAAGGTGCCGAGTATCAGGAGCTGGAGCCAAAGCGGCCAGGCCGCCGCCGGGTCCACGAACTGCGGCAGGAAGGCGATGAAGAACAGCGCCGCCTTGGGGTTCAGCACCTCAACGACAATGGACTGGAAGAAGGCGCCGACAGGGCTGCCGGCCTCCACGTTCGGCAGGACTTCTTCGCGCGGTTTGCGGAAAAAGGAAAGGCCCAGCCAGTTCAGATAGAGGGCGCCGATGATTTTCACCGCCAGATAGGCCTCCGGCACGTAGCGGAACACCGCCGAAAGGCCGGTCGCCGCCGCCACGACATTGACATAGCCGCCGATGTGGATGCCGAGCGCCGCCAGGATCCCGCCCTTGCGCCCCTGGGCCATGGTCTGGGCTGCCGTGTAAAGAATGGCCGGCCCCGGCATCACCGCGAAAAGCAGCGTTGCGGCAAAGAAGGGAATCAACAGATCGAACGCGGGCATGGGCTTTCCTTTCGGCCCCAGGATATAGCAGAACCGGGAAGGCTGCTCACCCCGCTAAATGCCCCTGCAAAGGTGGTGCTTTTGCTCTTATAGTGGCGCGATCAATTGAGAGGAGGCAATCCTGGCGCAAGTTCGCTACATCGTGCACGACGTCGATCAGGCGGTGGCCTTCTATCGCGACCGCCTCGGCTTTGAACTGGTTCAGCAGTTCGGTCCGGCCATGGCCATCGTTGCGCGGGAGGACTTGAAGCTCTGGCTGGCGGGGCCGCAGGCCTCGGCCGCCAAACCCATGCCTGACGGTGCCCAGCCGGTGCCCGGCGGCTGGTCGCGTATCGTGGTGACCGTCGATGATCTGGAGGCGATGGTCGGCGTGCTGCGCGGCGACGGGGTGGGCTTTCGCAATGAGATCCTCATCGGGCCCGGCGGCCGGCAGATCCTCTGCGAGGACCCTTCCGGCAATCCCATCGAACTCTTCGAACCGGCTTAACTGGCGCGCTGCTGTACTGCCGCTTTCAGCTTCGCCATGCCGCCGCCCCAGCCCCAGGAAACCAGTTCCGCGTAGCCCGGCTGCAGGCCCTCCTGCTGGATGACGATCTCGGCAGTCCCGCCATGATCGATGAAGTCCACCGTCACCGGGGTCGGTGCGATCTGCGGCTCGATACCGGGCGGCAGCCCGGTGTTGCAGTTCTCGGTGATCACCAGGACCAGCCGGCGCGGGCGGTCGATTTCGCGGTAGGTTCCCGTCATGTGGCTGACGGTGCCGTCCTCGAAGGTCATTTCGAAGAGAACCTCTCCGCCTGGCCGCAGGTCCAGTTTCAACACCTTGGTGCGGACTCCTTCCGGCCCCCACCATTCGCCGAGCATTTGCGGATCGGTCCAGGCGTCGAAGAGCGCCTCGACCGTGGCGTCGAAGCGGTAGCGCAACGCGACGCTGCGGGTGGCTGTTGCTGCTGTTGCTGCTGCTTCGCTCATCGCTTCTTTCCTTTCCTGAGCGCTTTGTCCAGACGCCGCATCTTGCCGTCCCACATCCGGCGATAGCGCTCCATCCAGAGATCGACCTCCGCCAGGGCTTCGCTGCGCAGGACGCAGAGGCGCCGCTGGCCGTCGCGCCGCCGCTCAATCAATGTCGCCTGTTCCAGCACGTTCAGGTGCCGGGAGACGGCCGACTGGGTGATCGGGAACTGTTCGACCAGTTCGCCGACCGAATGCTCGCGCTCGGCCAGCAAGGCCAGGATGCCGCGCCTTGTGGGATCCGACAGGGCGGCAAAAGTGGTATCCAGCATTTATCACCTATTGATCATATGTTGATATTAAGATAAATCATGGCGAAGGTTCTGTAAAGCGCTGGAAGAGGATCACCGGCTATGAAGTTCTACAACGCGGCGGCGCCCAGCCCGCGCCGGGTTCGCATTTTCCTGGCGGAGAAGGGGATCGAGATTCCACGGATCAATCTGGACCTGCCGGGCGGGGAGACCCGCCGCGATGATTTTTTGAAGAAGAACCGGCTGGGCGAGGTGCCGCTGCTGGAGTTGGACGACGGCACCGTAATTACCGAGTCACAGGCGATCTGCCGCTACCTGGAAGCCCTGCATCCCGATCCCAGTCTCTTCGGACGCGATCCGGTGGAACGTGCGCGGATTGAGATGTGGGATCGCCGTGTGGAATTGGGGATCATGAATCCCCTCGGCCAGATCGCCCGGCATACTTTCTCGTTCTTTGCCGACAAGTTGACCCAGGTGCCGGCCTGTGCCGAGGCGCAGCGCGCCGACATGGCGGAGAGGTTTGCCTGGTTGGACGAGGAACTGAGCGACGGCCGTCCCTTCATCGCCGGCGAAAGCTTTTCCGTCGCCGATATCACCGGCATGACCGCCGCCATGCTGGCGGACTTCGTGGAGGTCGCCATTCCGGTTTCGCTGCCCCATCTCAGTCGCTGGAACCAGACGCTCCGCGCAAGGCCGAGCTGGAGCGCGTGACCCTCACCGCGCCTTGACCGCGGGGTGCTCCTTCAGCCGCTCTGCGAGAAAGTCGAAGACGGCGCGGACCCGGGCGGAGGTCCGGCCGGTTTCCTTATGCACCACATGGACCGGCAGCAGGGGCGGGGCGTAGTCCTGCAGGACGATCTCCAGCTCTCCCGCTTCGACCTGCCTGGCGACCATGTAGGACAGCACGCGGGTGATGCCGAAGCCGGCGCCGGCGGCAGCGATCGCCATGTCGGCGTTGTTCACCTGCAGGCGGGCGCGGGGCCGGAAGATCCGGCGCTTGCCGTCGTGGTGAAAAGCCCATTCGCTGATCGCGGCGGCGGCGGTAAAGCCGATGGTGTCGTGCCCGGCCAGGTCGTCCGGCGTTTTCGGGCGGCCGTGCTTGCGCAGATAGGCCGGCGAGGCGCAGAGCACCCGGCCGATGGCGCCGACGCGTCGGGCTGAGAGTGAAGAGTCGCGCAGCTCGGCGATGCGCACGGCGACATCGATGTCTTCTTCCATCAGGTTCACCACCCAGTCGATCTGCAGCGTGGAGATCGACAGCTGCGGATGGCGCTGCAGCAGCTCCAGCACGATGGGGGCCAGCACCAGGCGGCCGAACAGGACCGAGGATGTGACGGTGACCCGCCCTTGCAGGCGCCCGTGGACGCCGGCGGCGGCAGAGTCGGCATCCTCAACCTCCTGCAAGATGCGCCGGCAGTCCAGCAGGTAGCGCTCCCCGGCGCTGGTCAGATGGACGCTGCGGGTGGTGCGGTGGAAGAGCCGGGCATTGAGCCGTCCCTCCAGTTCCGATACGGCCCTGGTCACCGAAGGCGGGGAAAGCCCCAGGCGCCGGGCGGCGGGGGCGAAGCCGGCCTCCTCGGCGACGGCGACGAAGACGGTCATGGTTTGCAGGCGATCCATGATTATTCCTATTTATGGAATAATGATTTGCCGATACTACCTATTAAGTTGTCTGGATGAAAGGGCCATCTTTCTCTCCATCAGGCCGATGGGCCGGATCTGCGGCACAGCCAGAGACTCCGGCCGACGGCCCCGTTGCGAGCCCCATTGCGAGACAGAGAGGAAATCCAATAATGACCGCCGCTTCCCAATCTGCCGATTCAGGCCTTTCGGGCCCCCTGACCCGGGGCGCCCACCATATCGGCCTGACCGTTCCCGACCTGCCGCAGACCCTGCGGTTCTTCACCGAGACCCTGGGTTTCCAGCAGGTCGGCGAGAAGCCGGACTACCCGGCGGCGTTTGTGAGCGACGGCACCACCATGATCACGCTCTGGCAGGCGCACGATCCGGCGACCGCGGTGGCCTTCGACCGCAAGAACGTCATCGGCCTGCATCATGTTGCCCTGGCGGTAGAGAACGCCGCCGCCCTGGAGGCGCTGCAGGCGCGCCTGGAAAAGGCCGACGGGGTGGTCATGGAGTTCGCCGCCGAGCCGCTGGGCGAAGCACCCCTGCGCCACATGATGTGCGCCATCCCCGGCGGCATCCGTGTTGAGTTCATCGCCCCGGCCGCTTAAGGCGGCCTGACCGGGAAAACCGGAGTGAGAAACATGGACGGTGGCAGCAAGCTCAGCCCCTCACCCTTTCATGCGGGCGAACAGGCGGCGCAGGAACGGGCCGGGCTACGCGACAAGATGGAAGGCGTCGGCCGCCGTGTCATCCGTGACTATCTGCCCGATCAGCATCGCGCGTTCTATGGCCTGCTGCCGTTCCTGCTGGTCGGCTCGGTCGATGAGGCGGGGCGCCCCTGGGCGTCGCTGCTGGCCGGGCCGCCCGGTTTTCTTTCGACACCGGATGCCCGCAGTCTGGACGTCGCAGCCCTGCCGCTGCCCGGCGATCCTCTGAGCGATGGCTTGAAGGAAGGGGCGGAACTGGGCGTGCTCGGTATCCTGCCGGCCAGCCGTCGCCGCAACCGTCTGACCGGAACCGTGAGCGCCCTGCGCGATGACGGTTTCAGCATCGCGGTGGGGCAGAGCTTCGGCAACTGTCCCCAGTACATCCAGGCCCGCGCCGTCGATTGGCAACCGGCCGATACCACCCTTCTGGAGGTTGCCCGGCGCAATCGTTTTTCCTCGGCCGACCGCCGCTTGATCGCTGAGGCCGATACCCTTTTCATCGCGACCGCCAGCGGGCCGGTGGAGGGGGCAGCGCGCGGCGCCGATGTTTCCCATCGCGGCGGCAAGCCGGGCTTCGTCAAGGTCGAGGGCGCCGATACCTTTGTCTTTCCCGACTACAGCGGGAACTATCACTTCAACACGGTCGGCAACATCCTGATCAACCCCAGGGCCGGGTTCCTTTTCGTCGACTTTGAAAAGGGCGGACTGCTTTACCTCACCGGCTCCGCAGAGATCGTCTGGCAGGACGAGGCGGTGCAGGCTTTTGCCGGCGCCGAGCGGCTGATCCGTTTTCACCTGGAAGAGGCTGTCGCGGTTGAAGGCAGCCTGCCGCTCGGTTTTCGTTTCGAGGGTTTCTCCCCGAAGCTGGCGCAGACCGGCAACTGGCAGGAGGCGGAGGAAATCATTGCCGCCAACCGGGAACGCAACAGCTATCTCGACTATGAAGTGGTCGACGTCCTGCCTGAGAGCGAGGCCATCACCTCCTTCATGCTGCGCCGCGCCGACGGCAGGGCGCCGGCGTCCTACGAGGCCGGTCAGTTCCTTCCCATCCGTCTGGATGTGCCCGGCCAGGATGCGCCGGTGACGCGGACCTATACACTCTCCGACGCGCCCGATGGCGAGCGTTATCGTCTTTCGATCAAGCGCGACGGGCTGGCCTCCGGCTATCTTCACGATCACGCGGCAAAAGGTTTTCGCCTGCAGGCCATGGCCCCGCGCGGCAGGTTCGTTCTGGACCAGACCAGTGAGCGGCCGGTGGTGCTGCTCTCCGCCGGTGTCGGGATCACGCCGATGATGGCCATGGCGCGGCATCTCCTCAACGAGGGCGAGCGCACGCGCCGCTTCCGCCCGACGTACTTCATTCATGGCAGCCGCAACGGCACGACCCAGGCTTTCGATGAAACGCTGCGGGCCTGGGCGCGGGACTACGGTTCTTTCAGGGCCCATATCCGCTACAGCCAACCGGGCCCGGCCGATCGCCTGGGTGAGACCCACGACAGCCAGGGTCACGTGGATATCGCTCTGCTGCAATGGCTGCTGCCGCTGGACGACTACGATTTCTATCTCTGCGGGCCCGCCGCCTTCATGCAGGGTCTCTATGACGGCCTTGTGGGGATCGGCGTGCGCGAGACCCGGATCCACTATGAATCCTTCGGGCCGGCGACCCTGCTGAAAAGCGCGGCGCCTGCGGTTTCGGCACCGGTTGAAGGGGAATCAGGTGAAGCGCCGGTAACGGTGCGCTTCGATACCGCCGACCGGGAAGTCTCCTGGGCGCCGGAAAAGGGCAGCTTGCTGGACTTGGCGGAAAGCGCCGGTCTTGCCCCTGCCTATGCCTGCCGTTCCGGCATCTGCGGCAGCTGTGCCACCCGCATCATCCGTGGCAGCGTCGATTACATCGAGGAACCGGTCGGGCCGCGCGGCGCGGACGAGGTGCTGATCTGCTGTGCGACGCCGCGTGCCCGGAAGGCGGGGCCAGACGGCGGTGAAACCGGCTGCGGCGATGATGTCGGTGTTGTCCTGGATCTGTGAGGTTTCAGCGGGCTGCCCGATGGCCGTGCTCGGAGCGGGGTTGGGCAGCTTGATGCGGACAGGGTGTCACCCCACCCCGGCCCTCCCCCTTCGATGGGGGAGGCCACAGGCTGGATGATTGTGGGCTTCGCGTGCCGCTTTAGTTCAGCGTCTTGGGCAGGTTGGCGCGGAGCTTCTGGCGCAGCACGTCGATGGAGACCGGCTTGCCGTCGGCCTTCACATGCCAGAACGACCAGCCGTTGCACGAGGGGGCGCCCTGCAGATGGGCGCCGACCTGGTGGATCGAGCCCTTGAAGTCGGCGGTGATCAGCGTGCCGTCGGCGCGCACCTTGGCGCGCCAGCGCTTGTCCGGGCCGTGCAGTACGGTGCCGGGCTCCAGCAGGCCGTGTTCGATCAGCCAGCCGAAGGGAATGCGGGCCTCCTGGCGCTTGGCCGGGGTGTCGATCATCTCCATGTCGGTGATCGGCTGGACCTGGGAAATACGCTTCTTGGCGACGGCGATGTAGTCGCTGTCGCGCTCCAGGCCGATGTAGTGGCGGCCGAGCTTGCGCGCCACCGCGCCGCTGGTGCCGGAGCCGAAGAAGGGATCGAGCACGATATCCCCCGGCTTGGTCGCGGCCATGATGACGCGGTGAAGCAGGGCTTCGGGCTTCTGGGTCGGGTGTGCCTTCTCGCCCTTGTCGTTCTTCAGGCGCTCGCCGCCGCTGCAGATCGGGATCAGCCAGTCGCTGCGCATCTGCAGATCGTCGTTCAGCCGCTTCATGGCGTCATAGTTGAAGGTATAGCGGGCGTCCTTGTCCTTGGCCGCCCAGATCATGGTTTCATGCGCATTGGTGAAGCGCCGGCCGCGGAAGTTCGGCATCGGGTTGGTTTTGCGCCAGACCACGTCGTTCAGGATCCAGTAGTTCAGGTCCTGCAGCGCCGTGCCGACGCGGAAGATGTTGTGATAGCTGCCGATCACCCAGAGCGAGCCGTTGTCCTTCAGCACGCGGCGCGCGGCGCGCAGCCAGCGGCGGGTGAAGTCGTCGTAGGCGGCGAAGCTGTCGAACTGGTCCCAGGCGTCGTCGACGGCGTCGACCTTGCTGTTGTTCGGACGCAGCAGATCGCCTTCGAGCTGCAGATTATAGGGCGGGTCGGCGAAGACCATGTCCACCGAAGCTTCCGGCATGGCCTCCATCAACGCGATGCAGTCGCCCTGCTTGACCACATCTTTCTGCACGCTGGTCGTTCCCCCTCTTGAGCGCGCCCCTCGCCGGCGCAAAGCGGGCATCCTGATTCAACGAGCGACTTGCGTCAAGAGTCTTGCGACTCAAGATGTTAGCGGACTTAGTTAAGGTTTGCTGGTGAGCGCGTCCCGCACTGGGCGAAACGAACGCCGATGCGCCGCCGTGATCCCCAGCCGGGCGATGCCGGCACGGTGCTCCGCCGTGCCGTAGCCCTGGTTGCGTTCCCAGCCATAGCCGGGATGCCTGAGGGCCAGGGCGGCCATGCCCCGGTCGCGGCTGACCTTGGCGATGACCGAGGCCGCGGCGATGGAGAGGGAGCGGCTGTCGCCCTTCACCACGGCGCGTGCCGGGCAGGCGAGGACAGGCGTCTGACGGCCGTCCACCAGGGCGGCGTCGGCGGATATCGAAAGGGCTGCGGCGGCGCGCTGCATGGCCAGCAGAGAGGCCTGCAGGATGTTCATCGCGTCGATCTCCTCGACGCTGCACTCGCCCAGGCCGATGGCGGCCTGTTCCGGCGGCAGGGCCTGCAGTGCCGCGAAGAGGCGCTCCCGCGCCTTGGCCGTGAGTTTCTTGGAGTCGTCCAGGCCGTCGCGCAGGCCGGCCGGCAGCCTCTTCGCATCGAGCCAGACGGCGGCGGCGACCACCGGCCCGGCCCAGGGGCCGCGCCCGGCCTCGTCGAGGCCGATCACTCTCAGGCTTTTGCGCCTGCCGGGTGGAGGGCCAAGGTCTCGCTGGAATTCCTGTTCGAGGGAAAAGTCGGGCACGGATGTTTCGGGCGAAGCAATCGGGTGTTGATCAACGGCGGACGGCTCTTCGCAGGCCCGGGGCCGCGGTTTCAGTCCGCCTCGGCGCCGCCGGGCTTTGCCTGAAGAACGTTTGCCGGGGAAGGCTGCGAAGGTTCGCCGCCATCTTGGCTTCTACGCTCGCGCGGCGCCACTGTCTTGTGGCCGACCAGCAGGCGGGCGAGCAGCAGGGCCCAGCCGCCGATGCGCCCGCCGGAACGGCCGAGGGCGCTGGCCTCCGGCCCCAGGGTCAAGCGCAGGGTCTCGCGGCCCGAGGTGATGCCCAGCAGGGCGATGCGGTGCAGACGGCGGGCGGCCTCCAGCCAGAACGGGCTGCCCATCAGCGACAGCACGGTGACGGCCACCAGCAGGCGGTGTTCGTCCGGCGAGATGACGCCGACGGTGAGGCCGAGGGCGGCCAGGATAAAGGAGAACTCGCCGAGTTGAGCCAGCATGACACCGGAGAGGAAGGCGCGCGGCCAGGTTTCCCCCATCACCCGGATCACCACGATGTTCAGCGCCGTCTTCAGGATGGCCACGAAGGTGACGATCAGCACGACGATGCCGATGTTGTCCCAGATGTATTGGAGATCGATCAGCAGGCCGATGGTCAGGAAGAAGACCATCAGCAGCACGCCCTGGATCGGCGCTGTGTAGTGCATCATGGCCCGCCGGCTGGTGGAGTTGCCGATCACCAGCCCGGCCAGGAAGGCGCCGTAGGAGGCCGAGAGATCGAGCAAGCCCGACAGGGCGGCGGCGCCGAAACAGAAGGCAAGGCCGGCCAGCGGCGTCAGGTCGGCGTTGCGCCCGATGGTCTTGGCAAAGGGCAGGCGCAGGCGCCGGCCGCGGCCGAGGTAGACCAGCAGCAGAGCGAGGAAAGCGATGGAGAGCCCGATCTTGGCGACGTCCTGCAGCGTGATCGCGCTGCCCTCTCCGTGAAAGGCGCTGACCACCAGCATCATCGGAATGACGGCCAGGTCCTGGGCGATCAGGATGCCGATGGTGACGTTGCCGACGCGGGTGCCTTTTTCGCCGATCTCCTCCAGCATCTTGATGGCGATGGCGGTGGAGGACAGCGCGACGACGAAGCCCAGCACGACGGTCAGCGCGATCGGCCAGTCGAGATAGAAGCCCAGCAGCGACATGGCGATGACGCCGGCGGCGATCTGAAAGGCGGTGGTCAGGACGGCGATGCGCCAGACCGACTTCAGGCCGCGCAGCTGCAGCTCCATGCCGATGAAGAAGAGCAGCATCAGCACACCCAGTTCGGCCAGCAGCTGGACCTGATCGCGGTTTTCGACGAAGCCGAAGCCGGAGGGGCCGAGCGCCGCGCCCGCCAGGATGTAGCCCAGCAGGATCGGCTGGCGGAAGTAGCGCATGACAAGACCGCAGCAAAGGGCGGCGACCACGACGATCGCCAACTCGGTAATGCTGCTTGTATGGCCCTCCATGACCCTTCTCTACTCTCCTGAACCGCCGATCCGCGCCCGCTCTAAGCGCAGGGTTAAGGTTTAGCAGGCCGCGGCTTTCAAAAGAGTGAAGGCTTGGGGGAGGGAGGGACGGATCGGGCCCTAAAGCAGCGAAAGCTGCTTTTTGTCGGCCTCGCTTTCCAGCTTGGGGGGTGTGAACTGGCTGCTATCCAGCGGCGCAGAGCCCCGGTTCAGGCCGAGCCGCTGCTCGGCCCGCTTGAAGCGCTGGCCCAGCAGTTCGGCATAGACGCCGGAACCGGACTGGCGCAGCCCGAATTCGGACTGATTGAGCCTGCCGCCCCGGGTGTCGCGGATCAGGTTCAGCACTTTCGATTTGCGGTCGGGGAAGTGGGCTTCCAGCCACTCCTCGAAGAGTTCCTTTATCTCCAGCGGCAGACGCAGCAGGACATAGCCGGCCGCAGCGGCGCCGGCCCTGGCCGCGGCCTCCAGCAGCGCCTCCAGCTCCTGATCATTGATCGCCGGGATCATCGGGGCGGTCAGCACGCCGGCCGGCACACCGGCGGCATTCAGGGTGCGCAAAGCCTCCAGGCGCTGCGCCGGGGTCGGCGCTCGGGGTTCCATGACCCGCGAGAGCTTGCGGTCCAGGGTGGTGAGCGAGATCATCACGCGGACCTGTCTTTTGCGGGCCATGGGCGCCAGGATGTCGAGATCGCGCAGGATCAGGTTCGACTTGGTGACAATGGTCAGCGGATGGCCGGTGTCGCGCAGCACCTCCAGGATCCGGCGGGTAATCTGCAGCTTCTTTTCGATCGGCTGATAGGGGTCGGTGTTGGTGCCCAGCGCCATCGGCCTCGGCCGGTAGTTCTTGCGCGCCAGTTCCCGGCGCAGCAGCTCGGCGGCTTCCGGTTTGGCCAGCAGCTTGGTTTCGAAGTCCAGCCCCGGCGAGTAGCCGAGCCAAGCGTGGCTCGGCCGGGCGAAGCAGTAGATGCAGCCGTGCTCGCAGCCCCGGTAAGGGTTGATCGAGCGGTCGAAAGGGATGTCGGGCGAGGTGTTGCGGGTGATGATCGTGCGGGTCGCATCCCAGATCACCTCGGTCGGCCGGGGCGGCGGGTCTTCGCCGAAGCCCGCTTCGCCAAAGCCGCTGCTGCCCGGGTCCCGGCCCCAACCGTCGTCGACGGCGACCCGGGTGAAGGGCTCGTAACGCCCGCTGGCATTGCTGACGGCGCCACGGCCCTTCTTTGGTTTATCGGGGATCAGATCAACCATGTCCCGAGGCTAGCAAAGAGGTATGAACAAAACAAGAACATTTGACTCTTTTTCAGAGCGCAAACCCAGGCTTCGGCTTTGTCACCAGCCTGTCAGTCGAGCAGTTCGGCTATTCCAGTAGTGCGGTCAGAGCGCCGGGCGTCAGCCATTCGCCGCGCATGCGTGCCAGGGTTTCGGGCCGCAGATAGAGCGCGACCCGCCCGGCGACATGGGCGATGAGGGCGGGATCGCTGTTTTCCGCCGACCAGTCCTCAGTGCTGCCGGCCCGTTCCTTGAGGGCCGTTTTCTGTCTGGCCTGCTGCACCCGCCACTTGGCGCACCAGGTGATCGCGCGCAGAAACAGAAGGCGCCGCAGCGGCAGCAGCCAGGGCCGCAGCCGGTCGCGCCAGGCGGTGCCGGACAGGTCCGCGGCGACTGCCAGATAATGGGCGTAGAACCCGGCCACCTCCCGGACGCTCAACTCAGCGGAAGTATCCAGATCCCAGGTGGTGGAGGAATAGACGGTGGCATGGGCCAGATCGATGCCCGGCGCGCCGTAGAGTGCCTTTTCCAGATCGACGATCACGGCCTCGCCCCGCCGATCGATCAGGAAGTTGCCGGGATGGGTATCGGTGAGCACCAGGCTGCGCGGCTGATCGCTTCGCGCAGCGGCGACCTCTGAGGCATAGCCCCGTGCCCAGGTCAGTTCCTCCGTCACTGCCGCCAGGCTTTCCGGCGCCAGTCCGGCCTGCGGCAGGAAGGCCGCCTGCGCCTCGATCTCTTTCAGCGCCCCGGTGACCGGATCACGGTGGTCGGCCAGGGGTGGGCAGTGCGATGCCGCCGGCAGCGGCAGGCTGTGGACCCGGGCCATGGCCTCGGCCAGCGCGGCCAGATCCTCCGGCAGGCGCGGGGGCCGCCCCTCGATCCGCTCCACCGCCAGGGCGCCCAGGGGAATGGCCGGGCAGGGCGGGATCACGCCATAGAGCTTCGGGCCCCGGCCGCTCAGGCTCACCCGCTCGAAGCAGGCCGCCTGATAGCGCAGATTGTCTTCGGCGTTGAAGGCGAACTGGCTCTGCCGGGGCACCCGCAGCAGGACCGCGCGGCCGCCGATGCCGAAGCCCTCGATTGCGACGTGGTCGTGGGCCAGGCCGGTGGTGCGCAGCAGGCTCAGCTGGTTGCGTGCCAGCCCGGCGAAGCCCGGCAAGTGGCGCGCGGCGGCCTGCAGCGCATCCAGATCGGGTTGGTTGGGCAAAGTCTCTTTCCGCGGTTTTCCTTTGGGCAGGGACGGCTAGCACGCCAATCGCGCGGCGCAAAATCACGAAATCTTGGTTTCCGCCGCCGCCGGCATTCCATGCTACATCCTGGCGCATGACCGCATCAGCCCCAACGCTCTCGGTGGTGATCCCCAGCCTCGATGCCGCCGCAACCCTGCCGGCGGGCCTGGCGGCTTTGGCGGAGGCGCGGGCGCGCGGGCTGCTGGGCGAGGTGATCATCGCAGAGGCCGGCGACAGCGCGGCCACCGGCAGATTGGCCGCCGCGGCAGACGCAAGGGTCATCGCTTCGCCGGTCGGACGGGGTCTTCAGTTGCAAGCCGGGGCGGAGGCCGCCGGGGGCGACTGGCTGTTGTTCCTCCATGCCGACACCGTGCTGCAGAGCGGTTGGTCACAGGAAGTGGCCGGTTTCCTCGCGGGTGAAGGGGCGGACCGGCGCGCCGCCGTTTTCCGTTTCGCGCTGGACGACCCGGCGCCGCAGGCGCGGCACATCGAGCGGCTGGCGAACTGGCGCAGCCGCCGCCTGGGCCTGCCTTACGGCGACCAGGGCCTGCTGATCAGCCGCAGGCTCTATGACCACCTTGGCGGCTTTCGTCCGTTGGCGCTGATGGAGGATGTGGACATTCTGCGCCGTCTGGTCCGCCGCCAGGGACGGCACAATCTGGTGATGCTCGACGCTGCCGCCGTGACCTCGGCGGTTCGTTACCGGCGGGGCGGCTGGCTGCTGCGGCCGCTGCGCAACCTTTCAATTCTCTCGCTCTACTTCGCCGGGGCGCCGCCGCGCCTGCTGGCGCGGCTTTACGGTTAGCGTGTTTTCGACTTACGTCGAAGCGGTTCCAGCCCGCTCCCCCTCCCTGCCATCCATAGGATACTGGCGTTGGGTGGCAGGGAGGGGGAGCGGGCCGGTGCCGTCAATCCCAGAGAGACGTAGACCGTGACCGACTTGCAGAAACATCTCGTGGTCATGGCGCGGGCGCCGCGTCTGGGAACGGTGAAGCGGCGCCTGGCGCGGGACATCGGTACCGTCGGGGCTTTGCGGTTTTACCGCGGCCATACGGCGGGCCTGCTGCGCGACCTCTCGGCCGATCCACGCTGGCGGCTCTGGTTGGCGGTTACGCCGGACTCAGCGGCTTTGTCGGGCCGCGGGCTCTGGCCTTTCCACGGCGATTTGTTGCCGCAGGGCCGGGGCGATCTGGGCCGCCGCATGGGCCGGCTTTTCGAGACCCTGCCGCCCGGGCCGCTGGTGATGATCGGCAGCGACATTCCCGGTATCACGCGCGCCCACATCGGCGGGGCTTTCAAAAGCCTGGGCGCGGCGGACTGGGTCTTCGGCCCGGCGGAGGACGGCGGTTACTGGCTGGTCGGCGCCCGGCGGCGGCCGGTTGTCCGCCCCCCTTTCGACGGCGTGCGCTGGTCCAGCGCCGCCACCCTCGACGATACCCTGGCGAACCTGAAGGATGTCCGGGTGGCTTTGCTGGACCGGTTGCGCGATGTCGATACCGGGGCCGATCTCCAACTCCTGAGAGATCAGGCGGCGCGGTAGCGCTCCAGCCAGTGGGCATAGGGCGCGGGCAGGGTCCAGGACGGTTTGTCGATGCCCAGGGTGCGGGCGGCGTCGTAAGGCCAGTGCGGATTTGCCAGCAGCGCCCGGCCCAGCATGACCAGGTCCACCTTGTTTTCACGGATCATCTGGTCCGCCTGTTGGGGGTCGCTGATGTACCAGCTCGTGGCCGTCGGGATTTTCGCTTCGCTGCGCAGACGCTCGGCAAGCGGCGCCATGAAGCCGGGGCCCCAGGGGATGTCGGCGCCGGGGATCGAAAAGCCGAGACTGACATCGATCAGGTCGAGGCCCAGCCCGGCAAGGCGCCGCACCAGTTCGGTCGCTTCGTCCACCGTCTCCTCGCGGCCGTCGAATTCGATGACGCCCAGGCGCACGGTCAGGGGCAGATTCTGCGGCCAGACTTCCCGTACCGCCGCGAAGGTCTCAGTCAGGAAGCGGATGCGATTTTCAAAGCTGCCGCCGTAGTCGTCGTCGCGCTGGTTGGAGTGCGGCGACAAAAACGACTGGGCGAGATAGCCATGGGCGAAATGCAGTTCCAGCCATTCGAAGCCGGCCTGCCGGGCGCGCTCCGCCGCTGCGACGTAGTCCCGCTGCACCTTGAGGATGTCGTCCTTGGTCATCGCCGTCGGGCGGCGCGGAAGGTTGGCGCCGAAGGGCAGGGCGGAGGGGGCGAGCGGCTGCCAGGCGCGGGGGTCGTCTTCGGCCATATGATCGTCGCCTTCCCAGGGCCGGTTGGCGCTGGCTTTGCGGCCGGCATGGGCAATCTGGATTCCCGGCACCGCCCCGGCCGCCTTGATCGACCGGACGGCGGGCGCAAAGGCCTCGGCCTGCCGGTTCGACCACAGGCCGGCGCAGCCCGGTGTGATGCGGCCTTCGGGTGAGACGGCGGTGGCCTCGGCAATCACCAGGCCGGCGCCGCCGCGGGCCAGGCTGTCGAGATGGGTGTAATGCCAGGCGTTGATCACGCCGTCCTCGGCCGAGTACTGGCACATGGGCGAGACCGCGATGCGGTTGCGCAGCGTAACGTCTTTCAGGGTAAAGGGATCGAAGAGCGACGACATCTGGGGGGTCCCCTGGTGTTGGGCTGTCCTGCCGGAGGCTTGCGAAATCAGGCGGAAAGCCTATATTTTACTCAGAAGTTCGGTAGTTCGAAATTAATCGAACTACCGAAATATAGGGGCATAGACCTGAGGTTCAAGGCATGAGGGCGATGCGGCATCCAAGGCCGGAGGATATTGAGCTGGCGCGCGTGCTCCATGCGCTCAGCGATCCGGTGCGCCTGGACGTGGTGCGTCAGTTGGACCGTGAGGGCGAGGCAACCTGCGCGGCGCTGGACTGTGGGCGGCCGAAGTCGAGCATGTCGCATCATTTCCGGGTGCTGCGCGACGCCGGTGTTCTGCGGACCCGCACCGACGGCACGACTCATATGAACGAGCTTCGGCGCGCCGAGCTCGACAGCTTGTTTCCCGGGCTGTTGCAGGCTGTGCTGACGGCGCCCGAACGCGGCGCCGCCTGAAGCGTTGGTCAGTTGCCTCGAACAGCGGCCAGATCAGCGAAAGGTGGCGATCTCTTCCAGCGGCTTCTTGATCTTGGCGTGCTTGGGCACGGTGGCGTCTTTTGCGGCGTGGCCGGTAACCAGGATCATGTAGGGCTTTTCATTCTCCGGGCGCCCGCAGATGTCGTTCAGGAAGCGCATCGGATTGGGCGTGTGGGTCAGGGTCGCCAGCCCGGCGCAGTGCAGGGCCGTGATCAGCATGCCGGTGGCGATGCCGACCGATTCGTTGATGTAGTAGTTCTTCACGATCTTGCGCTCGGCGGAGACGCCGTAGCGCTCGGCGAAGATCACGATCAGCCAGGGCGCGGTCTCCAAGAAGGGCTTCTCATCGTCGGTGCCGAGCGGCGCCAGGGCCGAGAGCCAGTCGTCGCCCGCCTTGCCGTCATAGAACGTCTTTTCTTCGGCCTCTGCCGCCTCGCGAATCTGTTTCTTCATGGCAGGATCGCCGACCGCCACGAAATGCCAGGGCTGCCGGTTGGCGCCGCTGGGTGCGCGCCCCGCCGCCAGGATGCAATCCTCGATCACACTGCGCGGCACCGGTGTGGGCGCGAAATCGCGGATTGAATGGCGGGTTTTCATTTCCTCCAGAAATTCCGCCGCCCGCTCGGCCATTTCCGCATCGCTGAAGCTGCGCGGATCGGGCAGGGGGATCGCTTCGTAGGCAGGGGCGGCGAGGCTGGCATCACTCATTTGCATGCTCCGGTTCCGGTGCCGCCGCCATGAAATGGCGGCACAACCTGCAGTAAAGCGTTTCGCCCGTTGATTTCAAAGGATAAAGGCGAATGCACGGGTTAACTTTTTACGCGGAAGGCCGCTTCGCGCCGGATTCGTCTTGGGGGATTCAGCTCGCCGCCTTCAGGTGTTCCTTCAGGCGCGGCATCAGTTCGACGAGGTTGCAGGGTTTGTGGCGGGAGTCGAGCTGGAACTTCAGAATCTCTTCCCAGCCGTCCTTGCAGGCCGAGGGCGAACCGGGCAGCGCGAAGAGGTAGGTACCGTCGGCGACACCGCCGATCGCGCGGCTCTGCATGGTCGAGGTGCCGACCTTCTGGTAGCTGATCCAGCGGAACAGTTCGCCGAAGCCCTCGATCTCTTTTTCCATCACCTGCTTGAAGGCCTCCGGCGTCACGTCGCGGCCGGTGACCCCGGTGCCGCCGGTGGTGATCACCACATCGACATCGGGATCTGCGATGTGGGCCTTCAGGGCGGCGACGATCTTGTCGCCGTCATCCGTGACGATTTGCCGCGCGGCGAGTTTGTGCCCATCGGCGGCGATCATCTCGACCAGGCGCTGGCCCGACTTGTCGTCCGCCAGCGTACGGCTGTCGGAGATGGTCAGGACGGCAATGTTTACAGGCAGGAAGGGCAGGCTTTCGTCAATTCTGGCCATACAGTGCAACCTCGGCACGGGTTCCGTCCAAGGCTTCGTAGCGCGGCCAGTCGCCGCCCGCAAGTCGTTCCAGCGAGGGGGCCGGCTGGCCGAGACGCTGGCGGTAGATCCAGAGGTTGGTCAGCACCCGCTCGATAAAGAGGCGGGTTTCCTTCGACGGCAGGGCCTCGATGAAGAGCAGCGGGTCGTCGCCCGCCTTCATCCTGCGCGCCCACTTGCCGAGATTGCCGGGGCCGCCGTTGTAGGCGGTGGTCAGGCGGAAGAGGTCGCCCTGCACCCTTTCGTGGCGCAGCAGGTAGGCGATGTAGCGCTGGCCCAGCTCCATGTTCAGGCTGGGGTCGAACAGTTCGTTGCGCGCCTTGCCGCGGTAGCGCCGGTCACGGGCGATATAGCTGGCGGTGCGCGGCATCAACTGCATCAGGCCGCGCGCGCCGTCCGGGCTCTTGGCTTTGGTGTTGAAGCCCGATTCCTGGCGCATCAGCGCAAAAATCAGCGCGCGATCGACGGTGAAGCCGTTTTCCGGCTGCCAGGGCGGTATCGGGTAGAGCGCGGCGTCCAGGGCGCCGGGGGTCGCCTGATCGCTGCGCTGGCGTGCCAACTGGCTGCCCATGCGAAAGGCGAGGGAGGGCATGCGGGCGTGCTGCGCCAGGGCCAACAGAGCCTGGCTCATGCGCGGGTCGCCCCAGGAACCGGCCTTCACCAGTTCGCGCTCCGCCGCTTCGCTGTCGCCGACCTGCATCAGCGCCAGGGCGCGCGCGCCGACCGGGTTGTTCTTCAGCAGCGCCGCCATCTGCGGGTCCATCCGGTGGGACCCGAAGTCGAACTCGATCGGCATGCCCAGGGCGCGGCGCGCCAGCAGGCCATAAAAAGTATGGGGATAGAGCGCGGCGCGCTGCAGCAGCGGGCTGATCCGCTCCGGGCGCTGCAATCTCAGATTGGTTCGCGCGGCCCAGTAAGCGCCGGCGGCGATATTCCAACCGGGCGCCCGCTCGGCATTGCCGAGTATCTCAAAGAACGTTGCGGCGGATTCCAGGTCGCCGACCCGCCAGGCCGCCAGACCGGCGATCCAGTTGATCATCGGGGCCGCGGCACCGGAGCGCCGTGCCGCGGCACTGGCGATGGCATAGGCGCGCTGCGATTGTCCATAATAGAACCAGCCGGAGGCGACCAGCACCCGGGCCTGGTCCAGTTCGACCTGGTCCAGCAGCTTCTGGGTCGATTTTTTGTTGAGCAGGTCTTCGGTGACGCTGAAGCGCTGGCGCAGCACGTTGTGGTGCACCTGGCGCAGCAGCTTGGCGACCTTACGCTTTGTCGCCTTGCTGCGTTTGCGCGGCGAAACGTAGTCGGTACTGACCCGCTTGCCGCCCGAGACGATGCCGCGGCCGGGGCTCACCGGCGGCTGCGGGCGGCGGTAGTTGGCCGGGCGCCGCTTCAGCGCCAGCTTGTAGAGGCGCTGGGCCTGGGGATGGTCGGCGTAGCTGTCCATCCAGGCCTTCAGTTCCTTGTAGCGGGAACGATAGGCTGTGGGATGAAGGTAGCGTTGGGCCAGGACGTGGCCCATCAGCCGGCGGTCGCCCAAGCCCGCGATCAGCTTGTCGGCTTCCTTCCAGCGGCCCTTTTCCTGAAGCGCAAAGACCCGGCGGTAGCGGTCGGCGTCACCCGGCGACAGCACCGCCGGCAGGCCGTCCGGGCCCGGGACGATCCCGGCCGGCAGGGCGGCCGTTCCGCCCGGTTGACTCTGGATACTCGGATTTTTGGGTTGCAGATCGCCTGGCTGCAGAACCTGTGCGGCTGCGCCCGGTCCAAAACCCGGCACCGCACCCAGAAAGCCGGCAACGACGAAGGCAGCCGCCAGGCGCAGGCAGGCCGCCGCGCCGAGAAAACGCCCGACATAAGCAAAAGAAGGCCGTGCCCGGGAAACAAGGGCACCGACCCGACTCCTAGATTGCACTGCGACCCCCGGTGTTTTCATAGCCCCGGTTTTCCGATGACGTTAAACAAGCACTGATATGTCTGCAACTCCGCAGGCACCAGCAGGCCACGGCCGGGGTTAAATCGGCGTTAAGTATGGCTTTTTAGAGGCCATTGGAAATCGGCAAGGAATCCAACGGGAATCTGGGAGGAATCGGCCCGCCTAGATCGGGTCATGTTTTGTCGAAACCACAAAGTGGTTCCGACAAAACATGTGAATCCGATCGACATCAAAGAGTTAGAGCAGATCCTGGTCGATGGATCTGCTCTAGGGGGCAAGGCCCTCGCGCTCCATGGCCTCGGCAAAGGCCAGCAGGTCCCGCCAGGCCTCGCGCTTTTGCGCTGGTTGGCGCAGCAGATAGGCCGGATGCAGGGTCGGCAGGGCAGGGATCGTTTCGCCCATCCGGGGGTGGCGATAGTCGTCCCAGCGGCCGCGCAGCCGCAGGATGCCCTCGCTTTTGTTCAGCAGCGTCTTGGCCGACATGCCGCCGGTGAGCAGCAGCAGCTTGGGGGCCAGCAGCTCGACCTGGCGTTCCAGGAAAGGCAGGCAGGCGGCGATTTCCGCCGGGGTCGGATTGCGGTTCCCCGGCGGGCGCCAATACAGCAGGTTGGTGATGTAGACTTGGCTACGATCCAGGCCGATCGCGGCCAGCATGCGGTCGAGCATCTGCCCGGCCGGGCCGACGAAGGGTTTGCCCTGGCGGTCTTCCTGAGCGCCGGGGGCCTCGCCGATGATCATGATCCGGGCTTGCGGATTGCCGTCGTAGAGGCAGAGGTTGGTCGCTGTCGCCTTCAGGGGACAGCCGTCGAAACGCTCCAGTGCCTGACGGATTTCCTCAACCGAATTGGCGGCCTGGGCGAGGCGCTGGGCATCGGCCTGGGTTTCGCTGGCCGAGGCGAGACCCGGCGTAGGGCGCGGGCGCGGTGCCGGGCTCGCCGTCTTCGGCGTCATCGTTGCAGACTTCGGCGCCTGAGCCCCAGTCTGCAACGATGACGCCCGGGTCTGCCGCCGCGGGTCCGGCAGCGCGGTCCGGTCGAGCGGCACCTCGCCGACGGCTTCGTCGGCGCCGGCATCAATGAGCCACTGCAAGGCGGCCAAGCTTGCCGCAGGGTCCGGCTGTTGGCTGATCATGGGCAACGATAGCAGAGGCGGCGGCCCGCCGAAAAGCCCGCCGGTCTGAAAGCCCAACGGCCGGAAAGTCTGCCGGGGGTGAGACGGGCTTGGAAAATGCTCTGCTGGAAGTATCGTCTAGCGGAAGATCGGTCTAATGGAAGACGGGGGAGGCGAAGAGCACCACCATGATGTTGCCGATCAGCACGCTGAAGATCATGAAGATCAGCAGCGTGTAGCGATGAACGTTCGCCTCGCGCGATGATTTCACGGCGCGGACCGACTGGGCGTAGCTGGACAGGTGGCGGCCGATCTCGCGCAGTTTCTCCCGTTCGGTATTCTGCCAGGCCTGATAGAGCGCCAGTGTATAGATCGCCCCGCCGCTGCAGAGAAAGCTGATCGCGACGATCAGATTGACCAGCTGGGCATTGGTGGCGGCGAACTGGGAGGCAGCCATGAGCGCGCCGAACATCAGCAGGATGCCGCTCAGGGAGCGCCACTGGCGGGTCTTGGCATAGCGGATCGACTCCGTCGATTCGGCGTAGAGCATGCGCATTTCGGCATGGGTCAGCTCGTCCAGCGGGCTCGGATCGTTCTCGACCTCGCCTTCGTCGTCCTGCCTTGAAATCTCTTGTACGGCCATCTTTTCGGTTCTCCAGTGGCCGTAACATGGCCCGGAATGGTGAATTTTCGGTAAGGACGCACGTCTGGGCGCCTAAAACGGCGGTAAATGGCGAATAACGGGCGCGCCTGCTTTGCTTGGCCCCGGCCCCGGGTCTGTACTATGAAGACGGTCGTGCGATGCCGGGGAAACCTGTCGGAACGAAGGCAACCTTCCGTTCCGACACCAACAGGCAGAGCGAAACCATAAGGGCCCTGGATTTGGCCCGGCAGTGGCCTGACAAAGGGCCCGGGATTGATGGACCGGGGAAGAGCACCCCGGCGTTTGAGGAGTGAGAGATCTTGGAACGCGAGTTCATGGAATACGATGTGGTCATCGTCGGGGCCGGTCCGGCCGGCCTTTCGGCGGCCATCCGCCTGCGCCAGCTTTCCCAGGCAAGCGGCAAGGAGGTTTCGGTCTGTGTCCTGGAGAAGGGCTCCGAGGTCGGCGCCCATATTCTCTCCGGCGCCGTCCTTGAACCGCGGGCCCTGAACGAGCTGATTCCCGACTGGAAGGAAAAGGACGCGCCCCTGAATGCGCCGGTCGGCGACGAGAAATTCCTGCTGCTGTCCGAGAAGGGCAGCATCTCGGTGCCGATCTGGATGCTGCCCGGCCAGATGCACAACCACGGCAACTACGTGGTCTCGCTGGGCAATGTCTGCCGCTGGCTGGGCGAGCAGGCAGAGGCGCTGGGCGTCGAGGTCTATCCCGGCTTCGCGGCTTCGGAGGTGCTCTATCACGACGACGGCCGGGTCAAGGGCGTGGCGACCGGCGACATGGGCATCGGCAAGGATGGGGCGCAGAAGCCGTCCTATCAGCAGGGCATGGAACTGCACGGCCGCTATGTTTTCTTCGGCGAAGGTTGCCGCGGGTCCCTCACCAGACAGCTTGAGCAGAAGTTCGGGCTGCGCGAAGGCGCGGACCCGCAGACTTATGGCCTGGGCATCAAGGAACTCTGGCAGCTCGACCCGGCGAAGCACAAGACCGGAACGGTGATCCACACCGCCGGCTGGCCGATGAACACCACCACCTGGGGCGGCTCCTTCATCTATCACCTGGAGAATAACCAGGCCTACGTCGGCTACGTCGTCGGCCTGGACTACGACAATCCGCATCTCTCGCCTTTTGAGGAGATGCAGCGCTTCAAGACCCATCCCGCCATCCGTCCGATGCTGGAGGGCGCCAAGCGCATCGCCTACGGCGCCAGGGCGTTGAACGAAGGCGGGCTGCAGTCTCTGCCGAAACTCACCTTTCCCGGCGGCCTGATCATGGGCTGCGCGGCGGGCTTCCTCAACGTGCCGAAGATCAAGGGCAGCCACAATGCCATGAAGACCGGCATGCTGGCTGCCGAAGCCGCCTTCGAAGCGCTGAGCGGGGAAGGCGAGCCGCCGGCCGAACTGACGACCTTCACACAGAAGGTCGAAGGCTCCTGGGTGCACGAGGAACTCCACAAGGCGCGCAATTTCCGGCCCGCCTTCACCAAGTGGGGGCTCTATGGCTCAATGCTCTATGGCGCCCTCGATCTGAAGCTGCTCGGCGGCAAGGCGCCCTGGACCTTCCGTCACAGGCATGCCGATCATGAATGCCTGAAGCCGGCGGCGGAGATGCCGAAGATCGATTATCCCAAACCCGATGGTGTGCTCACCTTCGACAGGCTTTCCTCGGTCTTTATCTCCAACACCAACCACGAGGAGGATCAGCCGGTTCACCTCACGCTTAAAGACGCCTCGGTACCGGTGGAGCACAACCTTAAGCTCTATGACGAGCCGGCCCAGCGCTACTGTCCGGCCGGGGTCTACGAGATTGTCCGCGACGACGACGGCGCCAACCCGCGCCTGCAGATCAACGCGCAGAACTGCGTTCACTGCAAAACCTGCGACATCAAGGACCCGACCCAGAACATCGTCTGGGTTACGCCGGAAGGCGCGGGCGGCCCGAACTATCCGAACATGTAGCCGCCGACGGGATGCCCTGGCGGCACCCCCATTGATCGCCTGACCCTCGTTTGATCCCTTGCGATACGGCGGATTTGGTCCACTTTAAGGGTTGGAACGCGATCCGGCTGATCGCAGGAGCGTGAAGATGCGCGCCAAGCCCGGCGTTGTGGCCTCTTGCCGCCCTCGGTTAGACTAGGCGATTAGACCGGGCAATCAGCCGTAGGCAACAACGCCAGGAGATGGATTTGTCGCAAGTTCGACCCATAACGCAGCGGGTGACACGCTGGGGCCATTGGCCCAAGACGGCGGTGGCCGCGCTGGTGGTTGGCCTGGTTCCCGCGGCTTGCGGCGCGGAGCCGCCGGTTCAAAGAGCCGACCTTTCGGTTCAGTTGGTTTCCGCTGAATTGCCGCAGCGCGCGAGCACGCCGACCATCGCCTCGCCTTACGGCGCCTATCTGGCGGGTTTGGTGGCAAAGCGTGACGGGGACCTGGAGTCAGCGGCCGACTATATGATCCAGGCTCTGCGCTACGATCCCGACAATCCCGAGGTCTTGCTGCCGGCGCTGGAGTTGGCGGCGGCCACCGGCCGGCAGGACGAAGCGGCCGGCCTGGCCCAGCGGGTGATCGCCGTACAGCCCGAAAACCCCGTCGCCAATCTGGTTCTTACCGTCGAGGCGGCGCGCAGTGGCGATATGCAGCGTGCCGATGAGATCCTGGCGATGCAGCCCGAACGCGGCATCAACCAGATTCTCGTCCCGATGCTGCGTGCCTGGGTTAAGACCGGAGAGGGCGATCCCGACGGCGGCCTGGAGCGTCTTTCGGTTCTGGAGGGGGAGCGCGGCTTCGCGGTGCTCCACGGGCTTCACGCCGCGCTGATCAACGAGGTGGGGGGCCGCAGCGAAACCGCGGCAACGGGGTACGAAACCCTGCTTTCCACCACCGGCAGACCGACCCTGCGCCTGACCTGGTTGGCCGGCAGTTTCTTTGAGCGCAACGGCCAGCAGGCGCGGGCGCTGGAAGTCTACCGCGATTTTGTTTCCAGCAATCCCGGCTCGGACATTCTGGCGCCGATGCTGGAGAATGCCGAAAAGGGCGTCACCAGCCCGGTGGAGGTGACCAAAGCGACCGACGGCATGGCCGAGGTGCTGTTTCATATCGCTAGTCTCTTGAGCCAGGAGTCGGCCACCGATGCGGCCCTGGTCCACCTTTATCAGGCCATCGCGCTGCGCCCCGACTTCACTCTTGCGCGGGTGCTGCTGGGTGAGATCCTGCAGAATCAGGGTCGTGGCTTTGACGCCATTGCCGCCTATCGGTCGATCCCGGAAGACTCACTCTTCGGCTGGGTCGTGCGCCTGCGCGTTGCCGAAGAGCTGCAGGCCCTGGAAGAGGTCGATCTGGCCCTTACCGAGTTAGACGACCTGGCCGCAGAGCGGCCCGGCAGCTACGAGCCGCTGTTTCGAAAAGGTAATCTGCTGCGCGCCGAGGAACGTTTTGAGGAGGCGGTGGTCGCCTATGACGACGCCGTCGACCGCCTGTCGGAGATCCTTCCGCGCCATTGGTCGCTGCTCTATTTCCGCGGCATCGCGTTGGAGCGTTCGGACCAGTGGGAGCGCGCGGAGGCAGATTTCCTGAACGCCCTCGGCCTTCAGCCGGAACAGCCCTACGTGATGAACTATCTGGCTTATTCCTGGGTTGAGAAGAAGAAGAACCTGGATGAGGCGGAAGCGATGCTGGTGCGCGCCGTGAAGCTGCGCCCGCGTGACGGCTACATCGTCGACAGCCTGGGCTGGGTCTACTACCGGCTCGGCCGTTACGAGGAGGCGGTGGTGCAGCTGGAAAAAGCTGTCGAGCTGCGTCCGCAGGATCCGGTGATCAACGACCACCTGGGCGATGCGCTCTGGCGTGTCGGCCGCAGGATCGAGGCGAGGTTTCAGTGGAACCGCTCGCTCAGTCTCGATCCCGAGGCGGATCAGATCCCCATCATCGAGAAGAAGATCAAAGACGGCATGGATGCCCTGCCGCAGGATATCTAGCGCTAGCGGACCCAGAGCGACTTGAAGATGCTTGATCTGAAGGGCACCGCTTTGGCGGATCAAACCGCCTGGGCCAAAATCAATCTCACGCTGCAGGTTACCGGCCGGCGGGACGATGGCTATCACGCCTTGTCCAGCCTGGTGGTCTTTGCCGAGCATGGCGATGTGCTGAGGTTTCAGGAAAGCGATGTCCTGAACCTCACCATCGATGGGCCTTTTGCCGCCGGGCTGTCGGCGGCGGCGGACAACCTGGTTCTGCGGGCCGCAGAAGGCTTCTCGGCCTTGGCGGGCCGGCCCCTGAACGTTGCCGTTACCCTGATAAAGAACCTGCCGGTCGCCGCCGGCATCGGGGGTGGCTCGGCCGATGCCGCCGCCGTGCTGCGGGGGCTTTGCAGCCTGACCGGATTATCGCCCGACGATCCCAGCCTGCTGGATCTTGCCCTGCAACTGGGCGCCGACGTGCCGGTCTGTCTTGCTGCCCGGACCGTCGTGATGTCCGGCATCGGGGAAGTGCTGCGGCCGGTCGTTGCCTTTCCGGCCCTGGCCCTGGTTCTCGTCAATCCGGGGGTGCCGCTGTCCACCGCTGCTGTCTTCAAGGCCCGGCAGCCTGCCTTCAGCCGCGCCGACGAACAGCTGCCGCCGCCGGATTTCGATACCCTGCTGGATTGGCTCGGCGAACGGCCGAACGATCTGGAGGAGGCGGCGCGGCGGCTTTCACCGGTGGTGCCGCGGGTTCTGGATAGCCTGGCCGCGACGCCCGGCTGCCGCCTGGCCCGCATGTCGGGCAGCGGCGCGACCTGCTTTGCGATCTATGAAAACCATGCCGATGCCGAGAGTGCCGCCCTTGCGCTTCGGGGTGCGGAGCCCGGCTGGTGGGTAACGGCGACCGGCCTGCGGGCCGGCTGAGGTATCAACCGCCGTTGTAGAGCGCGGCGACGGAGCGCAGTTCCTGGAGCAGTGCCGGACTGGCCTCGCCGGTAACGGCCAGGCCCGCCATCTCCTGATAGCTGCGGATCGCGTCCCGGGTGGCGGGTGTCAACTGGCCGTTGCTTGTTCCGGGGGCGAGATCAAGCTGGCGCAGGATGTCCTGGATCTCCCAGAGCTCGGCAATCGTCACGGCATCGCTGGCAGGGGCGCTTGCTTGGGCAGGGGCCGGCGTCGATCCGCTGTCGCCGGCGCCCGGAGCCTCTGTCGGGCCAACGGCTGCCTGCCCGGCGGCCGGATTGCCGGGGGCCGGGTCCTGCAAGGCCGCGATTTCGCCGCTGCCCTGCTGCGGCTCCACGACCGGCTGATTGCTGAACCACCAGGTCAGACCGGCCACCGCTGCAAAGCCAAGCAGTGCATAGGTGGCGGGGCGGCGCGACGGCGTTTTTTCGATCAGCGGTCCAGCCTGCTGCGGCGCAATGGCGGGCTTTGTGATACCGGCGGGTTTCGCTGGCGTTTTCTCGCCGTCCGGATTTGCTTTGCCCGAATTCGCTTTGGCGGTTGCCGCACCGTCGGGCTTTTTGCCGTCCTGCGGCGGCTTGGTTCCGGATTTCGCCGTGGCCGCTTTGTTGCTTGGCGGTTTGCCGGTCTTTGTTTCGGGCGCTTTGGGGGGCCTGGGCGCCTGGGGGGCAGTGGTGGACTTGGTTTCTTCCGGCGCCGCGTCCGTGAAGGTCAGGCCATTGGCTTTGGCCGACGTTGCCTGCGGTCCGCTGGCTTTGAGCGTGCCCGCCGAAGGGCCGGAAAACCGCAAGCCTGAGCTGACCGGCTTTGGCGGCGGTGGCGGTACGATCGGCCGGTTGCTTCCGAAGGTAATGGTGGCAGGGTCCGGCGCCAGAGAGTTCTTGGGTTTCTCCATCGCGTCAGCGGCCTTCTTCGGCCCTGTCCCTTGGGTCCCCTTCTCCTGGCCGTGCCGTTTGGCGGTGGTCTTGGCCCCGGGCGAGCGCGATTTCCTCGGCGGCCGCTTTCCTGCGGCCGCTTTACGCGGATTCTGGCTCGCCTTTTCGGTTTGCTCGCTCATTCTCTCACGCGGCAAGTTGATGATCTGCGTGCTTGTCGTCTCACGCATTTTCCCCCGGTCTTTCCGCCGCCAGGCAGGAAAGCCCAAGTTCCTATAGGACGTTATGGGCCAGCCGTAGTTAACGGAGCCCTAATTCGAAGTCCTTAAAAAACCTCAATCTTTGGCGCTCCCGGCGTTGTCAAAGGCGGCGGCGGCGGACTATAAGCGGAGATACCGAATTGGGGCGCCATGTCTTCGAAAATGCCCGACTCCTCTCATGATTGGGTTTCTGCCTGGGTTCGCCGGGTCTGCCGGCGGGCCGGGCTGGTGGTCAGCCTGTCGCTGCTGGCAGCCGCCGGCTTGCTGTGGTTCGCCGTCACCACCCTCAGTATCAACACCTCGACCACCGATATGCTGTCGGAAGATCTGCCCTTTCGGCAGAATAACGTTGCGGTTGATTTGGCCTTTCCCCAGCGCGACGACACCCTGATCCTGGTCATCGAAGGTCCCGACAGTCTGGCCGCGGAGCAGGCGGCGGCGCGACTGGCCGCTACCCTGAGGGAGCAACCCGAACGCTTCGAGAGCGTCTTCGATCTCGAGGGCGCGGCCTTTTTTCGCCGCAACGGGCTTCTTTTTCTCTCCCAGATTGATTTGGATACCCAGGCGGACCGGCTTGCCGAGGCCGAACCCCTGCTGGCGGCGCTGCTGGAGGACCCCTCGCTGCGCGGCCTGCAGGGCCTGCTGACCAACGCCTTCACCGAGGCAGAGGGCGGCGGCGAGAACCTTGGGTTCCTGCTGGACAGCCTGGCGGCGGTGGCCGAGGCCTTGCCGACGCAGCCCCATGCCAGGCTTTCCTGGCCCGCCCTGCTGCAGGAACAGGCTGAGACTGATTCGCAGAAACGCCGTTTTCTCATCGTCAAACCGCGGACCGATTTTGCCAGCCTGACCCCGGTGGCGGCGGCCGTGGTGGCCATCGAGGCGGCGATCGAGGTCTCGGGTTTCGACGCGGCGGCCGGCTATCGCATCCGGCTGACCGGCGAGGCCCTGATGCTCCAGGACGAGCTTTATTCGGTGCGCAGCGGCATCGGCTTCGTCGGCCTGCTGTCGGCGGTGCTGGTGGCCTGCGTGCTGTTTATCGGCCTGCGCTCCTGGCGGCTGGTGCTGCCGATTCTGGTAACCCTGGTCGTCGGTCTCTGCTGGACGGCGGGTTTCGCGGCGCTGGCGGTCGGGCAGTTGAACCTCATATCGGTGGCCTTTGCGGTGCTGTTCATCGGCCTCAGCGTCGATTTCGGCATTCACTTCGCGCTGCGCTTCCGCGAGGTCCTGGGGGCCGGCGGTTCCTCGGGCGAACCCCTCCATGCCGAACCTGGGGAGAGCGGCACCCAGGCCGCGCTGTCGTTGACGGCGGCGCTGATCGGCCGGCCGCTGCTGCTGTGCGGCCTGTCCTCCGCCATCGCCTTTTTTGCCTTTCTGCCGACCGCCTACCGCGGCTTGTCTGAACTGGGGCTGATCGCCGGCGGCGGCATGTTCATCGCGCTCTTTGCCAACCTCACTCTGTTGCCGGCCCTGCTCAGCCTGCTGCCGCTGCAGGCCGCACCGCTGCAGCCCGGGCCGATTGCGGCCGTTGGCGCCTGGGTCCACCGCCAGGCCGGGCAGCGTGCCCGCTGGTTGCTGGGCCTCGGCGGGCTGCTGGCGCTTGCCTCCCTGCTGGCCCTGCCGCAGGCGGTCTTCGACGACGACCCCCTGAACCTGCGCGACCCGAACTCACCCTCCGTCGCCACCTTGCTGGACCTGCTGTCGGACGAGCGGGTGCAGCCCTATGAGGCGGAGGTTCTGGCCGCCGACCTGCCCCAGGCGGTGGCGCTGGCCGCGCGGCTGGAGGCCCTGCCCGAAGTTGCCGCGGCAGTTACCCTCGCAGACTTCGTGCCGGCGGATCAGCAGGACAAGTTGGCGGTGATCGACGAAATGGTGCTGTTTCTCTCGCCGCTTTTCCTGCCGGGCGAGCCGCTGGCGCCTCCGGGCCCCGATGAGCGCCGTAAGGCCCTGACGGCTCTGCAGCAGACCCTGGCCACGGCCCCGCCGCCGCTTGGCGATGCCGCCGGGCGCCTGCTGACGGCACTCCGGGCCCTGGACGGCGGTGATAACGCGGTGCTGGCGAAGCTGGAACGGGCCTGGCTTGCCGGCCTGGGTCCGCAGATCGACCGCTTGGGCGAGGCGCTGGAGGCTGATGCGGTCGGTCTTGAGGACCTGCCGCCGGACCTGATCGCCCGTTACAGGGCGGCGGACGGGCGGGCGCTGATCGAAGTCCAGCCGCGCGACGACCTGCGCGATGCGGCGGCGCGGGCGCGCTTTGTCGATGCGGTGCAGGCGGTGGTGCCGACCGTCTCCGGGCCGCCGGTGACCATCGTCGCGGCCGGCCGCGCGGTGATCGAGGCTTTCGTTCAGGCCAGCCTGATCGCCCTGGTCGCCATTGCGGTGCTGCTCTGGCTGGTGTTGCGCTCCCTGCGCGACTGCCTGCTGGTGCTGATCCCGCTCGTACTGGCGGCGGCGATGACCGTGGCGGCGGGCGTGCTGCTCGACCTGCCGTTCAACTTCGCCAACGTCATCGTGCTGCCGCTGCTGCTGGGCCTGGGCGTCGACAGCGGTATCCATTCGGTGATGCGGGCGCGCGAGCTGCGCCAAGCCGGACCGGATGGCGCGGCGGGGGCGAATTCGACGCCGCGGGCGATCCTGCTGAGCGCACTGACCACCCTGGCCTCCTTTGGGGCGCTGGGGCTCTCCAGCCATCCCGGCACCGCCAGCATGGGCATGCTGCTGACCCTGGCCATCGTGGTCACGCTGTTCTGCATCCTGCTGCTGCTGCCGGCCCTGCTGGCGGTCACGGAAAGGCGGGGAGAGGGATAAAACCAAGAGCATTGCGGCGCGGCAGTCCGGGCGTTAAATTGCGCCCGCCCGGCCTCCGGTCCTAGGATAGTGGGGGTCACGCGGCATTGTTGGGGCGTAGCCAAGTGGTAAGGCACCGGTTTTTGGTATCGGCATTCGCAGGTTCGATCCCTGCCGCCCCAGCCAACCTTTCTTCCTGAAGACCTATATCACCCCGAAGGCGAAGATCGCCGCCATTCCGGCCGCGCCGGCGCCGAGCCGCAGCCAGAGCGCGTCGCCGGCGCCGATCAGCGCGCGGCTGATCAGCCAGAGGCCGAGGCCGATCTTCACCAGGGCCAACAGCGCGAGCGGCAGGTTTACATTGGGGGCGATGAGCGCCGGGTTGGCGACGAAGGCCAGCGGCACGAGATAGAGCCCGAGGCCGAGGCGCATGGCCTTGCCGGCCACCGGCACCCAGGGCGTGTTCGCCATGCCGGCGGCGATGAAGACGGTGCCGCAGACCGGCGGGGTGATGGTCGACAGCAGGGCATACCAGAAGACGAAGAGATGGGCCTGCAGCGCCGGCAGGCCGAGTTCCTGCAGCGCCGGGCCGGCGACCGAAACGCAGATTACATAGGCCGCCGTGGTCGGCACCTCCATGCCCAGGATGAGACAGGCCAGCGCGGTCAGCAGCAGGGCGCCCCAGAGGTGGCCGCCGGAAAGGCCGATGATGACCGAGGTCACCTTCACGCCGAGGCCGGTCATGTGCAGGACACCGATGACGATGCCGGCGCAGATGATGATGGCGGCGATGGTGGCGATCTGCCGCGCGGCGTTGTTGCAGGCCCCTTCGAAGCGCCTGAGGAAGGCGAGGATGGAGAAGGTTCCGTTGCGGTCGGTGATCAGCAGGCTGGCGGCGGCGAAGATGGCCAGGCCGGCGGCGAACTGCGGCGTGTAGCCGGTGAGGAACAGCACGGCGAGCAGCAGGCCGAAGGGGATGAGGAAGA
Organism: Pelagibius litoralis; assembly: GCF_011683915.1. Lineage (GTDB taxonomy): Bacteria > Pseudomonadota > Alphaproteobacteria > Kiloniellales > Kiloniellaceae > Pelagibius > Pelagibius litoralis. The sequence continues at coordinate 54,272 of NZ_JAAQPH010000024.1, forward strand.
AGGGCACGGTGGTCAGCAGGGTCCTGCGGTCCGGCAGGTCTTCGCGCGCCATGCCCTTCAGGCCGTAGCCCTTGGCGAAGCGGTCGACGCCGGTCCAACTGGCCCAGAAGAACAGCAGGGCGGGCAGGATCGCCGCCGCCATGATCGCCGTGTAGGGCAGGCGCAGCAGCTCCACCATGATGAAGGCCCCGGCGCCCATCAGCGGCGGCATGATCTGCCCGCCGCTGGAGGCGACGGCTTCCACCGCGGCGGCGAAGGAAGGCGGATAGCCCAGGCGCTTCATGGTCGGCAGGGTGATGGCGCCGGTCGAGGCGACGTTGGCCGAGGCGGAGCCGGAGATCGAGCCGAAGAAGGCGGAGGAAAGGATCGAGACCTTGGCTGCGCCCGCCCTGAACCTGCCGGCCAGCCGGGTCGCCAGCGCCATGAAACCGGCGCCGCCTTCGCCCGCGCCGACAAAGGCGCCGAGAATGACGAAGACCGCCACAACGTTCACCGAGACGCCGGTCAGCGAGCCCCAGATTCCGCCCTCGGCGATCACCAGGGTGCCGAGGAAGGAATTCACCGGAATGCCGGGATGGCCGAACTCGCCGGGCAGATACTGGCCGAAGAGACCGTAGGCCAGGGCGGTGACGGCGACCAGCGGCAGGGCCAGCTTGATCGCCCGGCGCGCCATTTCCAGCACCACCAATATGAGCACGATGGCGAGGGTGTACTGCAGCGGTCCGCGCAGGCTGCCGTACTGCTCGTCCAGGCTTTCCAGATTGACGATGATGTAGCTGCAGGCCAGCAGCCCGGCGAGGCAGAGGAGCCGCCCGGACCAGCGGCTGAAAGGACCGCCGCTTTCCGCCGCCAGGAAGACCCAGGGCAGGGCCAGCATGAGGTGCAGGGGGCGGCTGACCAGATTGGGGATCAGCCCGGCGAAGATCAGCCAGAGATGAAAGCCGACGGAGACGAGGGCGAGGAGGGAGAAGAAACCGCGCCGAATACCCGTGGCTTCGACACTATCCGCCACGGTGATCTGCTCCCTTCCTCGCACGCTCCCCTCTTGGGCGTTCTGCGCGCCCAATCTGAAGTTCACGGCTTCCCGTCTACATCAAGTTGCCGGGTGACGGCAAGCCGTTGGAGAAGTCACTGGGCGGACACTTTGCCGGTAAGGCCGGCCTCCTGATAATACCGAATCGCGCCGGGGTGCAGTTCGGCCCCCAGGGTGGCCAGCATGTCGGCGTTGACCCCGTTCCACCAGGGGTTGGCGGCGCCCATCTGGGTCTTGCCTTCCCAGAAGGTCTTGGTCAGCCGATAGGCGGTGTCCTCGTCCATCGCCGCCGTGGTGTAGGCGGCGACCGGCAGCGACGTGGTGGTGACGTCGTAATCGATGCCGGGATAGGTGCCGGCGGGGATCACCAGTTTGGTGCGCTTGGTGGCGGCAAGCTGTTCTTCCGACATCGACAGCAGGCGGATCTCGGTACCGGCGGCGGCCTCCATCACGTTGGGCGCGGGGTAGGAGCCGGCGGTGGCGAAGCCGTCGACCTGGCCGTTCTTCAGGGCCGGCACGGCGGAGCCCAGCTCCACGTTCACCAGCTTCACCTGGTCCGTCAGGCCGAAGAGTTCGAAGTTCTTGGCCGCCTCGCGGGCGCCGAAGCTGCCCTTGCCGATGATGAAGTCCTTGCCCGCCAGCCCGGCGAAGTCATCGACCCCGGCATCGGCGCGCACCACGTAGTGCATGGTGAGGGAGGGGATGGGAAACAGGCTGCGGATCTTTTCAAAGGCCGCGTCCTTGGGTTCGAACATCTTCTTGCCGGCCAGGGCCAGCTTCACCAGGCTGGGCGGCGTGGTGAAGACATAGTTGCCGCTGCGGTTGGCGGCCTCCTTCACGTTCTGGACCGAGCCCTGGCTTTCCTCCACCGTCACGATGATCTCGCCGCCGCTGCCGGCCTTCATGGCTTCGGCGATCTGCACCGCCATCTGGTAGTAGGACGAGGTGGATTTCGCGGATTTGTAGGTGACGCGGGTTTCCGCCGCGGCGCTCTGGCCGAAGGCGGAAAGAACGGTTGCGGCCGCCAGCGCGGCGGCCAGGGTTTTGCGGTTCATCCGGGCTGCTCCCCATGTGTGTTTTCGCCCGCCGTCGCGGCGGTCATTTCTTGGCCAAGAGCCTGCCGCAAAGGACCGGATCGGGCAAGACCCGGCAAGTCGGGCGCGGCCCCACATCTCAGATCCCCGGCATTCAGATAATGGCGTGGCGGACCTTGGCGGAGACCCATTCGCTGACCGCCACCGTGGCCAGGATGACCAGCAGGATCAGCGACACCTGGGTCCAGGCGAGGCTGTTGATCGAGGAACTGAGCTGCAGGCCGATACCGCCGGCGCCGACCAGGCCGAGCACCGTGGATTCGCGGATGTTGATGTCCCAGCGGAAGACCGCGATGCCGGCGAAGGCGGGCAGGATCTGCGGCACGATGCCGTAGGCGAGACGCTGCGGCCCGGTCGCGCCGGTCGCGGTGACGGCCTCGACCTGGGTGGCATCGATCTCCTCGATGGCTTCGTAGAGCAGCTTGGCGCAGAAGCCGATGGAGCGCAGGCCGATGGCGATGACGCCGGCGAAGACGCCGGGCCCGATGATGGCCACCAGCATCAGCGCCCAGATCAACGAGTTGATCGAACGCGAGGAAACGATGATGAAGAGCGCGACCGAGCGCACGACCGGGTGCGGGCTGGTGTTGCTGGCAGCGCAGAAGGCGATGGGAAAGGCCAGCACCAGGGCGATGAGGGTGCCCAGGGTCGCGATGTTGATGGTGTCCCAGATCGGCAGCCAGAGCTGTTCCATGTAGGACCACTTGGGCGGTACCATCCGCTCGGCCATGTCGGCGGCCTGGGTGCCGGCATCGGCGACGAAGAACCAGATCGTCTTATCGGAAATGATCTGCCAGGAATAGACGACGATGGCGACGCCGACCAGCCAGGCAAACCATCGGCCCCACTGCTGCGGCGTGGTGCGGCGCCTCCAGACCAGGCGATCGTTTTGTTCGATTACCGGCATGTCACTGCACCCAGCGCCTGAGATAGCCGGAGAGATATTCCAGCACCATGACGATACCGATGATCACCAGCAGGATCGCCGCCGCCGAATCGAATTCGTAGCGGTCGAAGGCGGTCAGCAGGGTTGCGCCGATGCCGCCGCCGCCGACGATCCCGACCACGGCGGATTCGCGAAAGTTGATGTCCAGCCGGTACATCGACAGGCCGATCATGCGGGGCATCACCTGAGGCTGGATGGCGTAGTTGATCCATTGGAACCAGGAGGCGCCGGTCGCCTTCACGGCTTCGGCCTGAGACGGGTCCATGTTCTCGATGTCCTCGGCCAGCAGTTTGGCGAAGAAGCCGACCGTGGCGATGGAGAGCGCCAGGAAGCCGGCGAAGGGCCCGAAGCCGAAAAGCTTCACGGCGAAGATCGCCAGGATCACTTCGGGGAAGGTGCGCGAAACCGCGACGATGCCGCGGCAGAACAGATAGACCGGCATGGGCGCCAGGTTCTTCGCCGCGCCCAGGCCGACGGGAACGGAAAGGGCGATGCCGGCGACAGTGGCGATGACCGTCATCCAGATCGATTCCAGAATGCCGTCGACGATGGAATCCCAGCGCGTCACGAAGTCGGGCGGGAAGAAGGCGCTGAGGAAGGCGGCGCCGCGCGGCAGCCCGTCCATCACCCGGGTCCAGTTGACCTCCATGGTCCCCAGGGCCAGCGCCAGATAGATCGCCGCGCCCAGCCACAGGCCGCGCCGCAGCCAGGCCGAGGCGATCAGCGGCGGTTTCTTCCAGCTGCGTGGATAGGCCGGGCTGAGTTCGCTCACCTGTCAGCCCCGAGTACGGCTTCTGCGGTGGTCGTCTCTTCTTCCTCTTCTTCCTCGACCTTGTCGATGGTCGCTTCCCAGTCCTCTTCGCCGTAGATCGTGGTCAGCACATCGCTGGTCAGTCCGTTGGGTGGGCCGTCGTAGACGATCTCGCCCAGCTGCAGGCCGACGATGCGCTGGCCGAACATCTGCGCCAGCATCACGTCGTGAATGTTGATGATGGCGGCGAGGCCCCGTTCGGTGCAAAGCTCGCAGACCAGCCGCATGATCTGGCGCGACGTCTTGGGGTCCAGGCTGGCGGTCGGCTCGTCGACCAGCAGCAGCTCGGGGTTCTGAATGAGGGCACGGGCGATCCCCACCCGCTGGCGCTGGCCGCCGGAAAGTTCGTCGGCGCGCTTGTCGGCCATGTGCATGAGGCCGACCCGGTCGAGCAGCCTGAAGGCCTCGGCCACGTCGTCGGGCGGAAATTTGCGGAACCAGCTGCGCCAGAAGCCGACGTATCCCAGCCGTCCCGACAGCACGTTCTCCATCACCGTCAGGCGTTCGACCAGGGCGTATTCCTGGAAGATCATGCCCATGCGCCGGCGCAGACGGCGCAGCTCCCCCGCGCCGACGGCGGCCACATTGACGTCGTTCAGATAGACGGCACCGGCGGTCGGCTCCACCAGGCGGTTGATGCAGCGGATCAGGGTCGACTTGCCGGCGCCCGAGGGACCGATCAGGGCCAGCACCTGGCCTTTGGGAATCTCAAGATTGACCCCCTTCAAGGCTTGGTCGCCGGTTTTGTAGCGCTTTACAAGGTTTTCGAGACGCAGCATCTCATTCCCCGACTTGATCTCATTCCCGACTTGCCGCAAAGAAGGGGAAGCGGGCTCTTACGAGCCCGCTTCCCGGATCACCATCGCATTACTTGCAGTCGTAGGAGACGCCGTTGGCGGTGTCGATCTTGCGGATCACATTCCAATCGGACTTGTGATGGATCGAGATGAAGCGTGCTTCCTTCTTGAACTCGGCCTGCAGGTCCGAGCCTTCCCAGGGGAAGGAGAAGAAGGCTTCCTTGATCTTGGCGACCACCACCGGATGCAGGTTGTGGGCGTGGCCGTAGCCGGTGGTCGGGAAGGTCTGCGACTTGTAGACCGTGCGGTAGGCATCGGCCTTCACGGCGTCGCGGTCGATCATGCGCTTGAGGACCGAGTTGGCCACGGCGGCGGCTTCGTAGTCCTTGTTGACGACACCCAGGATCGAGTTGTCGTGCTTGCCTGAATAGGTGGTCTTGAAGTCCTTGTCCGCTTCCATGCCGAACTCGCCCTTGAGGATCGCCGAGGGCGCCTTGAAGCCGGAGTTGGAGGTCGGGGAGGTGAAGGCCAGGGTCTTGCCCTTCAGATCGCCCGGCGACTGAATGGCGCTGTCGGCCGGAACGATGATCTCCATCTCATAACCGAAAGAGCCGTCGGCCGAAGCCATCATCGCAAAAGGCACGAAGCCGGCACAGGAGACCGCGACCGGATTGCCGCCGGTGTTCACACCGGCGATGTGCAGGCGCCCTGAGCGCATCGCTTCGTACTGCGCGGCATAGGACTGAACCGGGAAGAAAACGACCTCTTTGCCGGTCACTTCCGCCATGTGCTGGATGAAGCCGTCCCACACCTTGGCATAAACAGCCGGGTCTTCGACCGGGGTGTAGGAGAAGATGATGGTATCGGGGTCGACCCAGTCGGCCGGATCGGCCGGCAGGTCCGCCGTCAGGTTGAAGTCGCGGTCGCAGTAGCGCTCGTCGAGCGTGCCGCGATGGCAGTCCTCGGCCGCCTGGACCTGAGGCGCAAACGCCATGAAGCCCAGAACCAAGCCCGAAACAACGGCCAGTGATGCAGATAATCTCATGCTTTCTTCCTCCCTCTGCGCAACTTGTCGAAGCGTTGCCGCCATCGGGCGGGCTCCGTGCTTTGTTGCAAATTTGTGGCGCTAAGCTCTCAGATCGGCGCGGGCTCGCCAAGCAGAAACTGACCTGGGATAGGCTTCTGCCGGGGGGTCTGCTCTGGAGCCGCCTGCACAGCGGATCGGGCCCGTGGTCTGCGTCCTTAAGCGTTAGTTGAAGGGGGTTCTGCAACGTTGGGTCGGTTTCTCAATGCCGCCGGGCACCGTCAGTCATTTGCGCAGCCAGTCGCGATGGCCAGGTTGTCGATCAGGCGGACCTGGCCCAGCCAGGCGGCGGCGAAGAGCCGGGCCGGCTGCTCGGCGCGTTCGAGCGGCTGCAGGCTGTCGGCGCCGCGCAGTTCCAGGTAGTCGATCGGGTCGAAGCCGGCCTCGGTGAGCGCCGCCCGGGCCCAGGCGAGCGCCGGCTGTGCCGGGGTCCGGCCGTCCTTCAGGCGCGCCGCCAGTTCGCTCAGAACCCGGTACATCGCCGTCGCCTGATCGCGCTGCGCCGGGGTCAGCAGAAGGTTGCGTGACGACAGCGCCAGGCCGTCCGCCTCGCGCACCGTCGCCACCGCCTCGATACGCACCGGGATGTCCAGGTCGCGGGCCATGCGCCTGATGACCAGGAGCTGCTGATAGTCCTTCTCGCCGAAATAGGCCGCGTCGGGCAGGGACTGCAGCAGCAGCTTCGCGACCACCGTCGCCACGCCCTCCATATGGCCGGGCCGGGCCGCGCCGCAGAGACAATCGGACAGCAGCGGCACCGATACGCGGGTCTGGTAGCCCTCGGGATAGACCTCTTCGGCGGCCGGTGCGAAGAGCACATCGACCCCCATCTCGGCGAGCTTGGCGGCATCGCCGGCCTCGTCGCGCGGATAGCCCGAAAGGTCGTCGCGCCGGTTGAACTGCATCGGATTGACGAAAATCGTGGTGATCACCCGGTCGCAATCGCTCCGGGCCCGGCGCACCAGCGCCAGGTGCCCGTCGTGCAGGGCGCCCATGGTCGGGACGATGGCGACGCTCTCCCCGGCGCGTCGCCAGGCGGCGACCTGGCTGCGCAGCGCGGCGATCCGGCGCAGTTTGGCCAGTTCCTTCGCGTCTGGGGTGGTCCCTCGGGCGGCCCCTGGGGCGGTTCCAGCGGCGGTCATGATCTCATCCCCTCTTTTGCGGCACCTGCGAAGTGGGGAATTCTGCGGTAATTCTGCTTTCGATCAACAATTCTTTTTGCAATGCAACATTAAACCGCCGGCGCCGCGGCGGTCAGCCCGACCGTCCATGCCCGTCGTCGAGAAGCGGCAGCCAGTCTTCCATTCTCTGCTTGAGCGAATAGGGTTTGCGGCGGAACACGAACCCGCCGACGGTCCGGACGGCGAGATACATCGGGCAGCGCATCGCCACCTTCGACACCGTCATGCCGGCGAGGAACATCGCGTCGGCAAAATGCCGATTGCGCCCTAGGGATGGATGTCCCGTGTCCCGGAAATCGGTCCAGGCCATGTAGAGGTAGTCGTGAACGACACTGGCTTCGAGATGCCGGCCGATGGGGCCGGCGAAAGCCCATAGCGCCTGCGGCACGGAAGCCAGATCGGTAAAGAGGCCGCGCGGCGCCTTTATGGTCAGGCGCCGGGACCCGCCATCCTTCAGGTGCACCGTCATGGCGACGCGGAAATCGGCGGCGAGTTGCCAGAGCGATTCCGGGGTCTTGCGAACGTGCACCTTTGCATGGCGCAGGAACTTCAGCTCGTCCAGGTATTCGAAGTCGGCGATCCGGCGGATATCGTCTTGCGGAAACGGGTCCGGTCCCGGGTCCCATCCCGGCTCTCCTGTCGTCATGTCGTGTCTCCTTGCGCTAGGGGCGAAGATCCACAGCAGGCGTCGCTGCAAGCCTTACCCGAACCGCCCCTGCGGGTCGAGCAGCGATCCCTGCCGGGCCTGTGTGAAATACGGGCGTTGTTCTTGTCCGTGTCGGGAGGTATCGCGCCACTGCGCCGGCCGCGTCGTTTTCCACTGCGCTTCCCCGCGGTCAGCGGCTAGCATGGCGGAAACGAAAAGGGGGAAAGGGATGGCCGGCAACACCGGGAACGAGGCCGATCTGACGGCGCGTCTGCAGGCCTGCTACACGGGCGTGGTGCATGACGTGATGCGCGATCTCGGCCTCCGCGATTTCACTTTGCCCCACGACATCCGCCCGCTGATTCCGGAAAAGCGGCTGGCCGGACCCGTGTTCACGCTGTCCGGCCATATCGACCACAATGCCGACCCGCATGAGACCTTGCTGCAGTGGACCGGTTTTCTCGGCAAGGCCCGGCCCGGCACGGTGGTGGTCTGCCAGCCCAACGACGCGACCATCGCCCATATGGGCGAGCTTTCGGCGGAAACCCTGCAGCGGCGCGGTATCCTCGGCTATCTCGTAGACGGCGGTTGCCGCGACGTCGATTTCATTCTGGAGATCGGCTTTCCCGTATTCTGCCGCTACACCACGCCGCGCGATGTGGTGGGCGTCTGGCTGCCCGACGGCATGGATGTGCCGATCCGCATCGGCGAGACGGATATCCACCCCGGCGATTACATCCTGGCCGACCGCGACGGCGCCTGCGTGCTGCCCCGGGCGCAGGCGGCGGTCATCGTGACGGCGGCGGAGGCGGCGGTGCAGACCGAAAACAAAGTGCGCCGCGCCATCCTCGACGGCATGGACCCGCAGCAGGCCTATCTGAAATACGGCAAGTTCTGAAGGGCGGCAAAGAACCGCGGCTTGGTTTTCACTTCTGCCGTAATTTGCTTATCGTCACCCTGGGGCTTGTCCCGAGTATCCATGCCTCGGCCCGTTCCGAAGTCCGAAGATAAGGTCCGTGCGGTGGTGCCATGGACCCTCGGGACAAGCCCGAGGGTGACGGCTGTGTGTGGCGGGTGGCGCGGCGCTACTGTTTCAGGCGCACGCCGGGGCCGCCGCCGTTGGCGGGGATGAACATGACCCCGGCGGCTTCCAGTGCGGCCTTGATGGCGGTGATGTTGGCGGGGATGGGGCTGCGGCGCTCCAACTCAAAACCGTTGATGGTGCTGATGCTGACGCGGGAGGCTTTCGCAAGATCGGGTATGCTCCAGCGCAACAGGGCGCGGGCGGCGCGGGATTGGTCCGGGGTAATCATGCCGGGATACTCAACGGCTGACCGCTAGGCGTCAAGGTTGCGAAAATCATTGATTTTTCCCGCGAGGCTTTCTATTTTTACTTGAATGTTTAAAGTTCATATAAACTGAAAACATTCAATCGAGAAAAGCGGCGCGAAAAGGTGTTAGCCGCACCCTTCCGCGCCTGACCGCAACCCGACTTAAGAGGAGTCAGGTCATGGCTAAAGCCAGTCTTATCACGGATTCGTCTTCCCCCGGCAACGGCGCCGGGGCGGTTCCGGTGCTGCCGGAACCCTTCCAGATCGCCGGTAAACCCATAATCACCGGCCCACAGTGCCGCGCGGCGCGCGCCATGCTGCGGTGGAGCCGCGAAGATCTCGGCGAGCGCGCCAGCATCCACTACATCACTCTCTGCAATTTCGAACTCGGCCATAACGCCCTGAAGCCGGGCACCGCCCAGCTTCTGCGCCTGACCTTCGAGGCGGCAGGCGTTCTTCTGATCGACGATGACGGCAGCGGCGGCCCCGGCGTCTGCCTTGCCAAACCGGTTACATAACGGCGCTCGGTTACCCCTCACCCTCCCGCTTCGCGGGCCCCTCCTTCTCCCACGGAGGGGAGAGGGTATTACAGCGGCCCTTTTTGGTTCCCCCTCTCCCCTCCGTGGGAGAGGGCCGGGGTGAGGGGGCTCCCGCGCAGCGGGAGAATGAGGGGAGTTTATCGCGTCTATCCTCGCAACCCCGGTGCCAATCTTGCCGCTTGCCGTTGGCGGCGAATGCCCCGATATGAAGGCCTGTTGATCACTTCAGGAAGAATGGATGACGGCACTACAAGGCCAGCCGGTTGCGGCGCGGCGTCCCCTGTCGCGGCCTATGTCCCGGGCATTGCTCTGGGCGGTCTGCCGTTACCGGAAGCTCGATGCGGTTCCCCTGGGGCGGATTCTGGAGGACCAGGGCCAGGGCTCCTTCGGCTGGTCGATCCTGCTGTTCTCGGTGGTCAACATGCTGCCGCTGCCGATCGGCTCCAACGTGGTGACCGCCATTCCCCTGTTGTTGCTGACCGGGCAGATGGCGCTGGGGTTTCCCCATGTGCGGCTGCCCGGCTTCATCTCCCGGCGGCGGATTCCGCGGCGCGGCTTTCAGCGCATCGTCATGCGGCTGCGGCCCCTGCTGCGGCCCATCGAAAAGGTGATCCGCCCGCGCCATCCCCGGTTGTTCCGGCCCCAGGCCGAGCGCGTGATCGGTGCGTTGATGTTCGTCGTTTCGGCGGCACTCTTCCTGCCGATCCCTTTCAGCGGACTGCTCTCCGCCTTTGCGCTGCTTGTTTGCGCCATGGGGCTGATCGAACGCGACGGCACGGTCACGGTCATCGGTCTTTGCCTCGGCGCTTTTGCGCTCCTCGTCACCGCCACGGCGGCAACCTTGCTGGTCCTCGGCGCCAACAGTTTGATCTGACACGCTCGGCACAAAAAAAACACTCCCCCCTCACCCTCCCGCCAACGCGGGCCCCTCCCTCTCCCACGAGGAGAGAGGGTTTTTGTAGCGACCCTTTTTGTTTCTCCCTCTCCCCCTGTGGGAGAGGGCCGGGGTGAGGGGGCTTTGTTTTTGCCAGGAAGACTCGGTCAGGTGACGTCTTCGATATCGAGGTACTTCACGCCCTCGGGCGTTTCGACCTCGACGCCGTCGCCGGCGGCCTTGCCCATGAGGGCGCGGGCCACGGGCGCGCCGATGGAGATCTCGCCGCGGGCCATGTCGGCTTCGTCGTAACCGACGATGCGCACCTTGTGGCTGCGGTCGTCTTCGTCGATGTAGGTGACGGTCGAACCGAAGCGCACCTTGCCGGTCGCGCTCTGCTGCTCCGGGCGCACCACGGTGGCGTTTTCCAGGCGGCGGCCGAGCCAGGAAGACCGGCGGTCGATCTGGCGCAGGCGCTGCTTGTTGTAGATGTAGTCGCCGTTCTCGCTGCGGTCGCCGTTGCCGGCGGCCCAGGAGACAATGCCGCAGACGACATGGCGTTCCGCCTGAAGCTCGGTCAGCTCCTGCTGAAAGCGCTCAAGACCCTCGGGGGTGATCAGGTTGCGGATATCTTCAGCCATGCCGGCCCGGCCAACGCGTCTTGTTAGAATCTTAGAATCCAGTCTGGACGAAGCCGGAATTCTACTCCGCGGCGGCTGATGCTGCCAGCGGGATGCGCCCCACCAGCACCTCTTCGCCGGGCTGCGGATGGCGCGGCACGTTGAGGGCCAGCAGCAGGGAGCCGGCGGCCAGCGCCGCCCCGCTCAGGAAGACCGCCGCCGGGGAGACCAGCCAGAGGAAGCCGAAGGCTGCCGGCAGGAAGACCGCGGCAATGTGGTTGATGGTGAAGCTGACCCCGGCGGTGGAGGCGATGTCCGCAGGGTCGGCGATCTTCTGGAAGTAGGTCTTGATCGCAATCGCCAGGGCGAAGAACAGGTGGTCGACGACATAGAGGCCCGCCGCCACAGTGGCGTCCTCGACAAAGGCATAGGCAACGAAGACGCCGATCAGGCCGATATACTCGAAGATCAGTGCCCGGCGCTCGCCGATACGTCCGATCAGGCGGCCGATCTTGGGCGCCAGCCAGACGTTGATGGCGGCGTTCAGCAGGAACAGCAGGGCGATGGCGCCGACGTCGTAGCCGAACTTCTCGACCATCAGGAAGCCGGCGAAGACGACGAAGATCTGCCGCCGCGCGCCGGAGAGAAAGGTGAGGGCGTAGTAGAGCCAGTAGCGTTTGCGCAGCACCAGGTGCTTATGCTGCTCGACCTCCTGCGGGAAGGTGGGGAAACCCAGCCAGGCGACCAGGGCGACCAGCGCCGTCACGCCGCCGCCGATGGCATAGATCCAGAAGTAATCCAGCGCCAGGATGTCGCTGGTCAGCCAGATCAGGCCGAAGACCACGATGGAGGCGAAGGAACCGACGGCAATGATCCGGCCCAGGGTCTCCGGCGCCTTTTCCTTGTCGATCCACTGCAGCGAGAGGGAGATCTGCAGGGTCTCGTAGTAGTGATAGCCGAGCGACATGACGACGGTGGTGATGTAGAGCCCGATCACCGTGGGAAAAGCGCCTGTTACCGCAGTGCCGAGGCCGAGCAGCAGCAGAGAGAGATAGGCCAGGCGCTGCTCGCGGAACGCCAGCAGCAGGAAGACCACGCCGAAGGCAAGGAAACCGGGGACTTCGCGCAGCGACTGCAGGATGCCGATCTCGGCGCCGGTGAAGGCGGCGCGTTCGATGGCGAAGTTGTTCAGCAGCGCCTGCCAGGTGGCAAAACTCAGCGGCACCGATGCGGCCATCAGCAGCAGCAGGACTTCCGGGCGCTGCCAGGATTGAAGGCGGGCTTTCAGGGGCGTCGTCATGCTCCTTATCTAGGCTATGCAGAGTTGCCTGTCTTGCTGTATAATGACAGATTATGGCTACAAACAGACAAATCCGGCCGGCGGCGTCCTGGCGTGTCAGGCCCGTCGATCCGCCGCCGGGCCACTCTGGCGGGCATCCGGGCGATCTCACCGACGCGGCGCGGCCCATCGCCCCGATGGCGCGGGACTACATCGGGCCCAGCCGGCGCGACTGGCACCACCACAGGCGTGGACAATTACTCTATGCGGTGAGCGGCGTGATGACCGTCTCCACCGCCGCCGGGACCTGGGTGGTGGCGCCGGAGCAGGCGGTCTGGGTGCCGCCGGGGGTGGAACATCAGGTGTCCCACGCCCAGACCATCGCCATGCGCACGCTCTACATCGACCCGGCCGTTGCCGAAAGCCTGCCGGGCGACTGCTGCGTGGTGGCGGTGCCGGCGCTGCTGCGCGCCCTCATCCTGCGCGCCATCGAGGTCGGCCTGGACTACGAGGCCGAAGGGCCGGGCGCGCGGATCATGGCGGTCATTCTGGACGAGCTGCGCGCCCTGACGCCGGAGCCCCTGCACCTGCCCCAGCCCCGTGATTCGCGCCTGCTGAAAGTAACCCGGGCGCTGATCGACGATCCCGCCGACGGCCGGCCTCTGGCCGACTGGGCAAGGGGCGCCGGGGCCAGCGAGCGCACCCTGGCACGGCTTTTCGTGAAGGAAACCGGCCTCACCTTCGGCGAGTGGCGCGAACGTCTGCGTCTGGTTACGGCGGTTGCCCGCCTGGCCGAGGGCGAAGCGGTCACCGCCGTCGCGCTCGACCTGGGCTATCAGAGCCCCAGCGCCTTCATCGCCATGTTCCGCCGCAGCCTGGGCGACACCCCGGGCCGCTACCTGCGCCAGCGCGGTGCGGGTGAATAGGCAGAGCAACCAAAAGCCCCCTCACCCTCCCGCTAACGCGGCCCCCTCCCTCTCCCACAAGGGGAGGGGGAAATACAGCTGCCCTTTTTGGTTCCCCCTCTCCCCTGCGTGGGAGAGGGTCGGGATGAGGGGGCTGGTTGTGCGGTAGGCCCAGTCAGGGGACCAGCCAGGATGTCTGCAGTTGTCCGGCCTGGTTCCAGGCGAAGGTGGCGCGGCGGTGGCCGTAGGGTGTGAGATAAAGCCAGTCCATCTGACTGACGGTGCAGACCACCACGGCGAAATTCAGTTTGCCGATCTGGCTTTCGGCCTTCCCCGGCGGATGATTTTCCAGACGCTCGGGCAGGCCCGATGTCGGCCAGGCCCAGGGCAGGCCGGGCGGACCGGAAACCATGTAATAGCGGCGCTGGCTCAAAGACACCTCGGCCCAGGCCTCTTCGGCCAGCGCGTCGCCGTGATGAATTCTGGCCTCTGCCTGAACCCGGATCTGGGTGTCGTCGGAATGGGCCAGGAACAACAGGCTGACCCTGGGGTCGGCCTGGATTTCGCCGACCTTGCGGCTGCGCAGGTCGGTATAGAAGGTAAGCTGTCGGCGCTCCCGGTCGACATGGCGCAGAACCACCGTGCGCACCATGGCGCCGTGGGCCGGATCGTTGGTCGCCAGTGCCGGTGTATAGAGATCGTGTTTCGGATCCGACGCGCCGTCCAGGAGCAGCGCCCAGCATTCGCTCAGAACGGCGCTCAGCCGTGGTTCTTCGTCCGCATTCCAGATATCGATCTTGTCTATGGCCACAGCCGGCCCTTTGCTGCACAGGGATGTTGCCGCCGCCCGCCGGGGTGGTCAGGGCAGGCCTCTACTTGAGTAGTTTAGTCCGCTCTACCGGTCGCAAAAAAGGCTTTCCTGCTGGATTTGCGGGCTCGGCTCTGCGCTGAATCAAAGCCTCAGCGGCCGGCCGTTGCTAAGCAGCGGGTATCTGAAGCAGCCTTTCGGAGGGCGGCGATGCGCCTGGCGACCTTTAACCTGGAGTCCCTGGATCTGCGGCGTGGCGGGGAGGCGGCCCTGGAACGGCGGATCGCCGTGATGGCGCCGCAGATGGATCGTTTGCGTGCCGACGTTCTTTGTCTGCAGGAGGTCAACGGACAGAAGCCTGAGGCGGCAGAGGGAGATGCCGGGGCAGCGCGGCGCCAGCCACTGGCCCTGGAAAAGCTGCTGGCGGCCACCGCCTATGCCGGATACCACCTGGTGACCAGCACGGCGGTTTCCGGCGGCGGCCTGGCCGATGTTCACAACCTGGCGCTCGCCAGCCGCTTCCCGATCCTGGAGGTCCGCGAACTGCGCAACGATCTGGTGCCGCCCCGGCGCTATGAAGCGGTGACCGCCGTCCCGCGGGAGAGCGGCGGCACGACCCTGGCCTGGGACCGTCCGCTTCTGTACTGCCTGTTGCAGTTACCCGGCGGGCTTTTGCACGTGATCAACCTTCATCTGCGTTCGCCCCTGGCGGCGCCGATTCCCGGCCAGAAGACCGCGGCGCAGGTTTGGTCCTCCGTCGCCGGCTGGGCCGATGGCTTGCTGGCAGCGACCATCATGCGCAGCGGTCAGGCGCTGGAGGCGCGCCTGCTGGTGGAACAGCTCTTCGACAGGGAACCGCAGGCCCTGATCGCCGTTTGCGGCGACCTCAACGCAGGCGTCGAGGAAACGCCGGCGAGAATTCTGCGCGCCGCCGTCGAAGACAACGGCAACCCGGCCCTGGCGGCGCGGGCGCTGCACCTCCTTGAGCAGGCCCTGCCGGCGGAAAGGCGTTACAGCGTGATCCACGGTGGGCGCAGGCTGATGTTCGATCACATCCTGGCTTCGCCCGCCTTGCATAGCGGTTTCACCGGCATCGAGGCGCTGAATGACGCGCTGCCCGACGAAGTGGAGATGGCGGAGGATGATCCGCGTTCCAACCACGCCCCCCTGGTCGCAGAGTTCGATCTGTAAAACGCCTTCCTACCGGGAGGGACCAGTTTTCCGTCACCCCGGACTTGATCCGGGGTCCATAGCGGGGAAGCCTCGATGCTTCCTGCGAGAGATCGAGCCGTCGGCACCATGGATTCCGGATCAAGTCCGGGATGACGTGAAGCGGAAGCGGTTTCCCCGATGTGATCGGAAATCTCTCTAACTGATCATTTCAAGCCGCCCTCGGGCGCTCGCGGTTGTGCGGCGCTGAAAAGTCGATGGCCGGGCCCTTGGGGACGATGCGGGTCGGGTTGACGCTTTCGTGGCTGCCGTAATAGTGCTGCTTGATGTGGAACAGATCGACGGTCTCGGCGACGCCCGGCATCTGGTAAAGTTCGCGGGTGTAGTTCCACAGATTGGGATAGTCGGCGAGGCGCCGCTGGTTGCACTTGAAGTGGCCGTAGTAGACCGGATCGAAACGCAGCAGGGTGGTGAAGAGCCGCCAGTCGGCTTCCGTAACGACATCTCCGGCGAGGTAGCGCTGGCGGCCCAGCCGCGCCTCGATATCGTCCAGGGTGGCGAAGAGCGCGTCGAAGGCTTCTTCATAGGCTTCCTGGCTGGTGGCGAAACCGCACTTGTAGACGCCGTTGTTCACGTGGCCGTAGATCGGTGCGTTGATGGCGTCGATTTCTTCACGCAGAGCGGCGGGATAGAAATCCAGGTTGGACCCGGTCAGGCCGTCGAAGGCGCTGTTGAACATGCGGATGATCTCGGACGACTCGTTGCTGACGATGGTGCCCTTCTGTTTGTCCCAGAGCACCGGCACGGTTACCCGGCCGCTATAGAGCGGATCGGCCTTGGTATAGATCTGATGCATCAGCCGGGCACCGTTCAGCGGGTCGCCGGTGGCGCCGGGTCCTTCTTCGAAGGTCCAGCCTTCTTCGCCCATGTGCCAGTGCACCACCGAAACCGATATCAGGTCCTCCAGGCCTTTCAGCTTGCGCAGGATCATGGTGCGGTGGGCCCAGGGGCAGGCCAGCGAGACATAGAGGTGATAGCGCCCGGCCTCCGCCTTGAAGCCGGCCTCACCGCTGGAACCCGCGCCGCCGTCGGCGGTGACCCAGTTGCGAAAGGCGCTCTGCTTGCGCTGAAAGCGCCCGCCGCTCGACTTCGTGTCGTACCACTGGTCTTTCCAGGCACCGTCCACCAAGAGACCCATGATGTTCTTCCTTTTCGTTCGCGTCTTCGTTCAGGCGACGTCGGCCAGCAGAATCTCGGCGTCGGTTTCGGCTATGATCTCCACCCTGTCGACATCGTTGATGGCGATGCCGTCCCGCTCGCCCGCCTTCACACCGTTCACCGTGATGCTGCCTTTGGCCGGCACCAGGTAGAGTTTGCGCCCCGGGTCCAGGTCATGGCTGACCGCCTGGCCCGCCGTCAGGGTCGCGCCCAGAATGGCGGCGTCCTGATAGATCGGCAGCGCCTCCTGATGCTGCCTGCGGCCGGAAGCCAGGGCGACCAGTTCGCCCGCGCGCTCGGCTTTTGGAAAGGCGCGGGCTTCCCAGCGCGGCTCGACGCCGTGGACCGCCGGTTCGATCCAGATCTGGAAAATCCGTGTCGCCTCGTCTTCGCGGTTGAACTCCGCATGCATGATGCCGCTGCCGGCGGACATCACCTGCACGTCGCCCGCTTCGGTCCTGCCCTCGTTGCCGAGATGATCCTTGTGGGTGATGGCCCCTTCGCGCACGTAGGTAATGATTTCCATGTCGCGGTGGCCGTGCAGGTCGAAGCCCGTGCCCGGCAGGATCTTGTCGTCGTTCCAGACCCTGAGCGGGCCGAAGCCCATGCGCGCCGGGTCGTAGTAATCAGCAAAACTGAAGTGATAGCGCGCCGAGAGCCAGTCGTTCTGGAAGCGGCCGAGGTCGTCGAAAGTCTTGATCTCAATCATCGTCTTTATCCTTCAGCGCGCGGAGCCTCTCTCCACGCTTCAACTAGCCCGCCAGCCTGCCGGCGATCTCCGCCACGTGGCGGCCCTGGAAGCGGGCGATCCTCAATTCGATCTCACTGACCTGGCGGCTGCCGTCGCCGTCGGCAAGGGTGGTGGCGCCGTAAGGGGTGCCGCCGCTGATCTCGCCCATCTGCATCAGCTCCTTGCAGCTATAGGGTACGCCGACCACCACCATACCCTGATGGAACAGGGTGCTGTGGAACGAGGTGATCGTGGTCTCCTGGCCGCCGTGCTGGCTGGCGGTGGAGGCGAAGACGCTGCCGACCTTGCCGATCAGTCCGCCCTTCATCCACAGGCCGCCGGTCTGATCGAGAAAATTGCGCATCTGTGCCGCCATGTTGCCGAAGCGCGTCGGCGTGCCGAAGATGATGGCGTCGTAGTTGCCCAGCTCGTTCGGATCGGCCAGCGGCGCGGCCTGGTCGAGCTTCACCCCGGCGTTCTTGGCCACCTCTTCGGGCATCAACTCGGGCACCCGCTTCACCGTGACCTCGGTTCCGGCGACTTCGCGCGCGCCCTCGGCGATCGCGCCGGCCATGGTTTCGACGTGTCCGTAGCTGCTGTAATAGAGCACGAGTAGCTTGGTCATCCTGTATTTCCCTGATTGGCGCCGCGCCGGGCGGGCTGTTGCGGTTGCGGGGTCGCCGCAAAAGCGGCCTGGATGATAGCTAATTCGTTCTCTTTCGATTATTAATAGGTCGATTTGGAACATCATTGTTTCTATAAGGAAACGATAGTATGTCGCGGCTGGATGAGATGGCGGTCTTCGCCGAGGTGGTGGAGGCGGAAGGGTTTTCCGCTGCCGCCCGGGTGCTCGGGGTCAGCAAATCGGCGGTTTCCAAGCAGGTCGGCCGCCTGGAGGACCGGCTTGGGGTCCGCCTGCTGAACCGCACCACCCGGCGTCTCTCGCTGACCGAGGCCGGCGCGACCTTTTACGAAGCCAGCCGCCGGGTGCTGGACGAGGCCCTGGTGGCGGAGACGGCGGTCAGCAGCCTGTCGGCGGCGCCGCGCGGCCTGCTGAAACTGAACGCGCCGATGTCCTTCGGTTTTCTGCACCTGGCCCGGGTGATCCCGGAGTTTCACGCGCGCTATCCCCGGATTGTTATCGATGCGGTCATGAACGACCGCTTCGTCGACCTAGTGGAGGAGGGCTATGACGTCGCGATCCGCATCACCGGCGCGCTACAGGATTCCAGCCTGATCGCCCGCTACCTGGCGCCCAGCCAGGCGCTTCTCTGTGCCGCGCCCGACTATCTGGCGCAGCGCGGCACGCCGTTGCAGCCGGAAGATCTCAGCGGGCACGACTGCCTCATCTATTCAAACCTCGACCAGCGTCATGCCTGGCGTTTCGCCGGCCCGCGCGGTCCGGTCCGGGTGAAGGTGAAAGGGCCTTTCCAGGCCAACAACGGCGACGCGCTCTGCAGTGCCGCCCTTGCCGGTATGGGCATTGCGGCGCTGCCGAGCTTCATCGTCGGCGAACACCTGCTGGCCGGCCGGCTGGTGCCCGTGCTGTGCGGCTTTCGCCTGGCGGCGCAGGGCATCTATGCGGTCTATCCGCACAACCGAAACCTCTCCGCCAAGGTCCGGGCCTTCGTAGACTTTCTGGCCGGGCGCTTCGGCCCCGAGCCCTATTGGGACGACGGGCTGGACCGGGTTCTGCAGCCTGCCGCGCCAATGCAACAAGGCTAGAATCGTTAAGACAACTGTGATATGGCAGTTGTTCGTGAACGGCAAAAGCCGTTCGAGCGAAGCATAAGAGGAGGGTGGATCCCTTGGCGAACCAGGAAAGACTGCGACGACGACGCTGAGCCCCGCGCCTTTTGCGTGCGCCCACGCCTGCAGTCTGCAAACGCCGTTCTTTAGGACGGCTCACCTGGAAAAGAGATCATGACCTTCGTTCTTGTGCCCGAGCGGCCGGATGACACCGCCCTCAACACGCCCCTGCTTGACCGGACCTTCGGTTTCGACCGCACACAGCGGACGGTCTATCGCCTGCGCGAGGGCATTGCACCGGTGGCGGGCTTGTGCTTTTCCGCGGTCGCCGAGGACGGCAGTCTGCTCGGTTCGATCCGCTATTGGCCGATCGCGATTGCCGAGACGCCGGCAATTCTGCTGGGGCCCCTTGCGGTCGAACCGGCCCAACAGGGGCGCGGCATCGGCAAGGCCCTGGTCGGTCACAGCCTGGATGAAGCCGCCAAGCTGGGGCACAGCATCTGCGTTGTGGTTGGCGCGCCGACCTACTACCGCCCCTTTGGCTTTGTCTCGGCCGGCACCATCGGTCTCTCGCTGCCCGGCCCGGTGGAGCCGGAGCGCTTTCAGGTGAAAGCACTGGTGCCCGGCGCCCTGACCGAGGTCTACGGTGTGATCGGAAGCGGCCCGACAGTCTCCCAGACCCAGAGGGGGCTTCGCCGCTCCGTCGCTTGACGGTCAAGACCGGTGAGCCGCCGCGCGGTCAGGCGTTGAGGCGCCAGATGGCGACGTTCAGCGCTGCGGCGTAGCCGAGCCATAGGATGTAAGGCAGAAACAGCCAACCGGCGACCGGCGCGATCTTTGAGAAGGCGCGCGTCGTGGCAAGCACCGCCGCGATCAGGGCGGCGATGACCAAGACGCCGATCAGCGGATTTTTCAGGCCGAAGAACGCGAACGACCAGAGGACGTTGAGGAAGAGCTGCAGGAAGAAGAGGCTGAACGGCTTGAGGAACTGACCGCGTTCGGCCTCACGCCAGACCAGCCAGGCGGCAATGCCCATGGCCAGAAAGATCAGCGACCAGACCACCGGAAAGACGACATCGGGCGGGGTCCAGGCCGGCTTCACGAGACTGGGGTACCAGTCGGTCAGCGAAGTTGCCGTCAGCACAGCCCCCAGCCGCCCGGCAAGCAGGCAGATGATAACGAAAACGAGCAGCATGATGGGGCTCGTCAGCGGAGCGAGACGCCTTGGATGATGCATGGGAACCTTGCTAGAGCATATTCCGACCAATTGGAGCCATTTGACCGAGGCCTTTTCGCGGCCTGGCTGCGTTGCAGCGCTTATCCGATGTGCCGCATCGCGCTGCACAGCCCGCCTTGCCGAATGAGACGCCAGTGCCCATCAAATTGACTCCAATTGGTTGGAACATGCTCTAGCGCCCTTCGCGCTGCCATGCAAGGACCACGGCGGCCAGGGCCAGGAACAGCACCAGCAAGGCGGGCAGCAGGGGGATCTGCAGCACGCCTGTCACGACATAGCCGCCACCGCTTTTGATACCGAGCCAGTTGCGGCCGAAGCGGTCGCGGCTGCCGCTCACCTTGCGCAGCTCCGGCAGGTCCTGGCCGGCCAGCCGGCGGGCGGTGCCGCCGCTTTCGCGCAGCAGCGGATCGATCAGGGCGGCGGTGGAGCGCGGGTCGCGCAGTTCCAGCGGGTTCAGGGGCCCCGCCGCTGCCAGGGTCGTCAGGGTGCCGTCGGTGATCTGATAGAGGCCGTTTTCGCTGACCGCGAGTTGGGCGTTTGCCCGGCCCGGGCCTTCCGGGGTCAGCGGCAGGCTGCGTTTGGTGCCCGACGGCAGGGTAATGGTGACCTCCGGCAGCTCCTCGGTCAGGGAGCGCCGGGTAATCCGCAACTGCCCGGCGCGGACCTCGGCCCGCAGATCGTCCTCTTCCAGGTCCGGTTCCTTCATCAGCCAGTGCGAGATGCGGCGCAGCAATTCGGCCTGCGGTCCGCCGCCCTCGAAGCCGCGCGACCAGAGCCACATGTGATCGCTCATCAGCTGGGCGACCCGCCCTTCGCCGACGCGGTCGAGAATCAGCAGGGGGCGTTCCGAGATGCCCTCCATCACGATCACGCCGCTGCTGGGGTCGGCGTCGATCTGCCGGAACCAGCGGCCCCAGGACGGGGCGCCCTCCTCACTGCTCCCCGGGTCGCCGTCCAGCCCGGCGGTCACCGGATGGCGCTGGCCGATATCGGTCACCTTCGGATGAAAGCCGTTCTCGAAGATGGCGCCGGTCGGCTCGCCCGGCAACACGCGCCCCAGCGGCGTGCGATAGAGCGACAACGGTGTCGCGAAGGTGGGGCCGACGGCTTCCAGCAGGGCACCGCCTTTTTCGACGTAGGCGGCGACGTTTTCCAGATAGATGCTGGGCAGAACGCCGCGGCGGCGATAGCGGTCGAAGATGATGAGGTCGAACTCGTCGAGCTTTATCTCGAAGAGCTCGCGGGTCGGAAAGGCAATCAGGGAGAGCTCGCGGATCGGCGTGCCGTCCTGCTTCTCCGGGGGGCGCAGAATGGTGAAGTGCACCAGATCGACGGAGGGATCGGATTTCAGGATGTTGCGCCAGGCGCGCTCGCCGGCATGGGGCTCGCCGGAGACCAGCAGAACGCGCAGGCGGTCGCGCACCCCGTTCACCACCACGGCGGCCCGGTTGTTGGCGAGGGTCAGTTCTTCCGGGCCCGGTGCGACTTCGATTTCCAGAACGCTGGGCCCGCGGTGGTTCAGTTCGAATGCGATTTCCTGTTCGCTGCCGATGGGCGCGTCCAGGCTCTGCGTTACCTGACCGTTCTGGCGCAGCGTGATGCGGCCGCTGCCGCCGGCGGCGCCGCTGATCAGATCGTCGACCCGCAGGGTGAGGCTCAACTGGTCGCCGACGATGCCGAAGCTCGGCGCCTGGGTCACCATCAGCCGCCGGTCGCCCTCGTCTTCCTCGCCGGTCAACAGCAGATGCACCGGTGCCTCGATACCCAGGCTCTCGACGGTTTCCGGCAGATCGTGGATCTGTCCGTCGCTCACCAGAAAGATGCCGGCGATGCGCTGGTGCGGCACCTTGGCCAGGGCCTGACGCAGAGGGCCGAACAGCCGGGTGCCTCTGTTGTCCTGGGTGCCGCGGTTGTCGCCGGCACGGATCAGGCGGACTTCGGTGTCGCCCAGCTCGCCAAGTTGTTCGAGCAGGTGGGCCACGGCCAGATCGGTCTGTCCGCTGCGCTCGTCGATGGTCTGGCTGGTGCTGTCGTCGGCAACCACGAAGACCACGTCCCTCAGGGGATCGCGTTGCTCCTCGATCAGCGCGGGATTGGCCAGCGCCAGCAGCAGGACGCCGAAGGCAAGGCCGCGCCAGAAAACCCCGGGGGCACGACGCCAAAGGGCGAGGGCAAGCAGCAGCAGTGCCACCACGGCCAGGCCCGCCAGGATCGTCCCGGGCAGCAAGGGCGCCCATTGGACTGAAAGCGCGCTCATTGGCCGAGCCTCTCGAGGATGAAGGGAATGTGCACCTGGTCGGCCTTGTAGTTGCCGGTCAGGGCATACATCACCAGGTTGACGCCGAAGCGGTAGGCCATCTCGCGCTGCCGCGGGCCGCCGGGAACAACCGCATTCAGCGGCCGGCCCAGGCGGTTCACGGCCCAGGCGCCGACCCAGTCGTTGCTGCCGATCAGCACCGAAGCGACGCCGTCATTGATGTTTTCGCTCTGCGCTTCGAGCCAGAGCGTCCCACCGGCGAAACGGCCGGGGAAATCCTCCATCAGATAAAACGACTTCCTCAGCACATGGCCTGTCGGCACCGGCTCCAGCGCCGGGATCGAAAGGCCGCGCGTCAGGCGCTGAAGGTTGCGGGTGCCACGGCTGGTGGCGCCGAAGAGCTGCATGCCGCTGCTCGCTTCGCGCAGATCGAAAAGGATGGTGCCGCCGTTTTCCAGATAGCTGTTCACCTGTTCGATCGAGCCGGCATCCAGGTCCGCCTGCTCGTCGGTGATCGGCCAGTAGATGAGCGGAAAGAACGAGAGGTCGTCGCGCCCGAGGACCACGCCGAGGGGTGGGCCCGCTTCGACCGAGGTGCGCCGTTCGAGCACCCGGGTCAGTCCGGCCAGGCCGGCGCGGCTGATTTCGTCGATCCCGTTGGATCCCGTCTCGACAAAGGCGAGGCGGGTCATGAGGGTCGCTTCCAGGGCCCGCCCGTCATCGGTTGCCAGGCCCTCGGCGCCCAGGCTTTCACTGTTTTGTGCCGCTGCCGGCGACAGGGGGGTAAAGCCGTAGACTGCCGCGGCCAGCAGAAGCGGCCCGATGAGGGCCCCCGCCGCGGCGGCGGCGCGCTTCCTCGGAACCGGCAGCAGGCCGCGCAGCCGCAGGGAGATCAGCAGGTCGGCCAGCGCCAGGATAAGCGCTGCGGCCAGCAGCCAGGGCTTCAGGTCCTGTTCCGGACTTTCATGATAGAGCCCGCTGGTAACGCCGGCCGGCAGCTCCTTCAGCGGTTCCAGTGCGGTAATGCTGTTGCTCATGTTGTGGGCCTGACGCAGGCTGTCGTTGCCGTAGTAGCCCGGCGGGTGCTGCGGAGAGATGGTTGCGGGCGCTCCGGTTCCTGGCTCCAGCGCCAGGACAGTGGCGGGCGGCGCGCCCAGGCTGCCGAAGCCGTCCATCACCTCGATCGGCGGCAGGGCCTCGCCGCCCGTGCCGCCGCTGATCCCCTGGCTGACCGCCATTACCCGCCGCAGCATCTCGACGAAGAGCCCGGAGATCGGCAGGTTCGACCAGTCGGTGTTGGCAGTGGTGTGGAACAGCACCAGCCAGCCGCCGCCGCGCCGGTCGGCGGTCACCAGCGGGGTTCCGTCGGCAAGCCTCGCCCAGGTTTTTTCGGCCAGATCCAGTGAAGGTTCGGCCAGGACCTGGCGGCGGATCAGGACATCCTCCGGCAAGACAATCTCGGCAAAGGGACTGTCGCTGGCGAAGGGCGCCAACTGGGCCGGGGTGTCCCAGGTCAGGGCCCCGCCGAGAATGCGGTCGCCGCCGCGCAGCCGGACCGGCAGCAGGTCATCCGCTACGCTGCTGGGCGGGGCGCTGTTGGCCAGGTCATTGTTGGATTGCGAGACCGTGTGCGGGCCGGCGAACCGCAGCAGCAGGCCGCCACGGTCGACCCAGGCGGCGACCGCATCGCGTTCGCGCGGGCTGAGGCTGACCGCATCGGGCAGCACGAGGACCGCCAGGTCGCGTTGCAGCAGTTCTTCGACGTTGCCCTGGCGCAGTTCGGTGAAAGGCTCCAGCGCCCGCTCCAGATAGTAGGATTCGCTCAGCAGAGGTTGGCCTTCCTGCTGCGATCCCGGCGCGACCAGGCCGACCGGCCGCCGGCGCCAGCGTTCGTCCAGCAGGACCACCGCCCCGGCGGTCGCTTCGCCTTCGATGGCGATGCGGGCGATGCGGTTGCGCATCTCCGTCGGCAGGTCGAGCAGGGCCCGGGCCTCCGCTTCGCCGGGGGCGAAGAGCAAGGGCGCCTTGGCCAGGATGCGCCCGTCGGCCCCCAGGGCCAGGGCCTCGGCCCGGCCGGGCCCGCCGGCGTCGGCACGCAGGGCGCGGGCGACGAGATCGACACCCTCGGTATCCGGCGCCAGGGCGAGATGGGCCAGGGCGCTGCCTTCCTCGCGCAGGATATGCAGGCGGCCCAGCCGTTGCAGGGCGGTGGCCAGGGCGGCGCTGTCGGCGTCGCCCAGACCATCGGACAGCCAGACCACATGGGCCGAACCGTCAATCTCCAGATCCCCCAGCGTTTCGAGCACCGTCGCCCGGTCGTTGGGCCAGGGTTTCGGGCGCAGGCCCTGCAGGATGCGTTGCGCCTCTGCGGCGGGCAGCAGGCCGGTGGTGGCGGCCGGTTCGCCCTGGGCGTCGCGCGCGGTCGTCAGGATCACCGCGGCGCGGCCCTCCCGCTCGGCCTGGGCCAGCAGCTTCCCGCCGATCACCTGGCGCGCCTGCCAGAAGCGCGCCGCCGACCAGCCGTCGTCGATCACCATGATCATCGGGCCGCTGCCGGAAAGCTGTGCCGCCGGATTCAACAACGGCTGGGCGAGCCCCAGGATGACCAGCGCGGCGATCATCAGGCGCAGCAGCAGCAGCCACCAGGGGGTGCGCGCCGGGGTTTCCTCCGGAACCCGCAGGCCGGCCAGCAGGCGGATGGCGGGAAAGGCGACGCGGCGCGGCGCCGGCGGTGTCAAGCGCAGCAGCAGCCAGAGCACCGGAAGCCCGATCAGGGCCAGCAGCAGCCAGGGATGCGCGAAGGCGAGCAGGCCGAGATTGATCATGGCGCCGGCCTCAGGCTGCGCCGCCCGTGCTGTGCGCCGTTCATGCCAGAACCCGTCATGCCAAAACCTGGGACAGGGTGGTGTAGAGCCGCAGCAGGGCTGCCTGGGGCGGTTGGTCGCTGCGATGGAAATCGCAACCCCAGCCCAGCGCCCGGGTAATGTCGCGCAAACCGTCGCGCTGGTCCTGCAGGCGCTTTGCGTAGTCGCCGCGCACGGATTCGACCCGTGAAACCAGCCAGGGCGCCTCTTCCTCAAGGCCCTCGAAGTTCACCCGTCCGTCATAGGGCAGGCTTTCCTCCGCCGGGTCGAGCACCTGCAGAATGGTGCCGCGAACGCCGCTTTCCCCGTAGTAGCGCAGCGTCCGGTCGATATCCGGCAGGGGCGCGAGGAAATCGCCGATCAGAACGATCTGGGCGCTGCGCGGCAGCGGCAGCGTCTGCGGCAGTTCCTCGTCGGCCTGGTTCTCGCTTTCCAGCAGTACCGCGGTCTGCGAGAGGTTTGCCCGGCTGTTGGAGGGCCGCAGGCCGCTGCCCAGCAGGGCCACATGTTCGCCGCCGCGCATCAGCAGAACCGACAAGGCCAGGGTCAGCAGGTCGGCGCGCTCACGCTTGGATTGGTGATTGCGGTCGGAAGACCAGGACATGGATGCGGAGGTGTCGCGCCATATCCACACCGATTGTGCGGCCTCCCATTCCATCTCCCGGACAAAGACCATGTCCGACTTGGCCGACTGGCGCCAGTCGATCGACTGCGGCTGGTCGCCCATGTCGTAGTGCCGGAACTGCCAGAAGGTTTCCCCCTGTCCCACGCGCCGCCGCCCGTGCACGCCCTGGGCAACGGTGGAGGCGACGCGTTCGGCCGCGACCAGAAGCGGCGGCAGGCTGGCCGCCAGCTGCTCGGCGCGGTGCCGAAGCGGTAGGGTTGTCGTCATAGGGCGCTATAAACCCCGCGTGCTGCCTCTACCTGTTTTGCGTCCAAGACCCGGCGCCGCCGCTCAGGCATAGGGGGCCGTCAGATGCGCGATGATGTGGTCCAGCGTCACGCCGTCGGCGCGCGCGGCAAAGCTCAGTGCCATGCGGTGTTTCAGGACCGGGTGGGCGAGGGCGACCACATCGTCGATCGAGGGGGCGAGACGCCCGTCGATCAGGGCCCGGGCGCGGACCGCCAGCATCAGGGCCTGGCTGGCGCGGGGGCCGGGGCCCCAGGCAACTTGGCTGCGGACCTCTTCCAGCGCGGTGGTTTCCGGCCGCCCGTTGCGCACGATGGCGAGAATCGCCTCAACGACGCTTTCGCCCACCGGTACCCGGCGCACCAGGCGCTGCACGGCCATAAGCTGCTCGGCATCCATGACGGCCTTGGCGTTCATCTGGTTCGGGCCGGTGGTCTCGATCAGCATGCGCCGCTCGGCCTCCAGTTCCGGGTAGCCGACGTCGATTTCCAGCAGGAAACGGTCGAGCTGCGCCTCGGGCAGAGGATAGGTGCCTTCCTGCTCCAGGGGGTTCTGGGTCGCCAGCACATGGAAGGGCGCGGGCAGGTCGTGTGGCTTGCCGGCCACCGTAACCCGGTGCTCCTGCATGGCCTGCAGCAGGGCCGACTGGGTGCGCGGACTGGCGCGGTTGATTTCGTCGGCCATCAGCAGCTGGCCGAACACCGGGCCGGGAATGAAGCGGAAGGACCGGCGCCCCGATTCGCTCTCTTCCAGCACCTCGGATCCCAGAATATCCGCCGGCATCAGGTCCGGTGTGCACTGCACACGTTTGTCTTCCAGCCCGAAAACCGTGCCGAGCGTCTCGACAAGGCGGGTCTTGGCCAGCCCGGGCACGCCGATCAGCAGGGCGTGGCCACCCGCCAGAAGCGTGATAATGGTTTGATCCACGACCTCTTGTTGGCCGAAAATGACCTGGCCGATGCTTTCGCGTACAAGCGCCAGCTTGTCGCCCAGGTCTTCGATCTGTTCGGCCAGCCCGGCGGCATCGTCGGCGTGTTGGGTGGGGGTCGTTGTCACGTGGCAGCATCTCCCGACTGTGAAGTGGGGCCTGGCCGGTTGCCGCCTGTTGGCAGGGCAAAACCGACCGCTCGTCCGTTAACTAGAGAAGATAAGGCTTTCGATGTCCGCTGACCAGTCGCCAGGGCTTCCTGATTTGCCGTCCGGTGGAGAATTCGACATCCGCATCGCCCGGGACGGAACCTGGTTCCATGAAGGCGCCGAAATCGCCCGCAAGCCCCTGGTGAAGCTTTTCGCCACGGTCCTGCGCCGCGACGACGAAGGGGCCTACTGGCTGCAGACCCCGGTGGAAAAAGGGCGCATTACGGTGGAGGATGTGCCTTTTGTGGCCGTTGAACTTTCCGTGAGGGGCAGCGGCGAGGACCAGCGCCTGAGCTTCCGCACCAATCTCGACGAATGGGTGGCGGCAGGGGCCGCCCACCCCTTGAGGGTCGCCGAAAGCCGTGCAAGCGCCGGGCCGAGTCCCTATATCCTGGTCAGGGACGCGCTGGAGGCAAGAATTCTGCGCCCGGTCTATTATGAGCTGGCCGAACTGGCGGTCCCGGCCCCGGAGACTGCGGACGGGCTCGGAGTCTGGAGTGATGGTGTGTTTTTCGTGATAGGGAATGCGGCGTGAGAGCTGACGACCTTCTGGACCGACTGGCCGAACTGCCGGAGCCTTCGCAACGCGCGGCGCCGGAGTCGGCTGCGGCGCTGACGGTGCCGCGCGGCGATCACGACCTCAATCCCGATCTCTATGACCCGGCGGGCCCGCTGCGCGATGCTGCCGTGCTGGTGCCGATTATCGACTACGGCGACCGCTTGAGCGTGCTGCTGACCCGGCGCAGCGAGGAATTGCCGGACCATCCCGGGCAGATCAGTTTCCCCGGCGGACGTGTCGATCCCGGTGACAGCGATGCCGAGGACGCGGCCCTGCGCGAAGCCGAAGAGGAAGTGGGACTGACCCGGGACCGGGTGCGCCTGATCGGCCGTCTCGATACCTATGTCATCAGAACCGGCTACTGCGTCATTCCGGTCATCGGCCTGGTCGCCCCGCCGCTGTCGCTGCAGCCCGAGGCAGGGGAGGTGGACGAGATCTTCGAGGTGCCCCTGACGTTTTTCCTCGACGCGGCCAACCGGCAGACCCACAGCCGGGTGTTTCACGGCAAGACACGCTTTTTCTATGCCTATCCCTACGGCGACTATTTCATCTGGGGGGCGACGGCCGGGATGATCTCCAACCTCGCCGAGGTCCTGCGCGACCGTGATCTGGTGACCTCATGACCCGGGTATTTTTCCTTGCGATTCTGCCGCTTCTGGCACCCTTCCTGGTCTACGGCCTGGCTGTCTGGTTCGCCCGGCGCCGACAGGCCGCGGCGGGGCCGGACGGTCGGGTGCCCCCGGGCCGGGAGGCGACCCCCTGGGTCGTGCTGCTGGCGCTCGGCGTCTGCTTCAGCGCGGCCTCCTTGCTTTTGCTGGGCGCCGACCGCGGCGTACCGCCGGGTACGAAACTCTTGCCGCCGGCCTTCGTCGATGGCGAAGTGGTGCCGAGCCATCCGGCGGAGTGATCCCGGCTGATGGCCAATCGCCTGGGGGGCTTTCGACGATGTTTCAGCCGCAGCGGCTTGAACTTCAGGACTGGATGATCGCGCCGGAATCCCGGCGGGTCATGGCGGCGCTGGCGGCGGGCGGCAGTGAGGTCCGCTTCGTCGGCGGCTGCGTGCGTGACGCCCTGGCGGGGCGCCCGGTCAAGGACGTCGATATCGCCACACCGGATGAACCGGTGGTGGTCATGGCCCTGCTGCGCGACGCCGGTATCAAGGTGGTGCCGACCGGCCTGGACCACGGCACGGTGACGGCGGTGGCGGGGCATAAGCCCTTTGAGATCACCACCCTGCGGGAGGACCTGGAAACCGACGGCCGTCGGGCCAAGGTGGCTTTTACCGACGACTGGCTGGCCGATGCCTCACGCCGCGATCTGACCTTCAATGCCCTGTCCTGCACAGCCGAGGGCCAGCTCTTCGATCCTTTCGACGGGCGCGCGGACCTGGAGGCCGGGCGGGTGCGTTTTGTCGGCGATGCAAAAGCGCGAATCCAGGAAGACTATCTGCGCCTGCTGCGTTTCTTCCGTTTTCAGGCCCACTACGGGCGGATTCCGCCGGAAGAGGGCGTTTTGGCGGTGATGAGCGCCCTGGCGCCGCAGTTGAAGACCCTGTCGGGGGAGCGGTTGCGTCAGGAGTTCCTGAAACTGCTGGCGGCCGAGGATCCCCTGCCCGTGTTATGGGTGATGAAAGATCACGCCATTCTGGACGCTTTCTTGCCGGAAATAGTGGATTTGGACGTTCTCAGCCGCCTTTTGGCGATCGATTCGATTGCCGTCGATTCGACCGGATCGGCGGAACCGATACTGCGGCTGGCCGCCCTCCTGCCGCCTGACCGCGACGCCGCCGTGGCTGTCGCGCGCCGCCTGCGCCTCTCCGGTATCGACAGCGAGACCCTGCGCCGGCTTGCGGCACCCGCCCAGGACCTGGAACAGGCCCGGCTGGCGCTTGATCCCCTGGCCGAACGCCCAGCCATCCGTGCGGCGCTGCGCGGTGCGCTCTACCGCCACGGCGCGGCCTGCGTGAAGGACGATCTGCTGATGCAGACGGCCCGCCGGCAGGCGTCTTCAGAGGTTTTGCAGTCGGCGCTGGCCGAAGTGGCCGCCTGGCGGCCCCGAACCTTTCCTTTAAGCGGCAGCGATGTCCTGGCGCTCGGCATTCCCGCCGGGCCGCAGGTCGGCGGTCTGCTGCGCCAGGTTGAAGACTGGTGGACCGCTGCCGATTTCGCCCCGGACCGGGCCGCCTGTCTGGCTGAACTGCACCGCCGCCATGCTGAGGTGAGTTAGGGCGTGGCGAATTAGGGCCAGGCGGCTTCGGGGGGCAGGCTCATGAGAATGGCCTCGACGTTGCCGCCGGTCTGCAGGCCGAACTTGGTGCCGCGGTCGTAGAGCAGGTTGAATTCGGCGTAGCGCCCCCGGCGGAACAGCTGGTGGCGGCGCTGTTCCTCGGTCCAGGGTTCGGCCATGTGGCGGCCCACCAGCGCCGGGTAGATTTCCAGAAAGGCGCGGCCGACGTCCTGGGTGAAGGCGAAGTCGGCCTCCCAGTCGCCGCTGTCGATGTAGTCGTAGAAGATGCCGCCGACGCCGCGCGCTTCGCCCCGGTGGGGAATGAAGAAGTATTCGTCGCACCACTTTTTGAAGCGCGGATAGTAATCCGCGTCGTGGCGGTCGCAGGCGGCCTTGAAGGCGGCGTGAAAATCGGCCGTGTCGCGGTCGTCGGGGACCATCGGGTTGAGATCGCTGCCGCCGCCGAACCAGCTTTTGGTGGTCACGATATGGCGGGTGTTCATGTGGACGGCGGGAACCAGGGGTGAGCGCAGGTGGGCGACCAGCGAGATGCCGCTGGCCCAGAAGGAGGCATCTTCCTCGGCCCCGGGTATCTGTTTGGCGAAGTCGGGGGAGAACTGGCCGTGGACGGTCGAAATGTTCACGCCGACTTTTTCGAACACCCGTCCGCGCATCAGGGCCATGACGCCGCCGCCGCCATCCGGGCGATCCCAGGCCTTGCGTTCGAATCGGCCGGGGGCGATATCGGCGACGCGCTCCGCATTGACCCCTTCGATCTGGTCCTCCAGGGCCTCGAAAGCGGCGCAGATCTGGTCGCGCAGGTCCTTGAACCAGGCCTGGGCGCGGGTTTTCCGCTCTTCGGTTTGGTCGGGGGTTTGATCGGTCATCGGCGCCTTGCCTTGTCCATTATTCGGGTCGTTCAGTCAGATCTTCCAGGAAACAGCGCCGTCTGGCGCAGGCCCTCGCCAAGCACCATGGCCGCCGCCAGCGCTACGTTCAGGGAGCGGCAATCGGCGCTCACCGGGATCAACAGCCGCGCTTCGGCGGCCGCGTGTACGTCGTCGGGCACGCCGGCGGACTCGCGGCCCATCAGCAGATTGTCGTCCTTGTGAAAGGAAAACCCGGTGTAAGGCGCGCTGCCCCGGGTCGTCAAGAGCAGCAAGCGGCCCTTTAGCTGACTCTGATAGACCGCCCAGGAGCTGTGGCGCTGCATCCGGGCCTGGGCGTGGTAATCCAGCCCGGCGCGGCGCAGGCGCTTGTCGTCGATTAGGAATCCGCAGGGCTCGATGATGTCCAGAGGCACATCAAGGCAGGCGGCGAGGCGAATCAGCGCGCCGGTATTCTGGGGAATGTCGGGCTGGAACAGGGCAAGGCGCATGTTGGGGTGGAATTGCAGCTTTCGGTGGTTCGACAATTTGGCGAGTCTTCGGCAGCAAGGCTCTGTTTAGGGGCTTTGCGTTCCCAAGGAAATTACTCTATATCGACCTCCATAACGGAGCGACGGGGGTGTTCGCTGCGGCAGCTTGCCACATGTCTGATGTCCCCCTGCAAGATAAGGTTTTGTTCATTACGATCCTATAGGTCATCGGATCGCTTTGAAGCAGCCTTTGAATGTCGAAGTTCCAAAGTAGGGACTCAGTTCCACAAGAGGGATCTTAGGGGAAATCGTATGGCAGATACCGCCGCAGCCGCACAAGCCGGATCGGGCGACACACGTCGCGACTTCTTATACCTGGCCGCTGGCGCCATGGGCGCCGTCGGCGCCGGCGCCGTTGTCTGGCCGTTGATCGCGTCGATGAATCCATCGGCCGAGGTTCTGGCCCTGGCGTCGACCGAGGTCGATCTGGGGCCGGTGGTCGAGGGCCAGCGCATCACGGTCACCTGGCGCGGCAACCCGGTCTTCATCGATCATCGTACGGCAGATCAGATTTCCGAGGCCGAAGCGGTGGCCCTGGACGACCTGCCGGACGCCGAAACCGATGAGGCGCGGGTTCAGAAGACCGAATGGCTGGTCGTAATCGGCGTCTGCACCCATCTGGGCTGCGTTCCCCTGGGCCAGAAGACAGGACAGAATCGCGGCGAGTTCGGCGGCTGGTTCTGCCCCTGCCACGGCTCCCACTACGACACATCAGGACGTATCCGCAAGGGCCCGGCCCCACTGAACCTGCCGGTGCCGCCCTATGAGTTCACCACCGACACGACCATCGTGATCGGCTAGGGGAGAACAGAAAAATGAGCGGATTTCAAAGCAATAACGCCGTGATCAAGTGGGTCGAGCATCGCATGCCGATCTTCTCCTTCCTCGATCACTCCGTCGGGTCGGGCTACCCCTCGCCCAGGAACCTCAGCTACCTCTGGAACTTCGGGTCCCTGGCCGGCATCACCCTGGTGATCATGATCCTGACCGGCATTCTGCTGGCGATGCAGTATACGGCGCATGTCGACTACGCCTTCGAATCGGTCGAGCGCATCATGCGCGACGTGAACTACGGCTGGCTGATTCGCTACATCCACATGAACGGCGGCTCGTTCTTCTTCATCGTGGTCTATATCCATATCTTCCGCGGCCTCTATTACGGTTCCTACAAGGCGCCGCGCGAGCTGCTGTGGATGCTGGGCGTCGTCATCCTGCTGTTGATGATGGCCACCGCCTTCATGGGCTATGTGCTGCCCTGGGGCCAGATGTCCTTCTGGGGCGCCAAGGTGATCACCAACCTGTTCTCCGCCGTGCCGATCTTCGGCGAGCAGATCGTGGTCTGGCTGTGGGGCGGCTTCACGGTCGATAATCCCACGCTCAACCGCTTCTTCGCGCTGCACTATCTGATGCCCTTCATCATCGTCGGCGTGGTGATCCTGCACATCTGGGCACTGCACCGCTTCGGCTCCAACAATCCGATCGGCATCGATACCAAGGGTCCGCAGGACAGCATCCCCTTCCATCCCTACTACACGGTGAAGGATGCCTTCGGTCTGGGGGTCTTCCTGCTGGTGCTGGCGGCGGTGGTGTTCTACGCGCCGAACTACATGGGCCATCCGGACAACTACATTCCGGCCAACCCGCTTTCGACCCCGGCGCATATCGTGCCTGAGTGGTACTTCCTGCCGTTCTACGCGATCCTGCGGTCGATCCCGGACAAGCTGATGGGCGTGATTGCCATGTTCGGCTCCATCGCCATCCTCTTCGTCCTGCCCTGGCTCGACCGTTCGCCGGTCCGCAGTGGCCGCTTCCGGCCGCTCTTCCGCCTCTTCTTCGTGCTGTTCATGGTCGACGCGGTGGTGCTGGGTTATGCCGGATCGCAGCCGGCCGAGGGCGCCTGGCTGCGGATCGCGCAGGTCGCGACCGCTTACTACTTCATCCATTTCCTGGTCATTCTGCCGCTGCTCTCGGTGTTCGAGACACCTAAACCTTTGCCGACCTCGATCAGCGAGCCGGTGTTAAAGGGCGGCGGCGGTTCTATGGCCGGGGCCCCAGCCAAGCCGATGGAGAAAGCCTGATGCGCAAGGGACTGATTTTTGGGTTCGCGGCCCTTGCCGCCGTTTCCACCGGGGCGCTGTTCAACACCAACAGCGCCAAGGCGGCGGGCGAGGCCATCGCACTGCCGCAGCTGGAATGGTCGTTCGAGGGCATGTTCGGCACCTATGACCGGGCCTCGTTGCAGCGCGGTCTGCAGGTCTACCGCGAGGTCTGCTCGGGCTGTCATAGCCTGGACTACATCGCCTTCCGCAATCTGGCCGACCTCGGCTATTCCGAGGACGAGATCAAGGCCATGGCGGCCGAGGTTTCCGTTGTCGACGGGCCTAACGATGAGGGCGAGATGTTCGAGCGGGAAGGCCGCCCGTCCGACTACTTCCCGGCGCCCTTTCCCAATCCACAGGCAGCGGCCTTCGCCAACGGCGGCGCCATACCGCCTGATCTTTCGCTGATGGCCAAGGCCCGGGCGGACGGTCCGAACTACCTTCATGCCCTGATGATCGGCTATGTCGATCCGCCGGCGGACTTTGAGCTGGCCGAGGGTTCGAACTACAACGCCTACTTCCCCGGCCACCAGATCGCCATGGCGGCGCCCTTGTTCGAGGACGCGGTGGAATACGCCGACGGTACGCCGGCGACGGTCGACCAGATGGCGACCGACCTGGCCCACTTCTTCATGTGGACGGCGGAGCCGAAACTGGAAGAGCGCAAGGGCATGGGCATCAAGGTGCTGATCTTCCTGCTGGTCTTCTGCGGCGTGCTCTATGCCGCCAAGCGCAAGGTCTGGGCCGACGTTCACTAGAGCGCCGCTCAACGCTTAGACTGCATCAAAGGCCGCCCCGGCGATAACCGGGGCGGCCTTTTGCTTTGGGCGGAACCCCGCCTTGTCCTTGGCAAGTCCTGCCCGGTCCGGTACAGGGGGACCGGTAGTCTGTGCAGAGACGGCAGGCGCAAGAGGCGTTACGAGAAAGGGGTATCCCATGGCAGAACCGGGCTCGGTGCCGGTGATCGGCATTATCGGCGGCAGCGGCATCTATGAAATCGACGGCCTGAAGAACGCCGAGTGGCGCAAGATGACCTCTTCCTTCGGCGAGCCCTCCGACGCCCTGTTGTTCGGCGAGTTGGACGGGCAGCGTCTGGTTTTCCTGCCGCGCCATGGCCGCGGCCACAAGCTGTCGCCCAGCGATCTGAATTTTCGCGCCAACATCGACGCGATGAAGCGCGCAGGCGTGACGGAAATCCTTTCTTTGAGCGCCGTCGGTTCCCTGCGCGAAGACCTGCCGCCCGGGCATTTCGTGCTGGTCGACCAGTTCATCGACCGCACCTTCGCACGGCAGAAAAGCTTTTTCGGGCCGGGCATGGTGGCCCATGTCTCGGTTGCCGATCCGGTCTGCGGGCGGCTGGGCGATCACCTGGCCGCGGCGGCCGGCGAACTGTCCCTGCCGTGCCGGCGCGGCGGCACCTACATGGTGATGGAGGGCCCGCAGTTCTCGACCCGCGCCGAATCCGAGCTTTACCGTTCCTGGGGCTGCGATGTCATCGGCATGACCAACATGCCGGAGGCCAAACTCGCCCGCGAGGCCGAAATTTGCTACGCGACGGTGGCCATGGTGACCGACTATGACTGCTGGCACGAGGGGCATGACGACGTTACGGTCGATCAGGTGGTCCAGACCCTGCTCGGCAATGCCGACAAGGCAAGGGCACTGATCAAGCAGGTCGTCCCGAAGCTGAGCGGGCGCCGCGATATCTGCGACAGGGGCTGTCACCGGGCCCTGGACGCGGCGGTGATCACTCAGGCGGGCGCGCGCGATCCTGTCGTCATGGCCCGTTTGGATGCCGTCGCGGGTCGGGTTCTGGGCGGCTGACGAGAAGGCTGGAAAGCCTGTTGGAAGGGAGGGTGCGCAGCCGATGAAGCTGGTGGTCACCGAAAGCGGTGTCGAGGCGGCGCGGCCGATTCGCGGCATCGATCATGTCCTGGTCGGGGTCCGCGGCCTTGAAGCGGCCTACGACACCTATCAGCGCCTGGGCTTTACCCTGTCGCCGCGCGGGCGCCACATCGGCTGGGGGACCGCCAATTACTGCGTGATGTTTCCCAACGACTATATCGAGCTGCTGGGCATCATCGATTCCAGCCAGTTCACCAACAACCTGAACCGCTTTCTCGAATCCCGCGAGGGCCTGCTGGGGCTGGCCTTTGCCAGCGACGACGTCGGCCTGGCGGCCCGGGCGCTGCACCGCGCCGGCATCCAGCCCGGCGACATGCGCGACCTGAAACGCATCCTGGAAGACCCGGAGGGGGAGGTCTGGCCGCGCTTCAAGCTGCTGCACCTGCCGCCGGAGGCGACGCCGGGCACCTCGGCCTTCGTCTGCCAGCACCTGACGCCGGAGCTGGTGTGGCAGAAGGCCTGGACCGAGCACGCCAACGGGGCGACCGGGCTGATCGCCATGACGTCGGTGGTGAAAGACCCCTCCGCCCTGGCGATACCCTATGCCGAACTCTTCGGTTTCGACCGCGTGCGGGCCGGCGACGGGGTGGTGGAGGTCGACTGCGACGGCACCTGGCTGCGCTTCACCACCTCTGAAATGCTGGGGCAGCTGCATCCCGGCCTGGCCGGCGCACCGCGCCCGCCGACCCCCTGGCTGGCCGCCCTCAGGATTGCCGTTGAGGACCTGGCGCGCACCGCCACCCTGCTGGAACATGCCGGCCTGCCGGTCCACTGGGACGGCAAACAGGTCCTGCGCCTGCCCCCGGCGGCGGCCTGCGGCGTGCTGCTGGAATTCGCCGAGGCGGCTTAGAGCAGATCCCGTTCGGATGGAATCGCCGGAGGCGATCCATCGACCGGGTGAATCTGCTCTAACTGTTTGATAGCGATCGGATTCACATGTTTTGGCGCAACCACGAAGTGGTTCCGTCAAAACATGATCCGATCTAGGGTCTCTCTTCGCCCAGTTCGGCCAGCAGGGCGTCGGTCGTGACCTGCCGGCAATAGCCTTTGACGGCCCGCAGCGAGGCGTCGTGGCGGTCCTGGGTGAAGGTGGTGCAGGCGTCGGTGACCTGGGTGACCAGATAGCCGAGGTCGCAGGCGTTGCGGATGGCGCTTTCGACGCAGTGATCGGTTCTGAGGCCGCAGATCGCCAGCTGTTCGACGCCCAGGTTGCGCAGCACGTAGTCGATGTTGGTCGCGACGAAGACCGACGAAGCGGTTTTCGCGAACACCATTTCATCGCCGAGCGGCGCGACCTCCTCGACCACCTTGGCGTCCCAGGAGCCCCTGGGAATGTTGAAGCCGGAGATCTTGTAGTCCAGGCTGCGGTCGCGCCCGTCCTGCGTCAGGCTCTCGATGGTCGTATAGAGCACCTCGATCCCGGCCCCGCGGCAGGCCGCCAGCAGCCTCTGCATGTTCGGCAGCGCGGCCTTCTCCACCTGCCCGAAGTAATAGGCGTAGCCGCTTTCGATCTCGGCCTCGCTGAGGCCTTTGAACTCGCCGCCGTCGCGCCGCGTGCAGAAGTTCTGCACGTCAACGACCAGCAGGGCCGCGCGCGCCGGAACCAGTGGCCGCTCGCGGCCAAGGGGACCGTCGGCGGTGGTCGCAGCGCTGTCGGTGGGGGAAGTCATCGCCAGCGGTATAGCACCGCCGGATGGTTCCGAGTCAATGCCGTTCCGCCCGGACCCACCCGTCACCCTCAAACCCCACCTGTCACCCTCGGACTTGATCCACTGGTGTCCGGTTTAGATTTGGTGGACTGAGCGCACGGTGTTGATTCTACTGGTGTCCAAGCGTTTGGCGACGTCCTGGGACACGAGAAAGGAACAACACCGTGCGCCACCACAATAGCGTTTT
>NZ_JAAQPH010000025.1 GCF_011683915.1 Pelagibius litoralis
CCTCGTCCGCGCCAATCTCATGCACCGAAAGCGCATCGACCGCCTGATCCAGTCCGATCCAGAGCCTCCGATCAACCCCGATCAGATGGTCCTCCAGTGGGCCTAGTCTTAACCGGACACCAGTGGGACAAGCCCGAGCATGACGGCTGTGGGGATGCGGTGAGTAACGAGAGCTAGTCGGCGCGGTCGCGCAGGCGCACCCCGGCACCGCCACCATTCTCTTCAATGAAGACCACGCCGGCTGCTTCCAGGGCGGCTTGGATGGCCAGGAGGTTGTTCTTGAGAGGTTTGCGGGTGCCTGTTTCGAAATCAGCCAGAGTTCGCGGGGCTACCCCGGCTGCTTTTGCCAGCTTGTCGCGCGACATGTCGATCATTGCGCGTGCGCCTTTGCACTGGGCCGAAGTTATATAAAATACGCTCATGTTGCATTAAATACGTTTATATTAAAGAGGCATCATTGCATGATTCTAGCATAGTATTGATTGAATCTCACATGACAAACGGCGCGAGAAGGTGCTGAAACACCCGCCCGCGCCTGACCACAACCCGACTGTTAAGGAGTCAGGCCATGGCTAAGAACAGCCTTATCACGGATTCGCCTTCCCGAAACAATCAGGCCCCCGACAACAGTGCCCCCGAAGACATCACCGGCGACAACAGCGACCGGACAGGCCACCATCCGCCGAAGCCGCCGCTGATTACCGGCAGGCAGTGCCGCGCGGCGCGCGCCATGCTGCAATGGAGCCGCGAGGAACTCTCCGAACGCAGCGGCGTCCACTACATCACCCTCTGCAATTTCGAACTTGGCCACTGCACCCTGAAACCGGGAAGCGCCCGGCTGCTGCGCCTGACCTTCATCACATCCGGCGTGATGCTGATCGACGACGACAGCGGCGGCCCCGGCGTCTGCCTTGCCATGCCGGTCGGTTAGTGGGCCCGGAAGACCCCGCCGTTTTCCCGCTGACGCGGGATGCCCCCCTCACCCCGGCCCTCTCCCACGGCGGGGAGAGGGGGAAACAAATAGGGGCCGCTGTAATACCCTCTCCCCTTGCGGGAGAGGGAGGGGCCCGCGAAGCGGGAGGGTGAGGGGGGAAGCCTTTGGCCAGGGGCAACGAAATCCCCTCCCCCCTTGATGGGGGGAGGTTGGGAGGGGGGTGAGCCCCGGGCGCGATGATTCTCTCGGACACACCGCGCAGCAAGCAACCGGACAGCCGCGCGCCGGCTCAGGCCTTGCGGTAGAGGTAGTAGCGGCCCGCCCGGACCCCCGGCGGCAAAGCCAGGGGCTCGGCCCCGGACCAGCCGACATCCTGATCGGAGACCACGACGCCGCCGCTGGTAAGCAGCAAAGGCAGGCGCGCCGCCACAAATGCCGAGACCGCCGCATCGCAGTCGGCCCGCCCGCTGCCGAGATCCGCGTGGATCAAGGCGACCCGACCGCCAAAGCGCCCGGCCGCGGCCTCCAGGGTCTCTTCGATGCAGCCCTCGAACAAATGTTCCACATCCGGAACG
The DNA here is from genome assembly GCF_011683915.1 of Pelagibius litoralis. Classification (GTDB taxonomy): domain Bacteria; phylum Pseudomonadota; class Alphaproteobacteria; order Kiloniellales; family Kiloniellaceae; genus Pelagibius; species Pelagibius litoralis. Next base: position 1,510 of record NZ_JAAQPH010000025.1, read on the forward strand.
CAATCCGGATGGGCGGCGACCTTGCGCTCAAAGACGAAAATCTCGCGCCCGGGGCAGGCCTCGCGCAGATGGTCGTAGGTGCGGCCATTGCCGAGGCCGAGTTCGAACACCGCCCCCGGCAGATCGCCCACCAGATCGACGGCGGCATCAAGGCAGGCGCGCTGCGCCTGAAGGCGGCGGATAAAGCTGTCGAGACGGCTCATAGTACCTGTGTTCTTGGGCTGTGGGGTACGGGCCCCTTTGCCGAGGGTCGGCAGGTCAGTCGATCAGGGATCAGCCCGCCGCCCGCGCCTCGCGCAGTTGATTGGTGGTCTGCTCCAGGCGATGGGCCAGCACGCGCATGACCTCGACCCCCATCTCGGGGAAATCCATGATCATCCGGAAAAACAGATCCTTGGTGATCTTCAATGTGGTGAGTTCGGTCGCCGCCTGCACCGTGGCGGTGCGCGGAATATCGCAGAGGATGGCGATCTCGCCGATAATCTCGTTATCCGAAAGCTGGGCGACCCGCATGGGGCCGTCAGCCGCGTTCACCAGGATGTCCGCCGTTCCCTCCAGCACGATGTAGGCGGCATCGCCCATCTCGCCCTGAGCGAAGAGCGTCTGGCCCGACTTATAGGTCAGCCGCTCGCTGGCAAAGGCCATCAGCTTCAGCTTGGCCGGTTCGATCTGCGAAAAGATCGGAATGCGCCGCAGGATCTCCACTTCTTGATCGATGCTCATGCCCCGCTTCCTCGCTCCTCTGCTGTCAGGCGCCCACTCCATGCGGGCGCCGATTATTGGCCGCTATTCCGCGGCAACCAGGTTCTTGAAGGTAGTGCCGCTCTGCGTCAGGTCCTGATAGCTGCCCTGTTCGACCAGCCGGCCATCGCCCATCACCAGGATGGTTTCAAAACGACTGGCCAGATCCGGCCGCTGCAGGGTCCAGACCACACCCCGGCCGCGGCGCATCTCCAGAATGTTGTCGATAAGACGTATCTGGCTCGCCCGGTCGAGAACCGAGGCCGCTTCGTTGACGATCAGAATATCCGGCTGCTTCAGCAAGGCCCGCCCGATCGCCAGCTTTTGCCGCTGTGCGGCCGAAAGCCGGCCGCCGCCGATCCCCACGTTGTAATCCAGGCCGACCTCGATGACGGTCTGATGCAGGCCGAGATCGTTCAGCACCTCCGACAGGGCTTCGCCGATCGTCTCCTCCGCCTTGGCCTGGCCATAGGCCAGACGCCCGAAGAGGATGTTGTCCTGCAGGGAGGCCGCGGCATTGTAGGCTTCGGCCCCGTAGAACTCCACGGCGCCCGGGCAGTCCCGCTCCAGTCGCTCCGCCAGGCGGCGGCGCGCATCCACCAGCCGCACCGCCATGGCGTCGTCGACCAGGCCGAGGCGATGGCGCGCCTCGACGTACTTGAAGGGCAGGCCCAGCAGAAGCTGGCGGGCCGCTTCGTCCAGCGCTTCCACGCCGGAATTGTCGACCCGGGTGACGATGGTGCGGAACTCCGGCAGGTCGTCGTCACTGATAAAGCTGAACTGCTCGAAGAAGGGATGGCCGGGCGGCAGGTCGGCAAAGATTTCGACCATGGTCTTGGCGATGGTCGAACCCATCGAGACGAAAGCTTCGGTCAGCCCGGCCTCGCGCAGAACCAGGTCGACCGTCGCGTTGGTGGCCAGCGCTTCGGATTCAAAATCGGCACGGCGCGGCGTGCCGAACAAAAGGTTCTCCGCCACACTGGCGTTGAGGTTGTAGTTGTCGGCTTCGAAGCGCACGACAAGATCTTCGTTCCCGCTGCTGGTCAGGCGTTCGACAATGGCGGCGCGGGCTTTCAGGATGCCGGCGGCGATTTCCGGTTTGCCGAGCGGATCGATGGTCCCGGTCAGACCGAAACGATAGGCATCGCTCTCAAGATCGACCGCCGCCAGAACCTCCATCAGACGCTCGGTCATTTCCTTTTCGTCGCCGGCGCCGGCAGCCTGATAGTCGATCCAGTCGGCCTGGATATCGAGCACCGGATTGCCCGCGCGCCGGCTCTCGGCAAGATCGGCGGCGGAGGTCGCGTGATCGGGATCGGCCTTGATCACCGGCTTGTGCTTCAGGCCATAAAGCAGGTTGCTGCGCAGCGATCCGGTGAAGTGATAGGCGTTCTGGCCGACATAGGAGAGGCGCCGCCCGGTCACCGAAGACGGCAGCTCGTCAATGTCCTTGCCGGCAATCCACAAATGGCCGGAAGAAGGCTCGATCAGGCCGGCCAGCAACAGGCTCAGCTGCTCCATGCCGCTGCCGCTCTGGCCGACGATGGCGATATGCTGGGTCGTCTCCGCGGTGAAGGACACGGAGCGCAGCAGCGGGATGTCGTTTTCGTCGAGCAGGGTCAGCGACGAGGCCGCGATCTGTCCGGTCAGCGGCGGACCTGGATCGTTGTCGGGCAACTGCTGCGCCGGGTCGATGAGGCTTGGCGGCTGGAACTGGTCGATCACCTGCTCGTATTTGATCTGCACGTCCAGGCGCTGCTGGTCCCAGTCGATCAGCTCTTTGATCGGCGAGGGCAGGTCCTTGTAGGCGGCGATCACCGCGACCAGCGCACCGATGTCCAGGTGGCCGTAAATCGCCAGCAGGCCGCCCCCGAGATAGAAGACAAAGGGGGTGAACTGGGCCAGCAGGTTGTTGAGGAATTTGACGAAGAACTTTCGCTGATAGATCTCGTAGCGGATCTTGAAGATGCGCCCGAGGCGTGAAGAGAGATCGGCGCGTTCGTAGTTCGACGTATCGTTGGCATGCACCTCGACGCCACCGTCGATAAGTTCGCCGATCCGCCCGGCCAGCATGCGCGCCGTCAATTGACGTTCGCGGCCCAGAACCAGAATGCGCTTGCGCAGCTTGGGGATCAGGAAAGCCTGGAACAGAACAATCGCGGCCGCCACAAGGCCCAGCCAGATCGACTGCACCAGGATGAACGTCAGGGCGGTCAGGGCCTGGCCGCCGAGAAACAGCGGGGTGGCGAAGGCGTCGCCGATGAAGCCGCCGAGCGGCTCCACCTCGTCCTTCACCATGGTCGCCATCTCGGAGGGCTTCACACGGCGCAGGTGGGGCAGCGGAAAGCGCAGTATGCGGTCACTCAGCTCGTAACGCAGCCGCCGCAGCAGGCGCTCGCCCATGCGGCCCTTGCGGGTGTTGATGACGAACTTGAACAGCCCGTTGACGAGGACCAGGCTGAGGAAGGAGAGGCTGAGGGCCAGGAGCATATTAGCCTGATCGAGCGACAGGCCCTCGAACAGCTGTATCGGCCGGCCAAACAGACTCTCGGCGAAAGGCAGGTCCAGACTGAAAAACCTCTGGGTCGCGCCCGGCCCGTCGAAGCCCTGCCCCTGGATCCCCTCATTGACGATCTGTTTAGGCAGGTTCAGCGAAAGGTAATAAAACGGCAGTGACAGGAGAACCAGGACCAGGATTACCAGTTGTTCCGCCCGGCTGTGATGCCACACATATCTGAAGATGTTTGGTTCCATACCCCTCACCGACCCGAACTAACCACTTGATCCAGCGGCCAGCTTTGGCGCTTCTCCTGGCGCAACTTAGCCCATGGCCCGCAGCGGGTAAACGCCCGCCCAAGGGCGCGCCGGCCCGCCACGATCACGCTTTCGTTGGCGTAACGACGATTTTCAGCGGGCTTCCTGCCGGGCCGGCGCTGTGTCATAGTCCGGCCCGCCAGATTGCACCAAGCCAGATTGCAACGAGGGAGAATGCGGCGTGCAGGAAAGCCGCAGGGGCAAGCGGGTCCTCATATACAGTCACGACAGTTTCGGCCTGGGCCATCTGCGCCGCTGCCGGGAAATCGCGCATACCCTGGCGGAGGCGCACAAGGCCCTGTCGGTGCTGATTCTTTCCGGCTCACCCATCATCGGTTCCTTCGATTTCCGCGCCCGCGTCGACTTCGTTCGGGTGCCGGGAGTGATCAAGCTGCGCAACGGCGACTACACCTCTCTGGCGCTGCATATCGATGTCGATCAGACCATGGCCATGCGCGAATCGATCATCGAACATACCGCCAAGGCCTTCGACCCGGACCTTTTCATCGTCGACAAGGAGCCGCTCGGCCTGCGCGGCGAGGTGGAGGGGACGCTCGCCATGCTGAAGGAACGCGGGACGCCCTGCGTGCTGGGCCTGCGCGACGTTATGGACGAGCCCGGCCTGCTGGCCCCGGAGTGGGAGCGCAAACAGGTGGTTCCGGCCCTGGCGCGCTACTACGACGACATCTGGGTCTACGGCCTGCCGCAGATCTGCGATCCGCTTGAGGGCATCGACCTGCCGGATTCAGTGCGCAAGAAGATGACCTACACCGGCTATCTGCGCCGCACCCTGCCGGAGGCCGCCGCGCAGCTGACCCTGGAGAAGATCCAGGACCCCTTCATCCTGGTCACCGTCGGCGGCGGCGGCGACGGCGAAGCGATCGTCGATTGGGTGCTGCGCGCCTACGAAAGCGACCCCGATCTGCCCAATCCCGCGCTGTTGATCCTGGGGCCTTTCATGAACAGCGAAGTACAGGCCGACCTGCAGGCCAGGGTGGCCAAACTGGACAAGGTGGAAGCCATCACCTTCGAGGCCCGCATCGAAAGCCTGGTGGATCAGGCTGCCGGGCTGGTCTGCATGGGCGGCTACAACACCTTCTGCGAGGTCCTGTCCTTCGACAAGCGCGCCCTGGTGGTCCCGCGCACCGAACCCCGGATGGAGCAGTACATCCGCGCCTCCCGCGCGCAGGACCTGGGACTGGTGCGCATGCTGCGCGACGACGGCACCCGCGATGCCCGCCTGATGGCAACGGCCCTGCGCAACCTGCCGCAGCAGCGCCGCCCCTCTGAGGTCGTGGTTCCCGGTCTGCTGGACGGGCCGCAAAACGTCGTGCGCCTGGCGGACCATTGGCTCGAACAGGGCGGCAAAGGCCTCAGCCTGGCCGACAGTGCCAAACAAGGGCAGGCGTGACACCGGCCGCCATGCAGGCTGTCCCGCACACCAGCACCCAGGCAAGTGTCGACAGCGCGGCACCGGGCCCCTCGCTCGCCGTGGTCCTGAAGGGCTACCCCCGCCTGTCGGAAACCTTTATCGCCCAGGAGCTTCTGGCCCTGCAGCGCCGTGGCTTTCGTCTGCGGCTGATATCGCTGCGCCATCCCACCGACGCGAAGCGCCACCCGGTGCACGACGAAATCACCGCGCCGGTGACCTACCTGCCGGAATATCTCTATCAGGAACCGTGGCGCGTGCTGCGCGCCTGGCGGCGGGCCCGCCATCTGCCCGGCTATCGCCGGGCCCGGCAGGTTTTCCTGAAAGACCTGTGGCGTGACCGCACGCCGAACCGTATCAGGCGCTTCGGCCAAGCCTGTGCGCTGGCAGCCGAGCTGCCCGACGACGTGGAGCGCCTCTACGCCCACTTTCTGCATACCCCTGCCTCGGTTGCCCGCTATGCGGCGGTAATGCGGGGACTGCCGTGGTGCGGTTCGGCCCATGCAAAGGACATCTGGACCCTGCCGGACTGGGAGAAGCGCGAAAAACTGGCGGAGGCCGACTGGCTGGTGACCTGCACCGCCTATGGGGCCGAGCACCTGCGCGCCCTGGCACCGGAGCCGCAGCGTGTCGGACTGGTCTATCACGGGTTGGACCTGTCGCGCTTTGCCGCCGCATCAGATTCAGGCGAGACCCCGGAGAACCGGGACGGCAGCGCGGAAACGGCACCGGTGCGCCTGCTCTCCGTCGGCCGGCTGGTCGAGAAAAAGGGTTACGACGACCTGCTGGCGGCGCTCGCGGCCCTGCCGGCCGGGCGGCATTGGCACCTGACCCACATCGGCGGCGGGCCGCTGGCCCAGCCGCTTCGCCAGCAGGCCGAGAAACTGGGCCTTGCCGGGCGAATCTCATGGCTCGGCCCCCAGGCCCAGCGCGAGATTCTGGCGCACTACCGCAAAGCCGACATCTTCGTCCTGGCCAGCCGGATCGCCAGAACCGGCGACCGGGACGGCCTGCCGAACGTCCTGATGGAGGCCCAAAGCCAGGGCCTGACCTGCCTGGCCACCGCCGCCGCCGCGATTCCGGAACTGATCGAAGATGGTATAACCGGCTGCCTGGTACCGCCCGGCGATCCGGAGACCCTGGCCCGGGCGCTGTCACTGTTGATGGCGTCACCGGACCTCAGGGCGCAGCTTGGCAGGGCCGGCGAGGTGCGCGTTCGAAGGGATTTTGATATGAACCGGGGGATTGATGCTTTAGACCGGTTGCTGAGATCGGGCCAAGCAAGCAAACTTGCCGAATTGTTGTAGGGTATTCTTGTTCTAGACTATGCGTATCGCCTTTTATGCTCCGCTAAAACCGCCGACCCATGCGACCCCTTCCGGGGACCGCCTGATGGCGCAGTTGCTGATGCAGGCCCTTGAGCAGGCGGGCCACGAAGTCACCCTGGCAAGCCGCTACCGCAGCCGCGAAGCGGTCGGCAAGGCGGATCGTCAGGCCCGTCTGCAGAAAGTCGGCCAACAGCTGGCGCAGCGCCTGATCCGGCACTATCAGGCGCTGCCTGCACGCCAGCGCCCCCAGCTCTGGTTCACCTATCATCTGTATTATAAGGCCCCGGACTGGATCGGCCCGGCCGTCGCCAAGGCCCTGAAGATCCCCTATGTCGTGGCCGAAGCCTCGGTCGCCCATAAACGCGCCAACGGTCCCTGGTCGGCCAGCCACCGCGCGGTCTTGCAGGCCCTGGACCAGGCCGCCGCGGTTATCGCCTTGAACCCGCTGGATGCCAAGCTGATCCCGGACCAGAACAAGGTCCGGTCACTGAAGCCGTTCCTGGATACCGCGCCCTACCAAGCCGTGCTGGCGCTGCGCGGCGACTACCGCAACGCCCTGGCGGCCGAGCAGCACCTGGATCCGGAAATGCCCTGGCTGTTGGCCGCCGCGATGACCAGACGGGGCGACAAGCTGGCGTCCTACCAGATCCTGGCGCAGGCGCTGCGGGCCATTCCCGATATGCCCTGGCAGCTGATTGTCGCCGGCGAGGGGGATGCCTACGAAGACGTGCGCCAGGCCTTTGCCTGGGCAATGCCGGAGCGGGTGCGGTTCCTGGGGCTGGTGCAGCCCGCAGTCATGCCTGCCCTCTATGCAGCCTGCGATCTGATGGTCTGGCCGGCGGTGAACGAAGCTTACGGGATGGCCTTGCTGGAGGCCCAGGCGGCCGGTCTTCCAGTGGTGGCCGGCCGCAATCCGGGCGTGGAAACCGTGGTTGCCGAGGGCGTTACCGGGTATCTCTGCGACCCCGGCCTCGCAACCTTTGCCGCCAGCGTGCGCGAGATCCTGACCCAGACCGCCAGCCGCAGCGCCATGGGTGAAGCGGCCCCCCGCATGGTAGCCGAGAATCACAGCCTGTTGGCCGCGGCGCGGCGCCTGAACAGCATCCTGGAAGAAGCGAGCCGCCGGTGACGGCGTTGCTGCTGATCCGGCACGGCCCGACAGCCTGGAACGAGGAGGGGCGCCTTCAGGGACGCAGCGACCAGCCGCTTTCGGCGCAGGGGCGCCGGGAGGTTCAGGGCTGGCGGGTTCCCGAAGCGGACAGCCGTGCCGCCTGGATCACCAGCCCCCTGATGCGGGCGCGCCAGACGGCGGAAATCCTGCACGGCACGGCGGTGGAGAGCGAAGACCGCCTCATAGAAACCGACTGGGGCGACTGGGAAGGCTGCAGGCTGGCCGAACTGCGCGCCACCCAGGGCGTCGCCATGGCCGAGAACGAGGCCCGCGGTCTGGACTTCCAACCGCCGGGCGGCGAAAGCCCGCGCGCGGTCCAGGCGCGGGTAAAACCGTTGCTGTCCGCACTCGCCCGCGATCGACAGGACACGGTGGCGGTGGCGCACAAGGGCGTGATCCGGGCCGTCTATGCCCTTGCCAGCCGCTGGGACATGCGCGAAAAGCCGCCTGTGAGGCTGGAACGGGCCTGCGCCCATCGCTTCGACCTGGCGCCTGACGGCGCGCCGCAGGTTGCTATGCTGAACATCCCGCTCAGCCCGGTATAGTGGCCGGGAATAGTGGCGGGGGATAACGGAAACAGGTCTTTGGCGGAACAGGTGACGACGGATCGCGGAAGCAAAGGGGCCCCGGGCAATTACGGTTGCGACGTGCTGTTCTACGTTCAGCACCTGCTGGGGATCGGTCATATCCGCCGCGCCGCGGTGCTGGCCCGCGCCTTTCAAAAGGCCGGACTGAAGGTCGTCTTCGTAACCGGCGGGCTGCCCATCGGCGATCTTGGCTTCGAGGAGGTCCAGGGCCTCGCGCCGATAGAGGTGGTCCAGTTGCCGCCCGCCCGCGCCCAGGACGAGACTTTCGCCGTGCTGGTCGACGAGAACGACCGGCCGGTCGACGACGCCTGGATGGCGAACCGCCGCGAGACGCTGCTGGCGGTCCATGAACGCTGCCGCCCAAGGGTGGTGATGATCGAACTCTACCCCTTTGGCCGCCGCAAGATGCGCTTCGAGTTGGAACCCCTGATTGCTGCGGCCCGGGAATCCGGGGCGCTGATCGCCTGTTCCCTGCGCGATATCGTCAACCGGCCGGAGAAGGCCGACAAGGCAGCCTGGATGCTGGAGACTTTCCGCCGCGGTTTCGATCTGCTTTACGTCCACGGCGATCCGGCCTTTTTCCAACTCGAAACCAGCTTTCCCGAAGCCGCCGCACTGTCCGAACGCCTGTACTACACCGGCTATGTCACCGAAGCGGGCCAGCGCCTGCCGCCGCCCCAGCCGGACGACACCGGCGCCGAAGACTTGAAGGCCGGCAAAGGCGAGGCCATCGTTTCCGTCGGCGGTGGCGCGGTCGGGCGTCATCTGGTCGAAGCGGCCCTGGCCGCCAGGGCCCTGTCGCCCCTCGCCGAGATCCCCTGGCGGGTGCTGATCGGCCCCAATATGCCCGAGGTGGATTTCCAGAAGATCGTCGCCGCAGCGCCGGCGGGCATCGCGGTGGAACGCGCACGCAGCGACTTCGCCTTGTTGCTGACCCGCGCCAGGCTTTCCATCAGCCAGGGCGGCTACAACACCCTTATGGAGGTTCTCGCCGCCGGGCTGCCCGGCGTGGTGGTGCCCTTCGCCGGCGGCACCGAGACCGAGCAGACCCTGCGTGCCGGCCGCCTGGCGGACCAGGGCTACCTGACCGTCGTCGACGAAGCAAACCTGAGCGGCGCCAGCCTGGCCGCGGGGATCGCCCGGGCGCTGGAGACCCGGCCGTTGGCGACAGCAAAGCCCTTTCGAATGGACGGGGCTGACGAAACCGCGCGCCATCTGATCGCACAACTGGCCGCACGGGACCAACCCCAGGAACTGGACGCATGAGCGACTGGCAAGCCCTGGAGCGCGAGTTGGACCGTTGGGACGCGGCAGGCCGCAGCGCCACCCTATGGTGGCGCGACGACGATGCCGGCGCGCGCTCCCCCGCCCTGGACCGCCTGCTTGGCCTGGCGGCCCGCCACGGCCAGCCGCTGGCGCTGGCGGTCATCCCCAACGAAGCGCAAGCCGGGCTTGAGACAGACCTCGCCAGGCCCGACAGTCCGGTGAGCGTGCTGCAGCACGGCTTCGCCCATCGCAACCACGCACCCGCCGGTGCCAAGAAGTGCGAGCTGATCGACCCGCAGACGCGCCCGGAGATCCTCGCTGAACTGCGCCAGGGCGGTGCCCGGCTGCAGGATTGCTTCGGCGCGCGGGCGCTGAGCGTTCTGGTGCCGCCGTGGAACCGTATCGACCCGGCCCTCTGCGCGCAGCTGCCGGGCCTCGGCATCACCGGCCTGTCCACCTACAAGGCACGGGACAGGGCCGTGCCCCTGCCGGGCCTGCAGCAGGTGAACTGCCACCTGGATATCATGCAATGGCGCCCCGAACGCCGCTTTCTCGGCGAAGCGGCGGCGCTCGATCTGCTGGCCGGCCATCTGAAGGCGCGGCGCGAAGGTACCGCCGACCCGGCGGAGCCCAGCGGCATCCTGTCCCACCACGCCGCCCATGACGACGACGCCTGGGATTTCCTCGACCGGCTGCTCGATTGCCTGGGCCGCCACCGGGCGGCGCGCCTGCTGTCCGCCGCCGAAACTTTCGCGCCGGCCAAGCTTGGAACCACGGCAGGAAAGGTCGCATGATCGTCCTGCGCTACCCGCCACGCGCCCTGATGGGGGACTACCTGCGCTCCGGCGCCGGGCTGCTGGTCGGTTTCGGGGTGCTCGCCGCGGTCCCGCCAAACCTGCCGGTGCTGGTCATCTTCGGCGGCATTGCCTTGCTGTTCAGCATCTTCGGCATCCGGACCCTGCGCCGCCACAAGCTGGAGGTCGCCTTGACCGACAACGAGATCGCCTGCCGCGGCTTTGGCACCAAGGTATTGCCCTGGGCGGAACTGGAAGTCATGAAGCTGCGCTATTTCGGCGCCCGCAAGGGAAAACGCGGCATCTTCGGCAGCGGATTCATGGAACTGACGCTGAAAGGCGCCGGCACGGCCGTTACTTTCGAATCGAGCCTGGACGGCTTTGAAAAGCTCGCCGCGGCAGCGCTGCGTTCATACAAGGAGAGAGGCCTGGAGATCGATCCGGCAACGGCCAGTAATCTGATCGAACTGGGCATCGACAGCGGGACAACGGAGCCGGGGTGTGATTCCCCGCCAAACATCCTATAACGCTGCTTCATCAGACAGGGAAAGCCGGCCGGGAATGCCGACCGGGAGCAGCAGCAGGGAGACGGGGACAAGAGGGTGCGGAACCTACTGCACATAAGGGATCTGCGGATCAGCTTCAATCTGCCGGAGGGGCGCCTGGAGGCGGTCCGCGGCGTCAGCTTCCGCGTGCCGGCCGGCCGGACCGTCGCCCTGGTCGGCGAGTCCGGCTCCGGCAAGTCCGTCGTCAGCCAGGCGATCATGGGCATCCTGCCGCGCAGTGCGTCGATCGACAGCGGCCGTATCCTGCTGAACGATCCGGCGACATCCAGCCAGGTCATCGATATTGCCAGTCTGCACCCCGACAGCCAGGCGATGCGCGACATCAGAGGCAGCCGTATCTCGATCATTTTCCAGGAGCCGATGACCTCTCTGTCGCCGGTCCACTCGGTGGGCAACCAGATCTGCGAGGCCCTGCATCTGCACCGCAAGGTCAGCACCGCGGAAGGCCTGTCCCTGGCGACCGAGATGCTGCGCCTGGTCGGTTTCCCCGACCCGGCCAAGGCGATCAACACCTATCCCTTTGAGCTTTCCGGCGGGCTGCGCCAGCGCGCCATGATCGCCATGGCCCTGGTCTGCCGCCCGGCGCTGCTGATCGCCGACGAGCCGACAACCGCACTGGACGTGACCATCCAGGCGCAGATCCTGAAGCTGATCAAGGACCTGCAGTCCGAGCTCGGCATGGCGGTGCTGATGATCACCCATGACCTGGGGGTGGTGGCCAACGTGGCCGACGAGGTGGTGGTCATGTACCACGGCGAGATCATGGAAAGCGGCACCCTGGACGATATCTTCAAAGCCCCCGCCCATCCCTATCTTTCTGCCCTTCTGCGCGCGGTGCCGCGCTTTCATATGAAGCCCGGCGAGCGGCTGGTGCCGATCCGCGAGATCAAGAAGCGGGCCGACGGCGCCTTCCTGGCCCAGAAAGCCGAACAGGCGGTAAGCGCCGATCCCACGATCCTTAAGGTCGAGGGTGTCACCAAGAAGTTCACGATCCGCAAGTCCGGTCTTTTCGGCGGCGGCAAGGAGAGCGCGGTCCTGGCGGTCGACGATGTCAACCTGACGGTCGAGCGCGGCGAATGCCTGGGCCTGGTGGGGGAGAGCGGCTGCGGCAAGACCACCCTGTCGAAGATGATCATGCGGGCGCTCACCCCGGACAGCGGCAGCATCACCTTTACCGGCGGGCGCCCCGGCGACAGCGAGACCGACGTGCTGGCGCTGCATGACAAGGCGCTGATGAACTTTCGCACACAGATCCAGTTTGTTTTCCAGGACCCCTTCTCCTCTCTCAACCCGCGCATGACCGTCGGCGAGATCATCGCCGAACCGCTGGTCATTCACGGCATCGGCGACGCCGCCGACCGGCGCAAGGTGGTCGAGGAACTGATGGGCGTGGTCGGCCTCAACCGGCAGCATATCCGCCGCTATCCCCACAGCTTCTCAGGCGGTCAGCGCCAGCGCATCGGTATCGCCCGCGCCCTGGCGCTGCGGCCCCAGCTGCTGATCTGCGACGAACCGGTCTCGGCCCTGGACGTCTCGATCCAGGCGCAGGTCCTGAACCTGCTGAAAGACCTTAAGAAAGACCTCGGCCTCACCTATATCTTTATCAGTCATAACCTGGCGGTGGTCGACTACATCGCCGACCGCATCGCGGTGATGTGCCAGGGGCGGCTGGTCGAACTGGCACCGCGCGAGAGCCTGTTCCGCGCACCGGCGCATCCCTATACCAAGGCCCTGCTCTCCGCAGTGCCCGAACCCAATCCCAACCAGCGCCTCGACCTGACGGCGCTGATGCAGGGCCGCGCCTCCGACCCCACGGCCTGGCCGGCGCCTTTTGGCATCGACGGCGAGCATGCCATGACGATGGTCGATCTGGGCGGCGGTCACCAGGTGCGCGCCCGCGCCGACGCAGCGCCGGAGCTGCTGCTCTGCCGCCCGCAGCCGGTTCTGCAGACAAGCACGAAGGTCTAGGTCGGATGCTCAGCTACTTCGTCCGCCGCCTGCTGGTGATGATCCCGACCTTGCTGGTGATCAGCCTGGTGGTCTTCTTCATCATCCAGCTGCCGCCCGGCGACTTCCTGGAAACCCACATCGCCGAGTTGATCGCCCAGGGCGAGACCGTCGATTCCGCCCGCATCGCATTCCTGCGTGAGCAATACGGCCTCGACAAGCCGATGATCGAACAGTACTGGGTCTGGCTGTTCGGCCTGCTGCAGGGCGACCTCGGCTACTCCTTCGAGTTCGAGCTGCCGGTGGGGGAAGTCATCGGCAACCGCTTCTGGTTCACCGTTCTGCTGGCCGTCGCCACGACGATCTTTACCTATATCATCTCCTTTCCCATCGGCATCTACTCGGCCGTCAAGCAGTACTCCATGAGCGATTATACGGTGACCTTGATCGGCTACTTCGGTCTCGCCATGCCGAACTTTCTCTTCGCCCTGGTGCTGCTCCACTACGCCAATATCTGGTTCGGCCTTTCCATCGGCGGCCTGATGGACCCGCGCTACATCGACGCGCCCTGGACCCTGGACAAGGTGATCTCGGTCATCAACCATCTGTGGATTCCGATGCTCGTCATCGGCACCTCGGGCACCGCCGCGATGATCCGCCGCCTGCGCGCCAACATGCTGGACGAACTGCAGAGGCAGTACGTGGTGACGGCCAGGGCCAAGGGGCTGTCGTCAACGAAGATCATTCTGAAGTACCCGCTGCGCATGGCCCTCAACCCCTTCATTGCCGATATCGGCATGCTGCTGCCGCAGATCGTCTCCGGCGCCGCGCTGGTTTCCGTCGTCATGGACCTGCCGACCAACGGGCCGCTGCTGCTGCGCGCGCTGCAAAGCCAGGACATGTTCCTGGCCGGCGCCTTTTTGATGTTCGAGGCGACCCTTGTGGTGATCGGCGTCTTCCTCTCCGATGTGCTGCTGGCCATGCTCGACCCACGCATCCGCCTGGGGGGGGCTTCGTCCAAATGAGCGACCACAATCCGCGCCCCGGCGACCCGCTGCAGCACTACGTCAACAAGGCGCCCTTCGACCCCTATCGCGCCGATACCCTGACGCCGGAGCAGGAACGCTACTACCAGGCATCCGAATGGAAGATCATGTGGTGGAAGTTCCGCCGCCATAAGCTTGCCGTCTGGTCCGGTGCCTTCCTGCTGATGATGTACTTCGCAATTGCGATCTGCGAATTCCTGACGCCCTACAACCTGCACAGCCGCGACACCACCCACATCTACGCACCGCCCCAGGGCCTGCACCTGTTCCACGAGGGCACCTTCGTCGGGCCTTTCGTCTACGGTTACGATTTCAGACTGAACATGGAAACCCTGGCGCGCGAGTACGTGCCCAATCCCGACAAGATACAGAAGGTCCGTTTCTTCTGTTCCGGCGACCCCTACGAGTTCTGGGGCGCAATCCCCGGCGACGTCCATCTTTTCTGTGCGGCCGAAGGCGGCACCCTTTATCTATTCGGCACCGACCGGCTGGGCCGCGACATGTTCAGCCGCATTATTTACGGCGCGCGGATTTCGCTGACCCTGGCCTTCATCGCCGTCGCCATTTCCTTCGTGCTGGGCGTCATCATCGGCGGCGCCGCCGGCTACTACGGCGGCATGGTCGACGCCGTCGTGCTGCGGATCATCGAGCTGATCCGGTCCTTCCCGGAACTGCCGCTGTTCATGACGCTCTCGGCACTGCTGCCGGTAACCTGGAGCCCGATCGGAGTCTTCGTCGGTATCTCGGTGATCATCGGGTTTCTCGACTGGCCCGGCCTGGCGCGTGCCGTCAGGGCCAAGATCCTCTCCCTGCGCGAGGAGGATTTCACCACCGCGGCGCAGCTCATGGGGGCCTCGCCAAGCCGCATCATCGGCCGTCACCTGCTGCCCAGTTTCACCAGCCACCTGATCGCCTCTCTCTCGCTGTCGGTGCCGACCGCGATCCTGGGTGAAACGGCACTGTCGTTCCTGGGGATCGGCCTGCGGCCGCCGGTGACCTCCTGGGGCGTTCTGCTCAACGAAGCGCAGAACCTCAATGCGGTCGAACTCTATCCCTGGCTGCTGTTGCCGGTGGTGCCGCTGTTCCTGGTGGTGCTGGCTTTCAACTTCCTGGGCGACGGCCTGCGCGACGCGGCGGACCCTTACAGATAACGGAAGCCAAACGGATGCTTTCTGGAGCAGATCCCGGCCGGATGGAATCGCCGGAGGCGATCCATCGACCGGGTGAATCTGCTCTAACTGTTCGATGGCGATCGGATTCACATGTTTTGGCGCAACCACGAAGTGGTTCCGTCAAAACATGATCCGATCTAAGGCGCGATGACGACCAGTCCCATGCTGTCTTTGATGCCGCCGACCGGAACCGCCTCCAGCAGTTTCTTCTGGCTGCGCGGCTGATAGCCCTGAGCCAGGGCCCGGTCATAGGATTCGCGGTCGCAGATCGCGCGCACGCCGAGATCCTTGTTGTGCTTCTCCAGCTTCGCCGAGAGGTTCACCGCATCGCCGATGACGGTGTACTCCAGACGGCTTTCGTCGCCGACCGCCCCGAACAGAATGGTGCCGGCCGCGACGGCACCGTTGACCGAGGGACAACTGCGGTCTTCGGCTTTGCAGTCCTCCTGCCAGGCCGCGGCGATGGACATCGCTTCCTCAAGCGCGCGCAGGGCATCGGCGGCGTAGGTCTCCGAAGGCTCCGCGGCACCGAAAGTTGCCATGATGCCGTCGCCGAGAAACTTGTCGATGGAACCGCCGTGGCGCTGAATCGCCGGAACCATCCGCTGCTGATATTCCGACAGCAGGCTCATCACCTGGTCAGGCGGCGCCTCGCCGGCCAGGCGGGTGAAGCCGCGCATGTCGAGATTGAGGATCGCGGCCTGGCGCAGCTCCCCGGTTCCGGCACGGATCTGGTCCTCGGAGCCTTTGATGCGTTTGGCGATTTCCGGCGCGAAGAAGCGCGACAGCTCGGTGGCTGCCGCCTGCTCGGAGACCGAGCGGACCAGAAGGTTCTTGGCGCGGTAGATGGCAAAGGCGATCAGGCCGGTGACCATGAGGATCGAGATGATCTTGTCGAACTCGGCCCCCAGCAGCACCGAATTCGATGTCATGTAGGCGACGTAGTCGCGGGTGATCATGGTGTCGAAGGGGTCATAGTAAATCACGTAGACGATCATCAGACCCCAACCGATGGCCGCGACAACACCGGCCAGCAGAACAAAGCGGGCATCGAAACGCAGCGCCCTGAGAGCGATGAAGATGAAGACATAAAGCAGGGTCGGCGCCTTCAGATAAAACGACGCCGGCTGCATGTACTGGATGTGAAAGCTCCAGATCAGCACCATCAGCAGCGTCATGTCGAAGAAGACGGAAACCGCCAGCGACCAGTCCGGAAGACGCCCAAGGTGGGACCAGATCACGCGGATCACGGTGAGCACCAGATAAACCGACAGCGCCCAGGGCACCGGGGCAATATCGACCTGCGGTTTGGGCGACAGGAGATAGAGCGTGCCGAAGGTGATGACGATGCACAGCTGGATCCAGGAGATCAGCCGCTCGGTCGCATTCTCCTGTTCGCGGACAGCCGCCTTCACCCGCTCGGGCAGGCCGGCTTCCGGGTCTTTGCGCCACCAACTCATCATGGCCATTTCCTAACCGGATCGACCGGGATCAAAGCCCAGGGAGAAGTCGACGACCACATCATCCGTTCCCAGCACTTGATTGTTTCATTTTGAACGAAGATGAAGTGTGAACCGGATCCCATCTCAAAAGACCGGGGAGAGAGGTATATTCCTGGATCACTCCAGCCTTTGCCATTCTAGGCGATGATGCGGCGTGAACCGCATCGCAACGCATAACTTCTGCGTGACCGGCGGCAAACTGGCCGGCGGTCGCCCTGGTCATTGCAGGACCCTGTTTTGCGATCCCGGGTCTCGCGATACTGGCGCGCCGGCGGTCTTGCGTATCCAGAGCGCCGTTTCCCAGGCGCCCTCGGGCAGCGGCAGCGCCGCCAGGGGGCCGGCGGCCAGACGATCGGTCATTCGGGTGGCCGCATAGTGGCTGGCAAAAAGAACTTCCCAGCCACCGGAGGTAAGCAGCGGAAGCAGCGCCTGCTGTTCGTTGTAGCCGCGCCAATGCCAGGCCCCGGGATAGTCGTCGGGCAGAAAGATATCGTGGACCTGGACAATGACGCCCGCCGGCAGCAACGGCAGGACGCGGCCGAACAGGAAGTCGACATCGCTGCCCGGCACCAGGATGTGACTGGAATCGATCATCAGAAAATCACCGGCCTGAAGATCGGTAAAAGCAGCCAGCGGCGTGGCCTGAACGACCGAGCGCCGAAGGGTCACCGGCAGCGTTGCAAGATCGGCCCGCGGCGCCGGGTCGATCGCCAGGATCTCGCTTTCCAGGCCCGCGTCGCGAACTGCCTGGGCGACGAAACGGGTCGAATGGCCGCAACCGACTTCCACAATACGGCGCGGAGCGAAATGTCGGATCATGGTATAGGCGGCGGCAGCATCCAGGCGCGGATACCAGACCTGGTTCCAACGCGGGCCCGGCGCGCAGGCCTGGCCGAGGGCCAGAAGCGCGGCCGCCCAGCCCTCCATCTCCGCAAGAAAATCGGCAAAGGCGCCTTCGCGATCCTTCATAAGGCACTCAAGCGCATCATAGCTGCGCCGACGGTCCTCAGGCAGGATCTGCGCAGCGTAGCGATAGGGAATGAAGAATCCGCGCTCGGCGATGCCCAGCAGGGTGAGAAGGCCGAACCAAGTGTGACGCAGGCGTCCGCGCGACCAGACGGCGCCCCGCTGGGTCGCGGTCATGGCCGCAGGACCATGCCTTCCTGGGCGACGATGGTACCGGGACGTCGCTTGTCTGCCTCTTCGGCCACGCGGTCCATAAAGTCGTCCTCGTGGCCGGGGTCGTGATGGAAGATCACCAGCTTTCCGACATCCGCCTGCTCGCAGAGCCGGACCCCCTCCTGCCAGGTGGAGTGGCCCCAGTTGCGGTACTTGGGAAATTCCTCGTCGGTATAGGTGCTGTCGTAGATGACCAGATCGGCGCCCTGGATGAGCTCCAGAATGTGCCGGTCCGGCTTGCCTTCCACATGCTCGGTGTCGGTCACGTAGCAGATCGCGTGACCGCCGTAATCCACCCGGTAGCCGGTGGCGCCGTTGGGGTGGTTCAGCGGCGCGGTGATCAGGCGCACGCCGGGCTTCGGCTCCAGCACGTCGCCGGCGGTGAAATCGTGGAACGAAACGTTGGCGGCGAAGATCTTCGGCGGCACCGGAAACAGCGGGGCGTTCATGAACTGAACCAGCACGTCGTGCAGGGTCAGGTCGGGAATCAGATGTCCGGCCCAGAGGCGGATCCGGTTGCGCTTGTCGAACAGCGGCGCAAAGAAGGGAAGGCCCACGATATGATCATGGTGGGTGTGGGTCAGGAAGATGTCCGCCTCCAGCGGCGTATCCGCCATCAGTTCCTGGCCCAGCGGCCGCAACCCCGTTCCCGCGTCGAAGATCAGCAGCTTCTCGCCGCAGCGTACCTCCAGGCAGGAGGTGTTTCCGCCGTAACGCAGGTGGCTTTCGCCGGGACAGGAAATCGATCCCCGAGTGCCCCAGAAACGAACAAAAAAATCGCTACCGTTCTGCAAAATGCCAATATCCCTTCGGTCCGGCAGCCACTTAATAGGGCCCGCAGATCGGGCGGACGAACAAATGCTTTGCCGAGAATTGGTTCACTCTAGCGAATAGGAGCGGTGCGCCCCAATGAAAATTGCCCAAAAAACGGCAGTCTGTGGTGGCGGCGCTTGATCGAGCGGACAGACAGCCGCTATGCGGTCATCGGCCTGGGGCTGGCATTGCTGGTTTTTGCCGCCTTCTCACAGTTCAAGCTGCCGGTGGTCCTGCCCCTGCTGCTCGACCGCTACGCCTATGACCCGGTTCTGGCCGGCGGCTTCATGTCGGTCTACGCGGCGCTGGGCATCGGCTTGTCGATCTGGATCGGCCGGCGCGCCGAGGGTGGCGGCCCCTTGCCCCTGGTTCTCCTCGCCCTGCCGCTGATGGCCGCCGGCACCCTGATAAGCCTGAGCGCGCCCCAGTCGGGAATGACGATGCTGCTGGGCCGCGGCCTCGAGGGAGCGGCCTTTGCCATCCTTGCGGTTGCCGGCGCCACTCTGGCCACCAGCGCTGCGGCGCCGCGGCACCGCGCCCTGGTGATCGGCCTGGTCGCTGCCTGGATGCCCGCCGGGCAACTGCTCGCCGCGCTGCTGGCGCCGCTGGCGCTTGCGGCGGGCGACTGGTCCCTGCTGTGGCAGGCCAGCATTGCCCTGGCAGCCCTGCTGACGGTCTGGAGCTGGGCCGTGAAGCGGCAGGCGGCAAAAGAGCGAAAGCAGGAAAACGACCGGTCACCAGGGAAGACTACCGCGACGCCGCAGCCGTGGAGCGCGGCCCAGCGGCGCGGCCTGCTGCTGACCGCCGCCGTCTTCATGCTGTGGTCGGGCCAATACCTGGCCTATATGACCTGGCTGCCCGAGTACCTGGTTGAAGCGTTGGGCATACCGGTGGAAACCGCGCTTTGGATCTATCTGGTTCCGGTGGTCTTCGTCGCCCTCTTCAACGTCGCGACCGGCTTTATGCTGCGCAGCGGCATCGCGGTGGAGCGGCTGCTGCTCGGCGCGGTCGTCGTACAGGCGCTGCTGTGGTGGCTGCTGCCGGTCAGCAGCAGCGGCATTCCGGGCCTGCTGTCGCTGGTGGTCTATGGCGTAACCGCCGGGATCGTCCCGACCTGCCTCTTTGCGCTGCCGACGGTGCTGACGGTCGGCCCCGGGCAGACCGCGCGCGCTTTCGGCGCCATCATGACCGGGCGGAACCTGGGGGTTCTCATGGGCCCGCTGCTGCTGGCCCAGGTGGTCAAGTGGTCCAGCGACTGGATCGCCAGCAGCCTGGTTTTCGGCCTTCTGACAACCGGTGCAGCGGCCCTTGCCGCGCTGTTGATCCTGATCGCCCCCAGGGTGCGCGGCGAGTTGATCGCCGCCGCCGAAGGCACCGAACGGGTTTACGGAACCGGCCGCTAGCCGCCGGGGTCGCTCACCCGTATCTCCGCTGCGATACCGGTGGCTTTCGCCGGGACACGAAATTGACCCGCAGGGGCTGCGGGAACGAACAAAAAAATCACTGCCGTTCTGCAACTCTTCCGATATCCCCCCGGTCCAGCAGATACTTAAGGTCGCCCGCCGATCAGGCGGACTGACAATTGTTTTGCCGAGATTCGGTTCACGCCAGCGGACAGGAACGGCACCCTCATGAAAATCACCCCAGGAATCGCACGACAAGACGGCAAGGCTTGACCCAGCGGACAGACAGCCGCTACGCGGTCATCTGCCTCGGGCTCGCATTGCTGGTTTTTGCCGCCTTCTCGCAATACAAGCTGCCGGTGGTGCTGCCCCTGCTGCTCGACCGCTACGCCTATGATCCGGTTCTGGCCGGCGGCTTCATGTCGGTCCATGCATCGCTTGGCATCGCGCTGTCGATCTGGATCGGCCGCCGGGTCGAAGACAGCGGGCCGCTGAAACCGATCCTCTTCGCACTGCCGCTGATGGCCGCCGGCACCCTGGTCAGCCTGTCAGCCCCGCAGTCGGGGATGACGATGCTGTTGGGCCGCGGCCTCGAAGGGGCAGCCTTCGCCGTCCTCGCAATTGCCGGTGCGGCGCTGACCACCAGCGCGGCGGCGCCACGACACCGCGCCCTGGTGATCGGCTTGATAGCGGCCTGGATACCGGTCGGACAATTGTTCGCCGCCCTGCTGGCGCCCCTGGCGCTGGCCGGGGGCGACTGGTCTCTGCTTTGGCAGGGAAGCATCGCCCTGGCGGCTCTGTTGACGCTCTGGACCTGGGCGATAAAACGGCGCACGCCATCCGGGTCGGCTGCACAGAACGCGCAGCAGGCAAAATCGGCGCAGCCGTGGAGCGCCGCGCAGAGATACAGCCTGCTGCTGACCGCCGCCGTCTTCATGCTGTGGGCCGGTCAGTATCTGGCCTACATGACCTGGTTGCCGGAATACCTGATGGAGACCCTGGGGATGCCGGTGAAAACCGCGCTCTGGTTCTATCTCGTCCCGGTGATCTTCGTCGCCCTGTTCAACGTGGCAACCGGGTTCACCCTGCGCAGCGGCCTGCGCCCGGAATGCCTGCTCCTGGGGGCGGTTATCCTGCAAGCCGCGTTGTGGTGGCTGCAGCCGTTCACCGGGGGCGGCTTTCCCGGCCTGCTTTCACTGGTGATCTACGGCATCGCGGCCGGCATTGTGCCGACCTGCCTGTTTGCCCTGCCGACCGTGCTGACGACCGGTCCGGGACAGACCGCCCGCGCCTTCGGCGGCATCATGACCGGGCGGAATCTGGGTGTCCTGATGGGCCCGCTGTTACTGGCGCAGTTGGTGAAGTGGTTCGGCAGCTGGATGGCAAGCAGCCTGATCTTCGGTCTTCTGACAACGCTCGCAGCGGCCTTTGCCGCCTTGCTGGTGTTCGCCGCGCCCAGAGTGCGCCGGGAGTTGCTGATACCGGCCGGCGGCGGCAAGGCGGCAGGGGTTTAGGGAACCAGCCGGTAGCCGCCGGGCTCGGTGACCAGGATCTCCGCCACCGAGGGATCGTTCTCGATTTTCTGGCGCAGGCGGTAAACGTGGGTTTCCAGGGTGTGGGTCGTGACCCCGGCGTTGTAGCCCCAGACCTCGCCCAACAGCTTGTCGCGGCCGACGACCATATCGCCGCTGCGGTAGAGATACTTCAGGATCGAGGTTTCTTTTTCCGTCAGCCGCACCTTCTTTTTCGACTCGCCATGGGTGAGCAGCTTGGCGCTGGGCCGGAAGGTGTAGGGACCGATGGTGAAAACCGCGTCTTCGCTTTGCTCGTGCTGACGCAGCTGGGCGCGCATGCGCGCCAGAAGAACCCCCAGCCGGAACGGTTTGGTGACGTAGTCGTTGGCGCCGGCATCGAGCGCCAGGATGGTGTCGGCATCGGATTCAGCCGCCGTCAACATGATGATCGGCGACTTCACCCCGCCGCGGCGCATGAGACGGCAGACCTCTCGCCCGTCCATATCGGGCAGGCCGACATCCAGGAGAATCAGGTCGTAGTAGTCCGCTTTCGCCTTTTCCAACCCGGAAGCTGCGGTTTCCGCCTCCGCGGTATCGAATTCCTCGTGCAAGCGCAGCTGTTCGCTAAGCGATTGACGAAGCGCCGAATCATCATCGACGAGCAGTATCTTTTTGCCGCTGGCGCCGCTCATACCCGACATCTATCTCCTAAATCCACTCGGACCCCCTGTAAATTGTGAGATAGCACCGCTGCAGCCGCGGTTCAAGAAAGCTGCCCTGCCACCATCTGCTGCATCGCAACACAAAGCGGGTGCCCGGCATCGCCCAGTGCATCGACAGCGGAGAAATGATGAAGGTCCGGAAGCGGAATGTCATGGAGTTTGAGGCCCCGCTCTTCCCAGGCCGCGGCATATTCCGCATGCTGACAGCGGAATTCGTCGGTTTCTTCGCTGCCGACCGCGAGAATAAGCGGCGGCGCCTGCGGCGGCAGCCGGTGAAGCGGGCTCCAGCCGGCAGCCTCGGCCTCGGACATCGCCAGGATCTCGTTATGAAAGCTCAGGCGCACGGCCTCCAGGTCGTAAACGCCGGAGATCGAGCAGCCACCGGCCAGCAGGCGTGCCGGCAGATCGGGCTCCATGCCCGGCCAGTCGGTGGAAAGCGCCATGGCCGCCAGATGCCCGCCAGCGGAGTGCCCGGCCACATAGATCCGCTGCGGATCGATGCCATAGTCGGCCGCGTGACGGTAAAGCCAGATCAGGGCCTGGCGGATCTGATCGATCATGGCGCCGATGGCGGTACCCGGCGCCAGGCCGTAGTTCAGGCTGGCATAAGCCGTACCCCGGTCGAGGAAAGTCGGCGCCAGGTAGCTGTAATCGCTTTTGTCGAGCGCTTTCCAGTAACCGCCGTGAATGAAGGCCAGCAGGGGCGCCGATGAAGATCCCTCGGCCGGGAAGAGGTCGAGGGTTTCCAGTGCCGCTGTCCCATAGGACAGATCCAGATGGGCCGTCAGGCGGGCCCGGACCGCTGCGGATTCCCGTGCCCAGCGTTCAAAGAAAACCGGATGATCCGGCCAGCGGTCCCGAAGGTTGAGCTGTTTGTCGAGCGCCGCCTGGTCATAGTGCCGAAAGATCGCAGCCGCTTTCTGGTTTGCGGTACCGGCTTCCACCTGAACTGCCATGTTTTCCTTATTGTCCCTGCTTACCGGGCCACTTCGGCCACACTGCCCCGGCGGTCTGGTCCCGCCAGGCCCGAAACACTGGTCAATCGCCGTTCCGCCCCTTATCTCTAACTAGGCCGGCTGCGACGTTGCACCAGCGTGACATGGCTTGGCCGCAGCCGTAAAGTGACCATTGATGATGCAAGAACCCGAAAAATATCAGAAATCGGCCGATGCCACCGTTTTGCAGGCGGTCGAACGCGCCCTCGCCGAGCTGCGCCGGGGCGCCACGATTGTGCTGCATGACTGGTCCGGCCAGGGCGCCTTGGTGCAGGCCGCCGAACAGGTCAGCACAGAGGGCCTGGCGGGCCTGGGCGCGCTGACCGGCAAAGACGCCATGCTGTTGCTCACGGCGCGCCGGGCGCAGGCGCTGGGCATGGCGGAGGCCGACGGCCTGATCGCCAGCGGCGGCGTGCTTGCCCTGGCCCTGGACGACCGCGAAGCCGAGCGGATCCGCGCCCTGGCCGACCCGACAGCCGCAAAGGCCGGCAGCGGCCGGGAACGGCGCGTAGTGACGGCACCGCCGGGCCTGGACGTGGCCGCCGTCGAGCTGACCAAGCTGGCACGCCTGCTGCCGGCGGCTCTTCTGGCGCCCCTGCCGGGCGCGCCGGTACAAAGCCCGCTGGCCTGGGCCGATGCCCATGATCTGCTGGCCGTAACGGCCGCCAACGTTGCCGAATACAGTTTTGCGTCCGCCCGGTCCCTGGCACCGGTCGCCGATGCGATGGTGCCGCTGGCCGAGGCCGAGCAGGCCCGCATTGTCGCCTTCCGCCCGGATGACGGCGGCACCGAGCATCTGGCCATCATCATCGGTGAGCCCGATCCGGAAGCGCCGCTGCTGTTGCGCCTGCATTCAGAATGCTTCACCGGCGATCTGCTGTCCTCGCTGCGCTGCGATTGCGGCGAGCAGCTGCGCGGCGCGATCAAGGCCATGGCCGACGCCGGTTCGGGCATCCTGCTCTACCTCACCCAGGAGGGACGGGGCATCGGGCTGGTCAACAAGCTGCGCGCCTACACCCTGCAGGACCTCGGCTCCGACACCCTGGATGCCAATGAACAGCTGGGCTTCGACGCCGACGAGCGGGTCTATCTGCCTGCCGCCCAGATGCTGCACCAACTGGGCTTCCGCAAGGTACGCCTGATGACCAACAACCCGCAGAAGGTCGCGGCCCTGAGCCGCTTCGGCATTGCGGTGGAGGAGCGGGTCGAGCACAGCTTCCCCTCGAACGGCCACAACGCCTTTTACCTGGCGACCAAGGCGGAGCGTTTCGGCCACCTTTTCTAGGTCAGCCGGCCTTAACACGCCACGGCAGAACCGTAGACCGAGCGCCGCAACCCGGCAAAACCGCCGGGTTGCGGGCTTTTTTGGCAGGCAGAACTTGCCGCCAGAACGCCTCTATCCTCCCAAGCCTGCCGGTAACCAATTGATTTTCCTTCACTTCATGTTCTGGCCCGCATCTTGCGGATTGCGCGGGTGGAGGATTGATGACGGACATTCAGTTTTGGCGAGGGCATGCGAACGAGCAGTCGGCGGCGGCCGGGCGCTTCGGCCGGTCTTCGCCTGCGTCGAGCGCAGACAAGCCGGAAGCAGGCACGCCAGCGGCGGATATGCCGGGCGCGGGTAAGCCGGGCGAAACGGCAGAGGCGGAGTTCACCTTCGACGACTTCCTGGACATCATCAATCCGCTGCAGCACATCCCCGTCGTATCGAGCCTCTATCGCGAACTGACCGGAGACGAGATCTCGGCACCGGCCAGAGTCATCGGCGGCACCCTCTTCGGCGGCCCCAGCGGTTTCGTCTCGGCCATTGCCAACACCCTCTTTGATGAAGTCGCCGGCGAAGACGTGGGCGCCAGCGTCCTGGCCTGGTTCAGCGGCGAGGACGACAGCAGCGAAGGCCAGGTCGCCAGCGACGGCGCGGTACCAGGCGGCGGCGCCGATCCCTTTGCCGCAGCACCCTTGGTGACCGCCGCCGGCAGCGTTATGCCGGCGGTTGCACCGGCAACGATGCCTAAGGGCGACGGCGATCCCACCGGGTTTATCCCGACGGCCATGCCGCTGGCGCCGCAGCCTCAACTCCCGCCACTGCCCCAAGCCCAGCCCGGCAAGCCGGAGACCCCTGCCGCCGGGCGTCAGGAAACTAGCGGCAATGGGCTTCTGACCGGACAGGCTGCCCTGAACGCGCTCTTCAACGACCTGCATGGCGGCGCGGCGGTGACGCCGCCCGCCAGCCAACCGCCGTCGATGCCCCCGTCCATACCGCTGGATCGCAGCGCCGTTGGACAAAGGACCCGGGCAGTAACCGCGGATAGCGCCGGCCCGCCCGACACGACGCCACAGAACCCGGCAGCGGCAACAAATCCGCTGTTGTCCGCGGCCGGCGCCCCCGACGCGGCCCTGGCCGAGCGCATGCTCAAGGCCCTGGACAAGTATGGCGCCATGACCCAGCAGCGCCAGCAACAGAACCAGGAAAACCCGCCGGTCGACACCCGCGACCCGGCGCTGCCAAGGCTTTAGGGCCCTCCATGATCTCCGCCGCCCTTGAGATCATCCGAAGCGTGGCTAGACTGCGCCCATGGAGCTGACCGTTTCTCAGGAAAATGGCGTTTACCGGGCCTCTTGGGGGGACCGGCGATGGCGCTGTGCCGTCGGGCGCAGCGGCATCACCACGGCAAAGCGGGAGGGCGACGGGGCCACGCCGGTCGGCGTCTGGCCGCTGCGGCGCCTGCTTTATCGCGACGACCGCCTGGAACACCCGAAAACCGCCCTGTCCTGCCGGACGATCGGCGACGGCGACGGCTGGTGCGATGCCCCGGAGGATCCCGCCTACAACCAGCCGGTCCAGCTACCCTATCCGGCAAGCCACGAGGTGCTGCGCCGGGACGACCATCTCTACGACCTGCTTGTTGTGCTGGGTTACAACGACGCGCCGGTGGTGCCGGGCCTGGGCAGCGCCATCTTCCTGCACCTGGCGCAGAGCGACTACAGCGGCACCGAAGGCTGCGTCGCCCTTGCCCAAGCCGACCTGCTGACCTTGTTGAGCGAAGCCGGGCCCGGCGATGCCGTCAGGGTTCTGGGCGAGGGCTAGCGCATTTTCGACTTACGTCGAATCGGTTCCAGCCCGCTCTCCCTCCCGGCCACCCAATGCGATTATCCTGGTGGGTGGCCGGGAGGGGGAGCGGGCCGGTGCCGTCAAACTGCGAAAGAGTCTGGCGACTGATTGGTCGGCGGGAACCTCCGGTCTTTGTGAAGCCGAAAAGAGCTGGCCATGGAAACGCCGAGCCGAATCCCTACGTATCTCTATGGGCGGAGTGTTCGATACTCACACGACCATCAGGGAGTCCGTTCCATGAAGACCAATCGCCGCAGCGTCACACAGGTCTTGCTGCTGACCACCGCCTTTTGCGGTCTGACGGCCCTGTCGGCCTGTGCCGGCAGCAAAGGTGTGGTCTACAACAAGAATTTCACCGCCGGCTATTCGCCGAGCAGCCTTGCGGCCTTGCGCGAGCCCTTGTTGGTTGAGACCTTCGGGCGGCCCGCCGCAGGGCCGTCGCAGGCGGCCATTACGGCAGCGACCGTCGAAGGCCTGCGCAAATCCGGCCCGCGCTGGGCCCAGTTGGGCTATAGCGGCAATCCCGCCGACACCCCCAAGGCACCCTACCGTCTGCGCTTTGCCTATGGTGCACCTGTCGCTTTCGCCCGGGCGGATCTCTGCAGCAGTGATCTGCAGCCGGATGATGTCGGCAGTGACGGCAGCAGCGAGCGAACGGTGGTAGCGCTGTGCCGCGGCGCACGCTTTGTCAGCATCGCAGAGGGCACACCCGGCGCGAATGCGGACATTAACTCCGCGGCTTTCTTGGACTTCGTCGGCGCGATCGGACGGCAGGCGTTGCCGCGGCGCAACCCGGTGGTCGACGACGACTGTCTGTTCCGGAAGTGCGATTAAGCGGTTGAAACGCAGCGGCGCAGCAGAGCGCAGAAAAGAAGTCAGACGGCAGCCGGTTTGACCGGCCGCGGACCGAAAACCCCGGTGCCGACGCGCACCAGATCGGCCCCGAAACGAATTGCGGTCTCGTAGTCGCCACTCATGCCCATCGACAGCGCCAGGGGCGCATCAGGCAAGCTGTTGCGCCGGGCGATCTCGCGCAGGAAGGCAAAGTGCAGCGCCGCCTCCTCATCCACCGGCGGAATGCACATCAACCCCCTGATTTCGAGCCCCAGGGCGCGGCTTTCGGCCACGAAGGCATCCGCATCCCGGGGCATGATGCCGGCTTTCTGGGGTTCTTCGCCGGTGTTCACCTGAACGAAGCAGGCGGGGCGCTGACCGGTTTTTCCGGCCTCGCGGGCCAGGGCCTGGGCCAGTTTCGGCCGATCCAGCGTCTCGATCACATCGAACAGAGCCAATGCCTCTTTCACCTTGTTGGTCTGCAACGGTCCGATCAGATGAAGGCGCAGATCGGGAAAGCGCGCCCGCAGCGCCGGAAATTTCGCCTTGGCCTCCTGCACCCGGTTTTCGCCGAACACCCGTTGCCCGGCCGCCAACGCCGCTTCCACCGCTTCGGGCGGCTGTACCTTGCTGACGGCAACCAGCGCGACCGCTTCCGGGTCGCGCCCCGCCGCCTCCGCCGCCTCGGCCATGCGGCGTTTCACCTCTGCCAGGTTCTCTGCAATCGTCGCCATCGGGGTCCGCCTGTCGTCCTCTAAAACCTGTCGTCGCCTAAAGATACCCGAAACGCTTCATCTGCACGCCGTGATCAAGTTCGATCTGGCGGGCCTGCTGCGCCGACAGCTTTTCCCGCCAACCGCCGGCGCGCCCGGAGCGGAAGAACTGTTCGCTGTGCAGTGAGCGTTCGATAAAGCCTTCATCCGACTCCAGCTTCTTGAGCTGCTTGAAGGCGGCATGCTCGACCGCGCGCTCGATACACGTCTGGTCGTTGGAGATACCGAACCGCCGGGCAACCCGCCCGAACTGGTCCAGCGGGTCGGCCAACAGGTCCTCGTAGCGTACCGTGTAGATCCCCGGATGATTCCACTTGGTCCAGGATTCGACATGGTTGGACCAGGAACTCAGAAACTCATGAACGATAGTACCCGGCATTGCCGCGCCAAGACCCGCGGGATTGGCCATCATGACGATCATCTCGTCCAGGGTTTTGCCGAAATGGTCGGCCGCCGACAAAACAACATCGCGGGGATCGCGGATGATGTAGATCGCCCCGAAGGTGGCCGACATCGAGAAGATCGGATGGCCGTAGTCCTCGCCGAAGTAGCTGTGGGTCTTCATCGGCACCACGTTCTTGTTGAGACTGACAACCCGCTCCTGCGCCTTGCTGCGCAGCCCCGCGATTTCTTTCGCTGAAAGTTGGTCGACCGGGCGCTCTGACAGAGGCCGGAACCACGTCTCCGCCGGCTCACTGGGGCAGATTTCGCCAATCCGCTTCAAGGGCAGGGGCTCTCGCGCATCGAGGATGAGATTGGCCAGAAAGGCCCGCATCCAGGTGTTTCCCGATTTCGGGTAGGAAGCCAGCCAGAGGATACCGGGCATCGTCAGCAAGCCTTTCTCAGCGATGGGAGGGGACGCAGGAGACGGCGCATGACCCTAAAGATACCCAAAGCGCTTCATCTGAACCGCATGGTCACGCCCGATTTCGGCCGCCTGGCTGGGGCTGAGTTTCTCGCGCCAGCCGCCCGAACGACCGGAGCGGAAGAAGCGCTGGCTGTTCACCGATTTCTCCACGAAGCCGGTTTGCTCCTCCTGGGCCTGAAGCACCTTGAAGGATGAAAACTCTACCGCCCTGGCGATCTTCGCGTCGTCGCGCGTAACGCCCAGCTTGCGGGCCACACCGCCCAACTGACGCAGCGGATCGGCCAGCATGTCTTCATAGCGCAGCACAATCAGCGGGCTGTGACGCCATCCGGTCCAGGATTTCACGTGGTCGGACCAACTGCCCATCCGTTCATAGACCGTGTTGCCGGCCATGGGCCGCCCGCGCGTCGTCTTGTCGCGCATCATCTCGATGGCCTGGTCGATGGTGAGGCCGTAGTGGTCGGCGGCCGAGATGGCCACATCGCGCGGGTCGCGCACAATGTAGATCACACCGACGCTCGCCTTCACCGATATCGTCGGGTAGCCGTAGTCCTTGCCCAGAAAGCTATGGGTTTTCATGGGCAGGATGTTCCTGTTCAGGGAGGCGGCGCGCTCCTGCGCCTTGGTCCGCAGAGCGGCAACCTTCTTATCGCTGAGCTGGCCGGGCGGGGCCTTGGTGAGCGGCGCGAACCAGACCTCGTTGGGTTCGCTGGAGCAAACCTCGTTGATGCGCTGCAGGGCCAGCGGCTTTTCCTCGCCGAGGATGACATTCGCCAAAAACACCCGCATCCAGGTGTTTCCGGACTTGGGGTAAGAGGCCAGCCACAGAATTCCGGGCATCGGGACGTGAACCTTAAAGATCGAAGGGGCAGGGCGCCGCAGCCGTAACGCTGCCGGACTGCTCTAGGCAAAAGCCCGGGCGGATGCAAGGCAGGGTGCAGGGCCCTGCAGTGGAAAAGTTAATGGGACGATTCAAAATAAACTTTTCTGGGGATTTTAACGAAGGCTAAACAACTGACCAGTGCAAATTCCGCTTATTGTCCGGTTGCAAGGCGGTTCACGAAGTATCTGGTCTACCGCCGAAAAACAGAACCGTTGCAACGAAGACACAGTGTGTCGGAAAAACAACTTAATACCCTTGCCCACCCTTGCGATCCTAAGCAGAGCCTAGTACCAACAGTCCATCCCGTGGCTTGGGGTACCCACAATAGACACCGTATTTGGAGCTTTTCGGAAATGAAAAAAGTATTGATGGCAAGCAGTGCCATTGTCGGGGCCGCGGTTTTGGCTGCCTCGCCTGCCGCTGCTCAGGAACTGACGCTGAACGCGTTCCAGGTCTTCATGGCCTCCGGTGGCGACGCAGATCAAGAAAACAGCGGAGATGAAGGCGGTTCGGATCGTGGTTTTGCGTTCTCGACGAACACGGAAGTGCACGTCAAGGGCGAGATCATGGCCGACAATGGCATCACCTTCGGTTTCCGCGTCGAGTTCGAGGCGGATTCGGGTGAAGAAAACAACGTCGACGAAAACAGCATCTACGCCCAGGGCAGCTTCGGTAAGCTGGAATTCGGCAACAACGACGGCGCCGAAGACACCTTCATGGTGAACGGCTCGAACTCCGGCGTTGACTATGGCGGTGTCGGTAACCCGACGTCGAACTTCCTCTCGTCTGCCTTTGCCGGTCAGGCTCGCACGTCGGTCGATTTCGCGAACGGCGTCGACAGCAGCGACGGCACGAAGATCACTTACACCACGCCGAACTTCAACGGCTTCAGCGCCGGCGTCAGCTATGCGCCGGACTCGTCTGACGGTGGTGATGGTAATAAGTTCAATCGGGCTGACGACGATGGCATCCACGACCACGTCGGTGTTGGCCTCGGCTACGACGGCGAGTTCAACGGCGTCGGTATTGAGCTTGGTCTGGTTGCAGCCTTCGGTACAGCCGACGCTGAGCCGGAAGACGACGTTTATGGCATCGGCGGTGGTGTTGCTATCAGCTACGCCGGCTTCACCTTCGCGACCGGCGCAGTCTTTGACGATGCCGATGGTAATGGTGGTGAAGGTTATGCCTTTGACGCCGGTATCGGTTATGCGACCGGTCCCTGGTCGTTCTCGGTTAACGGCATCTACTCCGAAGACGACGACTCAGACGACGAATTGCTCGCTGGTTCGGCTAACGTTGGCTACAGCGTCGCCCCGGGCGTTCGGGTGTTCCTGACCGGCTACATCGGTGAGGAAGACCTCGGCAGCGGCGATGACAACGAAATCGTCGCGGTGACCAGCGGTCTGGCTGTTTCTTTCTAAGCCAGAACGAAGACTTTTCAGTCTTGAATGGGCGGCGCCTTCGGGTGCCGCCCATTTCTTTTGCCCGCTTCCGGGCCCTATGATATCTACACGATCAAGAGTTCGAGCCTGGTTTTCTCCCAACGGGCGGAAAACCAGCCGGTGTATGTATTCAAGGGACGTGAGAGCGATGACAAGAACGGCCTTTGCCAGCAAGAAGACGAGCCTGCGCCTGGTGGCGATGGCCCTGGCAGTCAGCGTTGTGGCCGGCTGCGGCCTGGGCGGCGAAGCCGTCTATCGTGACGATACCGCTGAAAAGCTTGAGGAAACCCGCGGATCGATCCTCGGCAACGACCAGGTCGGGATCAACAACGACAGCGACCGGCCGGACGCCAGCGGCGGCGATTCCGGGATCGGCGTGAATTCCTACCTCTGGCGCGCTTCGCTGGATACCGTCTCCTTCATGCCGCTGGCTTCAGCCGATCCCTTCGGCGGGGTGATCATCACCGACTGGTACTCGCCCCCTGAGTCCGCGGCCGAGCGGTTCAAGATCAATGTCTACATTCTCGGCCGCGACCTCCGCGCCGATGGTGTACGTGCAGCCGTGTTCCGTCAGCTGCAGGACCCGCGCAACGGGGCCTGGGTCGATGCCGTGGTCGAGGGCCAGACCCCGGTCGACATCGAAAACGCCATCCTTACCCGCGCCCGCCAGCTGCGCATCGCCTCGCTCCAGTAGTTTCGAGGTCTCTTTGCGCGGTCGGGAGGCGATGGAGTCGCTTGCTTTGCCGACGCCGCGTGCCGGCAACCGCAGGACCCTGCCCGATTGCGAGATGACCGCCATTGCCGGCCAAACAGGCGACCCAGATCCGACCTTTGATCTAATCCAGGCATTGACCAGACCATGAGCCGTTACAACGCCAAGGAAGTCGAAGAGAAGTGGCGGCGCCGCTGGGATGAGGCCCGTTGCTTTTCCGTCCAAGAGGATGAGACCCGCGAAAAGTACTACGTGCTCGAGATGTTCCCCTATCCATCGGGGAAGATCCACATGGGGCACGTACGCAACTACACCATCGGCGATGTCGTCGCGCGCTATAAGCGGGCCAAGGGCTTCAATGTGCTGCATCCCATGGGATGGGATGCTTTCGGCCTGCCGGCTGAAAATGCCGCCATGGAACGCGGCATCCACCCGGCGCAGTGGACCTACGACAACATCGCCACCATGCGCGCCCAACTGAAGCTGATGGGCCTGGCGATCGATTGGGACCGGGAGATCGCGACCTGCCATCCCGGTTACTACGCCCAGCAGCAAAAGCTGTTCACGGCCTTCATGAAGGCCGGCATCGTCTATCGCAAGGAATCATCCGTAAACTGGGATCCGGTCGACCATACGGTCCTGGCCAACGAACAGGTGATCGACGGTCGCGGCTGGCGCTCCGGCGCGCTGATCGAGCGGCGGAAACTCTCACAGTGGTTCTTCAAGATCACCGCTTTTGCCGACGACCTGCTGGAGGGTCTCGACAGCCTGGAACGCTGGCCGGACAAGGTCCGCGTAATGCAGCGGAACTGGATCGGACGCTCCGAGGGTGCGACCGTCCGCTTTGAAATCGAAGGCCGCGAAGACCGCCTGACTGTCTTCACGACCCGGCCGGATACGCTCTTCGGCGCCTCCTTCTGCGCCGTTTCGCCCAACCATCCCCTGGCGGCCGAAGTGGCAGCCGGCGACCCGGCGGCCCAGGCCTTCACTGAGGACTGCAACCGCCTGGGAACCAGTGAAGAGGCCATAGAAACGGCGGAAAAGCAGGGTTTCGATACCGGTCTTCGGGTGCGGCACCCCTTTCTGCCGAACCAGAGCCTGCCGATCTACATCGCCAACTTCGTGCTGATGGAGTACGGCAGCGGGGCGATTTTCGGCTGCCCCGCGCACGACCAGCGCGACCTGGACTTTGCCCGCAAATACGGCCTGCCAGTGGTGCCCGTCGTGCTGCCCGACGGCGGCGATGCGGCCAGCTTCGAGATCGGCACGGAAGCCTATACCGGCGACGGCACGGCGATAAACTCCGACTTCCTGGACGGTCTGGGTGTCGAGGCGGCCAAGCGCGCCGCGATCGACCGCCTTGTCGAAGCAGGCCAGGGCGAAAGCACGATCCAATACCGCCTGAGGGATTGGGGAATCTCGCGCCAGCGCTATTGGGGCTGCCCGATTCCGGTGATCCATTGCCCGGACTGCGGCCCGCTGCCGGTGCCTGAGGATCAGTTGCCGATTGTCCTGCCGGAGGATGTCACCTTCGAGACCCCGGGCAATCCGCTGGCGCAGCATCCGACCTGGAAGCAAACGACCTGTCCGGGCTGCGGTGCAGCCGCCGAGCGCGATACCGATACCATGGATACCTTCGTCGATTCATCCTGGTACTTCGCCCGCTTCTGCAGCCCGCGCGCCGAAGACCCGATGGATCGCAAGGCTGTGGACTACTGGCTGCCGGTCGACCAGTACATCGGCGGGGTGGAGCATGCCATCCTGCATCTGCTCTATGCCCGCTTCTTCACCCGCGCCCTGGCAAAGGTCGGTCATGTCGGCCTGCCGGAGCCTTTCGCCGGGCTGTTCACCCAGGGCATGGTCTGCCACGAAACCTACAAGGACCCGGACGGCAAGTGGCTGTTCCCGGAAGAGGTGGAGAAACGCGCCGACGGCACGGCGCAGCATCTTGAGACCGGGCAACCGGTGGTCCTGGGCCGCTCCGAATCCATGAGCAAATCCAAGCGCAACGTCGTGGACCCGCAAGCCATCATCGGCACCTACGGGGCCGATACGGCGCGCTGGTTCATGCTGTCCGACAGTCCGCCGGAGCGTGACATGGAGTGGACCGACGCCGGCGTCGAGGGCGCCTGGCGCTTCACCCAGAGACTTTGGCGTCTGCTGACGGAAAGCCTGGACGCCTTGGCGCCCAAGGGCACGGCGGTACCGGAGGCGCTGGACGGCCCGGCCCTGGAGATGCGCCGCGCGGTGCACAAGACCGTGCAGGCTTTCGGCGACGACCTGGAGAAATTCCGCTTCAACCGCGCGGTGGCGCGGATTCATGAGATCGCCAATACCTTGGCGGGTTTCAAGCCGGGCGATGACGGCGGGCGTTTCGTTCTGCGCGAAAGCCTGGAGCTTCTGGTGCGCCTGATCGGACCGATGATGCCGCACCTGGCCGAGGAAATGTGGCTGCAGCTGGGCCACGACAGTCTGCTGGCCGAGACCGCCTGGCCGCAGGCGGACGCCGCCCTGGTGGCCGACGAGCACGTGACCCTGGCGGTTCAGGTGAACGGCAAGAAACGCGCGACGATATCCTTGCCCGTCGACGCGTCGGAGGCCGAAACCCAGGAACTGGCCCTGGCCGAGCCGGCGGTGCAAAAGGCCATGGATGGAAAGCCCGCGCGCAAGGTAATTGTGGTGAAGAATCGCATCGTGAACGTGGTAGTCTGAGGGATGGAAAGGTCGCGTCGCAATTTCTGCAATCTGGTCCGGCGGGCAGCCGTGGCGGGAGCAATCCTTCCCCTGGGGGCTTGCGGGTTCAGCCCGCTCTATAGCCGCGGGGACGATAACAGCCAGGCGGTCTCGGCCGAACTGGCGGCGGTGCGCATCGAGCCGCTGCGCGACCGGATCGGCCAGCAGATGCACAACTTTCTGCGGGATCGGCTGAACCCCAACGGGCAGCCGGTGTCACCGAACTATCAACTGCGGCTGCAGATCCAGGAAACCACAAGTGAGCTCGGCGTACGCCGGGACGAGACGGCAACCCGCGCCAACCTTAAGCTGACGGCGAACTTTGACTTGAGGGACGCCGGCAACGGCGCGTCTTTGATCAATGGACGCTCCACCTCGACGACCAGCTACGACATCCTCGAGAATCCTTTTGCGACGACGATCTCCGAGCGCGATGCGCGCGACCGGGCGCTGCGCGAGGTGGCGGACGACATCCAGACCCGCCTCGCCGTCTATTTTTCCAGTACCTGAACCGGGCAGAAGCACGCTTTGAAGCTGACGGGCAAGCAGGTTGATGGTTTTCTTGCAAGGCCCGATCCGGCACAGCGGGCAGTGCTCGTGTATGGCCCGGACGGCGGCCTGCGCCGGGAGCGCATAAACCAGCTGCGCGCCGGTGTGGTGGACGACCCCGGCGACCCTTTCTGCGTCTCGGAGCTTTCGGCAGCGCAGATCAAGGAAGATCCGGCCCGCCTGTCGGACGAGGCGGCCGCCCTGACATTCGGCGGCGGCCGGCGCTTTGTCCTGGTCCGCGATGCCGCCGATGCCATGACCGCAACGGTGAAGGATTTCCTGGAAAGAGCACCGGGCGAGGCCTTGGTGGTGTTCGACGGCGGCGACCTTCCCGGTCGCTCCAGCCTGCGCCGCGCCTTCGAAGGAGACAAATCGGCGGTGGCCATTGCCTGTTATCACGACGACCAGCGCAGTGTCGCAGCGGTGGTGCGGGATTTCTTTGCCGAGGCGGGCCTGCTGATCGAGCGCGAAGCCGTCGACTTCCTGGCCGGTCATCTGGGCGGCGACCGGCAGCTCACCCGGCGGGAACTGGAGAAGCTGCTGCTCTTCAAAGGCCTGGAGTCCGGGCCCTTGACCGCCGAAGACGCGGAGCATTGCGTCGGCGACTCCGCGTTGCTGAGCCTGGACGACGTGGCCTTGGCGACAGCCAGCGGAAACCTGGCGGGCCTGGAACGCGCGTTGTCCCGCTGCTTTTCCGAAGGCAATGCGCCGGTCAGCCTGCTGCGCGCCGTGGCACGTCACTTTCAACGGATTCATCAGGTCGCGGGCGCGGTTGCCGCAGGCACGGCGGTGGAGCAGGCCATGAAGGGCCTGCGGCCCCCGGTATTCTGGAAATCGGCAGCCAGTTTCAAGGCGCAGGCGAGCGCCTGGCCCGGTGCAGCCCTGGCGGTGGCGATGAACAAGCTTCTGGAAGCCGAGGCCGCCTGCAAGCGCAGCGGCGCGCCGGCGGAGACCCTGACGGCGCGGGCCCTGATGGAGATTGCCGCCAATGCACCGGGCCGGCGGGCGGCACGGCGCTGAGCCCGGTCAAGGTTGATCTTCTATCGACCGGGATCTGCTCTAACTGTTTGATGTCGATCGGATCATGTTTTGGCGCAACCACGAAGTGGTTCCGTCAAAACATGATCCGATCTAGGGGCGACCGGCCATCGGCGGCATCTGGTTCAGCCGGTGAAGCACATCGTCCAGCTGTTCCAGGGTTTTGTAGTGAATGGTCAGGGAACCGCCATCGCCATGGAACTTGATGCTGACCTTCAGGCCGAGGAGCGCCGTCAGGTCGCGCTCCAGGGCGATGGTGTCGCTGTCCTTGGCGACTTCACCCGGGGAGGCGCTGCTGCCGGTCCTGGTTTTTGACCGCGCGCCGGCCTTGGCCTCCTGCACCAGGCGTTCGGCCTGGCGCACGTTCAGGCCCTTGCTGACGATCTCCGCCGCCAGGTCCTCCGGCGATTCGCAGCCGACCAGGGTGCGGGCATGGCCGGCGGAGAGTTTGCCCTCCATGACCATGGCCTTGACCGCCTCCGGCAGGCTGAGCAACCGCATGGTATTGGCCACGTGGCTCCGGCTTTTGCCGACCACCTTGGCCAGGTCATCCTGGGTGTGTTGGAACTCCTCCAGGAGACGACGGTATCCCTCCGCCTCTTCAATCGGGGTCAGGTCTTGCCGTTGAACATTTTCAACAATGGCCAGCTCAAGGGATTCCGCGTCGGTCAGGTCACGGATGATCACCGGCACTTCGTGAAGCTTGGCCCTTTGGGCGGCCCGCCAGCGGCGCTCGCCGGCGACGATCTCGAACTCGCTCGGCCGCTCCGGATGGCGGCGCACCAGGATCGGCTGAAGAATGCCCTGCGCCTTCACCGATTCAGCCAGCGCGGACACCGCCTCTTCATCGAAGTGCTGGCGCGGCTGGTAGCGCCCGGGATGAAGATGCTCGACCGGTACGCTCTTGTTGGCACGCACCTTGTCGAGGGAGGCGTAGTCTTCGTTCTCCTCGCCAAAGAGCGCCGCAAGGCCGCGCCCCAGGTTGTTGCGCTTGCCTTGGTCCGATGATGCTCCGTCTGTCATAGTCTCAGTTTCCCCGACACGGCATTGCCCAGTGGCGCCCGTCCGCTTCGCCCGCCCGGTCCCTTCGCCCGAAAGCCGGCTGGATTATCTCAAGATCGATCGTTACGATCCAGAAACGAATTACTTTCCCCAAGGACGCTATCGCAAGAGCCTGGGATCAAGATGCCATCGCCGGCTGGCCGGCCAAACCATCCTCGCGCTGCAAAATCTCGCGCGCCAGACGGATGTAGGCCTGAGAGCCGGCACAACGCATATCGTACAGCAGCACCGGCTTGCCGTGGGACGGCGCCTCCGAGACCCGGACATTGCGGGGGATGACCGTCTGATAAACCGCATCGCCGAGATGCCCGCGGACGTCGGCCGCCACCATCTCGCAAAGATTGTTGCGGCGGTCGAACATGGTCAGAACGACGCCCTGGAGCGACAGTTTCGGATTGAGCCCGCGCTGGACCCGGTCGATGGTCCGCATCAGGTGGCTGAGCCCTTCCAGGGCGTAGAACTCCGCCTGCAGCGGGACCAGCACCGCATCGGCCGCCACCAGGGCATTCAAGGTCAGCAGGCCGAGGGCGGGCGGACAATCGATCAGGATGAAGTCGTAACGGCCCCTCACCCGGTCGATCGCGTCGCGCATGCGGTATTCCCGGTTGTCCACCGAGATCAGTTCCAGCTCGGCACCCGACAGCTCGACGCCGGAGGGAATAATGTCCATGCCCGGCACCAGGGTGGTGCTTTCCGCCTCGTCGAGGGCCAGGCCCTGGATGAGCACCTGATAGACACCCTGGCTGCGCTTCTCGGCCGAGACGCCCAAACCGGTGCTGGCGTTGCCCTGCGGGTCCATGTCGACGATCAGCACCCGCTTGCCGCAGGCGGCCAGCGCCGTTGCCAGATTGACCGTTGTCGTGGTCTTGCCGACGCCGCCCTTCTGGTTGGCGACGGCGATGACCCGCGCCACCGGAGCGGCCGGTGAGATCAGCCCAGGGTCTGGGGATTCATCAATATATTGTAGGTTCAAGACGCGCTATCCTCAACAGGTAGAAGTTTGAGACGCAGAATCGATCCTTCTGGATCGGTGATGCTCTCAAAGCGCTCGGTTTGCAGTCTCCATGTTTTACCGGCCTCGGTCAATTCCTGATCCACGTTCCGCCCCTTCAGAAACAGCCCGATCGGCCGATCTTTTCCACAATCTGCCCTCAGAAACCGCTCGGAAAGGTCCAGGATCTTCGGCAGCGGGGCAAAAGCGCGGCAGGTGACGGCATCGACGGGAAACAGATCCAGGGCCTCGACCCTCACGGCATGAACCGTCGCGCGCGCGCCCGTCTCCCGGGCCACCTCCCGCAGGAAGACAGCCTTGCGCTGATCCGACTCCACAAGATGGACGTGGCCGCAACCCAGGATCGACAGGACCAGGCCCGGGAATCCCCCGCCCGATCCCAGATCAAGGATCGTTCTCTCAGCCGTCTCCTTCGG
This sequence comes from Pelagibius litoralis, assembly GCF_011683915.1. GTDB lineage: Bacteria > Pseudomonadota > Alphaproteobacteria > Kiloniellales > Kiloniellaceae > Pelagibius > Pelagibius litoralis. The sequence continues at coordinate 39,933 of NZ_JAAQPH010000025.1, forward strand.
ATCGGGAAGGTATTGCCGCAACTGGGCAGCATCGAGGAAATGGCGGCGCCAGAGATCCGGCAGGCTGCGTGGAGAGATGAGATTGATCGCCGCCGTCCATTTCGTCAGCATGGCCGCGTATCGATCGAATTTGTCCTGTGTTTCACGTGAAACACCGACGATGCGCTGAAAATCGGCGGCGGTCAGCCTTTCCGGCTCATTAACCATATCGACTCTCCACCCTATGCGGCGGAATCCCCGGAACGGCCCGCCGCCGCCGGTCGCCGCTGCGCCGGCTTCTTGCGCACATGCCGCAGCAGCGCCACCACGGCCGCCGGGGTCACGCCGGGAATGCGCGATGCCGCGCCGAGGGTCTCAGGCCGCGCCCGCGCCAGGATCTGAAGAACCTCGGTGGAAAGACCCCCGATGGCGGTGTAATCCAGGTTCTCCGGCAACAGCAGGGCTTCGTCCTTCTGAAAAGCCCGGATATCCGCGTCCTGCCGCTCCATGTAACCCTGATACCGCCCCTCGATCTCGATCTGGCGGGCAATCCCCGGCGGCATATCGCGCAGCGCCGGCCAGACCTCGGCCAAACGGGCCAGGGTGAGCTGGGGATAGCGCAGCATCTCATAGGCGCTGCGCCGGACCCCGTCCTGATTGATGGCGATGCCCTGCCCCGCCAGTTCATTGGGGGTGGCGGTCAGCGCGGCCGCCAGGCTGTGTCCCTCGGCGAGTGCCGCCCGCTTGGCCTCATAGGCACCTTGCCGCGCCGGTCCGACGCATCCCAGGTCAATCCCCCTGGCGGTCAGCCGCTGATCAGCATTGTCGGCGCGCAGCCGCAGGCGATACTCGGCGCGGCTGGTGAACATGCGGTAGGGCTCACTGACGCCCCGCGTGACCAGATCGTCGATCAGCACGCCGATGTAAGCTTCGGAGCGGTCGAGAACAAAGGGCGCCGCCTGGGCATCCGCCCCCCGGGCCGCGACGGCCCGCGCCGCGTTCAGTCCGGCCATCAGCCCTTGGGCCGCCGCCTCCTCGTAACCGGTGGTGCCGTTGATCTGACCCGCCAGATACAAACCGGGCAGCCGCCGCGTCTCCAGGCACGACGACAGCTCGCGGGGATCGACATAGTCGTATTCGATGGCGTAGCCGGGCTGGATCATCGCCGCCCGTTCGAGACCGGGAATGGTCTTCAGAAGGGCCTTTTGCACCTCCTCCTGCAGCGAGGTCGAAATCCCGTTCGGATAAACGGTGTGATCCTCCAGGCCTTCCGGCTCCAGGAAGATCTGATGCCGTTCCTTGTCGGCGAAACGCACCACCTTGTCCTCGATCGAGGGGCAGTAACGCGGCCCGACCCCTTCGATCTGGCCGGAATACAGCGGCGCCCGGTCCAGATTGGCGCGGATCAGGGCATGCCCGGCCTCGGAAGTATGGGTGATGTGGCAGTCGATCTGGCGCTGGGTGATCGTCTCGGTGAGGGTCGAGAAAGGCTCCGGCGGCGAGTCGCCGGGCTGCGCCGTCAGGCCGTCATAGTCGATGGTCCGCCCGTCCAGCCGCGGCGGGGTCCCGGTCTTCAGGCGCCCCAGCTGAAACCCGGCCCGCTCCAGGGTCGCCGAAAGACCCACAGCCGGCGCTTCACCGGCGCGGCCCGCCGGGATGCGCTGCGCGCCGATATGGATCAGACCACGCAGGAAGGTGCCGGTGGTCAGGACCACGGCCGCCGCCTGCAGGCTCTCTCCCGTTTCGGAGGTCACGCCGCAGCAGTGCCCTTCGGCATCGAGGATCAGATCATGGACTGCCGCCTCATAAATACTGAGGTTCGATTGCCCCGCCAGCCGCGCCTGCATCGCAGTTCGGTAGAGCGCCCGATCGGCCTGGGCCCGCGGGCCCCTGACCGCCGGCCCCTTGCTGGCGTTGAGCACCCGGAACTGAATGCCGGCCGCATCGGCGACCCGGGCCATCACGCCATCCAGCGCGTCGATCTCCCGAACCAGGTGACCCTTCCCCAAACCGCCGATCGCCGGATTGCAGGACATGACGCCGATACTGTCCTGCCGGTGAGTGACCAACAGGGTGTCGGCGCCCAGGCGCGCGGCAGCCGCAGCCGCTTCACAGCCGGCATGGCCTCCGCCCACAACGATCACGTCAAAAGAGGTTTTTCGCGACATCCGCCCAGCATCCTTTGCTGTGCCGGGTTATATCAGGCCTGAAGGTCCAGGCAACTCCCCGCGGCAACCCCAGGGTCCTGGCGCCTGCGAACAGCGCTGAAACGGGTTAAGGAAACTTCACCATGTTTCACGTGAAACATGCCTATCGATAGCCTATTTACCGATGCAGAACTCGCTGAACACAACATCTAGTAGGTCTTCGACATCTACACGCCCGGTAAGCCGGCCCAGCGAGCGGACGGCCAGGCGCAGTTCCTCCGCCACCAGCTCCGGCAGGGCCGCCGCCGCCGCTGCTTCCAGGGAAGCGCAGCAGTCCTCCAGGGCACGGCGATGTCGTTCCCGGGTGATCTCGGCCAACCCCATTCCGTTGGCGAAACAATCGCCGGCCCGTTCGATCATCGCCGCCAGCAGATCCGACAACCCTTCCCCGGTCTCCGCCGAAACAAGGAAGCAACCGGCACCGCGAACGCCGTCTTCACCCGCCAGCGCCCGGCGGGCTACCGCCACCTCTTCCGGTGAGCCCAGGTCCATCTTGTTCAGCACCAGAAGGCTGCGCTCATCGCGAAGCGCCAGCACCTCAGGCGGCAGGCCCGGCCCCCCCGTGATGTCGAACACCAGCAGTTTAAGATCGGCCGCTTCGGCGCGGCGCCGGGCGCGCTCCATTCCCTCGTGTTCAATGGCCCATTGCCCGGCTTCGGCATTGTCGCCTTCGTCCTCACCGGCCGGCCCCGCGCGGAGACCGGCGGTATCCACCAGGGTCACGGGATAGCCGCCGAGATCCAGATGCACCTCGATCACATCACGGGTGGTCCCGGCAACCGTCGAAACGATGGCGGCCTCGCGCCGGGCAATGGCATTCATCAGGGACGACTTGCCCGCGTTGGGGGCCCCCAGGATGACGGCGGAAAGGCCTTCGCGCAGCCTCTCCCCCCGCCGCCCGTCCGCCAGGGCCGCCCGAATTTCGCTGGCGACGCCGGCTGCCGTGTCCAGCGCTTCGCGATCCAGCGCCTCCGGCAGATCCTCGTCGGCAAAGTCGATGGCCGCCTCAAAGTGGGCCAGCACGCGCAGCAGCCGCGCCGCCCAGGCATCGGTCAGGCGCGCCAGCCCGCCTTCCATCTGCCGCAGCGCCTGGCGCCGCTGCGCCTCGGTATCCGCCTCGATCAGGTCCGCCAGGCCCTCGACCGCGGTGAGATCCAGTTTGCCGTTGTCGAAGGCCCGCCGGGTGAATTCGCCCGCCTCGGCCGGGCGCAGCCCGGGGATCCCGCCCAATCCGGCCAGGACCGCAGCGACAACGGCCCGGCCGCCGTGCAGGTGCAGCTCGGCAACATCCTCGCCGGTGAAACTCTGCGGCGCCGGAAACCACAGCACCAGCGCCCGGTCGATCGGCTCCCCAGATTTGGGATCGCGAAGGCTGCGCAGCGTCGCCAGCCGCGGCGCCGGCAGATCGGTGGCTGTCGCACCACCGCCGGTCCCATCGCCACCAGCCCCATCGCCGCCGGTGAGCGCCGACAGGGCCCTTCCCGCCTGCCGGCCCGACACCCTGATCACCGCGACACCGGCCCGGCCCGGCGCCGTCGAGGGCGCGAAGATGGTCTCTCCTGCATAGCCGTCAGGCATCGCCCAAGCTCACCACTATGGTCATTTATATTTCATTATCAAATAGTTATGGCGCATCCGGCGAACCGCTAGGCGCCCTTGGCCTTGTCGCCGGCGGTCTTGGTCATCTGCGACCAGAAGGCTTTCTGCATCTGCTCCCAACCCTGGATACCGGCGGGCAGCCAGGTCTTGAACAGCTGCTCCGGCTCCATGGCCGACAGGCTCGCCATCATGCGCTTCTGCATTTCTTCCATGACAGCCTTTTGCATGGGCGTAACATCGGGCAGCCCCAGAAAGGCCCGCGCCTCTTCCGGGGTGCAATCGATATCCAGATGAATCTTCATCACTCTCTCCCGTTCTTATAAGCACGCTTTCACGCGTGTCCGCCTGTCACCGGATCATGGCGCCGCATCGTGGCGCCGCTGAATTCCCATCCCAGACTTCCGCCCCGAATTCCCACACTGAATTCAAGGTTGAGCCGGGACGCCATGGCAACCCATATTGAGGGCAGCGATTGTGAAACTACAGGGCGCCAACCCGGCACCGCAATCCGATCCAACAACAGAGTGGTTTCTGCGCCGCCCGCAGCCTGCCGCAAACAAAGAGTCGCCCCTTGACCAAACAGCCCCCGTTGTCCGACACCGCCAGCAACACCGATGGCCTGGCAAACCGCCTGGACGAGGAAACCAGCCCCTATCTGCTGCAGCATCGCGACAACCCGGTGGCTTGGCAGCCCTGGGGGGACGAAGCCTTCGAAGCGGCACGCCGGGAGGGCAAGCCGGTCCTGCTTTCCGTCGGCTATGCGGCCTGTCACTGGTGCCATGTGATGGCCCACGAGTGCTTTGAAAACCCCGACATCGCCGCCCAAATGAACCAATTATATGTTAATATCAAGGTGGATCGGGAGGAACGGCCCGATGTCGATTCGATCTATCAATCGGCGCTGGCGCTGCTGGGCGAGCATGGCGGCTGGCCTCTGACCATGTTCCTGACCCCTGAGGGCAAGCCCTTCTGGGGCGGCACCTACTTCCCGCCGAGCCCGCGGTTCGGGCGGCCCGGCCTGCCCCAGGTGCTCCAGGGCATTGCCGAGATCTACGCCAACGACAGCGCGCGGGTGACCAAGAACACCACGGCGCTGAAAGACGCCCTGGGCAAGCTGTCGCAGAACCAAGCCGGCGAAGCCATCAGCCTTGGCATGATCGACCAGATCGCCGCCCATCTGGTGAAAGAGATCGACCCGCTGCACGGCGGCATCGGCAGCGCGCCCAAGTTCCCGCAGCCGGCGATCATGAAACTGCTGTGGCGCGCCTGGAAGCGCAGCGGCGACCCGGCCCAGCGTCAGGCCCTGCGCCAGGCCTGCGAGCTGACCATGACCAAGATGTCCCAGGGCGGCATCTACGATCACCTGGGCGGCGGCTTTGCGCGCTACTCCGTCGATGCGATCTGGCTGGCGCCCCACTTCGAAAAGATGCTCTACGACAACGCCCAGCTGCTCGAGGTGCTCGGCTGGCTCTGGCAGGACACGGCCAATCCGCTCTATGAGCAACGCATCCGCGAGACGGTCGCCTGGACCCTGCGGGAAATGATCGCCGACGGCGACGGCAGCGGGAAAACGCCTTCCGGCGCCTTCGCCGCCACCCTGGATGCCGACAGCGAGGGCGAAGAGGGCAAATTCTACGTCTGGTCGGAGAGCGAGATCGACGCCTTGCTCGGCGCGGAAGCGGAGCTTTTCAAAACCCACTACGACGTCGGCCCCGGCGGCAACTGGGAAGGCAAGACCATCCTCAACCGCACCGACCGGCCGCTGCTGGCCGAACCCGCCGTCGAGGCCCGCCTGGCCGCGGCCCGCGAAAAGCTGTTCGCGGTGCGCAGCCGGCGCATCTGGCCCGGCTGGGACGACAAGGTCCTGGCCGACTGGAACGGGCTGATGATCGCCGCCCTGGCCGAGCTCGGCCCGCTGTTCGGCGAAGCGTCCTGGCTGGTCGCGGCCGAAGAGGCCTTCGCCTTCGTCTGCCGCGAGATGCAGCGCGATGGCCGCCTCTTTCATTCCTGGCGCCACGGTCGTCTGAAGCATCCGGCCACCCTGGACGACTACGCCAACATGGCCGCCGCGGCGCTCGCTCTTTATGAAGCCACGGCACAGTCCAGCTATCTCCATCAGGCCGAAGCCTGGGTCGGCGATCTCGACCGGCACTACTGGGACGATGCCGACGGCGGCTACTTCCTGACCGCCGACGATACCCGCGGCCTCATCGTGCGCACCAAGACGCCGCACGACAACGCGGTTCCTTCCGGTAACGGAACGATCATCGCCGTGCTGGCGAAGCTCTTTTACCTCACGGGCAGAGAAAGCTACCGCCACCGCGCCGAAGCCGTGATGCGGGCCTTCTCCGGCGAGATCAACCGCAACTTCTTCCCGCTGGCCACCCTGCTCAACAGCACCGAGCTTCTGTCCTCCGCAGTGCAGATCGTCATCGTCGGCGACAAGGACGCCGCGGATACGGCGGATCTGCTGGCCGCCGTCCGCGCGCTCTGCCTGCCCAACCGGGTTCTTCAGGTGATCGCGCCGGCGGAAAGCCTGCCTGAAAACCACCCGGCCAGCGGCAAGGGCCAGAGCGAGGGACGCGCCACGGCCTACGTCTGTCACGGCCCGACCTGCTCCCTGCCGATCACCGCGCCGGCAGCGCTGACCGCCGCGCTGGCCCCCTCCGATTCGGAAGGTGAACCGACTTCACTGAGCAACCCCGCACCATGACCTTGCTTCGCCGCAGCGTCGAAACCCCGACCGGCCCGGTCAACCTGACCGAGGACGACGGCGTCATCATCCGGGTCACCTGGGCCGGCAGCCCGGGAACCGCAATGTTCGACGACACAAGTCCCTTGTTGGATCGTACCGCCGAACAGATCACCGCCTACTTCGCCGGCGCGCTTCAGGTCTTCGACCTGCCCCTGCGCCCCGCCGGCAGCGACTTCCAGCTTGCCGTCTGGCGGGAGATGCTGCGCATTCCCTATGGCGAGACCCGCTCCTACGGCGATCTGGCCAAGGCGACCGGCGGCGTTGCCCGCGCCGTCGGCGGCGCCTGCGGGGCCAACCCGATCCCGATCATCATTCCCTGCCACCGCGTGCTGGGCGCCGACCGGGCGCTGGGCGGTTTCTCCGGCGGCCTAGGGGCGGAGACCAAAGCCGAGCTGCTCACCCTGGAAGGCGCCTGGCCGATCCAGCACGGCTTTTCCTTTGCCTGACCAGCCGGCATCCACCGCTGGCGGGATGACAGCAGCGGGCAGCGCACGATAAGCTCGCCGCCGGCAAACCGCATATCGAAACAATGAAACAGACGGGGAAAGCGCATGAGCGAAGTCACCATCGAAGGCAAGGACGGCAGCTTCGCGGTCTACACCGCGGTACCGGATGTCACACCGGCGCCGGGCATCGTCGTCGCGCAGGAAATTTTCGGCGTCAACCAAGTGATGCGCGATACCTGCGACTGGCTGGCGACCCAGGGCTTCGTCGCCGTCTGCCCCGATCTTTTCTGGCGTATCGAGCCGGGCATCCAGCTGACCGATCAAAGCAAGCCGGAGTGGGACCGCGCTTTCGAACTGTTCGGCCTTTTCGATGTCGACAAGGGTATCGAGGACATGAACACCACCCTGGCCACGCTGCGGGCCCACGAGGTCTGCAACGGCAAGGCCGGTACCCTCGGTTACTGCCTCGGCGGCAAGCTCGCCTACCTCATGGCGACACGCTCGGACGCCGATTGCAATGTCGGATACTACGGGGTCGGCCTGGGCGACCTGCTCGGCGAAGCCGACAGGATCACCAAACCCCTGATGCTGCACATCGCCGAGAAGGACGCCTTCTCCTCGGCCGAGGAAATCGAAAAGGTCCGACAGGGCCTCGGCGGCAATGACAACGTCACAATCCATGTCTACGACGGCAACGACCACGCCTTCGCGCGCGAAGGCGGCGAACACTACGACGAAGCCGCCGCGAAACTTGCAAACGACCGCAGCGTGAAATTTTTCAGGGAGAACCTCGGCTGATGACCAAAGCAATCCGCATCCACGCGCCCGGCGGCCCCGAAGCCCTGGTCTACGAAGACGTCGAGGTTCCCGCGCCGGGGCCCGGCGAGGTCCTGCTGAAGCAGAATGCCTGCGGCCTCAACTACATCGATGTCTATCAGCGCAGCGGCCTCTATCCCCTGCCTGCCTATCCCGCCGTCATCGGGATGGAGGGCATGGGTGTCGTCGAAGCGGTCGGCGAGGGTGTCGATGCCTTTGTCGCAGGCGACCGCGTTGCCTACGCCGACGTGCCGCCCGGCGCCTATGCCGCCGCCCGCATCATGCCCTGGCACCGGCTGGTGAAACTGCCCGATGCCATCGGCGACCAGCAGGCCGCCGCCATGATGCTGCAGGGCATGACGGTCGAGTACCTGATCCGCCGCACCTATGCGGTGCAACCCGGCGACACCGTGCTGCTCCATGCCGCCGCCGGCGGGGTCGGCCTCATTGCCTGCCAATGGCTGAACCACCTCGGCGCCACGGTGATCGGCACCGTCGGCTCGGAAGAAAAGGCCGCGCTTGCCAAGGCGCACGGCTGCCACCACACCATCAACTACCGCGAAGAAAACTTCACCGCCCGGGTCCGCGAACTGACCGACGGCGCCGGTGTGCCGGTGGTCTACGATTCCATCGGCAAGGACACCTTCGAAGGCTCGCTCGATTGTCTTCGTCCCCGTGGTCTTATGGTCACTTTCGGCAACGCTTCGGGCCCGGTCGAACCGTTCAATCCGGGCATCCTCGGCCAGAAGGGATCGCTCTACCTCACCCGCCCCAGCCTGATGGCCTACAACGCCAAGCGTGAAGAGCTGGAGGCCTCCGCCGCCGCGCTCTTCGAGGTCGTGACCTCGGGCAAGGTGAAGATCGCGGTGAACCAGACCTATCCCTTAAGCGAAACCGCCCAGGCCCACCGCGACCTGGAGGCCCGCAAGACCACCGGCTCGACAGTGCTGCTGCCTTAGCGGGTTTGGCTGCCGAAGGAGATCATCATCCGATGCCGGGCGTCACCGCCTAAGCATCGGTTCGCGATTCGACGGTGTTGTAGAGCGGCATGGCGCGCGGCAAGAGCGGAACTGCGGCCGCGTTCTTCGGTCATGATCGTTCCCCCGACATTCATGCCAGCGTCACTCGTGCCAGCGTTCCGGCAGCGATGATTTCTTTCGGTCGATGAAGTCGCGCAGCGCCTCGTCCACCCCCGGGTCGATCGCCGGCGCCTCGTAGGCGGCGAGCATGGCCTTCCAGCACCCGTTGGCGCGCTGCTCGGCCGTCCGGCTGCCCTGTTCCAGCCAGGTCTCGTAAGGCCCCGCCTCCGGCAATGCGGAGAGGTAGTTGGCCTGCTCGAAATGACGCAGCGTGTGCCGGGTCGAAAGGAAGTTCTCACCCGGGCCGGTATCCAGATAGGCCTCGCGGGCCAGGCTTTCGTCGTCGACCACCAGACCTTCGATCAGACGCAGCAGCATCCCGCAGTGATCGACGTCCATCACGAACTTCTCATAGCCCATGGTCAGCCCGCCCTCGAGCCAACCGGCCGCATGCCAGATCTGGTTCGCGCCGGAGAGGATCGACGTCAGCATCGCCATCGAACTTTCCTGCATGGCCTGACCGTCGGCGGAGTTCGCGGCGGTTATCTGCCCGCCGCCGGAGCGCACGGGCACGCCCAGGCGCCGCCCCAACTGCGACAGCGCCATGGTCGAGAGGTTCGCTTCCGGCGAGCCGAAAGTCAGCGCCCCGGACTTCAGGTTCATCGTCGAATGAAAACTGCCGAGAACCACCGGGCAGCCCGTGCGCACCAGCTGCGCGAGCGCGATGCCGACCATGCCTTCGGCCAGCGTCTGGGCGATGACCGCGGGCTGGCTCACCGGCCCCATGGCCCCGCCGAAGATCGCCGGCGAGATCGCCACCGACTGCTTCGCCGCCGCATAGACCCGCAGCGCGCCGGACATCGTGCCGTCATAGACGAGCGGCGAATTGACGTTGATGTTCGCCTGGATCACCGCATGGCTGTCCATGAACCCGCCGAAGACGATCCGCGCCATGTCGAGCGAGTCCCGGGCGCGTTCCGGCGCCGTTACGCCCCCCATGAACGGCTTCGTGGAGTAACGCAGATGCGCATAGACCATATCCAGGTGGCGCGTGTTCACAGGCACGTCCACCGGTTCGCAGACCGTGCCGCCGGAATGGTTCAGCCAGGGGCTGAGATAGGTCAGCTTCACGAAGTTCCGGAAGTCCTCAAGCGAGGCATAGCGGCGGCCGCGGTCGAGATCGGTCACGAAGGGCGAGCCATAGCCCGGCATCAGCACGACATGGTCGCCGCCCAGCGTCACGCTCCGGTCCGGATCGCGGCCATGCAGGCGATAGGTTGCCGGCGCCGTGGCGCAGAGCGCGCGTGCATGACCGGGATCGAAGCGCACGCGCGCACCCTCCACCGTCGCCCCCGCCTCCCGGAACAGAGCCAGCGCGGTGTCGTCTCCCCGAAACTCCACCCCGATCCGGCTCAGAATCCAGTCTGCCTGTTCCTCGATGGCGATCAGCGATTCTTCGTCAAGCAGCGTATAAGCCGGAATCCGCCGAAGCGCTTGTGGCACCTTCTCTCTACCGGCAGCCACGCGGGCTTCCCGGCGCGCAACGCGCCCTCTCCTGCGGGGGGCTGTGCCGGGCTTCTCCGGCGCCGGCAGATCGCTTTTATGGTTCAGCATTTTTGCACTCAACAGGCTGCGCGGTGACGGTAAGTCATCGCGAGGCGTGACTTTCATTAGACTTTAATCAGCCAACTTCGCGGTAAAAGCGCTGCCGGACAATGCAATTCATTTGAACAGATCGTTCAAATATCTTAGACGATCAGGATGCGCTTCCGTCATCACGACAGTCTGCGGCTCTTCGCCAGCATCGCCGAACACGGCAGCTTCTCCGCCGCCGCCGCCGCACTGAACCTGACCAAGGGCGCCGTCAGCTATCAGGTCCACCAGTTGGAGGAAGCGTTGGGCTTCGCGCTCTTCCACCGCCGCCCCCGCGGGATCGAGCTGACCGATGCCGGGCGGGAACTCCGGGCTTCGGTTCAAACAGCCTTTGAAGACATCGAGCGCAAGATCGAACGGCTGCGCAGTGGCGTACAGCAGTCCGTTACCCTGGGCCTCTCGACCTATCTTGCGTCGCGCTGGCTGTCGCCGCGCCTGATGACCTTCATGCAGGCTCACCCCGACATCAGGCTGCGCCTGCAGCCGATGGTCGATCTGGTCGACCTCCGCGGCGCCGGCGTCGACCTGGCCATTCGCTGGGGCAAGGGGGATTGGCCGGATCTGGAACTCGAACCGCTCTTCCCCTGTCCGGCCTTTCCGACAGGCGCGCCGGGCCTGGCGGCACGCATAGAACGCGACGGCCTGACGGCCGTGTTCGCGCGAACGCCCCTCCTCATTGACCGAGAGGGCAGCTCTGCCTGGGCCGATTGGCATGCCGCCGCAGGACTGTCCTACCTCCGCCATGGCGGCGCCCTGGCGATCCCGGACCCCAACGTGCTTGTTCAGGCTGTCATCGACGGTCAGGGCATTGCCCTGAACGACGCCCTGGTCAGCGACGAGATTACCGCCGGAAAGCTCGCCCGCCTTTCACCGATTGAACTGGCAGACTATGGCTACTTTATCGCCTACGCGCCAGGCGCCCTCGCCGACCCTTGCGTTGCCGCCCTTGTCGGATGGCTGCACGAGCAGGCGGCTCTGATGCACTGATCGACCAATGACCCGGCAGCGCCGTGTCTTGTGGCTTTAAGGACCGGCTTCCGATACTTTGCGGTCCGTTCATCAGCGACTGAGTGGGTGGGCTGCAGTGAAACGCGTCATGATCGTGGGAGGCCCTGGTTCAGGGAAAAGCACCCTCGCGAACCTGCTGGGCAGCCGTTCAGGCCTACCTGTTTTCCATATGGATCATATCCATTGGAAGTCTGGCTGGATCGAGCGAAGCAAAGTCGAGAAAGACCAGCTTACCCATAAAGTCCACATGCTCGATAGATGGATCTTCGAAGGCGGGCACTCGCGAACCTACGACGAAAGGGTGGAGAGAGCTGACACCTTTATCTGGCTCGACTTTCCGGTGTGGATCAGACTCTGGAGAGTTTTGCGCCGTTCAGTCGTCAATGCCGGCAGGACCCGGCCTGATCTGCCGGATGGTTGCCCTGAGCAGTTGAACAAGGAAACAATCGAGTTCCTGCGCTTCATCTGGCGAACCCGAAAAACGTCGCGTGCGAAACTCCAGAAAATTTACAACAAACCGCCTCCGACTCTCACGACCTATCACTTGAACAGTCGAAAAGCCGTTCAGCATTTTCTCCGAAATCTGACGTGAGCTTCTCTCGGCGCCTGCCCTTTCGGAAGGTTTCGCAATCCAATATAAAAAAACGGGCCCAGCGGATTGCCGGACCCGTCCCAGCCTGATGGCCTACAACGCCAAGCGCGAAGAACTGGAGGCCTCCGCCGCCGCGCTCTTCGACGTCGTGACATCGGGCAAGGTGAAGTTCGCGGTGAACCAGACCTATCCCTTAAGCGAAACCGCCCAGGCCCACCGCGACCTGGAGGCCCGCAAAACGACGGGTTCGACAGTGCTGCTGCCTTAGCCTTTGAAGAAGGGGGTGCGAGGGGAGAGTGGTAGGCTCATTGTCGTACCGACCTCCAGCTATAGCGTTTTCGACTTACGTCGAAGCGGGCTGAGGGTCGTAACCGCTTGACCAAGATTTCGTAAGTACTTTCAGATTCCTGGTCACCCCGGACTTGATCCGGGGTCCATCCCTCCCCGCGCAGGGGCCTCTCCAGCGAATGCCGGACCTGGACACGCTATGGATCCCGGGTCAAGCCCGGGATGACGAATAAGAGAGTGATATCCAGGGGGCATACGCCGCCCGTTAGCACGGACCGCTGCCGTCTAAACTGAAAAGAGTCTAGCTTGAACTGGGCGCAGCTAAGGCGCGGTTCGTTCAAGGATAAACCGGTCGCCAGGCGACTCCCCTTCGAAGTATCCCAGTCGACCCGGTATGCAGGAAACCAACGTGCCTTCGCCGAGACCAACGACCTTCGCAAGCGCGTCCGACAGCGCAATGTCGAAACCATCGAGGTTGCGATCGCTTGAGATCAAGTGGCACTGAGCCGAAGCGCCACGCTTGGTCAACAAGGAAAAAATGGTTTCCGCTTGTTGATCTGCTGGTGCGATGTCAATGCGGTATCTGGGGTCAAGATCCCGGTAGTGGTACAAGCTTTCGAGAAACTTGCGGCGGCGCTTATGATTAGCAAGCTGATCCAAAGCGCGCTCGCGCTTCGCCGGTAAGACAAAGGCGTTGATCAGAGCCGTTTCATGATCCATGGCGCCGCATTCTTACCCGCTCGCAGAACGGCCGGTATCACCCTATTGGTTCATAGAATCGAAGAAGTCCTGGTTGGTCTTCTGCTGCTTCAGCTTGTCGACCAGGAACTCGATGGAATCGGTAACGCCCATGGGCATGAGGATGCGGCGCAGCACCCACATCTTCGACAGCGTCGCCTTGTCGACCAGCAGCTCTTCCTTGCGAGTGCCGGACTTGCCGATGTCGATGGCCGGGAAGGTGCGCTTGTCGGCCAGCTTGCGGTCGAGAACGATTTCGCTGTTACCGGTGCCCTTGAACTCTTCGAAGATGACCTCGTCCATGCGGCTGCCGGTATCGATCAGCGCGGTGGCGATGATGGTCAGCGATCCGCCTTCTTCGATATTTCGAGCGGCACCGAAGAATCGTTTCGGGCGCTGCAGGGCGTTGGCATCGACACCGCCGGTCAGCACCTTGCCCGAGCTCGGCACCACGGTGTTGTAGGCACGGGCCAGGCGGGTGATGGAGTCCAGCAGGATCACCACGTCCTTCTTGTGCTCCACAAGACGCTTGGCTTTTTCGATCACCATCTCGGCGACCTGCACGTGACGCTGCGCCGGTTCGTCGAAGGTGGAACTCACCACCTCGCCGACGACCGAGCGGTCCATGTCGGTCACTTCCTCCGGCCGCTCGTCGATCAGCAGCACGATGAGGAAGATTTCCGGATGATTGGCGGCAATGGATTTCGCGACGTTCTGCAGGATCATGGTCTTGCCGGTGCGCGGCGGCGCCACGATCAGCGCGCGCTGGCCCTTGCCGATGGGCGCCGTCAGATCGATCACCCGGGGGGTGAGATCCTTGATCGTCGGGTCCTCGACCTCCAGCTTGATCTTGTCGTCGGGATAGAGCGGGGTCAGGTTGTCGAAGTTGATCCGGTGGCGCGAATTCTCCGGCGGATCGAAGTTGATCTCGCTGACCTTCAGCAGCGCGAAGTAGCGCTCGCCGTCTTTGGGGGAGCGGATCTGTCCCTCGACCGTGTCGCCGGTGCGCAGACCGAAGCGGCGCACCTGGCTGGGGCTGACATAGATGTCGTCCGGTCCGGCCAGGTAGTTCGATTCCGGCGAGCGCAGGAAGCCGAAACCGTCCTGCAGGATCTCCAGAACGCCGCGTCCGTAGATCGGCTGATCGTTCTCCGCCAGATGTTTCAGGATCGCAAACATCATGTCCTGCTTGCGCAGGGAGCTGGCGTTTTCGATTTCCAGCTCTTCGGCAAAGGCCAAAAGATCTGCCGGACTTTTGGCTTTAAGTTCTTGGAGGTTCATGGGCGCTTACGCCTGTGCTCGATCGAAGGGAAAATTGGATGTCTGGCCTGGACCTGCACCAAAGAGAAACAACGGGAAGGGGGTGCAGAAAGACGTGGGAAGAGACCGCGGACGGGGGAGGAATTCCCAAATACAGCCTATACTTGGCTGGTTAATGAATTATGACTCACCATATGGGATCGACACCGCCGGACGGCAAGGTGCTTAGGATTTCGCGATGGTTACTTGAAGCCAATGATGAAGTCAAGTGAAGCCGGTATCTGCATCCGCCATTGTCAAAATCTATCAAGTCGGCAGTCAAAACGGTTTCACCACCGCCATGACGACAATCCCGATCATAAGCAGGGCCGGCACTTCGTTCATGACGCGATAGAAACGCTCGCTGTGGCGGTTGTCGTCCTCGGCAAAAGCGCGGCGCCAGCGCCCGGCAATCATGTGCAGGGCCGTGAGGACGATCAGCAGGGTCAATTTTACGTGAAACCAGCCTTCGCCCCAGGCCTCGATGTGGGCGGCCAGCGACAAGCCCGCCGCCCAGGCCACCACCATGGCCGGGTTCATGATCGCCCGCAGCAGGCGGCGTTCCATGATCTTGAAGGTTTCGGACTGCTTGGAGCCGACCTCGGCCCCGCAGTGATAGACGAAAAGACGCGGCAGATAGAGAAAACCCGCCATCCAGGCGATCACCGCCAGGATATGCAGGCTCTTCACCCAGAGATAGGCATCGCCCAGAAAACCGGCCATCACGTCTCCCAAAAGTCTTTCTTATGCAATTAGGATCACAACGCTAGTCCGCAGCACCCTGGTCGGGCGCTTCGTGAGGCGCCTGGGGACAACCGCTCCAGCGCGCCGGGCAAATCCGGCCCCTATCCTGTGAGCAGATTGTCCGGTCGCTGGCCGCTATCGCGCGGATCTGCTTGGCCAGGCCCCCGATAAAGGCCTCGTCACAGGAAACCGTCGTGACCCTGACATAGGCCGGCACCCCTGAATCCTCCGCCAGCTTGCGGTATTCGATGTCCAATTCGACCAGGGTTTCCGAGTGTTCCGAAATAAACGCGATGGGCACCACGATCAGCGGCCGGCCTTCCCGCCCGGCCCGTTCGATCTCCGCATCGGTCGAGGGGCCGATCCACTCCAGCGGGCCGACCCGGCTTTGGTAGCAGACCACCCAGTCGAGATTCACCTCGCCCATCGCCTTCACAACCGCCGCAACCGACTGTTCCACCTGCCACTGATAGGGATCGCCCTTCTCGACAATCTTCTTCGGCAGGCCGTGGGCGGAAAACAGAACCCGGGGCGCCGTTTCGTGTTCGAGGCCGCGCAGGGCCTCACGCAGCTTTGCCGCCGTTGCCGCCACGAAACCCGGCTCCTCCGGATAGCAGCATAGGCTCCGGCTTGGCGCGGATATCCCGGCTGCTTTTGCTTCCTTGTGCCATTCCTTCAGCGAAGAACCGGATGTTGTGGTCGAGAACTGCGGATAGAGCGGCACCAGCAGAACCTGGTCCGGCGCGAAGGCCGCGACTTCCCGGGCCGCCTTCGCCGCCCGCGGATGCCAGTAGCGCATGGCGATAAAAACGCCGTAGTCGTCGGTTCCATCGTTCAGCTGTGCCTGCAGGGCGTCGACCTGCGCCTGGGTGTTGGGCAGCAAAGGCGAACCGCCGCCCAGCTCCCGGTAAATCTCCTGGGCCACCGGGGCCCGGCGTCTGGAAATAACCTTGGCCAGCAGCCAGCGCAGCGGGCCCGGCAGGCCGATGATCGCCGGATCGTTGAACAGATTGAACAGAAAGGGCTCGACCGCTTCGGGCCGGTCCGGCCCGCCGAGGTTGAAGACGACGACGGCAATCCTGCTCATGGTGCTAACCTGCGCGCCTTTCCGACGCGTTCCAGGCGTGAATCTGCTCCATCATCCGGCTCACATGATCCAGCGGCGTCTCCGGGACGATGCCATGGCCAAGGTTGAAGATGAACGGGCCCTGGCCGAGATGGTTTAGAATACGCTCGACCGCCTGGGTCAACTGATCGCCGCCAGCCACCAGTTGCAGCGGATCGAGGTTGCCCTGCACGGTCAGGCGCGACTGCAGCTCGTCGCGCGCCCAGCCCAGGGGCAGCGTAGTATCCAGGCCGAGCCCGGCGGCGCCGCATTCAATCGCAAAATCGCGGTACAGCAGCCCGGCCCCTCGGGGAAACAGGATAACGGGAATGCCCGGCCGCTCTTTTTGGATGCGGGCGGTCAGGGCCTTGGCCGGCTCCAGACACCAACGCCGCAGGGCCTCTTCCGGCCAGATGCCCGCCCAGGAATCGAAGATCTGAACAACCTCGACGCCGGCATCGATCTGCGCGATCAGGTAGTCGCCGGTCGCCTCGACCAAAAGATCGATCAGGCGCTGAAAATCATCGGGCGCCCCGTAGGCCCAGCGTTTGCCGGCGGCAAAATCCTTGCTGCTTCCGCCCTCCAGCATGTAGCTGGCAACGGTCCAGGGCGCACCGGCAAAGCCGATCAAGGTCACTTCCGGCGGCAACTCCTTGCTCAGGCGCCGAACCGTTTCGTAGACCGGCGCCAGGGCCTCGTGCATCCCGTCGCGTGAAAGCCGGTCCAGACCGGCTGGTTTCTCGATGGCTTCCAGCCGCGGTCCGACGCCTTCTTCGAACCAGACCTTCTGACCCAGGGCATGGGGCACCACCAGAATGTCGGAAAACAGGATAGAGGCGTCAAATCCATAGCGGCGGATCGGTTGCAGCGTCACTTCGACCGCCAGATCCGGCGTGAAACAGAGGTCCAGAAAGCCGCCGGCCTCAGCCCGCAGGGCCCGGTATTCCGGCAGATAACGGCCGGCCTGGCGCATCAGCCAGACCGGGGGCCGGGGCAGGGTTTTGCCGCTCAGGGCCTGTAACAGAAGCTTGTCGCTTGCTTGCTTCACGGTTTCTCTTTTCGCAGCAGATCATCACTGAGCCGAAAGATGGCCTTTTCCGCAGACTTGGCAAACCCCCCTTCTTCTAAAAAGTATTAAATTAGAATCTAGTGTAGTTGTAGTTGATCCCTGTGAATCCTGGGGATCAGCGCTTTGCCTGAATCTGTCCAGAGAGTCATCCGCAGGGAACGGCCTGCCGGTCTTTGGCGGTGGGTTTCACCGGGAGAAGACCCTGCGACCGGCCAATTTGCTGTCGCTTGCACAAAAATGGGAACCAGGGGATAACGGGGAAAATCTTCATCTACGGCGCCGATATCAGGGTCTTGGGCGGCTGTGGGTTCTTATCTGTTCAAAACTGAAGACTCGTCTGATGAAAGAAGGGACGGGTGTGATGGTTTTTTTTCCGTGTTGCAGCGACTCCGATTTGCCCCCGGTTTCCCCATTGGCTGCACAGGTCATGCACAGAATCGGCCCGGGAAGCAGCGGCGGACCGAGGGCTTCGGGCCTGTCGTTGATTTCGGGGCCATTTCGCTAAGCAACGCCGGGGCTAAGGAACGTCGGGAATGACAGCGCATCATCTGCATCTTGTTTCGGACTCGACCGGCGAGACCATCAATTCGGTTGCGCGGGCCTGCCTGGTCCAGTTCAGCGGGGTCGAACCCGTCGAGCATATCTGGAGCCTGGTGCGCACCCGCGGGATGATGAACAAGGTCGTCGGTCAGATCGAAGCGCATCCCGGCCCGGTGCTCTACACCCTGGTCAATCTGCAGCTCCGCGATCAGCTCACCTCCTGCTGCATGCGGCTGGGGGTTCCCTGCATCGCCATTCTCGACCCGGTCATCCACACCATGGCAAACTATTTCGGTGTCGAAATGAAGGGGACGCCCGGTCTGCAGCATGTCCTGGACGCGGAATACTTCGGGCGCATGGATGCCATGACCTTTGCCCTGACCCACGACGACGGACAGCACTGCAGCGACATCGCCAAGGCCGATATCATTCTGGTCGGCGTATCGCGCACCTCCAAGACGCCGACCTGCATGTATCTGGCGAACCGGGGCATCAAGGCGGCGAACATTCCCGTGGTGCCGGGCTGTCCCATTCCCGACGAGCTGCTGCAGGCCGACGGTCCGCTGATTATCGGCCTGACGAAAGACCCGGCCCGCCTGGTTCAGGTGCGCCAGAACCGCTTGCGCATGCTGACCGACGACCGGCAGGAAACCGACTATGTGAACCTGGAGGCGGTGCGCCAGGAGATCGCCCAGGCACGGCGCTTTTGCGTCGAACACGACTGGCCGCTGATCGACGTCACCCGCCGTTCCATCGAGGAAACCGCGGCGACGATCATGAACTACTATGCCCGGCACATCGGTGCCG
This sequence comes from Pelagibius litoralis, assembly GCF_011683915.1. Classification (GTDB taxonomy): domain Bacteria; phylum Pseudomonadota; class Alphaproteobacteria; order Kiloniellales; family Kiloniellaceae; genus Pelagibius; species Pelagibius litoralis. The sequence continues at coordinate 58,657 of NZ_JAAQPH010000025.1, forward strand.
AGGTGTGATGCAGATGTCCGGCGAAGCGCCTGCTGTCCTGAACGCGGCTGACGCCCCCTTGCTGGTCTTGGCGTCGGGCTCAGCAACCCGCCGCAAGGTGCTGGCCGCGGCGGGCGTGGCGTTTCAGGTTCAGGCGGCGGCGGTTGATGAAACGGCGGTGAAGGAATCCCTGAGAGCCGAGGGGGCAACCGCGATTCAGACAGCGGAAACCCTGGCCGAACTGAAAGCCCAGCGGGTTGCCGCGAAGTTTCCCGGCGCCCTGGTAATCGGCGCCGATCAAATGCTTTCCTGCAACGCTGTGTGGTTCGACAAGCCGGTCGACAGCGATCATGCCGCGGCGCATCTGCGCGCGCTCAGCGGCAAGGCTCATGAGCTCAGTACCGCGGTCTGCGTGGTGCGCAACGGCGCGCGGGCCTGGCATCACAACGCGGTGGCGCGCCTGACCATGCGGTCCCTGTCAGATGACTTCATAGAAACCTATCTGGCCGCCGCCGGCGAGGCGGTGCTGGGCTCGGTCGGTGCCTATCAGCTCGAAGGTCCGGGGGCTCAGTTGTTTGCCGAGGTCGAGGGCGATTTCTTCACCGTCCTCGGCCTGCCGCTGCTGCCGCTGCTGGACTATCTGCGGGCCAACAAGGTGCTGCCGTCATGAGCCTCAGCGGCAAGGCGGCCCTGGCCGGTGTGATCGGCTGGCCGATTTCCCACTCGCGCTCGCCGCGGCTGCATGGCTTCTGGCTGAAGGCCTATGGCATCGACGGGGCTTACCTTCCCCTGGCCGTGGCGCCGGAAAAACTGGAAAGCGCCGTTTTGGGCCTGCGCGATGCCGGTTTCCGCGGCCTGAACGTGACGATCCCGCACAAGGAAGCGGTGATGGCGCTCTGCGATCAGGTTGACGAGACGGCGCGGCGCATCGGCGCGGTCAACACCCTGGTCTTTGACGGCGAGGCCATCCATGGCTCCAACAGCGATGCCTTCGGTTTCATCGAGAACCTGAAGGAAGCCGTGCCTTCTCACGATTTCACCACGGCACCGGGCTTGCTGCTCGGCGCCGGCGGCGCTGCAAAGGCGGTTGCGGTGGCCTTGCTCGATGCCGGCCTTCCGGAGCTGTTGATCTGCAACCGCAGCCCGGAGCGGGCGGAGCGTCTGGCGGCGGACCTGGGTACGCGCGCCAAGCCGCTGGCCTGGGCGCGGCGGGCCGAGGCCTTGGCGGGCGTCGGCCTCCTGGTCAACAGCACCTCTCTTGGCATGACCGGCCACCCGCCGCTGGATCTGGTACTCGACCGTCTGCCGGCCGGCGCCCTGGTCACCGACCTGGTCTACACGCCGCTGGAGACCGGCCTCTTGGCCGCGGCCCGCGCGCGGGGCTGTGTGACCGTGGATGGCCTGGGCATGTTGCTGCATCAGGCCCGACCGGGCTTTCAGGCCTGGTTCGGCGTTGCCCCGGCAGTAACGGCTGCGTTGCGCGATTTCGTTCTCGGGGATTTTGTTCCCGGTGGGGACGGCTGAGGCGCGATGCTGGTCATCGGCCTCACCGGTTCCATCGGCATGGGCAAGTCCACCGCGGTGGCCATGCTGCGGCGCCTCGGCCTGCCGGTCCATGATGCCGATGCCGCGGTGCATCGCCTGATGGCCAAGGGCGGTGCTGCCGTGGCGGCGGTGGAAGCAGCCTTTCCGGGCGTCGTTGTCGAGGGGGCTGTCGATCGCGCCCGTTTGGCGTCAAAGGTGCTGGGTGACCCGGCTGCGCTGAGTCGTCTGGAAGCGATTCTGCACCCCCTGGCCCGTGCCTCCGCCCGTGCCTTCCTGGCCCAGCAGGCCCGGCTGCAGCGGCCTTTGGCGGTGCTCGATATTCCCTTGCTGTTCGAAACCGGCGGCGAAAAGATCTGCGATGCGGTCATCGTGGTCTCGGCGCCGGCGGCGACCCAGCGCGCCCGGGTGATGGCCCGGCCCGGCATGACCGAGGAACGCTTTCAGGCCATTCTCGCCCAGCAGATGCCGGATGCCGAGAAGCGCCGCCGTGCCGACTTTGTCGTGCAGTCCGGGCTCAACAAGGCCCATGCCTTGCAACAGCTGCGCAGCATCGTCACAGTGATGAAAGGCCGCGCCGCCGCCGCGCCGCCGCCTCTGCACAAGCTCTTTGGGAGATACTCCTGATGCGTGAGATCGTTCTCGACACCGAGACAACGGGCCTGGACCCGGCCGCCGGCCACCGCATCGTCGAGATCGCCGGCCTGGAACTGCTGCACCATGTGCCCACCGGCCGCACCTTCCGCGAATTCATCAATCCCCAGCGCGACATGCCGGAAGAGGCGGAGCGCATTCACGGCCTGAGCGCCGAATTTTTGGCCGACAAGCCGCTCTTCGCCGCCATCGCCCAGCCCTTTCTGGACTTCATCGGCGATGCCAAGCTGGTGATCCACAACGCCCAGTTCGACATGAAGTTTCTGAACGCCGAACTGAAAGCCGTTGGTCTTACGACGCTGCCCAGTGACCGTGCCATCGATACCGTGGCCATGGCGCGCAAGCGTTTTCCGGGTGCCCAGGTGAACCTGGACGCACTCTGCCGCCGTTTCGAGATCGACAATTCCGCGCGCACGTTTCACGGCGCGCTGCTCGACTGCGAGCTTCTGGCTGAGGTTTATCTGGAGCTTTCCGGCGGCCGCCAGCCGGGTCTGACGCTGGAGCGTCAGCAACAGCAACGCGGCGGCGCCGCTCAGTCCGTTGCCCGTGCGGCCCGGCCTGCCCGGCCGCACAGCGCTTCCGACGACGAGAAGGCCGCCCACGATGCGATGCTGGCCAAACTCTCCGATCCGATCTGGCGCCAGTGATGCCGGAGTGACGCCGGATCGATAGCGATCTAGGCCTGGCCGTTGGCCGGGGTTGTTTCTTCCGCCGCGGCCTCGCCCCCATCTTCGCCAGCCTCGTCTTCGCCGGACTCGCCCTCACCCGACGGATTCTCAGCGGACTGGGCCATTTTGCGGCTCATATACATCTGTCCGAAGTCGATGGGGTTCATGATCAGCGGCGGAAAGCCGCCGTCGCGGGTATCGTCGGCCAGGATGGCGCGGGCAAAGGGGAAAAGGAAGCGCGGCACCTCGATCATCAGCATCTGCTCGCGCACTTTTTCATCCAGGTTGTTGGCGATGGTGACCACGGCCGCATAGTCCAGTTCCGCCAGAAAGGCCGTCGTCTCGCCGATCATCGCAGAGGCCCGCAGGCCCAGGGTCACCTCGTAGAGGTCGCCCTGCAGATGGCCCGGCGTCACCTCGACATTGACGTTGAGCTGCGGGCTTTCCTTGCGCATGGAGCCGTAGATGCCGGGCGCATTGGGGTTCTCGAAGGAGTGATCCTTCACGTACTGAGAGTTGATGGTCAACGGTGCTTGCGCGGCTTCCTCGGCCATTTACGCCTCCTCTTGTGTTGGGCGCTTGGCTATCACGGATTGCCGCCCCTTACAACAAAGCCTGCCGGGCCGGGCCGGTTGCCGGCCTGACGCCGGACTGTCTGAGCTGACGCTTCTCTAGAGTGCAGCGGAAACCGCGCCCTGATGGGGGTCGAACCGCAGGGCGACCCCGTTTCCGACGGCTTCGCCGGTCAGCCCACGGATGAAGCCCCAGTGGCTGACGATCAGCAGACCGTCCCAGCGGCCCTGTTCCAGCATGGCGCTGCGAAAGTCCGCGCAACGCAGGCCCAGGGCGTCTTCGGTCTCTTCCTCTTCCGGCCACCAGCGCTCCGGCAGATCGCCGAAACCGAAACCCGGCCAGCGTGCCGTGAGGTCGCTTCGATGGCTGCCGATATCGCAGGTAAAGAAGTAGCGTTCGCGTACCCGCGGGTCGATGGCGACCGGCAGGCCCAGCGTTTCGGCGATGATTTCCGCGGTATGAAGCGTGCGCCAATAGGGGCTGGCGACGATCCGCTTGATGCCCTGGCCCGTCAGGCCTTCGCCAGCCGCCTGCGCCTGGCGTTCACCCTCTTCGGTCAGGCCGGGATCGACGATGCCCGGGTCGATGCGGGTCTTGGCGAAATGGACGTTGAAGTGGGATTGACCGTGACGAACGAGGATCAAGGCTCCAGCCTCCTTGGCGCGTCGGGCCCGTTTTCGGCGCCGGGCCCGCTACCCGGTTTGTTCTTGGGTTTGCCACTGTCATTGGGATCGCCCGGGGAATCGTCCAATTCCTCGAACTCACCGTCGATGATGCCGCCGGGGCCGCCGTGGCGGCCTTTATTGTGGCTGTCCTTGCCCCAGGTGTTGGGATTGACCTCCTGTCCGTCGACGAAAACCCGGGCCTGGCCGCGCGCGGCCCGCTGGGCCAGCCGCCGGCCGACGGCGCGGCGCAGAAACGCGCGGAAAGGCGGCAGAAACAGCAGCAGGCCCATCGCGTCGGTCACGAAGCCGGGGACCAGCAGCAGCGCGCCGGCAAAGACCAGGCAGATCCCCTCGAACATTTCGTGGGCCGGCAGTTGGCCCCGATCCATCTGGGCCCGGGCCCGCCCCAGGGTTGCCAGGCCCTGTGCGCGCAGCAGCAGGCTGCCGGCCAGGGCCGTCGCCACGGTCGCGGCAATGGTCGGCCAGATGCCCAGGGCACCACCTACCTGTATGAACACGGCGATTTCCAGCAGGGGCAGCCCAATAAAGACAGCCAACAGAATAAGGGCCATACTTGCTCTTTCTTGACCAGTTGCCTACATAATGCCCATAAACCATGCGGTGAGGCCAGCCGCGGCGGACTTCAGGGGTTTCACGGCCGCCCTCCGCCTTTTGTCTTACAGATTGCGAAGTAGATGAGCGACAGCAGCCTCATAGAAATAGTCATCCTCGCTGCCGTCGCAGCATTTTTTATCTTCAAGCTGCGTTCGGTACTCGGCAAGCGCACCGGCCATGAGGAAAAACCGGATTTCGATCCCTTCAAGCCGCGTCCGAACGACGCTGAGGGCGAGGACGACAAGGTCGTTCAGCTTCCCGAGCGCGGCAAGGGCCCGCGGATTTCCCAGGACGAGCTGTTTGAGCAGGGTGAACCGGAATCGGCCGAAGCGGCCATGGACGACAGTCCCCTGGCGGCCGGGATCACCCAGATCAGGCTGGCGGACCGGGATTTTGATCCTGTTCAGTTCGTCGGCGGCGCGCGCGGCGCCTTTGAAATGATCGTCGCCGCCTTTGCCGACGGCGACAGCAAATCCCTGCGCCCGCTGCTGGCCAACGACGTCTTCAGCGATTTCGACGGCGCCATCAAGGACCGCGAGAGTCGCAATGAAAGCCTGGAAACAACCTTGATCGGCATTACCTCGGTGGACTTGATCGAGGCGGAGATGCAGCAGAAAAGCGCCTTCGTGACCGTGAAGTTCGTCTCCGAGCAGGTCAATGTGACCCGTGATTCCGAAGGTCGCATCGTCGACGGCGACCCCAATGAGGTGACCAAGATCACCGATATCTGGACTTTCGCCCGCAACACCCGCAGCCGCGACCCCAACTGGGCCCTGGTTGCGACCCGCAGCCCCAATTAAGCGGCTGCTCGGGGTGAGCTGGGGCGGCAGGCGGCTTTTTCCCACAGGCCTGTCGTTTGCGCTGGTGGTGGTGCTGGCCGCCTGCAACGGCGAGGCGCCGCCCGAGGAAGCCGTCGAACAGGTGCCGCCGCCGCCGGAAACGGTTGTGCCGCCTGAACCACCGTCCCTGCTGCTGACGCCGGTCGGCTTTGACGCCCTGCCGGGATGGTCGAGCGATCCGGTGTCGGAGGCTCTGCCGGCCCTTTTGAAATCCTGTGGCAGGTTGGCCCGCCAGCCGGGCGAGCGCGCGGTCGGCCCTGACGGCCTGGCCGGTCAGGTGGCCGACTGGGCCGCGCCCTGTGCGGCCCTGGAACAGGCCCAGGGACAAGCCGGGGGCCAGGATGACGCCGCGCTGCGCCGCCTGCTGGAGAACAGTTTCCAGCCTTTCGCCGTGTCCAACGCCGGGCAGAGCGAAGGTCTCTTCACCGGCTACTATGAGGCCGAGCTGAAGGGCACCCGCGATCCGGCGGCGCCCGGCGCCACCCCGCTTTACCGCCTGCCGAAGGATCTGGTGACCGTCGATCTCGGGCGTTTCCGCGCCGATCTGCGCGGCGAGCGCCTGGTCGGCCAGGTTCGCGACGGGCGCCTGCTGCCTTATCTGACCCGCAAGGAAATCGACGCCGGCGCACTGGACGGACAGAACGCCGAGCTGCTTTGGGCCGACGATCCGGTGGATGTCTTCTTCCTGCATGTGCAGGGTTCGGGCCGCGTCATCTATCCCGACGGCAGCAGCACCCGGGTCGGCTTCGCCGGCTCCAACGGCCATTCCTTCTATGCCATCGGGCGCGCGTTGATCGACGAAGGCATCGTTTCGCGCAAGGACTCCTCGATGCAGTCGATCCGCGACTGGCTGCGTGCCAACCCGGCGCGCGCCCAGGAAATCATGCAGCGCAATGCGCGCTACATCTTCTTTCGCGAGATCGTGGGTGAAGGGCCGATCGGCGCCCAGGGCGTGGCGCTGACCCCCGGGCGCAGCCTGGCGGTGGATTCCAAGCTGTTGCCGCTCGGCGTGCCGCTCTACCTCGACACCACCTGGCCGGCAACCGACAAGCCGCTGCGCCGCCTGATGGTCGCCCAGGATGTCGGCAGCGCCATCAAGGGCGCGGTGCGCGGCGATTTCTTCTGGGGCTCCGGTGAAGCAGCGCTCGCCGAGGCCGGGCGCATGAAGCAGAAGGGCGTCTACTACCTGCTCCTCCCCAAGGCCGTCGCCGAGCGCCGGCAGAGGGCGAGCTGAGGCTTACCCACAAAGTCCGCTTTAGCTCAGTGGGATGGTGCTCTCGACCGCCCAGTGAAGGGTCACTGCCGCGCCCTCGTCGAAGGGTGTCGTGCCGGTATTCTGTGCGAAAGCCTTCAGGGTCTCGCCCTGCCAGTTGAGCAGATAGGTAATGCTGTTGCCGGCGAAGATGCGTTTGGTGATGCGGGCCGGCAGGCTGTTCATGGCTGCTGCTTCGACGGGCCCGGCCGTGGATCGGATCATGATGCGTTCGGGCCGCACTGCACAGGCTGCCCGGGTGCCGGGGGGCAGGGCCTCCCGGCAGTGCAGGCAGGTTCCATCGGCGAGGTGGATCGTATTCCCGTCCACCGTTCCCCGAAATATGTTGGCATCGCCCAGGAAGGTTGCGGCGAATTCGCTGGCCGGGTTGTCGTAGATCTCAGCCGGTGGTCCTTCCTGTTCCAGCCGCCCGTCGCGCAGGATGCCGATGCGGTCGCTCATGGTCAGGGCTTCTTCCTGATCGTGGGTCACGAAGATCGTGGTGATCCCGACTTCGCGCTGGATGCGTTTCAGTTCGATCTGCATGCCCACGCGCAAGGACTTGTCGAGTGCCGACAAGGGCTCGTCGAGCAGCAGGACCTGTGGGCGCGTCACGATTGCCCGGGCCAAGGCCACCCTTTGGCGCTGGCCGCCGGAGAGCTGATGCGGGCGGCGCGCGCCGAGGCCCGAGAGCTGGACCAGATCGACCGCCTTTTCCACCCTGTCCCGCGTCTCCTTGCGGGCGACGCCGCGTACCGAGAGGCCGAAGGCAATGTTGTCGAAGACGCTCATGTTGGGAAACAGCGCGTAGTTCTGAAACACCATGCCGATGCGCCGGCGTTGCACGGGAAGGGCGGCAACGTCCTCACCGCCGATGGCGATGGCGCCGGCGTCAGGGAAATCGAAACCCGCGATCATGCGCAGCAGGGTCGTCTTGCCGCTGCCGGAGGGGCCGAGCAGGCCGTAGAAGCCGCCGTCGGGAAAGTCGATGGAAACGTCCTGCAGGGCGGCATGCGACCCGAAGAAACGCGAGACGCCGTGCACGGTGACCTCGGCCATTACTTTTCTCCCCCGAAACGGAAATAGCGCGCGGTAAGCAGCATCAGCGTCATGGAAAGAACGATGATGATGGTCGACACGGCGTTGATCTCCGGCGTGAAGCCCTTGCGGATCGCCGCGTAGATCTCCACCGGCAGGGTTGTCTGCCCGGGCGTCGACAGGAAGTAGGAGACCACGAACTGATCGAAGGAAACCGCAAAGGCGAAGAGCGCTCCGGCGATCACACCCGGCGCGATCCAGGGCAGGGTTACCCGGCGCGTCACCTGCCACTGGCTGGCGCCGAGGGAGCGCGCCGCCTCCTCCAGCTCCGGCGCGAAGGTCTGCAGGCGGGCGGAGACCACGACAATCACGTAAGGCAGGGCCAGTGCCACATGGCCCAGCAGGATCGCGTGCAGCCCGCGGCCGATGCCGACCGCGAAGAAAAAGATCAGCATGGCGGTGCCTGTGATCAGCCAGGGAATGGCGATGGGCGGAAACAACAGGGCCTGCAGCAGCTTCTTGCCCCGGAACCGATAGCGGTAGAGGGCCAGGGAGGCGGCGGTGCCCAGCAGGGTGGCGATGGCGGTGGTGGTGAGCGCGATGGTGACGCTGTTCCAGGTCGCGGCGATGAGCTGGCTGTTGCCGGCAAGCGCCGTGTACCAGCCGGCCGACCAGTCGATCGGCAGCTGATAGAACGGCGAGGCGTTGAAGGACATCAGCACCATGATGAAGATCGGCAGGTAGAGAAAGGCGAGGACCAGGCCGACGTAAAGCTGGCCCGCGCCGTTCAGAAATCGCGGAAAGAGCCTCATGTCTGCCGCCTCAGGACCGGCGCCGCCAGCGCCAGGACCGCCAGCACCACGGCCAGCAGGATGAACGACAGCGCCGCGCCCAGCGGCCAGTTGAAGACCGCGACGAACTGGTCCTCGATCACCGTGCCGTAGAAGGTGCCGCTGCGCCCGCCGAGGATGCGCGGTTCCATGAAGGAGCCGACGACCGGCACGAAGATCAGCACCGCCCCGGCGATCAGCCCCGGCATGGCCAGGGGAACGATCAGGCGCCGCAGCACCGTCAGCCTGGACGCGCCGAGGGAGCGGGCCGCTTCGATCAAGGAGTCGTCGATGGCCTGCAAGGTCAGATAACAGGTCAGCACCATGTAGGGCAGATAGGAATGCACCAGCCCGATGATCACCGCCGGGTAGGAGTACATGAGGTCGACGGAGACCTCGAAGGGCAGCACCGCATTCAACGCGCTGTCGATCACGCCGCCGCCGCGCAGAAAGATCGCCCAGGAAAAGATGCGCACCAGCCCGTTGCTCCAGAACGGCAGGATGACCAGCAGGAAAATCGCCTCGCGGCTGCGCCCTTTGAGGACCTTTGCCAGTACATAGGCGCAGGGAAAACCGATCAGCACACAGTAGAGCGTCACCTCGAGGCCGAGCCGTAGAGAGCGCAGCAGCAGGCGGCCATAGAGGTCGGTTTCGAAGAAGGCGGCGTAGTTGCCGAGGGTCATGGCCCATGACCGGTCGGCGAGCGGCAGATCGGTCATGAAGCTGAAGAAGACCATGGCCGACAGCGGCAGGAAGATGGCCAGCGTCAGCCAGAGATAGGCGGGCAGCAGCAGGGGGAGCGCCGGGCGCAGTTGACTATGCTGCGCGCCCGGCGGCGGTGCCGCTGTCATGATGGCCTCTCCCCCTTTCCGCCTCTGCGGCCGTTACTGGCTGCTTGCTTTCAGTTCCTGCCAGAGCTTGAGGTACTTTTCCCGGTCTTCGTCGGAGACCGGCTTCTGGAACTGAATGCGTGCGGCGACCGCGGGATCGCCGAGTACCGCGCGATTGAAAGCCGTCTCGTCGAGCCCCGCCACGGCTTCCAGGTTGGCCGAGACCGGCGCGCCGACCTTCTGATCCCACTCGACGTAGAAGTCCGGCGCGATCATGAAGTCGATGAAGGCATGGGCGCCCTCGGCATTCTTCGCACCGGCCGGGATCGACAGGCCGTCAAGCCAGCCGATGGCGCCCTCCTTTGGAATGACGAAGGTGACCGGCAGGTTGAAACTGGTCTTGGCGCGCGAGGCCGAACCGCTCCAGTAGGTGCCGACATCGATCTGGCCGGCGGCGACCATCTGGTTCCAGTCGTTCTCCGAGCTCCAGAAGGTCCGGATCTGCGGCATCAGCGAGGCCAGCTTGTCGCGCACCTTGTCGAGATCTTTGATGTCGTTGATGTTCTGCCCGCTGGCCAGGGCGGCGAACTGCACCGCCTCCAGGGCGTCGTCGCGCAGTACCACCTTGCCTTTGTGGGCGGCATCCCACATCACCTCGACACTGCTCGGCGGCGCATCGAAGGCCTTGTCGTTCACCGCGACCGAGGTCACGCCCCAGACCCAGGGAACGCCGTAGGCGGCCCCTTCGGCGTTGAGAAGTTCGGACCTGGCCATCTCCGGCGCCAGGCCGGCGGCGTTGGAAATCTTGCCGACGTCGATGGGCTGGATCAGCGCCTCGTCGATGGCCTGTCCGGTAAAGGCCGCGTTGATCATCACCACGTCATAGGTGCCGGGGTTGGTGCGCAGCTTGGTGAGCATCTCCTGCTCGGAATTGAAATAGTCGTGGATGACCTTGTGGCCGGTCTTCGCCTCAAAGGCGGCGGTCGCCCAGGCCTCGTCGGTGCCGTAGCCCTTCCAATTGAGGACGTGCAGTTCGTCGGCCTGAACGGCACCGGCCGTCACCATGCCGGCGAGGGCGGCGGCCGAGACGATATGTTTCAGGTTCATCTTACGCATTCCCTGTTCCTTTCTTGATTCTGATCCTGTTTCCGGTCGTGTTTTTGGCATCATTGATTCTGGACTGTCTTTGGTGGGGCCGCGTTCGGCGCGTCGGGTTGTTGGCCGGCCAGGAATGTATCGATCTCCCCCCCGGTCGGTGCGGCCGATCCGCCGAAACGGGTGACGGAGATAGCCGCTGCCGCGTTTGCGCGCTGTGCCGCGTCGCAGGCTGTTTCGTTGCGCGCCAGCGCGGCGACGAAGACCCCCAGGTGAGTGTCGCCGGCGCCGTTGGTGTCGACGGCTTCCACGGCAAAGGCCGGCAGCCGTGTCTGCGGTTCGCCGCGCTGCTGCAGATAGGCGCCCTCCGCGCCTGCTCTCAAAAGGATGCCCTCGGCGGCCGGACAGTGGTGCTCCAGCAGCACGGCGGCCTGACGCTCGGGGATGTTCTCGCCGGTCAGCACCCGGGCTTCGGCCAGGTTGGCGCTGACCCAGGTCGCTCGGGCCAGGACCGCGTGAAGGATCTCCTCGGGAATGGCGGCGACCACCGGGGCGGGGTCGAAGATCACCGGCAGGTCCGGCGGCAGGGACGTGAGCCAGCGGTGAAGTGGCTCGCGGCTGTCGGCGTAGCTGAGGGTGTAGCCCGAGACGACGATCCAGTCGCCCCGCTGCGGATGGACCGCCGAAAGCTCGGCGTCGCTCAGGCGGCTCTCGGCCCCGGGCCAGGAAACGAAACTGCGTTCGCCCGCTTCGTCGATCATCACGACGCAGTTGCCGCTATCGATGGTGGCTGAGCGGGGCAGCAGGACCTCGATCCCGGCGCCCGTCAGGGCGGCGCGCAGGAAGTCTCCATCCGGCCCGCTGCCGTGGCCGCCGCCATAGGCAACGGCGAGGCCGTTGCGCCGGGCGGCGCACATCTGATTGAAACCGCCGCCGGCGATCCTGGCGTGGGCCCCGGCAACGGCCTCTCCACCGCGCGGCGGCAGCGCGGCGATGCGGTAGACATAGTCCACCACCGCGCCGCCCATATGCAGCATGCGCGGCGCGGTCATGATGCGGCCGTCATGCGCTGCCTCTGGTCGCCGAGACGCCGGTCAATCAGAGCGGAGACCAGCGTCTCGACCTCGCCAAGATCGATGCCCCGAAGACGCGAAACCTTATCGGCCGGCAGCGTCGAGAAGCCGCCGCAGGCCCCGGCCATGCCGGCGGCGATGGCCCCGATGGTGTCCGTGTCGCCGCCCAGGTTGGCGCCCAGCACCGCGGCTTGCCAGGCATCGCCTTCGGCAAGGCTGAGCACGGCGAAGGCCGCCGGAACCGACTCCTGCGCGGCGACGCTGGTGCCGACCAGGGCGATCACCTGTTCCAGGGCATCATCGCGGTCGCGGCCGTCGACCAGTTTCAGGGCCCAGGCAATGCGCGTGGCGATGTCCGCGCCGGCGGCCCAATGCCCATGCTGACCGGCGTGGCGCGCGGCTTTCACGGCCAGGGCCGAAGCGCCCCGCCAGCCGGTGCCGCCGATCCCGGCGCTGACCGCAGCGGCGACCGCCGAGGCCGAGGCGATGGCGATGGAGGTGTTGTGGGTGGCGCGGCAGGTCTCCGCCACCTTGGCGATCAACCCGTCCAGGGGTTCCGGCGGCATGATGATCCCCACCGGCGCAGCGCGCATGGCCGCGCCATTGGTATCGCCGTAGCGCCCCGCCTCCGCCGGCGGCACCCCGCTGCGGATGGCATCGATCGCCCGCTTGGTGGAGGGGCCGAGCAGGTCGTAACTGCCCCGCGCCTTTACATCCGCCTCCCAGTCCACCAGCACTTCGACCCAGCGCCGGTCGTCGAAGGCGCCTTCCGACGCCAGCAGGGTTTTGGCCAGCAGCAGCGTCTGTTCCGTATCGTCGGTGACGGTGCCGGCCGGCAGGCCCCGCGACACCGGATGGTCGTCCCTCGGGGCGACGAAATCGGTCACCCGGCCGAAGGTCTCCTTGATTTCCCTTGGCGAGAGGGTCTGGGTCGGCATGCCCAGGGCATCGCCCAGGGCGCCGCCCATCAGAGCCCCCAAAGCGCGATCAATTGCGCGGTCTGTCGCCCGGTCCGCTCCTTGCTGTGCCGGCGCCATCGCTCAGAACTCCAGGTGCAGGGCGAAGAAGTCGGGGTTCAGCAGGCTTGCCACGTGTTCGATGGGCTGGCCGTCCGCCGCCCGCACGAGGCGCCGCGTCCGCAGGAAGGCGGTGCCCGTTTCGCAGCCCAGCAGCGCGGCGTCTTCGGCGTTCAGGCGATGCAGTTCCGCCCATTCCTCGCCGTGGTCGGGAACCAGCCCGGCGGCGCGCAGCGTCTCGTGCAGGGAACCGTCGCGCAGGCCGCGCAGGGGAAGATCCTCCAGCGCCGGCAGCAAAGGCACGCGGCTGCGTTCGATGGAGATGGCCTGGCCGCCGGCGGCAAGGCTGCGCAGGCGGTCGATGGCGATGAAGGTCTGACCCTGGACACTCAGCAGCTCGGCCAGTTCCGCTTCGTCGACCACTTCGATGCGCAGGGTGCGCGTCTTGACGTCGGCGCCGGCATCGGCGAGGGCGCGCGACCAGCCGACCGCGTCGTTGATGGTCTGGCCGTTGAAGGTGACGAAGGAGCCGACACCCATCCGGGTCATGATCAGGCCCTTGCTGGACAGCTCCTCAAGGCCCTTGCGGACCGTGGTCCGGCTGACCGAAAAGCGCCGGACCAGCTCCTGCTCGCTCTGCAGGCGTTCGCCGTAGGTAAGCCGGCCAGAGCGGATCTCCGCTTCCAGGGCCGAGGCGATCCGCTCGGGCTTTGCCGCCCCCGGGGGCGTGTTCGTCGTTGCCAACTTTCTACGCGTCACTGACCAAACCTGTCTGGATAACGTGTCTGTACCTGTCTAGTTTGGCGGTCTCCTGGTCGCTCTGTCAAGCGATGCCGGGGTCTGCCGTGCCGCCGGGAAATCCCGGGTGAGGTCCGGAAACCTGACACGCCGCCCCGCCCGCCCCTTGCTTTTCCCAAGTGGTAATACCATTATCGCCTGGTGCTGAGGAACCGAGCTGAGGAAGCAGACCATGGCTGAGACGCGGCCCCGTATCGGGCTTTTCGTAACCTGTCTGGTCGATCTGATGCGGCCGTCGGTGGGTTTCGCGGCGGTGAAGCTGCTGGAACAGGCGGGTTGCGAGGTCGCAGTGCCGCGGGCCCAGACCTGCTGCGGCCAGCCGGCCTACAACTCCGGCGACCGGGCCGATACCAAGGCCATCGCCGAGCAGGTCATCGCCGCCTTCGACGGCTTCGACTATGTGGTCGCCCCCTCGGGCTCCTGCGCCTCGATGATCAAGAAGCACTATCCTGGCCTCTTTACCGACGATCCGCCGCTGCGCGCCAAGGCCGAAGACCTGGCGGAGCGGACCTTCGAGCTGGTGTCCTTCCTGACCGATGTCCTGAATGTCGAGGCGGTGGAGTCTTCCTTCAGCGGTGCGGTGACCTATCATGATTCCTGCTCGGGCCTGCGTGAACTGGGGGTCGAGACGCAGCCCCGCAAGCTGCTGAACACCCTGACCGGCGTGGAGATCCGCGAGATGGAGGAGTCCAATGTCTGCTGCGGCTTCGGCGGTACTTTCTGCGTGAAGTACCCGGACATCTCCAACAAGATGGTGACCAACAAGGCCGCCTTTGTGGCCGCCAGCGGTGCGGATACCCTGCTGGCCGGCGACCTGGGCTGCCTGATGAACATGGCCGGCAAGCTGCAACGCCAGGGGGTCGCCGTCCAGGTGCGCCACGTGGCCGAGGTGCTGGCGGATATGACCCATGAACCAGCGATTGGCCAGCCGGCCATCGGCGAAGCGGCGGACGAAGAGAGTATAGCCTCCTGATGCAAAGCACCTCGCCCGCCTTTAAGGACAACGCCCGCGACGCGCTGGCCGACCAGCAGCTTCAAAAGGCCCTGCAGAACGTCAAATCCGGCTTCATCGGCAAGCGCGCCAAGGCCCGCGACCGCCTGCCGGAGTTCGATGACCTGCGCGATGCATCCCGGGATATCAAGAACCACACCCTGGCCAACATCGACTTCTACCTCGAACGCTACGAAGAAAAAGTCACCGAGAGTGGCGGTCAGGTGCATTGGGCGGCGACCGCGGAAGAAGCGCGGGCGATGATCCTGAAGATCTGCCGTGATGTTGACGCCCGGGTGGTGACCAAGGGCAAGTCGATGATCTCCGAGGAGATCGCCCTCAATGCCCATCTCGAAGAGGCCGGCCTGGATGTGGTGGAAACCGATCTCGGCGAATACATCATCCAATTGCGCAAGGAAGCGCCGAGCCACATCATCGCGCCGGCGGTTCACCTGACCAAGGATCAGGTCGAGGCCGATTTCCGCCATCACCACAAGGACCTGCCGGACGAACGCCCGCTCTCCGAGCCGACCCAGCTGGTCGCCGAGGCGCGCCAGATGCTGCGCCAGCGCTACCTCGAGGCCGACGTCGGCATCACCGGGGCCAATTTCCTGGTGGCGGAGACCGGCACCTCGATCATCGTCACCAATGAGGGCAACGGCGACCTCACCCAGACCCTGCCCAAGGTGCACATCGTCATCGCCAGCCTGGAGAAGATCGTCCCCAATCTGGAGGATGCGACGACCATCCTGCGGGTTCTGGCGCGCTCGGCGACCGGTCAGGAATTCTCCTCCTACACGACCTTCTCCACCGGGCCGCGGCGCGCCGAAGACCCGGACGGACCCGAGCAGTATCACGTCGTCCTGCTGGACAACGGGCGCAGCGAGATGCTGGGCAGCGAGTTCCAGGACATGCTGCGCTGCATCCGCTGCGGCGCCTGCATGAACCACTGCCCGGTCTATCACGCGGTTGGCGGCCACGCTTACGGCTGGGTCTATCCCGGGCCCATGGGGGCGGTGCTGACCCCCAGCCTGATCGGCGTCGACGAAGCCGGGCAACTGCCCAATGCCTCGACCTTCTGCGGGCGCTGCGAGGCGGTCTGCCCGATGCGCATTCCCCTGCCGAAGATGATGCGCCACTGGCGCGAGCGCGAGTTCGAGCGCCACCTCAGCCCCAAGGCGGTGCGCGCGGGGTTGGGTTTCTGGGCCTTTTTCGCCCGGCGGCCGGAACTCTACCACCGGATCGCCGGCTGGAAGATGCGCGCGCTGGCGGCGTTCGGCCGCAGCAAGGGCCGCTTCGATGCCCTGCCCTTCACCGGCGGCTGGACGAAGCACCGTGACTTCCCGGCCCCGCAGGGCAAGACCTTCCAGCAGCTCTGGGCGGAAAAGCAGACGGGCGGGGGCCGGCGATGAGCGGTTCCCGGGAACAAATCATGGCGACGCTGCGCCGCTCCCTGAAGCGCGAACAGCCCTCGGCAGAGGAGCGCGCGCAGCTTGAGGCGCGGCTTTCGGCCCCGCAGCCGGGTTTAATTCCGGCGCGCGGGCAGCGCCCCCACGGCGAACAGCTCGACCTGATGGAAGAGATGCTCGTCGAGCTCTCAGCCAGCGTGGTGCGCCTGCGCGATGACGCAGAGGTGCCCCGGGCCGTGGCCGACTATCTGAAGGGCGAGAATCTGCCGCCGAAGCTGCGCCTGGCGCCGCGCGACGACCTGCGCGATCTGCCCTGGGACAGCCAGCCGCTGCTGGAGGTGGCCGAGGGCATTGCCGAGGAACCGGATACCGCCTCGCTCACCGGCGCCTTCGCCGGCATTGCCGAGACCGGCACCCTGATGATGGCCTCCGGCCCCGAAGCGCCGATTACCCTGAACTTCCTGCCGGAAAACCATATCGTGGTGCTGCGCGCCTCCCAGGTGGTGGGCGCCTACGAGGAAGCCTGGACGCGGCTGCGTCAGCGCTACGGCAGCGGGGTCATGCCGCGGGCGGTGAACATGATTACCGGGCCTTCGCGCACCGGCGACATCGAACAGACGATACAGCTCGGCGCCCACGGGCCGCGGCGGCTTCATGTGATCCTGGTCGAAGACGGCGATGCGGCTGGCGGATCAGATCGCGATGAGCGGCAAGCGTAAGGGCCCGCCGCGCGATCGCAGCGCGGTGGATGTTTCTGCAGAGGACAAGCATCTTTGGGACCATGTAACCCGGCAGGCCAAGCCCCTTACCGGGCGCGACCGGCTGCGCTCCAAGGTCGATGACCTGCGCGAGCAGGAGCGCCGGCATCCGGTGATACCGCTCCCCAAGAATCCGGCGCCTGCCCCCAAGCGGGCGGCGCCCCGGCCGGTCGCCAAACCCGCGCCCAGCCGCAGGGATGCGCCGCCCCTGGCCCACGGCACCCGCGACGGCCTGGACCGGCGCAAGGCCGAACGCCTGAAGCGCGGCAAGTTGCCCATCGAGGCAAGCCTCGACCTGCACGGCCTGCGCCAGGCGGAGGCCCACCGGCGGCTCGGCCATTTCCTGGCCGACTGCCAGGACGCCGGCAAGCGCTGCGTCCTGGTGGTGACCGGCAAGGGCCTGCACAAGGAAGAGGGCGGGGTTCTGCGGGCCGCCGTGCCGCGCTGGCTGAACGAGCCCGGCAACCGGGAGCGCGTCCTGTCCTTCGACTATACCCAGCCCAAACACGGCGGCACCGGCGCGCTCTACGTCCTGCTGCGCCGCCGCCGCTGAGCGGTCGTTTCCGGCCGACAAGCAGGAATCGCCTTGGCGGCAGAAAGCCGCTAAACTCCGATCCGGTTATCCACCAAGACCCTATTCCGGAAAGCGGGGAGTGCGCGTGCCCCATCTCAAGGGATCCTGCCACTGCGGCGCCGTGCGCTTCTCGGTGTTCTCGCGCGCCGCCGTTCCCTACATGCGCTGCTATTGCTCGATCTGCCGCAAGACGGCGGGCGGCGGCGGTTACGCCATCAATCTCTCGGGCGAGGCGGCTAGCCTGACGCTGGAGGGCAAGGAACACATCACGGTCTATCAGGCCAAGGGCGTGGGCAGCGACCCCGAGGTTGTCAGCCCGGCCCGGCGCCACTTCTGCAAGCACTGCGGCTCTGCGCTCTACGTCTTCGATCCGCGCTGGCCCGATCTGCTGCACCCCTTCGCCTCGGCCATCGACACGCCGTTGCCCAAGGCGCCGGAGAGCGTTTTCATCATGCTGGACGCCAAACCGGCCTGGGCCGGGCTGCCGCGCGATGCCGATCCGGACTCCTGCCATGACGCCTACCCGGAACTCTCTCTCGAAGACTGGCACAGGGCGCACGGTCTCTTCGACGAGTCGGACGGTGAGGCCTCGCCATGACGCCTTTCGGGGAAAAGCTGCGGGCCATCCGGGCGGCGCGTAACCTGGCGCTGAAGGACATGGCGGCGGGCCTGCAGGTCTCCCCCGCCTATCTCTCGGCCATGGAACACGGCCGCCGGGGCAAGCCGAGCCGCCGTTTCGTGCACCGGGTCTGTCAGTTCCTGGGCATTATCTGGGACGACGCCGAGGAGCTGCAGAACCTGGCCGACCTCTCCCACCCGCGCGTTGCCGTGGATACCGCAGGCCTCAGCCCGCGGGCAACCTTGCTGGCCAACCTGCTGGCCGAACGCATCGCCACCATGGACGCGGCCACCCTGGAGCGCCTGCTGGCCCTCGTCGATCCTTCTTCACCGGCCTCCGAAACAGAAGGAGAGCAAGGCGCCGCTGGACAAAGCACACTGAGAGAGGACTCCTGACCCAGGCGAATTCTTTGCCGCTACGCTCATATTACCCGTCATCCCGGACTTGATCCGGGATCCATGGTTCCACAGGCTCGGCCTCTCCAGGCGGATGTTGTGATCATTGCCGACATGGACCCCGGATCAAGTCCGGGGTGACCGGGGAGCGGAATCAGACTGCGTTGGTGCCCGGAAGTTCAGGTTTGCCCTAAAGAATGAACTTCGACAGGTCGGCGTTCTTCGACAGTTCGCCGACACGCTCCTGCACCAGCGCCGCATCGATGGTGACGGTCTCACCGCCGCGGTCGGTGGCGGTGAAGGAGATCTCCTCCAGCAGCTTTTCCAGCACCGTGTGCAGGCGTCTTGCACCGATGTTCTCGACCGAGGAATTGATCTCGGTGGACAGGTCGGCCAGGGCGTCGATGGAGTCCTCGGTGAAGTCCAGGGTCACGTCTTCGGTGTCCATCAGGGCCTTGTACTGGCGGATCAGGCTGTTTTCCGGCTCCGTCAGGATGCGTTTCATGTCGTCGCGGGTGAGGGCTTCCAGCTCCACCCGGATCGGCAGGCGGCCCTGCAGTTCGGCCAGCATGTCCGAGGGTTTGGCCATGTGAAAGGCGCCGGAGGCGACGAAGAGCACGTGGTCGGTGCGCACCGCGCCGTGCTTGGTGGCGACCGTCGTGCCCTCGATCAGCGGCAGCAGGTCGCGCTGCACGCCTTCGCGCGAGACATCGGCCCCGGCGCGGTCGGAGCGCGCGGTGATCTTGTCGATCTCGTCCAGGAAGACGATGCCGTTCTGCTCCACGGCGGTAATGGCGCTGCTGACGACGGTTTCCTCGTCCAGCAGCTTGTCGCCCTCTTCGGCCAGCAGCACCTCGTAGGAATCGACGACCTTCATGCGGCGCTGCTTGCTGCGCCCGCCCATCGCTTTGCCGAAGATGTCGCCCAGGTTCAGCATCCCCATGGAGGCGCCGGGCATGCCGGGGATCTCCATGGTCGGCAGCTGCATGCCGCCGCTGTCCTGGACCTCGACCTCGATCTCGCGGTCGTCCAGCTCGCCCTGGCGCAGCATGCGGCGGAATTTCTGGCGCGTATCGGCGCTGGAGCCGGCGCCGACCAGGGCGTCCAGCACCCGCTCCTCGGCATTCAGCTCGGCCTGGGCCTTCACCTCCTGGCGCAGGCGCTCGCGGGTCATGTGGATCGCGACCTCCACCAGATCGCGGATGATCTGCTCGACGTCGCGCCCGACGTAACCGACCTCGGTGAACTTGGTGGCCTCGACCTTCAGGAAGGGCGCCTGGGCCAGCTTGGCCAGGCGGCGCGCGATCTCGGTCTTGCCGACACCGGTCGGCCCGATCATCAGGATGTTCTTGGGAAGGACTTCCTCGCGCAGCTCCTCGGGCAGTTGCTGGCGGCGCCAGCGGTTGCGCAGCGCAATGGCCACCGCGCGCTTGGCGTCGTTCTGGCCGACGATGAAGCGGTCGAGTTCCGAGACAATCTCCCGGGGGGTGAAAAAGGCAGAGTTGTTATCGGTCATAGGGGTCCGCGCTTTCACCCGCTTGTTTTGGGCGCGGCCGTTGCAGGCGCGCTGTTGGGCAGGCTTTCGATGACAATATTGTCGTTGGTATAGATGCAGATGTCGGCGGCGATGCCCATCGACTTGGCGGCAATCGCCTCGGCCTCCAGGCCGTCGATGTCGTAAAGCGCGCGGGCGGCGGAAAGCGCAAAGGAACCGCCGGAGCCGATGCCGATCAGGCCGTCCTCCGGCTCCAGCACGTCGCCGGTTCCGGTCAGCACCAGCGAGGTGGTGGCGTCGGCCACCGCCATCATGGCCTCCAGGCGGCGCAGGTAGCGGTCGGTGCGCCAGTCCTTGGCGAGCTCGACGCAGGCCCGGGTCAGCTGGTTGGGATAGGTTTCGAGCTTGGCTTCCAAGCGCTCGAAAAGGGTGAAGGCATCGGCCGTCGCCCCGGCGAAACCGGCGATGACGTTGTCCTTGCCCAGGCGGCGGACCTTGCGGGCGTTGGATTTCATCACCGTGTTGCCGAAGCTGACCTGGCCGTCGCCGGCGACCACCACCGTATCGCCCTTGCGCACGGATAGGATCGTGGTCCCGTGCCAGATCGGGGATTGGCCTGTTGGGGATTGATTTTCGGACATGGTCTGTCAAATGGGCAAAATCGGCAGCCGGGTCAAGCCGCATTTCGATGCCGCCGTCCGCCAAGGCCGCCCGCTGGCCTCCTCTTGGCCCCCCTTTGGCCTCTCATAGTGACCCCATTCATGGGTTCTGGCGTATTCCGGGCCTTCCTGTTACAAGGGCGCCTTCGTTTCATACCATGAATGCCAAGGGACCCCGCGGCGGCGGGGCGAAGAGATATGCGCCGGGCAACAGTCGAGCGAAAAACCGCGGAAACCAGGATCAGCGCAACGGTGAACCTGGACGGTACCGGAAGCTATGAGATCAGCACCGGGATCGGCTTTCTGGACCATATGCTGGAGCAGCTGTCGCGCCACAGCCTGATTGACATCCAGCTGAAGGCCGAGGGCGATCTGCATATCGACGGCCATCACACGACGGAAGACTGCGGCATCGTGCTCGGTCAGGCGGTTTTCCAGGCTTTGGGCGACCGCAAGGGCATCTGGCGCTACGGCGCGGCCCTGATCCCGATGGACGAGACCCTCAGCCGGGTTGCGCTGGATGCCTCCAACCGGCCCTACCTGATCTGGAAGGTGGAATTCAACCGCGACAAGCTGGGCAGCATGGATACCGAGCTTTTCAAGGAGTGGTTCCAGGCCTTCGCCCAGAATGCGGGGCTGGATCTGCATGTCGAAACCCTCTATGGGACGAACAACCACCATATCGTCGAATCCTGCTTCAAGGCCCTGGCCCGGGCCCTGCGCGAGGCGATCCAGATCGACCCCCGCAAGGCCGACGCCGTGCCCTCGACCAAGGGCAGCCTCTAAAACCAGAGCCTTTGCGGGCCCGGAACAGGGCTCGCGGCGCGTTGAATCGCCCGGAAAAGAGTGCCTTTAAAGCGGGCTTTTGAAGCGGATCTAGGAAGACCATGAGCGTTGCGATCATCGACTATGGCTCGGGCAATCTGCGCTCGGCCGCCAAGTCCCTGGAACGTGCCGCCGCCGAGGTGGGTGGCGGTCCGGTGCGGGTGACCGACGATCCGGCCGTGGTGCGGGCTGCCGACCGGGTGGTCCTGCCCGGCGTCGGCGCCTTTGGTGACTGCCGCGCCGGGCTGCACGCCCTGCCGGGCATGGTGGCGGCCCTGGTCGATTTCGTGGAAACCCGCCAGCGGCCCTTTCTGGGCATCTGCGTGGGCATGCAACTGATGGCCAGCCGCGGCCTGGAGCACGGCAGCCATGCCGGATTCGGCTGGATTCCGGGCGATGTGGTGGCTTTGGCGCCGGCCCCGGACCCAGCCCGCGACCCGGGGGTGGCTCTGAAGGTGCCGCATATGGGTTGGAACCAGCTGCAAATCGAAGCGGCGGATCACGCGCTGCTGGCAGGTTTGCCCCGGCCTTCCTATGTGTACTTCGTCCACAGCTATCATCTGCGCCCGGCCGATCCCCGGCATTTGCTGGCTTCGGTCGATTACGGCGGGCTGGTTACGGCCGTCGTGGGGCGCGATAATCTGGCCGGAACCCAGTTTCACCCTGAAAAGAGCCAGGCGGTGGGCCTGCGGTTCCTGTCGAATTTCCTGAGGTGGTGTCCATGACGGTCAGTGATTCCAGCGCAAGCATTTCCGTGGACAGGCTGACCGGCTTTCACGGCCCCGATCTGCACGATCTCTGCGACGCCGCAGAGGCGGCCATCAACGATGGCGGCGGCTTCGGCTGGCTGACCCCGCCGCCGCGCCAGACCATGGAAACCTATTGGCAGGGCGTGCTTCTGGTGCCGGAGCGTGAGCTCTTTGTCGGCCGCCTGGACAACACCATTGCCGGTTCGGCCCAGCTGGTGCGCCTGCCGCGCAACAACGAGGCGCAGAACCTGACCGGCCAGCTGACGACGTTCTTCGTTGCCCCCTGGGCACGCGGTCATGGCCTGGCGGCGGGCCTGGTATCCCAGGTCGAAGAGGCGGCGCGCCAGAACGGCCTGCGGGTTCTGAACCTGGACATCCGCGAAACCCAGGGCCGCGCCATCGAGGTGGTGGAGCAGATGGGTTACGTGCGCTGGGGCACCCATCCGCACTATGCCTGGGTGGATAACCGCTGGGTGACCGGCTTCTACTACTACAAGGATCTGATCGGTAACGGCGCTATGCCGCAGGGCGATTAGATTGTCTATGCTTCGCATGATTTCGGTTCCAGCCCGCTCCCCCTCCCGGCCACCCATAGGATACTCATGTTGGGTGGCCGGGAGGGGGAGCGGGCCGGTGCCGCTTCTTAAAGGCATCGCTTCATGATTCTGTTTCCCGCCATCGACATGAAGGACGGCAAGGCCGTGCGCCTGCTGCGCGGCGAGATGGACACGGCAACCGTGTTCAACGAAGACCCGGCCGCCCAGGCCGTTGCCTTTGCCGAACAGGGCTTTCAATGGCTGCATCTGGTCGATCTCAACGGCGCCTTCGAAGGCCGGCCGGTGAACGCGGCGGCGGTCGAGGCGGTTGTCGCGGCGGTCGATCTGCCGGTGCAACTGGGCGGCGGCATCCGCGATCTGGCGACCATC
This sequence comes from Pelagibius litoralis, assembly GCF_011683915.1. Taxonomy (GTDB): domain Bacteria; phylum Pseudomonadota; class Alphaproteobacteria; order Kiloniellales; family Kiloniellaceae; genus Pelagibius; species Pelagibius litoralis. The sequence continues at coordinate 81,524 of NZ_JAAQPH010000025.1, forward strand.
GAACGCTGGCTTGAACTCGGCGTCCGGCGGGTGATCCTGGGCACCGTGGCGGTGAAGAATCCGGATCTGGTGCGCGAAGCCTGCCGGCGCTTTCCCGGCCGCGTGGTCCTGGGCATCGATGCCCGTGGCGGGCGCGTTGCGGTGGAGGGCTGGGCCGAAGTCAGCGAGATCACCGCCGACGATCTTGCCCGCCGCTTCGAAGATGCCGGCGCGGCGGCCATCGTCTACACCGACATCGACCGCGACGGCGCGCTGCAGGGCGCGAATGTCTCCGCGACCCTCGCCCTGGCCGAGGCCATCGCCACGCCGGTGATCGCCTCCGGCGGCGTTGCCTCGCTGGACGATATCGCCGCCTTCCTCAGTATTGCCGACAGCGGTATCGAAGGGGTCATTTCAGGCCGCGCGCTCTACGACGGGCGGCTTGACCCGGCTTCCGCCCTCGCCCTGCTGGCCGCCTGATGCTGACGGTTCGCATCATCCCCTGTCTCGACGTGAAGGACGGGCGCGTCGTCAAGGGCGTGAACTTCGTCGACCTGCGCGATGCCGGTGACCCGGTCGAACAGGCCAAGGTCTATGATGCCGCCGGCGCCGATGAACTCTGCTTCCTCGATATCACCGCCAGTCATGAGAAGCGCGGTATCCTGCTCGACGTCGTGCGCCGCACGGCGGAACAATGCTTCATGCCGCTCACCGTGGGCGGCGGCGTCCGGACCACCGAAGATATCCGCCAGCTCCTGCTGGCCGGGGCCGACAAGGTCTCGATCAATACCGCCGCGGTGGAGAACCCTGACTTCGTGCGCGAGGCGGCGGAGAAGTTCGGCAGCCAGTGCATCGTGGTCGCCGTGGATGCCAAGTCGGTGGGTGCGGCACCGAACGGTGAGGACAAGAAGGGTGAAGCGCGCTTTGAAATCTTCACCCACGGCGGGCGCCAGGCCACCGGCCTGGACGCGGTCGACTGGTCGGTCAGGCTCTGCGAACTCGGCGCCGGCGAAATCCTGCTGACCTCCATGGACCGCGACGGCACCAAGCAGGGCTACAATCTGCCGCTGACCCGCGCGGTGGCCGATGCGGTGCCGGTGCCGGTCATCGCCTCGGGCGGTGTCGGGACTCTGGATCATCTGAGCGCCGGTGTGCGCGAAGGCCATGCCTCCGCCGTGCTGGCCGCTTCGATCTTTCACTTCGGCACCCATTCCATTGCCGAGGCCAAGGCCGCCCTGGCGGCGGCGGGGCTGCCGGTCAGACCCGTTTCCTGAAAAAGCGGAACCGGACTCCTGGCTGGGCCCGCCATTTTATCCACGCAGTTTCCACCGGATATCCACCGGCGGGCGGCGTGACAGCCGGGGAAATTCCTGTTACGCCTCAGGCATATGTTTAGACCTTTAAGGACTCTCATCCTATGAAGAGCGGCTCACTCGACGGCTCCGTCCTCGACCGACTCTATGACGTGATCCAAAGCCGCAGCGGCGAAGACCCGGAAACGTCCCATACCGCCAAGCTGTTCGACCGCGGCATGGATAAGATCGCCCAGAAAGTCGGCGAAGAGGCGGTGGAAACCGTGATCGAGGCAACGCGCGAACGGCGCGACGGCGTGATCGACGAGTCGGCGGACCTGCTCTACCACCTGCTGGTGCTCTGGGCGGCCAGCGACATCAAGCCCAAGCACGTCTGGGCGGCGCTGGAGGGCCGCAAGGGCATCTCCGGCATTGTCGAAAAGGCGTCGCGCGCCAGCGGCTGACCGATCTGCAAACCGGGCGCGGCAGGGGAAGGACTCCATGACCTACGACGACAACAACATCTTCGCTAAAATCCTGCGCGGTGAAATTCCCTGCGACAAGGTTTACGAGGACGACCACGTTCTGGCCTTCCGCGATATCCAGCCGCAGACCAAGGTCCATGTCCTGGTCATTCCCAAGGGCGCCTACGTTTCCTTCGCGGACTTTTCCGCCCAGGCCTCCGAGGCGGAGATCACCGGTTTCTTCCGCGCCGCCGGCAAGATCGCCAAGGACCTGGGGATCGAAGGCGACGGCTACCGCGTCCTCGCCAACACCGGTGTGCATGGCCACCAGGAGGTGCCGCACTTCCACCTCCATCTCTTCGGCGGCCAGCCCCTCGGCCGCATGATCAAGCCGCCCCAGGGTTGAGGCTTCCTCTCTTGCCATCCTTCGAGGCGCGCTCTGGTGAGCGCTCCTCAGGATGAGGTGTGTCGTGATCGTCTCGAAGGGCGATGCCATTTCCTTAGAGCAAAGCCCCCTCACCCCGACCCTCTCCCACGAGGGGAGAGGGGGATTCTTATGCGCCGCTTTTGGTTCCCTCTCCCCTCGTGGGAGAGGGAGGGGCCCGCGCAGCGGGAGGGTGAGGGGGCTTTGGTTTCCACAATGAGTCATCTAGATGACAATCATATTTCGATCCTGGCCGATATGTTTGATCGCAATTCTTGTTGATCGTATCTTGCCGGGCGATTACGGATCGCCTATCATCGAAATATGTCCGTAGAACCTTCCTTTGCTGTCGTCGGCGCCCTGATCGGGGTCCCGGCGCGTGCCAACATGATGGCCGCCCTGATGGACGGCCGCGCCCAGACCGCGACGGAGCTGGCTTTCGTTGCCGGGGTGACGCCGCAGACCGCGAGCAGCCATCTCGCCAAGCTGACCGAGGCCGGCCTTCTGGCGGTCGAAAGCCAGGGCCGGCATCGCTATTACTGTCTGGCCAATCCGGGCGTTGCCGAAGCGCTGGAGCCGCTGACCCATCTGACGCCCAACCAGCGGGTGCCGGAACGGCGCCGCGCCCATGCCCGGCGTGTCGGCGACCTGCGCCGGGCGCGCTTCTGCTACGACCATCTGGCCGGGCGCCTGGGGGTTGCCTTGACGGACTCGCTGTTGAAGCGCCGCTTCCTGCGCCGGGTCGAGGGCGACTTCCGGCTCGGCCCCAAGGGCCGCGGCTTCCTGGCCGCTCTCGGTGTCGACATCGAAACGGCGGAGGGCCAGCGCCGCCACTTCGCGCGCTGCTGTCTGGACTGGAGCGAACGGCGCCCGCATCTGGGCGGCGCCCTGGGTGCGGCTCTTGCCGACCGGCTGATTGCCGCGAAGTGGTTGAAGCGCGACCGCAAATCCCGCAAGGTCATTATCACCGCAAAGGGCGAGGCCGCCCTGCCGGGGGCCTTCCCCGGCTCAATGGCCGCGCTGGATCTTGACGACTGAAGGAACGGACCTACCCCCATGGTGAAGGATTTTAGCCTGGTCAGCGGCAAGGCGACGCTGAGCGGTGTCGAGGCGGGTGAGGGCCCGGCTCTGGTGTTCCTGCATGCCGGGGTCGCGGACCGGCGCATGTGGCAGGACCAGATCGCCGCCTTTGCCGGCAGCCATCGTGTCATCGCTTACGACCGCCGGGGCTTCGGTGAAACGCGCTACGAGGCCGAGACTTTCTCCCACGTCGACGATCTGCTGGCGGTGCTCGACCAGCAGGGGATTACGTCAGCGGTTCTGGTCGGCTGTTCCCAGGGCGGGCGTATCGCCATCGATTTCACCCTCACCCATCCGGGCCGGGTGGGCGGTCTCTTCCTCGTCGCTCCCTCGGTAACCGGTGCGCCGAGGACGGAGGACTTCCCCCCGGCGGTGGAGGCGGTGCTGGAGCTGTTGGAGGAGGCCGAGGAAGAAGAAGACCTCGACCGCATCAACCTGCTGGAGGCCTGGCTCTGGCTCGACGGCCCGGCCAGCGAGGAGGGCCGCGTCGGCGGCCCCGCACGCGATCTCTTCCTGGTGATGAACGACCGCGCGCTGCACGCGCCGGACCCCGGGCGCGAAACCAATCCCGCCGCCTTTCCGGTGGCCTATTCCCGCCTTGCCGACCTTGGCGTACCGGCCCAGGTGGTCTGGGGCGATGCCGACTTTCCCCACCTGCAGCAGCGCTGCGTCCATGTCGTCCAGGCCATGCCCCAGGCTCTCGGCACCGTCATCCCCGGCACCGCCCACCTGCCCAATATGGAGCAGCCGGAAACCTTCAACGGCCACCTGCGCGAATTCCTCGAAGGGCTGTAGCGGTTTCAGGCTGAAGGTGCCCGCCCCACCGCTTTACAGCCGTCCTACGCGGGCTTGACCCTGACATACATGTCTCGGCGAGATCCCAACTTCTGCCGTCGGGGTTTTGTGCGGTAGCGCGATCCCCCTCACCCTCCCGCTTCGCGGGCCCCTCCCTCTCCCACCAGGGTAGAGGGGCTCGCGGTGGCCTCGATAGAACCTCCCTCTATCCCCTTGCGGGAGAGGGTCGGGGTGAGGAGGCTTTGTTCTTGGTTTTCTTACGCCGCAACCACATTTCGCCAGAAGACGTAGTGTGGTCCGGTACCCGGTGTTTCGAAGACATCGCCGATCGGCTGAAAGCCGTGGCGCTCGTAAAAGCGCTGCGCCGGGGTGCGCCCGTTGCACCAGAGGATCGCACTTTCCTGACCCCGCGCCGCAATCCGCCGCGCCAGCTCTTCGATGCCGAAGACCAGCACCTTTCCGCCCAGGCTGCGGCCTTGGAAATCCGGATCGCTGGCCATACCGCGCAGCCGCCACTGCGGGCCGGTAAAGGCCTTGCCGTCGTAGTCCGGCTGCGCCTCGGTCACAAAGCCCGCCGTCCCGACAACCCGGCCATCCAGCAGGGCGCCGATCTGAAAATGTTCGTCGAAGCCTTCCCAACTTGCGCGGGATTCCTCCGGCGTCAGCCAGGGCCGCAACACCGCCCTGCGCAGCTCGAAGGTCGCGTCGAGGTCGACCAGTTCGATGGTGATGTCGGGAAGGCTGTCGGGCGCGTTCATGCCCGATCGCATAGCGCGCTTTCTTCGCCGTGGCAATGTGCCCAGGCGCTACCGCGATCGCCATCGCCCTCAGCACGGGCGGCGGTAACCGATGCCGGTCTTCTCAGGCGCGCTTTCTCTGCTCTTTGAAGGGGTCGGCAAGGCCAAGCCCTTCGTAGGCGGTGGCAACGGAGGGATAGAGTTCATAGCTGGTCGGGGAGCCCCGCACCTCGGAAATCTTTTTGTAGAGTTTGATCAGCAGCTTTTCCTGCTCCCGTTTCACCACGAAGACCGTTCTTGGGTTTTCCCGGTTTTTCGAGAAGTTCCGCGCGCAGTCCGACACCCGGGTCAGGGCCGGCATATCGAGCTCGGAGAGGTCGGCCTTCCAGAGATCCCAGATCGTGATGCTGGTCGGGTTGGCGCCATAGTGGGTCTCGATGGCCGCGACCAGGTCGTCGGCCAGGATGCGGCCCTCCGCCACGAAGAGCGTGAGCGCCGAAGCCGGGCTGTAGTGGGCGGTTATTTCTGCCATGCAGCATTTTAGGCTGCATTTCGTTAACCAATTATGGCCGTTAAGCTTTTGGCCCCCACCGCCCCGGCAGTTGCCGCCGGTAGGTCAGGGCTTCGGCGATCTGGGGGCGGCGCACGGCTTCGGCGCCCTCCAGGTCGGCCAGGGTCCGGGCGACGCGCAGGACGCGGTGATAGCCGCGGGCCGAGAGCTTCATGGCCTCGGTGGCCTGGGTCAGCAGCTTGCGGCCCTCGGCGTCGGGCGCGGCGACTTCTTTCAGCAGTTGCCCGTCGGCCTCGGCATTGGTGCGGGGGCGTTTGTCCTCCGGCAGGGTGGCGTAGCGGGCGGTCTGGCGGGCGCGGGCCTGGGCGACCCTTGCGGCCACGGCGGCGGAACCCTCCGCCGGCGGCGGCAGGGAGAGGTCGGCGGCGCTTACCGCCGGCACGTCGACATGCAGGTCGATGCGGTCGAACAGCGGGCCGGAGATCTTGGCCTGATAGTCGGCCGCACAGCGCGGCGCGCGGGCGCAGGCCTGGGCCGGATCGTCGAGATAGCCGCAGCGGCAGGGGTTCATGGCGGCGATCAGCTGGACCCGGGCCGGATAGGTCACATGGGCGTTGGCGCGGGCGACCGAGACGCGGCCGGTCTCCAGCGGCTGGCGCAGGGCTTCCAGGGCGCCGCGCTGAAACTCCGGCAGTTCGTCGAGGAACAGCACGCCGAGATGGGCGAGGGAGATCTCGCCGGGCCGGGCGCGCAGGCCGCCGCCGGCCAGCGCCGGCAGGGAGGCGGAGTGGTGCGGTTCGCGAAACGGTCTCTGGCGCAGCAGCCCGGCCTGGCCGAGCGTTCCGGCAACGGAATGGATCATGCTGACCTCCAGCGCCTCCGCCGGGGCCAGCGGCGGCAGGATGCCCGGCAGGCGCGCCGCCAGCATCGACTTGCCGGCGCCGGGCGGTCCCGCCATCAGCAGGTTGTGGCCGCCCGCCGCGGCCAATTCCAGCGCCCGCTTGGCGCTTTCCTGCCCCTTGATGTCCCGGAGGTCGAGAGCGTTCTCATCGCGTTCGGCCAGCACCGGCTCCGGCGGGCTCAGCACCTGGCTGCCCTTGAAGTGGTTGATCAGGGTCAGCAGGGTCGCCGGCGCCAGGATATCCAGCCCCTCGGCCCAGGCCGCCTCGCCGCCTTGTGCCGCTGGGCAGATCAGGCCGCGCCCGGCGGCCAGGCTGTTGATCGCCGCCGGCAGCACCCCGGCGACGGGGGTGATGCGGGCATCCAGCGCCAGCTCGCCCAGGGCGGTATAGCCGGCCATCTCGTCGGCGGGCAGCACCCCCATGGCGGTCAGCAGGCCGAGGGCGATGGGCAGGTCGAAATGGCTGCCTTCTTTCAACAGATCCGCCGGGGCCAGATTCACGGTTATGCGCTTGGGCGGCAGGGCGAGGCCGAGAGCGCTGAGCGCGGCACGCACCCGCTCCCGGCTTTCGGCCACCGCCTTGTCCGGCAGCCCGACCAGGGAAAAGGCAGGCAGGCCGCTGCCCATCTGCACCTGCACGTCGATGTCGAGAACCTCGACGCCGGAAAAGGCGACCGTGGTGATGCGCGCGACCATGACGGCTGACTTGTCCCCCTGCCTTGTTGCGACCTGCCTGCTGCGGAACCCGGCGCCGCGCCCGGCAGGATGCCGCGACGGGTTGGGGATGATCAATCTAGGGTGGAACCTTCGGGCTGCCAAGAAATTCAGGCGTCCATGGTGGCCATGAACGATCTTGTCCGGGTTCCGGCCTGCCCTGCACCCCTAAAAAGGGAAACTGTCCCAGATCAATTATGGTTAACACCTGTTAGACTATGCTCATGAATGTGAAGCTCCGGTTGCTGGGGTTCCCGTGACCCGCGATCCTGACGTGCAGAGGTGCGCTCGTGTGAACGAGTGCAGAGTCCGGGTCTGCAGGATCAGGTTGCGGTATCGGGAAATGCCAAGGAGACGGTTTGTTTTTGCCGGCAATGTCCGGTTCCCCCCCACAAACCAAAGCGTCGTGCAGGAGATCCCAAGCCATGGCTACGGCCCGTAAACAGACAACAAGCAGCAGCAATCCTTCCCCGTCCCCCGCCGGCGAAAGCCAGGCGGGCGTTCAAACCGGTATCCCCGGGGTGTCTTTACCGGGTGCGCCTTCCTATGAAGCCGTGCTCGGGTCCAACGGCGAGAACATCTCTGCCGCGATGAGCGCCAGCGAGGCGATGTTTGCCGGCATGGCCGAGGTCAGCCAGGAAGTGATGACCTTTGCCGGTGAGCGCATGCGCAAAAACATCGAAACCTCCGAGGAACTGATCAAATCAAAGGACCCGGAGGAGATTTTCGAGAAACAGTGCACCATCGCCCGCTATGCGGCCGAGCAGTACATCGAGGAAACCAGCAAGCTGATGACCATGATGGCCCGCATCACCCGCGACTGCTGGGCGCCGGTGGAACAGCGCACCAAGTCCGCCTTGCACGACATAGGCACAAACGGCAACGGTGCGGAGAAAGAGAAAGACTGAATCCCAGCCCCAGTCTTTTTTGAACACCAGACCGGCCGGCGCCCAGCCGGCCGGTTTTTTTTGTGTGTGAGCCGGTCTTTTGGCGGCGGGAGTTTTGCAGCGGGGCGGTTGTCCCTCGACGTCACCCTCGGGCTTGACCCGAGGTCCATGGGGCCGCTCGCTGGAGCCCTTGCCGGATCGGTTCGGTTTTGCCACCGCCACGGATGCCCGGGTCAAGCCCACTGGTGTCCGGTTAAGACTAGGCCCACTGGAGGACCATCTGATCGGGGTTGATCGGAGGCTCTGGATCGGACTGGATCAGGCGGTCGATGCGCTTTCGGTGCATGAGATTGGCGCGGACGAGG
>NZ_JAAQPH010000026.1 GCF_011683915.1 Pelagibius litoralis
CATGTTCTGTCGGCTCAAAGATTTCCGAAGAATCGCCACCCGATACGACAAACGCGCAGATACTTTCCTATCTGCCGTCTTCATCGCCGCAATCATCACATGGTGGCTCAATTGAGTCCTGACCCTAGAACGCCGCTTCTTTCATGTCCATCAGCGGCGCCTTGCCGGTCATGATGGCGGCGAAGAGGCCGGAGCTCTTGGGCAGCAGGCGCTGGAAGAAGAAGCGTGCGGTGGCCAGTTTGGCTTCGTGGAACTCAGGCGTCTGGCCGTTGGATTCGGAACCATTGGTTTGCGCTAGGCTGACCTTCACCATGCGCGCCCACATATAGGCAAGGGCGGTCAACGCAAAAAGGTTCAGGTAGTCGGTGGCGGCGGCGCCCGCCTCCTCCGGGTCCTTCAAGCCCTGCTGGGCGATCCAGAGGGTCGATTGCTGGAGCCGGCTCAAGGCCTTCGCCAGCGGCGCGACGAACTCCGCCAGTTGCGGGTCGTTCTGGTTCTCCTCGATAAAGGCCTGCACCGGATGGAAGAAGCGGCGCAGCAGGCGGCCCATGTTCTGGCCCAGCTTACGGCCCACCAGGTCGAGCGCCTGAATACCGTTGGCGCCTTCATAGATCTGGGCGATGCGGGCATCGCGCACCAACTGCTCCATGCCCCATTCACGGATGTAGCCGTGACCGCCGAAAACCTGCATGCCCAGGTTCGTCGTCTCAAAGCCCTGGTCGGTGAAGAACGACTTGATGATCGGCGTCATCAGGGCGACCAGATCGTCGGCCTCCTGGCGCTTGGCTGCGTCGGGATGCTTCTCGGCGACGTCCACCGCCATGGCGACCCAGAAGGCCAGCGCCCGCGAGCCTTCGTTATAGGCCTTCATGGTCAGGAGATTCTTGCGCACGTCCGGATGCACGATGATCGGGTCAGCCGGCTTGTCGGGATGCTGCGGCCCGGCGAGGGAGCGGCCCTGCAGACGCTCCTTGGCGTAGGCCGCCGCCGACTGATAGGCGGTCTCCGCCAGGCCCAGGCCCTGCATGCCGACATCCAGGCGCGCGACGTTCATCATGGTGAACATCTTGGCCATGCCGCTGTGGGCTTCGCCCACCAGATAGCCCTCGGCCTCGTCGAAATTCATCACGCAGGTGGAGGAGGCCTTGATGCCCATCTTGTGCTCGATGGAGCCGCAGGCGACGCCGTTGCGCGGGCCGACGGAACCGTCTTCCTTCACCATGAACTTCGGCACCACGAAAAGCGAGATGCCCTTGGAGCCTTCCGGCGCATCCGGCAGCTTGGCCAGCACCAGATGGATGATGTTCTCGCTCATGTCGTGTTCGCCGGCGGAGATGAAGATCTTGGTGCCGGTGATCTTGTAACTGCCGTCGCCGTTCGGCTCGGCCCTGGTGCGGATCAGGCCTAGGTCGGTGCCGCAATGCGGCTCGGTCAGGCACATGGTGCCGGTCCAGCGGCCATGGATCATGTTGGGCAGGTAGGTGGCCTTCTGCTCGTCGCTGCCGTGCAGCTCCAGCGCGTTGCAGGCACCGTGGGTCAAGCCCGGATACATGCCGAAACTGAGGTTGGTCGAGCAGATCAGCTCGGTCAGCACGAACTGCAGGGTCTTGGGCAACCCCTGCCCGCCATGATCGGGGGACAAGGCCAGGCCGTTCCAACCCCCTTCGCAGAAGGCTTCGTAGAGTTCCTTGAATCCTTTGGGCGTGCGGACCACGCCGTTTTCGAAGATGCAGCCTTCTTCATCGCCGGAGCGGTTCAGGGGCAGCAACTCGTTCTCGCAAAACTTGGCGCCTTCTTCGATCACCGTGTCGACCAGATCGCGGCTGGCCTCTTCGAAACCCGGCAGACCGGCGATCCGGCCGTCGTAGTCCAAGAGGTCGTAGAGCACGAAACGGATGTCATCCAGGGGGGCGGAATAGCTAACCATGGTCTTTTTCCTCTAACGCCTCTTAGTTCCGAAGCGGTTTGCCGGTTTCCAGCGTATGTTCGACACGGGCCAGGGTGCCCGGCGTGCGCACCAGCCGCATGAAGGCTTCGCGTTCCATCTTCAGAACCGTCTCCTCGGGCAGTGGCTCGGTCATGTCGGCATCGTCGCCACCGGTCAGCACATCGGCCAACTCGGAGGCCACGACCATGTCGTGTTCGGTCGCAAGACCCTTGGCGTAGAGATCGCGAAGGGCGAAAGCGAGCGAGGCCTTGCCGGAGGGACCGGGCAGGGTCAGTTCCACCGGCTCCGGCGGCTGGTAGCCCTCGACCAGAGACAGCGCCTTTTTCTTGGCGTCGGCCAGCAGCCGTTCGCGGTTGAAGGTGATGTCGTCCTCGCGCCGCAGGAAGCCCAGTTCCCTGGCCTCGAAAGCGGACTTCGCCACCTTGGCCATGCCGATGGTCTCAAAGGCCGCCGCCACCGCCGGCATGGGACCTTTGGGCCGCCGTGGATCGCGGGCCAAGCGGCTCAACAGTTCCTTGCAGCCGCCCCAGGCCGGCACCACGCCGACCCCGGCCTCCACCAGACCGACATAGCTTTCGGCATGGGCCTGCACGGCATCGGAAGCCAGCAGGATTTCACAACCGCCGCCCAGCGCCAGCCCGGAAGGCGCGGCCACCACCGGGAAAGGCGAGCGCTTCAGGGCGGTGTAGGCCTTCTGGCCCTGGGCCACCATGTCCTCGATCATCGGCCAGGCGCCGACGTTGGCGGCGAACATGGCCAGACCCAGGTTGGCCCCGGCGGAGAAGTGGCTGCCTTCGTTGTAGATCACCAGGGCCTTGTAGTTCTTGCCGACGATATCCAAGGCCTTGGCGATGATCTTGAAGACATCCGGGTCCATGGTGTTCAGCTTGGTGTGAACCTCCAGGCAGACAACGCCGTCACCGATGTCCCAAAGGCTGGCCGAACCGCTCTTTGCCAGGGGCTCGCTGCCCAGCTTCACGTCGGACAGCAGCAGGACACCCTCACCGCGCTCGACATCGGCGTAGTCGCCGGCAACGGTCAGAACCTGCTGTCTGCCGTCCTTCACCCGGTAGAAGCCGTCGGCGGCGGCGGCCTTTTCCAACAGCGGCGGCACGGCCTTCCCCTCGGCCTTCAGCCGATCGGCGAAGTCGGCGGCGCCGAGCTTGTCGATCAGCTCGAAGGGGCCGAATTTCCAGTTGTAGCCAAGGCGCATGGCCCGGTCGACGGAGGGAACGTCGTCGGCGATCTCCGGCACCAGGGCGGCGGCATAGCCCAGCGTCTGGGACAGCACCGCCCAGGCGAAGAGACCGCCCTTGTCGTCATGCGCCACCAGGGCCTTGGGACCGCCCCGCCGGCTGGCCGAGACGCTGGCGAGCGACGGCTTGCCCGCAGGCGCATAGTCGCCGGTCTTCAGGTCGACGGCTTCCTTGACCCTTGCACCATTGGATTTGTTCAGGCGATAGAACCCGCCCTTGCCCTTGCGCCCGGTATAGCCCTCGGCAATCATTTCCTCCAACAGGGGGAAGGGCCGGCGCAGGCTTTGATAGGCATCGTCTTTTGTCAGGGTCGCCGCCAGCGACGCATCGACCTTGGGCATGAGATCCAGGCCGACAAGATCGAGCAGCGCGAAGACGCCTGTTTTGGGAACGCCGATGGGCCGGCCCATGACGGCATCGGCCTCCTCCACCGTCAGGCCGCGGTCCAGCGTTTCGACCACGGCGCACTGCAGCCAGAAGGTGCCGATGCGGTTGGCGACGAAACCCGGCGTGTCGTGGCAGAGCACGATGCCCTTGCCCAGTCTGCGGTCGGCGAAAGCAGAAAGCGTTTCCAGCACCGCGGGTTTGGTGTTGGGCCCCGTCACCAGCTCCAGCAGCGGCATGTAGCGCGGCGGGTTGAAGAAATGGGTGATCAGGAAGTCGCCACAGAAGCGATCCGGCATGTCCTTGGTCAGCAGGGAAAGCGGCAGGGTCGATGTGTTCGAGGAGATTATGGAGCCGTCCTTGCGCACGCCCTCCAGGCGCTCATAGAGAGCGCGCTTGATCTTCGGGTCTTCCAGCACCGCCTCGACGATCCAGTCGGCATCGGCCAGCTTGTCGAGATCGTCCTCGATATTGCCCGGGGTGATGAGCTTGGCCGCGCGCTTTGACATGAAGGGCGCGGGGTCGGCCTTCAGCATCTTAGCGACGGCGCCTTCGGCCAGGGCGTTGCGGTTGTCACCCTCCTTGGGCACGACATCCAGCAGCAGGACGGACACGCCTGCATTGGCGAGATGGGCGGCGATCCCCGCCCCCATCACGCCCGCACCGATAACGGCGGCTGTGACGATGGTCATCAGGCGGCCTCCAGCACCGTGGCGATCCCCTGCCCGCCGCCGATGCACTGGGTAGAGAGGGCCAACTGCTTGCCTTCGCGCTGCAGAAGCTGCGCCGCCTTGCCGGTGATCCGCGCGCCGGTCGCGCCCAGGGGATGGCCGAGCGCAATGGCGCCGCCGTCCAGGTTCACCTTAGCCAGGTCGAGGCCCAGTTCGTCAGCACAGGCCAGGGCCTGAGAGGCGAAAGCCTCGTTCAACTCGATAATGTCCAGATCGCCCGCCGCAATGCCGGCGCGCTCCAGCGCCTTGCGGCTTGCGGCCACCGGGCCGATGCCCATGATCTCCGGATCGCAACCGGCAACGGCGATGGAGCGCAGCCTGGCCAGGGGTTTCAGGCCGTGCGCCTTGGCGTAGTCCTCCGAGGTCACCAGCACCGCAGAGGCCCCGTCGGTCAGCGGCGAGGCTGTCCCGGCGGTAACGCTGCCGTCGGTCGAAAAAGCCGGCTTCAAGTCGGCCAGGGCGGCGGCGGAGGTGTCCGGCCGGATGCAGCCGTCAAGCTCGACCGAGGCACCGTTGGCCTGGATCGCGACGATCTCGTCCTTCAGCTTGCCCGCAGCCTGGGCGGCGGCGGCCTTCTGATGGCTGGCAACGGCAAATTCCTCCTGGCGCGCCCGCGGGATCTGGTGCTTCTGGGCGACATTCTCCGCCGTCTCGCCCATGGAGATGTAGGCCTGCGGGAAGCGCTCAGCGAGACCCGGGTGCAGCAGCGGATTGAACCCGGCCATGGGCACGCGGCTCATGGACTCGATCCCGGCGCAGATGAAGGCCTCTCCGGCGTTCATCTGAATGTTGCCGGCCGCCATGTGGATCGACTGCATGGAGGAACCGCAGAAACGGTTTACCGTGGTGCCGGCCACCGAGATCGGCAAGTCCGCCAGAAAGCCGATGAGGCGCGCCACGTTCAAGCCCTGTTCGCCCTCCGGGAAGGCGCAGCCGACAATCAGATCCTCAATGTCCTTGGGGTCGATCCCGGTCTTGCCAAGCAGGCCGCGCACCACCTGGGCCGCCATCTCGTCCGGCCGAACCTTCACCAGATCGCCCTTGCTTGCAAAGTGGAAGGGGGAGCGGACGTATCCTGCGATGACAACGTTCTTATGCATGGTCGGACCTTTCGGCGTTTGAGGCTGGTTCCGAGGCTTGGTGGCTATTCGGCCGCTTCGGCGTCGGCCCCCTTTGATTTCAGAAAGTCTTCGACGGCTGTTTCGATACCGCGCAGTTCCTGCAGGGTTTCTTCAAGATCCCTCTGCCGCGCTTCCAGGGCTTTGATGCGCTTGCGGGTTTTGGACAGAGTGAGGCGCATCTGCTCCACCTGTCCGGGATCCTGGTCATAGAGATCCAGCCATTCGGCAATCTCCCGCAGGGAAAAGCCCAGACGCTTGCCGCGCAGGATCAGGATAATCCGGCCGCGGTCGCGATGGGTGTAGACGCGGGTCTTACCGGCGCGCTGCGGCACAATAAGGCCCTTATCCTCGTAGAAACGCAGCGCCCGCGGCGTGACCTTCAGCTCCGCCGCCAATTCGGTCACGGAATAGAGTTTGTTCACGGCGACGATCTCTCGGCCTGCCGGGCCCGTTCCTCGGCGATCAGTTCCTTCTTCGAAAGTTTACCGATGATGGTCTTCGGCAGAGCCGCGCGGATTTCGATCAGGCGCGGCATTTCCATGGGCGAGAGCTTATCCTCCAGAAAGACCTGCAGGGGGCCCAGCTCAAGACTCTCGCCGTCCTTCAAACGGATGAAGGCTTTGGGAATCTCACCGCGGTAGTCGTCGGGCACGCCGATCACCGTCACCTCCGCGACCGCAGGATGACGATAGATCGCCTCTTCGATGTGGCGTGGATAGACGTTGTAGCCACTGGAGATGATGACCTCTTTCAGACGGTCGATCAGGAAGGTGTAGCCATCCTCGTCCATGTAACCGACATCGCCGGTGTGGACGCGCCCGTCGCGCAGGGTCTGGGCGGTCTCCTCCGGGCGCTGCCAGTAGCCGGCCATGACCTGGGGCCCGCGAATGCAAATCTCACCCACCTCCCCCTGGGGCATGAGTTTTTCCGAGTCTTCGAGGGAGCGGATTTCGATGGTCGTACCGGGCATCGGCAGCCCGACCGAGCCGTCTTTCTGAACGCCGACAAGCGGATTGCAGGTCGCCACCGGCGAGGTTTCGCTGAGGCCGTAGCCTTCCAGCAGCGTGGCGTTGGTGATCGCCTCAAAACCTTCGCGCACCTCCTGCGGCAGCGATGCCCCGCCGGAAAGGCAGTAACGGATGCAGGAGAGATCGTATGTTTCGATCTTCGGGGTATTGATGATGGCGTTATAGAGCGTCGGCACACCGGGGAAACAGGTCGGCTTGGTGCGGGCGATGGCCTTCAACAGCATCTTGATCTCGAAGCGCGGCAGCAGAACGATTTCCGACGCGCCGCGGATGCCCAGGTGCATGATCACCGTCATGGCGAAGACGTGGAACAGCGGCAGCACCGCCAGCATCCGTTCCTCCCCCATCTTGGCATCGATGAACCAGGTCCAGAGCTGGCTGGCATTGGCCGAGAGGTTGCCGTGGGTCAGCATCGCGCCCTTGGGGGTGCCGGTCGTGCCGCCGGTGTACTGCAGCACGGCCACGTCATCGATGGTCACCACGGCGGCTTCGAAGCTGCTGTCGTTGTCGATCAGATCGGCAAAGCGCAGATAGGCATCGGTTTTGGGCGCCTTGGCCAGGTCGCCGCGCTTGGCGATGGCGAAGAGCTGGCGGCTGGGAAAGCGCAGGATATCCGCCATGGCGCAGACCACGACCTTTTTCAGCGGCGTGCGCTCAAAGGCCGTGACCAGCTTCGGCAGCAGAATTTTCAGATCCAGGGTAACCGCGATCTCGGCCCCGGAATCGTCGATCAGGCCGAGCACCTCCTCCTCGGCATAGAGCGGGTTCACGTTGACGACGATGGCGCCCAGCTTCATCAGGGCGAAGTAGCAAACGACATAGTAGGGCGTGTTGGGCAGAAACAGCGCGACCCGCGATCCCTTTTCCACACCCAGGCCCTGAAAGCCACAGGCGGCCTTGTCGATCAGTACGCTGACCTCGTCATAGCTGTAACGTTTGCCGAGAAAATCGAGACAGGGACGGCCGCCGTAACCGGCGACGGCGCGGTCGAAAGCCTTGTAGAGCGGCTCCTGCAGAACCTCGCCACCCCAGTCAATGACCGGCGGATAGCTCTTGTCCCAGGGCTGCGCCTGGCGCTCTGCGCTCGTTTGTTCCAAAGCCATCTCCCACCACGTTATTCGTTGGCGACCCTTGATGGTCATGGGCTGGTGTCTCGCCGACGGCCGGCCCTGCCGGCGGCGCGACGCCCTTTATATGTATGGGCCCGAAAGGTTACGTCAAGAATATGACGTAAAGGTAAACCAGCCGCCGCTGTGTCAAATTCGGCCCCGAAACGAAGAGCCAAAGCCACCACCCTGAACTGTGACTTTGTGCGGAATAATCGTAAATGGCGAAAATTGGGCCGCCATGACCGGTCAGAAGCTGCCGCCATCTCTCAAAAACGGAGAGATAGAGGGAAAAGCAGACGGGTGGCGGCTTTCACCGCCACCCGTTGCCCGGGCGGGAGGGACCCGCCCTCCGGCGGACCTGGTCAGGCCGCCAGATTGCCGCTGTCGATCAGGGCCTGGATGATCTCGGCGTCACTGTTGCCAAGACTGGTCAGGTCCACACCCTCCAAGACAATGGTTGTCGTATCTTCGCCGGGGCCCTCTCCGTCGAGATCGACAGTGACCGTGGTGTTTTCGCCGTCAAAGGCGAAGTCCAGGAAGGCATCCAGATCCTCTGCAGACGCGCCCTCCGGCGCGCCCTCAAGCAAGTCACCGAGGTTAAGCACATCGCCGCCGGCCCCGGTGGTGAAGTCAGCGATCGTGTCGGTATCGCCGGCATCCGCCGCGGTGAAGACGAACTTATCACTGCCTTCACCGCCGACGAGGTAGTCATCGCCCTCGCCACCGAAAAGGATGTCGTTGCCGGCACCGCCGTCGAGGTAGTCGTTGCCGGCACCACCGAACAACTGATCGCTGTCCCGACCACCGTAGAGGTCATCGTTGCCGGCCCCGCCATAGAGCGTGTCGACACCGGCCCCGCCGAAGATGGTGTCTTCTCCATCGTCGCCGTAGAGCAGATCGTCGCCACCGGTTACCTCGCTGCCATCGCTGGCATCGCCGTAGATAAGGTCGTTGCCGCCGCCGCCAAAGATGGTGTCGTCGCCGCCGACCCCGACCTCCGTCGACCCGCCGCCGGTCGCCAGAGCGTCACCGGCGATCAAATCGTCGCCGTCACCGCCCAGGATGGAGTCGTCGCCACCATGGTCGACCCTTGCGACCCCACCGACGGAAAGCGCATCACCTGAAATGGTGTCGTTACCGCCGCCGGCAATGATGGTGTCCTGGCTCACCCGGTTGTCGGGGTCGCCCCCGGTCGGATCGTTCACCACCTCGGCATCGCCACCGCCGGTCGCCAGAGCATCGCCGGAGATCAGGTCATTACCGGACCCGGTCTCGATCCGATCGCTGCCGACGATGGCAAGACCGGCGACATTGGAATAGGTGTTGACGACCCTGGCCTTGGCCCCAACGCCCGTTGCCAAAGCATCGCCGGCGACGACATTGTCACCGTTGCCCGCCCTAATGGTGTCGTTACCGGCCGAGGCTGTGCCGCCGAAGAGGGCCACGACATTGTTTTTCACCGTGGCATCGCCGCCATCAGCACCCGTGCTGGCCGCGTCGCCGGCGATCACATCGCCGTCGCTGTCGTCCGAAGCCGTTATGGAGTCGTTGCCGGCCTGTGCAACGCCACCCAGGCTTGCGTTGGCGTCGTTACGCACCGTCGCGGTGCCGCCCGCCCCGACCGCCAGGGCATCGCCCGCGACCGTATCGGACCCGCCACCGATGGTGATTACGTCGTTGCCGGAACTGGCCAGGGCGGAGATCGCCCCCGCCGTGTTCGCGACGCTGGCAAGGGCGCCCTCCCCAACCGCCAGGGCATCGCCGGAAACCAGATCGTTTCCGGCGCCCGTGCCGATGGTGTCGTTGCCGGCAGATGTGGTTCCAAAGAGAGTCGCCAAGGCGCCGTTGGTGACATCAGCCGTGGCTTGGCCGTTGGTGGCAATCGCCAGGGCATCGCCCGCCACCACGTTGTCGCCGTCACCGGCGGAGATGCTGTCGTCGCCGGCTCGGCTGTCGCTGCCGGCCGCCGCGTTGCTCTGCTTGGCCGTGACTCCGGACCCGCCGATTGCCTGGGCACCGCCCGAGATACTGTCGGCACCGCCGCCCGTGGTGATCGTGTCGTTACCGACACTGGCATCGACAACAGCGACGTTGTTGCCGATCGCGGTGGCTGAGCCTTCGGAGATCGCCTGGGCCTCGCCCGCCACCCTGTTGTCGCCATCACCTGTGGTAATGGTGTCGTTGTCCACCAGGCCAGCGATGCCGGCAATGTTATTCTGCGTCGCGGAGGCTGACGTACCGCCATGGGCTTGGGCACCACCGGAGATGCTGTCGGCGCCACTGCCCGTGGTGATCTCATCGTTACCGGCACTGGCGTCGACAAGAGCGGCGTTGTTGCCGGTTGCGGTGGCTGTGCCATCGGCGATTGCCTGGGCATCACCCGCCACCATGTTGTTGCCATCGCCGGCGGCAATGGTATCGTTACCGGCCCTGTCGGCGAACAACGCCGCCTCGTTGACCTGGTTAGCCGTGGCCTCTGTACCGCCGACCGCCTGGGCGTCGCCCGAGATACTGTCTGCACCGCTGCCCGCGGTGATCTCGTCATTGCCGGCGGAACTGCCTTTCGTGGCAGAGTTGTTGCCGCCCGCCGTCGCCTTGCCGTCTGAGATCGCCTGGGAATCACCCGCAACCAGGTTATCCCCATTGCCGGCGGTAATGGTGTCATTGCCGGCATTGCCCCCTGCAGCAGCCTCGTTGCTATGCGTGGCTGTCGCGCTGTTCAAGCCCTTGGCCTGGGCGCCGCCGGAGATGATGTCATTGCCGCCGCCGGTGGTGATCTCGTCGTTGCCGGCCTCACTAAAATCTGCGGTGGCCGTGTTCTCGCCGACTGCCGTGGCATCGCCGTTGTTGGCGATGGCCTGGGCCTCGCCCGCCACCAGATTGTCGCCATCACCGGCCTTGATGGTGTCGTTGCCGGCGTCCGCGCCGCCCCCGGTCGCCGAGTTCACCAGCTTGGCGAAGGCGGCGGTTCCGCCGATCGCCTGGGCATCGCCGGAGACGGTGTCGGCACCATTGCCGGCAATAATGGAGTCATCGCCAACAACGGCATCGATCCCGTTGGCAAAGTTTTCGCCATAGGCCGTCGCCGCGCCGTCGCTGCTGATCGCCTGGGCATCGCCCGCCACCAGATTGTTGCCGTCACCGGCCTTGATGGTGTCGTTGTCGGCAAAGTCGAAGGGCCCTATCGCCGTGTTTGTCTGCTTGGCGAAGGCGGTGGTTCCACCGATCGCTTGGGCGCCACCCGAAATGGTGTCGGCGTCACCACCCGTCGTGATAGAATCGATACCCGCATCGGCGAAGCCACCCCCGGTTCCGTCGGCCAGGTTGTCACCATAGGCCGTCGCTGCGCCGCCGCTGCTGATCGCCTGGGCATCGCCGGCGACGGTGTTGGCACCTTCACCTGCCGCGATGGTGTCGTTGCCGGCCCGGATGGTGTCGTCACCGGCAGAACCGCCCGCCGTCGCGGTGTTGGTCTGCGTGGCCTTGGCCTCCGTACCGCCAATCGCCTGGGCATCGCCGGAGACGATGTCGGCACCGCTGCCCGTGGTGATCCCGTCGTTGCCGGCGGAACCGCCGTTGCCCAGATTCTCGCCTTGGGCAGAGGCGAAACCACCCGCGATCGCCTGGGCGTCACCGGCAACTTGGTTGTTGCCGTCACCCGCCGCGATGGTGTCGTTGCCGGCTCTGGTGCCGCCGTTGGCGGTGTTCAGCTGGGTCGCCTGGGCATTGGCCCCGCCGATCGCCTGGGCGCCGCCGGAGATGGTGTCGGCGCCGCCGCCGGCAACGATGGAGTCATCACCCGTGACGTTGCCGAAGCCCGCCGCCGTATTGGTCCCCAGAGCCGACGCTGTAGCGGATTTGGAGATCGCCTGCGCCTCGCCGGCCAGCGTGTTGTCGCCGTCACCGGCATCGATGGTGTCGTTGCCGGCCCGGTTGAAGTTCCCGCCCTGGGCAATGTTGGTGCCCTGCGCGTTGGCCACGCCGTCGGCGATTGCCTGGGCATCGCCGGCGATGATATCGGCGCCGTCCAGCGCGGAGATGCTGTCGTTGCCGGCAAGGCTGCCCTCGCCGCCGTCGGCGGTATTGAAGGCCTGAGCCACCGCATTGCCTTCCGCTCCATCGGCAAAAGCCTGGGCGTCACCGGCGATCCGATTGGCGCCGTCCAGCGCAGAGATGCTGTCGTTGCCGGCAGAACCCCGATCGGCGGCCGTATTCTCGACGACCGCTTTGGCAAAGCCGAAGTCGCCGCTTACGACCGCCAGCGCATCGCCGGCGATCATATTGTCGCCGTCGCCGCCATCGATGAGATCGCTGCCGATCGGAGCCTGGGAGGCGCCGAACACAGCCTTGTTGACGGCCATTGCTTCCGCAATGGCGCCGTCGGTTTCTTCACCGCCGGCGATGGCCGCCGCGTCACCGCCGATCACGTCAGAGCCTTCGCCGCCGTCGATCAGGTCATTGCCAAAGCCGGCGTCCGAGGAGTTAAGCTCCCCACGGTCGACGCTATCGTCGGTGTAAGCATAGGCCCGCGCGGTCTGCGTGTCTGTCGCCAGGGCATCGCCGGAGACCAGATCGTCTCCATTGCCGGCAAAGATACTGTCGTTACCGCCGAGGATAGCGATAGCCTCGTAATCCTCCGATAGACCGCTGGTGTTGTTCAACGCATCACCGGCGATCACATCTCTACCGGCATGGTTCAGATCATCATCGGGCAGCCCACCGACCTCATCCGATCCGTCACCGAAGATCTGGTCGTCGCCGGTTCCGCCGTCCAGGGAATCATCACCCTGGCCGCCGATCAGGTAGTCGCTGCCGGAACCCCCATAGAGGGCGTCGTTCCCAGCCTCGCCGAAAAGGAAATCGTTGTGATCGCTGAAGGTAGGCTCGTCATCCAGGTCGGCAACGCTGGTGTCTCCGCCTTCGCCGCCGTCAGCCTGGAGCTGCTCAAACTGGCCGAGAGCCTTTTGGGCCTGCTGCTCCGCCAGGTCCTGCGACCCACCGTAGAGGGAATCATCGCCTGACGCGCCCAACAGGAAATCGGGCCCGCCGTTACCTTCAACCAGATCGCCGCCGTCCTCGGCCTGCAGGAAGTTCTGTCCGGCCAGAGGGTCCGGGTTGTCCTGGCCCGGGTCCAGGTCGTCGTTCAAGGGATCGCCGGGATTGAGATCCGGCTCACCGAAAACCTCATCCGTGTTGTTGGCGTTGCCGTCGGTCGGCTGCGTGCCCGTGGTCCAGTCGTCCGGGCTGTCGGTATCGTCAGTGTCGACCCGCGAGAAAACTTTGTGACCGCTGGTGAGGATACCGTTGAAGGTCTCGAAGTCGAGGTCCAGCAGCGGCGAGCCGAAACCCTCCGGCGCGCCTGCAAAGTCGGGATTGTTCAACCCGTCCTGGTCAGCGCCGTTGGCGGCAAAGCCGTCTACATGCTGGTCGCCCTGATTGTCTTCGCCAGGGCGGAACACGACGTTCACGGCGATGGGATCGGTTGTATCCTCACCCAGATCCCAGAATTCGGCATCGTCGATTTCGAAGCCGTCGACCACGTTGCCATCGGCATCAAAGACCCGCGCAACGATGATTTCCTCACCGTCTTCACCGGTATCGTCTGCAACCTGGTAGAAGACGATGTAACCGCCCGGTGGGATGGTGACGCCATCCGGAATCGCAACGGTTATGACATCGCCATCCGGGTTGACGATCTCGATGGTCACGTCATCGAGCGAAATCTCATCATCTGAATTGTTCAGCAGCTCGATGTAGTTGAATTCCTGAAGCGGCTCGTTGGAAACACCTTCCTCATCCGCCGCAGATCCGGTGCCGGGCAGATCGGGAATGCGCAGCGCGACCCCCAGGCCGATCTCGTTGACCAGCACCGGCGGCGGCACGAACACGAATTCGATGACATCGGGTTCGACGCCTGCGGCGCCAAATGCGAGCTCGGTGGTGCCCAACGTATCCTGCGCCGACAGCAGATCGATGGTCTCGCCCAGGTCGTCGTTGTACTGCGATCCACCGCCGCTTAACGGGCCCTGGCCGGCAGCCGTTTCGAGGCTCGAGTCGTCGGTCCCCGCCAGCGCCAACGCCTGGCTCAGCAGCACCTCCGCGCCGATTTCAACACCGCCCACCGTGAAGCTCGGCGCGTCTCCGTCCTCGACCACAGTGACCATGTCGAGAAACACGATCTGGCTGTCCGGCGTGCCGTCGCCGTTGTCGTCGAACGCCAGGATGAAGTTGGCGCCCTCGACCTGCACCTGGGCCGCGCCCGGCGCGAAATCAAGATTGTAGGTCTGGCCTGCCGCTGCCTGAACCTCGACAGCCTGGCCAGGCGCTGGGCGCGCGAGGCTTACGACCGCGCCAGCCTGGCCGGGCGCCGTTGTGTTACCCGCGCTGCCGCCGACATAAATGTCCTCGGCGCGCTCCGCCACTGTGTCTTCCTGACCCTCGTAAACGCGCAACAGATCGTCTGTCATTTCCTATCTCCAAATTGACTAACTCGACATACGCAAAGACGCCAGAAACCGATCCAGAGAATCGATTTTTACATCCAAAGTTGCGCGGAGTGTCTTGGAGGGCCGTCGCATTAACAAGGTTTCAACCGTATCAAAGCATGGCATTATGTATTAGTTAACTGTTATAATCAGGCAAAACTGTTGTGATTGGTTAACAAATCGGACCAATTTCCTAAGAAACTCTTACTTAGCGGGTGTCAGAAAACCAAGGTTCATTCACAGCTTTTCCCACTAAAAAAGGATATAAACAAATGATACACACGCAATACGCGAGTGAAATAGAAACTACTGAGGGAGTTATTCGCGGCTGCGATGGCCTTCCCGGAGAACCCCGGAATTAGCCTGGGGACCGGCGTGTTTTTCATCAGTCTTCCAGAGCGACGATCCGATCACGGACCGGGCCCGGATCGCTTCCAGCGTGGCGGGAGACAACTGTTGGATGACTGCTGGATGACTGTTAGGCAGTCGCCCTGCGCCGCCGCGCCAGATACAACGCCGCCTCGACGGCGGCGACATTGGGCAGCCAGCAGGACAGGCTTAGCAGCGCCGAGACCTGGTTGTAGTCGAGCCCGAAGGCCTCGAAAACGAGAAGCTGAAGGCGCAGGGAAATCGCCGCAGCGGTCAGGGCATAGGACCGCAGCATCCACCGTCTATGCAGATCGAACCGGAGGTTCACGGCGTGCCGCCAGCCCTGGGCCGTGACCGCCATCCAGGCGACGGCCAAAGCCGAGAAGCCGAGTGTTGCGACCCAACCGCTTTCGACGTCCGGCGCAATCCAAAGCGCACTCGCCGCCCCCATCGCGCAGAACAGGACATAGCTTCGGCCGGCCCAGCGGTGAACGCCCGGCCAGCACCGGCGCGGCAGGGCCGAAAACTGGACCGCCCCAACCATCAGGGCCAGGGCCGAAGCTGTCGTATGCGCCACGAAGATCCAGCCGTTCGCGACGAAGGAGGCCTGCATCGACGGCGGCAGGGCCGCGGGGTCGCCGGAAAGGTATCGCAGCGACACCAACCCTACGGCGAAAGCCAGTATCAGGAGAACTGCCAGAGGCACGCCCCTTAACAAACCCGGCCTCAAGCGATAGAGACCATCGGCATCCGCGCTTGAGCGCATGTTATCCCTCCACCTCTCTGATCTGCACAAAAGGCGCCGCTCTCACGGTATTCGTCCTTTGTCTTGCCTGTTGCCTCTGCCAACGACAGCCGCGCTATTGCCGCTGAGGCGCAGGCCCGATGATCTGGGCTGAAATACCGCCCAACCGACTGCTGTGATGCTCAACCGCGTCGCCGGCCTGCAGAAAACTCTCGCTCTCCAGCCCTCTTCGAATCGCGCGACCGATGACGTAGTCGCGCGGCGAGGCAAAGGATAGAAATCCGCCCAGACAGAAGTAGGCGATCGCTCCGCAGGCAATCTCCCTGGTTTCCGGCGGCCGAAACAGAACACCCGCCGGCGTTCCGGACAGCAGAACCGCGCCTTTACGAATGATACCGTCTACGGTCAACGGCACGGCCTGTCCTTCGAAACGCCAGCGCTCATCGCCCCCGGCTTCAACGACGAAGGCAGCCATTTGCCGGAAATCGAGGATCATTTCCTTGCCTGCCGCATACTGCATCGGCGCACCGTTGAGTGTCGTCGCAATGACTTCGCTGGAGACAAAAGAGCGCCAATCCGCCGGAACGACGATGTAGGGGCCTGTCGGGAAAAGCCCGGGACCGCTTTTTGCGTCACTGAACCCCACCCCGCTAAGGCTGTCCTCTCCGGCAGGGATGCCGCGCAGCAAAGCGGCTCTATCGGTGAAGTCTCCACAGAGGAAAACCGCCTTCACCGCCTTGTCGAAGTCGTCAAGCGTGCGAATGTCCCGGTCGAAACGCATGCAAAGTTCAGCCTCGTAGTCGAGAAGAACCGCGGTGGGATCGGCCTGCAATGTCGTTGTCGAGGCTGTCGGCACCGCAAACTTTGGAAAGGCGAAGGTCCCTTCGTTGTTCACCTCCTCACCATGCTCGGCAAAGTTCGTGCCGAACGCGACGTGACCGCTTGCAGTCGCCGCAGGCAGCAATCGATCCCTGCGATACGACCGGGCCCGATCAGACTGCTCCTCGGCCAGCCGAACCAAAGCCCTGCGCCCGAGCACCGACATGGCATCGAAGACATCCGGATTGTCACGCCCAAGCCAGGCGCCAAGATCGATTCCGGCAACCTCCGTTCCGGTCTGCCCGACAACGAGCAACAGGCTGTGCGCGCTTTCACCGACGCGCAGCTTGGCGAAAGTCAGCGCTTCGTCGAAAGGCGCAATAACGCTCTTCGGCGCGGAGTTAACCGGGTCCAAGCTCTGCCGCTCCAGTGGAGCGGTGCAGACCAGAAAGACGCTGCCAAAGGCGACCGCGACAAAGGCCGCGGCCACCAGGGCGTGTCTTTTTTTCAGGGCCAGCATGACGGATATCAAAACCGGTATGAAATGGCCAGGCCGCCGAAAAGCTGATCGGGCGACCCCTCATCATCGACGATCGGGCTGTCGGCGGCGTCGCCGAGCAGACGCGTGTACTCGACGCGGCCGAGCACACCCCAACGTTCCGTGAAGTTGTAGCTGAGCGTCGCCTCGACGCCGACGTCCTTCAGGCCGCCGTCCGAATCGTAGCGCTGCAGGCCGCTGCGCGCCGAATCCCGGGCATCGATCCCGAAATAGGTCTGCATGTAGTCGTCGCTTGCAAAAGTGATCCCGGTATCGAGACCCAGGCGCCATCGCTGACCGAAGAAAATCGCGTAGCCGCCACCCAAGGTCGCCGTCAGGCCCTCATGCGTGCCGGTGACATCGGCAAGCACCTGGGCGCTCAACTCGAACTCGTCCCTGGGATCGAAAAGCTCGGTGAACTGATAGCGAAGGAAACCGCCAAATTCGAAGGCGTCGTCAATCGACGAGAGGCGGTCGACAACGTCATTGCTGACGTCATCGCGTCCGGGGCGATAGGTCACGGCAGGGCCGAACTGGAAGCGGGAGTCGGGCAGCACGTTGAGACGCGCGTCGAGACCTTCGATCTCAAGGCTGAGACCAAGCGCGTCGACCCGGCTGATGATCAGCGGAACCGGCTCATAGTCGGACGAGCCTTCATATTCCGGCGACACCGCCGGGCCGAGGGCGATGAAACCGCTGACGCCACCGCCGGATTCTGAAGGCCCCTGTTCTGAAGACTGGGATTCGTCAGCCAGGGCCGGCGCCGAAAACAGCCAGGGCGCGGATGTAAGCGCTGCAACGATAAAACGGAAAGGCAATGATTGTTCCTGCACGCTCGAAAAGCTCCTCTCAACAGGTCGATTTCGGCTGCATTGTGAGGAGAAGCCGGCAATCTGAAAACTCGCGTTCAGCCGCTGGTAAAGGCTGGCGGGAGGGCACCGAAGCTTTCGCGAAAACACTGGAAAAATTGGAGACAAGCCGCATTTAAGACTCTGTCCCTGCAACACGGCTGCTCGCGTTTCGCGGCGAGCGAAGGGGTTGCGGGAACCGATGCCCCTGGGTGGAACCGCTATCAATATGAGCAAGATCTCACATAAGAAAGCCGCCAAGGCTTCGACCCGGCCCCGGCGAATGCCGCGGCAGGAACGCTCCCGCGCGATGGTCGACGTCATCGTTGAAGCAACCTGGAAGGTGCTGGCCGAAGAAGGCTATGCCGCGGCCAGCACAAACCGCATCGCAGAGCGTGCCGGCACCAGCGTCGGCTCCCTCTACCAGTATTTTCCGAACAAAGACGCCATCGTCGCGGCGGTCCAACGGCGCCATCACGCCGACCTGGGCGCCGTCATGGCGACAGCCTTTGCGGAGGCCGCGGGACAACCGCTCGAGAAAGCCACGCGCCGGCTGGTGCGTGCCAGCCTGGACGCGCATCTGCTGGACCCGGACCTGCACCGCACCCTGTCCCAGCGGGTGCCGGACTCGGTCAACCCGGAGACCCGGGGAACCCTGAAGAATGGTATCCAGGCGCAGATTCGCAGCTGGCTGGAGGGCTACCGCCCGGCGCTGACCGTCACCGATCTCGATACCGCCGCCTTTGTCGTGCTGCACCTGGTGGAGTCGGTGTCCCACGCCGCCATCCTCGATCAGGACGAAACACCGGATCCCGCGCGCGTCGAAGACGAACTGACAGCGACGGTGGTGCGCTACCTGACGGGGTGACGCGAGGCGGCCCCGCAGGCCGCCATGTCAGGTCATCGGTACAGCAGGGTCGGCAGAAACATGGAAAGCGCCGGCACGAAGGTGACCAGCAGCAGCACGGCGACCAGCGGAATCAGGAAAGGCGCGGTCGCCGCCACACAGCGCTCAAAGGGCACGCCGGAGACCCGCGAAAGCACATAGATGACCATGCCGACCGGCGGCGTCAGCAGGCCGATCATCAGGTTCAGGATCATGACCACGCCGAAGTGCACCGGGTCGATACCCAGCTTCACAACGATGGGCAGCAGCACCGGCACCAGAATGGTGATGGCGGCGATGGTTTCCATGAAGCAGCCGACGATCAGCAGGATGACGTTGATCATCAGCAGGATGAGGATCGGGTTCTCGGTCACCTGCAGGATCAGGTCGGCAAAAAGCTCGGTCACCCGGTTGCTGGTGAGAATCCAGGCGAAGATCGACGCGGCAGCGACGATGAACATCACCACCGCGGTGGTTTCGATGGTGTCGAAACTGACCCGCAGCAGGCGGCGCGGCGTCAGCGTGCGATAGACCAGCAGGCCGAGCAGCAGCGCGTAGGCCGAAGCCGCAATGGCCGCCTCGGTCGGCGTAAAGACGCCCCCCAGGATGCCGCCGACGATGATCACCGGGGTCAGCAGCGACAGGAAGGCGCGCTTGAAACCGGCCAGCAGGATCGCCCAGGCAAAGCGGGCATCGCGCGGGTAGTTCCGCGCCCGGGCGTACCAGGCGACCATGGCCATCAGCGATGCGGCCATCAGCAGGCCGGGAATGAAACCGGCGGCGAAGAGCTGGCCGATGGAGGCCGAAGCCATCACGCCATAGATCACCATCGGCAGCGAAGGCGGAATGATCGGACCGATCGTCGACGACGCCGCCGTGACGCCGACCGAGAAGTCGGCGTCGTAGCCGGCGTCACGCATCGCCTTGATCTCAATGGTGCCGAGCCCGCCGGCATCGGCGACCGCCGCGCCGGACATGCCGGCGAAGACCACGCTGGCACCGACGTTCACATGACCCAGGCCGCCACGCATCCAGCCGACGCAGGCCTTGGCAAAATCGAAGATGCGGTTGGTGATGCCGGCGGTGTTCATAAGATTGCCGGCCAGAATGAAAAAGGGCACCGCCAGCAGCGGGAAGGAATCTACCCCGTTCACCATGCGGTGGATCACCACCAGATCCGGCACCTGGCCGGACAGCAGAATGAAGACCAACGAGGAGAAGCCCAGGGCGATGGCGATCGGCACGCCGAAAACCAGCAGCACGAAGACCATGATGAACAACAACGCCATCAACATAAAACCAGCGCTCCGCTCAATCGATCATCTGGCGCTCGCCCGGGCGGGTCAGCGCGGAATAACCCTGGCGCCAATGCCGCCAAGCCACCCGTAGGGCATAGAAGGTCATGAGGAGGAAGGCGACGAAGACGACCCAATAAACCACATCCTTGCCAAGCTCGATGGAGGCCATCTTCTGGTTGGTCTTCAAGGCCAGCTTGGCGGTAATCCAGGTTGCCAGACCGAAGAAGACGACCCGCAGCAGATCGACCAGGGTCGAGAAGCCGCGCCCCCAGGCGCCCGGCAGGTAGCGATAAAAGAATTCGACGGTGATGTGGCTGTTCTTGCGTACCGCCAGGGCGGCGCCGACAAAGGTGACGCCGATAAGCAGATAGCGGGCGATCTCTTCCGTCCAGCCGATGGAATCGTTCAGCACATAGCGGGAGAAGAACTGCAGGAAGACAACCCCGGCCAACACCCAGAACAACAGCAGGACAACCGAATCTTCGGGCCGGATGTCGCTCAGGTCGACAGCGCCGTCGTAGTCTTCGGGAAGCCCGGGATCGGAGAGCGAGGGGTCGGGAGAAGAGGGAGACGCCGGCGGCGCCTCCCCTTTTTTGTCATCCATGGTACCAGCCATAAGACGGTTCAGCGCCTTACTGAATGGCCTGCAGTTTGTCGTAGGTCGCCTGGTCCCAGGTCGCCGCGGGGCCGTTGTGCAGCGGCACCACCGCAGCGCGGAA
Organism: Pelagibius litoralis; assembly: GCF_011683915.1. Classification (GTDB taxonomy): domain Bacteria; phylum Pseudomonadota; class Alphaproteobacteria; order Kiloniellales; family Kiloniellaceae; genus Pelagibius; species Pelagibius litoralis. Next base: position 20,285 of record NZ_JAAQPH010000026.1, read on the forward strand.
GGACGCACGATCGACCTCGTTCACCGTCTTGCCCTGGTCGCGGAACCAGGCCACCAGGCTGTTCTCCGCCGCGATGATATCGTCGGTGCAGTTCTGCGCCGCGTCCTTCAGCACGCCGATGAGCATCGCCTTGTCGTCGTCCGACATGCCGTTCCAGGTGGAACCGGAAACAATCGTCATCAGCGCATCGGTGATGTGGCCGGTCAGGGTGATGTAGTCCTGTACTTCGTAGAACTTCTTGAACTGGATCGTCGGCAGCGGATTTTCCTGCGCATCGACGACGCCCTGCTGAAGCGCCAGATAGACTTCGGCAAAGGCGATCGGGGTCGGATTGGCGCCGACAGCCTCCGGGAACATTTTGTAGAGCGGTGCGTTGGGCACGCGGATCTTCAGGTTGTTCATATCGCCGGGGCTTTTGATCTCCTTGTTGGAGGTCACATGACGCTGGCCATAGTAGGTCAGGGTAACCACCTCGTTGCCGGTGCTGTCGCGGTAGCCGCCGACCATGTCGCCGAAGAGATCACTGTCGCGGTAGGCCGCCCAGTGCTTGAAGTCGCGGAACATGTAGGGTGAGCCGCCGATGGCGATGGGCCCGTAGGAACGGCCGGCGAAGAGCTGGCCGGTGTAGATGATGTCGACCGTGCCGAGGGTCAGCCCCTCGTTGATGTCGACTTCCTTGCCCAGCGAGGAAGCCGGGAAAACTTCGATCTCGTACTTGCCGGCGGAGCGCTTCTTCATCTCCTCGCCGGCCCAGACGGCCCATTTGTGATAGGGCGAACCTGTCTCGTAGACATGGGCCCATTTGAGGACCTGGGCAGCCGTCGCCTGACCGGGCAGGCCGGTGACCAGAACCGCCAAGGCAATGGCGATGACACCAAGGCCAAGCACTGGCCGCTTGCAAGAAATCCGCATGGTTTCCTCCCGAGGATTCTTTATTGAAACACGCACCTTAGCGGTGCTTTACGGGATCAGATAAATTGGCCTGACCACCTGATAGCTTGACCTTTCTAGCATTCCTTTGCACCCTGTGGCTAGCGGGAATCGGCGCTGGGCGCCATCGAACCGCACCCTCTAACAAGGCAGATCGTCGCCATGCCGGTCGAAGTGATCCAGACCAAACGGCTCTTCCAACAGGTTTTCGAACAGCTGGCCGAGCTGATCGGCAAGGGCGAATTCCCCCTGGGAAAACGGCTGCCGGCGGAACGCGATCTGGCGCGGCAACTGGGCGTCAGCCGGGCCACGGTACGCGAGGCGATGATCGCCCTGGAACTGTCCGGTCTGGTCGAAGTACGGGTCGGTTCGGGGATCTTTGTCGTTGCCGAGCGCGCCGCGGGCCCCGCCCTGACACCGCAGCAGGATCTCGGCTTGGGCCCCTTCGAACTGATTGAGGCCCGCCGCATGGTGGAGGGTGAAATCGCCTACTTCGCCGCCCAGCAGATTCAAGACAGCGATCTCGAAACACTGGAAGCGGCGTTGCGCCTGATGGAGCACGAACACGCCGAAGGCTTCCAGAGCGAGCGGGGCGATCGGGCCTTTCACCTTGCCATCGCCCAGGCCACCCGCAACAACGCCCTGATCAAGATGGTGGAGGTCCTCTGGGATCTGCGCGAAGCCTCACCCATGTGGGCGAAGCTCCATGAAAGGGTTCGCGCCGCGCAGGTCCGACCGGCATCTTTGGACGATCACCGGCGCATCATCGAAGCGCTGCGGCAGGGCGACCCGGCACTGGCAAGAAGCACAATGGATGTCCATCTGCGGCGTGTCGCCGACGATCTCCTGCGGATTTCAGAAGCCGAATTTGCCGGCGAAGTCGGCGCCGAAGAAAGACAACGCGGACGGCGCGCAGTCGGCCGCTAGACGCAAACCTTCGAGGAAACGGATCAATCCATGACGAGCCCAGATCGTACAGAGGCTGCCGCTGCCGAGGGTGATCAGGGCAGCCTGGTCATCCGGCTCAGCCCCAACGACAACGTGGTGGTCAGCCGTGCTGAAATTCTGGAAGCAACCGGCGTGCCGCAGGAAGGCGTTACCACCCGCAATATCATCCCGACCGGCCACAAACTCGCCACCCGGACCATTGCACCGGGCGATCCCGTCGTGAAGTACGACCAGATCATCGGCTTCGCCAAGCAGGCCATCGCCGCGGGCGAGCATGTTCACGTTCACAACTGCGGCATGGGGGCCTTCGAGCGCGACTACGCCCACGGCGAAGGCGCCAAGCCGACCGCCTTTGTGCCGGAGAACGAGCGCGCCACCTTTCAAGGCTACCGCCGCGCCGACGGACGGGCCGGCACCCGCAACTACATCGGCATCCTGACCTCGGTGAACTGCTCGGCCACCGTGGCGCGCTACATCGCCGAAGCCTTCAACAGAACCGGCATTCTGAGCGACTACCCCAACATCGACGGCGTGGCGGCTTTCGTCCACTCCACCGGCTGCGGCATGGCCGACAGCGGCGACGGCTATGAGGCGCTGCAGCGCACGCTCTGGGGCTACGCGCGGCACCCCAACTTCGCCGGGATCCTGATGGTCGGGCTGGGTTGCGAGGTTAATCAGATTCCCTTCCTGCTCGATGCCTACGGCCTGAAGCCGGGCGCGGGTTTCCAGACCATGACGATACAAGGCAGCGGCGGCACCCGGCGCACGGTGGATGAAGCGATTGAGCGCATCACCGCCATGCTGCCCGCCGCCAACGCCGCCAAGCGGGAAACCCTGCCCGCCAGCGAGCTGACCCTGGCGCTGCAATGCGGCGGTTCGGACGGTTACTCCGGCATCACCGCCAACCCGGCGCTCGGCGCCGCGGCCGACCTGCTGGTGCGCCACGGCGGCACCGCGATCCTGAGCGAAACGCCGGAGATCTATGGCGCCGAACACCTGTTGACCCGCCGCGCCGTCAACCGCGACATCGGCGAGAAGCTGATCGAGCGCATCCATTGGTGGGAGGACTACACCAAGCGCAACGGCGGCGAGATGAACAACAACCCCTCCCCCGGCAACAAGGCCGGCGGACTCACCACCATTCTGGAGAAGTCGCTGGGCGCAGCCGCCAAAGGCGGCACCACCAACCTGACCGGCGTCTACAAATACGCCGAACCGGTCACCGCCAAGGGCTTCGCCTTCATGGACAGCCCGGGCTACGACCCCTGCTCGGTGACCGGCCAGGTGGCTTCCGGCGCCAATGTGGTCTGCTTCACCACCGGGCGCGGCTCAGTCTTCGGCTTCAAACCCTCCCCCTCGATCAAACTGGCGACCAACACCACCATGTACCGGCGCATGGAAGAGGACATGGACATCAACTGCGGCGGCATCGCAGACGGCGAAGCCTCGGTCGCGGCTGTCGGCCAGGCGGTTTTCGAAAAGGTCCTGGCGGTCGCCAGCGGCGAACCCTCAAAGTCGGAAGCTCTGGGCTTCGGTGACGCCGAGTTCATCCCCTGGCAAATCGGAGCGGTGATGTGAGCGATACCCACAAGGTATTCAAAGAAACAGCGGCCAAGAGCACCGCGGCGGACGAAGCCGTCAGGATCCAGGAGCCGGAACTGGCGCGCTTCCTGCGCGATGCCCTCTCAGTTGCCGGTGCCGACGCGCCCTCAACAGAGGCCGCCGTGCGTGCCCTGGTCGGCGCCTCCCTCCGGGGGGTCGACAGTCACGGGGTGCGGCTTTTGCCGCACTATGTGAAGGTACTGCAGGGCGGACGGGTGAAAGGCCGGCCGCAGCTGCGCTTCGAAAAGCGCGCCGCCGCCGTCGGCAACCTGGATGCCGGCAATGCCCTGGGCCACCTGGCCGGCTACCGCGCGATGGAAGAGGCGATGATCCTGGCCGAGGACGCCGGAATCGGCGCCGTGGCGGTGAGCAACTCCTCGCACTTCGGGGCCGCCGGCGCCTACAGCCTGGCGGCGGCAGAGGCGGGCTATCTCGGGCTTTGCGTCTGCAACAGCGATTCCGCGGTTCTCGCCCACAGCGGCCGCGATGTCTTTCACGGCACCAACCCGATCAGTTTTGCCGCCCCTGTCGCCGGGCAGCGGCCCTACCTGATCGACATGGCAACCAGTTCGATCCCCTTCAACCGGGTCCTGCAGTTCAAGGCGATCGGCAAGACCCTGCCGCCGGAGGTGACGGTGGACAACCAGGGCCGGATGACCCAGGACCCGGCAGCGGCCAACGCCCTGCTGCCCCTGGGCGGCAGCACTTATGGCTACAAGGGTGCCGCCCTGGCCGGCATGGTCGACGTGATGTCGGCCATGCTGAGCGGTATGCGGCTCAGCCACGAGATCCCCAACATGATCACATCCGACTGGTCGGAGCCGCGCAGGATGGGCCAGTTCTTCCTGGCCCTGAAGCCCGAGACATTCCTGCCCGGCGAAATCTATGCCGAACGCATGGCGGCCTACCTGAAGGCGCTGCGTGGTGAAAGCGCGCAGTCCGGTGAAACCGTGATGGCCGCCGGTGACCGGGAATGGGCGGTGGAACGCGAACGCAGCGCCATCGGTATTCCCCTGGATGCGCATAACTGGCAGGCATTCGGGGAACTCGCGCAGTCTCTGCGCGTGACGCCACTGACGCCGGTATCGATCTGACAGGCAAGAAAGAACCGGCTATTCGAAGCAGATCGTCGTCTTGTTGTGGGACGCGCGCAGCTGCCTGAAGATGAACAGCAGAAACAGCAGCACGCCCGCGTACTCAAGGCTTTCCTCTATCGTTGCGAAAGCCCGGTAGTGCAGCGTCTCGATACCGGCCACCTCCGCCTGGGCGCCGCCCAGCATCTCCATACCGATCGCTCCGGATAGAAAAACGACCGCCGAACCGATCAACAGGCCGCGGTCGAATCCCTTGAAGCTGAGAATAAACGGCACGAAGCAGAGCAACCCGGCAAGGCAGATCACCAAGGCCGGCAGCGTCCAGGCGAAATAGAACAGTCCGCTGTTGTCGATGCGCGCACTCAGCACCGCAGACAGCCATTCATGGATCATCGCGATCTCATCGAGCGACAGCGCGCAGAAGATGATCGCCAGCAGGAACCAGGGAATCGCCTGGCGCCGCTTTTCCCGATTGACCTGCACTGCAACGAAAAGCAGCGACAAGGCACAGAACATCATCAGGCTGGTGGCAAACCAGGTGGGCAGGCTGGACTCGGTATCCAGATCGAGCCGGTAGATACGGTCAGAAAGCCCGGCTTCCGGCACCGCGAAAATCAAGACGTCCTGCAGCAGGCTCAACAGAACGATGACGGCGGCGCAAAGCCACAAGACACCAAACACATAACGCAGCTTGATCGTCAGGATCTGGCGAACCTGCGCCGCCTCTCCTGCAACCGGGCGACCTTCCGCGGCGGGCGGCGAAGGCCTTTCCAGGTCTGTTCTTTTTGTAGGCGTAGCTTGTCCGGGCGTAAGGGCTGCTTGTCTGGACATGACGGACCCCGATGGAGAGCAGGATTTGTTCTCCGTCAGGATGCGTCACAACACTGTCATTCAATTGTAATATTCTTGTGGCCACTACCGGCCGCAGCGGAATCGGCGCTTAAGCGAACCCGACAATCCAGCGGCCAACCGACCGCCCGCTTGGCTTTCCAATCAGCCGGCCAGATGCCCGCCCTGGGGCAAGCTCACCGGCCGCGACGCAGAAGCCAGCCAGTCGAAACGCTGCCAGAAACGTTCGTGGAAGAAGAAGACGACCGTGTTGACCGCCGGCTCGATCAGCGCGACCCCGGTGGCGATCAGGACCGATCCGGTCAGGGCATAGGTCACGCCAAACCCGACACCGAAATGCAGCACCGCAAAAGACAGTGTCTTTGCTATATCCCGCGCCATGGCCTCTCCTTCCTTGGAACGATTCTAATTGAGAGTGATTATTAGTTACGTTCCAAAGATATCTTTGTCAACCCCGGTATAAATTCCTGCATGACTCCGGCTTTGACAGACCCTCTGAGTTCTTCGACACTTCCGTTCAGGGAAAGTGGCGGCGCTATGACTGCCCGTAAGGGGATGCGGAAAAATCAGGGGTACGGCATGAGCGACCGTAAGGCGTGGGCTCCGGAAATGGGGCAAAGCGGCGACACCGGTTTTGATATCGGTGAAAGGCGCCCAACAAAAACAACCGCAGACAACCGCTGTGGTGACCGCAGCCCCCTGCTGGAGGCGGACTGGCGCTATATCGAAACGACCGAGCTGGACGACCTCAGCGCCGAGGACTGGACGCTCCTGAACCGGCAGCGCAGGCCCTACTACGCGGACGAACAGGCGCGCCAGGCGCTGAGGTTTCTGAGTTGCAGCGAACACGACAGAAGCTTCGGCTACCAGATCAATAACTATCGCCACTGCCTGCAGACGGCGACAATGGCGCACAACGCCGGCGAAGACGAGGAAACCGTCGTCGTCGCCCTGCTGCACGACATCGGCTTCGTCGCCTGCCCTGACAGCCATGGCGAATTCGCCGCTTCGCTGTTGGCCAACTATATCTCGGAAAAGAACCTCTGGATGCTGCGCCATCACGCGATCTTTCAACAGATCCACCTGGCCGGCGTGCCGGACCATGGCTTTGATCCGGATGAGCGGGAGCGTTGGCGCGGGCATCCGTTCTTTGAGTGGACCGCCAATTTCGTCGACCGCTACGACCAGCGCGCCATGTGCCCGCATTACGACACGGCGCCGCTCAGCTTCTTTGAGCCCATGGTGCAACGGCTCTTTGCCCGGCCGGCGCGCACTCTGACGGTCGACTAGAGCATGACAGATGAACGGCACGATCAAGAAGGGCTGTCCTGAGGTGCGGGGACCGAAGGTATTGGGAAACGAAGGGGATCACAAAATGAATCAGGTCAGACTTGTTCTGGCGTCAGTGTTGCTTGGCTGTCTTGCCTGGACCGCACCGGCCGCGGCGCAGGATTCGAGCCTCATCTAAGGTGTTGGAATCGGGCAAGCTCAGGGTCGGCACGACGGGCGATTGGAACCCGATGTCGATGAAAGACCCGGCAAGCGGCGGCTACGCCGGTTTCGACATCGACGTCATGACCGAGCTGGCCAAGGACCTGGGCGTAGAGATCGAGTTCGTTCCGACGGAATGGAAGACCCTGGTACCGGGCATCGTGGCCGATAATTAGGGCATCACGACCAGCGCTTCCGTCACATCGCAACGCATCCGTAGCGCCGCCTCCTTCGGCCTTTCCAACTTCCAGAAAATGCGCCTCGCGGTACTGTCCCAGGCGATCCGCCGCATCCTGCCGGCCATGGGCAAACAGTTCGTCTATATGCTGAAAATGTCGTCGCTGGTCTGCGTGCTCGGCCTGTCCGAGCTGACGCGCCGCGCCAACGAACTCTCGGTCACCGTCTACCGCCCGCTGGAGACCTACACCATCCTGCTGCTCGAATACCTGGCGCTGGTGCTGGTCGTCTCCTGGCTGGTGCGCCGCCCCGAGAAACGCATGGGCGCCAACGTGCCGGAGGGTGGGTGCTAAAAGCCTCGCGGGACCTCGCATTGACCCTTGCACAAATCACACTACGCTTCCGGTCTTGAGATCACTGTTCTTTGGATCAGCGCCGGGGCTCCAGGACAAAACCCAGGATCCGTGGATTTCCGGTGAAGGGATCAATGCAGCCCGGAAGCATCTGGTACTCGGCGCAGACACCCCGCAAGATGATGACGCCGTCCCCCAGCATCACGTCATAGTGGCGGGTCACCGTTACATCTTCATCGTAGATCTCAGGTACTTCGCCCTTGGCCTTCACCTCACCCTCATAGCGTGACGGCGTAAGCTGGAGCCGATCTCTGTCCAGCCGCCAGCGGCCGCTTTCCTTGTGCGTTATCTCAAGTGTCGACTCGCCCGTCATAACGTCGAAGTCAAAGTGGGACCACTTTGAAACGTAGCGCCCGTTCTCCCGCAGTTCGATATCCGGAGACCCGGAAGAAAGTGCGGCAATCGCGAAGTTATCCTCTTCCAAGAGAACGTCTCCGCGCACTCTCCCTCCCTCCCAATCGCCGACGACATCCTCGGCTTCGGGCCAAACCGCCGCATCACGTTTCCGCACATGCTGATAGCTTGGCGACCCGGTCGCCTGAGCGTCCATCACCTTGAGTGAGTCGAGAATTGATCTGAGTGTCGCTGCCCGGGGCGCCACGGCCTCGATCCCGCCTTCATAGGCGACGGACGCGAAGATGCCGCTGCGGCCGGGGCGGCTGATCTGAACATGATGGACAACCGGATCACCGATCACAGTCGAGCCGAAAGCACCTTTCGTCACCATGGATAGCGCCAGGACACTCTGACGTGTCTCGTCAGGCCCGCCCGTCGTGTTGCGGACCATGGAAGCGTGAAGGCGCCCAGTCGCCCTGATCTCGGTGGCGCGGAGGTCGTGAAACAAGAAGAGTTCCTCGTTGTCCTCCCAACCCGTCGACAACAGGATAAAATTGTAGTCCGGGCCCTCCGCAAGAAGGACGGTGCCGCTTTCATCCAATGAAGCGATCCAGCTGTCTGGCAGCAGGAGATCGAAGCTGCCCTGTATGAAGCGGGTATTGAGCGATACATCCTGGGCTGCCGCCCCTGGCACCGCATGCAAAAGCCCTATCAGCATGGCGGTGCCGACGAGATTCAGATGGCGCCTGAAAGCCGTGAGCAAAGAAACTCCCCTTTCCGGATTTCCCGACTCAACCATAGCATGAACGTGACGCGACGGCGCGAAACTCGTTGTCAGCCGGCCGTCATTCCTGTTTCCGATGCATCCAACCAGGCCTTCAAGGTGGTGGCAATCTCCAGGGTGTGGCCGATGAACCAGCGCTCCAGCCCTTGCGCCGTCGCCTCGATATGGAACTGGGTGGCGAGGACGAGCAGAAGGTCGACGGCCTGGAACGCCGGGTCGCTCAGGTCGTCGAGACCGGCTTCGCGGTAGCCGGTCTCATAGCCCTGCGCTTGCAACACCGGTTGGAAGCTGCCGAGGTCTTCAAAGGCGACATGGCGGATGGCAAGGGCTGTCTTATTCATGGCGGGGCCTCATATTGGCAGGCGGCTGCGGCGCGCACCTGGGTGACGCCCCAACCTGCCGAAGCAAGCACACAAAGGGGGTCAGGCTGCTTTACCTGCATGACCCCGCTCTGCCATAACTTCCGGAATAAGGTCCGCTAGAAATATGGGCTCACGCTACGCCATGCAAGATCCTGTCGGCCGCCTGCTGCGCGGAGAGCAACCTAAGAGAAAAACAGAGACCTCATGACCAAACCGCTGCAGCTTCACGAAGATCGCCTGTTTCCGGCAGAGGCGTCACAACGGGGCGTCGCGCGGCGGCTTTACGCTGAGATCAAGGATCTTCCGATCGTCTCGCCGCACGGCCATACCGACCCGGCCTGGTTCGCGGAAGACCAGCCTTTCGGCAATCCCGCAGAGCTCTTCATCATTCCCGACCACTACCTCTTCCGCATGCTCTACAGCCAGGGCGTGGACCTTGAGGATCTCGGCGTGCCGCGCCGCGACGGCGGGCCGGTGGAACGCGACGGGCGCAGGATCTGGCGGCGCTTTGCCGAGCACTACCACCTCTTTCGCGGCACCCCCTCGCGCCTCTGGTTCGATCATGCCCTCTCGGTCGTCCTGGGCATCGACGAACAGTTGACGCCGGAGAGCGCCGACCGGCTCTACGACCGTCTGTCGGAGCGGTTACAGCAGAGCGATGCCCGGCCGCGCGCCCTCTTCGACCGCTTCAACATAGAGGTTCTGGCAACCACGGAATCACCGCTCGATGACCTCGCGCATCACAAGGTGATCCGCGACAGCAACTGGGACGGCCGGGTGATCACGGCTTTCAGGCCCGACCCGGTGGTCGATCCCGACTTCGAGGGTTTTCGCGGGAATGTCGAAGAACTCGGCAAGCTGACCGGCGAAGATACGGCGGGTTGGGACGGCTACCTGGCCGCCCAGCGCCAACGCCGGGCCTTTTTCTCGGAGATGGGGGCGACCTCCAGCGATCACGGCCACCCCAGCGCCGCCACTGCCGACCTTGATCCGGGCGCCTGCCGGACACTCTTCGCCAAGTGTCTCGCCGGCGACGGATCGCCCGAGGATCACGAACTGTTCCGCGCGCAGATGCTGACGGAAATGGCGCGCATGAGCCTGGATGACGGCCTGGTGATGCAGATCCATCCCGGTTCCTTGCGCAACCACAACGCCGGGCTGTTCGAGCGCTTCGGCCGCGACAAGGGCGCCGACATCCCGACGCGGACCGACTATGTCGCGGGGCTGAAACCGCTGCTCGACCGCTTCGGCAATGAGAAGGCCCTCTCCGTCATCCTCTTCACCCTGGATGAAACGAGCTACAGCCGGGAACTCGCTCCCCTGGCCGGGCATTATCCGATCCTGAAGGTCGGCCCGGCCTGGTGGTTCTACGACAGTCCGGAGGGCATGCTGCGCTACCGCCGCGCTCTCACCGAGACCGCGGGTTTCTACAACACTGTCGGCTTCAACGACGATACACGCGCCTTTCTGTCGATCCCGGCACGCCATGATGTGGCAAGGCGTGTCGACTGCGCTTACCTGGCGGAGCTGGTCTGCACCCACCGCCTGGGCGAGGACGAGGCCTTGGAGGTCGCCCATGACCTTACCTACCGCCTGGTGAAGCAGGCCTACAAGCTGTGAGGCCGGACACGATGAGGCCCAATTGGCGCGTTGCCCCATGAAGCGGCCCCCATGAAGCGACTGAGTGAGAAAACGCTCGCCGAACTGCCTTCCGAGATCCAGCGCCCGGCCTATGACCGCCAGGCCTGTCAGACGGGCATCGTCCATCTTGGTATCGGTGCCTTTCACCGCGCCCATCAGGCGGTCTATAGCGACGACGTCTTGGCCGCAGGCGAACAGTCCTGGGCAATCTGCGGGGCCAGCCTGCGCGGCCCCGGCGTGCGCGACCAACTGGCACCGCAGGACGGGCTCTATACCCAGGCCGTGGCGGGACCGGAGGGAGAAAGCCTGCGCGTCATCGGCGCGGTGAAGGAGGTGTTCTTCGCCGCCGAAAATCCGGCTGCCCTGGTGGCGCGTCTGGCCGACCCGCAGACCCGCATCGTCTCCCTCACCGTCACCGAGAAAGGCTATTGTCACGACCCGGCCAGCGGCGCCCTGCAGCACGACCACCCCGACATCCGCCACGACCTGCAGCACCCGGAACAACCCCGGTCGGCGCTGGGATTTCTCCTGGCCGGACTGCGCCGGCGATATGAGCGCGGCCAGACACCCTTCACAGTATTGTCCTGCGACAACCTGCCCCACAACGGCGCGACCCTGCGGGGTCTCGTGCTGGAACTGGCCGAGGCGGTCGATCCTGCACTGATGCGTTGGATCGAGGCAGAAACTTCCTTTCCTTCGACCATGATCGACCGCATCGTCCCCGCGACCACCGAGGACGACCGGCAACGGGTTTCCGAACGTCTCGGCCTGCGCGACGAGGGCGTCGTGATCTGCGAGCCTTTCCGCCAATGGGTGATCGAGGATCGTTTCGCCGCCGGCCGGCCCCTCTGGGAGCAGGCGGGTGCGCAGATGGTGAGCGACGTTGCGCCCTTTGAAGAGATGAAGCTGCGGCTGCTCAACGGCAGCCATTCCATGCTGGCCTATCTCGGCTATCTCTGCGGCCACGAGACCATCGCCGACACCATGGCCGACGATACCCTGCGCCGCCTCACCAGGCGCTTCATGGATCGCGAAGCGGGACCGACCCTGAAACTGCCGCCGGGCGCCGATCTGGAAAGCTACAAGCAGGCCCTGATCGAGCGTTTCGCCAACCCCGGCCTGCAGCACCGCACCTGGCAGATCGCCATGGACGGCAGCCAGAAGCTGCCGCAGAGGCTGTTGGCTACGATCCGCGACCGCCTGCGGGTCGGCGCAGCGATAGATCTGCTGGCGCTGGCCGTCACCGGCTGGATGCGTTACACGGCCGGCCACGACGAGGCAGGGGCCGTCATCGACGTCCGCGACCCCCTGGCCGGGAAACTTGTCGAAAGCTACGCCGCCGGCCAAGGCGATCCGTCAAGGATCGTCGACGCCTTTCTGCAGCTCCGAGAGGTCTTCGATCCCGATCTCGCCGACAATCCCGACCTGCGAAAGGCGCTGACCGGCGCACTCGGGCTGATCCTGACGCGGGGCACCAGGGCAGCCGCCGAAGCAACCTTGGCGCGCATCTCCATCTGAACCCACCCAATGGCCATCGTCGCGGCCTTCCACTGTATTGAAATAATATTGCGTATTGACGGCAATATTATTTCCTTTTACACTTTCCAAAACGTTTTGGATCGCAGGAAATGACCCTCAAACGAGTCGCCGAGGACCTAAACCTCTCTGTCACCACGGTTTCCAGGGCACTGAACGGCTACCCTGACGTGAGTGAAGCAACGCGGGAAAAGGTGAGAGAAGCGGCCCGGAAGGTCGGCTATGTCCCCAACCGCCTCGCCCAGGCCCTGCAGCGGGGCACCTCTGAGGCGGTCGGCATCATTCTGCCGAGCCAGTTCGGCCACTTCGAAGATCCGTTCTTTCTGGAGCTGCTGGTGGGGATCGGCGAGCGCCTGCACAGCGCCAACCTGGACCTGGTGGTCTGTGCCGTGCCGGAGGGACCGGCCGAAGTCGACGCCTACAAGCGCCTGGTCGAGGGCAGGCGGGCGGATGCCGTGATCATCGCCCGAACCCGGCGCCATGACGAACGGATCGACTATCTGATCGAGCAAGGCGTTCCCTTCGTCACCCATGGCCGCGCGGAAACCGCGACGCCCATCGCCTTCATCGATGCCGACGCCCGGACAGCCTTTCGCCGGGCCACCGAACGTCTGATCGAACTTGGCCATCGGCGCATCGCCCTGATCGGCGCGCCCGAAGAACTCTTCACCGCCGGCGAACGCAAGACCGGCTACGAGGAAGCCCTGCGCGCTGCCGGCATTACCTTCGATCCAGACCTTTATGCCGTCACCAGGCTCAACGAACGCGGCGGCACGGCCGCGGCCGAGCGCCTGTTGGGCGGCGACAAGCGGCCGACCGCCCTGCTCTGCGCCAACGATGCCATCGCCCTCGGGGCGCTGCGCATCGCCCGCCGCCTTGGTATCGCAGTGCCGGATGAACTGTCGATCGTCGGCTTCGACGATCTGCCGATGGCCGCACAGGCCGAGCCGCCCCTCACCACTATGCGCCAGGACATCCGCGGTGCCGGCGCGCGCCTGGCGGAGATGGTTTGCGCACGCCTGGGCGGCACCGCCATCGCCGATCTGCAGGAACTTCTGGAAGCACCCTTGATCGAGCGCGAGTCGACCGGGCTCGCGTCCCAGACCTGAACAGACAACAACAAAAAAACACAGTGGAGGAAAAGATGAAGACCATGCTCAAGACCGGATTGTCGGCAGCCGCCGTCTCCGCCCTTTTGTTCACCAGCCTTGCTGTTTCAGCCGAGACGATTTTTCTCTCGACCCAGGCACGCCCCATCGAAGAAGCCGAAGCCATGCGCAACACGGTTCTCGGCGCCTATCAGGGTGAGGTCGACTACATCCCGCAGGAAGACGGTCCCTTCCTGAACCGGGTTCTGGCCGAGGCCGAGGCCGGCGACGTCTCCATCGGCCTGCTGGGTGCCCTGCATGGGAACTTCCCGGTGCTTGCCGGCGCCGATGCCCTGGCGCCGGTCGACGACATCATGGCATCGCTCGGCGACCGCAAGCTGATCAACACCTTCGTGGAGCTGGGCAAGCTGGGCACCGACAAGCAGCACTACGTTCCCTGGATGCAGGCCAGCTACGTCATGGCGGCCAACCGCGAAGCGCTGCAGTACCTGCCCGAGGGCGCCGACGTGATGGCGCTGACCTACGATCAGCTGGCCACCTGGAGCGCCAACGTCCAGACCGCGACGGGTGAGCGCAAGCTGGGCTTCCCCGCCGGGCGCAAGGGCCTGATGCACCGCTTCTTCCAGGGTTATCTCTACCCCTCCTTCACCAACTCCGTCGTGACCGAATACCGCGGCGAGAAAGCAGCGGCGATGTGGGCCGGTTTCCGGGATCTCTGGAAGACTGTGAACCCGCGCTCCACCTCCTACGACTTCATGCAGGAGCCGCTGCTGGCCGGAGAAGTCTGGATCGCTTTCGATCATACGGCCCGTCTGATGGACGCCTTCAACCAGCGTCCGGACGACTTCATTGCCTTCCCGGCCCCCGCCGGCCCCGAAGGCCGCGGTTTCATGCCCGTCGTGGCCGGCCTGGCGGTGCCGGCAAACGGACCGGACCGGGCTGCCGCCGCGAAACTGATCGACTACATGACCCGCCCGGAAACCCAGATCGCCACCCTGAAGGCCATCGGTTTCTTCCCGGCCATCGAGATGGACCTGCCGGACGACCTGCCGCGCGGCGTCCAGATCGCCGGGGCCGCGGTTTCGGCCCAGTCCGCCTCCCCCGACGCCAATCCCAGCCTGCTGCCGGTCGGCCTGGGCGACAAGGGCCGGGAGTTCAACAAGGTCTTCATGGACACCTTCCAACTGATCGTGCTGCGCAAGGCCGACATCGCGGAAACCCTGGACCGCCAGGCCGGCAACCTGCGCAAGCTGATGGAAGAGACGGGCGCCCCCTGCTGGGCGCCGGATCCGTCCAGCGCCGGTGCCTGCCCGGTAAAGTAGTCCGCCACGATCGATCCGCCCCTGCCGAAGAAGCGCCGCCGCGAAGCGCGCACCTTTGGCAGGCGGCACGGGGGTGACCGATGATCACTGAAAGAACCCTGCCCTATTGGCTGCTGGCGCCGAGCCTGGTCTTTTTGATCGCGCTCTTTGCCTATCCCTTCGCCGATGCCTTCTTCATTGCCTTTCGCGCCGATGGGCAGTGGACCTTCGACAATTTCCGCACCATGGTCGACGACATCAACTTCGGCCTGTCGCTGTGGAACACCATGCTGCTGGTGTTGATCGTCGTGCCTCTGCAGATCGCCATCGCGCTGACCATGGCGATGATGCTGACCAAGATCCGTGCCGGCCGCGACCTCGTGCTCTATGTCTGGACCATTCCGCTCGGCATTTCCGATCTGGCCGCCGGCGTGGTCTGGCTCGCTCTTTTGAGCGAACGCGGCTACATCAATACCGTCCTTTCCGCCCTCGGCATCGTCGACGGGCCGGCGTTGTGGCTGAGCTATGAGACGCCGGTGGCGCTCTTCATCGCGGTTATCCTGGCGGAGGTCTGGCGCGCCACCGCCATCGTCATGGTGATCCTGGTGGCCGGCGTGCAGCTTATCCCCAAGGAATACAACGAAGCGGCGGAAATCTTCGGCGCGTCGGCCTGGCAGCGCTTCGTCAAGATCACCCTGCCCCTGCTGAAGCCCAGCCTGCAGACCGCCCTGATCCTGCGCACCCTGCTGGCCTTCGAGGTTTTCGCCGTGGTGGTCGCCCTGGGCGGCCGCGACCTGCCGGTACTGATGGGCGAGGCCTTCCTCTGGCAGTTCGACTACCGCGACAGCGGTGTGGCTTCGGCCTATGCCGTTCTCATCCTGCTCATCTCCATCGCCTTCACCCTGGTTTACCTGCGGGTGCTGCGCGTTAAAGAGGAGGCCGAGTGATGACTGCCCTCACCAAAGACAACCTGCCGGAAAAACCCGGCCTCGCGGACCGGCTGCTGCCACGCTGGAGCGTCGGACAATGGCTCTTCGCCGCGATCTGCCTGATCCTCTGCCTCTGGGTCCTGCTGCCGATCTACCTGCTCGTGCTCAGCGCCTTCTCGCCGCGCGACGCCGTCTTCGCCTGGCCGAAGGCCTTTCTGCCGCTCGATCTCTCGACCGACACCATTGCCTTTTTCTTCGGGGTCCGTGGGGTTCTGGCGGCCTTCTTCAATTCGGTCATGGTGGCGGTCCTGACCATGGTGATCTCCATCGGCCTCGGCGCGCCCGCCGGCTATGCCCTGGCCCGCTTTCGTTTCCGCGGCAAGGACAGCTTCCGCCTGATGATCGTCATGACCCGCGCCTTCCCGATTGCCATTCTGGCGCTGCCGCTGACCGTAACCTTCATCAAGGTCGGGCTCTACGACACCGTCTTCGGCGTGGCGCTGGTCCACTCGGCCCTGGCCCTGCCCTTCGCCGTCCTGATCAGCTCCAGCCTTTTTATGGGGATACCCTTCGAGCTGGAAGAGGCCGCCTGGACCATGGGCTGCACCCGCTTCCAGGCCTTCATGCGCGTGGTCATGCCGATCGCGACGCCGGGCCTGGCGGCGGCGGCGATTTTCGCCTTCGTGATCTCCTGGAACGAGGTCTTCGCGGCGACCATCCTGACCCTGCAGCACCCGACCCTGACGGCCTTTCTGCTGACCACCCTGGCGGAATCACCGCTCTACTTCCGTTTTGCCGGCGGCTTCTTCCTGGTGGTCCCGGCGCTGATCTTTATTTTCGCGGTGCGCAAATACCTCTTCAGCATGTGGGGCATCGCCAACCGCTGAACCACGAAACAGGTGCCTCCAAAGGGCGCCCGAAGCAAGGGAGTAAAAAGCCATGGCTGCCGGCATCTATGTCGATAAAGTTCGCAAGGTCTTCGGCACCTTCGAGGCCCTGAAGTCCGTATCCCTGGACGTACAGCCGGAGGAGTTCACCGTTCTGCTCGGCCCCTCGGGCTGCGGTAAGACGACCCTGCTGCGCATCATCGCCGGCCTGGAGACGGAAACCTCCGGAGAGTTGAGGATCGGCGATAAAAGGGTCAACGGCCTGCCGCCGCGCAACCGCAACATCGCCATGGTGTTCCAGAACTATGCGGTGTTTCCACATCTGACGATCTTCGAGAACATCGCCTTCGGCCTGCGCATGAAAAAGCTGCTGAACAGCGAGATCGAACCGCGGGTGAAAAAGGCCGCCGGCATGATGCACATCGAACATCTGCTGGACCGCTACTCGGCCCAGCTCTCCGGTGGCCAGCGCCAGCGCGTCGCGGTCGCCCGCGCCCTGGCGATGGAGCCGGAGGTCCTGTTGATGGATGAGCCATTGTCGAACCTGGACGCCCTGCTGCGCCTGGAGATGCGCGCCGAATTGAAGGGCCTGCTGGCGGAAAGCCGCACCACAACCATCTACGTCACCCACGATCAGGTCGAAGCCATGAGCCTGGCCGACCGCATCGCCGTGATGCACGGTGGCCACATCATCCAGTACGACCGCCCCATCGAGGTCTATCAGAACCCGGCCAACGCCTTCTGCGGCGGCTTCATCGGCAATCCGCCGATGAACTTCCTGCAGGCGGAACGCGAGAACGGCCACTGCCGGATCGCCGGCGCCGCCCTGCCCGGCCCCAGCGCCAGCCAGGGCAACGGGCGGGTCACCCTGGGAATCCGGCCGGAGGATGTATTGGTGGCGGAAACCGCTGCCTCGGAACATCTGACCGGGCGGGTGACGGTGGTCGAACCGCTCGGCCCCCACAACCTGCTGACCCTCGCGGTCGACCAACAACTGTTTCGCGTCACAACCGCCGCTGACTCCCCCATCAAAAGCGGCCAGGAGGTCTATCTTGCGCTGGCCCCGGAACGGCGGCGCTGGTTCGACACTGAAAGCGGCAAAGCGCTCCATTGATGACAGGTTCAAGAAGAGGCGATTGACTGAAGATGGCTGAGGCAACAGCGCCAGAGGCGCCCAAAAACTTGAGTGACCCGGAGGTCTGCACGCGCGAGGCCGAGCGCATTCTCAAAGAAAACGACCGCGGCGGCTATACCGTGCCGACCCCGGGGCTCTATCCGTTCCAATGGAACTGGGACAGCTGTTTCGTGGCACTCGGCTGGGCAACCTTCGACGAAGTGCGCGCCTGGCAGGAAATCGACAGTCTCTTTGCCGCCCAGTGGCCCGACGGCATGGTCCCTCACATCGCTTTCCACAGAGAAGACCCGGGATACTTTCCGGGCCCCGACGTCTGGGGCAAGGCGGCGATCTGGGGTGATCGACCTGCCGTCGCCACGTCGGGGATCAGCGATCCGCCGGTTGCTGCCAGCATTGTTCTGAAGCTTTGGCAGGGCGCCCGCGACCGGCAACAGGCCGGCGCCGCCGCGCAGCGGCTCTATCCCAAGCTGATGGCCTGGCACCGCTGGTTCCACGGCGCGCGCGACCCGGCGGCGGATGGCATGGTCGCCATTCTCCACCCCTGGGAATCCGGACGGGACAACAGCCCTGACTGGGATACCGCCCTTTCCCGGGTACCGGCGGACGGTTTGCCGCCGTTCGAGCGCCGCGACCTCGACAAGATCGACGCCGCGCAACGGCCCCGCAAGGAACAGTACGACCGCTACCTTTCCCTCATCCTGACATTCCGCGAGAGAGGTTACGACCCGGAGGCCATCTATGCCGCCTCTGCCTTCAAGATGGTCGATGTCGGCACGCTCGCCATCCTGCTGCGCGCAGACCGCGATCTCAGGGTGCTGGCCGAGGCCCTGGGCCACCAGCAAGACATCCCGGAGTTCGATCGCTGGATCGCGCGGGGCGAAGACGCACTGGAGCGGCTTTGGGACGAGGAGGCCGGAAGCTTTCGATCCTTCGACCTGGTATCCGGTACCTTCGCCGACGCCATCACCTCAGCCTCTTTCCTGCCGCTCTATGCCGGTGGCGTGAAACCTGAACGCCTGATCCAGATGATTGAGATTCTGGACCGATGGTTTGCCACGACTGCCTATCCGGTGCCGAGCTTCGATCCCGAGGACCAACGCTTCGACCGGCTGCGCTACTGGCGCGGGCCGACCTGGGCCATCGTCAATCACATGATCGCAGAGGGCCTGAGCGATTGCGGTTATGACGACCGGGCGGCCCGTATTGCAGAGGCCAGCGCGCGCGCCATCCGCCAAAGCGGTTTCTGGGAATACTTCGATCCCATCACCGGTCAGGGCCTCGGCGGAGACGACTTCACCTGGACCGCGGCCATGTGGCTGGCCTGGGCCAGGCACTTCGCAACCGAGAACTGAGCCTCAGGATTGCGCGCTGTCAGGCAGAACGCGCAGGACCTCCGCAAGCGCCAGGAAAAGATGATAGAGGCTGCTGGCCGGAATTGCCGGGGCGATCATCTTGCCGTCGCCATCCAGCTGATCCTGCCAGAGCGCATGATCGAAACTCACGAAATGGGTGAACATCGATTTCAGCAGCGGCTCGCTGCCGGCCTTGGCGGTCGGATCGCCGCAGCGTTCGGTCAGGGCGAGACAGGCCTTCAGTGCCTCGGTCTGGGGCCAGAGCCGCTTGCTGCCGCCCTTCAGTACCCGGCCTGTCTGGTCCAGTTCATCATAGGCCCCGAAAACACCACCCGGCCGGCGGTCGATGCCATGTTGCCAGCCCCAGGAAAACAGCTTTTCCATGATCGGCAGAACCGAGTCGTCTCCGGACAGCTGCCCGTAGCGATGGAGCAGCCAAACCCATTCAAAATGGTGACCGGGCTCACGCAGAAGCGCACCCTCGACCGCCATCTCGTTCCAATCCGAATCGAAGAACTCCGTCAACTGCCCCGTATCAGCGGCATAAAACCTGAGCTTGAAGAGATCGAGAATGCGTCCGGCCCGATCGAACCATTCCTGCTCGCCGCTCGCCTCATACAGAGCCAGCAGGGCTTCGAAAAGGTGCATGTGAGGATTCTGACGGCGCGGCAGCGGGATGGCCTCGCCCTCGGCTACCGCGTGGTCGGTGTAACCGTCGAAGCTGCCGTCTCGCTCCAGCCCCAGCGACGAATCGACAAATGCGATCGTCCGCTTGGCACGCTGCAAAACCTCCGGGTCGCCGCCGGCACGATAAAGCCAGGCCATCGCCAGCAGCATGAAAGCGTGGTCGTAGCAGTCCTTCGTCCGGTCGAGCGGAGTCCCGTCGCGCCGCAGGCGGTGGAACCAGCCTTCGCCGTCATGATCCCAGGCATGTTCAAGCAGAAAGGCATAGGCGCCGCGGGCCAGCGCCAGCCCGTCGGGGAACAACTGAAGGGTATGAGCCTGGGCATAGACGTAGATCTGTCGCGCCTGCAGCCTGACGCGCGTGTAGTCCTCGCTACTCGGTTGCGCCGACAGATCCAGCTTCTCGATAAAAGCGCCAGTCTGCGAATCAAAACCGGTGGCTGCCCAAAAAGGCAGCAGCTTCTGGCCCAGCCAACCGCCGAGATCTTCGATAGCAAAGGACATGGTCAGCTGTGACATTTTTGTTCCCGCCTTGGATGACGGTCCGAAATTGCGCCTCCAGAAGCGGTCTCAATAACGCGACAGCCCTGGCAACTCAAGGTCTGGCCAATAGGCCGGGCAGGCTTTGCAGCCTGACAAGGCAAAAACCTCAACGCGGGCATATGCCGCAGAACTACAATCATCAGCCAGTTGCATCCGGCCTTGTCCGGAGTAGTATTGCCCAGGCTTGTCGCCGCCCGGTTTTTGACACTTCGATTGGGGAATGGGCGGCGAACAGCGGAAGCTTGAAGCTTTCAGGTGACTTAGCCTTCCTGTTCCGGC
Organism: Pelagibius litoralis; assembly: GCF_011683915.1. Taxonomy (GTDB): domain Bacteria; phylum Pseudomonadota; class Alphaproteobacteria; order Kiloniellales; family Kiloniellaceae; genus Pelagibius; species Pelagibius litoralis. Next base: position 40,667 of record NZ_JAAQPH010000026.1, read on the forward strand.
AGCGACTCCGGGCAATACGGTGAGGGCCAAAAAGCGAAGATGGAGGCGATGACAGCCAACCAACGGCTCTCGGGGGGTACGGGTTACGCGCTTGAGCGGATCGAGATCTTCAAAGGTCTGGAAGCGAGCGAGATCGAGCGCCTTTCGCAGCGCATGAATTGGCGCAACTACCAGGCCCAGCAACAGATCATCGGCCACCAGGACGCCTCGACCGACGTCTACTTCATGGTTTCCGGAACGGTCCGGGTGATCCTGTTCTCGAGTGCCGGCAAGGAAGTGGCTTTTCGCGACATCTCAGCCGGCGAGTGCTTTGGCGAGTTCGCCGCCATCGACGGAGCGCCCCGCTCAGCCAACGTCATCGCTCTGACGGATGTGATGATCGGCTCCGTGCCGGCTGAAACTTTCCGTACCATCCTGCAGGAATACCCTGCCGTTTCCATGGCGATGCTGACCTACATCACCCGCCTGGTTCGCTCTTTGAGCGAGCGGATCTTCGAATTCAGTACGCTTGCCGTGAAAAATCGTATCCATTCGGAACTGCTGCGACTGGCGCGGGATCACATCGGCGACGACAATACGGCGCGCATCTCGCCGGCACCGACCCATGCCGATATCGCCAGCCGCATTTCGACCCATCGTGAGGCGGTGACCCGTGAGTTGAACGATTTGACCAAGAACGGTTTGATCAAACGCGACGGCCGCACCCTGATCGTCAGCGACGTCATCGAGTTGGAACGTATGGTCCACGAAGTCGCCGGCGACTGACCGCCCACTGAGGGGTTTTGTTCCCCGAGGTCCCGCAGCACCCGGTCGGCGGCAAGAATGCGAACCAGACCAGGATTTCCGACCAACAGCGCTCCAGGCCAAGCTCCGGATAAGGGAAAACCCCGTCCGATGGGCAGCGGACGGGGTTTTCAAGGCTCACTAAAGGTCCGTCATCGTGGCTTGAGGGAGGACCTCCACAACAACGCCCTAAACATAGGGCCGGGCCGCCAAAACCACTGTGGGATTTGTCACACCCAGGGCAAGAAACTGCGAATTCGGCAGAATTCCTTACCCCTTGAGGCCTAAGCCACAAGTCCCGCGCCCTTCTCCGCCTGCTCACTCGCCCCGCCGACCGTCTGGGCCCAGACTTCCCAGGAAAGCCGTTTCGACCGCAATCCCGGGAGAATGCACCATGAATAGGATGTTCAGCAGAGCCCTTTGCCTACCGCTCAAGCCCCTCGGGCTGGCCCTCGGCCTGGCTGCAGGCCTGACCGCCGGCAGCAGCCTCACGGCCACATCGGCCCTCGGTGACGTCGAACGCTGGAGCGTCGTCTGCGGTCAGTCGGCCTGCCTGGCCGATTACCAGGCACCGGGACTGCAGATCCTGATCGCACCCGAACGCGGCAGCCGGCGGCTGCGGGCCATCCTGCGCGTCAGCCACCAGGTGGGCGCCAACGCACCCATCGCGCTGCAACTCGACAGCGGCTGGACCACCAGTCTGCGGACCAGCGCCTGCAACGATCTGTTCTGCCAGGCTGCCGTCAGCTTGGAGGCGACCGACCAGGTTCTCGCCCGGTTCCGCAGGGACCTGCAAGGCGTGGCAGCCTATCGCGTGGCAGAGAAGACCGTCGTGGCCCGCTTTTCCTTGAAAGGCTTCAGCAATGCACTCAACCAGATCCAGTAGCCGCTGCCCGACCGGGCAGTGGCCCACCCGACGGCAGAGCCGAAACCGCGGCGCCGCGAGAGATACGCTGCTCCTGACCGGGATCGGCCTGGCAGCCGTCCTGTTCTGGGTCTGCCTGCCGCTTGTCGGCCCCGCGCGGGGCGACGAGATCACCGAGGGCCGCGATCTGGTGGCCCAATACTGCCTGCGCTGCCATGCGGCGCCGGAAGCCCCCTACAGCACGACGGCGGCACCGACCCTGCGCGAGATGGCCCAGGCGGTAGACTGGTCGACTCTGAGGTTACAGGCCTGGCTGGCGGCGGATCACCCGCCGATGCCGCGATTTAACCTGACCTCGGCAGAAATCTTCGCCCTGCGCAGTTACCTTTCCTCGATGAAGACCGACTCACTGCTGCACCCGGCGTTCTGAGGTCGCGGGCTATGCAAGAAAAGACCCCCGCGCGTATGGCCCTGATATCGCTCGCCCTCGCCTCACCGCTTTGCCTTGGCGGCTGCGTGACCGGGCTGGTCGGCGCGGCCGGCATGGCCCTGAATGCCGTCACCGGCGGCAGCGGAGCGACGGCCAGTAAAGCCGGCAGCCCCGGCGGGCAGGGCGCCTTCGATGGAAACTCGCCCAGGGAACTGCAGGATGCCCTGGCACAGACCGACGACAGCACGTCGCCGCTCTGCCGCCGCCGGCTGGAAGCCTACCGGCAAAAACACGCCGCAACGGAGGACGAAGCGCAAGGGGAGGTACAGACAGTAAGCAAGCCCGGCAGGCGTTGCGGTCTGCAGCCTCTCTGCCTGCCCGGCGCGGAGCGCCCCACCGAGATGATGGTTTGCCGCAGCCAATAGGCTGCTCATAGTTTGGAAGATCTCACGACATCGACAAAATGAAACGGCGGCCCGAAGCCGCCGTCGCATGTCTTTGCCCGGGCAGAGATCCCGTATAGGTATCCCGGGCCGGCTACTGGCTGGCGGCATCACCATCCAGGATCTCGCTGACCTCGTCGGCTCCGTTGTTCTGGGTCTGGGTGACGTTGTTCTCAGCCGTCTGATCGCCGACCGCCTCTTGTCCTAGATTCAAGGCGCCATCCGAGTTGTTCAGGATGATGCAGGACGAATTGCCCCGCGCCCCGGCGCTGCCTTCGCCACCGCAGACAAGATAGGTCGTGGTGCCGGAAACGGCGGCACTGCCGCTGCCGCTGTTGCCGTCCAGCAGGCCGGCGTCGACCTGCTTCATGAAGATCGCCATGCTGCCGCCGCTGCGCGCGGAAAAGCCCCAAGGCTGCTCATTCATCTGGGCCGATGCGTCACCGGCCAGGTGCGCCATCAGGGTAACCGCAAAGGCGGCGTAGACAAGAAAGGTCAGAACATCGACTGTAAAATGCATCAGGGTCGTTTTCATCTCCACCTCCTGGAAACTGGGTCTGCCACCCCGGGATGAGAAGGGGATGAGGGAGCAGAAAATCTCTGCTCCCTCCCCGGGGTCGGTAGGCTTGCTTGTGGTTAGCTGCCGCCGCCGATTTCCGGCGTGCTGACAGTGATGGACAGGTTGTTGCCCACGGCCGTAGCGACCGAAGACACCAGCGGACGCTCCAACGCACCAAGGTTGGTGTAGTTGTTGACCTCTACACCATAAGGCTGGGCGCCGAAGCAATCGAACTCACAAAAGTTCGTACCCACCTGCGACAGCGCCGAAGTGTTGGCATAGGCGAACTGGGTGATGTCGCCCATGACCACGGCGTCGTCGGCGACCTTGGCCTCGACGGTGATCGCCTTGTTGTTGGCAACCGCCGTCGCGGCACTGTCAACCGAGGCGTTGAGGATGTCGTCCACCTTTGACACGGCAGAGATCTCAGCCGGCTCGATCACGTTGAAGAGCGCAGCCAGGGTCAGCAACGCTGCCGCATCGTGGAACTCGTTCCGGTTGTTGCCGAAGTCCGCGCCGTCCTCGATCGACGCGAGGCTGATACCGTCGCCGCCCGGCCCGATCGGCACCGGCGTCGGGCTCGGATCGTCGCCGAACTCGCCGGTGTTGAAGACATACTGGCCTTCGTGGATCTCGACCATGACATCGCTGTCGATGCTGACGTTGTTGGCGATGGCCGTTGCGGTGCTGACCACCTCGGGCAACTCGGTCAGGGCATCGAAGGAGCCGGTCGGCTCGATCTCGATGTTCTCAACCGGGATGTCCTCAAAGGTCATGACCACGTCCAGATCGTCCGTGCCCTCGTCGAGAGTGCCGGAGACATCGGAGGAGCTTCCCATCAGGTCGCCGCCCAGATCGGCAACACCGGCCACGGTGCTGGGATCGGTCTCGTCGTCGGTCATGCCGTCCAGGGTGACCGTGAAGTCGACCGTGCCGGCACCGACGCCGCCGCCTTCGTTCGGTTGGTTGTTGTAGACGCCGTTCACGTAGGATTCGGCCGTCACGTCGCCGATGTAGATCTGCAGATCTTCCAGCAGTACCAGACCGACGGGATCGATATCGACATCGATGTCGACATCCTTGGTCACATGCTCGATGACTTCCAGATCCCAGTGCCAGTCGACCTGATCGAAGGCCGCCGCCGGGGATACGGCAAGGCCAAGGGCGGCCACCGCAGCTCCACAGAGCAGTACAGACTTATTCGCTTTCATCTTCTATCTCCTTTAAGTATCCAGCGAAGTGATCGGTCTCCACGAGATCGCAGCCTTGGATCGCGGGCAGACCCAGAAAGTCCGTCATAAGAAGGTAGACACCCATCTCCACGACGGATCTGACGCCGAGTTGCAACGGCTCGTTGCGAATCATTCCAGCGTCAAATTCAATGAGGGTATTACCGAAGAAGCGGAAGACGTTGGCCTCCACTTCGAAGCCGTAAATCTGCTTCTGCAGCGAGGTTGCATAGGCAACCGAGAAGTTGCGCGCGTTGACCACACGCAGGTCCAGCGCCACGTTGATCACAACCGTGCGCCCGCCGCCGCCAATACCGTTGACGAAGAGCCGGGCACCGCCGGAGGTAATGTTGTAGTTCAGCTCGGTCAGCGCACCGACGACGATGAAGTCGCTGGCGGGAAGCTCATACTCCGACAATCCGCGACCGAGACGGCCCTGCTCGGAGAGCTTCATCTCCGCCAGGGGAATCCGCAGATCGAGCCGCTCGATCAACCGCGCCTTGCGGGTTTTCCAGAGCGCGGAGATGACCATCTCCGACACGCCCTGACTGAGGGCGTGGCCGTTGTCGTCATAGTTCACCTGCCCGGTCTTGTCGGCGACCTCACCGACCGAGAACACCGGCAGGTTGGCGCCTTCAGATTGGGCCAGGCCCGAGAGGCACTGGCTATAAGGCGTGTGGTTGCTGGTAACCGGAAAACTGAAGACCGGCGCCACACCGGTATCCGGAAACGGTGGGCCGGCACAGGCACTAAGCGCCATCGCGGCCGAAACTACGTAGGCGCAAGCTTTTGCTCGCATGATCCATCCCCTATGCATCGATCTGTCTCCATCAATCCGGCGGCAATACATTTCGCCCGGAACCAATGGTTGGAGATGGTACGAGAATTATTTAATGAATAAAGAGAGCGAAGGAGTATTTTAAAATAAACAAGCATTAATACTTTCACAAATAGGTAACTACATAGATATAAGTCACCTCAGTATTACCACCCTATACGAAAGTATTACTATGCCTGCGCGAAAGATTGTGAGAAAGCCCCGTGCTAGTCTCTCGGAAATCGTGGCGCAACAGCCGCCGGAACGGCCCGAACCGGGCCATTACAGGTCACTCTGGAGGTTCACCCATCATGTACGACCGCAACACTCAGCCGCCAGGCCCGCAGGCAGAGACTGATCACCGCCGCTGCGCTTTGTTGGCGTCGGGGATCGATACCGCACCCCTTTTGGATGCCCTGCGGCGGGTGCCGAACACCCGCATCGGCGACATCTGCATCTTTCCCGCCAACGGGCTCGGCGAGCCGGAGGCCGACTATCTGATCCTGGCGGTAGAGGACGGCAGCCGGCTGGGGCGCCTCGAACAACAGATCGACCGCTGGTCGGGCGAGAAAACCCGCGTGCTGCTGGCGGTTCCGGAATCGAAATGCGCCTTTCTGGGCGACCTGGCCCAGCGCGCCGATGGCCTGATCCTTCTCGACGCGGGCCTGGACTACCTCGAGGAAAGTCTCAGCCTCGCGCGCGAAGGCTATTCGGTCATGCCGGCCCCGCGCGACGGCGGTTCCGGAACCTATTGCCACCTCGATATGCTCTGCCGCCTCAACGACAGCGAGCAGGCCATCCTCAAACTGTTGGCCATCGGCGACAGCAACCGCAGCATCGCCGAGCAGTTGAACGAGAGCGAGACAAGGGTGAAGTCGCTGGTGCGCGCGATCCTGGTGAAACTGGAATGCCGCAACCGGACAGAAGCCGCGGTCCTGGCGGCGACAGTCCTGCTGCCGCTGCAGGAAAGTCTGCACAAGAATGATGCCGGCGACGGTAAGGGACCGACGTCTACCCCCAATGGAACACCGACCAAGGGGTCTGACGACTGGCCCTGAGGCTATATGGGGGTATTACCTCTTCTTGCGCATTGAAACCAACGGCCATTCCCCGAAAGTGATAAGTTACACGCCCTAGCTGCGGCAGGTTTGCTCTTTGGACCGGCACCCCGCCTGGACGCCTTGGCGTAACTCTTCGCTCACTATCGGAGTTCCGGAATGGCACATCATCATCAGTCCCGCACCTCTTCCAAACGGCCGGCAAGTCGTTTTGTCCGCTATGGCTTCGGCGCCCTTGTTGCCGTTGTTGCAGCGGCCGGCGCCGCACCGGAGGCCGAGGCGCAGTGGAACAATAAACCCTTTTCGTTCGGCGGTGGCGGTGCCGGCATGAGTTTCGCCGGCCGTCAGGCAATCCTGCAGCAGGAAATCCTGGGACTGACGCCCGACAATCTGCGGCGCGGATCGAACGGCGCCCTGGTCGATGTTTCGGAGGGACCGGGATCGACCGCTATCGTCAACGCGCAGGCCGCTGCGTTTCTGCCGGGCGCCGCCGGCCGCGGCAGCAGCTTTCGTCGCAGCCCTGCCGATGGTGCGGGCGTTTTCAATCCCTTCTTCGCACCGAAGGGCGGCGGCGGGTCTTCGACGCCCAGCTTCCTGACAAGCCTGAAAACCTCGGCCACCATCGCCTCTTGGACAAACATGGTGACGGCGGGTTCCAGCAGGGGCGCGGTCGTGATTTATCCGGGAAGCGGCAGCTCGATCGATGCCTGGACCGCTCAAGTCGGCGGTTAGCTGCAACGGCTGAATTCGGCAGCGGGTAGGCGCGAAGGAAGTATCCGAAAATCCAGGAAGCCGACGGTCAGCCGCTTTGAGGGCCGACCGCCGGTGGATAGGGAAGCGTCACGACCAGCAATCCCAGCGAGGCTGCAGGCCGGCCCGGAGAGCCAGAGACCAATCAATCAGCCGGTCAGCTGTGAAAGGGCTGGCGCCCCGTTGGAAGCGGGAAACATAGGATCGGCCCCACCCCCGAAAGGGAGACCCGGGGCCATTCCATGATTGAGCGCCCAGATTGCCGCTTGAGTCCTGTTGCCCGCCTTGATCTTACGCAGCAGGCTTTTCATATGCACCTTGACCGTCGCCTCGGTGATGTGGAGACGGTTTGCGATGACTTTGTTGGCATCGCCGTAAACCAGGCAGCGCAGGATCTCCTGCTCGCGATCGGAAAGACCATATTCCTCAATGCGCGCGTTGCCGACCGGTGCGACGCCGACGGCGCCGTTGATCAAGGCGGTTGCCAGATCCGTCGGCATCACCTTCTGACCCATCATGGCCAGCTTCAAGGAATGGATCAGCGCTTCGAGCGAAATGTCCTTCAGCAGAAAGGCATCGGCCCCGGCGTTCAGGCAGGCGGCCAGAGTCCTCGGGTCCCGCTCATCGGTCAGAACGACAATCGGCGTGTCAGGCAGGGCGTCCTGCAAGTGGCGGAGGTCTTCGACCAGCAGCGAGACATCGCCGCGCAACTCAATGAGGATCAGTTGCAGCTCATCCGGCTCAACGGCCTCATTGATCGCAGAGACGCTGGCCACTTCATGGCAAACGTTGAAGGAACTCCCTCTCAGCAGGCTTTTCAGCCCTTCGAGGAACAGGCGGTTTCGCCCTACGAGTAGCGTATTGACTTCAGACATAACGGTGCTCTCCCTTCCCTTTCGCCCACCAACCCCTCGGCTAGACAAAAAAGTCTCCCCGGTCCATCGGCTCCGCCTCCACGACGGATGGGACCAACGTCCGTTAACAAAGAAGGTAAAGCTCATACAGGGAAGGGTCTGTGAGGATTACCACAGAAGGGGGAACTGTAATTTCATCCAATCATAACAATGATTTAGAAGATTACAGCGCTATTACAGCACTATTAAAGAGGGCCTGTAGCCCGCAGCGACACGATAAAAAGCCCGCTGCCGAGAAGGATCAACAGTACCGCGCCGCCGAAACCAAGCAGTTGATAGAAGGTCTCGACCCAGCGGACTCTCCCGCCCATAACCGTGACCGCCAGACGCTTTGACCAGAGCGTGAGCAAGGCAAGCGCGGAAACCGTCATCGCCGTTCCAAGCGACATGGCGGCTGTCGCGGCAATGCCCGCCAGAAGAACGCCCTGGGCCAGGGCAAACAGCAACACCAATACCGCACCGCTGCAGGGCCGCAGGCCGACGGCGGCGACGACTCCCCAACCCGCGGACAGGAAACCCCGGCGCGACAGCAGCGCCGGGTCCGGCGCATGATTGTGTCCGCATTGGGCAGGGTCATGGCCGTGATCATGACCTTCCGTCTCTTCACCGGTCCCCTTGGCACCCCGCCAGGACCGCAGCAGCGACCACAGGAGCCATAGGCCCACCAGGGCGACCAGCGCATAGCTTGCGCTTTCCAGCAGACCCACCGAAGCGGTCACCCGCAATCCGCTCATATCGAGCAGCACCGCCAGCAGGCCGACCAGGACGACGGCTGTGAGGCCCTGGAGAAACGACGCCAGAAAAGCCAGGACAATGCCGCGCCTGACCACAGACTCATTGGCCAGCAGATAGGTGGAGATCACCGCCTTGCCGTGCCCTGGGCCGACCGCATGGAAGACCCCGTAGAGAAAACTCAGGGCAACCAGGAAGAGCGCCGCCTCGCCCGCGGCATCACCCTTAAGGGCACGGACGGCACCGGCCAGGCGGCGGTGCAGGTCGCCCTGCATCTGGTGGACGTACAGCAGAAGGGTCTGCCAGGGGCCGGCGGATGCCGGTTGGCCGGCCGCGGCTTCCGGCGGCGGTACCAGCGGCGTCTGTGCCGCCGCCTGCGGGCCGCCCCAAAGCACACAAAAGACCAGCAGCAACACGGCGCAAAGGCCGGCCTGTCTTGGAATCCAACGAAAGGCTGGCGTCATTGAATAACCGCTGGGCTGGCGCAGCTGAGCGTTGCGCGGGAAGCGAACCGGGCCGCAATGCTCTGGCCTCCGGCATCGAAAATATCGGTGTCGGCTAGATTGAGGGTTTCGGTGTCTGCGCCCCTGGTCAGGCGCAGCGCGCACCCCTCCGGCGCGCCATCGGAGAGTATGACGGGCGTCTCCCGCCCAGGCTCAATCGAGATGTAGAAGCTGGGATCGTAGCTGGAAAAGGAGAACTGCGCGGTACGCGGATCGACAGGCACGCTCAGGGGCAACACAAAGCGCAGACTGAGGATGCCGTCGTCAAACCGGGAACTGTAATCGCGGACCTTCTCATAGGCCGCATCGACACCGTCCACCTTGACGTATGTGAAGTAGCGATAGCTCTCCAAGGACGTCACGTTCAGTTCGGCAAGCGGCCTCAGTTCGGCCTCGTCCAACTTCCCGTCCGCGTTCTTGTCCAGATCCTCTACCGCAAAGAGGCTGTAGAACTCGTCAAAATGCCACTCGACCTCAAGGGCGGTGACATGGTGATTGTCATCAAAGATCAGGCGGACCACGGAATCGATCCAGACATGAGGGTGCGCCACCGAGCGATTCGCCGTTAAAGACAGCATCACGAAAACCGCCAGGGCAGCGCCTAAAACTCTTTTCCACCGCGCAGATCGCTGCGTCATCTCGACTTTCTCCAAGATATTGGCCAGCTTAGCCTGGGTCCGACGCCGGAGAAAGTCTGTCGCACAACGGCCCTAACGACGGGTTAACGGATCTTCGCGAAGCCGCGCCAAGCGATCAACACTCATGCCCCAGGCGTCGCCCGGCGTCCAGTATCCAGGCCGCTCTGAGATGAAAAGCTGTCCAGAGTGCTATGCCGACGAACTTGCTGCCATCCTCCAGCACCCAGGGCCAGGTTCCCTCTACCTGGTCCGTCAGCTTGGCGACGTCGGCGGCCACGCTGACGCCCAGCAGTGCGACCGCAAGCAGCGGCGCAAAGACCCCGATGTGGCTCAGAACACCGCGAAAAGCCCCGATGTAACAAAAAGCCGAAATGCCATAAACGACAAACAAGGCAATGTCGCCATGGGCCATGCGCAGCTTCAGGTTTTCGTGAACCATGAAGAGGTCGTCGAACAGCAGCACGGCCGAGAAACCGGCCACAGCGAAGAGAAAAAGACTGCGGCGCCGGGAATCGCGGTCGCGCATCAGCCGCAAGCCGACAAAGGCACAAACGGCTGCCGTCGTGCACCAAAGCAAGGCGCCGAGGTTGGAGAGAAACCCAAGATGAGGGGCCGACTTCTTCCCCATGATCGCGAGCGGATCGCGCGTCAGGTCGGGAAAAGGCACACGTGTCTGCAGGGCCAGCAGTGCCACCAGCAGCACGGCGCCAACAAAGACCGCAGCGACGATCAGCGCCGTCGTTGCCGTCGCCGACAAGCCGTGGTCTTCGCCGAGCGCAGCTTCACCCCGGGGACCACGCAGAGGGAAAAGGGACACAGCGGCTCCTGAATTGTGACTTCTGAGTTATTCTTTTTTGATTGTTTTGAGAAGGATATCGACGTCACGCGGGCCGCGGCAAATGTCCTATTTAAGGCGAGTGACCGGGGAGTAATTCTTTGTTTCCTTGCCGTGACGCAGAAAGCGGCAGCATCACCGGCCCGGACCGAACAATCCCGCCGCCAGGGCGAACTGTATCAATTGTTTCAGCTTTTCTGAGATCCCCTGCAATCGCAGCGCCGCTCCGTAACTGGGCGCAGATGCCGACCGCCGATCCATAGAGTTTTGTTTTTCCTCGATTAATCGAGGATCAGATGACCTTCGCCGAGGCTGAAAGAACGACTCCAGGCCGCGAATGCCCGGCAACGCATCAGGCGCACGGCGGCTCGAACAGCCAACAATTGATACCAAAAGGGGCTTCGCGCGACATCGGCGGGAAACAGGCGCTCCTTATATCTGGCATCCATGGTGATCGGCGGCTGCAGGGAGAACGCACCGCCGGGCACAATGGGCGAACCGCATAACCAATCAGTTCACTTAGGAGCTTGGTGGAGCAATGAGCAATCCCGATGTATTTGGCTCGCCAATGGTTCTGCCCGGTGTTCGACCGGCCAGCCCGTTCGGTGCAGCTATCCGACCAACCATTCAGAAACAGGCCGCGCGCGGCGCGGCGGAGATCCTGCGGCAGATTATCGGCCCTCTTGCGCGCCGCTTGCGCATCCGCAAGACCGTTACGGATCTTTCCAAGCTGGATGATCACATGCTGCGCGATATCGGCTTGAACCGCTCGATGATCATCAGTGCCGCGCATGAAGCCGAAGAGCGGTTGCCCAGCAGCCGCAGCAGGTTTCGGTCGCAGTAAACAGTATGTAAGCCGGCCCGGTGCGTTGGGAGGCGCACCGGCTCGGTCATTCGATTTTTGGGGCAACCGTTAAAACAGACGGAATCTTACTTAAGGTCAATTTCACTGGGGCGGGCAGATTTGGTGGCAGGACCATCACAACAATCGACAGTCGTGGACTTGCGAAAAAACGCAGCTTTCGCCTCGGGTCCGGCTGTACCTATCTATTCTTTTCTCTGGTGTGCCCCTCGGCTACTCTGCCTTCCTGCTGACTTGGCAGCCTGCCGCCGGCCGGCTCGCCCGGTTCCGGCGGACAAGCAAGACAAACGCGTCACAGGAGGCCTCGCAATGGCGCGGGCGACACCCGAAAGCCCCCTCGCCTTCGACCTGCCTGGCGGGGCGGAACGCCAGTTGCTCGATCTGGTGGCGGCCCGCCTCTCTGTCGTTCTCTATCGCGGACAACTCGCCAAGGGAAAACTGAACCTCGACTTCGTGAGCCCAGGCGCGGAACAACAGATCGGTAAGAGCGCCGAACAGCTCTGCGGCCGGGAAAACGCCCTGGCCGAGCTCATTCACCCCGACGACCGCGTGGCCTACGAAGAGGCGCTTGCGGCAGTCCTGGAAAGCGGCGCCGCCAGTGTCGACTACCGTGTCGCGGTCGAAACGGGGGTCTATGCCTGGCGGCGCGATGAGATGTCGCTGGCCGCAAGTTCCGGCAAGGCCGCGAGCGACCCGGCGATCAACGGCTGCATTGTCAGCATCGAGCAGGAAAAAGACACCGAACCCGACCCGGACGCCTTGGCCGCACAGCGCGCGGCCATCATCGACCAAGCCGCTCATCCCATCGTGCTGAGCGACCGGGAGGGGCGGATCGCTGAAATCAATCGCGCGGCAGTCGCCCTTTTCTTTGCCGACGGACAAAGCAGCCGGGACGCTTCGAGAGTCAGCGACCTCTTCGATCCCGACAGTCGCAGCAGCTTTCTGGAAGCGGTGGATCTGCTGCTCCAGACAGCCGGAGAGCAAGCCGCCGGCAAAACCCTCACCCTGATCGCGCGCCACAGCGACGGCCGCGACCTGCCGGTCGAAGTCATGCTCTCGGTTATCGATCTGGGCGAAGACCGTGCCATTGTTACCGAGCTGAGGGATATCAGCGAGCGCGTCACCGCGGAGGCAGCGATCAGCCACCTCTGGCAGCTTCTCCAGGATGCGGTCGAAAGCATTCCCAACGGCTTTGCCATTTATGACGTGGATGACAAGCTGGTGCTGTGCAACGCGGCTTTTTCCGAGATCTACGATCTGACGCCGCAAGCCATGGTGGGCAGTTCCACCTACGACAACTACTGCGATGTCCTGCCGCAACTGCAGAGCATAGACGGCGAAATCATAGAGGGCCTTTCGATTACACCCGAACTGTGGTTGAGCCACGTCCGGCAGTCGGAAAGCGAGCCCGTAGAGTTTCAGTTGAAGAGCGGTGCCTGGAAACAGACGACAACCCATCCCATCCACGGTGGCGGGCGGGTTTATGTACGCACCGATATCACTAAGCTGAAGGAAGCGGAGATATCGCTTCGCAAAAGCGAGCAGCAGTTCCGCAGCCTCGTCGAGAACAACCCCTTCCCACTCTGGCTCACCGATGTCGACACCGGTATCGTGCTGTACCATAGCCCTGCAGCGGCAGCGTTGCTTGGTTATGACTGGCCAGTCACCCAGCATTACAAATCCGAACGCGCCTATGCCGACCCCGCAGACCGTCGGCACTGTACCGACGAGCTGCTGGCCGCAGGCCGCCTGGATGGCCGCGAAACTCTTTTCCGGAAAGCCGACGGCACGGTGTTCTGGGGCGCCGTATTTTCACGACTCTGCGAACATGACGGGAAAACCATTGCCATCGGCGGCGTGGTCGATCTGACCGAACAGCGCGACAAGGAAACCCAGCTCCGCCAAGCCCAGGAAACGCTGCAGGACGCAGTGGAGTCTCTCTCCGAGGGTTTTGCGCTCTACGACGCCGAAGACCGCCTGGTCACCTGCAACCAGCGCTACCGCGAATTCAACAAACTGAGCAACGATGTCCTGGAACCTGGCGTGCGCTGGGCCGACTTTATCCGAACCGGCGCCGAGCGGGGCCAGTACGTCGGCGCGGAAGGCCGGGTCGAAGAATGGCTCGAGGAGCGCAGAAACCTGCGCCTCCAGTTCGGCACCGACTTGGAGTTTCAGCAGGCCGACGGGCGTTGGTTCCAGTTCACCAACCAACCGACACGCCAGGGCGGCATCGTGGTGACCCGCACCGACATCACCAATCGCAAGGAGATGGAACGGGCGCTGCGGGAGAGTGAGAACCTGGTGCGCAGTATCCTGGAGGCTTCGCCGGTCCCTGTGGCAATGACGCGGGCCAGTGATGGCCTGATCATCTACGAAAGCCCGGCTTCGCGCGCCCTCTTCGGACAGATGCAGCGGTCCGGCGAAGCGACCTACATAGCCGACCTTTATGTCGATCCGCGCGATCGCCAGCGTTACCTCACGCTGCTGCGCGAACGGCGCATGCTGCAAGGTTTCGAGGTCGAGCTTCGCAAAGCCGACGGTGGGCATGTCTGGGCCTCCCTGACCGCCAGCCTGATCGAATACCAGGGCGAGGAGATGATCGTTGCCAGCGCCTATGACCAGACCGAGAGGCGCGCGGCCGAGACCGAGATGGCGCGGCATCGCGAAGCGCTCTACCAGAGCGAAAAACTGAGCGCCCTCGGCTCCCTCCTCGCCGGGGTTGCTCATGAGCTCAACAATCCGCTTTCCGTCGTCGTCGGCCATGCGCAGCTCTTGAAAGAAACCGCCAGTGATGCCCGTATCATCGAGCGGGCGACAAAGATCGGTAATGCCGCAGACCGCTGCTCGCGCATCGTCAAATCGTTCCTGGCCATGGCCCGTCAACGGCCGCCGGAACGCAGGGTCGTCGACCTGTGCGACATCGTCCAGGCCACCTTGGATGTCACGGGCTACTCGCTGCGCACCGCCAATATCGACATCATCGTCGATATCGACCCCAAGGTACCGCCGGTCTGGGCCGACCCCGACCAGATGAACCAGGTGGTCACCAACCTTACAGTCAACGCACAGCAAGCCATGATGGAGGTTCGCGAGAGGCCGCGGGAACTGAAGATTACCGCCCGCTACGATAACCATCGCCAGGAAGTCGTTCTCGAAGTCGCTGACACCGGGACGGGCATTCCAGAGGAAATCTGCAGCCGCGTCTTTGAACCCTTCTTCACCACCAAGGAAATCGGCGAAGGCACCGGCATCGGCCTTGCCGTGAGTCACCGGATCGTCGAAGCCCACGATGGGCGCATTCGCGTCGACAGTGAAGTCGGTCGCGGCTCCACCTTTACCGTCAGCCTGCCGGCGAGCTGGGAGAAAACGCGCGAACCGTCGAGCAACAAGAAGACCGTTGCAGGATGTCTGGGCGCAAAAGCCAGCATCCTGATCATCGACGACGAACCGGATGTGGCACAGATGCTGTGCGATATCCTCGCAACTCAGGGGCACCGTGTCGAAACAGCCGAGTCCGGCGAAAAGGCGCTGACGATGCTGGACGCCAGCAGCTTCGATGTCATCCTGAGCGATGTGCGGATGCCGCATCTTGACGGCCCCAGCCTTTATGCTGCGCTTGAAAGGCGCGACCCGGATCTGTTGAAGCGGACGGCCTTCGTTTCAGGCGATACGCTGAGCCCTTCGGCCCGGGCGTTTCTGAAGCGGGTTCACCGGCCTTTCATAGAGAAGCCCTTTACCCTGGAAGAAGTCCGCGATCTGGTCGACCGGATATTGGGCCGGGAGCAGGAACAGCGTTCGAAGGCAGCAACCGCGGCCGTGGAATCGGACGAAACATGAAAAGCGGGATATGGGTAGCGTCTAATGTTGAACACTGTTGAGAGAGCTGGTTAGGGAGCCGTTGAAATGCAGGGGCGAAAGCACATCGTCGTCGTCGATGACGAGCCGGGAATTCGCGAAACCATCGAGGAGTATCTGGAGCTTCACGACTTCCAGGTAACCGCCGTCAGCGGCGGCGAGGGCCTACGCGAGGTGATCAACGAAAAGGACGTCGATCTGGTCCTCCTGGATATTCGCATGCCCGGCGAAGACGGACTCTCCCTTGCGCGCTATCTGCGCGAAAGCACCGAGGTGGGCATTATCATGCTGACGGCGGCGGGCGAGGTGGTCGACCGTATCGTCGGCCTGGAAATGGGCGCCGATGACTATCTGGCCAAACCCGTCGATCTGCGCGAGCTCCTGGCCCGCATCAAGGCGGTGCTGCGACGCGCCTCGGAACAAGAAGATTCCGAGGCAACCCGCACCGACAACGCTGCGCGCGTCGTTCACTTCGGGGATTTCACTCTGAACCTGGAGTCCCACAAGCTCTTCGAGCCCTCCGGTGCGGAAATTCCCCTGACCAGCATGGAATTCGACCTCCTGAAGGCCTTCGCCGATCACCCGAACCACGTGCTCACCCGCGACCAACTGCTGAACCTTGCACACAATCGTGATTGGGAGCCCTTCGATCGCTCGATCGACATTCGTATCGCGCGCATTCGGCGCAAGATCGAAGGCGATCCGGCAAAACCGCAGGTGATCAAGACCGTACGCGGCGCCGGCTACATCTTCTCCACCGCAAAGACCTGAGCCATACCGAATTCGGCCGCAGCAGACTGAGCTGCGTCAACAAGCCGGGTTTTCTGCAGGTTCGGGACAAACGCCCATGCAAAGACAAGTACCGTCATGAAACCGTCACAAAAATGAGGCATCTTGCGGCCAGTCAATCGGGAGGGGGGTTTAGCGCCATGGACATTGCCGACAAGCGCGAGATGGATTTCGGCATTCTCACGAACATCGGCCTGGAACCGCTGGGTTTCGAGGCCGGTCAGACCATCATCGAGCAGGATACCACCGGCCATGAGATGTACCTGGTGCACAAGGGCCGGGTCGCGATCGTCGTCAACGGCGCCCAGGTCGAGGAAGTCGGCGCCGGCGGTGTCTTCGGCGAGATGGGCCTGATCGACGGCTCACCGCGCAGCGCTTCAGTGCTTGCGCTGGAGCCCAGCGAGGTGGTTCCGGTGACCGAGCGGACCTTCCTCTATCTGATCCACGAGACGCCTTATTTCGCGCTCGACGTCATGCGCACCCTCACCGCCCGCGTCCGCCACATGAACGAGAAGATCCTGACGCTATAGGGGGGATCACGGGGTAAAGCAATCACGGGTAGGCCTAGAAGAAGATCACGGCGCGGCCGGCATCAGACTGAAACATGCTGCCGCCGGCATGCCCGACAGCGGGCACCAGCACAACCTGCGTATTGTGCGGCGCGAAGAACCGGTCCAGATGCGCCTTGAACAGGCGGCCCCGCTCCAGGCGATGCCGCCCTTGAAGAGCCGCCGAGCAGGTCCGGTTAAGTGTGCGGTCCCATGGGTTGATATCCCGCTCTCCCAGTAACAGGGTCAGGGGCCGCTGCCGCGCGTGCTGTACCAGTTTCTCCCTGCTGGCGCGCATCATAAAGCGGTTCAGTTGGTCGAGCCCATGGTCGTAGTGATTGTAGTCGCCGCACAGATCAGCATGCGGCGGCGCAAAGCGGCCGTCGAAGGTCTGCACCGGCCGGTAAGGGTTCAGATACAGATAAGCGCCCGGGTTCGCCGCAACATAGCGCAGCCGCGTGTGAGCCACTTCCGGGATCTCCGCGTGCCCGGCAGCAAAACGCTGGACGAACTGGCCGCCGGCCGAATGGCCGACGACCGTGATCTTGCCCAGGTTGGGAAACAGCGCCCGGTCACCCAGATAGGCAAGCAGGCGCTCGACGGCCCTGAAGGAACTGATCTGCCCTTCCGGGAGCACGGAAGACCAGTCCCCACGGCGCCAATTGCTGTTGCGATCCCAAAATACCGCACCGTTGCGCTGATCTGACGCTCTGTCCGCCGTCGTCCTGTCTGCCGAAATCGTGAACCGCGGTGCCACAATCAAGGTCTGCTCTTCGACCGCTTCCAGACGGGCCGCCTCGCCCACCCGGTGAAAGTACTGACGGGCGTCGCGCCCGACCCCGTGAATGACGACCACTGCACGGCGGATCTGCGGCACCGCCTCACCGAGCGGACGACTGGCGTAGACCGGCAAATACAGCTTGGGGCCAAGCGGAAACGCCGCTGCGCAGGGCGCCCCCTCGGGACAGGACTCCGATGCAACCGCCTGCGGCAGAAGCAGGCCAAAGACGAGGACCAGCGCGAAAGCGAAGGCCAAGCGAAACGCCGGCCTGACCTTCTCGACAATCAATTGATCTCTCGCTACCAAGGTAAAGTTCTTGCCTCTCAGGCCGGGTCGCGCTCCTGCGCGAGCTTGAGGGTCATATAGACGCTGAAAGGGTCGTAGACGTAGCCGGCAAAAGGCCCGCAGGTCTGGAAACCAAAGTCGCCGTAGAGCGTGCGCGCCGGCGCGAAGACCTCCGGGCTACCGGTTTCAAGGCTCAGGCGCCGGTACGACCGGCGCCTCGCCTCATCGATAATGTGTTGCAGAAGCCGGCGCGCCACGCCCTTCCCGCGCGCGGCCGCCGCCGTGTGCATGGACTTGATCTCACCGTGGCGCTCGTCGATTTCCCTCAGCGCACCGCAACCGAGCAACTGCGCAGACTCCCAGGCCGTCCAAAAGGTAATCTCCGGCCCCCGCAGGGCATCGAGATCGAGGGCATGCACGCTCTCCGGGGGAGAGTTGCTTCTCATGAGGTCCAGATGGGCCGACAGGAGAGAGGCGATCGCCTCCCCGCGCAAATCGTCTTCGCGAATGATCATTGAAATACAAACAACCGAGTTGGCCAAAAGAGCTGACTTAGGGAACCAGCTGGGAAATCTGCCCCAGCCATAGCCAGCTCGGCAAGAACTCTTGCCCGAGAGGTTAACGCGCTGCAGCAATCCTGCAATTCCAAACAGAACCGGCTAAGCCACCCGCTTGCCGGCGCCGTAGACCGTGCGGACCACCGGGTGTTCTTCCACCATACGGACGTGCAGCAGGTCGGCGCGCTTGCCGACGGCAATCTCGCCGCGGTCGGTCAGGCCCGCCGCCTGGGCCGGGGCGAGACTGGCCATCTTCACCGCCCGGGGCAGCGACAGACCCACGTCGTCCTTTGTCAGGCGCAAGGCCGCCGCCAGCATGGAGATCGGCACGTAGTCGGAGGCCAGGATGTCCAGCAAGTCGGCCCGGGCCAGCTCTATCGCGGAGACATTGCCGGTCTGGGAACCGCCCTTCACCACGTTGGGCGCGCCCATAATGGTGACCATGCCGCATTCGCGCGCCGCCTCGGCGGCGACAAGCGTCGTCGGAAATTCGGAGATCGCCATCCCCAGGTGGGCGGCTTCCTCGACGTGTTCCAGGGTCTCGTCATCATGGGCGGCAATGGAAATACCCTTTTCGTGCGCCATGCGGCAGATCGCAGCCCGATAGGTCGGTGCAAAAGTGCGCGAGGCCTCGGCATCGCGGCGGAAGCGTTCCTCCACCTGGTCTTCCGGCACATGAAACAGCTTCACCAGCACCTCGCGGTACTTTTCGGCGTCGGGAAACTGACGCTGGCCCACCGTGTGCTCCATGATCGACACCAACCGCAGCAGAGGGTGGTCCATGTGGGGCGCGACCTGATCCAGCAGGGTCGGGTCCGTCACTTCGCAGCGCAGATGCAGGAAATGCTGGCTGCGGAACAGGCCGAGGGCGTCCCCCTTCTCCACCGCCGCCATGATCAGGCCCAGCAGATCGCGGCGGGTCTGGTCCGCATCGCGCAGGCCCACCACCAGGGAATCGAAGACCGTGGTGATCCCCGCCGCCGCCACCTGGGCATCGTGGGCAATCGCCGCCTGCAGGGCATCCCACTGTACGCCGGGCCGCGGGACGGCATGACGTTCGCAGTGGTCGGTATGAAGGTCGACCAAGCCGGGCAGCACCATCTCGCCCTGGCAGTCGAGAGCACCGCTGGGAACGTTACCGCCCTCAGTTATCTCGGTAATCCTATCGCCTTGCACGGTGACGGCGCCGCGAAAGGCAGCCTCCGCGGTCACCACTTCGGCATTGGCCAGCACCAGGGGGGCTGCCGCAACGGCAACCGGGGACTCCCGCTCTTCCACTACCTGCTCCTGCAACATCACATCACCTGCTTTCCATCGCGCCAGACTGTACGAACATGAGGTTTGTCGTCGACCATGGCAACCCGCAGTAAATCCGCCCTGAGGCCGGGGGCAAGGCGTCCGCGGTCGTCAAGGCCGGCGGCCCGGGCGGGATTCGCCGTTACTTTGCAGACCGCCGCCGGCAAAGCCAGGCCATGCGGCCCCTGGGTCAGGCGAAAGGCGGCCTGCAGCATAGCGGCCGGCACATAGTCGGAGGCGAGGTTGTCGAGCAATCGCTCTTCCGACAGCTCGGCCGCCGAAACGTTACCGGAGTGCGATCCGCCGCGGATCAGGTTGGGCGCGCCCATGACGATATGCATACCATGGGCGCGGGCCTTGCGGGCCGCCGCTGCGGTGGTCGGAAATTCCGAAACCGTGATCCCCATGGCCGCCGCGTCTTCGACATGCGCCTCGGTCTCGTCATCGTGGCTGGCAATGGCCAGCCCCCGCGCCCTGCCACGCTCGGCCAGCTCGGCCCGGTTTCTCGGCACCACGTCGTGCTGTGCGCCGGTCAGGCGTTCGATATGCCCGTCGGCCTCGGCCTCGCTGAGGCTCAGGTTCTTCATGGTGCGCTCGCGGAAGCTCTGAACGTTCGGATACTGGCGGTGGCCCGGCGCATGATCCATCAGGGACATCATGCCGACGGCGGCATGGTCGGCGACGGAGTCGAAAAGATCGACAACCTCCTCGTCGGTAACCTCGCAGCGCAGATGGACAATGTGATCGGACCGCAGCATGCCTTTGTCACGGGCTTCGCGCACCGCATCGATCATCGGGCGGAGAATGTCCTTGCGCTCCGGATGCTTGATGCTGACGCCAACGCAGACACAGTCGTAAGCCGTTGTGACGCCACCGCCGGCCATCTGGGCATCGTGGGCCATGATGGCCGCAACCGGGTCCCAGTGGGTGCCGGGGCGCGGCAGCACATGCTTTTCGAAGTGATCGGTGTGCAAGTCGATGAGCCCGGGCAGGACATAGTCGCCTGCCATGTCCTCTGCCGCGGCCACGGCGGTCGCGCCGCTGGCGATCCCGGCGATCCGGCCATCCTTGATGACCAGGTTGCCGTGCACGACCTCTTCTTCCAGAACCAGCCGCGCGTTGCTGATGACCCGTTCCACGCTCATGCCGCCAGTTCCCCCGCCTTTACATTGAACACCGCGTCGGCGACGGCCTCGCGCACCTCATCGTCATGGAAGATCCCAACCAGCGCCGTGCCACGGGCCTTGGCTTCGCGAATCAGTTCGATCACCACGGCACGGTTACCGGCGTCCAGGGACGCCGTCGGCTCGTCGAGCAGGAGAATGGGATAGTCCACCGCGAAACCCCGGGCGATGTTCACGCGCTGCTGCTCGCCGCCGGAAAAGGTGGCCGGCGCCAGGTCCCACATGGCCTCTGGAATGTTCAGCCGTGCCAGCAGAACCTCCGCCTTGGCGCGCGCCTGCTCCAGATCGATGCCCAGGGCGTGCAGCGGCTCGGCAACGATATCGCGCGCCGAGATTCGCGGAATGACGCGCAGGAACTGACTGACATAGCCCATGGTCTCCCGGCGCACTTCCAACACCCGGTGCGGGACGGCGGTCGCCATATCCACCCAGTCGGCACCATGGCGCACCCAGATATGGCCGCTGCCCGGCTTGTAGTTGGCGTAGAGCGAGCGCAGCAAGGTCGACTTGCCGGTTCCCGACGACCCGAAAAGCGCAACACACTGGCCCGCCGCCACCTCCAGGCTGAGATCGGAAAAGACCGGGATGCGGGCCTCGCCCTGGACATGCAGGATAAAGGTCTTGCTGAGGTTCTCGACCCGGATCAAGGGTGGTTGTTCCTGCTTTTCGATCATTGTCATACCTGTAGCACCGAGGAGACGAGAAGCTGCGTATAGGGATGGTGCGGATCATCAAGCACCTGATCTGTCAGACCGGTCTCCACCACCCTGCCGTCCTTCATCACCATCAGCCGGTCCGCCAACAGGCGGGCGACCGCGAGATCATGGGTCACAATAATCGCTGAAAGTTTCAGTTCGCGGACAAGTCCGCGCAAAAGATCAAGCAGGCGCGCCTGCACCGAAACATCCAGCCCGCCGGTCGGCTCATCCATAAAGATCAGACGCGGCTTGGTCACCAGATTGCGCGCGATCTGCAAACGCTGCTGCATGCCGCCTGAAAAATGCTTGGGCGCATCGTCGATCCGGCCGAGGTCCATTTCGACCTTCGCCAGCCAGTCTTCCGCTGCGCTGCGAATCTCGCCGTAGTGACGCGCGCCCACCGCCATCAGGCGCTCGCCCACGTTGCCGCCGGCGCTGACGTTCATGCGCAGGCCGTCACGCGGGTTCTGCATCACCACACCCCAGTCGGTGCGCAGCAGAAAGCGCCGCTCCGGCTCCGAGAGAGCATAGATGTCGGTCAGGCCGCGATCACGCAGATCGTATTCGACGATGCCGTTGGTCGGCATCAGCCGCGCCGAGAGGCAGTTCAGCAGGGTCGTCTTGCCGGAGCCCGACTCCCCGACCACACCCAGCACCTCGCCGCTGTGCAGCTCAAAGGAAATGTCGGCACAGGCAAGAAGACTGCCGAAGGCGTGCGACAGATTGTGCACGCGCAGCAAAGGGGATGTATCGTTCATGTTTCGCCTTCTCCCTGCGCCTGGGCAGCATCGCCGTCCGGCGCCTCCTGCGCGCCGACCGCCGCAGCATAGGCGGCGGCCGCCGTGTCGGGCAACTGGCCGACATGCCCCTCGGCCCGGCGCCTGCCGCAAAAGTGAGAGTCGGAACAGACGTACATCTTGCCGCCGCTGTCATCCAGGATCACCTCGTCCAGGAAGGTCTCCTCCGCCCCGCAAAGGGCGCAGTCTTCCTCCCACTGTTGAACCCGGAAGGGATGATCGTCGAAATCCAGGCTCTTCACCTTGGTGTAAGGCGGAATGGCATAGATGCGTTTCTCCCGCCCCGCCCCGAAAAGCTGCAGCGCCGGAAAATCGTCCATCTTGGGATTGTCGAACTTGGGGATCGGCGTCGGCGACATGAGATAGCGTTCATTGACCATCACCGGATAGGAATAGGACGTGGCGATCTCGCCGAACCGCGCGATGTCTTCATAGAGCGAGACCTGCATCAGGCCGTATTCCTTGTAGGCGTGCATCTTGCGGCATTCGATCTCCCGCGGCTCCAACGTGCGCAGGGGCTCCGGCTGGGGCACCTGATAGACCAGGATCTGGTCCTCGGTCATCGGATCTTCCGGCACCCGGTGGCGGGTCTGGATGATGCTGGCTTCTTCCGTCACCTCGGTCGTGCCGACCTGCGCGGTACGGGCGAAGAAACGCCGGATATTCACGGCGTTGGTCGTGTCGTCGGCACCCTGGTCGATCACCTTCAATGTATCGTCGAGGCCGATGATGCTGGCGGTCACCTGCATGCCGCCGGTGCCCCAGCCATAGGGCAGCGGCATCTCCCGCCCGCCGAAGGGCACCTGGTAGCCGGGCACCGCCACCGCCTTCAGGATACAGCGGCGGATCATGCGCTTGGTCTGCTCGTCCAGATAGGCGAAGTTGTAGCCTTCGCCGGCCCCGGGCGCGGCTGCGGTCTGGTTGTCGGTCTGTGGCATTACTCTGCCGCCTCCCTGTGATCCTCGTCATGACGCCGTCGCAGGCTACGGATCAATTGCAGTTCCGACTGGAAGTCGACGTAGTGCGGCAGCTTCAAATGCTGGACGAAACCGGAAGCCTCGACGTTGTCGGAGTGATAGAGCACGAACTCCTCGTCCTGCGCCGGGTACTCGATGGACTCGTCCAACTCGCGCGCCCTGAGCGCCCGGTCCACCAGGGCCATCGCCATGGTCTTGCGCTCGCAGTGACCGAAGGCCAGGCCGTAACCGCGGGTGAACTGCGGCGGGCGTTCGGCGGAGCCGGCGAACTGGTTGATCATCTGGCACTCGGTGACGGTGACCTCGCCGATTTCGAT
The DNA here is from genome assembly GCF_011683915.1 of Pelagibius litoralis. Classification (GTDB taxonomy): domain Bacteria; phylum Pseudomonadota; class Alphaproteobacteria; order Kiloniellales; family Kiloniellaceae; genus Pelagibius; species Pelagibius litoralis. Next base: position 64,169 of record NZ_JAAQPH010000026.1, read on the forward strand.
GGGAAAGCCCAACTCTTCCGGGACGAATTCCACGGCCACCTCGCCGAGACGAATTTCACCGGCGAAGGGGTGATTGCGCCCAAAGCCGCGCTGCGTGGAGTAGCCGAGCGCCAGCAGAAAACCCTCGTCGCCCCGGGCCAGGTTCTGCAGGCGCATGTCGCGCTCGGCCGGGAAGGCCATCGGCTCGCGGGTCAAATCGGCCACCGGGCCGTCATCGCCGAACGCAAGCTCCTCCTCGATCAGGCCTTCGTGGTTCAGGATGTCGGTCACCCGGGGGATGCTGTCATCCACCGCCTCATCGGCCACCGCCGCCTCGGGTTCGCCGACGCCTTCTTCCGCCGCCAGCGCGAAATCCAGCAGGCGGTGGGTGTAGTCGTAGCTCGGCCCCAGGATCTGCCCGCCGGGCAGATCCTTGTAGGCCGCCGAGACACGCCGCCTGACCGCCATCTGTGCCGTGTCGATGGGTTGGGTTTCGCCAAAGCGGGTCAGCGTGGTGCGATAGGCCCTGAGCAGGAAGATCGCCTCCACCAGATCGCCCTGGGCCTGCTTGATGGCCAGCGCCGCCAGATCGCGGTCGTAGAGCGAGCCCTCGGTCATGACCCTGTCGACCGCCAGCTGCATCTGCTCCTTGATCTGATTCAGCGTCAGCTCCGGCACTGCGGCGTCGCCGCGGCGCTCCTCGGCCACCAGCTTATGGGAATTGAGGATCGCCTGTTCGCCACCCTTGACCGCGACATACATGCTCTAAGCCTCCACAACAACGGTTCTCGGCAGACCGACGATCGAGCGGCCAGCGGTCAGGAAAACATCGACACCCAGCGGAAACTGCCCGGCATTCAGGCGCCAGTCGTTCCAGAACCAGTCCGGCAGACCGGCGGCCTTCAGAACCGTCTGGTCCCTGATACCCGGCCCCCTCAAGACGGTCGCCGGCCCTTCCACAAGGCTGGAAAGCTGGATGACCAGGCTGGCGGAGCGGTCCGGGTATTGGTCCACCCCCTGGGCGAAGAGTGCCAGCCGGGGCATGTTCTCGGCATCGCTGACCAGGGCGAAGGCGGCCTCCTGGCTGCGTTCGACAAGCGGGCAGCCACAGTGAAACGAGAAATAACCGCGCAGCGGCGGTGTATCGGCAATCCAGTCGATCCACAAAGGCGTATCCTGATCGCAGAGCGTCAGCAACGCCGCCGTCGTGGCGACATCCAGGGGCGTCGGCGCGTCGAGCCCGCCCTCGAACTGCATGACCTTTCCGGGGCGGGCCATCGCCTCCAGCAGAATACGAAAGATCCCCTGGGAATCATGGACCGGATCGCCGAGGCCGGGTTTCAGGTCGGCAATATCGATACCGGCCGGACCGATACCAGCCGGGCCACCCGGGCTTGAAAGCATCGCCATCAGTCGTTCTCCCCGCGCACCAGGGTGAAGAAATTCACCTTCGTTGAGTTGGCCTTTTTGCTGGCTTCCTTGCGCCGCGATATCTGCTGTGCCTGCAGCGGTGTGATCACCTTTACCTCCAGATCCGCGGCCTGTGTGCCGTCCTGCAGCAGCGCATCGAAGAGCGCCGCCAATTCGGCGTGGCGCTTGGAGCGTCCCTGGACATAACCCAGGCCGGCGCTGCCGTTCGCCAGGCGAAGCGCACAGCGGGTCACCGTCATCTGACCAATGTTGAACTGGCTGCCGGTGCCCCCCGTGCGGGCGCGCAGCATCACCATGCCGGTCTCCGGCGCGCGCAGCCAATCGAAGTCCGGCTTCTGCGGCATTTCTTTCCAGGCGCTCTCCAGTTCTGAGAGCTGAGCCTTGGCCAGGACGGACATCCAGCGCTGACGGGCAGCCTGGGCCGGGTCCATCTTTCCGGCCTCTTCGCTTGCGGGGGCCTCCATTATACAAATCCTATATTTGTCTAGACGTCCATACCTTCTGAAGGTAAAAGAGGAACCCAAGGGGTGTAAAGAACAACTTCATGAACTTTGCATGACGGGACCCGATCATGACACTGCATCGGCAGGCGGGCGTCGCGCTCTGGCGGCAGATCGCCGAGACTCTGGAGAGCGATATCAAGAACCGGGTGTTCGGGCCCGGCGAGAAGATGCCCACCGAGGCGGAACTGGCGGAGCGCTTTACGGTCAACCGCCACACCCTGCGCCGCGGCATCGCCTATCTGGAGCAGGAGGGGATTGTCCGCGTCGAACAGGGCCGCGGCACCTTCGTGCAGGAGCGAATGGTCGACTACAAACTCGGCAAGCGCACACGCTTCACCGAGAACATCGAAAAGCAGTCGCGCATCCCCTCCGGCGAGACCGTGCGTGCCCTGGTGATGGCCGCTGACGCCACCGTCGCCCAAAACCTGCACATACGAAAAAGGGCGGGCGTGGTACTGATCGAGAGTATCGGCATCGTCGATAGTCGGCCGATCAGTATCGGCGCACACTACTTCCCCGCACGACGTTTTCCCGACTTCATCGAGGTCTACAAGCACGAGCATTCGGTTACCAAGGCGCTCGCCCACTACGGCGTAGAGGACTACACCCGCAAGGAATCCCGCATCACCGCGCGGCTCCCGACAACAAGCGAGAGCCGACTGCTGGCCTTGCCGCGCAGCCAGCCGGTGCTGGTCACGGAGTCCATCAACATCGATACGGAGGGCCGGGTCATCGAATACGGTTGGAGCCGCATGGCCGCCGACCGTGCCCAGTTGGTGGTGCAGCCTTAAAGCTGTTTAGCCGGGGCACCTGCGGCTATAGGCGGCAGCGATGCTTGCCGCCAGCTTTGCGTTGTTGCGCACCAACGCGACGTTGGCGGTCAGGCTGGCGCCCTGCGTCAAGGCCTCCAGGCGGCCAAGCAGAAAAGGCGTCACCGCCTTGCCCTGGATTCCCTGCGCCGCCGCCTCTTCCAGGGCAAGGCCGATCTTCGCCTCCATGGCGTCCGCCGGGATTTCATCGTCGGCCGGAATCGGATTGGCGATCATCAGGCCGCCGCCAAGACCGAGCATCCACTTGGTCGCCATGACCGCCGCCACCTGATCGGCCGTGTCACAGCGCAGGGGGACGGCAAGCCCGCTGTCGCGGCTGTAAAAGGCCGGGAAAGCATCGCTGCCGAAACCGATCACCGGCACGCCCAGGGTTTCCAGAACCTCCAGCGTCTTGGGCAGGTCCAGGATCGCCTTGGCCCCGGCACAGACCACCGCAACCGGGCTGCGCGCCAGTTCCTGAAGGTCGGCGGAGACGTCGAAGCTCAACGCGGCGCCGCGATGCACACCGCCGATTCCGCCGGTGGCAAAGACCTTGATCCCGGCGAGGTCGGCGCAGATCATCGTGGCCGCCACAGTCGTGGAGCCCGGCTGCCCGGCGGCCAGCACCGCCGGAAGGTCGGCCCGGCTTACCTTGGCGACCGCATCCAGGTCCGCCAGGCGGCACAGGTCGGCTTCATCCAGACCGACCCGGATGCAGCCGTCCAGTATCGCGATGGTCGCCGGCACCGCACCGCCGGTGCGGATATCCGTTTCCACCGCCAGCGCCGTCTCCAGATTGCGGGGAAAAGGCATCCCGTGGGTTATGATGGTCGACTCCAGGGCCACGACAGGGCGCCCCTCGGCGAGCGCCTGGACAACGTCAGGATGGACCTGCAGCCGGTCGTCCAGTTCCGGGTTGATGGTCTGCTTCATCAGGTCATCCGCTCCAGTCTTTCCGAACTTAAATCGGGGTTCACGCTCTCGGCGCAGCCCATCGTCAGTTGCGCCGCCGCCAGGCCGCGCCGCGCCGCCGTCTCAAGGTCCAAGCCCCGAAGGCGCGCCTCCAGAAAGGCGGCGGCCAGGGCATCGCCGGCACCGGTAACGTCGCGCAGCGGCCCGGGCAGGCTCTCCAGGCGCAGGCAGCGATGCGCATCAGCAACCAGCAGGCCCGCCGCGCCCAGCGTGACGACAACCTCGCCGACCCCCTGGGCCAGCAGCGCGGCGGCGGCGGCCTCAGGCGCAAGGTCCGCGCGCGCGTCGCCCGTCAGCGCCGCGGCCTCGCCCCTGTTGACGAAGAGGTAGGCCGTCTCGGACAGGATTGCTTTGGCGCGCACCGCCTTGGCCGGCGAAACACCGTTCACGGCCAAAGGGCAGGACGGCCCAGCCTGAGCCGCGATGTAAGCCAGGCTCTCTCCTGACAGATTGCAATCGGCAAAAATGGCATCGACCCGCCAAAAGTCCCCGGGCAGTTCCCGCAGCAGCGCCGGCGTTATCTCATCGTAGATCCGCATGTCGGCCACGGCGACCAGCATCTCTCCATCGGGTTCCAGCGCAATCAGGTGAAAAGCCGTGGGCGCCGTGGAGGACCGACCGACCTGACGATAATCCAAAGGCAGACTGCGCAGGTATCCGAGAACCGCTGCGCCGTCGGCATCGTCGGCGACCCGGCTGACCAGCGACACATCCACGCCCAAACGGCCCAGGTTGTCCGAGACGTTTCGCGCCACGCCGCCGAAACAGCTCTCCACCACCGCCGGATTGGATGCCGCCGCTACGAAGGCCCTCTCTGCCTGCGCCTTGCGGTCCACGTGACAGGCCCCGACGCAGACAATCCTCAACGCAGCCTGTCGTCGCCCGGCAGCACGGTCAGTTACCATTGTATGTTCTCGAGCTGTGAGCACAGCATTTCACGTTGAACCCTGTTCCCCTTACTGGAAGCAGGCGGCCGGCGCCAGAACAGACCGGCGCCCCGGTAGCGAAACTTCGCGATAGATTGCCTCCGCCGGTCAGGTTATACCCGACAGGGGATGAACTTCGAGTTGAACAGACATAGCCCCTCCGGGCAGCGGGAGAGGCCGCGTATCTTTGTGCCCGGGATTTCCGCCCTGCGGCGCAGCGTCTCGTTCTTCCGTGCCTTGGCGCTCATGACTATGGTCGGCAGCGCCCTGCTTGCGCCTGGAGCCGGCCTGGCCCAGGGTATCAGCAGCCAGGGGGAGATTCAGGAAGCCCGGGACGGGATCCTGGAGTCCGGCCGCTACCAGACCGAGCGGCCCGTTCCGCCGGAGATCGAAAGACACGAACCGCTACGGCTGCCGCCCTGGCTCATAGAAGCGTTTCTCTGGGCGATTGCGGCCATCGTTGTCGTGATGGCCCTGATGTTTCTCTACAACGCGCTGCAGAATCGCACCGGCTTGAAACTCAAACGGCACAGCGGTCGACAGACACCCGAAATGGTCGAAATCCCCGTCAGTCCGCCGCAGAAAGCCATCGACGCCCGCACGCTGGAGCAGGCCGACGTATTGGCCGCCGAAGGACGCTTCGCCGAGGCCATTCACCTGCTTCTTCTGGTTGCCATGGATCGCCTGAAACGAGAACTGGGCGCGCGGGTGCCGCCGGCGCTGACCAGTCGGGAGGTCCTGCGGCTCGCGCCCATTCCGGAGGCCGCCGTCGAGCCTCTGACCCGGATGGTCTCTGTTTCCGAGATCAAACACTTCGGCGGCCGCGACGCGGCAGGGCCGGACTACGATCAATGCCGGCAGGATTTTCTGCGCTTCAGCGGCCAGGAAGCGGTGGTATGAGCCAAGCACCCCCGCCCCCTGCAGCCGAGCCGTCAGGAGCGGGCGGGGGCGCGTTTTCATTTCGCGCGGTGGCGATCCTGATCGTGGTGGGTACGCTGTGCTTTGCAACAGCCACCCTGCTCGCGGTGTTCTCCGACCCGCAGAGCGAGCGTACTTTTGGCGCCAACGCCTACTCGCAGTCGGCCATCGGCTACAAGGCCTGGGCCGAGATCCTGCGCGCGTTGGAAACGCCCATCCTCATCAGCCGCAATGCCTCGGCGGAAAAGGCCGTCGAAGACAACCTGCTGATCGTCGCCCAGCCCCATGTCGATGGCGACGCCATGGAGGCGTTGGAGACCATGCAGGACACCTGGATCGTGCTGCTCGTGCTGCCGAAGTGGGAAGGCCGGCCGGACTTCCCGAACCGCCGCTGGCTCGCCGAAATGAGACTGCTCGATCCCTCGACACCCGAGCGGGTTCTGTCGCTGGTGATGGACGAATCCAAGCTGCAGCGCAGCGAGAAGCCCCAGCAATGGCGCGGGACCGACTGGAACATCATGCCGAGCCTCACCGAGGCCCAGCTCATCCAATCCCCCGAAATCACCCCGATCGTGGAGAGCGATGACGGCGTACTGCTGGGCGAGGTGCGCCGCGACGGAACAACCTACTGGGTGCTCTCCGATCCCGATGTGATCTCCAACATCGGTATCGACGACGGGGACAACGCCGCCTTTGCCGTTGCCATGGTCCAGGCGCTGCTGCCGCCCGGCGGAACCGTCATCTTCGACGAGGCCGTACACGGCTTCACCACCTCGCCGGATCTCTGGCGCGCCCTGCTGACCTTCCCCCTGAATCTGGCCGTCCTGCAGATGTTGGCGGCGGTGGGTATTCTGATCTGGGCTGCCGCAGGGCGCTTCGGCGCCCCTTCGCCCGCGCCGCCACGGCTTGAAGCGGGTAAGCGCGGGCTGATCGAGAACACGGCCAACCTCTTCGAATACGCCGGCAACCTGCCGGACATCCTGCGCCGCTACCATGATGCCTGCCTGCGGGATCTGGGCCGCCATATGAGCATACCCCGCGACCTGGACGAACATGACCTGCGCCGCTGGCTCGACCGGGTCGGCGAAGCGCGCGGCACCAAGCTGCGCTACAGCGAGGTCAACAGCCGCGCAGCGGCGGCGTCGCAGCAACTGAACGCCCCCCTGCCACACTTCTTGCGCGCCGCGCGGCGCCTCTACCGATGGAAACAGGAGATGATTCATGGACATAGAGCCGATCCAAACGGTTTGCGCTCGGATACGCGAGCAGGTTCGCAAGACCGTGGTCGGACAGGACGCCGCGCTTGACCTGATGATCGCCGCCCTTCTGTCCGAGGGGCACGTGCTTCTGGAGGGCGTTCCCGGAACCGCCAAGACCTTGCTTGCGCAAACCTTCTCCGCGTCGGTTTCCCTCAAATTCGGCCGTATTCAGTTCACCCCGGACCTGATGCCGGGCGACGTGCTGGGCACCAACATCTTCAACTTTCAGACCAGCGGCTTCGTCCTGACCAAGGGACCGATCTTCAGTCAGATCCTGCTGGCCGACGAAATCAACCGCACGCCGCCGAAGACCCAGGCCGCCCTGCTGCAGGCGATGCACGAGCGCGCGGTGACCATCGACGGCGCGACCCATTCCCTGGGCGAGAATTTCATGGTGATCGCCACCCAGAATCCGATCGAGCAGCAGGGAACCTATCCTCTGCCGGAAGCACAGCTCGATCGGTTTCTCTTCAAACACATTCTGGATTATCCGGCACGCGACGAAGAACGTGCCATCGTCGCCCGTCATGGCCATCGCAGCATAATGCCCGAGGTTTCCAGCTTCGGATTGGAGGAGGTCGCCGACCCGGCTACCCTGGGGGCAATGCGGGAAGTTATCTCCCGCTTGCGTCTCTCCGACGACATCATCGACTACATCGTCGATGTGGTGCGGGCGACCCGCGAGCACGAATCCCTGGAATTCGGTGCCTCGCCCCGTTCCGCCAACATGATCGCCACCGCCGCACGCGCCTATGCGGCCATGAACGGACGCGACTATGTAATCCCCGACGACGTGAAGTTCATCGCGCTGCCGGCCTTGCGCCACCGCATCGTGCTGGCGCCGGGCGCGGAGATCGAGGGTTTGCAGCCCGACGTGCTGATCCGCCAGATCCTCGACCAGGTGCCCGCACCGCGATGATCCGCCCCACCTTCCGCGCAGTAACCCTTTTTGCCGCCGGCATTCCGCTGGCATTCGGTATGCTGCTGGCGGATGAGGAATCCTGGCCCTTCGTGGTCGCCTTACTTTTCATTTCCTGTTTTGCCCTGCTGACGGACGCCATTTTGATGCTGACGCCGGGCAGGCTCAGCGTCGACGTCCATATCCCCAAGGTGCTCTTCATTGGGCATACAGACGCTCTGATGGTCAGGCTGCAGGCGCGCTCTCAGCGTCAGACAGCGATCGAGGCTGTCTGCGACCTGAGCGAGCTGATCGCACGCCCGCCACCCCTGCTCGCCCCCCTGAATGCCCGGGGAGAGGCACTGCTGACCTTTCCTCTGCAGGCGCGCCGGCGCGGTACGGCAAAAATCGAACGCCTCTGGCTGCGCTGGCAGGGCCCACTGGGGTTGGTCCGGGTCGTGCACATCGTGCCACTCGACGTGGAGGTCTCGGTTACACCCAACATTCGCGCAGTCCGCCAGACAGCCATACAGTTTTCCGACCCCAACGCCTTCTATGGGATCAAGGCGCAGCGCCAGCAGGGCGAGGGTTCCGAGTTCGAGGCTCTTCGCGACTATGTGCCCGGCCTCGATCATCGCTCCATCGACTGGAAGCACTCGGCCCGGCACCGCAATCTGGTCTGCAAGGAATTCAGGACCGAACGCAACCATCAGATTGTCCTGGCCTTCGACACCGGCCACCTGATGAGCGAGCCGCTGCAGGGCATCACCAAGCTGGACCACGCGGTGAATGCCAGCCTGCAGCTCGGTTATGTCTCGCTGCGCGCCGGGGACCGCATCGGCGTTTTCGGCTTCGATTCCCGCGTTCGCCTCTTCAGCCAGCCGAGCGGCGGCGTCGGCACTTTCTGGCGCCTGCAGAAGGCGGCCTCGGAGCTGAGCTACAGCGAAGACGAAACCAACTTCACCCTCGGCCTTTCAGCCTTGGCGGGCCGGCTCAACCGTCGCTCCCTGGTTATCCTTCAGACCGAATTCGTCGACATCATCACTGCCGAGCTGATGCTGGAAAACGTGGAGCGGCTGGCCGCGCGCCACCTCGTGCTCTTCGTCTGCCTGCAGGACCCGGGCCTGGAGGAAACCGTCGATGGAGAGCCCTTCAATGTGAACGCCATGTCGCAATCCGTCATCGCCGACGAATTTCTGCGCGAGCGGCGCATCGTCATGGAACGCCTGCGGCGCATGGGCGTGCACTGCCTGGACGTGAAGGCTGAACAGGTCGGGCCGGAGATCATCAATCGCTACCTGGAAATCAAGCGCATGGAGCTGATCTGATGCCCGCGCCCCTGAAGAGTTTCGAATTCCGGCGTGAGCGGGAAGCCAGCTGGCGGGAGCTCGAGGGTCTGGTCGGCACGGCCGAGAAGAAAGGTCTGAAGTCGCTGCCGGCAGAGCAACTGCTGCGCCTGCCGAGCCTCTACCGCGCCGCCCTGTCGTCCCTCTCGGTGGCGCGCAGCATATCGCTCGACCAGAACGTCGTCGGCTACCTGGAGAGCCTCTGTGCCCGTGCCTACTTCCAGGTTTACGGATCGCGGTCGAACTTCTTCGAGAGCGTGGGCCAGTTCTTTGCCGAAAGCTTCCCCGCTGCGGTGCGCGGCGCCTTCTGGCCGATCGTCATTGCCGGGTTCTGGATGGCGCTGGGTTCGGCAATCGGTTTCTTTCTGGTTCAGAACGCCCCCGATTGGTTTTACAGCTTCGTTCCCGCCGATCTCGCGGGCGGCCGCACGCCTGCCAGCGCCACCGAGAGCCTGCGCAATGCACTCTATGACGGCGCCGATACGGCCGAGCGGCTCTACGTTTTTGCCACCTTCCTGTTCACCCACAACTCCAAGGTCGCCCTGATGGCCTTTGCCCTGGGCTTTGCCCTGGGCGTTCCGACGATCCTGCTGATGTTCTACAACGGCCTCGTTCTCGGCGCCTTCCTGGCCCTCTATGACGACAGAGGCCTGCTTGGAGAACTGGGCGCCTGGCTCTCGGTCCACGGAACCACCGAGATTCTGGCCATCATCCTCTGCGGCGGGGCCGGTCTGGTGCTGGCCCGCGCCATCATCTTCCCGGATCAGAACAGCCGGCTGGACAGCCTGGCGCGGCGCGGCCGCGCCGCCGGCACGCTGGCTGTTGGGGGGGTGGTCATGCTGCTCGTCGCCGGGCTGCTGGAAGGCTTCGTGCGCCAGTTGGTAACCGACGTCGCGACCCGCTACGCCATCGGCGGCCTCATGCTGGCCTTCTGGCTCGCCTACTTCACCTTCTCCGGACGGGGCAGAGGCTATGGCGACGACTAACCCCACCGCGGCACCCCCGCAGCCCAAACCGGCAGCCGCCCGGCCACGCAGCGAGCGCCGCATCGTGACGCCGGAGGGTGTGCCCCTGACGTTTCAACTGGCCGAACGCGGTGAGCGTGCGGCCGCCGTTCTGATCGATCTGGTCATCATGCTCCTGGCGCTGGGTCTTGTCGTGCTGGGCGTCGTCGTCCTGAGCTGGCAGATCGGCTTCTCGGAATTCATAATCGGCGTGACGCTGCTGGTTTTCTTCCTCATCCGCACCTTCTACTTCATCTACTTCGAACTGCGCTGGCAGGGGGCGACCCCCGGGAAACGCGCGCTCGGCCTGCGCGTCATCGACCGCGCAGGCGGCTATCTGCGGCCGGACGCGATCTTTTCCCGCAACATCCTGCGCGAAGTGGAGTTGTTCCTGCCGATGACCCTCCTGCTCGCCGGCCCCGAGGACGGCAGCAGCGGCTGGATAAACCTGCTGACACTCGGCTGGTTGTCGGTCTTCGCTTTACTGCCCTTTTTCAACAAAGACCGCCTGCGCGCCGGCGATATCGTGGCCGGCACCTGGGTTGTCTCCGCACCCAAGACCTTCTTGCTGTCGGACGTTGCCGCCGGGGCAAAGACCCGGCAAGAGAGCACACAGACCACGGATCCGGAATTTCCCTTCAGCCGCAGTCAACTGGAAGTCTACGGTATCTACGAACTGCAGACCCTGGAAGACGTCCTGCGCCAAAAGGGGCCGCAGACCCAGGAAACGCTTCTTGAGGTCACCAAGCGGGTCCAGAGCAAGATCGGCTGGACCGGCGAAGACCGCGTCGATCCCCGCCGTTTCCTGGAAGCCTTTTACGCCGCCCAACGCGCCCATCTGGAATCCCGCCTGCTGTTCGGCGAGCGCCGCGAGAACAAGCATGACCTGAAAGGGCCGCCGGGTGCTGCCGACGGCCCGACCAAGCCTTAGTCAAACACTGCTTAATCGAAAACCGCCGCGATCTGCGCTGTGTTGATGCCTTCCTTGGCGACCCTAAGATCATGGTACAGCACCGCACCGAACACGGCGAAGAAAGCGGTCACCATTCCGCTCCAGACGAACTGGGCCAAAGCGGCGAGGATCGTCCCGTCGGGGCGCATCAAGGGAAGTCCGACAAGGGTCACGGCCCAGCCGATTCCCATTACAACGCCGTAGAAAATGACCAGCAGCCCCAGAACACGCAAGCGGTTGCCCTTGGTCAGCTCCGCACTGCGCTTGACGCTGCCCCAGACACCCGTCCGATCGACCACGGCTGCCGGCACCGCCACAGCCGTCAAGACCGTGGCGAAAATCCCGGGAACAATCAACAACATCGAGCCGAGCAAGATGAGCAGCGTGACCACGATAGCGACGAGAATGACCGGTACGATGACAGAGAGGCCGCTGGTCAGGCAGGTGCTGAAGCCCGCGGGCTGACCGCGCATATGCGCAATCGTGCCGTAGACCAACGCCCCCATGGTGATATAGGTGGTAGCCAGGCTGAGCAGCATGGCGATGAAATACGACAACCCAATCCCCGAAGCACCCACAGCCAATCCGCCACCGCCGAGCAGATTGAACACCAGGAGGGGAACCGCCAGCAGGTAGGAAATCGTCAGAAAGGGCGCCAGATTGGCAACCAGAACCCCATAGGTGCGGTTTAGGACCCCGCCAATGCTGATCGCGGCGGAGGATGCCGGCGTGCCACCACTTAAGATATCACTCATCGAAGGTCACTCCGTCCAGACAGATCAAGAAAACGCTACCCACCCAATCGGATCACCGCCGGCAGGAATCCAAATCACCAAAAGACAAGGGTGCCGTCAGTCGAACACTGCGGCAATCTGCTCGGTATTGACGCCTTCCTTGGCAACGCGCAGGTCGTGGTAGAGCACGGCAACGGCAACGGCCAGAACCGCGCTGGACAGCGCCGAGACGATATAGTTCACGATCAGGATCAGGGTGAACCCCAGACCGATCGCCGCCACGATGCCCACGACCAGGTCGACGACAAAGCCGAAAACCGCAAGGGCCACGATGAAGATGGCCAAAACCCCAAGCACCCGCCAGCGGTTGCCCTGGGTCAGTTCCATGCTTCGCTTGAAACTGTCGACGATCCCCGGCCGCTCCACGACATAAGCCGGAACCGTCACCGAGAAGATCACCGCCAGGAACACCCCGGGAACAATCAGAAGGGCGAAGCCGATGCCCAGAAGAATCGAGGCGGCGACGGCTATCACGACGATCGGCAATACTGCCCCCAGGCCGCGCGAAACGATCTCGCCCAGGCCGGCCTTACGTCCCCGCAGATGCGATACCGTGCCATAAACGACCGCGGCCATCAGCAGATAGGAAAGAACGAGAGAGACCACCGTGAACACGATCTCCAGGGGTGAGAAGGATGAAGCCTCACCGCTCAATGCGCTGCTGAGGGTGATATAGCCGAGAACCAGCCCCGGCAGATGGAGAACCAAAGCCAGGATGCTGAATGGGACGAGGTTGGCGACAACCACGCCGATGGTCCGCTTTACGACGGCGCCGATGGAAATCGCAGTGGCGGGCGAGCCGCTGCCGGTGATGATCGAGTCAATCATTGGGAGATCCTTCCAGACTAGTCAAAAAACACTCCCTGACTAGTCGTGGCGACCCCGATCCAGGTTCAAAACACCGGAAAGTTGGCGCAGTTTCAGTCGAAAACCGCTGCGATCTGCTCGGTGCTGACGCCTTCCTTGGCGATGCGCAGGTCGTGGTAGAGCACGGCAACGGCGACCGCCACGACGGCGCTGGAAAGCGCCGAGATAACGTAGTTGACGATCGCGACGAGGCCGAGCCCGGTACCCATGACGGCGACAAAACCGGTCACCGCCCCGATGACCATGCCGATAACGGCAAGAATGACAAAGAGGATGATCAGGATGCCGAGCACCCGCCAGCGGTTGCCCTTGGTCAGTTCCATGCTGCGCTTGAAGGAACCGACGATGCCGGGCCGCTCAACGACATAGGCCGGAAGGACCACCGCAAAGATGACCCCCAGGAAAATGCCCGGGATAATGAAAAGCGCGAAGCCCACCGCCATGATGACAGAAGCGGCGATCGCTATCACGATGATCGGCAAGACCGCCGTCAGGCCGCGCGAAACGATCTCGCCCAGACCTGCCTGCCGCCCGCGCATATGCGATACGGTGCCATAAACGACCGCACCCATGAGCAGATAGGAAAGGACGAGCGATAGAACGATGACCACGATCTGCCCGGGCGAGAAGGATGGTCCGGCGCCGCTCAAGGTCTCGTCCAGGGTCATGTAGTTGTAGAGCAGCCCCGGCAGGTGCAGCACCAGAGCCAGGATGCCGAACGGCAGCAGGTTGGCGAAGAAGACGCTGAAGGTGCGTTTGATCACCGCACCGACGGAAATCGCCACGGCGGGCGAAACCCCGCCGCCAGTCATCGAATCACTCATCAATAAATCTCCAAAGATCAATCGTTCTGAAAAACATGCCAAGAGGCGAAAGGTCGCCAAAGACCGGCATCAGCGTGTCGGACACTGGAAATCACAATCGAGATGCATGAGCCCTGCGTCCCCTGCCTGGCCCCGTCGCGCAATGCATGAGAAACCACACATCGCGACGGAATGATTTCACCCCTGCCCTCACTATAGCGTGATCGGAATCCAGGGTCGATCCCTGGGCGAATCATCATCGTTCTGATTAGAAATGAGAGGCGTTTTGGCCAGTCGACCTGCCGAAACGGCGCCGTTCGCTGCTGTCAGCCTCGCGGCGTCAGCGGATTCGCGGATCGGCCAGTTACACCGCCTGGCTGTGGCGGGCGCCTGCGCCGAGATAGGCATCGAAGCAGGCGGCAATGAGGCGCAGCGCCTGTTTGCCTTCGCCGGTTACCCGCAGGCGGGAACCGCCGGTCAGAACCAGCCCGTCATCGACAAAGGGGGCAAGGCGCTCCAGGTCTTCGGAAAAGTCAAAGCCCGTCAGGCCGTGTTTCCGCGCCGCCGCGTCAAGATCGACCGCGAAGTCGCACATCAGCCGCTCGATGATATCACGGCGCAGGCTGTCCTCGGCGGTAACGGCGATGCCGCGCACCACCGGCAGGCGCCCCGCGCGCAGGGCCCTGGCATAGGCGACGATGTCCTTCTCGTTCTGCGCGTAGCCCTGGGGCAGGCTGCCGATTGAGGAGACGCCGAGGCCGAGCAGTACCGCGGCCTGATCGGTGGTGTAGCCCTGGAAGTTGCGGTGCAGCCTGCCTTCGGCAGCGGCGCGGAACAGCGGATCGCCCGGCAGCGCGAAGTGGTCGAGACCAATGGCCCGATAGCCGTTCAATGCCAGCACGCATTCGGCCAGCTCCGCCTGGGCAACACGCGCCTCGGCCCCCGGCAGCGTCGCCGGGTCGATCATCTTCTGGTGCTTCTTCATCCAGGGCACATGGGCGTAACCGAAGACCGAAATCCGGTCCGGCCGCAGGTCCGCTGCAAGGCATGCCGTCTGCTTCACATCGTTCAGGCCCTGGTGGGGCAGGCCGTACATCAGGTCGAAGTTGATGGCATCGATACCCGCAAAGCGCAGCCTGTGCGCCGCTTCTGCCGTGGTTTCAAAGGGCTGTATCCGATTGATCGCGACCTGCACATGCGGGTTGAAGTCCTGCACGCCCAGGCTGGCCCGGTTGATCCCCGAGGCGGCCATGGCCTGGGCCTTCTCCGCCGTCAGGTGGCGCGGGTCGATCTCGATGGCCAGTTCGGCATCGGGCTGAAAGTCGAAGGTCTCCGCCAGCTTGTCCATGACGGAACCGAAGTCCGCCGCCGAGAGGATGGAGGGCGTACCGCCACCCCAATGCAGGCCGGAAACCGGCCGCCCGCGGCCCAGGGCATCGCCCAGCAGGTCGATTTCCCGCTGCAGCAGCCCGACATAGGCGGCGATACGCTGATAATTGTTGGCCACCGCCGTGTGGCAGCCGCAGTACCAGCAGAGCTGATGGCAGAAGGGCACATGGAGATAGAGCGAGAGCGGCGCCTCTTCGGGCAGCGCCGCCAGCCAATCCCGATAGAGGGAACCGTCGACGCCCTCATGGAAATGAGGCGCCGTGGGATAGCTGGTGTAGCGCGGTGCCCGGGCCTCGGCCAAGCGGAGCGGAAGGCTTGTCATGGCGCAAAAATACCCAGGCCGCCGGGCCACGACATTGACTGAAGTCAATCTGAGCGCCCTTCACTATCCAGCGTGTCCGAGGCCGGAATTGCGCCCCTTGGCCTCCACATCGCCGCGAAGCATAGTCGCCCTCCCAAGGGGCAAGACTGCTGCGGTTTCAGTATACCGCAGAGGGATCTCCCGCTATGGTTGACCAGCCATGATTGACAAGATTATCGATACCTCCGATGCCCGCGCACCGGACGACGAGGGTTCGGACCAGCCACCCCGTTTCATCACGGCCGGCGGACTCGTTGACAAAACGAAGGTGAGCCTGGGCGTTTTCGATGACGGCCTGGTCCCCGAAGACATTTCGAGAATTTTAGGGGTGGCCCCGACTAAAGCCCACCGCAAAGGGGAGCGCATTAGGGTCAGGACTCAATTGAGCCACCATGTGATGATTGCGGCGATGAAGACGGCAGATAGGAAAGTATCTGCGCGTTTGTCGTATCGGGTGGCGATTCTTCGGAAATCTTTGAGCCGACAGAACATG
>NZ_JAAQPH010000027.1 GCF_011683915.1 Pelagibius litoralis
GGTTCTTGCCTAGGGTCGCGCGGTCCCGCCCATCCGATCCCCGGGGGGTGGCCACCCCCCGGGGATCAACCCCAATGCTTACGCAATTCGGGCCGATCACCAACATGCAAGGGTCGGGGTGAGGGGGCTTTCCCGCGCAGCGGGAGGGTGAGGGGGAGCGGCTTCCCGCGCCAGCGGGAGACTGAGAGGGTTTTGCATTGGGCGTCGGCCCGCGCTAGCCTTTCCCGATGACGCCGAGCCTCACCCATCTGGCGCTGCATGTGCGCGATCTGGATGCCTGCATCGCCTTTTACAGTGATTTTTGCGGCATGAAGACGGTTCATGAACGCGACGATGGTAGTGATGACGGCGGTTTCCGGGTGGTCTGGCTGGCCGAGCCCGGGCGCGAGAAGGACTTCATCATCGTACTGCTGCCCGGCGGGCCGGGCCGTGATCAGGCCGAGGGCGACTTCAGCCACTTCGGCTTCGCGCTGGAGAGCAAGGCGGCGGTGGATGCCGTTGCGGCGCGGGCTGAAAGCGAAGGCTGTCTTGCCTGGGCGCCGCGCCAGGAGCCCTATCCCGTCGGCTACTACTGCGGCCTGCGCGATCCCGACGGCAACTTCGTCGAGTTCAGCTACGGCCAGCCCCTTGGTCCGGGGGCGGAGGGCGGTGCCGGGGCGTGATCTTGGGCTTGCCTTCCGGGGGCGGAACAGCCCATAAGCGAGACATGACAAAGGCTGCGCCGGAAAAGGAAAAGGCAAAGACCGCCGCGCTCGCGGATCAGATCCGTGCGGGCGACCGCCGCGCCCTGGCGCGCGCCATTACCCTGATCGAGTCGACCAAGCCCGGGCATGCGGAAGAGTCCGAGGCCCTGCTGGAGGCGCTGCTGCCGGACAGCGGGAACTCTGTGCGCATCGGCATCACCGGCGTGCCCGGTGTCGGCAAGTCGACCTTTATCGAGTGTTTCGGCCTGCAACTGGTCGAGGCCGGCCACAAGGTGGCGGTGCTGGCGGTCGATCCCTCCTCAAAGGTGAGCGGCGGATCGATCCTCGGCGACAAGACCCGCATGGAGGAACTGTCGCGCCATCCCGGGGCCTTCATCCGCCCCTCGCCGACCGGGGGCACTCTGGGCGGCGTCGCCCGGCGCACCCGCGAAGCCATGCTGGTCTGCGAGGCCGCGGGCTTCGACGTGATCCTGGTGGAGACCGTCGGCGTCGGCCAGTCGGAGACGGCGGTGTCGGAGATGGTCGACATCTTCCTGCTGATGCTGCTGCCCGGCGGCGGCGACGAGCTGCAGGGCATCAAAAAGGGTATCGTCGAGCTGGCCGATGCGGTGATCGTGAACAAGGCCGACGGCGACCTGGCTGCGGCGGCAGAGCGGGCTGCGGCGGAGTACCATGCCGCCCTCGGCCTGTTGCGGGCAGCAAACCCGGACTGGCGACCGCCGGTGCTGCGCTGCTCGGCCCTCACCGGGGCCGGGGTCGCCGAGGTCTGGGAGACGGTGCAGGCCCATCGCCGGGTCATGGAGGCCAGCGGCGCGCGGGCCGCCCGCCGCGCCGCCCAGGCCGGCGCCTGGATGTGGAGCGAGATCCGCGACGGCCTGCTGCGCCGTTTCAAGGCCCACCCCCGCGTTGCCGGCGAACTGGACAGCCTGGAAGCGGAGGTGCGGGCCGGCAGGACCACCCCGACAGCGGCGGCCCGCCGCCTGATCGGCCTGTTTCAGGGCGAATAAGGCGGATTTCAGGGGGTTTTGCTAGAGAGGTCCCTTCACCCTCCCGCTGTGCGGGGCCCTCCCTCTCCCACAAGGAGAGAGGGTAGAAGGACAGCGCTCTTGTTGTTTCCCCCTCTCCCCTTGTGGGAGAGGGTCGGGGTGAGGGGGCTTTCCCGCGCAGCGGGAGGGTGAGGCTTCCCGCCGCCGGAAGACGAAGGGACATTCGCTCCGAAATCAGCCGTTTTTGCCGCTTTCCCTCGGATTTGGGCTTTCGGCTTGACCTCTCCGCTCCACTGCCTTAGAAACCAGCCCGCACCGGGTGGCTTGCCGCCCGGTATCCCTTTTCAATAGCAGCATGGACTCCCTTTGCATTCCCGGGGGTTCGGGCCACAAATTCAGGATTTGCAATCATGGCACGACGTTGCGACTTCACCGGCAAGGGCGTTCAGACCGGCAACAACGTGAGCCACGCCAACAACCGGACACGCCGGCGCTTTCTGCCGAACCTGCAGGAAACCAGCCTGTTGAGCGATGTGCTGGGCCGCACGGTGCAGGTGCGCCTCTCCACCCGGGCGATCCGCACGGTCGAGAAGCGCGGCGGCATCGACGCCTATCTGCTCTCGACCCCCGCCGCCAAGCTCGGCACCAAGGCACGCGAACTGAGGCGGCAGATCAAAAAGGCGCAGGAGAAGAAGGCCGCCTGAACAGGCCGCTCTTCGTCCGACCAGGAAAAAGGCTCGCTACGGCGGGCCTTTTTTGCGCCTGGATTCCGCACCGCCGTAAATACCCGCACCGCCGTAAATACCCAATGATCGAGCGTGAGGCTCACCCCACTCCCGGCCTCCTCCATCAAGGGGGGAGGGGTTTTTTGTAACCCACCTCAATAAGTTGTTCCCTCCCCCTTGATGGGGGAGGGTCAGGGTGGGGGTGGCAGCCTATCCACCGAAAACCGCCGGTCAAGCAAGGCAACTTTGTTGTCCCGATCGCCAGATCCGTCGTTAAGTCGTTGCTCCGGAATCCAAATTACCAACAGCCTCGAAGCTTAACCGGACACCAGTGGGTCAAGCCCGAGTATGACGGTGGTGTTGGGTGGCGGGTGTTGGGCGGCGGGCTCTGGACCGCCTTGTCGAAATCGGCCAAATTCGATTCGACCCCAGGTTCAATTTGTCGGATGGACGACACGATGAACAAGTCCGCATACCAGAGAAATCTAGAGAAAGTGCCCCCGTGTTACCGGAAGGTCGTTGACGATCTCGATGTCCAGTTCGGTGCCGTTACGCATGATCTTTGGGTTGCAGACCGTTTGAATGTGGCTCCATCAAGCGTTGATTTTGCGCAGTCGATTCGAAATAGCGACCCTGACGAACTGACAAACCGTGAGCTTGACTACCTTGCGTTCACGGCAATCACGACAATGGGCGGTGTGCCGACGCTGAAGTTCGTTCTGCCACGTTTCTTTGCCGCCTATTTCGCCAGCCGGTTGGAGGGCTGGACTGTTGCTCCGGACGCCATGTTGGAACGTCTGCAGTTGGCCAATGTCGAGGAGT
Source organism: Pelagibius litoralis (assembly GCF_011683915.1). Lineage (GTDB taxonomy): Bacteria > Pseudomonadota > Alphaproteobacteria > Kiloniellales > Kiloniellaceae > Pelagibius > Pelagibius litoralis. Next base: position 3,238 of record NZ_JAAQPH010000027.1, read on the forward strand.
GGACGCCGCTGGAGCAGTTGGCTGCTTCACGGGCCCTTTTGGCCTTCGCTGAATCCGAGTTGGCGCTTTTGCGTGAGGACGTTGCGAGTTGGAAGGGCGATCCGGAGAAAGCCGTCGACGTGGAAATCTCGGCCGCAGCGGACTGGGCAACGCAGCGAATAGCGTCACTTTCGGAGTCACCGGCCTAGTTCTCGTCCAACAACTCGAACTGCACGATCAGCGTTCTTTGCAGGGCGTTGAAGTTGTCGTCGGAAATCAGGGTGAGGCGGGTTGTGCCGTCGGGCGCCTGGTGGACGGCGATGCCTTCGAAATTGTCGAGGGTGAGGGGCGGGCGCATTTCGGCGATCTCCTCGCCGACCAGGACCGCGCCGGGCCGGATTTCCGCGAGGGCGATCCGCCGCAGGCGCGCGGCCAGGCCGCCCAGCAGGGTGAAGCGCCGTTCCAGCAGGATGACATCGCCGGAGGGCAGCAGGGCCGCGCCGGTGGGATGGAACGACCCGGCGGGCCGCAGCGACAGGCTGTGCCAGGTGCCGGGCGTTTTTGCCCCGGCGGGCGTCGCTCCGAGGGGCTTCGCGCCGGGGGGCGGCGCGTCGCGGAGGTAGACGGCATAGCCGTCGCCGTTCTGTTGTTTTTCGGTGAAGGCGAGCAGGCGCCCGTCGGCCAGGGCGACCAGGGCTTCGATGCCGCCGTTGGTGCCGGCGCCGTTCAGCGCCGGTGGGGCCGCAAGGGCCTGCGGCGGCCCGGCGATTCCCTTGCCGCTGGCCGGCCAGCGCCGCAGGCGGTGCGCCCGCTCAAAGGCGGCGACCAGGGTGCCGTCGCCAAAGCGGGTCAGGGCCTCCGCGTCCTGCTGGCGCTTGCCGGACAGGGCCTTGCCCGCCGCATCGACCAGCGGTCCCATGCGCGCGGTCGTGATGCCGGTCAGATGACCGGCGGGATTGTAGGTAAGGCTGGCGCTCAGCCATTGGCCCTGGTCGGTAACGGCGGTCAAGGTCATGCCGTCTGGGTCGAGTTCCAGATCGGAAAGGCCGCCGAAGGCTCCCTGTATCGCGGTGACGGCGATGCCGCCGCGCCAGACCAGCCCGCCCACCCGCTGCTGTGTCTTGTCTTCCGGGTTGAGCGTCAGTGCACGGCTCTGCAGATTGAGCATCGACTGCCCGAAGGCCGATGCCAGGGGCAGCAGACAAAGCAACAAGGTTGCGGCGCAGAGGGCGACGGCGCGGATGTTGAAGGGGGTGCGGGGTGTCGCTCCGGATCTCACGCTGCGTGGTTTTCCTTTCAGAACAGCCTCGTCTCACAAAGCCGCGAGACCCTCTCGTCCGCCTGCGGCCTTCGCTCTACATTGCCCCCAGGCTATATTGCCTTCACGACGCCCGCGGCAATCAGCCGGCGCATGGTTCCACATCCATGCTATGGAACCTGGGCGGTTTCATGACCAATCGAGGGGAGATTAAGAATGCCAAACGTTGCGCGCCGTCAAGTACTGACCTCTTTGGCGGGAATCCCGCTGGCAACCATTCTGGCGAACCCTCAACTGGCGCGCGCCGCGGCCGCCGGCCTGGAGGAGGTTTCGATCACCACCGAGGGCGGGCGCAAGGTGACGGCGGCCCTGGCGGTTCCTGAAAAGACGCCGGCGGGTACCATCGTGGTGATTCACGAATGGTGGGGCCTGAACGACCAGATCAAGACCGTGGCGGCGGAATACGCCAAGGAAGGCTTCGTTGCCCTGGCGGTCGATCTCTACGGTGGCAAGGTGGCGGACCAGCCGGACGGCGCGCGCGCCCTGATGCAGGCGACCGATTCGGACGAGGCGACCGACAGCCTGAAATCCTGGATCGCCTGGCTGAAGAAGCATCCCAGCAGCACCGGCAAGGTGGGGACCGTCGGTTTCTGCTTCGGCGGCGGCTGGTCGCTGAACGCCTCGATCGCCGCGCCGGTGGATGCCACGGTGGTCTACTACGGCCGCGTCAACCGCCCGGCCGCCGATCTGAAAAACCTGGCGGGACCGGTACTCGGCCACTTCGGCACCGAGGACGGTTTCATCGACGAGGCCATGGTCGGCGGTTTCGAGGCGGAGATGGCCAAGGCCGGCAAGCCCTTCGAGAATCACTGGTACGTCGCCAACCACGCCTTCGCCAACCCCAGCTCGGCCCGCTACGACGAAGAAGACGCGGCCCTGGCCTGGAGCCGCACCCTGGCCTTCTTCAAGAAGAATTTGGGGTAGCTACTGGCCCGCTGACGCGGGAATCGGCTCTCCCCCTCACTCTCCCGCTGCGCGGGCCCCTCCCTCTCCCACAGAGGGGAGAGGGATTTAACAAGCGCATCCTTTTTGGTTCCCCCTCTCCCCTCTGTGGGAGAGGGTCTGGGTGAGGGGGACGCCTTCTGCGTAGCGGGAGGGTGAAGGGGGGCTCCGCCGAGCCCTTACTGCGCCCGGGCGCGGCGGCGCGGGGCGGGGTGGCTCATGCCCGGGCCTTCCTCGTCGAACAGTTCGGCGAGTTTTTCCATCACCGTGCCGCCCAGTTGCTCGGCGTCGACGATGGTGACCGCGCGGCGGTAGTAGCGGGTGACGTCGTGGCCGATGCCGATGGCCAGCAGTTCGACCGGCGAGCGGTTCTCGACATAGGTGATGACGTCGCGCAGGTGGCGTTCCAGGTAGTTGCCCGGGTTCACCGAGAGGGTCGAATCGTCGACCGGCGCGCCGTCTGAAATGACCATCAGGATGCGGCGCTGTTCGGGCCGCCCGATGAGCCGGTTGTGCGCCCAGAGCAGCGCCTCGCCGTCGATGTTTTCCTTCAGGATGCCTTCGCGCAGCATCAGGCCCAGGTTCTTGCGGGCCCGGCGCCAGGGGGCGTCGGCGGACTTGTAGACGATGTGGCGCAGGTCGTTGAGGCGCCCGGGGCTGGGCGGCTTGCCGGCGCCGATCCAACGCTCGCGCGACTGTCCGCCCTTCCACATGCGCGTCGTGAAACCGAGGATTTCGACCTTCACGCCGCAGCGCTCCAGCGTGCGCGCCAGGATGTCGGCGCTCATCGCGGCAACGGTGATCGGGCGTCCGCGCATCGAACCGGAGTTGTCGATCAGCAGGCTGACCACGGTGTCGCGGAAGTCCATGTCGCGCTCCTGCTTGTAGCTGAGCGAGTGCATGGGATTGACCACCACGCGGGTGAGGCGCGCGGTATCGAGGATGCCTTCCTCCAGATTGAAGTCCCAGGCCCGGGTCTGCTTGGCCATCAGGCGCCGCTGCAGGCGGTTGGCCAGGCGCGCGATCACCCCCTGCAGATGGGCGAGCTGCTGGTCGAGCAACTGGCGCAGGCGGGTCAGTTCTTCGGGATCGCAAAGTTCTTCGGCTTCGACGGTTTCGTCGAATTCCTGGGTGAAGGCGCGGTAGGCCTCCTGGTCCTGGGCGTTGCGGCCGAAGAGTTCCGGCAGCTGTCCCGGGCGGCCGGGATCTTCTTCGCCGTCGCCTTCCATCACCTCGGCGTCGGCTTCTGCGGCCTGCGGGTCGCTGCTCTCCGACTCGTCGCCGTCGCTGTCTTCGCCGTCCAGGCTGGTCGGCGACTCCGCGGTATCCTCACCGTCGGTCTGGGTGCCGCTGTTGTCCTGCTCGCTTTCTTCGCTCTGCTGCGAGTCGTCGCTGTCGTCCTGCTCCAGCTCGTCTTCCAGGCCGATGTCGATATCCAGATGCGTCAGCATATCGCGCACCTTCTCGGCAAAGACCGCCTGGTCTTCGGCGCGGTTGCCGAGCTCGGCGATGTCGTGAAAAATTTCCGGGCCGAGCACCGGGCGCCAGAGATCGACCAGCGCCTTGGCGGCCGGCGGCGGCGGGGTGCCGGTGATGGCCTCACGCGCCAGCAGCCGCAGGGCCTCGCAGAGCGGCGCGTCCTCGCGGCTGGCTGCGCGGTTCAGGCCGCGGTTGCGGTACTGTTCGCTGAGGGCCGCGTCCAGGTTCTGGGCGACGCCGGCCATGCGGCGCATGCCCAGGGCCTCGCAGCGGGCCTGCTCCACCGCATCGAAAATCTCGCGCGCTTCCTGGGAGCGCGGGCGGCTGTTGGCGTGCAGGCTGCCGTCGTGATGGCGCAGGCGCAGGGCCGCCGCATCGGCTTCGCCGCGCACCAGGGCCGCATCCTCCTGCGGCAGGTTGCGCGCCGGCAGGGTCACCTTCACTTCCTTGCCGACGAGGCCCTGGCCGCGCGGGGCGAAGTTCACGTTGATGTCGTCGCGCTCGGCAATCGCCCGCACCGTCGCCGCGGTGGTGCGCCTGAAGAGGTCTAGCGGATTTTCCGGCTGGCTCATTGCTTATGTCTCTGGGCCGCTACCTCAGGCGAGGTTCGCCTTGACCCCGGATTCCGGAAGCTCGCTGCCGAAACAGCGCTGATAGTATTCGGCAACGATCGGCCGTTCGATCTCGTCGCACTTGTTGAGGAAGGTCACGCGGAAGGCAAAGCCGACATCGCTGAAGATCTTCGCATTCTCCGCCCAGGTGATGACGGTGCGCGGGCTCATGACGGTGGAGATATCGCCGTTCACGAAGCCGCTGCGGGTCAGGTCGGCCAGCGAGACCATGGCGGCGAGGGTTTCGCGGCCTTCGGCGGAGTCGTAGTCCGGGCATTTGGACAGCACGATTTCCGTCTCTTCGTCATGGGGCAGGTAGTTCAGGGTGGCGACGATGTTCCAGCGGTCCATCTGGCCCTGGTTGATCTGCTGGGTCCCGTGGTAGAGGCCGGTGGTGTCGCCCAGGCCGATGGTGTTGGTGGTGGAGAACAGCCGGAAGGCCGGGTGCGGGCGGATGACCCGGTTCTGGTCCAGCAGGGTCAGCTTGCCCTCGACCTCCAGCACCCGCTGGATCACGAACATCACGTCCGGCCGGCCGGCGTCGTATTCGTCGAACACCAGGGCGGTGGGCCGCTGCAGCGCCCAGGGCAGCAGGCCTTCGCGGAACTCTGTGATCTGCTTGCCGTCCTTCAGGACGATGGCGTCCTTGCCGACCAGGTCGATACGGCTGATGTGGCTGTCCAGATTGATCCGGATGCAGGGCCAGTTGAGGCGCGCCGAGACCTGTTCGATGTGGGTCGATTTACCGGTGCCGTGATAGCCCTGGACCATGACCCGCCGGTTATGGGCAAAGCCGGCCAGGATCGCCAGGGTGGTGTCGCGGTCGAAGCGGTAGGATTCGTCGACTTCGGGCACGTAATCGCTGGTCTGGCTAAAAGCCGGTACCTGGATATCGCTGTCGATGCTGAAGGTCTGCCGCACCGAAACTTCGATATCGGGGCCTTGTTCCGGCATCACGCCGCCTTGGGCCGTAGGGTCTGCAGTCGCCATGAGATAGGAATTCCGTCGTTCAGAGTTTAAGAGCAGAGGACAGGGAGCGGATCTGCTCCTGTTCTGTTGAACATGACTAAAAGGCTGCCTTCAAGTCCGAATACGCCAAGTTGATGATTTTCAGCCGTTCTTCGGCCAGGCTGTCACCGCCGTTGCGGTCGGGGTGCAGTTCCTTGGCGAGGGTTTTGTAACGCGCTTTGACCTCTTCCAGGGTTGCATTGGGGTTCAGGTTCAGGGCCGCCAGGGCCTTGGCCTGCTTGCTGTTGGGGGGAAAGCGTCCCTTGCGCCCCGCGGTTTCGGCGGCTTCTTCCTCGAAAAAGCCGAAATCGTCGCGGAACTGGCCGTTGGGCGCGCCGCCCTGGGTTCGGTGGCGCCCGGCGAAGGGCCAGGTCGGGCGTTGCCAGACGGCGTCGCCGCGGCGGATTTCCTCGATCGAGTCCTCGCCCATATCTTTGAAGTAGTCCCAGGCCAGGTTGTATTCGCGCACGTGTTCCAGGCAGAACCAGTAGTAGCTGTTCAGCGCCTCGCGGGATCGCGGGGCGCGATACTGGCCGTGCTCCAGGCAGCCTGGACGGTCGCAGAGCTTGATGCCGCCGTCCTCGTCCCGGTCCGTTGGAGGGGGTATGTGTTCACTGGTTCGCATTGTCTGCGGAGTATGAAGACGGGGCCTTTGCCGTGCAAGGCAGGGCAGGGTTACCGGAAACGCGGGGCCCCCTGGCCGCTCTGCCGTCAATCGGCCGATTCGGCATGGGTGCGGGGCTTGCCGATTTTTTCCGCCGGCCTGGCTTCCCGCAGGTTCACCAGGGCCATACCGCCGATGATCAGGGCCAGGCCGCTGACCAGGGTGGCGGTCAGCGTCTCGCCCAGCAGGAGGGCTGAAAACAGCACCCCGGCGACCGGCACCGCCAGGAAAGAGAGAGAGCTGGTGATCGCCGGCAGCGCCCGGGTCACCGCGACGGAGGCCCAGAAACAGAAAGCCGTGGCGATGGGGCCGTTGTAGATCAGCACGCCGATGGCCTCCGGCGACCACACGATGGCGCTCCAATCCTCGCGGAACCACGACAGCGCGACCAGGGTGGGAACGGCGACCAGCATCTGCCAGGGGGCCAGCTCCAGCGGCGAAGAATCCCACTTGTGGGCGCGGACGTGGAGGATGCCGATCGACCAGGCCAAGGCGGCGCCCAGCAGATAGCCGTTGCCCAACAGGGCGTCGGTATCGTTCCAATCGAATCCCAGGGGATTGAAGAGGGCGGCGACGCCGCTGAGGCCGAGGGCGAGACCGAAGATCTTGCGCCCGGTCAAAGCTTCGCCCAACAGCCAGACCGCAACCGGGGTGACCCAGAGCGGGGTGGTATAGGCCAGGATCGCCGAGCGCCCGGCATCGACATACAGCAGGCCGAAGTTGATCAGGGCGACGAAGCCGGTCATCTGCGCCACACCGATGGAAAAAACCACCGGCAGGTCCTTGCGGGTCGGCAGTTTGAGGCGGCCCAGGACGGTGAGCAGGACGACGAAACTGGCCACGCCCAGCACCATGCGCGCGGCGGCGAACCATAGCGGCGGCATGAATTCCAGCCCGACTTTCACGATCGGCCAGTTGGCGCCCCACAACACGACAACGGCCAGCAAAAGCAGGCGCGCGACCGTTGGGCTGATAACCTTGGACGTCATGCAAATCCCGTTGGCAGAAGGGGGCCCATTGACAGGGGCGGGCCGTGGTCACACCTTCAGGGCCGAACATTCCCTGGAAGGAGCGGGCTTTTGGCGGTTGCTGAGACTATCGAGCGGAAATTGACGGAGGCCCTGGCGCCGCAACGCCTTAAGGTCGTGGATGATTCGGAAAAGCACAAGGGCCATGCCGGCTACCGCGAGGGCGGCGAAACCCATTTCCGGGTGGAGGTGGTCTCCGCTGCCTTTGCCGGGCAGAACCGCGTTGCCCGGCAGCGCCGGGTCTATGAGATCCTGTCCGACGAACTGGCCGATCGCGTCCATGCGCTGCAGCTGAAGACCCTGACCCCCGAAGAGGAAAGCGCCGGCTAGAGCGTTTTCGATCTGTCGTCGAAGAAGAACCGGAAAAGCTTCAGCTTCTGCGGATCGCCAGGATCGGTGTGAAGCGCAGCACGAAGATCAGGAATCCGATCGTCCAGCTTGCCGCGCCGAGGTGCAGAATGGCTGTCGGCTCGGTGGTCCAATCGGCCGCGACCCTGGCCGCTGCGCCGAGGAAGACCAACACATAGGCTGCCGAGGTGGCGGCGCCGGCCTGCAGTGCCTGTCCGGAATGGCCGAGGGCTGCCCGGGTCATCACCGCCAGGGTCATCATACCGATGCCGCCGGCGCCGAGGGCATGCAAGGCCTGCTGGCCGGAAACATGGTCGGGCGCCAGGATCGAGAGGGCGAAAAGCGCGAAGGCCAGCGGCAACCAGGCAAAGGCGATGTGAAGCACCAGCAGCAGGGGTTCGCGCAGGGTCGCCGGTCCGCGCCAGCGTGCCAGCCGCCAGAGGTTGGCGGCGGCGGCGATGGTGAAACCGGCGCCGGTGACCGCTGCCTCCGGCAAGGCGACCCAACAGACCAGCGCCACCAGACTGATGCCCAGGGCGATCTTGTCGTAGGATCCAAAAGGCGCGGGCAGGCTGGTTGCCTGTTGTTTCTTCAGCCAGTTGGTCGTGAAGCTTGGGATGATGCGCCCGCCGACCAGCAGGATCATCATCGCCGCCGTGGCGAAACCGATCCTCATGCCGAGCGCAACCTCGCCGATCAGGAAGACAGCCTGCGCCGCCGCCAGCGTGGTCACCAGCAGACAGATCGGCAGGTTGCGGTGATTGCCGGCGGCGATCACTTCGCGCCAGACCACCGCCGACAAGGCGACGAGAAAGGCGAGCGCAACGGCAATGCCCGCCGCGCCTCCGGCATCGAGCAGCATGGCGGTCCGGCCTGCGAGCCAGAGGCCGAAGAGCGCCATCAAAGCCCTGCCGGCGATCGGCAGGCGGCCGGTCCAGTTGGGTATGGCGGTCAGCAGGAATCCGGCCAGGGCGGCGCTCAGGTAGCCGAACAGCATTTCGTGGATGTGCCAGGCCAGCGGATCGGGCACGCCGGGCAATGTGACCGCGCCCAGGAACTGCAGCATCCACAGCGGCAGGGCAACGACGGCCAGGACCCCGGCGGCCAGAAAGAAGGGTCGAAAGCCCTGTGAGAAGATCGCCGGGCCGTTATAGGCAAGTCGCCGCCCGCCGGGCGTCGTTGCCGTGGCGGCTTTGCCCGCTTCGCCATTCTCGGTTGTTTCTGACAGAACCGTCGTCATAGATAGCAATGGTCTGGAAGAGCCTGACCGGAGTCAATCGCCACGGTCGTTGCCCGGGATATGCTGGGGGTTGCGCGACCGCTTGTTTCGAAGGTCTGCACGATGATCGAGTTTGCCGCCGCTATCCTGGTTTTCCTGGCCGCCCACGTCCTGCCCGCGGCGACGGGCCTGCGTGGTTTTCTGATCGCCAAGATCGGACGGCGACTTTATGTCACAGGCTATTCGCTGGTTTCGCTGGCAACGATTGCCTGGGTGATCGCCGCGGCATTGACCGCACCCTATATCGAAATCTGGCCGCCTGGCCGCGCGGCCGCAGTGGTGGCGATCCTCGCCATGCTGCCGGCCTGTATCCTCTTTGCCGGCGCGGCGCTGCGCCCCAACCCGCTTTCGGTTTCCTTCGCCGGCGGGATGACCGATGCGCAACGACCCGGCCTGCTGGCCGTGACGCGCCACCCCATCCTCTGGGCTTTCTTCTTCTGGGCATCGGGCCATGCGGTGGCCAACGGGGATCTCGTGGCGCTGATTCTGTTCGGGGCTTTTGCCGTTTTCAGCCTGTTCGGCATGAGGCGCCTGGAGCGCCGGGCGGGTGGGCGCTTGTCCGCCGCGGACCTTGCCGCCGCCAGGGCAATCGCGGAAGGCCCCTTGAGCCGGCGCCTTGCCGCCGCCATGACGTTGCGGACTGCCGTCGAACTGCTGCTGGGGCTGTTGCTTTATGCCGTGTTTCTGCACCTGCATGGCCCGGTGATCGGGGTCGATCCCCTGGCCTATTTCATCTGAGGGACCCTGTCGCCCGTGTATAGGGCGCCAGGGTCTCAGTCGCCGGTGTAGAAATCCGGCCAGGACTTTTTCACGATGGGTCCGTCGCTGCGAAAGGCGTGGCAGGTATCGAGCAGAGTGGGGCGTTGCCCGGGCTTGCGCGCGCCGGCTTTTTTTGCCCGCACAGGATAGAGCGTCTGGAAGGCGACGGTCGCCATGGCGCCCAGCATTTCGACCAGATGGGTGCAGCCGTCGGCGGCACTGATCTGTTTGCGCACCTGTTGGCGCCAGCCGGGCTTGATCTGGCAGCCGATGATGGTTTTGAAGTTCGGCGTCACCGCCGGGCAGATGGCAAAGGGGCTGTCGTCGGTTACCGCTTCGATATCGTGCACCACGAAGTCATCGTCTATGGTCAGGCGGATCGACATATCGTGCAGCGCTTCGCCGGGTTTGATCTCGCCGCGGTGGTCGTTCTCGAATGCATAGGTCTTGGTGTCGACGATGCGCCCCTCAATATCCCAAAGGCCGTCGCTGCGTTGGTAACCCTGAAAGTCATAGGTTCGGTTATGCAGCTTGGTCCGTTCCACGGGGGGTGGGGGCAGGGGCATAATAGGGTTACCGCACGACTGTTGCAGACAGAAGCGCGACTATAGGCGCAGAGCCCTACAGGTCAACCGAAGGGCTGACCGGCGGCTGTCCTCGGCGTAAGCCTGGTCTCAGCCGGTGCCGTAGCCGGTGTCGAACATGAAGGCCTCACGTTGCTGCAGGTCTTCCTCCAGCTCGCGCTTGACCGCGGCATAGAGGTCGCGGATCGAGACAATGCCGGTCACCTTGCCGTTGTTGACAACGGGCAGGTGGCGATAGCCCGAGGCGCGCATGCGCTCGAGAACGTTCAGGGCGATGTCGTCCGGGCCGACGGTATCCGGGTCGGCGGTCATCACGGTTTCCAGCCGGGTGCTGTCCGGATCGAGGCCACGGGCGACGACGCGGGTCAGCACATCGCGCTCGGTGAAGATTCCCTCGAGGCGCTCCGGGGTTCCGATCAGGACCGCACCAATATGACGCTCGGCCATATTGCGCGCCGCGTCGCGAACGGTGGTACTGGCCGGAAGCAGCTCGATGCGCTGCTCGTTGACGATGTCAGGAACAACTTTTCGGTGCATATATTCCTCCCGCTTGCACGCTGGTTTCTGCGAGGTATTTGGTCTTATATTACGACCAATTGTGCAGCCGCCCGGTGAAGGCGTCAAGCAACGGGCTGTATCCCGCCTGTGGCAAGGCGATGGCCGCTGTTTGCCGGGCGCCGCGGGATGCGCGTTATACTGGTGGTGGCCTCATTGCCCCCGCCGGTTCGGCTGCCAAAACCTGCGCCCGCCGAGGTCCCCTGGCTGTTTCGCTTATGGGCGCGTGTTTAGGTCCCCGGCGGGACCCGTTGCGGCGATCCAGTGAATTCCCAGCGAATCCCTATGTGTCGACAGGATCGTCTTCCGGTTTCCGGGCATCGGCGGCCGGCATCGCACTGATGCGGATCGAGGTGACCTGATTGCGCTTGCGGCCCAGGATCTCGAAGTTGAAGCCATGGAAGGTGAAGAGCTGCCCGGCCTCCGGGATGCTGCGCGCCTCGTGCAGGATGAGGCCGGCAATCGTGGAGGCCTCTTCATCCGGCAGGCGCCATTCGAAGCGGCGGTTCAGGTCGCGCAGGGTGACCCGGCCGTCGGCGATGACGGAGCCGTCGCGCTCGATCTGTACGCCCTCCATCTCCACGTCGTGCTCGTCGGCGATATCGCCGACGATCTCTTCAAGGATGTCCTCCAGGGTGACGATGCCCAGGACCTCGCCGTACTCGTCGACAACGATGGCGAAGTGTTCGTGGCGGCTTCGGAAGGCCTGTAGCTGGGACAGCAGGTCGGTCGTTTCTGGGATGAACCAGGGGGCATTGGCGATTCCCAGGATGTCGAGATCGTCCAGCTTTGCGCCGGCCGCCTGAACCGCCCGCAATAGGGCTTTGGCGTGCAGGACGGCGACGATGTTGTCGGGATCGTCGCGCCACAGCGGCAGGCGGGTGTAGGGGCTGGCCAGCACTTCTTCGACGATCTGCGCCGGCGACTGGTCGATGTTGATGGCCACCATTTCCTTGCGGTGAACCATGATCTCCTCGACCCAGACATCGCCCAGGTCCAGGATCGAACGCAGCATTTCGCGCTCGTGCTTCTCCTCCTCGCCCAGGCCTTCGCCCTGATGCAGGTCGATGGCGCCGCGCAGTTGTTCCTCCGAGGCTTCGGCGGACAGCGTGTGGCGCACCTCGATGCCGAACAGCGACAGCGCCATGCGCACGATCAACTGGATGGCCATGGAGATCGGCTTCAGCACGGCAACGATCAGGCGGAGGATCGGCGCGACGGAGAGGGCGGCGCGCTCGGCGTTCTGCAGGGCGTAGGTCTTCGGCAGGACCTCTGCGAAAATCAGGACCATGACGGTCATGCCCAGGGTTGCGTAGATCACCCCGGCTTCGCCGAACAGGGTAATCAAAAGGCTGGTGGCCAGGGCCGAAGCCAGGATGTTGACCAGGTTATTGCCCAGCAGAATGGCGCCGATCAGATGCTCTTTCTCCAGCCAAAGCTCGTTCACCACATTGGCGCGGCGATTGCCGGATTGCGCCAGATTGTGCAGGCGTGGCCGCGAAGCGGCTGTCAGCGCGGTTTCCGAGCCGGAAAAGAATGCTGAAAAGACCAGCAGCGCCACTATGGCGCCGAGGGTGGTGGCAATGTCCATGTCCATTGTCTGTCTATAATGTTGCGGGGTTGATGGGCTTCAGGTGCTAGCTGCCCAGGGTGGCGCGGGACGTCATGTCCGCAGCGCTGTTTTCGTTGGCAAGCTGGTCCGACTGGCTGATGGCAGAGGTCAGCAGCGCCATGACTTCTTCGGTTTTCACATCGCTTTCGATGTAGGCCTCGCCGATGCCGCGGGCAAGAACGAAGTTGATGCGGCCCTGGTTCACCTTTTTGTCGCGGCCCATGTGATCGAGCAGGCGCTCGGCATCCCAATGACGCTGCGGCAGATCGGCAAATCCGGTGGGCAGGCCGACGGCGGCGAGATGCCGGCGCAGCCGGTCGGCGTCTTCCGGCGGGCAGTGGCCGCGCTGCACCGAGAGATCGAAAGCCATGACCATGCCGACGGCCACCGCCTCGCCATGCAGCAACTCGCCGCCGTAGCCGGTCTCGGCCTCCAGGGCATGGCCGAAGGTATGGCCGAGGTTCAGCAGGGCGCGGCGGCCGCCTTCGCGTTCGTCGGCGGCAACAACCTCCGCCTTGCAGCGGCAGCTCGTCAGCACCGCCCGTTCGAGAGCCGGGCGATCGCCTTCGATCAGGTCGGCGCCGTGGGATTCCAGCCAGGTGAAAAAGGCGGCATCCTGGATCAGCCCGTACTTCACCACCTCGGCGTAGCCGGCCAGCATTTCGCGGCGCGGCAGGGTGGTGAGGATGGAGGTATCGGCCAGTACCAGCCGGGGTTGGTAGAAGGCGCCGATCAGGTTCTTGCCGTGGCGGCTGTTGATCCCCGTCTTGCCGCCGACCGAGCTGTCGACCTGGGCGAGCAGGCTGGTGGGGATCTGGATGAAGTCGAGGCCGCGCAGGGTGACCGCCGCGGCGAAGCCGGCCAAGTCGCCGATGACGCCGCCGCCCAGCGCCAGGATGGTGGTGCTGCGTTCCACCTTCGCGGCCAGCAGTTGGTCGATCAGGCGCCCCAGTTGGTCCAGGGACTTGCTGGTATCGCCCGGCGCCACGGCAATGCTTTGGTAATGCAGGCCGGCATCGTCGAGGGCGCGCTCCAGGCGGGCGAGGTGCAGCGCCGCCACGTTCTCGTCGGTGACGATGATGACCCGGTCGCTCTTCAGCAGTGGCTGCATCAGCTTGCCGGCTGCGGCCAGGACCGTGGTGCCGATCAGGATATCGTAGCTGCGGTCGCCGAGGTCGACGCTCAGGCTCTTGTGTCCGGTCACTCTGCGGCGCTCCCGGCCTTGGCGCGCCGCCGCCCGGCTGCCTCCGGATTCTCGAGGTAGCTGCGCAGGCTCTGCGTTACCCGGGCCAGGGTCATCTCCGGCGGTCCGTCGACGGAATCGACGACAATATCGGCCTCGGCATAGACGGGGTAACGTTCCTCGATCAGATCGCGGAGGATCTTGCGCGGATCGCCGCGTTTCAGCAGCGGCCGGTTGTTGCGCCGGGAAGTGCGGCGCAACAGAAGTTCGACATCGGCGCGCAGCCAGACGGAGATGGCGCGCTCGTGGATCAGCGCGCGGGTGTCGGGGTCCATGAAAGCGCCGCCGCCGGTCGCCAGGATCACGCTCGGCTGGTCCAGCAGGCGGGCGATGACCCGCCGCTCGCCGGCGCGAAAGGCTTCTTCGCCATGGGCGGTGAAAATGTCTTCGATCGAACAGCCGGCGGCCGACTCAATTTCCTTGTCGGCGTCGACGAAGGGCAGCGCCAGGGCCGCCGCAAGAAGGCGGCCGATGCATGACTTGCCCGCACCCATAAGGCCGACGAAGGCGACCGTACGGGGGAGTTTAAGCATCTCTGCCGCCGGCACTGAGCCTTCTGAAGCGGTTCGGACCACGCGCCTGCCGATCATTGCAACGGTGAAAGACCCTAGGTAAACTGCCGCCTTCGCGCCAGATTCGGACTTTATCATAGAATCTTCCGGGCGGCGCAAGTACTACGGTGGCGTCGTCCGGCGCCGGCCGGGACACTGCAATAGCTCCGAAAACCGTTATTTTTTGGGTCTTAGACAAGAGTTTTGATGAAAAAGACAAGCCTCATCGCCCTCGTCGTGATTGCCGGGCTTATTGTGTCCGGCGGTTTCTTCCTCCTCACCTGGGATATTCCGCCGCCCTCGGCGCCGGTCGAAAAGGTGCTGCCCGATGAACGTTTTCCGCGCTGAGCGTCTGGTCTACAACACCGCCTCTCCGATTTTTCTGAACCCGGCCCGGCTGCGGGCTGCGGCGTTGACTGTGGTCTTGCTGGGCGCCTCTGCAGGCATTTCGGCGGCGCAGGAGCAGCCGAATGCGCCGATCAGCCTGTTTCCCCCGACGGTCGCCGGGCCCGAAGCGCCGAGCGACGATCCGGCGGCGGGTCAGGGTCTGCCCGCCCGCGACGGACCGGCTGTGCCTGAGACGACCCTGGGCGAGACGCCTCAGTACGAGGGCATCCAGGTCGACAAGCTGCAGGAGCTGGACAGTGAATCGCTCGGCATTCTGGAACCCGGGTTTGGCGGTCTCGGAATCGATGCCTGGGCCGGAAGCGACCGGGGCCTTGTCGAGCGCCTGATTGCCGCCTTGCCCGATGATCCGGCCTCGCCGGCGCTGCGCGGCCTGACGACCCGCCTGCTGCTCAGCAATGCCCAGGCGCCTGAGCGGCGCGGTGCGGCGGCGGGTGCCGGGAATACCCTGGCGGATGCGGTGGCCACGTCACAGAACAGCGCCTTCCTGCGCCTGCGCGCCCAGCGCCTCTACGCCATGGGGGAACTGGCCGGCCTCAACCGCTTGCTCGGCATCGTGCCGCAGCGGCTCGACGACTCCTGGCTTGCCCAGGCGCGGGTCGACGGCCTGCTGCTGCAGGCGCGCGACGAAGAGGCCTGCGGTCTGGTTCGCAGCGCCGTGGCGCGTTTCCCTGCGGAAACCTATTGGGCCAGAGGCCTGGTCTTCTGCCAGTTTGTCGCCGAGCAGCGCGATCAGGCCTTCCTGGCCCTGGATCTCCTGCGCGAGCAGGACCCGAACGGCGATCCCGCTTTTTATGCCGCCAGCAATCTTTTCATCGGGGGTAAGGCCGAAGGTCTGGCCGCCGAGGGCCTCACGCCCCTGACCCTCGCCATGCTGCGGGTCGGTGCCGGGGAGCCGCCGGCGGATCTGGCCGAGACGGCGCCGCCGCTTTTGTTGCATGGCCTCGCCGCGCTGCCCAAGGCATCGGCAACCGACAAGGCCGGCGCCTTGGAGCGTCTGGTTCAGGCGGCGATCCTGCCGGGCGACGAACTGGCGACGGCCTACAACGCGATCTCTTTCGAAGAATCGGAGCTGACCGATCCCCTGGTGCAGGCCGAACAGTCCGGCGGAATTCGCGGGCGTGCCCTGCTGTTTCATGCCGCCGGCGGGGAGAGCATCGTTTCGGCCAAGGCCGAGTTTCTGCTGGCCGCCGTGGCGGCAGCGGACAAGGCCGGGCGCGGCTATGCCATGGCCCGGGCGATCCTGCCGCAGCTGGAGACGCTGTCACCGGGATTGGAGCTGGCCTGGTTCGCCCCGGCTGCGGTGCGCAGCCTCTATCGTGTCGGCCAGTTCGAGCGGGCCGCCGCCTGGGCGGCCGTTCTGCGGCTCGATGGCGTGAAGAACCCGGAGTCCCAGGCCGCTTTCGAAGCGGTGAAGCCCTACGCCCGCCTTGCCGGCGGCAGCGAGCCGCTGGCGCCCAGCGATGGCGACCTGGCCGGACCGGTCCTGCAGGCGATGGTGCTGTCGCGGGCGCTGGGCCAGCCGGAACCGAACGCCTGGCCGGGCATTCTGGATAACGGGGACGCGGGATCGGCCCTTGGGGGCCTGCCGCGCCTGCTGGCCCTCGGCGATGCAGCCGCTGCCGGGCGGCGCGGCGAAACGGTCCTGCTGGCCGCCCTTTCCCTCGGCGACGGCCCGGCCGGCGACAACCATCCTCTGGCGCTCGGCTATGCGGTTTCCGCACTGAGTACCCTGGGCCTGGGCAGTGACGCGCGGGCTCTGGCTCTGGAAGCGGCCCTCGACAGCGGCGCGGACAGCGGCCTATAGGCGCGCGACGGTGCCGGCCCGGCCAGCCCGCGCGATGACGCCGCAACTGGACCCTTTTCTGGAGATGCTGGCCGCCGAGCGCGGCGCGGCGGGCAATACGCTGGAGGCCTATCGCCGCGACCTGGAGAGTTTTGCGGGCTTCCTGCGGCCGCGCCGGGGCAGCCTGGAATCGGCAGGTACCGAGGACCTGCGGGCTTTTCTCAGCCAGCTTGCGCGCGCCGGGATGGCGCCGCGAACCGCGGCCCGGCGGCTTTCGGCGCTGCGCCAGTTCTACCGTTTTCTGGTCAGCGAAGGGTTGCGCGGCGACGACCCCAGCGCCGGTATCGATTCGCCGCGCCAGGGCCGTGCGCTGCCGAAGATCCTGAGCGAAGAGGAGGTCGATAGGCTTCTGACCACGGCCCGGGCGCAGAAAGATCCAGAGGGGTTGCGCCTCGCGGCCCTGGTGGAACTGCTCTACGCCACCGGCCTGCGCGTCTCAGAGCTGGTCTCCCTGCGTCTGGCGGCGGCCCAGCGCGATCAACGTCTGCTCATTGTTCGCGGCAAGGGCAACAAGGAACGCATGGTGCCGCTGAGCGAGGCGGCCAAAGAGAGTCTCGCCGAGTATCTGGCGGTGCGGGCCGCCTATCTGCCGAGGGCCGGCAAGGCGAAGAAGGGGGGCGAAGCTGCGAAGGCAGCCAGACAGGAATCGCCCTGGCTGTTCCCGTCGCGCGGGGCAAGCGGTCACCTCACGCGCCACCGCGTCGGCCAGTTGCTGAAGGATCTCGCCCGGCGGGCGCAACTCGACGCCGCCAAGGTTTCGCCGCACGTCATGCGCCATGCCTTCGCCAGTCACCTGCTGGACCACGGCGCCGACCTGCGCTCGCTGCAGAAAATGCTGGGTCATGCGGATATCTCGACCACCCAGATCTATACCCATGTTCTGGGTGAGCGGCTTAAGTCGCTGGTCCAGACCCACCATCCCCTCGCCAAGGGTCCGTTCCTCACCAAAGGCCGGGCGCGCTGAAAAATCAACGGATTCGGGCGAGGTTCCGGTTGACAAGAGCAAGTGGTATGACCAATTTCCCAGCGAACCCGGCAGGCTGCCGCAGCGGGGATTCGCCAAGGGTCCTTGGCGGCGCGCCTGATAGTGATTACCGCCCAGACCGAGTAAGGGGATTTCCATGAGCTTTACCATTGTCGAACCGGCGCCCGCGCGCCTGAACCGTAGCGAACTGGCGGTGCCGGGCAGCAACCCGAAACTCTTCAAGAAGGCGGCCGAATCCGACGCCGACGTTGTCTTTCTGGACCTGGAGGATGCGGTTGCGCCCGACGACAAGGTCCAGGCGCGCAAAAACATCATCAAGGCGCTGAACGACGTCGACTGGGGCAACAAGACCATGTCGGTGCGCATCAACGGCCTCGACACCCATTACATGTACCGCGACGTCATCGACATCATCGAACAGGGCGGTGAGCGCCTCGACCTGATCATGATCCCCAAGGCGGGAACCGCGGCGGACATCTACGCGGTGGATATGCTGGTCACCCAGGCCGAGGAGGCTGTCGGCCGCAAAAAGCGGATCGGTTTCGAGATGATCATCGAAACCGCGCTCGGCATGGCCAACGTCGATGCCATCGCGACGGCTTCGCCGCGCAACGAAAGCCTGCACTTCGGGGTTGCCGACTATGCCGCCTCGACCAAGGCGCGCACCACCGTCATCGGCGGGCCCAACGAGCTTTACGGCGTGCTGAGCGACCCGGACGATGCGGGCGAGCGGCTCTATCACTGGGGCGATATGTGGCACTACGCCATCGCCCGCATGGTGGTTGCGGCGCGGGCCGCGGGCCTCAGGCCCATCGACGGGCCGTTCGGCGACTTCTCTGACCCCGCGGGTTTCCGCGCCCAGGCGAACCGCGCTGCGGTTCTGGGTTGCGAAGGCAAATGGGCGATCCACCCGAGCCAGATCGATCTGGCCAACGAGGTGAACAGCCCCTCCAAGGCCGAAATCGACAAGGCCAAGCGCATCATCAAGGCGATGCGCCAGGCAACCAAGGAAGGCAAGGGCGCGGTTTCGCTGGACGGCCGGCTGATCGACATCGCCTCCATCAAGCAGGCCGAGGTGATGGTGAAGAAGGCGCGTTTGATCGCCAAGGGCTGAGGCCGGCGACTTGTTATTGGGCGGAAGCCGGCAGCGTGGTATGCCGGTTTCCGCCCATAACCTAAGGCGTGCCACGGCAACCTAAGGCGTGCCACGGCTCTGCGCCTGTGCTAGACAGAAATCCATGCACAACTTTCTTGATTTCGAAAAACCGATCGCCGAGCTCGAAGGCAAGATCGAGGAATTGAGGCATCTCTCCGATGACGGGGAGATCAACATTGCCGAGGAGGTCGAGAAGCTCCAGGGCAAGGTCGACCGGCTGCTGCGGCAGACTTACGGCAAGCTGTCCGCCTGGCAGAAGACCCAGGTCGCCCGTCATCCCGACCGCCCCCATTTTCGCGATTACATCGCCGCCCTGGTGGAGGACTTCACCCCGCTTTCCGGCGATCGGCTGTTTGCCGAGGATCACGCCATCGTCGGCGGCCTGGGGCGGTTTCGCGGCTATTCCGTGATGGTGATCGGACACGAAAAGGGCGCCGATATCACGTCACGCGTGAAGCACAACTTCGGTATGGCCCGGCCGGAAGGCTATCGTAAAGCCCAGCGCCTGATGCGCATGGCCGAGCGGTTCGGCCTGCCGGTCATCACCCTGGTGGATACGGCAGGCGCCTATCCCGGTGTCGGCGCCGAGGAGCGCGGCCAGGCCGAAGCCATCGCCCGCTCCATAGAGGTCTGCCTGGGGGTCGAAGTGCCCTTGCTGTCGGTTATCATCGGCGAGGGCGGCTCCGGTGGCGCCATCGCCCTGGCCGCAGCCAACCGGATCTTCATGCTGGAACACTCGATCTATTCGGTGATTTCACCGGAAGGCTGTGCCTCTATCCTCTGGCGTTCCGGGGAACAGGCGCAGGACGCGGCGGAGGCCTTGCGCCTGACGGCGCAGGACCTGCTGAACCTGGGCGTTATCGACGACATCGTTCCCGAACCGTTGGGCGGTGCCCATCGTGGCGGCGACAGCTCCATTGCCGCGGTCGGCGACCGCCTGGAAGCGGGCATTCGTGAGTTGCTGCGCGAGACCGGGCCCCAGCTGAAGCAGCAGCGCCGTGAAAAATTCCTCGAAATGGGCAAAAAAGGGCTCGGCTGAGCCCTTCTTTTTTGTCCTCCGGCATTCTCTTCCGGCCTGACCGTCAGGCGCGAACCCTTGGTTGTGAGCAGCGCTTCCTTTTGTGCCTTTTGACGAAACGGCTAGGAAAAATATCTGTACGTATACATAGCAACCCTTCCCTGCAATTTGCTACAGAAGGAGGCTTGTAACGATTGCTTGTTGGGGCTCTATTATGCGTTGAGGACCGGCGTGCAGGCGTCGGCTCACCGTTGAAGCGGCTGATTTCGGGGGGGATCCGCTGTCCAGGTGGGAAAGGCTTCGAACAACAAGAATGGGAGAGCGGATTTATGCTTCTGAAAAACTTCAAACGCGTAGCGCTGGGCGTCGGCCTTGCGGTTGCGCTGACCGGAACGGCTCAGGCCGAAAAGGTCCTCAGGGTCGGGAACGACGGCGAGCCGCAGTCCATGGACCCCCACTACATCTCCACCGTGCAGACCAGCCGCATTTCGGACGACATGACCCTGGGTCTGCTGACCTACGGGCAGGATGGTGAGCCCATCGCGGGCGCGGCCGAAAGCTGGACGATCAGCGAAGACGGCAAGACCTATACCTTCAAGATCCGCGATCATATGTGGTCAGACGGGACGCCGGTAACGGCACATGATTTCGTCTATGCCTGGCAGCGCATCCTGAAGCCGGACACCGGCGCCGAGTATGCATCGCTGCTCTACATCATCGAGGGTGCCGAAGACGTCAACACCGGCAAGGGCGGACCCGAAGTCCTTGCCGCCGAGGCCGTCGACGACAAGACCCTGCGGGTTCAGCTGACTGCCGCCGCGCCATATTTCCTGGCGCAGCTCACCCATCAGACCGCCTTTCCGGTGCCGCGCCATATGGTCGAGAAACACGGTCGGGACTGGACCAAGCCCGAGAACATCGTCGTCAACGGCCCTTACAAGCTGGTCAACTGGACCCCGAATGTGAGCACCGAGCTGGTGAAGAACGACAAGTTCTATGATGCCGAGAATGTGGCCATCGACCGGGTGATCTACTACAGCATGGAAGACCGCACGGCGATCCAGAAGCGCTTCCGCGCCGGCGAGATTGACGTCGGGCGCGACATCGCCTCTGAACAGATCGATTGGCTGCGTGAAAACATGGCCGACAGCCTGCGCATCGCGCCCTATGCCGGCATCTACTACTATGTCTTCCGTTCCGACACAGAACCCTTCAACGACGTTCGTGTCCGCAAGGCGCTTTCCATGGCGATCAACCGCGAAGTGATCACCGACAAGGTGCTGCGCACCGGCGAGCTGCCGGCCTACAGCTTCGTGCCCCCGGGCACCGGCAACTACGGTGAACCCCAGTACGCGGACTGGAAGGGTGAGCCTTACGGCGAGGTCTTCGAGAAAGCCAAGGGTCTGCTGGCCGAGGCCGGTTACGGCCCCGACAAGCCGCTTAAGGTAACGCTGCGCTACAACACGTCGGAGAACCACAAGCGGATCGCCGTGGCCGTTCAGTCGATGTGGAAGAAGCTCGGTGTGAATGCCGAACTGTTCAACACGGATGGCAAGATCCATTACTCCGATCTGAAGCAGGGTGATTTTCAGGTGGCCCGCGCCGGCTGGATCGCCGACTACAACGACGCCCAGAATTTCCTTTTCCTGCTGGAAACCAAAACCGGCCCGATCAACTACTCGAAGTTCGGCAGCGAGAAGTTCGATGGCCTGATGGCGGAAGCGGGGGCGGTTGTCGATCTCGGGCAGCGGGCGAAGATCCTTGGCGAGGCGGAAGCCGTCGCCATGGAAGGACAGCCGATTGCACCGATCTACTACTACGTCTCAAAGCAGCTGGTTTCGCCGAACGTGGTGGGCTGGGTCGACAATGCACCCGACCGTCACGTCACACGTTTCCTGGATTTGAAGCAGTAAGCATCGCTTCCTGAGTACGCTACGGCAGGTTCGCACATCGCGGGCCTGCCGTAGCGTCGACTTTTCATTACCAGGGGGCTGCTGCTGTGCTTTCCTATGCGCTTAGGCGCCTTATCACGACGATACCCACCCTCTTCGTTATCATAACGGTTGCGTTTTTCATGATGCGGCTCGCCCCGGGCGGCCCTTTCGATTCCGACCGCGCCCTGCCGCCGGAAATCGAAAAGAACATCATGGCGGCCTATGACCTGGATAAGCCGCTGGTCGAGCAGTACTTCCTCTATCTCGGGCGCATCCTCACGGCCGATTTCGGTCCCTCGTTGAAGATCCGCGACTTTTCTGTAGGCGAGTTGATCCTTTCCGGTGCCCCGGCCTCCATGCAGCTCGGCCTCTCGGCCATCGTGCTGGCGCTGGTTATCGGGGTCAGCTTAGGCACCCTGGCGGCATTGCGCCAGAACACCGGGGCCGATTTCTCGATCATGACGGTATCGATGATCGGCATTGCCGTGCCGAACTTCGTCATGGCGCCGTTTCTATCGCTGGTCTTCGGGATCTATCTGAATCTTCTGCCGACCTCCGGCTGGGGCGGAGGGGCCTTGCAGTACAAGATCATGCCGATCATCGCGCTGGCCCTGCCGCAGATCGCCTATGTGGCCCGCCTGACCCGCGGTTCGATGGTTGAGGTGCTGCATTCGAACTATGTGCGCACGGCCCGCGCCAAGGGCCTGCGCGAACAGCTTGTGGTCGTCCGCCACGCCCTCAAGGGCGCGATCATGCCGGTGGTTTCCTATCTCGGCCCGGCGACAGCCGCGGTCATGACCGGCTCGGTCGTGATCGAGAGCATCTTCGGCGTTCCGGGTATCGGCACCTATTTCGTCAACGCGGCACTCAACCGCGACTATCCCCTGGTGATGGGCGTGGTCATCATTTATGCCGTTTTGATCATGCTGCTTAATCTGCTGGTCGACCTGCTCTACGCCGTACTCGATCCCAAAGTGAGGTACGTGTGATGATCCATACCACCGCCGCCTCGGACGCCCTCGCCCCCATGGAGGAGCTGGAAGGGCGTTCACTCTGGCAGGACGCGCGCATCCGCCTGTTCCGCAACAAGGCCGCTGTCGCTTCGATGGTGGTGCTGGGCGTCATCGCGGTGATGGCGTTGTTTGCGCCGCTGCTCAGCCCGCATCCCTTCGATGAGATCTATTGGGACCGTATCCAGCAGCCGCCCGACTACGCCAACGCGCATTGGTTCGGCACCGACGGCAACGGCCGCGATATGTTCATCCGCATTCTCTACGGCGCCAGGGTCTCGCTTGCCGTGGGCCTCCTGGCGACGACTGTGTCGCTGGTCATCGGGGTTACCTACGGGGCGGTCGCCGGCTTCGTCGGCGGGCGGACCGACAACGTCATGATGCGCATCGTCGATGTCATGTACTCGCTGCCCTTCATGTTCTTCGTCATCATGCTGATGGTTGTCTTCGGGCGGAACATCTTCTTGATATTCGTCGCCCTGGGGGCGGTGGAGTGGCTGACCATGGCGCGTATCGTCCGGGGCCAGACGATCTCAATAAAACGCAAGGAGTTCATCGAGGCGGCCCGGGCCGGCGGCGTCTCCAATTTCAAGATCATCTTCCGCCACGTCATCCCCAATGTGCTGGGGCCGGTGATCGTCTATATGACGCTCACCGTTCCGCAGGTCATCCTGACCGAATCCTTCCTGTCCTTCCTGGGGCTCGGCGTGCAGGAGCCTTTGACCTCCTGGGGTGTGCTGATTGCCGAGGGCGCCAAGGTGATGGAGCCGGCACCCTGGATGCTGATCTATCCCGCCATCTTCCTGGCGCTGACGCTCTTCGCCTTCAACTTCATCGGCGACGGCCTGCGCGACGCCCTCGATCCGAAGGATCGGTGACCATGGCAATTGCAGCGAACGATGCAGATACAAAGGTGCTGTCTGTCGAGAACCTTGACACGCGCTTTGCGACGCCTGATGGCGAGGTGCATGCGGTGAGCTCGGTGAGCTTCGACATTGCCAAGGGTGAGAGTGTCGGGGTGGTCGGGGAGTCCGGTTCCGGCAAGACCCAGATCTTCATGTCGATCATGGGGTTGCTGGCCAAGAATGGGCACAGCACCGGTTCGGCGCGCTATCGCGGCAAGGAGATTCTTGGGCTGCCGGCGCGGGAGCTGAATAAGATTCGCGGCGTGACCATGTCGATGATCTTTCAGGATTCCATGACCTCTCTGAATCCCTATCTGCGCATCTCCAAGCAGATGACCGAGGTGCTTGTCGAGCACAAGGGCATGAACGAGACGCAGGCCAGGGCCCGCGGCATCGACATGCTGGACCGGGTCGGGATTCCCGGCGCCAAGGCGCGCTTCGATCTCCATCCGCACGAGTTTTCCGGTGGCATGCGCCAGCGCGTGATGATCGCCATGGCGCTGCTCTGTGAGCCCGATCTGCTGATTGCCGACGAACCAACGACGGCACTGGACGTTACCATCCAGGCGCAGATCCTGGATCTGATGGGCGATCTGAAACGCGATTTCGGTACCGCCATCATCATGATCACCCACGATCTGGGGGTGGTCGCCGGGCTCTGCGACCGGGTCATGGTGATGTACGCCGGCCGGGTGGTCGAAAAGGGCGATGTGCGCGATATCTTCTATCGCCCGCAGCATCCCTATTCCCAGGGCCTTTTGGGTTCCATGCCGCGCCTGGACAAGGCCGGCGAAAGCGAGCTCAGCACCATCCCCGGCCAGCCGCCGAACCTGCAGGCGCTGCCGCCGGGCTGCGCTTATCAGGAACGCTGTCCCTATGTCTTCGATACCTGCCGCAGCGCGGAACCGGCGCTGCGCTTCGTCGATGAGCGGCGCGAGAAGGCCTGTCATCTGGATACCCTGCCGGCGCCGGGCACCGCCCGGCAGAGCGAAACCCTGGGGGTGTCTTGATGAGCGGCCCTGTTCTCTCAATTCATGATCTGAAAGTCCATTTCGACATCCGTGTCGGCGGCATTTTCGCCGGGCGCTATCAGCCGCTGAAGGCTGTGGACGGTGTCTCCTTCGACCTGAAGCCGGGTGAGACCCTGGGCATCGTGGGCGAATCCGGTTGCGGCAAGTCGACCCTGGGTCGTGCCGTTCTGCAACTGATCCCGCCGACCGACGGCAAGGTGATCTGGCTGGGCGAGGATCTGGCGGGCCTGGATAGCGAGGCCCTGCGCGCCAAGCGCCAGGAGATGCAGATCATCTTTCAGGACCCGCTGGCCAGCCTCAATCCGCGCATGACCGTGGGCGAGATCATCGGCGAACCGCTACGCACTTTCGAGCCCAACATCGGCAAAGCGGCGATGAAGACGCGGGTGAAGGACATGATGGCCAAGGTCGGCCTGCTGCCGCAGATGATCAACCGCTATCCGCACGAATTCTCCGGCGGCCAGTGCCAGCGCATCGGCATTGCCCGCGCCATGGTGCTGGGACCCAAGCTGATCATCTGTGACGAACCCGTCTCTGCCCTGGATGTCTCGATCCAGGCGCAGATCATCAACCTGCTGATGAAGCTGCAGCAGGAGTTCGGTCTCTCGATGCTGTTCATCAGCCACGACCTTTCCGTGGTGCGCCATATCAGCCACCGCATCATGGTGCTCTATCTCGGCCGGGTGATGGAGATCGCCGACCGCGCCTCGATCTATGCCGCGCCGCGCCACCCCTATACCCAGGCGCTGATCTCCGCCGTGCCGATCCCCGATCCGGACAAGGAGCGCGACAAGCATCGCCTGGTGTTGCAGGGCGATCTGCCGTCGCCCATGGCGCCGCCCTCGGGCTGCGTGTTCCGAACCCGTTGCCCCAAGGCAACGGAGCTTTGCGCCGAGGAACGCCCGCCGCTGGAGGAAGACGGCACCGGCGACAGCCACATGGTCGCCTGTCACCATTGGCGGGAGTGAATACAAAAAAGGGGTAAGCGCTCGCCAAAGCGGTCCGGCAAGCGGCCGGGACCGTTCAGGAGGGGCGAGTCACGCCAGCGTGTCGGCGATCATGATGATACCGAGCAGGAAAACCCCGATCGACGCGGCGATGACCGCAGCCGCCGACATATCCTTGATCGCCTTGATCCGGGGGTGAAGGCGTCCGTCGACATGATCGATCACCCGCTCGATGGCGGAGTTCACCAGCTCCAGCGCCAGCAGCAGGGCCGAGCAGAGCAGGGCGAGGGCCCACCAGATAGCGGCTGGTTTCAGCAGGATGAGCGTCGCCAACATTGCGGCGGCGCCGATCACATGGTTGCGAAAGCCGGGTTCTTCACGCCAGGCTGCACGGAATCCGTGCAGTGCATAACCAATACGACCTAATTTGACCGGGGGAATGGTTGTCTCAGCCAGATCGATGGCCTCGACCCGTTCCTGCGGTTTTTGCTCTCTTTTCAAATCCATGCCTGGCTTTCGCTTTTATTTCCAAAGGCCGATGCCGCTACCTGTGCTATCAGCCGTTTCTGTGAGCCCTCTAGGTAAGCAATGATTGTCGCATTCAAAGATCACGCTTGCGTGCGAAGGTACCGTCAGTTGATTTGTTGCACAAATACTACAGGTCGTTCGTTTATTCATCGTCAATTCGGCGGCCGGCCGTGAGGCTTGGATGATGATGCGCAGGCTGGCGTTACCCGCTTTCTTCCTGGGCCTTTCCCTGGCTATCGGTGTCGTTGCCTGGCAGGGGCTGGACGATGTCGCCGGGGCTTTGGGCCGGGCTGGCTTCCAGCTGCTATGGCTGGCGCCCCTGTTTCTCATTCCCCTGTTCCTCTCGGCTCTTGCCTGGGCGGCCATTTTTCCGCCGGGTACCCGTCCCCCCCTGCAACGGCTCTGCGTTGCATCCTGGATCGCGGTCTCAATCAATTGGTTGTTACCGGTCGCGCAGATCGGTGGCGAGATTGCCAAGGCGGCCTGGCTGGCGCGCCGGGCCGCGCCTGCTGCGGTGATGGCGGCGACAACCATTGTCGACAAGGTGTTGCAGACGGCAGGCCAGGCCCTCGTCGCGCTGATCGGCATCGCGCTGCTGCTGCTTTTCGCCGGCGACAGCGGCCTGGTGCCGGGGACCCTGGCCTTTGCGGTCCTGCTGCTGGCTTTCATCCCTTTGTTCGTCTATGTCCAACGTCGCGGGGTCCTGCTGCGCCTGGCGACCTCGGCAGAGCGCCTGTTTCTGCGCCGCGCCGCCACGGCCGGCGGTACGTTCGCCGAACGCGTCGCCGGCCTGGACAGCGCCCTTGCGCAGACCTGCGCCGCCCCCGGACGGCTGGTTCTTCATCTGACGATCCGCCTGGTTTCGCGTCTGGTGATCGCCGTCGAGGTCTGGCTTACCCTCCATTTGATGGGCTATCCCATCGGCATACTGGAGGCGGTGATGATCGAGAGCCTCGCCCAGACCCTGCGCTCGGCCGCCTTCGCGGTCCCCGGGGCCTACGGGGTCCAGGAGGGCGGCTTCATCCTGCTGGGCGCCCTGGTCGGGGTGCCGGCGGAGATCGCGCTCTCGGTTTCCCTGGCCAAGCGCCTGCGGGAGCTGCTGATCGGCCTGCCGGGCCTGATCTACTATCAGGTCAGCGAAGGTCGCCGGGCGCTTGGTACAGGATCGTAGGCTGACGGCCCGCGCCCTGATGTCCTTGACCGCCCAGCAAGGCTCTACCCATACTCGCGGCGGGGCAATGCAAGGCGGACGGAAATGACCAGACTGACGGCAGAACAGGAATCGATCCAGGCGAGAGCGCGCGAGCTTGCGCAGGCGGTTGTCGAGCCCCGTGCGGCGGAGGTCGACCGGCAGGAGGCCTATCCCTGGGACAACTGCCGGGCACTGCGCGAGGCCGGATTCTTCGGCATGACGATCCCCCGGGAATACGGTGGTCCCGGCCTCGGCTATCTGGAGGTCACACTGATGATCGAGGAGATGTCCAAGGTCTGCGGCGTCACCGGGCGCATCGCGGTAGAGGCCAACATGGGCGCCATCGGTGCCATCATGGCCTATGGCAGCGAAGCGCAGTGCAAGCTGGCGGCGGCACAGGTTCTGTCGGGCGACAAGCCCGCGATCTGCATTACCGAGCCCGGTGCCGGCAGTGCGGCGACGGAGATGACGACCCGTGCCGACAGGCGCGGCGACCGCTACGTGTTGAACGGCGGCAAGCACTGGATCACCGGCGGCGGCGTTTCCAGCCTGCACCTGATCTTCGCCCGGGTTTTCGAAGACGGCGTCGAACAGGGGATCGGCGGTTTCATCGTGGTCCGCGATGCGGCGAGCGGCGAGCCCCGGGGTCTTACCATCGGGCGGCGGGAGCCGACCATGGGTCTGCGCGGCATTCCGGAAACGGAGATCCTCTTCGACGATCTGGAGGTGCCGGAGGACATGCTGCTGCGTCCGGAACAGGGGCTGCGGCGCGGATTCGGGGCCTTGATGACGGCCTACAATGCGCAGCGGGTCGGGGCGGCCACGGTCGCCCTCGGGATCGCCCAGGGCGCCTATGAGCAGGCGCTGGGCTACACCCAGGCACGCGAGCAGTTCGGCCGGCCGATCTGCGAATTCCAGGGGCTGCAGTGGATGCTGGCGGACATGGCGACCCAGCTTGCCGCCGCCCGGGCGCTGATCCGTCAGGCGGTGGACTGCGCCGGCTTCCCCGATGCCCTGGAGGCGGCGCAGGCGAAGGTCTTCGCCTCGGAAATGGCGATCAAGGTTTCGAACGACGCCCTGCAGCTTTTCGGTGCGGCGGGCTATTCGCGCAACAACCCGCTGGAGCGCATGGTCCGCGACGCGCGCATGTTCACCATCGGCGGCGGTACGGTGCAGATCCTCAGAACCATGATCGCCGGGCGTATCCTGGAGCGCAAACTGCCCCAGACCCGCGACGGCTATCTGAACCTGGCAAGAGCGGGCGAGTAGGAAGAACGCTTCGGCCCGGTTGGTCGGGGCGGTTGGTCCTCGCTGGTCGCTATTTCAGCCGTGACCTGATTGCTTCAAACAAGGGCGTGTTCTTGCGGGGGATTTCCGGGGTCTCACCGCGCTCGACCGCCTGCCAGTAGGCCCAGGGCAGATTGACGCTGCCGACCTCGTAGTCATAGCCGTCCCATTCATCCTCGCGGAACGAGTAGAACGCCCAGTGGATCTGCCTTTCATCGAAAAGGTCGATCACGTCGCCCAGCCATTCCCGGCAACCCTCGTTGCGCCGCATGCAGCCGAATTCGCTGGCGACGATCCTTTCCGGGGGGATGCCATGTTTGTCCGCCCAATCGAAAACGGGTGAGAGGTAGCGGGCCAGCTGTGCCTTGTCCCAGTGATAGGTGCCGTCGCCGTAAGGAACTTTGCCGGGGTAGGTGAAACCCTTCTTCTTGCGGTAATTGCTGCCGGCGGTGAATTCATAGGGCTCGTACACATGAAAGGCATAGAGCACCTTGTCGTCCTCCAAAGGACCCGGCCAATAGGCAAAGGCGCCGGGCTGCGCATACAAGCCGGAGTCGACCATGACCGGGGTGCTCGGATCGACCGCGCGAATGGCGGCGATGACTTCCTGATAGAAGGCGTAGAGATCGGCAGGGGTTCCGCGATGCGCGGCGTACCAGTCGTCGAAGCGTGCGATGTCCCCCGGGGCGCCGTGCTCAGCGAGGCCGGTGCCGAGTTCGGGCCTCGGTTCGTTCAGGATGTTGTAGGCGGCGACGGCGGGGTGGTCCGCCAGGGCCTTGGCGAGGTCGCGCCAATAGGCTTTCGCCTGCTCCCAGTAGGCCCGGTCACGCCATAGCCTGTCGTCGATACGCCCGTCGTTGTTCTGGCGCCAGCGCGCGCCGGGCAGGCTCAAGGGGGCAATGACGACTTTCTGCCCCTGTGCCTCGGCCCAGTCCAGCGCTTGAAGCAGCCGCGCCAGATCCGCTTTGACAAGGCCTTCGTAGCGGTCTGCGTCGCCCATCAGAAAGTCGCGCTCCCGGCTTTCCCACTTGGCGAAAGCCAGACGGACCCAGGAGAGACCCGTTTCATCCGCCGCCGCGAACCATTCCTCGGTCTGGACCTGGTTGAAGGCGTTGGCGCCGGTTCGTGTGTTGTCCCAGAAGCTGATATCCGCGGCCGCTGCGGCGCCTGCAAAGCAAAAGGCCAGGCAAAATCCGGCGAAGAGATTCCTGAAACCTGAGCGCAATACACGCATTCCAGCTTTTGCCCCCTTCGGGCCGCTTCATCGCGGCCTATGTGACGCTGTGAATTATTGTGCGGCGACGAAAGTCACCGCTGCCTCTCAATGGCTTTGCGGCGATCAGCCCAGCTTGCCGTGGCAGTGCTTGTACTTGTTGCCCGAGCCGCAGGGGCAGGCGGCGTTGCGCGGGGTTTTGCCCCAGGTGGCGGGGTTGTTTGGATCGATTTCGGCGGCGGCTGCGCGGCTGGCGGCCGGCTGGCGGGCGGGTGCTTCGGCTTCGGCGCCGGCGGGTGCGGCACCGGCGCCGACGCTGGCCATTGCAACGTCCTGACGGCCTTCGTGCATCTCCTGCGGCGGACGCGGCACCACCACCTCCTCCGCGGAGGGGCGCAGCTCGACACGGCTGAGCAGGCTGATGGTTTCCTCGCGGACCTCGGCCAGCATGTTCTCGAACAGGTCGAAAGCCTCGCGTTTGTATTCGATCAGCGGATCGCGCTGGCCGTAGGCGCGCAGCTGTACGCCCTGGCGCAGGTGGTCGAGCGACAGAAGATGGTCTTTCCATTGCCGGTCGAGCACCAGGAGAAGGATCTGCTTTTCCAGACCGCGCATCATTTCCGGCCCGAAGTTGGCCGTCTTGGCGGCCATCTTCTGGTTCGCGGCGGCGGCGATCCTCTCACGGATTTCCTGATCGGCAATGCCCTCTTCCTTGGCCCAGTCATGGACCGGCAGGTCGAGGCCGAAGAGCCGCAGGGATTCCTCGTGCAGGCTGTCGACCTGCCATTGCTCGGAATAGGCGTTGGCGGGGATGAAGCGCTCGACCATCGATTCGACGACCTCGCTGCGCATGTCGGCTACCGTCTCGTGCACGTCTTCAGCGCGCATCATGTCCTTGCGCTGCTCGAAGACCACTTTGCGCTGGTCGTTCATCACGTCGTCATACTTCAGCAGATACTTGCGGCCCTCGAAGTGGCGGGCCTCGACCTTCTGCTGGGCTTTTTCCAGGGCCTTGTTGACCCAGGGATGGACAATGGCTTCGCCGTCCTGCAGGCCGAGCTTCTGCAGCATGGAGTCCATGCGCTCGGAGCCGAAGATGCGCATCAGGTCGTCTTCCAGCGAGAGGAAGAACTTGGAGGCGCCCGGGTCGCCCTGGCGTCCCGAGCGGCCGCGCAGCTGATTGTCGATGCGCCGGCTTTCGTGCCGCTCGCTGGAAATGACATAGAGCCCGCCGGCGGCGAGGGCCACCTGTTTGGCTTCGGCGACCTCGGCTTCGATCTCGGCGATCTTCTTGGCGCGGGCGGCCTCGTCCTTGATCGACTCGGCCTCGCGGCTGATGCGCATTTCGAGGTTGCCGCCGAGCTGGATATCGGTGCCGCGGCCGGCCATGTTGGTGGCGATGGTCACGGCGCCGGGCACGCCGGCCTGGGCGATGATGAAGGCTTCCTGCTCGTGGAAGCGGGCGTTCAGAACCTGGTGGGTGATTTTTTCCTTGGTCAGAAGGCTGGCGAGCAGCTCCGACTTCTCGATCGAT
Organism: Pelagibius litoralis; assembly: GCF_011683915.1. Taxonomy (GTDB): domain Bacteria; phylum Pseudomonadota; class Alphaproteobacteria; order Kiloniellales; family Kiloniellaceae; genus Pelagibius; species Pelagibius litoralis. Next base: position 34,189 of record NZ_JAAQPH010000027.1, read on the forward strand.
ACGGTACCGACCAGGATCGGCTGCTTGCGCTCCTGGCAGTCGCGGATCTGCTCCAGGATCGCCTGATGCTTTTCGGCGGCGGTGCGATAGACCTCGTCGTCGAAGTCCTCGCGGATGACCTTCACGTTGGTCGGAATCTCGATGACTTCCAGTTCGTAGGTTTCCTGGAATTCGGTCGCTTCGGTCATGGCGGTACCGGTCATGCCCGCCAGTTTCGGATAGAGCCGGAAGTAGTTCTGGAAGGTGATCGAGGCGAGGGTCTGGTTTTCCTGTTGGATCGAGACGCCTTCCTTGGCCTCCAGGGCCTGATGCAACCCTTCGGAGTAACGCCGGCCCTCCATCATGCGCCCGGTGAACTCGTCGATGATGACGACCTTGTCGTCTTTCACAATGTAGTCGGTGTCGCGCTGGAACAGCTTGTGGGCGCGCAGCGCCTGATTGGAATGGTGCAGCAGGCTGACGTTCTGGATGTCGAAGAGGCTGCCCTCTTCCATCAGGCCGGCGGCGCGCAGCAGTTCTTCCATGTGTTCCGCACCGGGCTCGGTGAAGGTGACAGAGCGGGCCTTCTCATCCTTCTCGAAGTCCTCGTCGACCAGATCCGGGATCAGCTTGTTCACGTTCTTGTAGGATTCGGAGGAGTCTTCCGCCGGGCCCGAAATAATCAGCGGCGTCCGCGCTTCGTCGATCAGGATCGAATCGACTTCATCGACGATGGCGAAATTAAATTCCCGCTGGGCCATGTCCTCCAGGCGGAACTTCATGTTGTCGCGCAGGTAATCGAAGCCAAACTCGTTATTGGTGCCGTAGGTCACGTCGGCGGCATAGGCGGCGCGGCGTTCGTCCTCGGTCAGGCCATGGACGATGCAGCCGACTTCCAGCCCCAGAAAACGATAGACCTGGCCCATCCACTCGGCATCGCGGCTGGCCAGGTAGTCGTTGACGGTAACGACGTGTACGCCCTTGCCGCTGAGCGCATTCAGGTAGACTGCCAGGGTGGCGACCAGGGTCTTGCCCTCACCGGTCTTCATTTCGGCGATCATGCCCTGGTGCAACACCATGCCGCCGACAAGCTGCATATCGTAGTGGCGCTGTCCCAGGGTGCGCTTTGCGGCTTCGCGTACGGTGGCAAAGGCTTCGGGCAGAATGTCGTCCAGGCTTTCGCCGGCGGCGAGCCGTTTTTTCAGGGCCTCTGTCTGGCCTTTCAGCGCCTCGTCGCTCAACTCCTGAAGTTTGGGCTCCAGGGCGTTGATCGCCGTAATCGTCGGGTCGAGGCTTTTCAGGAACCGCTCATTGGCTGTTCCAAACAGCCGCTTGGCAAGCGCGCCGAACATGTAGAATCCTTAAGGCAAAGAAGGGGCCGTGGCCGAAATATCCGTGATGTGACACATAGGGCCCTGGCTTCAGGCTGTCAACGATGGCGGCTGAGCCCTTCTCACCCCTTGTGATATGGCTTCGGGCATGCATGATGCGTAGGCATGACGATTGGGGACGAAGACTTCACGAGGGGTCAGGCAGCAGCAACGGCTCCGGCTAGGTTATTGGCGGGTTTTCTGCCGATTCTTGGTGCTCTTTGTGCACTTCTTCTCCTCGCTGCGGGGCCTGTCCGGGCCCAGCAGAACGACGATGGCCTGCCCCTGCCGCTGCCCGGTGTTGCCGACAATCAGGGCGGGCCCGCTGCGACCGCTTCGCAAGCAGACATTGCGCGTCTCGGTGACGCCCTGGAGCAGATGAAGGTGCAGAATCCGGTCGTTGCGCGGGTTAACGGCCATGAAATCCGCTGGGCGGCGGTGATGGCCTCCGCCGACGGCCTGCCGGAGCGCTACCGCGATCAGTTGGAATCGGTCTTTCCGGCCCTCCTGGACCGGCTGGTCGATGTACGGCTGCTGGCGGAGGCGGCCCGCGCCCAGGGCTTGGCGGAGGATGCCGAGGTCCGCGAACGCCTTGTCGGTCTGGAGGACAGGGTGCTCTCCACGGTGTTTCTGGAGCGTTATCTGGCCGAGCAGGTGACCACGGCGGCGGTGCGCGAGCGCTATGACGCCCTGGTTGCCCTGCGCCGTGCCAACCGCGAGGTGCGGGCCCGTCACATAATCGTCGAGACCGAGGAAGAGGCCGAGGCCATCATCGCCGAGCTGGACGGCGGTGCGGTGTTTCCCACGCTGGCGCGGGAGCGCTCTATCGGCCCTTCCGCCGAGCGGGGCGGCGACCTCGGTTACTTCTTCGCCCGGCGCATGGCGCCGGCCTTCGCCGAGGCGTTGCATAAGCTGGAACCCGGCAGCTACTCCGCCGAGCCGGTGGAGACCGAGTTCGGTTGGCATGTCATTCTTCTGGTCGAGCGCCGTGCCGACGATGTCCCCTCCTTCCTTGATATGCAGACGCAGCTGCGCGAAGAGCTGACCAGGGAATCCATGAGCAGGATGGTCGGCAATCTGCGCCAGCGCGCGTCGCTGGAGATGTTTCCCGAAGACACTGCTGGGTCTGAAGGGGCCGCGCCGGGTACGGATGCCGGGGCCGATGGCCAATGAGGCTGCAGTTCTGCGCCCGCCGGGCGGCGTCAAGACGACTCGATTCATCAACCCTGTCCGCCGTGCCACAGCGCCGACTGCGCGCTAGCGGTCTGTAAGGAGACTTCCCCCATGTTCAACAAGCCTTTGGCTGCCGCTCTGTTGTTGGGCGGGACGATGATGGCCGCACAGCCGTCTTTCGCCCAGGACACCGCGCCTGAACCGGCGCCGCAAGCGGCTGAGGAAAACGCGGTTATCGCGCGGGTCAACGGCGATGACATCCGGCAGTCCGACCTGATCGCCTTTATCCAGACGCTGCCGCCGCAGCTGCAGGGGCAGGTTCAGTTTCTGATGCCGCAACTGGTTCAGCAGTTGGTCAACAACGCGCTGGTCACCGATGCCGGCCGCAAGGCCGATCTTGCCGAAGATCCCGAGGTTCAAACCCGCATCGCGGAGCTTGAGGGCATCATCATCCGCCAGGTTTTCGTTCAGCGCACCATCGACGCGCGGGTGACCGATGCGAAGCTGGCGGAAGCCTACGAAGCCTTTCTGGCGGAGAACCCGCCGGAACGCCAGCTGGTGACCCGGCACATCCTGGTGGAGACCGAAGACGCGGCCACGGCGCTGATCGTTGAACTGGATGGCGGCGCCGATTTCGCCGCCCTGGCTGAGCAGCACTCGACCGGACCCAGCAAGGACAGCGGCGGACAGCTGCCGCCTTTTGTCGCCGGTGATATGGTGCCGGAGTTTTCCGACGCCGCCTTTGCGATGGAGGTCGGTACGCATTCTGCGACGCCCGTGCAAACCCAGTTCGGGTTTCATGTCATCAAGCTTGAAGAGAGCCGGATGACCGACCCGCCAAGCATTGAGGCTTTGGACGGACAGCTCCGCGACCAGCTCGCGCAGGAAGCGGTCGAGGAACTCTACGCCGAGCTGCGCGAGCGGGCGGATGTGGAGGTGCTGTTGGGCCAGCCGGAACCGGAGAGCGAGCCGGCGGGCGAAGCCGACGCCCCGGCGGCGCCTGATGCCGCGCCGGAATCCGAACCGGCCCCTGCCAACTAGTCGCCGGCCAATAAACGATAATAAACGATAGAGTGCGACGGATGCTTTGGGAGTCGACGGTTTGGCGTTGAAGCGATCGCCCCTGGCGCCGCGCCGCTTTCCGGCCATGCCGGAAGTGGCCGGTGTCCGCGTGGCAACGGCGGCCTGCGGAATCAAGTACAAGGGCCGCACCGATCTGTGCCTGATAGCCTTTGATGCCGGCAGCACCATTGCCGGTGTCCTGACGCGCTCAAAGACCGCTTCCGCCCCGGTGGAGTGGTGCCGGGCACAGCTGCCGCGCGGACGGGTGCGCGCCATCGTCGTGAACTCGGGCAATGCCAATGCCTTTACCGGCAAGGCGGGCAGCGCCTCGGTGGATCGCATTGTTGCGGCAACCGCCAGGCGGCTCGGCTGTCGCCTCGGCGATGTCTTCGTGGCGTCTACCGGTGTTATCGGTGAAGCCCTGCCCGACGGGTTGGTGGTCGATGGTCTTGCCGGCCTGGCGGATGGACTGCAGCCCGCGCAGTGGAAGGCCGCCGCCGATGCGATCATGACGACCGACACTTTCCCAAAGGGGGCGTCGCGCCTTACCGAGATCGGCGGAAAGCCGGTGACGCTCTGCGGGATTGCCAAGGGATCGGGCATGATCGCGCCCGACATGGCGACCATGCTGGCCTTCGTGGCGACGGATGCGCGGCTGCCCGCCGGGGTTCTGCAAAGCCTTCTGAAGAAAAGCGCCGACCGGAGCTTCAACAGCATCACTGTCGATGGCGACACCTCGACCAGCGATACCCTGATGCTCGCCGCCAGCGGCAAGGCCAAACACCCCAAGATCGAGACGGCCTCGGATTCCCGGCTGGCATCCTTTAAGGCGGCGCTGGACGGGTTGCTCTGCGATCTCGCACAGCAGGTCGTGCGCGACGGCGAGGGCGCCAGCAAATTCGTCACTATCACGGTGACCGGGGCGGCTTCGCCCAACGCGGCGCGGCGCATCGGCCTCGCCATCGGCAACTCGCCCCTGGTGAAAACGGCGATTGCCGGGGAAGACCCCAATTGGGGACGAGTCGTCATGGCGGTCGGCAAGTCCGGAGAGCGGGCGGACCGCGACCGGCTTGCCATCAGGATCGGCGGGGTCGCCGTGGCCGAAGCCGGCGAGGTGGTGCCGGGCTATGACGAAGCGCCGGTTGGCGCACACATGAAGGGCAGCGAGATCGATATTCATGTCGATGTCGGCATCGGCCGGGGCAAAGCCCGGGTCTGGACCTGCGATCTGACCCATGGCTACATTTCCATCAATGCCGACTATCGGAGTTGATGCGGTGTCTGTATCCCAAGGCGGTTCTTCACCGACCGAACAGGCCGGCTGTTGGGGGGCTGAAGTGCGGCAGGGCGCAGCGCAACCCCTGCTGCTGGTCGCAGCCGCAGCTTTGATCGATATCGATGGCCGGGTGCTTCTGGCGCAACGCCCTGAAGGTCGTTCCATGGCGGGCTTGTGGGAGTTTCCCGGCGGTAAAGTCGATACCGGGGAGACCCCGGAGGGCGCCTTGGTGAGAGAACTGCAGGAAGAGCTTGGCATCGACACCCGGCAAAGCTGCCTTGCGCCGATTGCATTTGCTTCGCATGCTTATGAATCGTTTCACCTGCTGATGCCGCTCTATGCCTGCCGAACCTGGCGGGGCGCTGTGCAGCCGCGCGAAGGACAAAGTCTTACCTGGGTCAGGCCGGCCCGCTTGGGCGACTATGAGATGCCGCCGGCGGACGCTCCCCTGGTCGCTGTTTTGCGCGATCTCCTGTAGTCTGTGCATCACAGGCCCGTTGCGGTCGGGACCTTTTCCGCCTTGTGACCCGCACAGTTCTGCGGATTGGTCACAATGGCTACGACATTTCCGGGTAGGTCTCTTGAAAGCTTGCTACTGTTAGTTGTCGGACGTTAAGATTGTCGGGTGAGTTTATTTAGGACTGTTCCATAGAGCGATATTTTTTTGGAGGCTTGTGTCTACTCTTATCAGTCGTAACGTCACGCTCTCGGATAGGCGCACGAGCATCAGGTTGGAGCCGGAGATGTGGGAAGCGCTCAACGAAATCTGCGACCGCGAGACACGTAGCGTTCATGAGATCTGTGCCCAGATCGATCGGGAGAGAACGCAATCTGGACTGACCGCCGGTGTGCGCGTCTTTATCCTCAACTATTTTCGATCTGCCGCTACCGAGGATGGACACGCCATGGTTTCCCACGGCGGTAATTCCAAGGCACCGACTTCCCAATAGATCTCCGTTTTAGGTCTTGGTGTTTTTTTGCTGGTGGCTGCCGGCTGTGCCGGGGTTTTTCATTCCCGAACCGGCCTTTCTCGGATCGGCGGCATCACCTGCCGTCAGCTCCTGACTGTCCAGGGCTTCGGCCAGGCGCGCCGCGGCGCTGCCAGGACGCAGGGCTTTGGGTTGGGACGTATGGGGCCGCCAACCCGTCAGATAGATGATCTCAAAGCTTGCCGGAATACGACCTTCGGCATCGCCATGTCGCTCCCCATAAAGTGCCGCGGCGCGCAGCAGCGTATCGCGGCGTGTCACCGCGCGGCGGCGGTTGCGATCGGCGTTGGTCTCGCCCATGCCTCTGAGGTCCTGCATCAGCGCCAGGGCCGAGGGATAGGTAACGGTGATGCTGTCGACGTCGGCAACGGGTAAGGCGAAACCGGCGCGCTGCAGCAGGGCGCCCATGTCGCGAAGATCGGCGAAGGGCGAGACCCTGGGGCTCGCGCCCCCTTCCATCTCGATTTCGGCCTGCATGAGGGCAGCGCGCAGTTCAGGCAGGCTGTTGCCGCCGATCATGGCGGCCAGCAACAAACCGTCGTGTTTCAATGCCTGTCCGATCTGCAGCAGACAACCCGGCAGATCGTTCACCCAATGCAGGCTGAGCACCGAGAGCACGAGATCGAGGGAGCCTGCCGCAAAGGGCAGGGCCTCTTCATCCGCCGCCAGAGCTGCATGGCCCTTGGCGGCCGCCAGGCGGGCCATCGCCGGAGAAAGATCTGCCTGGATCAGATCGCCGACGGCGCCGCCTTGGACGCGCCGCTGCGACAGGATCTCGGCCACGATGCCGTTGTGGCAGCCCAGATCCAGCGCGCGGGGAAAGACCCGTCTGATATCGTCGAGCCGCTCCAGCAGGCGTTCGCCAACCTCGCGGAACAGGAAGTCGTGTTGGGCGATTCCCTCGGCGGCGCGGTCGCGGTGCAGCCGCAGGCTTTGACGGTCGAAGACTTCCGGCGATTCGGTCATGGCCGCTACTATGGCGTCCCGCGGGTCGTCGCGAAAGGCTGCAGGGAATTGGCGAAGGCGGATTGACCACTGCGGATTGACCATTCCCGGCGGCTCGATCAAGTTCATGAACCATGAATGACGGCGATGAGATCGGCGGCGCCCAGCGACCGGCCGCGTTCGGGAGGCTGGGGCGTTCCTGGCGCGCAGCAGTTGATTTGATTCTGCCGCCGCGCTGCCTCTCCTGTGGCCGTCTGGTGGCCGAGCAGGGCGCGCTTTGCGTTGCCTGCTGGGCGGGTATGACCTTCGTTACCGATCCGCAGTGCAGCCGTTGCGGCCTGCCTTTCGACCACGACCCGGGGGGCGTGATGGCTTGCGGTGCCTGCCTGCGCGCCGAACCGCCTTTTGAACGGGCGCGGGCAGTGCTGCGCTATGACGAGGCAAGCCGGCGGCTGATATTGGGTTTCAAGCATGCCGACCGCACCGAAGCCGTCGGCACCTTCGCGCTTTGGGCGGAGCGCACTGCCGCCGAGCTGATTGCCGACTGCGATATCATCGCCCCGGTGCCGTTGCATTGGCGCCGGCTGTTCAAGCGGCGTTACAACCAGGCGGCCATTCTCTCGGAGGCCCTGGCCCGGCGCAGCGGCCTTCCGGGTGTGCCCGACCTCATGGTCCGGCGCCGGGCGACGCCGAGCCAGGGCCGCCTGACCGCCGAACAGCGCCGCCGCAACGTCGCGGGGGCCTTTGCCGTCAGGCCTGCGCACCTGGATGCCCTGCGTGGCCGGCGGCTGCTTCTTGTGGATGACGTCATGACCACCGGGGCCACGCTGGCCGCCTGTTCGCGCGCCGCCCTTTCCGCCGGCGCGCGGGCGGTCGACGTCGTCGTTCTGGCCCGCGCCCTCAGGGACTGATTCCGCAAAGTCCCCAGGTGCGGATCTGCCTCACGACATCGCGAGGCTCTGGACAACCGCTTCCGGCAACCCCATTTTCGCGAGGGGACGTTTTTTGTGTTTTCTGGGCGGGTCGTTAACCATGACGAAGATTGAAGTCTATTCGAGCATGCTTTGTCCCTTCTGCTATCGGGCCAAGAAGCTGCTTGAGCAGAAGGGTGCACAGTTCACCGAGATCGATGTGATGCTCCATCCGCGGCGTAAGGCGGAGATGGTGGCGCGCAGTGGCGGGCGCACCAGTGTGCCGCAGATCTTCATCGACGACCGGCACGTCGGCGGCTGCGACGATCTCTACGCCCTGGAAGCCGGCAACAAGCTGGAGCCGCTGCTGCAGCCGGCAACCTGACTTTCCGGCTGAATTTCCGATTTAGGGCGCCTCAGACGCGTTTGGCGCAGACCCGTTGAACCGCCGCCGGTTTCGGCAGCGCCACCTCCAGGTCTTCATAGGCCAGGATCCGAAGGTCATTGCGCAGCCAATCCAGCAGTTCGCCCGGCCGCAGCAGGAAATCCGGGTTGCTCGGGCGGCCGAAACGCTCGTTGCCCAGGGCGAAGGTTTCATAGATCAGCAGGCCGCCCGGCGCCAGAGCGCCGAGAAGCGCCGGGAACAGCGGCCGGTACAGGTAGTTGGTGACAACGATTGCATCGAAGGACCGGCGCAGGAAGGTTGGCGTTTCGCCGGTTTCCAGGTCGCATTGCAGAGCTTCCATACGGTCTTGACCGGCCAGCTCGCCAAGACCCGAGATGTCGCGGTCGACCGCCAGAACCTGATGACCGAGGCCGAGCAGCAGGCGGCTGTGGCGGCCGCTGCCGCAGGCCAGATCCAGCACCCGGGCGTTCAACGCCGGGGCCTCCGGTGCGATCATCGGGGCGAAGCGCGCGATCCAGGGCGATGGGTCGGCCCGTCGATGCGATGACCGATCCGCCGATTCCGGGGCCGTTCCGCCGCTGTCGCCGTTGGGCTGTCCCTTTTGACTATCTCCTTGTTTCAAACGATCTCTTTCGCTAAGGCTAGAGTTTAGGTGTTGCTTTTCCATTCCCTGGCGCTGCCGCCTTCGCAGAAGGACCGGCCGCCGGGCGGTCAGCGAGAATTCTGAGAGAATGATTGTCTTCGACCTGAAATGCCGCAAGGCCCATGTTTTTGAAGCCTGGTTCCCCGACAGTGCCAGCTATGGCGAGCAGGTGGCTGCCGGCAAGGTCCTCTGCCCGGTTTGCGGCAGCAAGAAGGTCGAAAAAGCACTGATGGCGCCCAACGTTGCCAAGGGCGAGGCGCGCCAGGTGGCGGTCTCGGACAACAAAAAGGCGGCGGAGGTCCGAAACATGCTGAAGGAAATCCGCCAGCATGTGGAGCAGAACTGCGATTATGTCGGCGAGCAATTCGCCGAGGAGGCCCGCAAGATCCACTACGGTGAGGCGGAGACGCGGGGTATCTACGGCGAAACTTCGGACGAGGAGGCGCAGTCCCTGGAAGACGAGGGCGTCTCGGTTCAGAAAGTGCCCTGGCTGCCGCGCGAGAACTCTTAGGTGTTCGACGTCGATCGGATCATGTTTCAGGCCGGTTTTTCCGCCAACAGCATGTAATTGATATCCAGGTCGCGGGGCGCGAGCCGCCACTGGTCGGTCAAGGGATTGAAGGCGACACCGGTCATCTCGGCAATCTCCATGCCCGCCTGCCTGAGGGCCTTGCCCAGTTCGGAAGGGCGCTGGAAGCGCTGCCACTGATGGGTTCCCCGCGGCAGCCAGCGCAGGACGTATTCGGCACCGACGATGGCCATCAGGAAAGACTTCGGGGTGCGGTTCAAGGTGGCAACGATCATAACCCCGCCGGCGCGCACCAGGGCGGCGCTGGCGCCCAGGAAGCTGTCGACATCGGCAACATGCTCGACGACTTCCATGTTCAGGACCGCATCGAAGGTTTCGCCGGAAGCGGCCAACTCCTCGACGCTGCCGTGGCGGTAGTCGATCTGGAGTTCGGAGGCCTCGGCATGCAGGCTGGCGATGCGGATGTTCTTCTCTGCCGCGTCCAGACCGGTGACCTGGGCGCCAAGCCGGGCCAGGGGCTCGCTCAGCAGGCCGCCGCCGCAGCCGACGTCCAGCAGGCGCAGGCCCTTCAGAGGTAAGCCCTGCTTGGGATCGCGCGAAAAGTGCCGGCAGAGGCGGTCGCGGATGAAACCCAGGCGGACCGGATTAAAGCGGTGAAGCGGCCGGAACTTGCCCTCCGGGTCCCACCAGGCCTCAGCCATGGCGGTGAACTTGGCGATCTCGGCGGGATCGATGCTGGCTGCTTCCACGGTTCTGCCCGGACCGGTGCTTCGGCCATCGGTGCTTCGGGCGTCGGGGCTTGGGTTCATGGCGTTTCCTTGCTGCCGGGCAGGACGGCTGACAATGGCCCGCCCGACCCCCTCGCGCACTTGCGTCAATGAGATGCTAAGAGTATGGATAGCCGCCGTCTTTTGGGCAACCGCCCTGCCTGAAAGATTGCCGGGATACTGTACCGCTTGGAAACCAACACCGTCTGAAGTCAGGGACGTCGATGGCCCGTATCGTGATGAAATTCGGGGGCACTTCGGTTGCCGATCTGGACCGCATCCGCAATGCCGCAATGCGCGTCAAGGCGGAGGTCGATGAGGGTCATGAGGTGGCGGTTGTGGTTTCCGCCATGGCCGGGGTGACCAACAACATGGTCGACCTGGTTCACGACGCGGCGGTCCTGGCGGACCTGCGGGAATACGACGTTATCGTTTCTTCCGGTGAGCAGGTGACGGCCGGCCTCCTGGCGATCGTGCTTCAGGATCTCGGTGTTTCCGCCCGCTCCTGGTTGGGCTGGCAGATCCCGATCCGCTGCGACGATGCCCATGGCAGCGCAAGGATCGAGGAGATAGCGGTCGACGAGATGGAACGCCGCTTTGCCGAGGGACAGGTGGCCGTTGTCGCCGGTTTTCAGGGGGTCGACGCGCAGGGGCGGATCGCCACCCTGGGGCGTGGCGGCTCGGACACCTCGGCTGTCGCACTGGCTGCGTCGCTCGATGCCCAGCGTTGTGATATCTATACAGATGTGGACGGGGTCTATACCACCGATCCGCGCATCGTTGCGAAGGCCCGCAAGCTCGATAAGATTACCTACGAGGAAATGCTGGAAATGGCCTCCCAGGGGGCCAAGGTGCTGCAGACCCGCTCGGTTGAAATGGCGATGAAGCACCATGTGCGCATCCAGGTCCGCTCCAGCTTTGCGGACAGCCCTGGGACCCTAGTTGTCGACGAGGAAGAGATCGTGGAACAAGCCGTTGTCAGCGGTATCGCCTATAGCCGCGATGAAGCAAAAATCACGCTGTTGCGGGTTTTGGATCATCCGGGTATTGCCGCCAATATTTTTGGCCCCCTGGCCGATGCCTCCATCAATGTGGACATGATCGTTCAGAACATCTCGGCGGAGACCGACCGTACCGATCTCACCTTTACGGTCAGCAAGTCGGATCTGGAACGGGCCGAGGAAGTGTTGCGCCGCAGCCAGGGCGAACTGGGCTTCGACCAGTTGCTGGCGGATCCCAATGTCGTGAAGGTCTCGGTGATCGGCGTGGGCATGCGCAGCCATGCGGGCGTTGCCCAGCAGATGTTCAAGGCGCTGGCCGATCGCGGCATCAACATTCAGGTGATTTCGACCTCCGAGATCAAGGTCTCGGTGCTGATTGCCGAGGAGTACACCGAACTGGCGTTGCGCGGCCTGCACACCGCCTATGGTCTGGATACGGCCTAAGTGGTGCGGCGCGGCGGCGCAGAGACATCTCTACAGCGGCAGCTAAAGCGGCGCGGCCTCCGGACATGACCGCGCCATCCGAGACGAATCACGCCTGGGCCGGGTCGCGGCGCCTGCTGCGCCTGCTGCGCGACCTGATGAAGGCCGGCGGCTCCAGCCAGGAACGGCTGGACAAGGTCGTTGAGCTGATCGCCCAGCATATCGTCGCCGAGGTCTGCTCGATCTATGCCATGCGCGGCGGCGAAGTGCTGGAGCTGTTTGCCAGCAAGGGCCTGAAACCGGCGGCGGTGCACAAGACCCGGCTGCAGGTAAACGAAGGCCTGGTGGGACTGATCGCCGCCCAGGCCCGGCCCGTCGCCCTGGCCGATGCCCAAAGCCATCCGAATTTCGCCTACCGGCCGGAAACCGGTGAAGAGGTCTATCACTCCCTGATGGGTGTGCCGATCATGCGCAGCGGGCGGGTGCTGGGCGTTTTGGTCGTGCAGAACCGCACCCAGCGCAGCTACGGCGAAGAGGAGGTCGAGGCGCTGGAGACGGTGGCCATGGTGATGGCCGAATTGCTGAGCGGCGACAGCATGCTCGACCGCGCCGCCGGCGGCCAGGGCGGCGGCAGCGATCTGATGCCGGCGCGGCTTGGCGGCATAACGTTGAATCAGGGCCTTGCCATCGGAGTCGCGGTGCCGCACCACCGGGGCATCGTTATCTCCCAGGTGGTCAGCGAAAACCCGGAGGCCGACCGTGAGCGCCTTGATACGGCCATGGGGGCAATGCGCAGCGCCCTGGACGCGATGCTGGCACGCCAGGAGGTGGCGCGGGCCGGCGAACACCGCGAGGTCCTGGAAACCTATCGCATGTTCGCCGACGACCGCGGCTGGCTGAAGCGCATGCACGACGCCGTGCGCGGCGGCCTGACGGCTGAGGCCTCTGTGCAGAAAGTACAGAATGAAACCCGTGCCAGAATGTCGGCCATCAAAGATCCCTATCTCAGGGCACGGCTGGCCGATCTGGACGATCTGGGCAATCGCCTGCTGCATCACCTGCTGGGGCTCGATGAGAAGAAGCGCGAGGATCTGCCGGAGGACATGGTGCTGGTGGCCCACGACCTGGGCCCGGCAGAACTGCTCGACTATGACCAGAAACGCCTGAGGGCGGTGGTTCTGGAGCAGGGGGCGCCGACCGCGCATGTGGCGATTGTCGCCCGCGCCCTGCAAATTCCCATGATCGGGCGCTGCGACGGCATTACCACCCAGGTGGGCGATGGCGAGAACATTATCGTCGACGGCGAGACCGGACAGGTCCTGCTGCGGCCCAGCACCTCGGTTCGGGCCGGGTTCCAGGAAAGTATCGCCCATAAGGAGCGTCAGCAGGCAGCCTTTCGTGCGGTGCGCGATCTGCCCGCGGTCACCCTGGACGGTCAAGATGTGACGCTGCTGATCAATGCAGGGTTGATGATCGATCTGACGCACCTGAAAGACGCCGGGGCGGAGGGCATCGGCCTTTATCGCACCGAGGTTCCCTTCATGATTCGCGATTCTTTTCCGGGTGTCCAAACCCAGGCGGATATCTACAGCAGGATCCTGGATCATGCGGGGTCGAAGCCGGTCGTCTTCCGGACCTTGGACGTCGGCGGCGACAAGCTGCTGCCTTACTGGCGCGGCGGCCATGAGGATAACCCGGCAATGGGATGGCGGGCGATCCGCATCGGCCTGGACCGGCCGGCGCTGCTGCGCCAGCAGCTGCGCGCACTGCTGCGGGCGGCGGCCGGGCGCAGTCTTTCCGTCATGTTCCCGATGATCAGCGAAGTGGCGGAGTTCGAAGCGGCCAAGACCTTGTTGCAGCGCGAGGTCGAGCGGGAAAAATCCCTGGGCGGCAGCCTGCCGACGGAAATCAAGGTCGGTGCCATGCTGGAGGTGCCGGCCCTTGCCCTGCAACTGCCGCAGCTTCTGCCGCGCTGCGATTTCCTGTCGCTTGGCAGCAACGACCTTGTCCAGTTCCTTTTCGCCGCGGATCGCGGGAATCCGCGCCTGGCAAGGCGCTACGACACCTTGTCGCCGGCCGTACTGACACTTGTGCGCGACGTCGCACGCCGCTGTGACGAGCATGGGGTTCCCCTGACGGTCTGCGGAGAGATGGCCGGCCAACCCCTGGAGGCCTTGGCGCTTCTGGCCTGCGGCGTGCGGCGGCTTTCCATGGCCCCGGGTTTTGTCGGTCCGGTCAAAACCATGATCCGCAGCCTGGAACTCGCCAGCCTGACCGCCACAATCAATCAATTATTAACTTTACCCGATCACAGTATCCGCGAACAGTTAAGGTCCTATGCGCTTGAGCGGAACATCTCCATCTAACGCGTTGCTGTGTCGAAGATAATATTGTTAACCTGTCGGGATTGTGGTGCCGGTCAGTCAGGCTTTTACGGGCGGTCCAACAGAGGACGGTTCCCGGAAGTTTGAACCAGCAGGGAAGACCACCATCCCGTTTGCAGAATCTGGTGAGAACCTGTGGCCCAAACAGCCAAGAAAAGCGCCCCTAAGCGCGTCGACCGCGACCCGGTCCCCGAGATCGCCATTGCCCAGGAGTTGGAAGGCGAGAAGGTTGCTGACACCCTGATCCGGGCGCGCCAGCAGTATGGCCAGGACCTACGTTCGATCGCGCAGGTCCTCTGCATCCGCTATTCCTATCTCGATGCGATTGAGCGGGCCAACTACGAGAGTCTTCCCGGTCCCACCTATGCCGTGGGTTTTGTGCGGACCTACGCCGAATTCCTGGGCCTTGACGGCGATGCCATCGTCGAGCGGTTCAAGAACGAGGTTCAAGGCCTGGACGGCCAGCCCAAGCTGCATTTTCCGACCCCGGCGCCCGAAGGCAAGATGCCGGGCGGGGCGGTTTTCCTGGTTGCGGCGCTGCTTTTTGCCGCCGCCTATGGCGTCTGGTTCTACCTCTCCAACAAGGGCGAGACGATCGCCGATCTGGTTTCGCCGGTCCCCGAGCGGCTGCAGGAACTGGTGGAGGATGCGCCGCCGGAAACGCTGAGCGAAACGCCGCCCGCCGCAGCCGAAAGCCCCGTCGTTGCGGCCGCAACCCCAGAGAGCACGGTGCCTGAGAGTGCCGTGCCCGAGAACGCCCAGCCAGAGAATGCCACGCCAGAGAGTGCTGCCGAGGCGATACAGCCGCCGGCTTCCGGGCTCGCGCCGGAGACGCCCTCTGAGGCATCGGATCAGACGGTAACGGCGGAATCCTCTGCAGCCTCGTCCTCGACGCCGTCTGCTGCCGAGCCGACCGGGCAGGTGGTTGACGCTGATGGCGAGCCCCGCTTCGGCGCGCCGCTTGTTGAAATAGTGCCGGACGCCGAAACCCCGTCCGCTGCGGCGCCTGAACGCCCGGGGACCGACGGGACAGCGGCGACACCGTCGCAACCGGCCCCGGTACAGCCGGAGCCGGTTGTCACGTTGCCGCAGCCTGAGACGCCGGCAAATGCCGATCAGTCCGCCTATGCGATCCCCGCTGCCCCTGCCAACGATCAGGCCAGCAGCTTTCTGGTAAACCAGGAGCCGCAGGTTTACGGCGGCGACAATACCGATGCCCGGGTTGTGCTGAAGGCCAATCAGGATGCCTGGGTACAGGTCCGCGACCGCGAGGGGACGTTGCTGCTGACCCGGGTGTTGAGGGTTGGCGACAGCTACCGTGTGCCGAATCAGGAAGATCTCACCCTTCTGACCGGTAATGCCGGCGGTCTGGAGATCCTGGTGGACGGCAACACCCTGGCGCCCTTGGGCCCGGTGGGGGCGGTGCGCCGCAATATACCGCTTGATCCCGAGCAATTGCTGAGCGGCGGCGCTCAGTAGCCCCGACGGCGGAGGCCCTGCGCCTCGCAGCCGCCGGTCCCTGTTCCCGATACCCAGCCAGCCTTGAAGTTTCTGCGGTTTCGGCGCATCTTGCGCCCGATAGCGCGCCCTTGCCAGGCAAGGGCGCGCTGCGACACCCAGCGGCGCGCGCTTTTCCTGCGCCCCGCGACCAGGATGGCGGCAGGAAGGATCGTATGAGCGTAAGGCCCTATCGGGACATCTACCGACGCAAATCCCGCCAGATCCATGTCGGGTCGGTGCCGGTCGGCGGCGATGCGCCGATCACCGTGCAGTCGATGACCAATACATTGACCACCGATGTCGAGGCGACGATTGCCCAGGTCCGCGCCCTGGAGGTTGCGGGTGCCGACATCGTGCGGATCTCCTGCCCCGACAAGGAATCGACCGAGGCGCTGAAGAAGATCGTGCCCGAGGTTACGGTGCCGATCGTTGCCGATATCCATTTCCACTATCGCCGGGGCATCGAAGCGGCCGAGGCCGGCGCGGCCTGCCTGCGGATCAATCCCGGCAATATCGGTTCGCGCGACCGGGTGCGCGAAGTCGTCAAGGCGGCGCGCGACAACAACTGCTCGATGCGCATCGGCGTCAATGCCGGCTCGCTGGAACGCGAACTGCTGGAGAAGTACGGCGAGCCCTGTCCGGAAGCGATGGTGGAGTCGGCGCTGAACCATGCGCGCATGCTCGAGGACGAGGATTTCTTCGAGTTCAAGATTTCCTGCAAGGCCTCCGATGTGTTTCTGGCCGTGGCGGCCTATAGCGCGCTTGCGGAGGCTTGCGACTACCCGCTGCATCTGGGGGTGACCGAAGCCGGCGGGCTGCAGAGCGGAACGATCAAGTCGTCGATCGGTATCGGCAATCTGCTCTGGGCCGGAATCGGCGACACGATCCGCGTTTCCCTGTCGGCCGATCCGGTGGAGGAGATAAAGGTCGGTTTCGATATTCTGAAGTCGCTGGGCCTGCGTCACCGTGGCGTCAATGTCATTTCCTGCCCGTCCTGCGCCCGGCAGCAGTTCGAGGTGATCAAGACCGTCGAGGTTCTGGAAAAGCGCCTGGCCCATATCACCACGCCGCTCACCGTCTCGGTCATCGGCTGCGTGGTCAACGGCCCGGGTGAGGCCTTGATGACCGACGTGGGCTTCACCGGCGGCGGGCGCGGCACCCATCAGGTCTATATCAACGGCTTGCCCGATCATCGCCTGAAGGATGAAGACATCGTCGATCACCTGGTGGAGATGGTTGAGCGCAAGGCGGCTGAGATAGAGGCTGCCGAAGCGGCGGAAGAAGACGCTGAGAGTGCCAACGAGAACCGCGCTGCAGCCGCAGCGGCTTCTTAGCCCCTCCCGGAGACAATTTTGAGCAGCCTGCAGCCCGTAAGGGGCACCCACGATCTTTTGCCTGAGGCCATGCGCCGCCACCGCGCGGTGGTGGAGACGGCGCGCCTGATTGCGCAGCGCTACGGCTTTCAGGAGATGGCGACGCCGATCTTCGAATTCACCGAAGTCTTCAAACGTACCCTAGGCGATGCCTCCGACATCGTCACCAAGGAGATGTACACCTTCGTTGCCGGCGGGCGCGCCGACGAGAAAGACAGCCTCACGCTGCGGCCCGAGAATACCGCGGGGGTGGCCCGCGCCTTCATCTCCGGCGGCCTGGCCCAGCAGGTTCCGGTGAAGGCCTTTTACGCGGGGCCGATGTTCCGCCACGAACGCCCGCAGAAAGGCCGCCAGCGCCAGTTCCACCAGATCGGTGTGGAGCTGATCGGCGTGCCCCAGCCGCAGGCGGACATCGAAGTAATTGCCTGCGGTGCGCACATCCTGGAAGAGCTGGGCCTGAGCGATGCCGTGGTGCTGGAGCTGAACACCCTCGGCGACCCGGCCAGCCGCAGCGCCTATCGGGCGGCGTTGGTTGATTACTTCTCAGGCCACATCGACAGCCTTTCCGAGGATAGCCGCAACCGGCTGGAAAGGAACCCTCTGCGGATTCTCGATTCCAAGGACGAGGGGGATCAGCGTCTGGTCGTCGAGGCACCGCTGTTCGGCGACTATCTCAATCCCGAGAGTGTGGATTTCTTCGCTGCGGTGCGCGAGGGGCTGGATAGTCTGGGTATCGCCTATCGCCTCAATCCGCGGCTGGTGCGCGGCCTGGATTATTACAGCCACACGGCGTTTGAGTTCACCACCGATCGTCTGGGCGCTCAGTCCGCGGTGATGGCCGGCGGGCGCTACGATGGCCTGATCAAGACCATGGGCGGTCCGCCGACCCCCGGTGTCGGCTGGGCCGCGGGCATCGAGCGGCTGGCCATGCTGAGCGAGCGTGAAGAGCCGGCCCCCCGCCCCATCGTGGTGGTGCCGGTCAGCGAGGCCGTGGCGACGACGGCCCTGAAGCTGACTCAGCAGTTGCGCCATGACGGGTTTTCGGTGGAACTTGGCTACTCTGGAAACCTGAAAAGGCGGCTGCAGCGGGCCAACAAGCTGAACGCACGCGCCGCCTTGCTGTTGGGCGAGGATGAGCTGGCATCGCAAAGCACCACACTGCGCGATCTCGATTCCGGGGAGCAGGAGCTGGTCTCGCTCAGTTCTTTGACCGAGCGCCTCTCCCGCCTCGCTTAGCGAGGCCCGGTGATGTCGGACGATGAAACGACCACAGGCCAGGCGGAGTCTGAAATCCTTGAACGGTTGACCCTGGTCGGGGTCAACCACCGCAGTTTGAATACGGATCTGCGCGAGCGATTGTTCGATCAGGAACCCGACCTGACGCTTCTCCTGGCGGCTTTGCGCCATGCGGACTGGGAAGAGGGGCTGGTCGTTGCGACCTGTGAGCGCCTGGAGTTTGCGGTGATTGCCAAGCCGGGCCAGGCCGTTGCCGCGGAGCTCTTGCAACGTCTTGCCGGGGCGGCCCGCCTGGCACCGACCGAGCTGGTCGGCCAGAGCTACTGCCACAGCGGTCCCCAGGCGCTGCGTCATCTCTTCGCGGTGGCGGCCTCGCTTGACAGCCTCGTGGTCGGCGAACCGCAGATCCTTGGCCAGATGAAACAGTGCTACCGCGCGGCGGCCGGCGCCGGCCTGGCGGGCCCGCGGTTGGATGCGACGATGCAGGCAGCTTTTGCCGCGGCCAAGAGGGTGCGCAGCGAAACGCCGATCGGGCAGCAGGCCAGTTCGATGAACCTGGTGGCGACCCAGGTCGCAGAAGACCTGCATGGCCGCTTCGACGGCCTGCGGCTGCTCTGGCTGGGCCTGGGCGAGATGGGGGAGATGCTTTGCGCCGATTTCATTGCTGCCGGGGTCGGCCAACTGCTGGTGACCCATGGTTCGAGCCTGCGGGCGGAAGCCGCTGCGCGGCGCCTGAAGTGCAACTTTGCACCCTGGGATGACCTCGACCACCACCTGGCGGAGGCCGACATCGTTGTCTCCGATTCCAGCTCCGGACGCTTCACGCTGGAGACTGCCCAGATGGAGGCGGCCTTGAGGCATCGGCGGCGCCGCCCGGTTCTGCTGATCGATGCCGGCGTGCCCTCGGATATCGACCCGGCGATCGCGACGCTGGAAGGCGCCTTTGTTTACGACCTGGACGATCTGGAGCGGTTGGCCAAAGCGAAGTCCGGGGGACGGGCGGCTGCCAACGTCATGGCCTGGTCGGTCTTGGAGGAGGAGTTGGACCGCTTCCAGCGGGCCCAGGCGGGGCGCAACGCCGCGCCTTCGGTGGTGGCTCTGCGCCAGCACTTCGAGGCGACGCGCCGGGCGGTGCTTGAGGGCGGCAGGCTGGATGCCGAGGAGGCCACGCGGCTGTTGGTCAACAAGCTGCTCCACGACCCCTCCGAGGCCCTGCGCCGGACTGCTGCGGCAGATCGGCGGGCCGGCGAAACCTTGGAAGCCAGCCTGCGCCGGCTATTCGGTCTGACGCCGGATGCGGAAGAGAGTGAGGAAGAAAAGTGAATCTCGACGAGAGCCTGAACCGCGTCGTCAGCCGCTACGATGAACTGCAGAACCTGGTGGCGACCCATCCCAACCCGGGCTCGCCCGAGCATACGGCGATGTTGAAGGAGTTCTCCGACCTGACGCCGGTGGTCGAGGGAATCGCAGCCCTGCGCTCCGCACAGAATGAGATGGCCGACCTGGCGGAACTGATTGCCGACCCCGAGTCCGACAGTGAGATGCGGGCGATGGCGGAGCAGGAGTTCCACGACCTGAAAGCCTGCCTGCCGGAACTGGAGCAGGATCTGAAGATCCTGCTTCTGCCCAAGGACGAGGCCGATGCGCGCAACGTGATTCTGGAAGTGCGCGCGGGAACGGGCGGCGACGAAGCGGCGCTCTTTGCGGCCGACCTGATGCGCATGTATCAGCGCTATGCCGAACAGCAGGGTTGGCGTTTTGAGTTGATCGACACCTCAGAGAACGAGTTGGGCGGTTACAAGGAAGCCAGCGCCTCGATTACCGGCAGCGGCGTCTTCGCCCAGTTGAAGTTCGAATCCGGCGCTCATCGGGTGCAGCGCGTGCCGGTGACGGAATCCGGCGGGCGCATCCATACCTCGGCGGCGACGGTGGCCGTCCTGCCGGAAGCTGAGGACGTCGATGTTCACGTCGAGGAAAAGGACCTGCGGGTCGACACCTACCGGTCCCAGGGGGCCGGCGGCCAGCATGTGAACACCACCGATTCCGCCGTGCGCATCACCCATCTGCCGAGCGGCGTGGTGGTGCAGTGCCAGGATGAGAAATCGCAGCACAAGAACCGCGCCAAGGCGATGAAGGTTCTGCGCGCGCGGCTCTATGAGGTGCAACGTCAGCAGCAGGATGCCGAGCGCGCGGCCGACCGGCGCAGCCAGGTCGGCAGCGGCGATCGCTCGGAGCGCATCCGGACTTACAATTTTCCGCAGGGGCGGGTGACCGACCATCGGATCAACCTGACGCTCTACAAATTGGAGCGGGTTTTGACGGGTGAGGGCCTGGACGAATTGATCGGCCCGCTTACCGCCGCCGACCAAGCCGCCAAGCTGGCCGAGCTTCAGTGAGCGCGTCGGCGGCAGTCACCCTTGAACAGGCGGTGGCCACCGCAACTTCGCGCCTCGCAGAAGCCGGTATCGAAGCGCCGCGCCGCGACGCACGGCTGCTGGTATGCAGCCTTCTGGGGGGTGGGCCGGAGCTGCTGCTCGCCAGACCCGAGCGCCCCCTCGACGCTGCCGAGACGGCGGGGATCGCTGCGGCGGTGGAACGCCGTGCGCGGCGCGAACCGATATCGCGCATTCTCGGTCGGCGGGAGTTCTGGAGCCTGGAGTTCCAGCTGGGCCCAGAGACCCTGGATCCCCGGCCGGACAGCGAAACCCTGGTCGAGGCGGTGCTGGACTTCATTCCCAGGCGCGATGCAGAGCTTCGGATTCTCGATCTCGGCTGCGGTTCGGGCTGTCTGCTGCTGGCGTTGCTGAGCGAACTGCCTGTGGCGCAGGGGCTCGGTATCGATCTGGCCCCCGGCGCCGTTGCGGCCTCGGCGGAGAATGCCCGGCGCTTGGGTCTGGGGTCGCGCGCCGAATTCGTGCAGGGGTCGTGGCAGGACGGCCTACAGGGTGTCTGGAACATCGTCGTCAGCAACCCGCCTTACATTCCAACGGCTGAGATTGCCGGGCTGGCGCCGGAGGTGGCGGCCTACGACCCGCCGCTTGCCTTGGACGGGGGAACGGACGGTCTTGCCGCCTATCGCAGTCTGATTCCGGCCGCCGCGGCGGTTTTACACGGCGAGGGTCTGCTCGCCCTGGAGGTTGGGGCCGGACAGTCGGCAGCGGTCCGTGGGCTCCTGGAAGAGGCCGGATTCCCGACAATCCGGGTTGCGCGTGACCTTTCCGGGATCGAACGTTGCGTTCTTGCCACGCAAGCGCGCAAAAGTCGCGCTTCTGCGCAGGAATTGGCGGATGTACGGTAAAAAAACAGTTGGAAAGCCGCGCAAAGGCCTCTACCTTGTTGGAGCCGAGCCAAGGGGCTCCAAGCGTCTCGGGAGACGCATCACCACCCCAAATTACTTGTGTGTGGTTTACCGCTTGCGGAACCTTTCCGTGGTGGTATCGAGGAGCGCGAGCGGCTAATTATCCATTCTGAAGCAAGCGAATGATGAGACAAGGTTCCAACAATAATGGTGGACGTCGGCCTCGTGGCCGAACAAATCGCAAGCCGCATAGTGGCGGGCCGTCCAGACCCAACAACTATGACAGCAACGGGCCTGACGGCAGGGTCCGGGGTAACGCCAGACAGGTTTACGAAAAATACCTGAACCTGGCGCGCGATGCCCAATCGGCCGGAGACCGGGTCGCGGCCGAGGCCTATTTCCAGTACGCCGAGCACTACTTCCGAATTCTGAGCGATTCGACGGATCCGCAACGTCCGGAGCGGCGTCCGGAGAATCGCCCCGCTGAAGGCTCCGGCGAAGCCGCTGAAGGTGAAGCGGCCGTTCAGGTGAATGGCGGCGGGGCGCAGTCTGCCCAACAGCCGGCCCCTGTAGCCGAAGAACCGGCCGAGGCCGTCGGCCATGGCGCAGAGCCTGAAGCGTTGCTGCAGCCGGCACCGGTTGCCGAATCCGTCGACAGCAAGCCCGCAGCGCCGAAGCGCCGGGGACGGCCGCGCAAGCCGCGGCCGGTCGATCAGGAAGCAAAGGGCGGTAAGGGCGAAGCTTCTACAGAAGCGGCCCCTTCAGAATCTGAGCCGGATCCGGCGACTCCCTGATCTGAATTTAAAGTCAGGGGCTTAAGGACCGGTCGTCAGATCGCCGGCCTTCAGGTAAATGGCAGGTTTTCGGCAGCTTTACCGGCGAGGGTAAGGCTGTCCCCGACGCGGATCGTGCCCTTGGCGGTCACCTCCGCATAGACACCCATGTCCATATGCCCGAAGCCTTTGCGCAAGGTGAGCGGGATGTTCATGTCCCGTTGAGCGGTATCCGGGTTCACATTGGTGGCGGCACAGCGCTGCGTGCGCTCGGTTATCTTCATCCGCGTCTCGCCGATGATGACTTCCTTGCCAAGCCAGGCGAACTCTTCCCAGGCGGCGAGGCCGTCGATCACGATATTGCCGCGAAACCGCCGGGGATCGACCGGGGTTCGGGCCACGCGCTCGAAATCGCGGATGCTGGCCAGACTGATGATGGAAACCGCTTCCGGCAGTGCCTCCGGCCGCGCTTCGCCGACAGCTTCCTGAAAAGACGGGGTGCCGCGGGCCGATCCCGACAGGAAGCCTGCGAAAAACTGGTTCAACAGCATCTGCCCCGTCTGGTCGCAGGGGTTCGCGCTGACGACCTGACGGCCCTGGCGCTGGACCGTCAGATGCGGCGCTTCGGCGTCATAGGTGACGGAAAGCTGCGCAAGCTTCTCTTCGCCGGTGAGCTGAAAGAAACCGCGCTTGGCCCCGGTGGTCAGGCCGTAGGACAGGGTGAAACGGCGATCCTCCGGCAGCCCGGCGCCGGGGGTCAAGGCAGCAGATTCCAGGGATTCGGCGTTCAGGCCCTTCACCGGAAAGCGATAGATCTGCTGGATGCGGGCGGTCATCTCACGTCTTTCGATAATGTTGCAGTGCAACTAGGTGCCTTCGCGCCGCTGGAGTCAAGTCGCCGGGGTGAAGCCATCGCCTCGCTCATGGACGGAAGAGAATCTGCAATTGATAATGAGTTGCAATCTCATAAAGGGACCGCTATCTTCCCCTCGTGCTCTTCGCTGCCGATTCGGCGGGTTCCGGGGGGCGGGTCGTCGCTCCTGGAGTCGATGGCCCGGTCCCAAGGTACGCAGGGTCCCCGTGGCGGGGTTTGCATTGATCTCTCCTGATCCTACTTTTGGGCAATGACCCGCCCCTGCCAGCCGAAAGGCCCGGCAGGGGCCCCTTTTTCTGCCCGACATTCACCCGACAAAAAAGAGCCCCGCACGATGGCGGGGCTCCAGGGTTTCAGCAGGAACGGCGGTGCAGGCCGCCGGCTCTACGAAGGGTTTCAGGTCTGGCGGACAGCTGCCGCCGCCGTCATTGCCTTGCGCTCCTTGACCAGTCCGATGAAAAGGCTGACGCACATCACCAACAGCACGACGGTGAAGGGAAAGCCCGTCGACACCGCCATGGCCTGCAACGCGGTCAGGGCACCGGCACCGCCGACCAGCAGCAAGGTCGCGGCGACCAGGCCCTCGAAGGTGCACCAGAAAACACGCTGGGAAACCGGTGCATCGGTTTTACCGCCGGCCGTGATGGTGTCGATGACCAGCGATCCGGAGTCCGACGAGGTGACGAAGAAGACGATCACCAGGACGATGCCGAGAAACGAGGTGATGCTGGCCAGCGGCAGGTTCTTCAGCATTTCGAAGAGCTTCAGCTCCAGCGCTGCGCCTTGTACTGCGGCAGCCGGATCGGCAATGACCTGTTCGATGGCGGTGCCGCCGAAGGCGCCCATCCAGACGATGCTGACCAGGGTCGGCACGAAGATCACGCAGGTCACGAACTCCCGCACTGTGCGGCCACGCGACACGCGGGCGATGAACATACCGACGAAGGGCGACCAGGAAATCCACCAGGCCCAGTAGAACGCCGTCCAGCCCTGCGAGAAGTTGGCGTCCTCGCGGCCGAAGGGATTGGACAGCGGCACAATCTCTTTCGCGTAGGCGAGGCCGCCGGAGACAACGCTGTCGAAGATCGCCGTCGTCGGCCCGACGATAATGATGAAGGCCATCAGCAGCGCGGCCAGTCCGATGTTGATTTCCGACAACACCTTCACGCCGCCGTCCAGGCCGCGCAGGACCGATATCAGGGCGGCGGCGGTGATCGCTGCAATCAGGACGACCCTGGCACCGTTGCCGGTCGGCGTATCGAAGAGGAAGTTGAGCCCGGCCAGCGCCTGCTCGGTACCGAAGCCCAGCGAGGTGGCGAGGCCGAAAAGCGTGGCGAAGACCGCCAGGGTATCGATGATGTGCCCGGTCCAGCCCCATACGGCCTTGCCGAAGATCGGATAGAAGGCCGAGCGCAGGGTCAGCGGCAGATTGTGGTTATAGGCGAAGAAGGCCAGCGCCAGCGCGACCACGGCGTAGATCGCCCAGGGGTGCAGTGCCCAGTGAAAAATAGTCGCGGCCATGCCGAGGTTGCGCGCCGCTTCGACGTCGCCGGCAGCGCCGCCCAAGGGGGCCCAGTCGCTGCGCAGGCCGCCCTCCAGCGAGATGCCGCCCATGGCCGAATCGTAGTGCGACATTGGCTCCGACACGCCGAAGAACATCAGGCCGATGCCCATGCCGGCGGCGAACAGCATCGCGAACCAACCGAGGTAGGAGTAGTCCGGCTTCGCGTCGACGCCGCCCAGGCGCACGCTGCCCAGGGGGGTGACGATGAGCATCAGACAGAAGACAACGAAGATGTTGCCGGCGAGCAGGAAGAACCAGTCGAAGGTGGAGGTCAGAAAAGGCCTCAACCAATTGAAGAACCCGGTCGCTTCCTGTTGGAACGCCAGAGTGACCAGAACGAAGGCGACGATTGAAAGCCCGGAGATGAGAAAGACCGGGTTGTGAATGTCCAGTCCGAAAGGCGTGATGTTATCCTGGCCGACTTTATAGTCGGCTGCATCGGGATTGCTCATGCTGTCCCCCATTTGAGTCGAAATACTCTCGAACGGAGTTTCCCGGACTCCGTAGTAAGAGTGATCGCTGTTCAGCAGCTGTACTTTCAGCGGCTCAATTGTTTCCGCCGACCGGTGTTGCTTTTTCTAATGCCGCGGATCAACAACGATACTTATTTTCGACTTCGCTAAATTGTCTGAAACAGTAGCGCCTATTGTCAATTTGCGACGCCGCTATTGCGTCTTAATGGGACGGGCGGGCACTCGGTGGCGCCCCGGATTAACCTCCGCGCTGCAGCGTCTAGTCATTAATTCAATATAAAATAGGCAGAGCATATAATCTTAATGATTATTATTTCTAGGATTTAAAGTCTATGTGGGGTCTGCCTGATTTCAGTATCCTTCGGACGAGCCTCGCTCTTGCGGCTCTGCTGTCGGCCGGCTTTGCCGTGCCTCCAGCCGAAGCGGCAGGCGGCCCAGTGCGAATCGGTGGCACAGGTTCGTCAATCGGTCAGATGACGCGAATGGCCGAAGCCTTCGTTGAACAACACCCTGACATTGCCGTTGAGGTTCTGCCGAGCTTGGGAAGCTCCGGTGGCATCCGTGCCCTGGTGGACGGTGTCATCGACATTGCCGTGGCGGCGCGTCCTCTGAAGCCGGACGAGGCTGCGCAGCGGCTTGAAGCCGCGCCCCTATCGCGCACACCCATCGTTATGGTCAGTTCCTATCCGCAGTCCCAGTCGATTGCCGCCGATGATCTTGCGCGCATTTACGCCAATCCCGGAACCAGGTGGCCGGACGGCACGCCGTTGCGCATCATTCTGCGGCCGAAGTCCGACAGCGACAGCGCCTTTCTTAGAGAGCGCTTCGAGGGCATGGAGGCGGCGCTGAAAGAAGCCCGCTCGCGCCCCGAGGTGCCCGTCGCCACCACCGATCAGGAAAATATTGCGCTGGCCAGCCAGGTTGCCGGTTCGTTGACGATCGCGAGTCTGGCTCAAGTCATCAGCGAGCAGGCGTCGGTAACCATCATGCCATTCGATGGCATGACGCCCAGCCTGGAAACCCTGGAGAGCGGCCGTTACCCGTTCTACAAGGAAATGACCATCATCACGCGCGAGGACAGCTCTGAGGCTGTCGGCAGTTTCATCGCCTTCATAGGCTCGGAACGGGGTCGGCAAGTGCTGCGCGACACCGGCAGCCTGCCGCTTCGCTAGGCAGGCGACAGGCTCAGCGGAAAATGCACGATCGTGATCAGATTGGCCGGCTGCGCTACATCATGCACCGCCTGGCCATCATCATCAGCCTGGTGACGATGGTTTCCTTGCCGCTCGGCTATGCCGTGGTGTCCGGCAGCAGCCAAGGGGACGAGTTGCATCATCATGCTGAGATCTCGGCTGAGCAGTTGGCGCAGTACATCTATGTCCACGGGGCGGTCTGGCCCTATGCCAGAGAGCGGCTGAGCGAGATTATTGCCGCAACCCAGCTTCGCAATACAAACCTCTGCCAGACTGTAACCCTGCCCGACGGTCGGGAAGTCGTGCAGTATGGAATGCCGCCCGGTCAGCCTGTCCAAAGCCGGAGCGCTGGTATCGTTGTGAACGGCGTGCAGGTCGGAACCGTAACGGTTGAATCGAGCCTCAAGCCGTTGTTGTTTCGGACCATGATGGTGGCGTTCTTTGGCTTGCTTCTCGGCGCCAGCGTCTATGTTGCTATGCATCTGCTGCCGCTTAGTACGCTGGACAAGGCTCTCGATGCTCTCCAGGAATCGCACAAGAGAATTGAAGCGCACGCCACCGAGACCGACTATGCCTATGGAGAGTTGAAACGCCAGTACCGGCTCGTGGAGGAAACGACGCAGGAACTGATGAGGGCGCGCGATCAGGCATTGTCCGCCGACCGCGCCAAGTCGGCTTTCCTCGCCACTATGAGTCACGAGTTGCGAACGCCACTGAACGCGATCATCGGGTTTTCCGAGATAATGTCGAACGAGATGTTCGGCCCGCTGGGCGACCGCCGCTATCGTGAATACTGCAAGTCCACCCGTGACAGTGGCCTGCATTTGTTGGCCGTCATCAACGATGTCCTGGATATCTCGAAGATCGAGGCCGGCAAGCTTGATCTGCATTGCGAAGAACTGGAACTCCGGGAACTCCTGGAGGACTCTTGCCGTCTGGTGCGGGGCAAAGTCGAGGACGTTGGGGTCGCGCTCGAACTGGTTTCTCCCGCGGTGTCACTGCCTGTTGTCTGGGTGGATCCGGTGAAGGTAAAGCAGATCGTCCTGAACCTTCTTTCCAATGCGCTGAAGTTCACCGCACCCGGAGGGAAGATCGTCATTACCACCGGCGCGCTTTGTGACGAGGGAGTGTACTTCGCCGTTACCGATACGGGGATCGGCATGGACGAGGCGGAGGTCGCCCTCGCCTTGCAGCCGTTTCGCCAGGTCGACAACGGTCACGCCCGCAAGTACGAGGGAACGGGGCTCGGCCTGCCCTTGGCCAAGGGCTTGGTCGAGCAGCACGGCGGGCGCCTGGAGATCGAGAGCAATCCCGGCCAGGGCACGGCGGTAACGGTTATCTTGCCGGTGAAACACGCCAGGGGCGTGATCCCATCGGTTCCGATAAAGGAAAACGCGATCCCCGTCTCGAGCGTCCGAGCCAGCAGCCAGGCCGTCTGAAGTCAGCCCGTTCGCACGCGATGCCGCCACGGTAACGGGGCACCGGTCATACGCAGAATTGCGACAGCTTGCCGCAGTTTAGAATTGATGTAAATCAGCGACCTTGACCATTGAATTTGAGAGGTTTTCTCCAGCAACCCAAGGAGATCTGGATGAAACACCTCATTTCAACGCTCTTCATTTCCGCATGCATGGTGAGCGCCGCAGGAGCGAGCGAGTTGCGCGATACCGCCCTGGAGTATTTCAAGCCGCTACCCTCGACAATTCCCAGCGTGAAGGACAATCCGATCACGCCGGAAAAGATCGTCCTGGGTAAGGCGCTGTTCTTCGATCCGCGGCTTTCGGCATCCGGGGTCTTCAGTTGCTATTCCTGTCACAACCTCGCAACCGGTGGCGACGACAATCTTGAAACCTCGATCGGCCATGGCTGGCAAAAGGGGCCGCGGAACTCGCCGACGGTACTGAACGCGGTCCTCAACGAGGCGCAGTTCTGGGACGGCCGGGCCGAAGACCTGAAGGCGCAGGCCAAGGGACCGATTCAGGCCGGTGTCGAAATGGCGAACACGCCGGAAACCGTCGTGGCGACACTGATGAGCATGCCGCAATACACCGAGTGGTTTTCTGCTGCCTTTGCGGAAGATGCGAAGCCCGTCAGTTTCGATAACATGGCCAAGGCGATCGAGGCCTTTGAGGCGACACTGATTACGCCGAGCCCCTTTGATGCCTTCCTGAACGGCGACGATGACGCGATGACGCCGGAAGCGGAGAAAGGCCTGGCGCTTTTCGTGGATAAGGGCTGTGTCGCCTGTCACAGCGGCGTCAACCTCGGGGGGCAGGGTTACTATCCCTTCGGCCTGATCGAAAAACCGGGCGCCGAAATTCTGCCGCCCGACGACAAGGGGCGCTTTGCCGTTACCGAGACGGTTGACGACGAGTACGTGTTCCGGGCCTCTCCGCTGCGCAACGTGGCCGTGACAGCGCCCTATTTTCACTCGGGCAAGGTCTGGGACCTGAAGGTGGCAGTACAGGTCATGGCCGAGTCGCAGCTTGGCGAGGCACTCTCGGACGAGGAAGCGGACTTGATCGTGGCCTTTATGGATAGTCTGACCGGTTCGGTTCCCGAGGTGACGGTGCCGGTCCTGCCGGCGGAGACCAGGACGACCCCGCGCCCGACCGCCGAGATCCTGCGCTGACCCGGGCCTTACCCTGTGCCGGCGGTGGGCCTTTGACCCGCCGTCGGCGCGGGGAATGAGGGGGGCCTCGGACCGTTTGGAAATATTGAGGATTATCGGCGAAAATAGCGGCTTGAAGGGTCTTGTGTCTTTTTTGCAACAGCCCATATGTTCTAAGGATGCCGGGCTGTTTGGGCCGGCGTCCCCTAGGATATAGGGGCCCGCGCGTGCCGCTGGGACGGGCGCGATGGGTGCAGTACCATGGAACAGCTCACCTGCATGCCGCTCACGGGTGTGGGAGAAGGGGATATAGATGGATCTCGATCGCTATACGGAACGCTCGCGCGGATTCCTTCAGGCCGCGCAAACGCTCGCCAACCGCAAACACCACCAACGCCTGACGCCGGAACACCTGCTGAAGGTGTTGCTCGACGACCAGGAGGGTTTGGCGCAGAAGTTGATCCAGTCCGCCGGCGGCAAACCGGCGGCGGCGGTAAAGGCGGTCGACGCGGCGCTGGCCAAGCAGCCGAAGGTGGAGGGTGCGGGCGCCGGGCAGCTCTATCTGGCGCCGGAGACCGCCAGCCTTTTCGAGCAGGCGGAGAAACTCTCCGAGGAGGCGGGCGACAGCTACGTCACTGCCGAGCGCATCCTGCTCGCCCTCTCCATGCAGGTCGGCAGCGATGCGGCCAAGGCACTGGACGCCGCCGGGGTCGCACCCAAGTCGCTGAACCAGGCGATCAACGACATGCGCAAAGGCCGGCGCGCCGACACCGCGACGGCGGAAGACCGTTATGAGGCGTTGAACAAATATGCCCGCGACCTGACCGAGGTGGCGCGTGAGGGCAAGCTCGACCCGGTCATCGGCCGTGACGAGGAAATCCGCCGCACCGTGCAGGTGCTGTCGCGCCGCACCAAGAACAATCCGGTGCTGATCGGCGAACCCGGTGTCGGCAAGACCGCCATCGTCGAAGGGCTGGCCCAGCGCATCGTGAACGGCGATGTGCCGGAGACCCTGAAGAACAAGCGGCTGATGTCGCTCGACCTCGGCGCCATGGTGGCCGGGGCCAAGTTCCGCGGCGAGTTCGAAGAGCGCCTGAAGGCGGTGCTGCAGGAGATTTCCGAGGCCGGCGGCGAGATCATCGTTTTCATCGACGAGTTGCACACCCTGATCGGCGCCGGCAAGGCCGAGGGCACCATGGATGCCTCCAACATGCTGAAGCCGGCGCTGGCGCGCGGCGACCTGCATTGCGTCGGCGCCACCACGCTGGACGAGTACCGCAAGCACATCGAAAAAGACGCCGCCCTGGCGCGCCGCTTCCAACCGGTTTTCGTGCCGGAGCCGAGCGTCGAGGAAACCATCTCGATCCTGCGCGGTCTGAAGGAGAAGTACGAGCTGCACCACGGCGTGCGCATCACCGATTCGGCCATCGTCTCGGCGGCGACCCTTTCCAACCGCTACATCGCCGACCGCTTCCTGCCGGACAAGGCGATCGATCTGGTCGACGAGTCGGCCAGCCGTCTGCGCATGGTGGTGGACTCTAAGCCCGAGGCGATCGACGAGCTTGACCGCCGCCTGGTGCAGATGAAGATCGAGGAGAACGCCCTGCAGAAGGAGAGCGATAAAGCCTCCAAGGAGCGGCTGGAAAAGCTGACAAAAGAGATCGCCGATCTGGAAGCCCAGTCGGCGGAACTGACCGCCCAGTGGCAGGGTGAGAAAGACAAACTGGCCGGCGCCCAGAAATTGAAGGAGCAGCTCGACCAGGCCCGCGGCGAACTGGAGATCGCCCAGCGCGACGGCGACCTGAACCGGGCCAGCGAGCTGAAGTATGGCGTCATTCCCGGCCTCGAAAAGGAGCTTGAGGAGGCCGAGGGCGCCCAGGAACACCGCATGCTGAACGAGGAAGTGACCGACAGCGATATTGCCTCGGTAGTGTCGCGCTGGACCGGCATTCCCGTCGACAAGATGCTGGAGGGCGAGCGTGAGAAGCTGCTCTCCATGGAAGGCGCCCTGCGCCAGAGCGTGATCGGCCAGGAAGAGGCCATTGTCGCCATCTCCAATTCGGTGCGCCGGGCGCGCGCCGGCCTTCAGGACCCCAACCGGCCGATCGGCTCCTTCCTTTTCCTGGGGCCGACCGGCGTCGGCAAGACCGAGCTGACCAAGGCCCTGGCCCGCTTCCTCTTCGACGACGAGACGGCGATGGTGCGCCTGGACATGTCGGAGTACATGGAAAAGCATTCGGTCGCGCGGATGATCGGCGCGCCGCCGGGTTATGTCGGCTATGAGGAGGGCGGCGCCCTCACCGAGGCAGTACGTCGGCGGCCCTATCAGGTGGTGCTCTTCGACGAGGTCGAGAAGGCGCATCCCGACGTCTTCAACATCCTGCTGCAGGTGCTCGACGACGGACGCCTGACCGACGGCCAGGGCCGTACCATCGACTTCCGCAACACCATGATCATTCTCACCTCCAACCTGGGGTCCGATATCCTGGCCGCCCAGCCGGAGGGTCAGGACAGCGAAGAGGTGCGCGGTGCAGTGATGGAGGTGGTGCGCGGCGCCTTCAGGCCGGAGTTCCTCAACCGCCTGGACGAGGTGCTGCTGTTCCACCGTCTGACCCGGCCACAGATGACCGGCATCGTCGACATACAGTTGGTCCGTCTCTATGCCATGCTGGCGGAGCGCAAGATCACCCTGGAACTCGACGAGCCGGCCAAGGTCTGGCTGGCCGACAAGGGCTACGATCCGGTCTACGGCGCCAGGCCCTTGAAGCGGGTAATTCAAAGAGAGTTGCAGAACCCCTTGGCCAGCTTGATCCTGGAAGGCAAGATCGGTGACGGCGACAAAGTGAGCGTCAGCGCCGGTCCCGAGGGTCTGGCAATCAACGGCGAGATGGTTGCCGCGGCTTGAGGCCGGCGACAGCCTGAGAGGGGAAGTCGATGTTCTATGATACCCGGATCGGCGATCACGGGCTGCCGCACAATCCTTTCAAGGCCTGTGTGGTGCCGCGGCCGATCGGCTGGATCACCTCGGTGAACGAGGCGGGGCAGGTGAACCTTGCCCCCTACAGCTTCTTCAACGGGGTGGCCGGCGACCCGCCGGTGGTGATGTTCGCGCCGGGCGGACGCAAGGCCGACGGTCCGCCCGACGGCTCCAAGGATTCGCTGGCCAATGTCGAGCGCATGAAGGAGTTCGTCTGTAACGTCGTGACCTGGGATCTGCGCGAGGCGATGAACCAGACCTCGGCCCCCGCGCCGGCCGGGGTTGACGAGGCTGCGGTCGTCGGGCTTGAGATGCTGCCCTCGACCCTGGTGAAGCCGCCACGGGTGAAGGCCTCGCCCATTCACATGGAATGCCGCTACCTGCAGACGGTCGATCTTCCCTCCGACGATCCCAGCGCCCGTAACGCGGTGGTCTTCGGCCAGGTTATCGGCATTCATATAGACGAGTCGGTGCTGAGCGACGGCTTGGTCGACATGGCCAAGCTGAAGCCCATCGCCCGCCTGGGCTACATGGACTACACCCGGGTCGACGAGGTTTTCGCCATGTCCCGGCCGTCCTGGCCGATCAGCCAGGATGCCGCCGATTAGGCTTTTCTAAACAAGGCCCTTCTCCAAGCATCGGTTGCCTGCAGGACAAGACTGCGTGACACCGGTGATTGCCCCTTCCTGATTGCTTGATACTGCCGCTACTCTCTGGGTCGGATAACGGATCGTCCGTTTTGGCGAACAGGCAGAGGAGACAGGGAGATGGGTAAGGAAAAGATCGATCATCGTGTTTATGAACTCTACGACGCGTATTGCCACGGTCGGCTGAGCCGGCGCGAGTTTCTGGGGCGGGCTTCGGCCATCACCGTGGCCGGCGTTTCCGCCTTGGCAATGGCCCAGGCCATGCTGCCCAACTATGCGGCGGCGGAGACCATTTCCTTCAACGACGAGCGCATCAAAGCGACCTATGTAAGCTACCCTTCGCCGGGGGGAACTTCCGGCGAGATGCGCGGCTATCTGGTGCAGCCCGCCGGAGAAGGTCCCTTTCCGGCGGTGCTGGTGATCCATGAGAACCGTGGCCTGAACCCCTACATCGCCGATGTCGCGCGCCGTGCGGCGGTGGAGGGCTTTCTGGCCCTGGCACCGGACGGTCTGTCCCCCATCGGCGGTTATCCGGGCAACGACGACGACGGTCGCGCGATGCAGAGAACCCTGGAGCAGCCGAAGCTTCTCCAGGACATGGTGAACTCCGCGCGCTTCGTGAAATCCCATGCCCTGTCGACTGGCAAGCTCGGCGCCACCGGGTTCTGCTGGGGCGGCATGGCGACCAATCATCTGGCGGTGGCTTTGGGGGAGGATCTCAATGCCGGTGCGCCTTACTATGGCCGCGCGCCGGAAACCGCCGACGTGGGCAAGATCAAGGCGGCTATGGCGATTCACTATGCCGATGACGACGCCCGTGTGAACGCCACACGGCCGGACTACGAGGCTGCCTTGAAGGCAAACGGCGTCGACTTCGCGATGTACTCCTATGCCGGAACGAAGCACGGTTTCCACAACGATTCGACGCCGCGTTTCGATGAGGCGGCGGCCCAGTTGTCGTGGGAACGCACCATCGCCCTTTTCAAAGCGCAAATGGCCTGACGCCATCATGGCGGCACAACGTTTCGGGACCGGCGAAGGCCGGTCCCGTCCCGATGCCGTCGCAATCGGTGTCAGCCGCTGAGCTGGCTGATGACCAGACTGATGGCGATGGCCGCCATGACACAGCCGACGAAGGCGTCGAGCAGGCGCCAGGATCGCGGGTTGGCGAAGAAGGGGGCAAGGCGTCTTGCGCCGTAGGCGAGTCCGTAAAACCAGATCGCCGAGGCCGCCATGGCGCCGAGCGCAAAGGCGAGCCGTTCCGTGCCGACATACTGGGCGGCGATCCCGCCCAGCAGGATGACCGTGTCGAGATAGACATGCGGGTTCAGAAGGCTGAGCGCCAGGGTGGTCAGCAGCGCGCCGCGCAGGTTGGCGCCGGGCGCTTCACCGTTCTCCGGCGTAAGGCTGCCGGGCTTCAGGGCGGCGTGGAAGGAGCGCAGGCTGTAGGCGCCCAGGAAGGCAGCGCCACCCCAGGCGGCGATGTCGGGCAGGCTGGGTACGGCCTGCAGCAGGCTGGCGAAACCGCCGGCGCCGAGCGCGATCAGGCCCGCATCGATGACACAGCAGAGGGAGGCGACGGCAAAGACATGCTGGCGCCGCAGCCCCTGGCGCAGGACATAGGCATTCTGGGCGCCGATGGCGATGATCAGGCCGGCGCCGAGGCCGAGGCCCGCGATCGCCGCCGTGATAACGGTGGTCATGATTCGAAGACTCCGCGAACGCCCTTACCGCTGTATTAACGGGACAGGGCGGTTGAAACCGGGAACCCGAGCGGCCTCACCCATAAAGGCGAGGCGGCCTTAGTCTCGGCGTCGCGAGCGTTTTTCCAGGTGGCCGGCGATCAGAAGACAGCTTTGTATGACCGGTCAGATCCTCAGGGTCTGCTTCAGCACTCGTTGTCGGTCGCTGAACCCTGCTCGATGGGCTCAGCCTCTTCGCAGGCGCGCTGCACCATCAGGATGCCGCCCATGGCGATGGCCACCTGGCGGTCGATCTCGGCGCGGCGGGCGGCGAAGTCGGCCATCTCGTTCTTCTTCAGCTTATCGCCCCGGGGCAGCGTCACCTTCAGGGGATTGACCTGCTTGCCGTTCAGCACGACCTCGTAGTGCAGATGCGGACCGGTCGAGCGGCCGGTCGTGCCGACATAGCCGATGATCTGGCCCTGCTTCACGCGGACACCGGCCTTCACACCCTTGCCGTAGCGGCTCAAATGGGCATAGGCGGTCTTGTAGCTGGAGCCGTGGCGGATGCGCACATACTTGCCGTAGCCGCCGTTGCGTCCGGCTTTTTCGACCACGCCGTTGCCGGCGGCATAGATCGGCGTGCCGCTCGGCGCGGCGAAATCGGTGCCCTTGTGCATCTTGGAATAGCCCAGCACGGGATGCTTGCGCATACCGAAGCCGGAGGAAAGGCGGGCGCCGTCGATCGGCGTGCGCATCAGGGAACGGCGCACCGAAGCGCCTTCGGGCGTATAGAAGTCGGCGTCGCCGTTGGCGCGCTCGTAGTGATAAAGCTCGGTGCGGCTGCCGGAGAGTGTCATGGTCGCGTAGAGCAGTTCGCCGGTACGCACCATGGCACCGTCCTCGTCGACGAAAATCTCATAGAGGAATTCGAACTCGTCGCCCTTTTGGATTTCCCGCTGAAAGTCGACGTCATAGGAGTAGGCGCGAATGGCTTCGGTCAGCACCGGGTTGGGCACGTTGACCTCGCGCGCGGCGACCGAAAGATTGGACTGGATGGTGCCCTGCGCGAAGGCGAGCTGCCGCGCAACGGGCCGCTCGACCACTTCGGCCGAGAAGTCTTCATTGGCGTCCAGGCGGCTGATCTGGATGTCGCGGTCCAGCGAGGGGCGGAAGTTGACGGCAAGCAGCGCGCCCAGGTCCTCGGAACTGCCCTCTTCCTGCTCGGCCGCGAAGGCCAGGTCGATCTCCTGGCCCGGCATCAGGCGCCGGGCGCTGAATACCGGCTCCATGGCGGTGACCGCTTTATGAGCGTGGGCCGGTTCGACGCCGGCGCCGATCAGCAGTTTCATCAAGGTGTCGCCGCGGGCGACGGTAATCTGGCGGGTGATCGCTGTCGGGCCCGCTTCCGGCTCTTCCAGGGCTTCGGCCCCATCTTGGGTAGGAAGCGTCAGTGCCGAGGCCCGGGGCAGGGCGGCCTGCTGCTGATCCAGCGGCGATGCGCGCTCACCGGAAGCCGGCGTTACCAGGTCCTGCGGAGTTTGGGTCGGGGTTTGGTCCGGACTTTGCGCCGGACTCTGAGCCGCTGCAGGCGCCTCGAAGGACTGGGTTATCTGGGCGTTCGACCAACTGGCGGCGACGAATCCGCCGACCAATGGGATGGCAAGAATCGCAGGAAAGCTGACCCTTTTTGCGAATCGCATGAGCGATTCGGGTCCGGATTGACTGTTCGTCACGATGTAATGATGCTCCGCAACTAGAAGATTTTTCTTGAGGCCCCCCGTGGCCGGCCACGACGGTGGTGAATGTCTTACCACCTAATCGTTAACTAATTCCTGAAAATCGCTGATTGTACAAGGGCTTGTCAACCTCAAACACGGTTAACGGCCCAGCTATGACACAGCTGTACCGAAAAACTTCCCCAGTCCTTAAAATTCTTTTCACAAAGGGTTTGACAGTCGGCCTGGGGGGGCCCTATAACCCGGCCTCCGCGGCAGCCAAGGCCCCGAGCCAAAAGCTGCCGCTCTGCTGTTTGACATTGTTGATGATGGAAGGGATACGCGGGCGGCGGGCTTGTTGTTGAGCTTGGATTGTCTGGGGTTTTGGTGTTTTGGCACTGGGGCCTTTTGATGTTCGCGTATTCGTAATATAT
>NZ_JAAQPH010000028.1 GCF_011683915.1 Pelagibius litoralis
CTGGGCCTTCACCCTCACCGCCACCGCCTGCAATCTTGTGCGAATACCAAAGCTCCTGGCCCAAACATGAGACCAACGCTCCACCAAAGCGCCGATCACCCGGGATAGACCAGCACCCAAAACCACCCTCATAGGGGGCTGACCTCAAACCAAGGCCCAAAACCCTATACGTCAGACTTTTTCAGCAGCCTGCTAGAACAGATCCCGGGCGGCCGGTCAATTCCCGAGATCAATCAAGCAGCGAACGCAGCATCCAGGCGGTCTTCTCGTGAACCGTCATGCGCTGGGTCAGGAGGTCGGCGGTAACCTCGTCATGACCTGCTTCTGCGGTCGGAAAAATCGATCGCGCCGTCTTCGCCACGGCCTCGTGGCCGGCGACCAACTGGCGGATCATCTCCTTGGCCTCGGGCACGCCCTCTTCTTCCGAGATCGAGGTCAGCTTGGCAAAGGCCGCGTAGCTGCCGGGCGCCGGTTCGCCCAGAGCGCGGATACGCTCCGCCACTTCGTCAAGCGCAGCCCAGAGTTCCGTGTACTCCTGCTCGAACATGGTGTGCAGGGTCTGAAACATCGGCCCGGTGACATTCCAATGAAACCCATGGGTCTTCAGATAGAGGGTGTAGGTGTCGGCCAAGAGGTGCGACAGGCCGTCGGCGATAGCCCGGCGGTCGTCTGCGGGAATACCCGTGTTGATCTGCATCTTTCGTCCTTCTCTCCATCAAAACGCCCAGAGCACGATCATTCTTGATCGAAAGAGCCAAGAACATGAATCGCACTCTAACCCAATAGCGCGGGGACCGATTCACGTTTCATGGAATTGGGAATGAAACGATCAGGCTCTGTGACGAACTGCTGCATCATTGAATTATAATATAGCTCTTTAATCGCAAGTTACAACATTGTTTGGAATTATTCCAAAAATATGACAGGGCCGTAAAAAGGCGCCCCCCTTGCCTGGGAGCGCCTTGTTTCACGCCATCGCCTAAACGGCAATCGATTCAGCGTTTCAGGCTTCGCCGCCCCGTCGTTCTGAGATGACCTGCTCGGCCAGTCTGCCGGTCAGTTCCTGAAGATGATCGAAGCGCCAGTCGAAACTGCCGACCCCGACGGTCAGAGACCGCAGTTCGATGATCAGGTCCTGCAGTTCCGCCTCCGGAAGGTGACACTTCAGATCGTCCCAGCCCTTCCAGCCAGGCCGCATTTCAAATCCAAGAATCTGACCGCGGCGGGCGGACACCAGGGAGTGAACCTTGTTGGTGAAGTCATTGGGGACCGAGATCGTGACCTCGTAGATCGGCTCCAGCAGCACCGGGGCGCAGTTCGGCATGCCCTCGGCCATGGCCATCCGGCCCACCGTCTTGAAGGCCTGATCCGAGGAGTCGACCGAATGATGCTGGCCGTCGACCAGCGTGACCGCCACGTCGACCACCGGGAACCCCAGAGGGCCGCGGCCGAGATACTCCTTGGTGCCGGTCTCCACCGCGCCGATGTACTGGCGCGGGACCGAGCCGCCGACCACCTTGTCGACGAACTGGAACCCCTCCCCGCGCGGCAGCGGTTGGATTTCGATGTGCACGTCGCCGAACTGCCCATGGCCGCCGGTCTGGCGCTTGAAGCGCGAATGCTGCTTGGTTGCCTTGCGGATGGTCTCCTTATAGGACGTCAGTGGAGGGGTCGCATCGACCTCGACGTTGTAGCGATTCTTCAGGCGCTCGATAGCGAGCTTCAGGTGAATGTCGCCCTGGCCGCGCAGCAGCAACTGGTTGGTGTCGCTGTTGTGATCGAGCACCAGAGAGGGATCTTCTTCGACCAGCTTGCCGATCGAAGCGGTCAGCTTCACTTCGTCCTGTCGGTTGTGCGGCGAGATGGCGAGGGAGAAGACCGGCCGCGGTGTCTCCGGCCACAGCAGGCCGGCATCGGGATCGCGGCCCTGCTCGGTCAGCAGGTCACCGCTGGCAACGGAATCCATCCGGCCCAGCGCAACCAGGTCGCCGGCTGAGGCCTGATCGGCCTTCTGGTTATCACCCCCCATAAGCCGATAGAGCCCGGAAACGCGTTCAGTTCCCAGGGTATCGCCGTCCTTGAGCGAACCGCGCCAGATGCGGGCCAGCGACATTTTGCCGGTGTGTGACTGGTGGATGCTGCGGATCACACTGGCCGCCAGACCGGCGCCTTCCGGCACACCCAGGCGCGCCGCGGTCACCGAGGGATCGGGCCCTTCATGGCGCAGCGCCTTCAGCAGGCGGGTGATGCCGTGGCCGAGCTCCGCCGAGCCGAAGAGCACCGGCACAATCAGATCGCCGGCCAGGTCTTTGCTCAGCTGTTCGTAGATATCGTCGGAGGCCGGAACCTTGTCCTCAAGCAGTTGCTCCAGCAGGCCGTCATCGAAGTCGGCCAGGGATTCGAGCATCTCCTGGCGGGCCGATGATTCCCGATCCTTCACCTGCTCCGGCATCTCGATGAGATCGGATTGTTTGTTCAGGTTGTAGCGCCAGGCCCGCTCGCTGACCAGGTCGACAAAACCGGTCACCTGCTCGCCTTCGCGAATGGGGACCTGGCGCAGTACCAGCGGCTTGCTGGAAACCGCCTGGAGCGACTCCAGCAGGTCCCGCACCCGATAGGCGGTCTTGTCCATCTTGTTGACGAAGAGCACATGGGGGATCTGATAGTCGTCGAGAAACTTGAAGGTCGGCGCAAGCGTCAGGCTGCGCTCCGGCTCGGGAGGCGCCACGATGATTGCGATGTCGACACCCATCAGTGCGCTGTGGCTGTCCTGAATCAGTTCGATCGATCCCGGGCAATCGATAAAGGCCCAGCGTTCACCAAGGTATTCGCAATGCGCGAAGTTGGGTTCCGTCGAGACCTGGCGCGCCCGGGCCTCCGGTGAGGAATCGCCGACAGAGTTGCCGTCGATCACCGAACCCCTGCGGTGGGTCGCCCCGGTCTGGTGAAGAATGGCTTCCAGCAGGGTTGTCTTGCCGCTGGTATAGGGTCCTACGAGAGCGGCGCAGCGCGCCGACGATACCGATCTGGACGTCATGATTTCCTCCCCGTCGCCCCCGGCGGGTTGGACCATGAGTTTCCCCATGGCAAGCCTGGGGCGAACTGTTCCAATGGTTGGGCAGTGGGTCGTGCGGACCACTTTGTGCACCCATGGTTTCAAAGTTCGCCTGCCACTGGCAACAAAAAACAGGTGGTATGACGGCGGGAATACGGCGGATGCGAGGAAATACGGCGGCTTGGATCTGTGTAAAGCCGGTGTTAGTCTGTGATCGGTAGAACTTGATCCCATGGCGCTGCCCTTTTCGGGCTGGCGCCCTTATGCTTGGATGAGTTTTGGAACGATTGCCCTGCCGGACGGGATTTCGGCAAAGGCTGGGACGCAAAGGACGAGAATGAAATGACGGCGCAGGTCTTTATCGACGGCGAAGCAGGCACCACGGGACTTCAGATCCGGGCGCGCCTTGAGGCGCGCGCCGATGTCCGCCTGATCCGCCTTGATGACGCAGACCGAAAGGACCCGGTAGCCCGGGCCGGCGCCCTGAACCAGGCCGATCTCGCCATCCTCTGCCTGCCCGATGCGGCGGCGCGCGAAGCCGTCGGCCTGATCGAGAACCCGCAGACACGGGTCATCGATGCCAGCACCGCCTATCGCACCGATCCGGACTGGACCTACGGCTTTCCGGAGATGGACGCCGAGCAGGCCGCCAAGGTCACGGCTTCCAAGCGGGTCAGCAACCCGGGCTGTTATCCGACCGGGGCCCTTGCCCTGATTCGTCCGCTGATAAAGGCCGGCCTGCTGCCAACCGACTTTCCGGTTACGATCAACGGCGTCTCCGGCTACAGCGGCGGCGGCAAGGGCCTGATCCGGCGCTACGAGGATCCAGCCGCGCCTGACCGCCTGAGCAACGCCTACCGTGCCTATGCGCTGAAGCTGGCCCATAAGCACCTGCCGGAAATGCGGCTCCACAGCGGCCTCGACCAGGCGCCCTTTTTCCTGCCCGCGGTGGGCAACTACCGCCAGGGCATGCTGGTGCAGGTACCGCTGCAGCTCTGGGCCCTGCCCGAACGCCATAAGCCCGATGACATCCGCGATCTGCTGGCCGCCCACTTTGCCGGCCAGGACTTCGTTTCGGTCGCCAGCGCAGCGGAGACCGCGGCGCGCGATGATCTCGACCCCGAGGGCCTCAACGGCACCAACGCCATGCGCCTCTACGTTTTCGGCAATGCTTCCGGAGACCAGGTCCTGCTGGCGGCGGTACTCGATAACCTGGGCAAGGGTGCCTCCGGCGCCGCGGTGCAGAACATGAACCTGATGCTCGGCCTCGATCCCCAGGCCGGCCTCGCCGAACGCCTGGCGGCTTAAGCCTCTCGCCAAATCAAAAAAAAGGGGCGGTTCCTGCGGAGCCGCCCCTTTTCGTCACGCCAGGACTTTAACTGCGAACCGCCGCCTTAGGCACTTTGGCGGACCTTGCCCAGGAAGGCGCCGACCTCCTGCTTCAAGGTACCCGCATCATTGTTCAGGCCATCGATGGCGGTGACCGCCTGTTCCACCGCCGTCATGGTCTGCTCCGAAGCACTGCGCACCTCGGCGATGGTGGAAGACACCTTGGTGGTGTCGCTGGCGGCCGACTCGACGTTGCGGCCGATTTCCTGGGTCGCCGCATTCTGCTCCTCCACCGCCGAGGCAATGGCGGTGGTCGACTCGTTGACCTGACCGATGACACCGCGAATGCTCGCGATGGCGGCCACAGCTTCTGTCGTGGCCTGCTGCATGGCATTGATCTGGCCGGAGATCTCCTCCGTCGCCTTGGTGGTCTGCGACGCCAGGGTCTTCACCTCGTTGGCAACCACCGCAAAGCCCTTACCGGCCTCACCGGCGCGGGCCGCTTCGATGGTCGCGTTGAGGGCCAGCAGGTTGGTCTGCTCGGCGATCTCGTTGATCAGCTTGACGACATCGCCGATCTTCTGCGCGGCGACGTCAAGCGACTGCACCGTTTCGTTGGTGGAATCCGCCTCCTGCACCGCACCGGCGGCGATCTTGGCCGATTCGCTGGCCCGGCGGGCAATCTCGGCAATCGAGGCCGACATCTCCTCGGCCGCCGCGGCAACGCTGTCGACATTGCCGCTGGCCCCTTCCGCCGCGCCTGACACCTGGGAGCTCTTCTCGCTGGTCTCGGAAGCCAGATCGCGCACCTGGCGGGTGGAGGTGTCGATGTTGGTCGCAGCCTCCAGCACGCTGTTGACCTTGACGGCGACCGACTGTTCGAACTCGTTGGCCAGGCTCGTCATGGCCTCGCGCTTTTCAGCAGCGGCGGTGGCTTCGCGCTCATGACGCTCCTGCTCCAGGCGCCGCTTCTCCAAGGCGTTTTCCTTGAAGACCTGCACGGCGCGGGCCATGTCGCCGACCTCGTCGCCCTGCCCCTGATAGGCAACCTCGACCTCCGTGTCGTCACGGGCCAGACGGTCCATCACCTCGGCGAGGCGCGGCAGCGGGCGCAGCAACATACGGAAGGTAAAGAAGGCAACCAGCGCTGTAATCAGGGTGGCGAGGCCGGCGGTGATGGCGAGCTTGCTGGTCAGCGTGTTCAGCACGGCGTTCACGTTGGATTTCAAGACGCCGGCATAGAGAATGCCGATCACCTTGCCGTCGGGCGCGAAGATCGGCTGATAGATGGTGTAGTAAGCCTTGCCGAGAATCACCGCTTCGCCGCGGAAAGTCTCGCCCTTGGCGACGATGGGATAGACTGCGCCCTTGCGGCCCAGCGGCGTGCCGATGGCGCGGCTGCCGTCATCCTTTTTGATGTTGGTCGTGCGGCGCCAGAAGTCCTGGCTTTCCTGATCCCAGACAAACACCGTCGCGGTTTCACCGGTCAGATAGCCGATCCTGTCGATCATCTCGTGATCCGGGAAATCCGGAACGCCGTCGATAACAATCTTTTCAACCTGTGACGCGTTGTGGCTTACCTGCAGCTCCGGATGCTTCTCGGCGAAGATGTCGGCGGCGATCCGCAGGCTGGAAGACTGCCGGTCCACCACCTGATTCTGAATCTCCGCCTGAATGGCGATGATCGCCGCTGTCGCGCAGGCCGCGACCGCCAGGACGATCAACACAATGGTCAGGACCATCGTTTTGCTCGTCAGCTTTATGCTCTTGAATTTCGCAAAAGGCTTCATCGATCGTTCTCACCCATCCCTCGTCGTTGCGCGGTGCAATTACTGCGCAGGAAAGGCGCGATACTTTCATGGCGGCGTTACGGAACTGTAAAAAACACCTGGCCCAAATCAGCCTTTTATCTAATCATTTCAATAGCATCATAACGACTATAAACGGAAGCCGACAGTCGAGCGGACAACGCCGCCCGCACCGTCGGCTCCGCACCAGGTTCACGTCTCCGCTAAAGGATCAGTCTTTTTTCTCGTAAGTGATCAGGCTGATCACGGCACCGACAGGGTCCTTCAAAGTAGCCATGCGTCCGACCCCCGGCACATCGAAAAGCGGGGTGACCAAGGTCGCGCCGCCGGCGGTTGCCGCCGCGACGCGCCTATCGACATCATCGACGGTGATGAAGCTCGCCCAGTGCACCGGCTGGTCAGCCATCTCAGGCGGCCGCTGCAGGATGCCGCCGACAGGCTGGTCGCCGGCTTTCAGGACCGTGTAGATGCCTCCGCCCGGCATCTCCATAGCCTCCGTCTCCCAGCCGATAACGTCGCCGTAAAAAGTCTTGGCCTTCTCCGCATCGTCGGTCTGCAGTTCGCACCAGCTGAAGGCGCCATGGTTTTGGAAAACATCGCTCATCGTCTGTCTCCTTTGTTTGCATTCCTCGCCGGGCCTTACATCCGCTCTTCGAGTATGCGCCCTTCGCCCCTGGACGGACGACGACGGCTAAGCCCGACAAGGCAGCATCGCGTCAGTCTTTTCTATAGATCGCCCACACAGAGTGAATGGTGGAGTCTTCCAGCAAGGCCTGACGCAGGCGGGCAATGGCCGGCAACTCCTGCGCCGGAGGATACCAATCCGATACCATGAGCAGGTAGAGATCGGCGGCGCTATAGCGCGCACCCTGCAGGAAGGGCCCCGATCCCAGCGCCGCCGACACAATCGCGAACTGGCGATCCAGGTCCCGCGTCGCCGCCGCCTTGATGCCGGGTATCTCCACCGGATCCGTCGAATAGCGTTCGGCATAATAGAGCCGCAGGTCGGCAGTGTAGATATTCACCGCCATGAAGACCAGCCAGCGGTCGAAGGCTGCACGTTCCGGGCTGCCCGGCGGTGGCGCCAGGCCGGCCTCGGGAAAACAGTCAACGAGATACAAGACCATGGCTGCAGATTCTGTCATGACCTGCCCGTCCGGCAGAATCAGCAGCGGGATCTGTCCCATGGGGTTCAGCTTTCGATAAGCCTCCCCCTTCTGCTCTTTGGCATGATGGTCGACCAGGACCTTTTCGACCGGGGCCCCGGCCAGGGCCAGCACCACCTCCGGCGCAAAGGCGCCGGTATCCGGCGCCCAATACAACTTGTACATCACATCTCCCGCAGCATCGGCGCCCCGCGCCCGAAAGACGGCGGGTTGGCGCAGCCGGCAGTTTAGCCCGAAGGCCTCCTGTCAAACCACGGACAAGCTTGCTCGAATTGCGCCGCCAGGGAGAAAAGTCGGGCCTCCTCACCGACGGGAGCGGCGATCTGCACGCCGATGGGCAGCCCTTCGTCAGACCAGTGCAGCGGCAGGGAGGCAGCCGGCTGGCCCGACATATTGAACATCTGGGTGAAGGCGACATAGGGCTGGACCGCCCGGTTGAAACCGTCGACGTCGTCCTTGCCCGTGTCCACGGTCCCCAGAGCCATGGGCGGCTGGGCCATGGTCGGCGTCATCAGGATGTCGTAGTCGCCGAGAAAGGCATTCAGACGGTCGCCGATCAAACGGACCGCCCGCTGCGCGCGCAGGTACTGCGGCGCCGAGATCTTCGCGCCGCGTTCGGCGAAGCGCCAGGTGATGATCTCGACATCCTCGCGGGCCACCCCCTTCGGCAGCAATGGATTACCGGGCGCCAGAGCATCGGCCATGTTCGCCGCCACAATCACGATCATCGCCTGACCCAGCACCGGATAGTCGATGGCGGGCGCCGCCTCCGCCACATCGTGGCCGAGGTCTTGCGCTATGGCGGCGGCCCGTTCGACCGCTACCCTGCAATCCGGATGCAGCGGCACGCCGTCCGGCGTTCGCGCCGTCCAGGCGATGCGCAGACGCTTCGGCCGCCCGCCAAGCGCCCGAAGAAAGGGCTGCTCCGGCCGGGGCAGGCTATAAGGATGATCCACAGGCGGGCCGCAGATGGCATCCAACAGCGCCGCGGAATCGCGCACGCTGCGGGTCACGGCGTGAAACACGGTCAAACCGGCCCAGGCGTCGCTGGTCAGGTTGCGCCCGCGGCTC
Organism: Pelagibius litoralis; assembly: GCF_011683915.1. Classification (GTDB taxonomy): domain Bacteria; phylum Pseudomonadota; class Alphaproteobacteria; order Kiloniellales; family Kiloniellaceae; genus Pelagibius; species Pelagibius litoralis. Next base: position 8,430 of record NZ_JAAQPH010000028.1, read on the forward strand.
GGCTTCAGGCCGAAGAGGCCGCAGCAGGATGCGGGAATGCGGATCGAACCGCCGCCGTCGGAGGCGTGAGCCAGGGGAACCATACCGGCGGCCACCGCCGCCGCTGCCCCACCGCTGGAGCCACCGGCGGAATAATCGGGATTCCAGGGGTTGCGGGTCGCGCCGTGCTGCGCTGTTTCAGTGCTGACGTTGAGGCCGAATTCAGAGGTGCTGGACTTGCCGACGACCAGCAACCCGGCGGCGCGCCAACGCTGCACCATGGCGTCGTCGAAGGGCGCGACATAGCCGGCGAAGGCCCGGCTGCCGTTACCGCAGGCAACGCCGCGGCGGAAGGTGTAGAGATCCTTCAGCAGGAAGGGCAGGCCGGCAAAGATGCCGGCTGGCGGGCCTTCGGCCAGCTCTGCCCTGGCCTGATCGTAGAGGCGATGGACCACCGCGTTGACCGCCGGGTCGCGCGCTTCGATACGCGCGATCACCGCTTCCAGCAATTCCTCCGCGGCAATCTCGCCCTGGCGGATCAGCCCTGCCAGGGCGAGCCCGTCATGACTGTCGAGCAGGGCGTCGAGCGGCACGACGATCCTGTCCGATCAGTCACTCAGCGCTTCACAGGCCTGCTTGATCCGTTTGCAGGCCTCCTCCAGCGCCTCGGTCGAGGTCGCATAGGAAACCCGGAAATGCGGCGAGAGGCCGAAGGCCTCGCCATGCACCGCCGCCACGCCGACGGATTCCAACAGATAGGTGACGAAGTCCTCGTCGGTCTCGATCTTCTTGCCGTCCGGGGTCTTCTTGCCGATGCAGCCGGCGCAGGAGGGATAGACGTAAAAGGCCCCCTCCGGCGTGTGGCAGTGCAGGCCCGGACAGTCGTTCAGCATGGCGACCACCAGGTCACGGCGCTGCCTGAAGACCTCGGCGCGCTCGGCGATGAAATCCTGCGGGCCGTTCAGGGCCTCCACCGCCGCCGCCTGGCTGATCGAGGAGGGGTTTGAGGTCGACTGCGACTGGACCTTGGCAATCGCCTTGATCAGGTTCTCAGGGCCGCCGGCGTAGCCGATGCGCCAACCGGTCATGGCATAGGCCTTGGAAACGCCGTTCATGGTCAGCGTGCGGTCCTTCAGGCCCGGCTCAACCTGGGCCGGGGTGGTGAACTCGAAGTCGTCGTAGACCAGATGCTCGTACATATCGTCGGTCAGCACCCAGACCTGGGGATGGCGCATCAGGACGTCGGTCAGCGCCTTCATCTCCGCGCGGGTGTAGCCGGCGCCGGTCGGGTTGGAGGGGCTGTTGAGGATCAGCCAGCGGGTCTTGGGCGTGATCGCCTCTTCCAGCGCTTCCGGCTGCAGCTTGAAATTCTGGTTGGCGCCACAGGAAACGAAGACCGGCTCGCCCTCGGCCAGCAGCACCATATCGGGATAGGAAACCCAATAGGGCGCCGGGATGATGACCTCGTCGCCGGCGTTCAGCGTCGCCTGAAAGGCGTTGTAGAGCACCTGCTTGCCGCCGGTGCCGACGGTGATCTCAGCCGGCGTGTAGTCCAGCCCGTTCTCGCGCTTGAACTTGGCGGCGATGGCCTGTTTCAGCGCCGGGGTGCCGTCTACGGCGGTATATTTGGTATCGCCGCTCCGGATCGCCTCGATGGCGGCCTCTTTGATGTTGTCGGGGGTGTCGAAATCCGGCTCGCCGGCGCCCAGGCCGATTACATCGCGGCCGGCGGCTTTCAACTCGCGCGCCTTGGTCGAGACGGCAATGGTGGGCGAGGGTTTGATTCGCGACAAACGTTCCGCGATCACGGACATCGGTTGTTCTCCCGGTTTGGTGAAAGGCATCGCCACGACAACGATCCAGCGGGCAACTTAATCCCGGCCGACCTTGGATGGCAACCAACTAGGGCGCCAAGCCCCCGCCCAACGCCTTATTCGGTCACAAGCCATCACGGAATCGCCGCAATCTCGATCAGCTCTCGCCACGGTCCGGGTGCTTACTGGCCAGCATGGAAAACCGACGGCCGATCCGGCCTTCGGTCCTTACGGAACCGAGAGTCCTTGGGGGGACGAGAAAATGCGTCACGAAATGCTGCCTTACCGGCCGTTCAGCCTGATCCCGCCGCAGATGGTGAAGGCCTGCCTGCGCGCCGTCTTCGTGATCGGCGGTGCCCTGGTTATCCTGGCGCTGGTGATGGTGCTGGTCCTGGCGGCCGGCCGGCTTTCCTCGGCCTATGGCGCGGAGGCGGGCGAGGAGATGCCGAGCGGCCTGTTCTTCCGTGGTGCCGAGCAGGGCACCGGCCTCGAAGCCCCGACCCTCAGCAGCGACGTGACCATGGCGGTGAACGGCATGGTCAACCGGGTGACGGTCCGCCAGGTCTTCCACAACCCGACCAGCCAATGGATGGAAGGCATCTACGTCTTTCCCCTGCCCGACGGGTCCGCCGTCGACCGCCTGACCATGACCATCGGCGAGCGCCAGGTCGAAGGCCGCATCCTGGAGAAGGCCGAGGCCGAGCGCGCCTACAAGGCGGCAGCCGAAAACGGCCAGCGCGCCAGCCTGGTGAGCGGCGAGCGGCCCAATGTTTTCGTGACCTCGGTCGCCAACATCGGCCCCGGCGAGAACATCACGGTGGAGATCGGCTATCAGGACGCCGTCGCCTTCGATACCGGCGTCTTCTCGCTGCGGTTCCCCATGGTGGTCGCGCCGCGCTACACACCGGCACCCCGGCTGATCGCGGAGGAGCAACCGGCGCCTGCGCCGCTCCAGCCCGCCGTCGGCAGCGAACCGGACGATGCCCGCGACCTCTTCGGCCCGGTTTCCACGAAAAAGAAACGGAATCCGCTTTCCCTGACCATCGACCTGAATGCCGGTGTGACCCTGGAATCCCTGCGCAGCCTCCATCACCCGGTGGTCATCGAAAGCCGCGACTACGGCCGCCAGCGGATCGCCCTCAGCAACGCCAGCGTGCCGGCGGACCGGGACTTCGTGCTGGAGTGGACACCCACCGCCAGCGCCGCGCCCCGGGCAGCCGTCTTCGCCGAACAGGTCGGCGAGGACAGCCATCTGCTGGTCATGATGCTGCCGCCGGATACGACCGCGGTGCGGCAGATCGCCCAGGAGCCGCAACCGGCGCCGATGCCGCGCGAGCTGGTGTTCATCATCGACACCTCAGGCTCGATGTTCGGCGACTCCCTGGACCAGGCCAAGACCGCGGTGATCGCCGCGCTGAAACGGCTGAACCCCGAGGATCGCTTCAACGTGATCCAGTTCAACAGCGAGACCCACGCGCTCTATCGCCGGCCGATGGCCGCCTCGGTCGCCAACGTCGCCCGCGCCTTTCATTACGTCAGCGCATTGGAGGCCGACGGCGGCACCGAGATGGCCCCGGCCCTGGACCTCGCCCTGACCGGCGGCGCGGCGGACGGCAAGCTCAGCCAGATCGTCTTCCTGACCGACGGCGCCGTCGGCAACGAGCACGAACTCTTCGAACTGGTGGCCGATCAGCTCGGCGACAGCCGGCTTTTCACCATCGGCATCGGCTCCGCCCCCAACAGCTACTTCATGCGCAAGTCGGCGGAGCTGGGGCGCGGCAGCTTCACCCATATCGGTGATCTGGAGGAGGTCGCCAGCCGCATGGAGACGCTATTGGCCAAACTTGAGAACCCGGCCCTGACCGACATCCGCCTGGGCTGGCCCAACGCAGCCGGCAAGGACGTCGAGGCCTATCCCGGCCCCCTGCCCGACCTTTATGCCGGCGCCCCGGTCACCTTCACCGCACGCCTGGGCGGGGTCGCCCTGGAAGACCTGGAGGGCCAGATGCTGGTCACCGGCACCGGCGTAGAGGGGCCGTGGCAGCAACGCCTGAAGCTGATGGGCCTGAAAGAGGCCCCCGGCACGGCCAGCCTCTGGGCCCGCGCCAAGCTGGAGGCCATCGAGGACCGGCTCTATGAGACGGGCAGAGGCGATATCGACCGCACCGCCGTGCGCGCCGATGCGCTGGCCCTCGCCCTGGAACACAGCCTGGTCACCCGCTACACCAGCCTGGTCGCCATCGACGATCAGGTGGCACGGCCCCAGGGCGAGACTTTGGAAAGCCAGGAGATCGAACGCAACCTGCCGGACGGCTGGGACGCCGGCAAGGTCTTCGGCTCCGCCGAAAAGGTAGAGGCCGAACCGGGCCTGCTGCGGCAGCTCGCCCTGCCGGCACCCTTGCTGCAACAGGCCGAGGTCGGCGGCCAGGCCGTGCTGCTGCCCCAGGGTGCGACCCCGGCCGAGCGCATGCTGATCATCGGTCTGGCCTACCTCCTGCTCGGCCTGGCGCTGCTGGCCCTGGTCTATCGCCGAAGCCGGACAACCCATTCCAACCAGGGGGCGGCACTTGCCTAAGGGGTTGACCGGCAACCGGCTTCTGCTCGGCGTCGCCCTGCTGTTCCTGGGCCTCGGCCTGTGGCAGTTGGGCGGGGCCGGGCTGATCCAGGGCAAAGCCTGGCTGGCCCAGCGCCTGCTCGACCGCGCCTGGGCCGACACCCTGGCAGGGGCCGACGCGGTCAAGCCCTGGCCCTGGGCGGACACCTGGCCGGTAGCACGTTTGCAGGTCGCCGCGCTCGACATCGATCTCTTCGTCCTGGCGGGTGCCTCCGGGCGCAGCCTGGCCTTCGGCCCCGGCCAGGTCGAGGGAACCGAAGCGCTGAATCACAACATCATGGGCGGCCATCGCGACACCCATTTCGCTTTCCTGCAGCACCTGGAAGAAGGCCACCGCTTTCGCCTGCAGGACCGCAGCGGCGCCTGGCAGAGCTATGTGGTGCGCGGCCAGGCGATCCTGGATGTCCGCCAGGAGGTTATTGCCCGGCCCGGCAGGGAACGGCAGTTGCTGACCCTGGTCACCTGCTATCCCTTCGATGCCATCACGCCGGGCGGGCCGCTGCGCTACGCCGTTACGGCGGAGGCGATTCCTGGGGAAGCGGTAGCGGTCGCAGATGAACACGGGCCGTTGGGGGACGAGATTTCGTTGGGGGAAGACGGGGGCGCACCGCTCCCCGGGGGAACAACCTAGGAAAGGCACCCTCTCACCATGCTCTTCGACCCCACGCTGCTGACGCAGCACAAGCCCGGCCCCCTCGACCGCGGCAGCCGGCTGCGCCGCTGGCTCGCCCGGCTGCTGGTTCTCGCCCTTCTGGCTGTCGGTGTCGGCGCCGCCCTGCTGCTCTTCGCGCCGCTGCTTTAAGCCGCTTCGGCCAGGGTACTGCGGCGCCTGCACCCTTTACCCGTAGCGCAGGCTCGGAAACCAGTCGCCGCGCCCCTCGGGCAGCAGGTCCAGCAGATGCCAGACCGGCGAAAACAGGTCGATGCCGCGCGCGTAGTCCGGCCCGATCGGCGCCGAGCAGGTATAGAAATGATAGACCCTGCCGTCGGCGCCCTTGCGAAAGACTGACACCCCGGGCCACTGGCCGAAATCGTCCTCCATGCCGAAATCGGCATTGAAGCTGTTGTCCTGCGCCGACAACAGGCGCAGCCGGTTCCAGCCGCGCGCTGAGGCAAAGGCCCGCAGCTTGCCGATCTCCGCCTTGGCAACCAGCACCAGATTGGCGTGCTGGCTGACATGCTCGGCCACCGCGTCGTAGCCGTCGGCCCACATGGTGCACATCGGACAGGGGTTTTCCGCCGCCACGCCGAACATGAAGTGGATCAGGATCAGGCTGTCCTTGCCCGGCGCAAAAAGCGCGCTGAGCCTGGTTTCGAACATCTGCTCCGCGGCGTTGAAGCTGAGGTCGGCAGGCCCCTCCTTGAAGACGTAGTCGGTTTCCACCGGGGTATCCAGGGGCAGGCCGCGGCGCAGTTCCGCCACCTTTTCGCGCTGTTCCTTCAGGGCCACCTCGGCCGCCAGCAAATCCGCACGCTGCTTGCGCTGCGCCGCAGAGGCGCCGGGCAGCAGGATCGGCGAACGGGCGGCCATACGGGCCAGGGCGGCTTGCATGTCGGACATGATGAGACTCCTTTGTTCAAAGTCGCGGCACCGGCCCGCCCCCCTCCCGGCCACCCACCAGGATAATCGCATTGGGTGGCCGGGAGGGGGGGCGGGCTGGGACCGAAACCAGGCGAAGCGAAACCGCTTCAATCCTCCACGAAGGGAACGAATTTCTCGAGGCAGGCGTTCCAACCGCCGTTGTGCAGGGCGGCCATGGCGTCGTCGGCAAAACCCTCGTGGGTCAGAGTCATCTCAGAACCCTCGCCGAGCGGCTTGATCTCGACGGTGACCAGGGTGTCCTGGTGATTGGTCGCCGAGGACGACCAGGTGAACGCCAGTTTCTTCGGGCGGTCGATCACCTTATAGACGCCGGCATGGGGGTGCGGTTCGTCGCCCTTCATGACGAAGTCGAAACGCCCGCCGACCCTCAGGTCGATCTCTATGGCGGCCATCACCATCTCGCCGGGGATCAACCACTGGCTCACCATCGCCGGGTCGGTCCAGGCATCGAAGACCAGTTCCGGGCTGGCCGCCAGCTTGCGGGACAGGCGCACCACGGGCCTGCTCAAGGCTGCTTCACTCATTTGTTTCTTCTCCTGTTTCATCGTCAACTCTGCGCGTCAGCCGCAGTGGTCAGGTGTCCAGCGCCGCCTCAAGCTTGTCGAAGGCACTGTTCCAGCCGCCCTGGTAGTTGGTGGAGGTCTCGGCATCGGGGAAGCGCTCGTGGATCAGGGTCATGCGGGCCCCCTGCCGGCCGTCGGGCGTCTCCGCCGCTTCGATGGCGATGGTCAGGCGGCTCTCGACGCCTTTCAGGCCGCCACCGGCCCAGGACATGACGAGACGTTCCGGGGCTTTGATGGCTTCGAAAACACCGTGATGCTCGTGCCGCTCCTCGCCCTGCATGACAACGCTGTAAGCGCCGCCGACCCTGAGGTCCATCTCGACTTCGGCGACCTTCAGATCGTAGGGGCAGAGCCACTGGCTCAACTGTTCCGGTTTGGTCCAGGCATCGAAGACCGCCTGGGGAGAGGCTGCATAGACGCGGGTGATCCGCACCGTGGGGGCCGTGCCGAAGGCGGCGGCCGGCGCCACTGTCTCGCTGCTCAGCGCTTCACTCATGATTTCGTTTCCTTCTCATCGGGGGGCGTGTTCTTGGCTTTCGCTTTTTCCAGGAAGGCCTCCAGGGCATCCAGCCGGGCCTCCCAGAAGCGTCGGGTCTCTTCCATCCAGCGCGCCGCTTCCAGGATTGGCGCGCCCTCGAAAGAAAGCTGGTGGACGCGGCCTTGGACGTCGCGCCGCACCAGCCCCGCCCGCTCCAGGACCGCGACGTGCTTGGAGACGGCGTTCAGGGACATCTCGAAAGGCTCGGCAATCTCCGTCACCCGCGCCTCGCCGGACATCAGGCGGCCAAGAATGGCCCGCCGGGTCGGGTCGGCCAGGGCGGAGAAAGTGCGGTCCAGGGCTTGCTCGGAATATTCAACCATATGGTTGAATATAGAGACATGACCTCGGCCCGTCAAGGCTCCCTGCAAGTTCTCCTGCCAGGCTCCCGACTCTCCTGACAGACAGGTGTCAGCAGCAGCCTTTCTTCACCCCTGGCCTCCGCCGGGCCTGAACGCCTATAAAGAGACATGTCAGAACCCGCCCTTACCCCCGTCCCCAGCCAGCCGGCCGCCGTACCGAGCGGTACACCCTTCAAGATCAATTCGGATTTCGTGCCGGCCGGCGACCAGCCCCAGGCGATCAAGGAACTGACCGGCGGGCTGCTGGAGGGCGAGCGCGACCAGGTGCTCCTCGGCGTCACCGGCTCCGGCAAGACCTTTACCGCCGCGCAGATCATCGCCGAGCTGCAGCGCCCCTCCCTGGTGCTGGCGCCCAACAAGACCCTGGCCGCCCAGCTCTATTCGGAGATGAAGTCGTTCTTTCCGGAAAACTCGGTGGAGTACTTCGTCTCCTACTACGACTACTACCAGCCGGAAGCCTACGTCCCGCGCAGCGACACCTATATCGAGAAGGAAAGCTCGATCAACGAGCAGATCGACCGCATGCGCCACGCCGCCACCCGCGCGCTGTTCGAGCGCCGCGATGTGGTGATCGTCGCCTCGGTCTCCTGCATCTACGGCATCGGCTCGCCGGAGACCTATGCCTCCATGACCATCGAGGTGAAGGCCGGCCAGGAGATCCGCCGCGCCGAGCTGCTGAAAAAACTGGTCGAGCTGCAGTACAAGCGCAACGACGGCAACTTTCACCGCGGCACCTTTCGGGTGCGCGGCGATACCATCGATGTCTTCCCGGCCCACTACGAGGATCGCGCCTGGCGCCTCACCCTCTTCGGCGACGAGGTCGAGACAATCCACGAGTTCGATCCGCTGACCGGCGACAAGACCAACACGCTGGAGACCATGAAGGTCTACGCCAACAGCCACTACGTGACGCCGCGCCCGACCCTGCAGCAGGCCGCCAAGCAGATCAAAGAAGACCTGAAGGTCCAGCTCGCGCTCTTCAACGAGCAGGGCAAGCTGTTGGAAGCCCAGCGCCTGGAGCAGCGCACCACCTTCGATCTGGAGATGATCGAGGCCACCGGCTCCTGCGCCGGGATCGAGAACTATTCGCGCTATCTGAGCGGACGCAACGCGGGCGAACCGCCGCCGACGCTGTTTGAATACCTGCCGGAGGATGCGCTGCTCTTCGTCGACGAGAGCCACGTGACCGTGGGCCAGCTGAACGGCATGTACCGCGGCGACTATTCGCGCAAGTCGACCCTGGCGGAATTTGGCTTCCGCCTGCCGTCGTGCATCGACAACCGGCCGCTGAAGTTCGAGGAGTGGGAGCAGATGCGCCCGCAGACGGTCTACGTCTCGGCCACCCCCGGCCCCTGGGAGTTGAAACAGACCGGCGGCGTTTTCGTCGAACAGGTGATCCGCCCGACCGGTCTGATCGACCCGGTCTGCATCATCCGGCCCACCGAAAGCCAGGTCGACGACCTGATCGGCGAATGCAAGGACATGGCCTCCAAGGGCTATCGCACCCTGGTCACCACCCTGACCAAACGCATGGCCGAAGACCTGACCGAGTATCTGCACGAGGCCGGGCTGAAGGTGCGCTACATCCACTCCGACGTGGATACCCTGGAGCGCATCGAGATCATCCGCGACCTGCGCCTGGGTGTTTTCGACGTGCTGGTCGGCATCAACCTGCTGCGCGAGGGCCTGGACATTCCCGAATGCGCCCTGGTCTGCATTCTCGACGCCGACAAGGAAGGTTTCCTGCGCTCCACCACCTCGCTGATCCAGACCATCGGCCGCGCCGCGCGCAACGTCGACGGCCGGGTGGTACTCTATGCCGACAAGATGACCGACAGCCTGAACGCGGCCCTGGGCGAAACCGACCGCCGCCGCGAACGGCAGCAGGCTTTCAACGAGGCCAACGGCATCACGCCGGAATCCATCAAGAAGCAGATCGCCGACATTCTGGAGAGCGTCTACGAGAGCGACCACGTCACGGTGAAGACCGGCGACGAGAAGACCAAGCACCTGATCGGCCACAACCTGCAGGCCTATATCGCCGATCTGGAAAAGCGCATGCAGGATGCCGCCGCCGATCTGGAGTTCGAGGAGGCGGCGCGCCTGCGCGACGAGGTGAAGCGTCTGCGCGACCAGGAACTGGGCCTCGACCGGCCGGGCTCGGCCGCCGGAGACGGCAGCGGGGACGGCTTCGCCGAGCGCATCTCCCGCGCCGGCGCCGCCAGCCAATCCCGTAAGGGCAAGAAGTACCGCGGCCGGCGGCGATAGGGTCTCCCCATGACTTTCGAGGCCCGGATCGCGCGGCTCTTTGCCATGACTGAAGAGACCTGGGCGCGCCATGCCAATCCCTGGAGCGTCTATACCCGCTTCACCGCCCTGCCCCTGTTGCTGCTGGCGCTCTGGTCCCGGGCCTGGTTCGGCTGGGGCGCGCTGATCCCCATCACCCTGGCCCTCGCCTGGATCTGGTATAACCCGCGCCTCTTCGCCAAGCCGCGGAGTACCGACAACTGGACGGCGCGCGTCACCTTCGGCGAACGTCTCTGGCTCGACCGCAAGCGCCTCGTGGTGCCGCGCCGCCACCGCGTTCTGCCCAATCTCCTCGGCGGCTTCGCCGGGCTCGGCTTCGTCATCGCCGCCTGGGGCGCCCTGACCACGGTCCTCTGGCCGACGCTCTTCGGCCTCCTGCTTTCCATGGCCGCCAAGCTGTGGTTCTGCGACCGCATGGTCTGGCTCTACGAGGACATGGCAGCACAGGACCCCAAGCTGAAGGACTGGGTCACATGAACGAAGAAACCAAACCGGCCGCTCCCCACAGCATTTACGTCGACGCCGATGCCTGCCCGGTAAAGCAGGAGATCTATAAGGTGGCCGAACGGCACGGCTGGACGGTGCAGGTGGTGGCCAACGACATCATCGCCCTGCCGGTCCACCCCCTCATCAAGCGGGTGGTGGTGGGCGCCGGCTTCGATGCCGCCGACGACTGGATCGCCGAGCGCGCCGGACCCGGCGACGTGGTGATCACCGCCGACGTGCCCCTGGCCAGCCGCTGCGTGAAGGCGGGCGCCGCCGTCCTGGCCCACAACGGCAAGAGCTTTTCCGACAAGTCCATCGGCATGGCGCTGGCCAGCCGCAACCTGATGGCCGAACTGCGCGAGGCCGGCCAGGTGACCGGCGGCCCGCGGCCCTTCTCGCAGCGCGACCGCTCGGCTTTTCTCTCCGCCCTGCACGAAACCATCGTCCGGCTGCAGCGTCTCAAGCGCTAAGGCGCCGCTTGTGCGAGATTGGGCGCGGACCAGGTTTCCGCGATGAGGTCGGCCAGAAGCGCGGCTGGCCCGCCACGGGCCTTTGGGCTCCGGTGAAGGACAATATCCGCCGAGGGCAGATCGGGAAATCCCTCGGCCGAGCTCAAGCTGGCCAGTCGCACCGGAAAAGTGGATTCCTTAAAGACCGATACTGCCCAACCCTCAGCCACGGCGCCAGCCACCGTTTCCAGACTCGGGCTCATCAGAACCATCTGCCAGCGGCGGCCAGCGCCATCGAGGGCCGCCTGCGCCCATTGTCGAAACAGACAGCCCTGCGGATAGAGCGCTAAGGGCAAAGGGCGATCCGATGCGGCAGCATAGCGCTGGGCAGCCGCCCAGCGCGGCTGTTCCCGCCTTAGCAGGGTGGTTGCGGCGGCACCTCTGCCTTCACGCCAAACATCGGCCGGATGCATGGCAACGACGATGTCATGGAGCTTGCCGAGATCATTCAAGAGGTGCGCGGTGAGCCCCGTGCTTACCTCTACATGGACATTCGGATAGGCAGACAAGAAGCGCCCGAGGAGAGCCGGCAAGAAACAGCATGCATAATCCTCCATGACTGCCAGGCGGACGTGGCCGCCCGGTTCCGGTTCAGCGAAAGCCTGCATTGCGGCATCGTTGAGAGACAGCAGGTCGTGGGCATAGCCAAGCAGCCGTTCTCCCTGCAGCGTCAGGCGGGGCGGCCGCTCGGATCGCTCAAACAGCACTTGGCCAAGCTGACTTTCAAGCCGCTTGATCTGCATTGAAAGGGCTGATTGCGTGCGGTTCAGACGCCGGGCTGCCTGGCTGAAACCGCCGCCATCAGCGGCGGCAACAAAGGCACGCAGCAGAGAAAGGTCGATTTCGGGCGGCACCGCGAACTCCAAGTAACTTGAACTTCAAAATAAACAATATTCCATTTCGTGATAATCGACCACTACCTATGCTACCTCCTCTGAAGGGCCGGAACGAGGGGGCAGGGCAGTAATGAAGATTACCCCGGATACCAAAGGCGTTGCCGCCGCCGTGTTGTCGAGCGCGCTGGGAGGAACCGCGGTGGTCGCTACGCGGGCGGCGGTCGGCCCCCTGGGAGGCGGTGCGCTCGATCCGCTGAGCCTGGCCTTTGCGCGCTATATGATTGGCGCCCTTGCACTAATGTGCTTCCTGGGCTGGGTTGGCTTGGCGAGACCCCAGCGCCGGGATTTGCTGCCGATTGTGCTGCTGGGCGTATTGTTCTTCGCGCTCTTTCCTCTGCTGTTCAATCTCTCGCTGGCCTATACGTCAGCCCCACGTGGATCACTTGCCTTGTCGACCCTCCCGCTGCTGACACTGGCCTTGGCCGCCACGCTGGGGATCGAACCCATGACTCTGCGCAAGCTGGCCGGCGTGCTGCTGGCTATGGCCGGTGTAGGATCCGCGCTGGTGGGCGATCTCGCTGCGGGACCTGAAGGTGCCTGGCGCGGCGATCTCGTTATGGTGGCTACCGCCGCCGTCGGGGCCATCTTTAATGTCTTCTCCCGACCCTACCTGGCGCGCTACCGGGCCATCGCCTTCGTCGCCTATGCCATGCTGGCGGGCAGCCTATTTTTGGGTCTGGCGCTTCCCCTTTCCGGTTTGTTGGGTGTCGTGACCGCGAGCCCAGGCGCACTCGATCCGGGCGACTGGGCTCTCGTTGCCTACCTCGGGCTCTTCGGAGCGGCCTTGACGTTCTTTCTCTGGGGGTATGGTCTGGAACACACCACGCCCACCAAAGTCGCAGTGACAGTCGCGGTCAATCCAATGACATCGATGCTGCTGGCAGCCCTGTTCCTGAACGAGCAGGTCACGGCGGGCCTGCTGACCGGTCTCGCCGCGGTCGCGCTTGGCATCTTCATCACCATGCGTCCTTCGGGCGAACGCACGCGACGGCCGAAGGCGGGCGGCCGCGACCTTCCTCCCTGAGGGCCGGCAAACGGGGCTGGACTCTCACGGTCTTGAGACCCGCTCTTGCCACCAAGGCAGGGACACCTCACATCCTCAAAGAAGAATTCGAGGATTGCCCCAGATGGCCGACAAAGTGGAAAGAAGCGACCGGGAATGGCGGGAAATGCTGACCCGCGAGCAATACTATGTGACCCGCGCGGCCGGCACGGAACGGGCCTTCAGCGGCCGCTATCATGACTGCAAGATCCCGGGCACCTATCGCTGCGTCTGCTGCGATCAGCCGCTGTTCAGCGCCGAGGCGAAGTTCGATTCAGGCACCGGCTGGCCCTCGTTTACCGCCCCTCTGGATGCCGAGGCCGTGGAAACCCGGGAGGACCGCAGCCTCTGGATGCGCCGGGTGGAGGTGCTCTGCGCCCGCTGCGATGCCCACCTGGGGCATGTTTTCGACGACGGTCCGGCCCCCAGCGGGCAGCGCTTCTGCATGAACTCGGCGGCTTTGAAGCTGGAACCGGCCGAAGAAGGCGAATCCTGACCTGCGCTGTATCAAATCCGCTCTGGGGCCGCCGCCGTGGCTGATAGGGCCCAGCCTGCGGAAGAACTGATTGAAATAGCCGAGAACAATCGACATTTATCGGTAGCTCAGCCATTGTGCCGGCTGCCGCGGCGGATTCCCTGGCCTTTCCCGGCTGGCGGTGCGCCGCGTTTTTTGATCAACCATCCCGAGTTCCACATCCGGATATGACAGCAATAGCGTTTTTGCAGGCCGGCGGTGGATTGGTGTTGCTGTTCATCGGCGGCGAGGTGCTGCTGCGCGGCGCCGTCGGGCTGTCGCTGCGGTTCGGCCTCTCGCCTCTGCTGATCGGCTTGACCGTGGTGGCTTTCGCCACCTCCATGCCGGAACTGGTGGTCACCGTGACCGCCGGCCTCCAGGGCGCCACCGACATCGGCGTCGGCAATGTGGTCGGCTCCAATGTCGCCAATATCCTGCTGATCCTCGGACTGGCCGCCCTGCTCTGCCCGATCGAGAAGGAACCGAAGCGTATCCTGCGCGATACCGTGGCCATGGTCGCCGCGACGGCGGTCTTCTTCGCCCTGGCTTTCATGGAGCGCATGGGCTTTGTCCAGGGCATCATCATGATCGCCCTGCTGGCCGGCTACCTGCTGATCAGCTACCGCGCCGAGATCAAGGGCGGCAACGACGCCGCCACGGGAATGGAAGCGATCGAGGAAGCCGGGGCCGCCCCGCGCTCGGCCTGGGTCGCCCTGGCGCTGGTGGTCGGCGGCATCGTCGGCCTGGCGGCGGGCTCCGAACTGCTGGTGCGCGGCGCCCTCATAATCGCCAGAGCGGCCGGTGTGTCAGAGACGGTTATCGGCCTGACCCTGGTGGCTTTCGGCACCTCGCTGCCGGAACTGGCCACCGCCATCGTCGCCGCGCTGCGCGGCCACACCGAAGTCGCCCTCGGCAATGTCCTGGGTTCGAACATCTTCAACATCCTGCTGATCCTCGGTGTGCTTTTCGTGATCACCCCGGTGGTGGTAGCGCCGGAAATCCTGAGCTTCGACATCTGGATCCTGGCCGCGGCAACGCTGATCGCCGTGCCGGTGATGCTTACCGGCAAGCGCATCGGGCGCATTGAAGGCGCGGTCTTCATCATGCTCTACGCGGCTTTCATCTGGGTGCAGTTCGATTCGGACAAACCGGCGGTCGCCGACACATCCGCACCGGCCGGTCACAACGCCGGCGTAGCAGGCATCATCGGACAATGAACAGCGACAAGCCGACGCCGGGCAACGAACCCGCCGCTTCGCAGGTGCTGGCGCAGCGGATCGTGATTCGCGATCTCACCCTTTCCTGCAGTATCGGGGTCAGCGACGAGGAACGCGCCAGGCGACAGCGCCTGCGACTCAACCTCGAACTTCTGGTCGACCCAAGCCCGCCACAAGACGACAACATCAACGAAGTGTTGGACTACGGTGTTCTGGCCGAGGCGGTCAGAAGCCATAGCCTTACCGCCGGCTGCCGGTTGCTGGAGACCCTGGCAGAAGAACTGGCGGCGCTTTGTTTCAGCTTCCCGCAGGTGCGAGAGAGCAGAATCAGGATCGAGAAGCTCGACCGCTACGCCGACATCGGCGGCATCGGTATCGAGATAGAGCGGCGGCGTGACGGCTTATAGGGCGGATATAGAACGGCGACGTTCCGCTAAGCCCTTGCATTAGAAGCCAATCCGCCGACCTCGGGGGCACCAGTTTTACACAGGCCCTGCAGCCACCCCCACAAGCCCCTAACAGGGCATGACATAATTAAGACCTTGCCGTTTACTTTGTTCTTGACTTGATTTTTCTTGTTGAAAAACAATAGTATAACCTTATTTGCTCAAAAAATGTGCAGCTTAACAAAAGTGTAGAAATCCCTAAGACTAATCTCTCAGGCATCATAGATAGACACAGTTTTATCCACAGCATTGGTGGATAGAATCCCCGGGACGCCGGAAGGATTGACCGGCGGGCCCGCAGTTGTTTTCCTTTCGCCTGGATACCTCTCCATAACCGACTGATTCCAAATGGCCAGAGCCCCTAAGCGCCGCACCAAGGACCCCTCCGCCGGAGGCAAGCGCTCGGCCATGGGGATGGAGGAGGACCCGTCCGAGCCCTATCTGACCGAACCGGTCACAGCCGAATCGGATGACACAGCGGAGACGGCAGCCGAAATCACCCAGAACCTTGCAAGAGGTTTGGGTGTCATCGCCGACACGGTGAGAACGCTGAGCGGAAGCGCCGGCGTCTATCGCATGCTGAACCGCCGGGGGGATGCGCTTTATGTCGGCAAGGCGCGCAACCTGAAACGCCGCGTCACCGCCTACACGCAACTCGCCAAG
Organism: Pelagibius litoralis; assembly: GCF_011683915.1. Lineage (GTDB taxonomy): Bacteria > Pseudomonadota > Alphaproteobacteria > Kiloniellales > Kiloniellaceae > Pelagibius > Pelagibius litoralis. Next base: position 23,983 of record NZ_JAAQPH010000028.1, read on the forward strand.
CTGCCCCACCGGTTGCAGCGCATGGTCGCCGAGACGGTTGCCATGGAGGTAGTGGAAACCCACACCGAAGTCGAAGCGCTGTTGTTGGAGAGCAATCTCATCAAGCGGCTGATGCCGCGCTTCAACGTGCTGCTGCGCGACGACAAGTCGTTCCCCTATATCCTGTTGAGCGACGATCATGCGGTGCCGCAACTCACCAAGCATCGCGGCGCGCAGAATCGCGAAGGCGATTACTTCGGGCCCTTCGCTTCGGCCGGCGCGGTCAACCGCACCATCACCGCACTGGAGCGCGCCTTTCTGCTGCGCTCCTGTTCCGATGCGGTTTATGCCAGCCGCACCCGGCCCTGCCTGATGTATCAGATCAAACGCTGCTCGGGCCCCTGCGTGGAGCGCATCTCCGCCGCCGACTACCAGGATCTGGTGCAACAGGCGCGGCGCTTTCTGTCCGGCCGCTCCCAGGAAGTGCAGCAGCAGCTCGGCAACGCCATGGAGGCCGCCGCCGAAAAAATGGATTACGAGAGCGCCGCGGTCTACCGCGACCGCATCCGCGCACTGGCCCATATTCAATCCCATCAGGACATCAACATCGAAGGCATCGACAATGCCGATGTGATCGTCGCCCATGAAGAGGGCGGGCAGATCTGTGTCCAGGTGTTTTTCTTCCGCGCCGGGCGGAACTACGGCAACCGGGCCTACTTTCCCAGCCACGATAAGAGCCTGGCCAGCGGCGAAGTGCTCGGCGCTTTCATCGCCCAGTTCTACGAGAACAAACCGGTGCCCCAGACGATCCTGGTCAGCCATAGACCGGACGAGCTGAGCCTGCTCGCCGAAGCTCTGTCGGTGAAAGCGGAGCGGAAGATACAGATCCTGCAGCCGCAGCGCGGGGCCAAGCGCAAGCTGATCGACAACGCCCTGCACAATGCCCGCGAGGCCCTGGCCCGGCGCGTGGCGGAGAGCAGCAGCCAGCGGCGCCTGCTGGAGGGGCTCGCCGAGGTCTTCGGCCTGGAGAGCACGCCCGAGCGGATCGAGGTCTACGACAACAGCCACATCCAGGGCAGCGAACCTTACGGTGGCATGATCGTCGCCGGGCCCGAGGGCTTTACCAAGAACGCCTATCGCAAGTTCCGCATCAAGGACCCTGACACCGTCGCCGGCGACGACTACGCGATGATGCGCGAGGTCCTGACCCGGCGCTTCAAACGGGCGCTGAAGGAAGACCCGGAACGCAGCGGCGAGACCTGGCCCGATCTGGTACTGCTGGACGGCGGCCAGGGGCAGCTGAGCGCCGGCACCGAGGTGCTGGCCGACCTCGGCCTCGGCGACCTGCCGATCGCCGCCATCGCCAAGGGGCCGGACCGCGACGCGGGGCGCGAGCGCATTTTCATGCCCGGCAAGCCGTCTTTCATGCTCCAGCCGCGCGACCCTCTGCTGTATTTCATCCAAAGGTTGCGCGACGAGGCTCATCGCTTTGCCATCGGCAGCCATCGCGCCGGGCGCTCCAAGGCGCGGCTGCGCTCCGTCCTCGACGATGTGCCGGGGATCGGCGCCAAACGCAAGAAGGCGCTGCTGCTCCACTTCGGCGCCGCAAAAGCGGTGGCCCGGGCCGGTCTGACCGACCTGGAAATGGTGGAAGGCATCAACAAGACCGTGGCCCGCAAGATCTATGATCATTTCCACCGGGAAGCCTGATCATTTGCGCCGATTGATCTTGGGCAGTGAGTCAGACAATGCGGCTGTGCTAGGTTGACGGGTCGACGCAGAAATTCAGGTGCGCTCCAGCAGCGCCCACCATGACTTTGGCCAAGGCTTAGGCCAAGGCTTAGGCCAAGGCTTAGATAAGGAATCCCAGGGGTCATGTTGACCAGCCTGCCAAACCTTTTGACCCTCTCGCGGATCGCGGCAATTCCCCTGCTGCTGGTGCTGCTCTACCTGGATACCCCGCTGTTCCGATGGCTGGCCCTGGGCGGCTACGTCCTGGCCTGCGTCACCGACTACTTCGACGGCTATCTGGCGCGCAACATGAACCAGGTGTCGCCGCTGGGCCGTTTCCTCGACCCCATCGCCGACAAGCTGCTGGTCGCCTCGCTCATCGTCATGCTGGTGGCGACGCAGCAGATTTCCGGTCTGCTCATCGTACCGGCCATTATCATCCTGGCGCGCGAGATCCTGGTCTCCGGCCTGCGCGAATACCTGGCCGAGATCAAAGTCTCGGTGCCGGTGACCACCCTGGCCAAGTGGAAGACGGCGATCCAGATGATCGCTCTTGGTTTTCTCATCGTCGGCGAGGCCGGCCCGGCGGTCATCCCGATACAGTGGATCGGCGAGGCCGGGCTCTGGGTCGCCGGTGCGCTGACCGCCGTCACCGGCTACGACTACCTCTCGCGGGGGCTCAAGCACATGGTCGGCGAAGGCAGCGGCGGCCAATGAGCAGGAACACAGGTGCCGACATGAAAGTGATCGGACAATGAAGATAATCGGCTTGGCGGGCTGGAGCGGCAGCGGCAAGACCACCCTGGTGACCCAACTGATCCCGGCCCTGGTGCGCCGGGGTCTGCGGGTTTCGACCATGAAGCACGCCCACCACGCCTTCGACGTCGACGAGCCGGGCAAGGATTCCTACCAGCACCGCGCCGCCGGGGCGACCGAGGTGATGATCGGCTCCGGCAAACGCTGGGCGCTGATGCACGAACTGCGCGGGGAAGCGGAGCCGGACAGCCTCAGCCTGATGCAGCACATGACCCCGGTCGACCTGCTGATCATCGAAGGCTGGAAAAAGGAGGGTCACGAGAAGATCGAGATCCACCGCCCGGCCCACGGCAAGCCGCTGATCCAGCCCGAAGACCCCCAGGTCGTCGCGGTGGCCTGCGACCAAGACCTGCCGGGCCTGCCGGTGCCGCGCCTCGACCTCAACGACATCGAGGCGGTCGCCGACTTCATCGTCGTCCACTGCGGCCTGCAAGAGAAAGCAGCGGCGCAATAGTATGGCGCAGCTGACCGACGACTGTTTTGCCCAGGGCGGCCCCCTGATGCGGGTCGAGGAGGCCCGCAGCCTGCTGGCCGGGAGCATCACCGCGGTGACCGACAGCGAGACGGTGCCGCTGACCGAAGCCCTGGGGCGTATCCTGGCCGAGGACATCGCCTCCCCGGTCGACATCCCCCCGGCGCCCAACTCCGCCGTCGACGGCTATGCGGTCTACCACGCCGATCTGAACCCCGACGCCGAAACACGGCTGCCCATCGCCGGACGCATCACCGCCGGGCAGCAGGACCTGCCGGCGCCGCCGCGCGGCAGCGCGATCCGCATCTTCACCGGCGCGCGGCTACCAGACGGCCCCGACACGGTGATGATGCAGGAGGACTGCGCGGTCGACGGCGACCCGGAAGCCCCCTGGGTCGTCATCCGCCCGGGCATCAAAAAAGGATCGAACGCGCGCAAGGCCGGCGAGGATGTCGAAAAAGACAGCATCGTGCTGCATCGAGGCCAGAGACTGCGCGCCCAGGACGTCGGCCAGGCGGCAGCGGTCGGCCGCCGGGAAGTGACGGTCTCCCAGCGCCTGCGCGTCGCCCTCTTCTCGACCGGCGACGAACTGCGCGAGCCCGGTGCGGCGCTGGACGACGGCGCGATCTACGATTCCAACCGCTACACCATCCACGCCCTGTTGAGCGGTCTCGGCTGCCGTGTCGACGACCTCGGCATCCTGCCGGACCGCCTGGACGCGGTGCGCTCGGCGCTGGGCGCCGCCGAGGGCAAACACGATCTCATCGTTACCTCCGGCGGCGTCTCCGTCGGCGAGGAAGATCACGTGAAGACAGCCGTCGAGGCGCTGGGCAAGCTGCACCTCTGGCGCCTGGCAGTGAAGCCCGGCCGCCCCATTGCTTTGGGACAGGTCGGGCGTGTGCCCTTCGTCGGCCTGCCGGGCAACCCGGTCGCGGTCGTGGTCACCTTCCTCAACATCGTGCGGCCGGTCATCCTGCGCATGATGGGCGGAAACGACACCCCGCCCCATACCTTTCGGGTTAGGGCCGGCTTCGACCACAAGAAAAAGCTGGACCGCCGCGAATGGGTCCGCGCCCGGCTGGTGGACGGCGCGTCGGGCCTGACGGCGGAGAAGTTTGCCCGCGAAGGCGCGGGCATCCTGTCGTCCCTGGTGGCCGCCGACGGCCTGGTCGAACTGCCCGAGGACTTGACCCGCCTGGAGGCCGGCGCGATGGTGGATTTCCTGCCCTTCAGCGAAGTGACGCAGTGACCTATATATATTAGGTGTCCCATGCTTCGAGACGCTTCGCTCTTCAGCATGAGGTCGGAGCATAGGGAAAGAACCTCACCCTGAGGAGGGCCGAAGGCCCGTCTCGAAGGGTGCGCGGCAAGAGAAAGAAGACCGACGTGAAGCTGCTGTATTTCGCCTGGTTGAAGACCAAGACCGGCCTCTCGGAAGAGGACGTGAGCCCTCCAGAGAACGTCGCCACCGTGGGCGAGCTGTTGACCTGGCTGGAAGGCCGTGGGCCGGAGTTCGCAGACGCCCTTTCCGACCGCGATGCGATCCGCGTGGCGGTGAACCAGGCCTTCGCCAAGAACAGCGACCCCATCGGCCCCAACGACGAGGTCGCCCTCTTCCCGCCGGTGACGGGAGGGTAAGTTTTGTTCTCGCTACGCTCGACTTTCGGCACCGGCTTTCCCGCAAGGGAGCATGACTCATGATCAGGGTCCAGGAGCAGGACTTCGATATCGGCAAAGAGCTGGCGGCGCTGACCGGCGGCAACACCGCCATCGGCGGCCTCGCCGTCTTCGTCGGCCTCGTGCGCGATATCGCAGGCGGCAGCGACATCCAGGCCATGACCCTGGAACACTACCCGGCGATGACCGAAAAGATGCTGGCGGAGATCGAGGCCGAAGCCAGGGAACGCTGGCCGCTGGAAGCCAGCCTCATCATCCACCGCTACGGACGGCTGGAACCCGGCGACCAGATCGTCCTGGTCGCCGCCGCCTCGGCCCACCGCGACGCCGCCTTCGAAGCCTGCCAGTTCCTCATGGACTGGCTGAAGACCAAGGCGCCGTTCTGGAAGCTGGAAGAAACCGATGCCGGTGCGCAGTGGGTCGACGCACGCAGCAGCGACGACGCGGCGGCGGCAAGATGGGTGAAGCAAGACCCCGACGCGGCGGAGTAGCTTCACTGTCATCCTGGATAAGTCCGGGGTGACGGTTGGGAAGACGGCGACCGCCCCATCATCATCCCCGCCGCCAATACCAGCCACCCGCCTGCGACCAGCGCCAGCACCGTGAAGCCGAAGTCGGCGTAGACCAGGCCCATGACGGCGCCGGCGATGAAGTGGGCGATGTAGGTGACGCCGCTGTAGAGGCCCATGACGGCGCCGCACGTCGCCTCCGGCCCGCCCGACAGCAGCGAGACGATGATGTTGAGGCCGAAGTGATTGAGCACGCCCCAGGGCGCGGCCAGCAGCACGATGGCCAGGGGGCCGGCAGCCGCGGCCCAGGGCTGGACCAGATAGATCCCCGCGATCAGAACGAAGACCGGCGCCGCGAGACGCCAGGGGCCGAGGCGGTCGAGCAGACCGTCGAAAGCGACCGCCGCGCCGAAGCCCAGGCCGTAGCTGAGGGCGATGAGCCCGCCCAGGCCGGCGCCCGCATCGTGCAGCCCGCGCAGATGGTCGCTGAGGAAGGTATAGGTGCCGTAGAAGGCGATCATGTAGGCGAGGGTCACCAGCAGCAGCCGGACCACGCCGGGTTGCGTTATGGCTTGGCGGTACGACACGGAAGCGGCGGACAGCGCTTCGCTGCGTCCCGGCAAGATTAGAAAAGTGAAGGCCGAGAGCGCCGCCAGCCCGGCCATGATCGCGAAGACACCCCGCCAGCCGAAAAGCTCGGAGAGGAAGGCGGCCAGCGGTACCCCCAGGACCAGGGCCAGCGACCAGCCGGTGATGACCCGCCCGACGGCACGGGCGCGAAGCGCCGGGGGCGAGAGATCGCCGGCCAGGGCGTAGACCGAGGGCAGGATGATGCCGGCGGCCAGGCCGCAGGCCCCCATGGCTGCGGCCAGCACCCACCAGTTGCCGGCGAAGGATGCCGTCAGCAAGGCCAGCGCCAGCGCCGCCATGGCGGCGATAAGGGTCGCCCGGCGCGGCCAGAGATCGAGGCGCGGCGCGGCGGCCAGGGCGGCCAGCGCCACCCCGGCGCCGTAGACGCCGTGGGCGCGGCCGATGACCGCCGGCCCCACGCCCAGGTCGCGCGCCATGTCGGTCAGCATCGGCGCCACCATCAGGGCCTGCGCCCCGACCACGGCGATGCCCAACATCAGACAGGCCAGATGGCGACTCTGCGCGCCTGAAAACCTTGCCGCCGCCGGTCCTGCCGTCGTTTCCGTCATCGATCCCGCCTCTTTGCCGTCATTGCGGGGCGATGATCCGCCGAACACCATTCGGCATAAAGGGGAATCGAGCATGTATCCGAAAATACGAATAGCATTCAGTGCCGAACTTGATACGGTGATGCCATGGACGATATGGACCGAAAACTGTTAGGCCTGCTGGCCGGGGACGCCACCCTTTCCTACAAGGAGATGGGGGAGCAACTGCACCTCTCCGCCCCCGCCGTGCATGAACGGGTGAAGAAGCTGAAGAAGTCCGGCGCCATCGCCGGCACCGTGGCGCGGCTCGACGGGACGGCGGTCGGCCGTCCGCTCTGCGCCTTCATCCATATGGATACCGAGGGCTGGGGCAAGTCGCCGGAGTTGCTGTCGATCCAGGAGGACTCCCGCATCGAGGAAATCCACGCCGTTGCCGGCGACACCTGCGTGATCCTGAAGGTGCGCTGCGAGAGTACCAAGGCGCTGGAAGATATCCTCCACCGCCTCTACCAGGTGCCCGGCATGATCCGCACCCAGTCCTACATCGTCCTCAACACTTATCTGGAACGGGGACCGGGGGTGTAAGGCGTGCGCCAGAGAGTCGTTCCAAGGCGAGGACGCGACAGAGGTTGCGCAAGACGGACTGCCTCGCTGCCAGGACCGGCCTCCGCCCTTCGAGACGCGGTCCTGCGGACCGCTCCTCAGGGTGAGGCCCAGCCTAAACCCTCATGCTGAGGAGCCCCGATGGGGCGTCTCGAAGGACACAGATCACATACTCAGACACTATCTCTCATACCCAATCGCCACGACCTCCAGTTCCTGATCCCCCGCCGGGCGTTTCCAGAGGATGACATCGCCGACGGCGGCGCCGTCGAGGGCGCGGGCCAGCGGCGAGACGTAGCTGACCTTGCCTGCTTGCGGGTCGGCCTCGTCCTCGCCGACGATGGCGTAGTCGTGCTTCTCGCCCGCTTCGTCTGCCACCGTCACCACGGCGCCGAAGGCGACGACATCGCGCGGCTGTTTCGAGAGGTCGACCGGGATCGCGCTGCGCAGGCGCTCCTCCCAGTAGCGCAGTTCCTGTTCGACCCGCGGCAGGTGGGACTGGGCGGCAAGCTCATCGTCATGGGCCTTCAGGCCCGCGCGTTCCGCGTCGTATTCGGCCACCTTGTCATTCAGCATCTGCAGGCCCCGGGGCGTCACGAGATTGGGGTGCGTCGAAACCGGCAGGTCGACCTGCGCCTCCGGCGCACCGCTGTCATCTTCCTTCACGAAGGCCCGGGACATCTGCTTTCTCCTTTTCACAAAAAGAAAACCGGGCGGCGCCTCGGTGGGTGCCGCCCGGTCTTTCATCAGACCCTGTCGGGGCGGCTAGGCGACCTTGGCCGCCGCGTGTTCGCGCACCAGGGCGTCGTAGTCGGTCATCAGGTTACGGGTGATCTCGCCCGGGGTGAAGTGCTTGCCCTCGATCTCCGAGACCGGGGTTACCTCCACCGCGGTGCCGGTGATGAAGACCTCCTGCGTCCGGTCCAGTTCTTCCGGCATCAAGACCCGCTCGATCACCTCATAGCCGCGCCGCTTGGCCAGGTCGATCACCGTACGCCGGGTGATGCCGTCCAGGAAGCAGTCGGGGATCGGCGTATGGATCTTGCCGTCCTGCACCAGAAAGACGTTGGCGCCGGTCGCCTCGGCGATCTGCCCGCGGTAGTCCAGCATCAGCGCGTCGGCATAGCCTTTGGCCTCGGCGGCGTGCTTGGACATGGTGCAGATCATATAGAGGCCGGCGGCCTTGGACTTGCAAGGCGCGGTTTCCGGTGCCGGGCGGCGCCAGTCGGCCCAGGCCATGCGGATGCCCTTCAGCCGTGCCTCCGGCGTGAAGTAGGCCGGCCACTGCCAGGCGGCAACGGCGACGTGGATTTTGGTGTGCTGGGCGGAGACCGCCATCATCTCGCTGCCGCGCCAGGCGACCGGGCGCAGATAGCCGTCCTCGATGCCGTTGGCCGCCAGCACCGCCACGGCGGCGGCATCGATCTCTGCGCGGCTGTAGGGTACCTCGAAGCCCAGCAGCTTGCCGGAATCGAGCAGGCGCTGATGATGCTCTTCCATCTTGAAGATGCGCCCGGCATAGGAGCGCTCGCCCTCGAACACGCAGCTTGCATAGTGCAGCCCATGGCTCAGAACGTGCAGTTTCGCGTCCCGCCAAGGCAGCAGTTCGCCGTTGTACCAGATGACGCCGTCACGGTCGTCGAAGGGAAGTATGGACATCGCTCGTTTCGTCCCTAAAACCTTGTTAGTTTCCGTTCCCGGGCGGCCGGCAGCAAGATCGAAAATCTTGTCGGCATCGTACCACCCGGCCTGTAACCCCTAAACCCCGGTCGCGTAGCCCGGATCGGCCGGATTGATCGCGAAAAATCAGTCAGTAATGCTAACCGATCAGAGTTTTTATTCAACAAATAGTCTCGATTTGATACTTTTAATCAAATCCAACGATTCAGTTGTAACAAGATTAGGCAGATATGTCAACATGGCTGACGTAAAAGGCGGACCCAACCCTCTCTTCCTGCGCGAGGAGGAGCTGCGCCAGGCGATGGAGCTGCTGTTCTTCGGATACCGCGACTTCACCGCCGAACCGGACCAGATCCTGGCGGACTACGGCTTCGGGCGCGCCCACCACCGGGTGATCTACTTCGTCGGCCGCCATCCGGCGATTACGGTATCGGAGCTGCTGGCGATCCTGCGCATCACCAAGCAGTCGCTCTCCCGGGTGCTGGGCCAGTTGGTGCGCGAAGGCTTCGTCACCCAGCGCGCCGGCCTGCGCGACCGGCGCCAACGGCTTCTGGAACTGACCGATAAGGGCCGCGAACTGGAAACCAAGCTGAGCGAACGCCAGCGGGTGCGCATCGCCAAGGCCTACCGCAAGGCCGGCGCCGAGGCGGTGGAAGGCTTCCGCACCGTGCTGACCAACATCATCGACGAGCCGGACCGCGGCCGCTTCGAACGCCCGGAGCCCTCTGTCAAATCGGCAGCCAAAACGGCCCCGGTGAAGTCCGCGGTGCGCCGCTAGGCGATGGCCCCGGCCCGGCCTATACTCGTGCCCATGATCGATCCCGCTGTCTCCGACCCGTCCCATATCCTTGTCGTCGACGACGATACGCGGCTGCGCGACCTGCTGCAGCGCTATCTCAGCGACCAGGGCTTTCGGGTCACCACGGCGGTGGACGCCGCCGATGCGCGGGCCAAGCTGACCTCCCTGGCCTTCGATCTGCTGGTGCTCGACATCATGATGCCCGGCGAGAGCGGCCTGGAGCTGACCCAGACCCTGCGGCAGGAGAGCTCTGTGCCGATCCTGCTGCTCACCGCCATGAACGAAACCGAAGACCGCATTGCCGGCTTCGAATCCGGCGCCGACGACTACCTGCCCAAACCCTTTGAGCCGCGCGAGCTGGTGCTGCGCATCAACGCGGTGCTCAGGCGCGTGCCCTCGATCACCGCCACATCCTCGAACTGCATCACCTTCGGCGATTTCTCTTTCGACCTGGAACGCGAGGAGCTGACCCGCGCCGGTGCCTTCATCCCCCTGACCTCGGCCGAGACCTCTCTGCTGAAGTCTCTTGCCCTGCGTGCCGGTGAGCCGATCGCCCGGCAGGACCTGTCGGAAGAAAGTCAGATCAACGGGAACACCCGGACCATCGACGTTCAGGTGACCCGCCTGAGGCGCAAGATCGAGCTCGACCCCAAATTCCCGCGCTACCTGCAGACCGTCCGGGGAACCGGCTACGTACTGATGATCGACTGACGGCCAACTGATGACCAGCAGTACACCGAACCCGCTCTACCCGCACGGCGGCCCCGGGCCGATCCGGCGTTTCCTGCCACGCTCCCTGCTCGGTCGCTCGGTGCTGATTATCGTCACGCCGCTCATCCTGTTACAGGTTATCTCAACCTGGATCTTCTACGACCGCCACTACGACACCATCACCAAGCGCCTGGCCCAGGGCCTTGCCGGCGACGTCGCCGCGGTGGTGACCCTGACCAACCGCAGTGAAGACAACGACGATCTGGTGCGCATCTTCAGCCTGGCGAAAAGTACCATGCAGCTTGAACTCTCGCTCAGCATCGGGGCGGAGTTGCTGGTTCCCGACGTCGTGGTGTCGCGCGGTGTCGTCGATGCCCGCCTGCATTCGGCTTTGCAGGAAAGGCTCAGGGTGCCCTTCGTCGTCGATACGCGCAGCCTGGACGAGCGGGTCGAGATTCTGGTGCAGTTGAACCAGGGGGTGCTGCGCGTCCTGGTCACCGACGAACGCCTGTTCTCCTCGACGACCTACATATTCATCTTCTGGACCATCGGCAGTTCCATTCTGCTGTTCGGTGTCGCCGTGATTTTCATGCGCAATCAGGTGAAACCGATCCGCCGGCTGGCGCATGCCGCCGAGAGCTTCGGCAAAGGGCGGGAGGTGGTGGAGTTCAAACCGGAGGGGGCGACCGAGGTGCGCCAGGCGGCCGTCGCCTTCATCAACATGCGCAACCGGCTGAACCGTCAGGTCCAACAGCGCACCGAGATGCTGGCCGGGGTCAGCCACGACCTGCGCACCCCCTTGACCCGGATGAAGCTGCAGCTTGAGATGCTCAAGGACACGCCCGAGGTCGACAACCTGCAGTCCGACGTCGTCGAAATGGAGCATATGGTCGAAGGCTACCTGGCCTTCGCCCGCGGCGAGGGCAAGGAAACCCCGGTCCCGACGAACCTTTGCGACCTGCTGCGCGACGTGGTCAGCCAGATGACCCGGGACGGCGGTGTTATCGACCTCCACCTTGAACAGGACATTGCCCTGCCGCTGCGCCGCGAAGCGATGCGCCGCTGCCTGACCAACCTGATCGGCAACGCCCAGCGTTATGGCCAGCAGGTCGCGGTGCGGGCCGGCCACCGCAGGAACCTGATCGAGATCACCGTGGAAGACGACGGACCGGGCATTCCGCCGGAACGCCACGAAGATGTCTTCAAACCCTTCTTCCGGCTGGAACAGTCCCGCAATCCGGCAACCGGCGGCGTCGGCCTGGGGCTGACCATCGCCCGAGACGTGGCGCGCAGCCACGGCGGAGACCTGATTCTGGAAGCGGCGCCCGGCGGCGGCCTCAGGGCACGAATCTGGTTGCCGGCCTAGAACCCGGTTCTCTCCGGCAAAACCCAGGAATTGCACCGCCGAACATACAACCTTAGCGACAAATACCGTTTAGACTGCCTTAACTGTTGGTTCCCTATTCTCCGCCTGCAAATGAACATGTTCCGACGGAGAAGGTAATGGTTGGTAAGAATGCGCTGATTTCCGAGGAAGAAGTCGACTCACAGATCGAAAGCGAAGCGCTGGACGAGGCCCGGGATCTGGTGTCGAACCTGGAGCTGCGCGTTCAACAGGTCAAGAACGGTGTGCTCGATCCGAAGGAAGCGGCAAAGACCCTGGCCATCGATTCAACCAATCTGCGCATGAAGGCCCGCGCCGTGAACCTGACCGGCTTCGGCCCCCTGACCCACTCCCTCGACGAATACCTGAGCGAGATTGAATCGGTCGAAGAGCGTCACATCAGCGACCTCTTCGCCTTTGCCGACCGGATCAACAGCCTGCTCGACGGCGAGACGGTGGATGCCGAAGCAATCTCCGCCGTCCTGCGCGAACTGCCGCAGCAGAGTGCCTTCAACGTCGAAGACGTGGTGATCACCGACAAGTCGGTCACCGTCATTATTCCCCAGCGCACCGCCGCCAAGGTCGTCGGCCGCGAACTCGCCGCCTGCGGCTACCGTGTTTCCAGCGTCACCAACCCGATCGAAGCCCTGGAGCTGATCCTGGAAACCAAACCGGATCTGGTGATCACCTCCCAGGTCATGCCGCGCCTCAGCGGCGTCGACCTGGCCTGTGCGCTCTCGGCCATGCCGGCGACCCGCACGATCCCGATCGCCCTGCTGACCAGTCTCGATCCGGATCATCCCGATCTGAAAGCCCTGCCGATGAATGTCGGCCTGATCCGCCGCGGCGCCCAGTTCGGCGACGATCTCGCCGATGTGCTGCAGCGCTTCAACATCACCTGAGACGACTACTCTGGCGGCCGGGAAGCCGCCGGAACCATCAAGCTAATAAAGCCGGCCCCCATTGGGGACCGGTTTGTCTGCCGTGACCAGCACCACCTCGCCATCCCCATCGGGAAACCCGAGGACCAGAATCTCGGACATGAACTTGCCGATCTGCCGGGGCGGAAAATTCACCACCGCCGCGACCTGTTTGCCGACCAGTTCCTCGACGGCGTAGTGGACGGTGATCTGGGCCGAGGACTTCTTCAACCCCAGCGGCGCACCGAAATCGACCCAGAGCTTGATCGCCGGCCGCCGCGCTTCGGGAAAGGGCTGGGCATCGACAATCGTGCCGATGCGCACCTCGACCTTCTGGAAATCGTCGAAAGAAATCTGGCTGCTGTCGCTCATCGGTCGTCCCCTCCCGCAAAGCTCTTCGCGGCTTAAGCGCGGCGACGCTATCACCGGCAGGAAGCAGCGCACAAGCCATCAGGGCGCGGCGCGGCTCCATCGTTCTGCCAGGAAGTCGAGGAAACTGCGCAGCTTGGGCACCCCACGGCGGTTGTCCAGGTAGACGGCATAAATCCCCGTGTCCTCGGCTTGCGGATTGACCTGCCAATCCGCAAGCACCCGCCGCAGGCGTCCGCCATGTAAATCCGAGCCCACCAGCCAGGTCGGCATCATGATCAACCCAAGTCCGCAAAGGGCCATGCGGACCAGCGTCTCGGAACTGTTTGCCCGAACCGGGCCTGTTACCTCGACCGCCGCTGTTCCCTTCACCCCCTCAAGGTGCCAGCGGCTGAGCCGCGAATGGTCAGCACCGGGCCGGTAGGCAAAGGTGAGGCAATCATGGCCGGCAAGATCCTGAGGGCTTTGCGGTATGCCCGCGCGTTCGAGATAGGCCGGGCTGGCACAGATGACACGGCTGTGCTCGGCCAGTTTGCGGGCAACCAGCGAAGACGATTCCAGGGCGCCGAGCCGGATGGCAACATCGACGTTTTCCTCGACCAGATTAATGATCGCATCGGTGAACAGCAGATCGAGCGTGACCTCGGGGAACAGCCTCAGATAGTCGGCCAGCATCGGCGCCAGATGCAGCCGGCCGAAAGCCGGCGGTGCGCTGACCCGGAGCAGACCGCGCGGGTCGCCCGCGCCGGCAACCGAGAGATCGGCTTCCTCGAGATCTCCAAGCAGGCGCCGTGCCTTCTCGTAGTAGCCCTGGCCGGCGTCGGTCAGAGTCACACTGCGGGTCGAACGATTCACTAGTTTGACCGCGAGCTTTGCCTCCAGCGCATCGACCTGGCGTGTGACCGAGGAGGTAGCAAGACCCATACGGCGGGCGGCCGGCGCGAAACCGCCGGCGTCGACCATCGTGACAAAGGCCTTTAAAGCCGCGAAGCGGTCCATGGAATCCCTTCATTGCATCTGACGCAACGATCTGATCGATAATTACCTTATTATAATCAACAACTCGAGCGCCGATATCCCCGGCAGACCGTTTTTCTTGCCAGGAGTATCGCCATGACTGAGCCATACAGCACCGCCGACAATTCAACACGACGCCCGCCCCGGGCCCTGGTCGCCGGCGGCTCGCTGGCCGGCCTTTTCGCCGGCACGCTGCTGCATCAACAGGGCTGGGACGTCGACATCTTCGAGCGCTCGGCACACAGCCTGGAAAGCCAGGGTGCCGGCCTTGTCCAGCAGGCGGACCTGGTACGCGCGTTGCGCGCCCTGGGGATAGCCTCCGTCGGTTCGCTCGGCGTGACAGCCTTCGAGCGGGTCACCCTGAACCGCGATGGCAGCTTCGCCGACCAGGATCGCAGCCATCAGACCCAGCATGCCTGGGATAGCCTCTACCGTATCCTGCGCCAGCGCTTCCCCGAAGCGCACTACCATCTGAACAGCGCCGTTACCGGGTTCACCCAGGACGCAGTCTCCGTCACACTCACCCTGGCCGACGGCGGCAAGGCGACGGGCGACCTGCTGATCGCCGCCGATGGCACGCTCTCAGCCCTGCGCGGCTTGCTCGCCCCTGAAACGGCACCGCGCTATGCCGGCTATGTCGCCTGGCGCGGCTTGATCCCCGAAAGCCTGTTGACCGGGCGGGCGAAGGCGGCGCTGGCGGGCCGCTTTGCGTTCTATCGCTATGACGGCTCTCATATCCTGGGCTATCTGATCCCCGGCCCGAACGGCGAAACGGCCGAAGGGGCAAGACGCTACAACTGGGTCTGGTACCGTCAGGCCGCGACGCAGGCTGAGATCGACCGCCTGCTGACCGACCGGCAGGGCGTCAGGCATGCCGTCTCCATGCCGCCGAACGGCCTGGACCCGGCGGTCGTGACGGCGCTGCAGACTGACGCCGGCACCCTTCTGCCGCCGCCTCTTGCCGATGCGGTCGCGGCAACCCGGGCGCCTTTCATTCAAGCGATCCAGGATTTGGAGAGCCCTCGACTGGCTTTCGGCCGCATCGCCCTCATCGGCGATGCCGCCAGCGTGGTCAGGCCGCATACGGCCATGGGAATCGATAAAGCCGCCGGGGATGCCTTTTATCTGGCCGAAGCGCTGGTCACCCCGGACGACGTCGCCGCAGAAGACAAGGTGCCGGCCGCCCTTAAGGCCTGGGAACCGGATCGCCTTGCCCATGCCCGGGCGATCGCAGCCCATGGCCGGCGCCTGGGTGCCCCCCTGGAACCCCGCGTAGCGTCCGAAAGCTAGGGCGCCCCCGGGCAGGGTCCGGAACCTAAATCCAACGCAAAAAGAAAGGGCCGTCGAAGACGGCCCTTAGCTTTTCGGAAATGTCGTCGCGAAGCTTACTTCTTCTTCGCGGCTTTCTTCACTTCGCCGGTGAGCTCGCTGAAGCTCTCGCTCACGCGGGTTGTCAGCAGCTCGGCGGCTTCGCCGTTGGACTTGGTGGCCATTTCGGTCAGCTCACGCAGGTTGCCGAGAGAGGCTTCGTAAGCGGACTTCATCAGCTCAGCCTGCTTGGCCAGCTTGTCCTGCGGCGTACCGGCGGCGTTCAGCTCGCCGAAAGCCTTGGAAGCGTCTTCGATGCCCTGGCGCAGGATCTCGGCCTGACGGCGGACCACGGCCTGGGCGCCTTCCAGCGCAATCTTGTTGGCGGAAGCGAAGGCTTCGATGTTGCGCTTCTGCGCATCGACCAGAGCCTGGGCGTCAACGCCGGGAACCTTGAACTGCTCGGGAACGGCGGTGAAGTCGATCTTCTCCCACTGCTCAGCCAGCTTGCTGGGGTCCATCATAGAAGCAAAGTCAAACTTGGCGAAATCGCCAGTCAGGAACGGGTTACCGGATACGGCCATGGGTCAAACTCCTCAATTTGTGCGGGGATCGCCCGCTTCAATGTTGCACCGCACAATACCTGTGTTGACGCTGATATAGGCGCCTCATAGAGGAGCGTCAAGGAATTTTTTTGCACTGCACAATAATCTCGGAGATTGTATCTCGAGGCCCGGCTTAAACCCAGCTTTCCTGCGCCTTTCAGGGCTGGAGGACCGCCGTGCCGGGCCGCCGGCGGGCGCCGGCAGGAATAGGATAGAATTCCGCCGATAGCCGCTGCCGGTTACCCCGCCGCGCGCTTCATCCCCCCGGACATGGTGCAGCCGGACATCCTGCCGGCAAGGCTGTCGGCGCGCTGCAGCTGCTTGTCCAGGAAGGCCATGGTCTTGGCCATGTCCTCGCTCTCGTCACGCAGCCAGACCCGGAGGGTCGAGAGGTAAACGGCGGAGATACCCTTGATCCGCAGCAAGCCGCGCAGACCCGTGGTCGAAAACCCGGCCGCTTCCAGGGTCGTCGCCATGGAGCGCATCAACCGCCCCATCCCGCAACAGATCGACAGAGGGTCACGCAGCTGATCCTGAAGGATGGCGCCAATAGCCTCGCGCTGCGGCTGCATGGCTTCGAAACGCTGCATCAGCACATCGAAAAGCCTGTCGCGGGCCGGCGTCTCCGCGCCTTCCCGGTCCTCGTCCGCCATCACCGCCGCGTCGACGTGGTCGGCGAAGCCCTCGATAATGGCCTGCTTGGAGGAGAAAAGAGGATAGAGCGTTGAGAGCGGCACCTTGGCCGCCGCCGCGATTTCCGCCAGGGAAAGATCGCGCCAACCGCGTTCCGCCGCCAAGGCAAAGGCGGTATCGATGATGTGTTTTGGAAGATCCGCTTTTTTCACCATCAGATTGGCTCCTTAGGCGTTGTAGCGATTGCGTTGCCTCATCATAGGCGCTGCGGCCCGCAAGGTGAAGGCCACCGCAAAGTAGCACATGAGCCTGCAAGGTGGCTGCGGCCCCTTGACGCGGCGTGGTCGGGCCGGGGGCCCGGCGGGCCTCAGGCCTGCCGGATATCCGCCACCCGGCCCCCGGTGATGCTGCAGAGCTGGGCCGGGGTCAGGCAGAAAACCGCATTCGGCGTACCGGCAGCGGCCCAGATCTCGGCCAGATCCATGAGATCCCGGTCGATGAAGGTCGTCGGGGGTCTGGTGTGCCCGACCGGCGCCACGCCGCCAATGGCAAAACCCGTCGCCTCGCGGACGAAGTCCGGCTTGGCCCGGCCGACCGGCTCGCCCAGGAGCGCGCCCAGCGCGGCCTCGTCGACCCGGTTGGCCCCGCTGGCCAGCACCAGAACAGGGGCACCGCTTTCCCGGGCACGGAAAATCAGCGACTTGGCGATCTGCGCCACCGTACAGCCGATGGCCACGGCAGCGTCTTCGGCGCTGCGGGTCGAGGCCGGAAACTCGCACACCTGGAAATCGAAACCCGCGGCCTCGATCGCCTGCTGCACCCGCCGGGCGCTTGCCTTTAAAGGCTCGTCTGCCATCTGCTTTCCTCATTGATGCGGCGGCCCCAAAGGTGCCGCTGTTTCCCGACCGGATCAAGCATACGGCGGCGCCACCAGCCGAAAGCGGCAAAGAAAGCGAACACCAGGCCGCCGGCCAATTCGACCCCCGTCACCCAAAGGCCGCCGTAGGCCGGGTCCCAGTGACTGAAAGGCCCGGTCAGACGCAGGCTGGTGTCGAGCGGCCAGAGCAGCAGCGGGCCGTCGGCGACATGGCTGACAATGTCCGCCACCGCATGGGTGGCGGCGCCGGCCAGGAAAGCCAGGCCGTACGAGCGGCAGACCCTGGTCCGGCAGAAAAGGATCGCCGCCAGCAGCGTCAACCCCAGCAGGCTGAGCGGCGAATGCAGCAGGTTATGCAGACCGATCATCAGGGAGTCCGAGAAATAGAGGGCATCCATCTCGGCCTGAACCAGCGGCTGCAGGTAGCGCCCCTCCCGCCAGACAACCGAAGCGGCCAGAACGCTCCAGACGGCTGCGACAGGAATATCCGGCACCACGGCGCCGATCAGGCAGGCGCGGCGCAGCCCGCCGCGCCATCCGAAAGCCGCTGCGCAGCCATAACCAATCAGGAAGTGTGTGGGGGTTTTCAAGGCACGGTTCTCCATATCCCTGTGGCTTGGCGACAGAGAGGAATCGCTGGGACAGAAGCGAAAGAAGGCGGAGGTTAGAGGACGACCCGATGATGCTCGCGGAACGCCGAATGATGATCGAAGTCGGTCGACCGGCTCCAGGCCAGCATGAGATAGGTCGAAGCACCCGGTGTAAGCTTTACGCCCAGAGTCGCTCCGCTTTCGTGCGGCAGGGCGAACTGCAGGGTCGAGCGCCCGTCCTGGAAGGCGCCGGCCTCCATCGCCAGGCTGGCCCGGATCCGGCGGTCGGCGACCGGCACATGGTCAGGCACCACGGCCCGGCGCAGTTCCACGCAGGCCGGCGTCTCGGAGAGTTGCGCCATCACGAAGCAGGTGCCCTTCAGGCGCTCGGCATCGTTGAAGCCCACCGCCAGCCAGCCGGCGGTCGGCGCCGCGAGATTGCCCCGCAGGACCGCCCTGTCATGGCGCCAGCGAAAGACCATCTCGCCGGCAGCGACCCGGTCCCAGTTTTCATCGTCAACCCGGGGCACGAGCGGCACAGCCTGCGCGACGGCTGGCACACCGGATGGCACAAGGGCCACGGCCATCAACCCGGAGAACACCCACCGCCTCTTGAAACATTTCATCACCGACCCTCTTGTCATTTCGGTCAAGTTGCTTGACTATAAATTGAGAATGCAATTTGGTCAAGAAACTTGACGATAAATAGAAAAGAGCTTCCGAATGGCGCCTTCGACGGATGAAAACCTGCGGCCCGATCACATCGGCTGGCCGCTCTGGCAGGCGGCTTTCCTTTGGAAGGAAGCCTATATCGCGGCCATGCAGGAAGCCGGCCACAACTGGTACGGCAAGGCCCAGAGCAACATCACCGCCTTTCTGGACCCCAAGGGGACGCGCCAGCGTGATCTCGTCGAACGGTCCGGCCTCACCAAGCAGGCGGTGCAGCAGCTGGTCGACGACCTGGAGGCGGCGGGGATCGTCTATCGCGCGCCCGACCCCCGGGACAAGCGCGCCAAGATCATTCACTACACCAAGGCGGGAAAGACCGCCCTGCGCGACGGCGCCCGCATCAAGCGGCAGATCGAAGCGCGGATGACCGAAGGGCTGGGCAAGCAAGGGATGGCGCAGCTCCGCGCGCTGCTGGAGCAGGTTATCGAGAGCGGCTTTCCCGAAAAGGACGATGCCGGGCGTTAGTGCGAAGCGGCCTGGGTCCTGTTGTGCCATAGCGCGACGGCCAGAACCGCCAACGCGATGAAGGGCAGCGCAAGATCTTCAGGGATCCACAGCGACCAGGCCGTCGCCCCGGCGATCAGACACCAGAGAACCGGCAGCACCAGCAGGTGCAGCGGGCAGTGCCTCTGGATCAGCAGCAGAAGGCCGAGGGTGAAGACCGCCGTCGGCCCCGGCGCCAGACCGAAGGTCCGCGCCGCCGCAAGACCGCCAGCGCCCGACAGAGCGATCACCGGCACGGCGACCAGCGCATAGCCGACAACCAAAAGCCCGACCCAGGCCGGCAAGCCACGGTTCAGGGCAAAGACCGGCTTGCCCCGCACCAGCAGGCTCCAGGCCAGCAGGGCGGCCTGCGCCAGAAACAGCCCGCCATAAACGGGCGCGGTAAAGCTCAGGCCAGCGAAGTAGGTCAGGTGAAAGATCAGGCCGCAGCACAGCCAGGCGGTAACGAGGATCACACCGATCGCGCGGGCGGCAAAGGCTTGGCGCAGGGCTGCGAACACCAAGGCCGCCAGGGCCGCAGCGCCGAAGGCAAGCTGTGCGGGCCAGAGAGCGGCGTTCATCCGAGCAAAGAGCGCGGAGAGCACCTCCGCATCGAAGGACAGCACGGGCTAGAGCGCTTCGATGGTGGCGATCATGCGGCGGCGCAGATCCGCATCCGGCAGCCGCCCGTAGAGCACGCCCATGTTCTCCGCCATGTGGTCGACCCGCGAGGTGGCCGGGATGGCGCAGGTGACGGCGGGATGGGAGACGACGAACTTCAGGAAGAACTGCGCCCAGTTCGCGCAGTCGATCTCCGCCGCCCAGTCCGGCAGCGGATGCCCGGCGAACCGGTCGAACAGCGCGCCGCGGCGGAACGGCCGGTTGATGATCACCGCCAGGCCGCGCTCCGCCGCCAGGGGCAGCAGACGCGCCTCCGCCTCCCGGTCCAGGACGTTGTAGGTGAATTGGACGAAGTCGATGTCCTCCTGGCGCATCACCGCTTCGAAGTCGTCGTGACGACGGCCGTGCGACGTCGTGATGCCGATATAGCGCAGCCGCCCCTCCGCCTTCATCCGACGCAGGGTCTCCAGGTGGCTTTCCCAGGACAGCAGATTGTGGACCTGCAGCAGGTCGAAGCGTTCCACACCCCAAAGCCGCCGCGACGCCTCTATCTCTTCCACCCCGCCGGCCTGGGTCCACGTCCAAACCTTGGTCGCGGAGAACAGCGAGGCCGGCTGGCCGGTCTGTTCGAGGGCATGGCCGATCACCGCCTCTGACGAGCCATACATCGGCGAGGAATCGATCAGCCCGCCGCCGGCCTCGAAGAAGGCCTGCAGCACCTGGCTGCGCTGCGCCCGCAGCCCGGCATCGTCACCGACGTTGAAGGTGATCCAGGTGCCCATGCCGATCAGCGGCAGGCGCGCACCATCTGCCGGAATGGCCCGGGTCAGCGGCGCGCTGTCCGCCGCGGCCAGCCGCCCGGCGAAAGGCAGCGCCGCCAGGCCGCCCAGGACGGCGCGCCGTGTCGTCCGCCAGGATTCCTCAGACATTGCCGTTCTCCCGCTGCGAGATGATGCGTCTTACCAGAATGAAGATGGCGGTTGCGACGGGGAAGTCAAAGCGGCGTGAACGGGTCGCAGCGAATGCCGGTGCCGGGTGCGGGAACCGCCGCCACGGATCCGCCATGGAAAAGCCTGTTCGGCGCCGCAATGGAGTCCCTTTTTTGCTCTTTTCGGGGCGTCAGATCGTCAGAGAAGACCTTTTCCGAATTCAACGGGGGACATCATGCGATCTGTGCTTACCGCCATCACCCTTGCCGCCTCTCTCGCGCTTCTTCCATCGGCGCTCACGGCGGCCCAACCATCGGGCGCCGACGGCCTGCAGCCGGCCCATGCCCGGCTGGAGCGGCCGACGATCGATGTCGCCTTCGTGCTGGATACCACCGGCTCCATGACCCAGTTGATCCAGGGCGCCAAGGTCAAGATCTGGTCCATCGCCAAGGAAATGCTCGACGCCCAGGTGACCCCGCAACTGCGCATCGGGCTCGTCGGCTATCGCGACCGCGGCGACAACTACGTGACGCGGGTCTTCGACCTGACCGAAGACATCGACCAGATCTATGGCGAGCTGCTGAAGTTCGAAGCCGACGGCGGCGGCGACCGGCCGGAGTCGGTCAATCAGGCGCTTGACGATGCCGTGAACATCATGAGCTGGGGCCAGACGTCATCGGCCTACAAGGTGGTTTTCCTGGTCGGCGATTCGCCGCCGCAGATGAACTACCGCGACGACGTGGCCTACCACGCCACGGCCAAGAAGGCCGCGCGCAAGGGCATCGTCATCAACACCATCCTGGCCGGCGGCGCCCGGGATACCGGGGCCGTCTGGCGTGAGATCGCGACACTGGCCCAGGGCCGCTATGCGGAGATCCCGCAGAGCGGAAACATGCAGGTGATCGAGACCCCCTACGATCAGGACATCCAGTCCCTGAACCAGCGCCTGACCCGCACGGCCATCCCCTACGGCAACGCGGCGCAGCAGGAAAGCATCCAGCGCAAGCTGGAAAACAGCGCCTCCGCACCCAGTTCTGTGGCCGCCGACAAGTCGGCCTACCGCCGCTTGAAATCGGCCCATGACGAAGTCGTCACCGGCGCGGGCGAGCTGATCAACGACCTGGCTCTGGGCGTGGTCTCGCTGGAAGAGCTGGAAGCGGCCGACCTGCCCAAACCGTTGCAGGCGATGGGCCCGGAAGAACGCGAAGCGGTGATTGCGCAGAAGACGGCGATGCGTGAGGAGCTTCGCAAGAAGCTCGACGCCTTGCTTGTGCAGCGAGAGGCCTATCTGCAGGAAGAACGGGTGAGCGCCGGCAAAAGCGATTCTTTCGACAGCAAGGTCGAAGCGATCATTCGCGAGCAGGGCGCCGCTAAAGGGATCATCTACTGAGTCGAAGGGCCCGGGCGGGGTCCGCCCTCTAGTTTTTTAGGACCCCGCGGCGGCCTGCAGCTGTGGCGCCGATTGACCGCTGTCGCCGACATACTGCCTGACAATGGACGTCAGGCCCGCCAGTTCCACCGGCTTGGGCAGGGCGGAGTCAAACCCCAGGGGTTCATAATGCTTGGGCTCATGCCAGTGAGACTCGGCGGTCACCGCCACGATCGGCGTCGTCCGGATCAAGGCTTTCGGGTTGCTCCGAATCGCCTTGGTCGCCTCCAGGCCCGATACCCGGGGCATCTGGATGTCCATCAGGATAAGATCGAAATCCACCGCCCCCGATTCGAGCATATCGAGGCAATGCTGACCATCGGCCGCGATCTCGCAGTCCAGGCCCAGCATGCGGCACATCTCGCCCATGAGGAAACGGGTCAGATCATCGTCTTCAACCACCAGAACTTTTGCTTTCATTATCGATCCCCTCTTTCTCCGCCGGTGACGAGCCCGCAAACGCGGCGCGGTCCGTTTGTCCGTCATAGCGTCTAGTACGAAGCGCGCGCCAAGAAGCGCTTCACATCGCCGAAACTTTCAGAGCGACCCCCCGCTCCACCGCGGCCGGCAATCCAGCGTTCGCCCCAACGCCGGCCACCATTCAAAATACTAATCTATTTTGGCTACAACTATTATGTGTATTTCTATAATAAATATGCAAAAAATGAACGACTAGTTAATGGATGGATAATCTAGACATATCAAGCAAGGCGCTTCGGCGAGATCCATTCGCCACCTGCGAATGCCATGGAATTCAAAGAGTCTCATGACTGCCTTTGATAGAATATGTTTGTTGCTTCTAGGGAAAGAAAAGCTAGTCACTTGGACTAGTCGATGAGCAGTCGCCTTGCATAGCCATCGGAGTCAACACAACTTTAACCAGAATAGATGAGAATTTTTTCTCTTCTATCGACTTCGAGTTGAAGTTGAATCGCCTTGTGGCAGGGGCGGCAACGGCATCAGCCCAGGGCGCGGCTGCGGGCGGCAGCGGCGGCGATGGCTTTGGTCATCAGGGGTTGCAGACCGTCGTCGGCCATCAACACCTTCAGGGCCTCCAAGGTGGTGCCGCCGGGCGAGGTCACATTCGCGCGCAGGGTGGCCGCCGGCTCAGAAGACTGATCGACCAAGACGCCGGCGCCGGAGACCGTCACCCGCGCCAACTGCATGGCGAGGTCGGACGGCAGGCCCGCCGCCACCCCGGCCTCGGCCAAGCATTCGATGAGCAGGAAGACATAGGCCGGGCCGCCGCCGGAGACCGCCGTTACGGCATCGATCAGCCCTTCGTCGTCGACCCAGGCGGTCTCGCCGACAGCCCCCAGCAGGTCGCCGGCTAGATCGCGCAGCTGGGCATCGCAGTATGGATTGGCGCAGAGCACGGTCATGCCGCGGCCCACCGCCGCCGGGGTGTTGGGCATGGCCCGGACCACCGGCGTTTCGGCGCCCAGAACCTCTTCAAAGGCAGCGATGCGCCATCCGGCTGCAATCGACAGCACCGCCGCGCCGGCCCCCGCGAAACCGCGGTAGTGGGGCAAGGCTTCGGCCAGCATCTGCGGCTTGACGGCGAAGACCACCAGGGCGGGCTGCAGCGCAGCCGGCAGATCCTCAGCCGCGGCGGCAAGGTGGACACCGCGGTCGATAAACCCCTGCAGGTGGACCTGGAGATGGGCTGGGCCGGGCTCGACGATCCAGACATCCTGCGGTGAGAGGCCGCGCGCCAGCCAGCCTTCCAGCAGGGCGCCGCCCATCTTGCCGCAGCCGACAAGCAGCAGGGGGCCGGAAAGCTTCATGCAATCCTCCGAATCAAACCGAGCGAATCAAAGCGGGAAAATGCAGCCTAGGCTTCGCCGACCGTTTCCATCAAGGCGGCGTCGAGGGCTTCCTGCACCGTGGAACCGCCCCAGATGACCATCTGCAACGCCGGATAGACCCGGTCGCATTCCATCAACGCCGCTTCGACCAGATCCTCCAGCTGTTCCAAGGAGGCGCCGGGCAGGCCGCGCAGGGGAATGGTATGGCGGTACATCAGCGCGCCCTCCTCGGCCATCAGGTCGAAGTGGCCGAGCCAGAGCCGTTCGTTGGCACGGGCCAGCAACTCGCAGACGTCTTTCTGCTGTGCCTTGGGAACCTTCATATCGAAATGGCAGGAAAAAAACATGGAGCTGACCTGCTCCTGCCAGACGGAATACATGTGGTATTCGCACCAATGACCGGACAGCTCGATGAGCAGTTCGGACTCGCTATGGCGGTCGCAGGCCCAGTCGTTGGCGCTACCGAGTTCTTCGAGAAGGTCGAGGGGGTTGATCGGCTGGTGGGAGTCTTGGACGAGTTCTACCATGTCGACACGGCCTCTTCGGTTGGCAGTGGCAGGGCTCCGGCGCCTCACTCGCCCCGACATATGGAATAATGCGACGCCATCGCTACCAGATATAGCGTGCCTTATTCGATTCCGCTGTGCAACAAGGGAATTGCGAAAAGGCTGTGGATAGAGGGGGGTAAGGCTCAGCCGGCGTCTTCGGGCGCGCCCTTGCCAGCCTTGGCCGGGCGTTTCGCAGCTTTCGCCGCGCCGCCGCCCGGTTGGGTGCCTTCCAGCGCCGCCAGACGGGCCTCGAGCGCGGCCAGCTTGGCGCTCAGCGCCTCCTGCTCCTCCCGCGCCGCTACGGCGACGGCCTTGATAACCTCGAAATCCTCACGGGATACCAAGTCCATCTGCGCCAGCAGCCGCTCCAGCTGTTCGCGGACGCGGGCCTCGACCTCGCCGCGCATGCCGGCCGCCACGCCCATGGCGCTGCTCGCCACGCGGGCCATGTCGTCGAGGATCTTGTTCTGGCTTTGCATCACGGAATCCTTCCTGCGCGCGGACTTAATAGAAGATTTCTAATATGGCGGCCCCACAAGGCAGCTTCAACCTCCGCCTCAGAGCCTATAGAGAACAGGGCATATCCGGTTCGCGGCACGCCTATCAAAGGCACAATCGGTCGCACCCGGATCGCAAGTTTCGGATAGTTCGCGCAAAACGCCCGCCGATAGCCTGCCCGACAGGCCGTGCAATCCGGCACTGCCGGATCGCGCCGGCCAAGCGACCCGAACTGAATCGGAGGACCGCAAGTGGAAACGATAACCCATCTCTCACAAGCGCATGACGCGATTATCCATGCGCTCAACGCCGGTACGTCCCCCGGCGGATTGCCCGCCGCCCAGCTGCTGGAGCGGGAAACCCTGACGCTCTATTTCTATGAGCCGCGCGGGATCGATCATCAGCCACCCCACGACCAGGACGAGGTTTACGTGATCGTCGCCGGTTCCGGCAGTTTTGCCATCGGCAATGACGACAGCAGCCTGCGGCGATTTTCCTTCAGTCGGGGCGATGCGATCTTCGTGCCGGCAGGTGCCGTTCATCGCTTTGAAGACTTCACCGATGATTTCGCCACCTGGGTGATCATGTATGGACCGCAGGGCGGAGAGAAACCGACCAGGACGACGCCGGCACCGCAGCAACACTGAGATCTTCCGTTCAAGAATCGGCAATCCTCTGCCTATCAAGGGTGCTTGCTCTCCGGCCGCAGAATCGCTTCACTGCGCGCAACAAGGGGGGAGCATGACGGTCGGCTGGATTCTGAAACCACGGACAGGGCGATATTTTTGGATCGGCTGCCTGGCGCTGACAGGCCTGATCCTGGCCGGCGGCTTGGCGGAAGCGCAGGCCGACACGCGCGAACGTATCCGCATCGTCGGCTCAGGCACGGTCTTTCCCCTGGCCGTGGCGGCGGCGGAGAACTTCAGCGTCAAAGCAGGCTTCGCGGCGCCTCTGGTGGAGAAAAACGGCACCGCCGAAGGGTTCAAGCTGTTCTGCGCCGGTGTCGGCGTGGAGCATCCGGATGTCGTGACGGCGGAACGGCGCGCAAGCGCGGCGGAGGTCGCCGCCTGCCGGCAGAAAGGCATCAGCCTTGCCGAGATCAAGATCGGCCACCAGGCAATCGTGCTGGCCAAGTCGCGGCGCGGCGCGGCCTTGTCGCTGACCCCCAAGCAGGTCTTGCTGGCGATGGCGCAGCAGGTGCCGAGCAATGGCAGTCTCGCGGCAAACCCCTACCGGCTGTGGAGCGATATCGACTTTTCCCTGCCGGTGACGCCGATCGAAGTTCTGAGCCCGCCGTTGACCAGTCCGCAGCGCGATGCCTTTACCGCGCTGATGATGGCCCCTGCCGCCGCAACACTGCCGCCGCTCCGGGGATTGGAAAGCATTGCGGCGCTGCGCGGCGACGGTGCCGTCACCGAGGTCGCCGCCGACGACGTCCAGGCCTTCGCCCGCCTGGACGCCAATCCGGATGCCCTGGTCATCCTGGGCTTTACCTTTCAGCAGCAGAACGCCGGACGGCTGCAGCCGGTCGCGATCAACGGTGTGGTGCCGAGTGCCGCGAGCATCGCGGACGGCAGCTATGGGCCCGTCCGCGCGCTTTATTTCTACATCAAACGTGAGCATCTGAGCGTGATCCCCGGCCTGCGCGACTATCCCGGCGAACTTGCGGGCGAGGCGGCCTCCGGCAGCGACGGCTACCTCGTCCGGCGCGGCCTTATCCCCCTGCCCCCGGCCGAGCGCGGCGGCCTGGTCGAAGCGGCCAAGCGGCTGACGGCTCGGCAGAACTAACACAAGTGTTACCGCCCGGGTTGCCGCCCGGCGGCGATGGCGGGGTTGCGGAGCGCTCCGGGCCCCACCTATAAGAGAGCGCCCGCGTCCCAAAGGGAAGTACAACGCGGTGCGCAGCAAAGGATCGCCTTGAACATGCTTCTCGTTACCGGCGGCGCCGGTTTCATCGGTTCCAACCTGGTTGCCGCCCTGGCGGAGCGCGGCGAAGCGGTCGTCGTCTGCGACCGCCTGGGCCAGGGCGACAAGTGGCGCAACCTGGCGCACCACGAGATCGAAGACGTAATCCCGCCGGAAGAACTGCCGGAGTTCCTGCGCTGGGCCGAGGGCCGGCTGAAGGGCGTGTTCCACATGGGCGCCATCTCGGCGACGACCGAAAACGACGGCGACGCCCTGATGGCCAACAACTTTCGCCTCTCAAAGGTGTTCTGGGATCACTGCACGCGTGAAGAGATCCCTTTCATCTACGCCTCCTCGGCGGCGACCTATGGCGACGGCGCCCTGGGCTTCGACGACGACAGCGCCCGCGGCTACCTCGCCGGCCTACGCCCGCTCAACGGCTACGGCTGGAGCAAGCACCTCTTCGACCGCTGGGTCATGCGCCGGCTGGCCGCGGAAGCGCCGGCACCGAAGCAGTGGGCGGGCCTGAAGTTCTTCAACGTCTACGGCCCCAACGAGTATCATAAGGGTGGCCAGGCCAGCGTCGCCTTCCACCTGTTCGGACAACTCAGCCGCGGCGAAGGCGCCAAGCTGTTCCAGTCGCACCATCCGGACTACGCCGACGGCGGGCAGCTGCGCGACTTCATCTGGGTCGACGACTGCGTCGCGGTGATGCTCTGGCTCTACGACAACCCGGCGGTCAGCGGCCTGTTCAATGTCGGCACCGGCAAGGCGCGCAGCTTTGCCGACCTGGCGCGCGCGGTCTTCGCCGCCATGGAGCAGCCGGAGAACATCAGCTACGTGCCGACGCCCGAAGCAATCCGCGACAAGTACCAGTACTTTACCGAAGCGACGATGGCGCGCCTGCGCGCCGCCGGCTACGAGAAGCCCTTCACCGAACTGGAAGAAGGCGTTGCCCGCTACGTGAAGGACTTCCTCGTCAAACCCGACCCCTACCGCTGAGGCTCCATGGCCGAAACCCTGTCCCCCACTTTCCTGGTTCTGCAGCACCCGAATTTCGACCAGGTGGCCTTCAGTATCTGGATCTTCGACGTGCGCTGGTACGCCCTGGCCTACATCGCCGGGCTGCTGCTGGCCTGGCTGTACTGCCGCTGGATGACCAAGCTGCCGCCGCGGCGCCTGAAGCCCATCGACTTCGACGACTTCCTGCTCTGGGCGACCCTGGGCGTGGTGCTCGGCGGGCGGCTCGGCTACGTGCTGTTCTACAAACCCGGCTACTACCTGCAGAACCCGCTTGAGATCCTGGTGATCTGGCAGGGTGGCATGAGTTTTCACGGCGGCATGTTGGGGGTGCTGGCGGCGATCCTGCTGTTCACCCGCAGCCGCGGCGTCAGCTATTTCACCCTGTCGGATATCGTCGGTGCCGCCACGCCGATCGGGCTCTGCCTCGGGCGCATCGCCAACTTCGTCAACGGCGAGCTCTACGGGCGCGCCGCCGACGCCTCGACGCTGCCCTGGGCCATGATCTTCCCCCATCCCGGCGCCGGCCCGATCGCCCGCCATCCGAGCCAGATTTACGAGGCGCTGCTGGAGGGCGTACTGCTGTTCATCATCCTCTACATCATGGTGCGGCGTGGCGCCCTGCAGCGCACCGGTCTGGTCTCCGGCGTCTTTATGATGGGTTACGCCGTCACCCGCAGCACGGCGGAGCTGTTTCGCGAACCCGATGACTTCCTCGGCTTCATCGTCGAGGGCATCACCATGGGCCAGCTGCTGTCCTTCCCCATGTTCCTCGTCGGCCTGATCGTAACGGTCTGGGCCCTGCGCCGCCGGGCTTAGGACAGAGTACCCGCCATGCCGCTGATCGACGAAATAGTGAAACGGATCGAGCGGCAGGGCCCGCTCAGCATTGCCGACTACATGGCGCTCTGCCTGACCCATCCGACCGAGGGTTACTACATGAAGGGCGATCCCTTCGGCGCGCCCAGGGCAACCGGCGATGACTTCGGGGGCGACTTCGTGACCGCGCCGGAAATCAGTCAGATGTTCGGCGAACTGATCGGCCTCTGGCTCGCCGACTGCTGGCTGCGCCTGGGCAGCCCGTCGCCCTGCCTGCTGGTCGAACTGGGGCCCGGGCGCGGCACCCTGATGGCCGATGTATTGCGCGCCTGCCGTGCCGTGCCCGACTTTCTCGAAGCGGCCGATATCCAACTGGTGGAGGTCAGCCCCAGCCTGCGGCGGATCCAGCGGGAAAATCTTCCCGGCCAGGCGGTGACCTGGATCGACTCGCTCGCCGAACTGCCCGACGCCCCCTTCCTGCTGGTCGCCAACGAATTCTTCGACGCCCTGGCGATCCGCCAGTTCGAGAAGACCGCGGCGGGCTGGGCCGAACGCCGGGTGGGACTGGCAGAGAACGGCCGGTCCCTGGCCTTCGGCCTGGCCGCGGCGAGCCCGGTGAACGCCGCCTTGATCCCCGACAACCTGCGCAGTGCCGAGACCGGCAGCATCGTCGAACTCTGCCCCGCCGGCCTCAGCCTGGCGGCCTTTCTCGGCGCGCGGCTGGCCCATCAGCCCGGCGCGGCCCTGGTCATCGACTACGGCGCCGCCGAATCGCAGATCGGACCGACGCTCCAGGCCTTGCGCCAGCATCGCCGCCAGGATGTTTTGCAGGCCCCGGGACAGGCCGATCTGACCGCCCATGTCGACTTCCATAGCCTGGCCGCCGCCGCCAGTGCCGCCGGCGCCAGGGCTTTCGGGCCGGTGGATCAGGGGGCTTTTCTCCAGACCCTGGGGATCGAGACCCGGGCCGCTCATCTGGCCGCAGCGGCACCGGCGCAGGCCGCGTCGATCAAGGCGGCCCGGCACCGTCTGGTCGACCCGGCGGAGATGGGCAGCCTGTTCAAAGCCCTGGCCCTGGTAAGCCCGGTCGATCTGGCGCCGGACCTCACACCACCCGCCGGCTTCGCGGTGGACTGAACGGCAGCCGACCGAACGCAAGGTGCAATCGCCCCCTATCGCCGACAGATCGGCAAGGTTAAAGTCCCAGCCATGCTGACCATTGCTGCCCTCAACGAGGTTCCCTCCGTCCGCCATGCCTTCTTCTCGCGCAACGGCGGGGTGAGCGAGGGGCTCTTCACCAGCCTGAACTGCGGCTACGGCTCCGGTGACGACAAGGCCCATGTGAGCGAAAACCGCCAGCGCGCCATGGCCCGGATCGAGCTGGAGGGCGAACGGCTGGTGACCGCCTATCAGGTGCATTCCCCCGATGTCGTCGAGGTGACCACGCCCTGGGCCCGCGAAGATGCCCCCAAGGCAGACGCCATGGTGACCCGCCAGCGCGGCGTGGCGCTGGGCATCCTGACCGCCGACTGCGTGCCCGTGCTGCTGGCCGACCCGGAGGCCGGGGTGGTGGGTGCCGCACACGCCGGCTGGAAAGGCGCCATCGACGGCGTGCTGGAGGCGACCGTCGCCGCCATGGCCGTGCTGGGCGCCGACCCGGCACGCATCCTGGCCGGGATCGGCCCGGCAATCTCACAGCGCTCCTATGAAGTCGGGCCGGAATTCCCGCGCCCCTTCCTGGAGCAGGACCCGCGTAATGCGGACTTCTTCTGCCCGGGCAAGCGCGAGGGACATTCGCATTTCGACCTCAAGGGCTATGTCGCCCGCCGGCTGGGCGGCGCCGGTCTGGCAGCGATCCAGACCCTGCCCTGCGATACCTGCGCCGAGGACAGCCGATTCTTCAGCTATCGCCGCGCCTGTCACCGCCAGGAGCCGGACTACGGCCGCGGCCTCTCGGCGATCTATCTGGAACCCTAGACCGTGCCCCACATGACCATCTTCGTGATGTTCCTGCTGCTGGGCCTGCTGGCCAGCTGCTTTTTCATCTAGATCGGATCATGTTTTGACGGAACCACTTCGTGGTTTCGACAAAACATGTGAATCCGATCGACATCAAGCAGTTAGAGCAGATTCACCGGGTTGATGGATCGCTTTCAGCGATTCCATCCAACCCGGATCTGCTCTAGGCGGCGGCAAAAACACAGCCTGAAAGAGAATTTCAGAGAGACTCGCTCGCCTTTTTTGAAAGCCTGTGCGGCTGGGCAATTATGACGGTCCAAGGACATTTACAGGGCGGAAAGGCGTTGATATGGTCCCGCCGCCCGGGCCAGGGAGAAAGATAGAGTCGAGGGGAACGCCGGATCGCCAGTGGATCGGCGGTGGATCGGCAGTCTTCTCTCCCGCGCCCGCCAATCCGCGCCGTGCCAAAAGCCCAGCTAGGGGTATTGTTGATGAAAATTATGACCGGAAACAGCAATCGGCCGCTGGCCGAGGCGATTTCCGCTTTCCTGAACCTGGAGCTGACCAAGGCCAGCGTGCGCCGCTTCTCGGATATGGAGGTCTTCGTCGAGATCGGCGAGAACGTGCGCGGCGAGGATGTCTTCGTCATCCAGTCCACCTCTTATCCGGCCAACGACAACCTGATGGAGCTGCTGGTCGCCATGGATGCGCTGAAGCGGGCCTCCGCCAGGCGGATCACGGCGGTCCTGCCCTACTTCGGCTACGCCCGCCAGGACCGCAAATCGGCACCGCGGACCCCCATTTCCGCCAAGCTGGTTGCCAATCTGATCACCTCCGCCGGGGCCGACCGGGTCCTGACGCTGGAGCTGCATGCCGGTCAGATTCAGGGCTTTTTCGACATTCCGACGGATAATCTCTTCGGTACGCCGGTCTTTACCCAGGACATCATGGGGCGCTACGGCAAGGATAACCTGACCGTTGTCTCGCCCGACGTGGGCGGCGTGGTCCGCGCCCGGGCCATCGCCAAACCGCTTGACGCGGACCTTGCGATCATCGATAAGCGCCGCGAACGTGCCGGGGTCTCCGAGGTGATGAACATCATCGGCGACGTGAAGGGCCGCCGCTGCATCCTGGTGGACGACATCGTGGATTCAGCAGGCACCCTCTGCAATGCCGCCGCCGCCCTGATGCAGGAGGGCGCCACGGCGGTTTCGGCCTATGTGACCCATGGGGTGCTTTCCGGCGGGGCCGTGGCGCGGGTCAGCTCGTCTCCCTTGGAGGAGCTGGTCATGACGGACAGCATTCAGGCGACCGAGGCGGTGCGGGTGGCACAGAACATCCGCCAGATCTCCATCGCCCCGCTGATCGGCGATGCCATGCAGCGGATCAGCGACGAGCGCTCGGTTTCGAGCCTCTTCAATGTCCCGGCGGTGTAGCCCCGGGCTTTAAGGTTTCGGCCCTGATCGGCCGCTGGAAGTTTTGATTTTCGTGTATTCCGACGCCGGCACCCCTGGAGGCCGGGTCGGGCAAGCGGGCCGCGGCTCACTAAGCCAAAGCCTTTATGCCTCTTTTCTTAAGGGGCTTTCTCGCAAGGAGAGACAGTGATGTCTGACGTTGTTGAACTGCCCGCCGACGAGCGGGAACGGGCCGGGAAGGGGCCAGCCCGGGCAGCACGTCGCGCCGGCCAAGTGCCCGGCGTGATCTATGGTGCCAAAAAGGACCCCATCATGATTGCCGTCCAGAACAAGCAGTTGAACAAGCTGCTGCACAGCGGCGGTTTCTTTTCGACCCTGTTCGACGTGAAGGTCGGCAGCAAGTCGGAACGCGTTCTGCCGCGTGACGTGCAGTTCGACCCGGTCACCGACCAACCGGTGCACGTCGACTTCCTGCGCGTCTCGGCCGCGACCAGCGTCAACGTCGAAGTGGCTGTGAACTTCCTCAATGAGAAGGACTGCCCGGGCCTGACCGAGGGTGGCGTGCTGAACGTGGTGCGCTACGAGATCGAGCTTGCCTGCCGTGCGGATACCATTCCGCAGCAGATCGATATCGATCTGACCGGCCTGCAGGTCGGCGACGGCATTCACATCTCCATGGTCAAGCTGCCGGACGGCGTGGAGCCGACGATCACCGACCGCGACTTCACCATCGCCACCATCGCCGCACCGACCGTCGTGACCGAGGAAGCTGCGGAAGCAGCAGCCGAGGCTGCAGCGGCCGAAGGCGAGGGCGAAGGCGAAGGCAGTGAGGAAGCAAAGTCGGAAGACGAGAGCGGCGACAGCTAGGTCAGCTCTCTCTGGTAAGCGTTACGGGAGGCCCGAATGCTGTTGCTTGTCGGGCTCGGCAATCCGGGCCCCCGCCACGCGCAGAACCGGCACAACATCGGCTTTATGGCGGTGGACGAGATCGTCCGCCGCCATTCCTTTGCGCCGTGGCGCAAGCGTTTCCAGGCGGAAACCGCCGAAGGCCGGCTGGGCCGGGTGAAGACCCTGGCGATGAAGCCGCAGACCTACATGAACGAGTCCGGCCGTGCCGTAGGCGAAGCCCTGCGCTTTTTCAAGCTGGAGCCGGAGCAGGTCGTGGTGCTCTACGACGAGATCGACCTGGCGCCGAACAAGCTGCGGGTGAAGTGCGGCGGCGGTACCGGCGGCCACAACGGCATCCGCAGCATCGAGGCCCACATCGGCAAAGAGTTCTGGCGCGTGCGCCTTGGCGTCGGCCATCCCGGCCAGAAAGAGCTGGTCCACGGCCATGTGCTGAACGACTTCGCCAAGGCCGATCAGCCCTGGGTCGAGACGCTGCTGGACGCCGTCGCCATCGAGATCCCCAGCCTCGCCGAGGGCGACGCCCCCCGCTTCATGTCGCGGGTCGCCGAGACCATCAACCCGCCCCGCCCAAAGCCGCCGCGGCCGAAGCAAAAAGCGGCGGAGACCGATCAAGAGTCCAAGGGCGACGCACCGCCCTCCACAGAAAGCAGCTGAGCCATGGGATTTAACTGCGGCATCGTCGGCCTGCCCAACGTCGGCAAGTCGACCCTGTTCAACGCCCTGACCGAAACCGCCGCCGCCGAGGCGGCGAATTATCCCTTTTGCACCATCGAGCCCAATGTCGGCCGGGTGCCGGTACCGGACCCGCGCCTCGACCGGCTGACGGAGATCGGCAAGTCCGCCAAGGAGATCCCGACCTTTCTGGAGTTCGTGGACATTGCCGGGCTGGTGCGCGGCGCCTCCAAGGGCGAAGGCCTTGGCAACCAGTTCCTGGCCAACATCCGCGAGGTCGACGCCATCGTCCACGTGCTGCGCTGCTTCGACGGCGAGGTAACCCATGTTGACGGTTCGGTCGATCCGATCCGCGATGCCGAGACAGTGGAAACCGAACTGCTGCTGGCCGATCTGGAGTCCGCCGAAAAGCAGCGCGATGCCGCCATCAAGCGGGCCCGCGGCAATGACAAGGAAGCCAAGGAACGTCTGGCGGTGCTGGAGCCGGTGATCGAAGCGCTGGAGGCCGGCCGGCCGGCGCGCAGCGTGACCCTCAGCGACGATCAGCTGCCGGCCTTCCGTCAGTTGCAGCTCCTGACCGCCAAGCCGGTGCTCTATGCCGCCAACGTAGACGAGGAAAGCGCCGCCACCGGCAACGCCTACTCGGCCAAGGTGGCCGCGCGGGCAGAGGCGGAGGGCGGCGCCTGCGTTGTGATCTCCGCGGCCATCGAGGCCGAGGTCGCGGCGCTGGAGGACCCGGCGGAAAAGCGCGAGTTCCTGGAAACCCTGGGCCTGGAGGAGACCGGCCTGGCGCGCATCATCCGCGCCGGCTACGGCCTGCTCGACCTGATCACCTTTTTCACCGTGGGTCCGAAGGAGGCCCGCGCCTGGACGGTGCGCCGTGCCAGCCGCGCGCCCCAGGCCGCCGGCGTCATCCACACCGATTTCGAGCGCGGCTTCATCCGCGCCGAAACCATCGCCTACGACGACTTCGTCGCCTTGAACGGCGAACAGGGCGCCAAGGATGCCGGCAAGATGCGCGCCGAAGGCAAGGACTACGTGGTCAAGGACGGCGACGTCTTCCACTTCCGCTTCAACGTCTGAGGTCGCGCTGGCCGGACAGGTACCCTGTGTGAGGCCCTCCCCTGCAAGATGCCGGCTGCAAAAACGG
Source organism: Pelagibius litoralis (assembly GCF_011683915.1). GTDB lineage: Bacteria > Pseudomonadota > Alphaproteobacteria > Kiloniellales > Kiloniellaceae > Pelagibius > Pelagibius litoralis. Next base: position 58,735 of record NZ_JAAQPH010000028.1, read on the forward strand.
GCCGCCCCGTGGGAGCGGGACGGCCCGGTAGAGCACGCTCAGCCCTGGCTGGCCGAGGGTCCGCGAAGGTAGCGCTTCAGCGACGCGGGCAACGCCGCGAGGCCCCGGTCGAGCGCGAACAGGCGGCCGCCGTTCAGGACGGCAAGCACCCCTGCCCCGGCCAGCAGCCCGAACTCCCGCTTCACGGAGTTGAAGTAGCCGATCACACTGCCGGCGTCCGGCAGCTTGCCGGCAATCACCACGACCAGCACCGCCCCGGCCGCCGCCGCGAAGTATCGCGTGCCGAGCCCACCCAGCAGGCCCAGACCGATGACCGCCAGGACAACAGCGGGCATGCCGTAGCTGGTGATCTTGTCGAAGCCGTGGAAGAAACCACCGACCAGGAACACCGCCGCCAGAGACAGCCGCAGGAGCAGTGCCAGCGGCTCCCAATTGCGGCCCAGCGCGGCCGGCAAACCGAAACGCCGCGCATCCAGGCTCCAGGCGCCCGGCCCCAGGTTATAGAGCGCGAAGAAGAACCCGGAGAGCGCAATGTCGCGGATCTGCACCATTGCCGCGGGCGATTGGTAGGTAGTGGCGACAGGATCGACGCCGGGCGTGGTAACCACCGGCAGAGAGACCACAAAGCTCCACAGCAGCAGCGCCCAGAGCACGGCCAGCGGGCGGACCAGAAGGCCGACGATCAGCATGAGACCGGCGACCAGTTCGAAAGCCGAGAGCAGCGTGAGAAAACTCCACGGCGTGACGAAGGCAGGGAGCCCGCCGTCAAAAAGCCAGTCCAAAAAGGTCTGGTTGATATAGCCGGCGGGGCCGACGTATTCGGTCACGATGGCCTCGGCCTTCGCAGGCGTCAGCAGCCTTTCCAGTTTGGCGATGCCGCCGATGACGAAGACGAGGCCCAAACCGATGCGCAGCGCCAAAGCGGCCCGCGCCTGAACAGCCGCATCCTGCGGCGAGAATTGAGAGAACATGGGTGAGATATCCTAAACCGATAAGTTCGAAAGACCGGCACCGGCCCTTATGCGGGAACGGACGGAACGGTCACGGGTAGCAAGATCGGATCAGGAGGGTTTCGGCGGCGGCGGATCGAGGTTGATCTTGATTCCACGCCCCTTGCGCTGATGCGCCAGCGCGGGTGTCGAATCATCGCGTTGCGGAACCATAGCAGCCAGGGCGGAGAAAACGGCCGCGGGACAGGAAACCGGGATACAGGTCTCACTGGCCGCCGGCTCGGCACAAGCGGTGCAGGCGGCCGCAGTTGCCGCGCCAAGGTCCTGCCAGCCGGTCCCGGCGTGCGCGGAAGGGTCGCTCGACACCAGGACGGCGACGGCGATCATCACGACGGCAAACTGGTGTGCCAAAAATCGAAGCACGCGACTCTCTTGCTGAAAAGCGACCGCTCGGATGTGGTCTTCCGAAGTAGATTTATCAATCCAACATGCAGCAAATAGTTGTGACAAATCTGGCCCCGGCGCGACGAAGCGGAGGCCGATGCGGCGACAAAGGGGGGATGCACCGGCAAGGGGACTGAGGCATGATCTGCCGCCCTGTTGTCGCAGGGAGGCTGGATATCCATCGAACAAAACCAAACGAGGGTAAGATCATGGGCGAACACCTCACACTGACCGCCGGCGACGGGCACACCCTGGGCGCTTACGTCGCACGGCCTCGCGGTCCGGCAAAGGGCGGCCTTGTGGTGGTGCAGGAGATTTTCGGGGTGAACAGCCACATCCGCGCGGTGACCGACGGCTTTGCGGCGGAGGGTTACCTTGCGGTGGCCCCTGCCCTCTTCGACCGCATCCGCCCGGGCATCGAACTGGGCTACAACGAGGCGGATGTCGCCGAGGGCCGGGCGCTACGCCCTCAGGTCGGCTGGGACGCCACGGTCCTTGACGTCGCCGCCGCCATGGCCCTGGCGGCGGAAGCCGGCAAGGTCGGTGTCGTCGGCTATTGCTGGGGCGGTTCGGTCGCCTGGCTGGCCGCCACCCGGCTGAAGCCCGCCGCCGCGGTCGGTTACTACGGCGGGCACATCCACGAGTTCGCCGCCGAAAAACCCGCCTGTCCGGTGATGCTGCATTTCGGCGAAGAGGACGCCGGCATTCCCCCGGAGAACGTGGCGGTGGTGCGCGCCGCCCAGCCCGGCGTCGAGATCCATCTCTATCCCGGCGCCGGTCACGGATTCAGCTGCGATCAGCGTGGCTCCTATCACGCGGAAAGCACCGCTTTGGCCCGTGGGCGCAGCCTCGCTTTCCTGGAACCCCTACTCGCCTGACGCAGCGGACGGCTTGGCCGGGCTGCCGTAGCGGTCAGTTGAGCGTGATGGTGCTGCCGTCCGCGCGAACGATTTCCCGGGCATAGACCTCGGGCCGGAAATAGTTGACCAGATCGTCGTCGACGAAGCCCGTGACCGACACCTGTTCGCCGACGTCGACCATCACCCGGTTGCGCCAGCCGATGTAGACGCGCACGCTGCCCGTGTCGTCGCGCAAGCGGAACTCGTCTTCATCCAGAATTCGGACCACCTCGCCGGCCAAGGTAACGCTTGCGCCGCGCTGGATATCGCCGATCTTGGTGACCTCCTTGGCAAAGGTGGTCGGCGCCGCAAGGCCGAAAACGAGTAACACAACAGCTGTTGCCGGCAGGAACTTCATCATTCGGATCTCCTTCGAAGCTGGAATCGGTGCCTCATACGAGCACCGGTCCGGCAGATATTGGATAGATAAAGAAGATCAAAAGGGCTTAGTTGATAGTAATAAACGATCATGAGATGAACCCTTCGTCAGCGCCCTGCTCTGCCGACGCCGCCAGCGTCGCGCCGCCGCTCCTCACATCGTCCGGGGTAGAATGGGTGCTAGACCGCCTGTCGGGAGGCCGGAAACTCGGCCAGAGGCAGGCCGACGCGGGCTGCGGGAAAACACACGGTCACGGTGGTGCCGCGACCGACCGCGCTTTCAAGCTCCAGCCCGCCGCCATGAAGCTCGGCCAGGGATTTGCTCAGGGGAAGCCCGAGCCCGGTGCCGCCATGGCCGCGGCTGAAGGCGCCGTTCACCTGGCCGAACTGCGACAGGACGACGGGAATATCGGCGGCCGCGATACCGATACCGGTGTCGGCAACCTGAAAAACGAAACCGCCGTCGGTGCCGTGAAAGGCGCGCAGCGTCACCTGACCGCCCGCAGCGGTGAACTTGATCGCGTTGGTCGTCAGGTTGACCAGGATCTGTTTCACCTTGCGCGAATCCGCATGCAGCAGCGGCAGGCCGTCCGGAAGATCGGATACCAGCGCGACGCCCCCCTCGCGCGCCCTATGGCGCAACAGGGTCAGAACCGAGGCGACCATGTCGGGAACATCGATGACCGCCGTGTGAACCTCCGCCGAACCGGACTCGACCTTCGACAGATCAAGGATGTCGTTGATCACGTCGAGCAGATGCTTGCCGGAATTATGGATATCGTTCGAATAGTCGCGATACCGCGCACTGCTGACGGCGATGCGGTTTTCATCCTTCATCATTTCAGAAAAGCCGATGATGGCGTTCAGCGGCGTGCGCAGTTCGTGGCTCATATTGGCGAGAAAGTCGGATTTCGCGCGGCTCGCGGCATCGGCCTGATCACGCGTGATCGCCAGGTGCGCGGCGGCGCGCGCCAGCGCCGCCTTCTGGACCTCCAGCTTGCACTGCACCGTCTCAAGTTCCGTCACCCGGACCTGCAAGGCAGCCCGGCTGTCCTTCAGCGCCTCCTCAGATCGGTGCGCTGCCGTGAAAATCCCCCCGATCTTCACCACACCGATCAGCATCAAAGCCGAGATGATCAGGGCGAAGATCTCCGCCGTCAGATCGATCGAGAAAGACGTATCCCCCGCGATGTAACGAAGCAGGGTGATAGACCGCCGACCGCCCATCAACACCAGGGCCACGGCGATGATGACCCAGGCAACACGCCAGCCGGTGACCCGCGTAAGGAGCAACGCCTTGGCGGCGGCGGTAAACTGCAGAAGAAGCGAGAGCCCCAGAACCAACGGTGTCATTCAGCGACCATTCCCCAACCGGAGGAAGGGTGAGAGCCAGGCCTGCCCGGCCCTCACCCAATAGACTTTCCCACAAATCTCACACCCAGAAGTAAACAAACTATCATGATCGTTTAGTAAGTGAACCGGTAAAATTGTATTTTTTCAACGCGCCTTGCCTGATAGGGGATAATATTCCTCTGAAATGACATCGCATCCCCGGGATGGTGGCGATGGCATTCCCGTCAGAGGGGCGACGCCCCGCAAGCGGTCTCCTTCAACTCGGTCAGGCAGCCTGGCGGCGCGTTCAAGCTGCCGTAACGTTCATAGGCCTGCAGAAGGCAGATCAAAGCCCCCAGGTTCGAGGAATCCTCCACGACGCGGTTCTGTTGTGGCATCAGTCTTGCTCCCGTCTGTCCACTATCCCGGGCCGCGGCGCCGCCATCGACGCCGCGGTCCCGAGGGCTAAACCAGTCAGGCGGCCGTTTCAGCGGCATCGGCCGTGACCTTCGGAAAATCGATGTCGGTCTGCGCGACGTGGTTCACATAATTGGTGAGCAGGTTCAGGGCGACGGTGGTGACGATCTCCACAGCGGCGGCATCGTCGTATCCGGCCTGCCGCAGGGCCGCCAGATCATCATCGCCGACAAGGCCGCGCTTGCGGGTAACCGCCGCGGCAAAGTCCAGCGCTGCGGCCAGCTTGGCGTCGCCGGAACGGCCGCGCAGATTGTCCGCCAGCTCCGCGGCGCCAATGCCCAGGCTGCCGCCAATCGCGGTGTGGGCGGAGGCGCAGTAGTCACAGGCGTTCTCGCCGGCCACCGTCAGGGCGATCGATTCGCGGGTCCTGGAATCCAATCCGGCACCGCCCAAAGCCTGGCTGAAGGCGAGATAGGCCTCCAGCGCCGCCGGTGATGCGCCCAGGGTGCGCAGCAGATTGGGAACCACGCCCAGTTTCTTCTGCACCCCGTCAAAGAGGGCCTTGGTCTTGCCTTCGGCGGTGGCGGGATCGATGGCTTGCAATCGGGACATGTCTGTTCTCCTTGGTGATGGCGCCGTAAGCGCCTGTTTTCTGTCTTCCGTGCCGCTTCGGGTTGCGGCGACCAATGATAAATAGACAGACCTGTCTGTATATCAAGACAGAAACCAATCACAGAGCTGTGAGAATCTTAGTACTCTTGATGCCGGAAGCCAAAAGAGCGATATACGGACAGACCTGTATAGCTATCGAAGAGAAACGATCATGCCCGCCAGCCGCCGGGAGCATCTGTTGGATACCGCGATCGACCTGTTTTCCGAACAGGGATACCGGGCGACGGGAATCGACACCATCCTGGCCAAGGCCGGCGTGGCCAAGATGACGCTCTACAATCACTTCAAGTCCAAAGACGAGCTGATTCTGGCGGCGTTGCGGCGCGTCGACGAGCGCACCCGGGCCCATTTCGCCGAAGAAATCAGCCGGCGCGGCGCCACGCCCGAGGATCGATTAAGGGCTGTTTTCGACGACCTCGAGCGCTGGTTTGCCGATCCGGCCTTCAACGGCTGCCTCTTCATCAAGGCGGCGGCCGACTATCCCGACGCGCGCGACCCGATCCACGCCCTGGCGGCGGAGCACAAACGCCTGATCCGGCAATTTCTGGAAGGCTTGGCCCGCGAGGCCGCCGCGCGGGATCCGGCGGGCCTGGCCCAGCAGCTTCAGCTGCTGTTCGACGGCGCCACCGTTCAGGCACAGGTTTGCGGCGGTACAGAAGCAGCCTTGCAGGCCAGAACTGCCGCGGAAACCTTGATCCAAGCCGCTATCCGGCCACTGCCCCAAAGCTGACGGCGGTTGTCAGGCCCGTCCGAAGGGCTTATCTGCTGGGTATGGCGAAAATTGCCGGCCTCTTCATCGTCGCCATCCTGCTTGCCGCCTGCGCCGGGCCGCAGCCCAGCCTCTATGCGCCCAAGGAGAGCCGCGACGGCTATGCCGAAGAAACGCTGCCGAAGGGGCTCTACCGGGTCAGTTTCCAGGGCAACCGGGTGACATCCCGCCAAAAAACCGAGACCTACGCCCTCTTTCGGGCCGCGGAACTGACCCTGGAACTGGGCGCCGAGGCCTTTGTCGTGCATGACAAGTTCACCGAACGCCTGACCAAGGTGACGCGCGAGCGCGCCTATGGCCCCTGGGGTTATCCGCGCTACGGACGCTATCACCGGCGGCCCTACGGCTATGGCGCCACCAGCGTGGTCGAAAGTGAGACGACCACCTTCGTGACGACGCTGACCGTGGAGCCTTACAGCGGCCCCCAGCCCGAAGATGGTTTTCAGGCCCACGATGCCCGCGCTGTCCTGACCCGCCTGGCCGCGCAAATCGTCCGTCCCTCCACTGAGCAAACACCCTAACGACCCGGAAACACGCAGATGTGACCGCCGAACGGCAAAAAGGCGGGTTATTTCTTTCCTCGCTCAACGATTGTCACGGATGAATCGAGCCTGTTCGTGCGTTTATTCTTTTCATGCCTTTACGCGTTGCCGAAACATCAAAGCAGGCCAGCAGGATAACCAGGCGGCCAAAACAATCATCGACCCATGAAGGAGTTCCCTTGTGACTAAACTGTTTTCGGTCTGCCTTGCCCTGGCCCTCTTCGCCGCGCCCCTCATTGGCGGGCCTCTGGCGCTGTCAGCTTCCGCAGAGGCCGCCGACGGCCTGATCGTCAAGAAAAGCAGTCACTCGGTTTCCGACACCATCGACCGGCTGGAAGCAATCCTGAAGGAAAAGGGCCTGACCGTCTTTGCCAAGGTCGATCACCAGGCCGGCGCGCAAAAAGCCGGGCTGGAGCTGCGCCCCACCATGCTGCTGATTTTCGGCAATCCCAAGCTGGGCACGCCGCTGATGCAGAGCGGCCAGAGCATCGCCATCGACCTGCCGCAGAAGGCCCTGGCATATGAAGACGCCGCAGGCGACGTCTACCTGGCCTACAACGACCCGGCCTATCTCTCCGGCCGCCACGCCATCGCCGACCGCGCAGAGGTCTTCAAGAAGATCACCGGCGCGCTCGGCGCCTTCACCGACGCCGCGGTGAAGTAGCGTCCGCCCCACACACCGCCGTCATACTCGGGCTTGACCCACTGGTGTCCGGTTAAGACTAGGCCCACTGGAGGACCATCTGATCGGGGTTGATCGGAGGCTCTGGATCGGACTGGATCAGGCGGTCGATGCGCTTTCGGTGCATGAGATTGGCGCGGACGAGG
>NZ_JAAQPH010000029.1 GCF_011683915.1 Pelagibius litoralis
CTGGGCCTTCACCCTCACCGCCACCGCCTGCAATCTTGTGCGAATACCAAAGCTCCTGGCCCAAACATGAGACCAACGCTCCACCAAAGCGCCGATCACCCGGGATAGACCAGCACCCAAAACCACCCTCATAGGGGGCTGACCTCAAACCAAGGCCCAAAACCCTATACGTCAGACTTTTTCAGCAGCCTGCTAGGTGCCCGCGAGCTGATCCAGGCGAAGCCCGTCCAAAGTCAGAAGATCGTTGCTTCTGATCAGCGCGCGCAGCGCCGCGACATAGTCGGCGCCTTCTTCGGAATAGCTGGTGAGACTGTCCGCCAGCTCCAAAGGAGAGGCGGCAACCCCGAGGGCGCGGGCGCGGGCACGGCGCTCCCGCAGGTCCTTGTAGGCCCGGTGGCTGTTCAGGTTGTGCAGATAGGTGCGCACGCTGCTCATCAGGTCCGGAAAGGCGCGAACCCGGAAATCATCACGCTCCGCATCCCTGGGCACCAGCCCGGGACCGCTTTCTCCCCACACCCGTTGACCGAACAACGCATTGGCGTTGCGGGCGAAGCGCGACCGCCCCCAGCCGCTCTCCTGCGCCGCCTGGGCAAGCGCCAGGCTGGGCGGCACCAGGTCGATGCGGCTGAGAATATCGGCATCATCAACGGGATCCGCCCCGTACCAGTCCGCGACCTGATCCAGCCAGAGAGCATCGGTGGCACCGAGCCGACCGGCGGCGCGGGCATCCAGCGCCGCCATCACCTTGCCGCGAATGCGGGCGATTTCCACGTTGCCCTGCAGGATCAACGGCAGAAGGCTGCGCAGGAACAGCGCTTTGCGAAGCTCACCGTCGGCAACCTGGTCGAGGTCGCGCGGCAGACGCGCAATCGCCAGGCGCGGCACGGCGGCGCCGTCCTGCAGCTTGGCCAGGGTATAGCCGCGCTCGTCAAAGAGGGCCGAAAGGGCAGCCGCATCCCGGGGTGTCACGTGGCGCAGGGCAGGGCCCTCCGCCAACAGGCCGAGTTCCTGCCAGGCCGAACGCGGCAAAGGCTCCGCGCCCTGCCACAGCCCGAGCAACAGGCAAAAACCAAAGACGATGGAAAGAAAGGCCGCACGCCCGGCGAGGCTGCGGTTGGTACGATGGAAGAAATGCATAACCCGGGGACGCCATTCGCCCACCAGATCCAAGACCAGGTTTGATACCTGTGCCACCATTGCCTCAAAGCCTCCCGATAGAGTGCAAAGCAGCCCCGACGGAAAGAAAGATAACCAGCCTTCACGAAGAATTCGTTATCGACGCGACCAACGCAGCGGCAACAGAAAAGACCGGCCGATCAACAACGAACCAACGAACAATGCAATGAAGGAAGCGGGTTGGAGAACCTGCCTAAACGGCCGCGGCTAAACGACCGGGCGCACTTCCACGACCTCTGGGATGTAATGCCGCAGCATATTTTCAATTCCCATCTTCAAGGTCGCGGTGGAGCTGGGACAGCCGGCGCAGGCGCCCTGCATGTGCAGATAGACAACACCCTTTTCGAAACCGCGGAATACGATATCGCCGCCGTCCTGGGCCACCGCCGGACGCACGCGGGTATCCAGCAGTTCCTTGATCTGGCCTACAAGCTCGTCGTCTTCGGCATCGCCGCTGTGCCCCTCGTCGCCGTCGCCGGCATCGGGATTCAAGACCGGCCGGCCGGCTGTGAAGTGCTCCATGATGACACCCAGGATGGCCGGCTTCAGCAGGTACCACTCACGGTCGTCTTCCTTGGTGACGGAGACGAAGTCGGTCCCGAAGAACGCGCCGACCACACCCTCGACGGCGAACAGGCGCTCTGCCAGCGGCGAGCGGCCGGCGGAGGCCGCGTCCGGGAAGTTCGCGGTGCCGCTTTCCAGTACCGTGCGGCCCGGCAGGAACTTCAGGGTTGCCGGGTTCGGCGTCTGTTCGGTCTGAATGAACATCGGATATCGCTCCTTGATCTTTGACCTGCCTCCGGGCTCAGCCCAGGGCAACGGTTCCGCGGGAGTCAGGCTCCCCTGTCTGCTGACAATGTGGGCCGCAAAGTCCGAGGCTTCAAGCGCAATCCACCAAATATGACCAAATTAATCATGATTGGCCGAAAGGCACGAATTCCTGACTTCAGGTGACGGCGTCGATTTCCTCGAAGGTCATCGAATCAGGAACCACGGTCACCGGGATATGCAGGCGCCCCAGGAACTTGCCGGTCATGGCCGAGACCAAGGGGCCCGGCCCGCGCTTGTTGGTGGCAGCCCCCAGAACCAGGATCGAAATATTGGGCTCCTCATCCAGCAGGGCCAGCAGCTGGTCGCGGCGGTCGCCCTCGCGCACATAGAGGATCGGCAGGGAACCGCAGAGGTCGCTGGCCTCCGCCGCCAGGCGCTGGAGAACCTGTTCGGCCTCGGTACGGGCCTCCTCACGCATGATGTCGCCGACCGACATCCAGTGCTGGAACTCCGACGGCTCCACCACATAGAGCATGGCGACCTTGCCGCCGGTGCTGCGCGCCCGAAGCGCGGCAAAGCGCAGCGCGACGCGCATCTCCTCAGTTTCGTCGACGACAACCAGAAAGACGCGGGGGTTGCTTGCCGTCTCTTGGGCTTCTGCCATGCCGGTTTCCTCGTGGTCCCTATCCAGCGAAAGACCTTGTTGCACGGAATCCTGCCACTACCGGGCTTGGCCGTGCAATCACCTCGTTTTCCCCCCTTTCAGAGGGGGAATTGCCGGAAAAGGTCTAGGGGCGCAGGAATCCTACGATATCGTAGACTTCCGCAAGAATGGGGTCGGCGAGGGCGCGGGCCCGTTCAGCCCCGTCGCGCAGGACCGAATCGACATGAGAGGGGTCTTCGACCATACGCTTCATCTCCGCGCCCATGGGCCCGAGGGCGGCAACCGCGACATCGGTCATTTCCTTCTTGAAGTCGGCGAAGCCCTTGCCTTCGAAGGCGCCGACCGTGTCGGCCAGGGTCTGCCCGCTGAGCGCGGCGAAGATGGTCAGCAGGTTCGCCGCTTCCGGCCGGGATTGGCGGAATTCAGCCGTGAACTGACCGTCGGGGCCGATGACCGAGGGGTCGGGCAGCAGCTCGGCATCGCTGGTGGCGCGGCGAACCTTCTTTGCCACGGCGTCGGCGTCGTCGGTCATGTTGATACGCGCCGCGTCCGAGGGGTCGGAGCTGCTCATCTTCTTGGTGCCGTCGCGCAGCGACATGACCCGGGGCGCCGCCCCCTGGATCAACGGCTCGACGATGGGAAAATACTCAACGCCGAAGTCGTTGTTGAACTTCTGGGCGATGTCGCGGGTCAGCTCCAGATGCTGCTTCTGATCCTCACCCACCGGCACGTGGGTGCCCTTGTAGACCAGGATGTCGGCGGCCATCAGGTTGGGATAGACGTAGAGCCCGGAGGACGCTTTCTCGCGGTTCTTTCCGGCCTTGTCCTTGAACTGGGTCATGCGGTTCAGCCAGCCGAGCCGGGTGACGCAGTTGAACACCCAGGCCAGCTCGGCATGGGCGGCGACCTGCGACTGGTTGAAGATAATCGACTTCTTCGGATCGATCCCCGCCGCCAAGTAGCCGGCCGTCACTTCGCGCGTGCGCTGACGCAGCTCCGCCGGGTCCTGCCAGACCGTGATGGCATGCAGATCGACGACGCAGTAAATGCAGTCGTTGTCGGCCTGCAGATCGACAAAACGGCGGATCGCGCCGAGATAGTTGCCGAGATGGAGGTCGCCGGAGGGTTGGACGCCCGAAAAGATACGTTTCATCGTTTTTTGGCCAGCTGGGAAGGGCTTTCAGGTGAGGCGGGTTTATCGCTGGCCCGCTGCCGGGGGTCAAGGCTCCTGCGGTCCCGTCCCCGTGGTGGAGCCGCGGCGGCGCAGCGCGGCCAGCAACTCGCTGCGAGAGACGGCACCCAACGCAAAGGCGGCCACGCCATAGACGGCCAGCCCCGCGGCGACCAGAACGACCAGCGCGGCAACCCGATCCAGGAACGTATCGCCCAGCCAGGAACCGAGCCCGATCTGCAGCCCCCACAGCAGCAGCGCCATGACCACCGAAGCCGCGAGAATACGGGGCAGACGCTGGCGAAAGCGCAGATCCAGCATCCAGAAACCGCGGCGGCGCAGCGCGACGATCAGCAGCACGGTGTTGATCCAGGCCGCCAGTGACGTCGCCAGAGCGATCCCTACATGGCCCATCTGCAGGAACAGCAGCAGGCTGAGGGCGATGTTGGCGACCACCGAAACCACGGAGAAGCGGAACGGCGTCACCGTGTCCTCACGCGCATAAAACGCCGGCTGCAGGATCTTCACCAGCACATAGGCGGGCAGGCCGCCGGCAAAAGCCCCCAGGGCGGCAGCGGTCGCGCGCGCGTCGTCACGGCCGAAGGCGCCGTGCTCGAAAAGCCCACCGACGATGGCGCCGGGCATGACCAGCAGCGCCAGAGTCGCCGGCAACGTCAGCAGCAGGGCGAACTCCAGGCCGCGGTTGAGGCTGTGCATCGCCGCCTCGTCGGCGCCGCTGCGCAGTTTGCGCGCCATGTCCGGCAGCAGCACGATGCCGATGGCGATCCCGATCAGCCCGAGGGGCAGCTGATAGACCCGGTCGGCGTAGTAGAGATAGGAAAAGGCGCCTTCCTGCCAGCTGGCGATGGAGGAGCCGACGAAGATGTTGATCTGCAAGGCGCCGGCCGAGAGAACGCCAGGCACCAGCAGGACCAACAGACGGCGCACGCCGGGCGTCAGGCGCGGGCGCGGCAGCCTGAGCGGCATGCCGGCACGTGCCGCGGCGACCACCAGAAAGATCATCTGGGCGGCGCCGGAGAGACAGACCGTCCAGGCCATCAGATAGCCCGGCGCCCCGGTGAAGGGCAGCACCAGGGTCAGGGCCGCGATGAAGAGGATGTTCAGCAGGATCGGCGCCGCCGCCGCCGCGGCAAAGCGGTAGAGGGAGTTCAGCACCCCGCTGATCAGCGCCACCACCGCCATGAAAAGAAGGTAGGGAAAGGTGATCCGCGAGAGCTCCACCGCCAGGGCCAGCTTTTCCGGATCCTGGGAAAAGCCGGAGCCGATCAGGTAGATGAACCAGGGCATCCCGGCCATCGCCGCGGCGCAGATGACCAGCAGGCCGGTGACCAGGATTGAAAGTGCCTGTTCGGCGAAGCGCCGGGCGGCGGCCTCGCCCTCCTGCTCCAGGCGCCGGGCGAAAAGCGGCACAAAGGCGGCATTGAAGGCGCCTTCGGCGAACAGCCGGCGAAACAGGTTGGGCAGGCGAAAGGCGGCAAAGAAAGCATCCGCCACCGGGCTGGCGCCGACCACGTTGGCGATCAGAATGTCGCGGACGAAACCCAGCACCCGGCTGATGCCGGTGTAGCCGCCGACCGTTGCGATTGAGCGAAGCAAAGACATGCCCGACTCTCTCTAAAGAAATGTGGCTGAGATAGAAAGGCGTTAAGAACCGGACCGTCCGCGGCTGCGGTCCGTCACCGGGAGCCCCGGACCGGCTTCGGCCCCGTCTTTGCCAACTTCGGCCCGTCCTTGGGAACAACCTTGGCAAGGCTGCGGCTCTGTGGTTTTGCAGGGCTTTTTGCCGTAACGGCCTTCGCCGCCTTCTTGGCCGGGATGCAGTCGCCATCTTCGAGGGCGGCCAGGAGCTTCTTCTCGATGTTTTCCAGTCTGACCTTGTTGTCGATCTTGCCGCCCAGGGCGTCCTGAACATAAAAAACATCGACCGCCCGCTCGCCGAAGGTGGCGATGCGGGCCGCCTTGACGATCAGGTTGAGCTTGGTCAGCGCCTGGGTCACCTGGTAGAGCAGCCCCGGACGGTCGCGGCCGTTGACCTCAATGACCGTGTGATTGCGGCTCGCCTTGTTGTCGACCAGCACCTGCGGCGAAACCTTGAAGACCCGCAGGCGGCTGGGGATCGGCGACTTCTGCGCTTCCAGTTCCTGCAGGGGTCGCAACCGCCCCGCCAGGCATTGTTCGATCGCGGCGGAGAGGCGGGCCAGCTTGCCGGGCTGATCGAAGGGCCCGCCGTTGGCGCCTTCGACAAAGAAGGAATCCAGCGCCATGCCGTTTCTCAGGGTAAAGATCCGCGCCGCGGTGATCGAGGCGCCGGCCACCGCCATGGCCCCGGCGATGCGGCTGAAGAGGCCCGGATGGTCGGCGGCATAGATGGTGACCTCTGTGGCTTCGCGATAGCGGTCGACCCGGGTGTCGATGGTCAAAGGCGCCGCATTGTTCTCCGCCTCGCGAACCAGACGCGCGTGGCGCAGATGGATTTCGACGTCCAGGCCGCTCCAGTAAGCGGGATAGCCACGGCGCAGGTGGGCGGCGATGTCCTTCGTGCTCCAGCCGCTTTCCTGAAGTTTTTCCTTCAAGATGTCTTTGGCGCCCTTGACCCGGGCATCGCGGCTCTGCGCCGCAAGACCGCCGGAAAGCAGTGCCTCGGTGCGCCAGTAGAGATCGCGCAGCAGCGCCGCCTTCCAGGCGTTCCAGACGCCGGGGCCGACGGCGCGGATATCCGCCACGGTCAGGACCAGCAGCAGGCGCAGGCGTTCGGGAGACTGCACCAGGTCGGCAAAATCCTGCAGCGTCTTGGGATCGTCGATGTCGCGTTTGAAGGCGGTGTCGCTCATCGCCAGGTGGTGCAGCACCAGCCAGGCAACCGTCTCGGTCTGTCCCGCGCTCAGGCCGAAGCGCGGGCAGACCTTGGAAGCCACCTTGGCGCCGAGGAGGGAATGGTCGCCCTGCCGCCCCTTGGCGATGTCATGCAGCAGCACCGCCATATAGAGCACCCGCCGTGACAGCACCTTGTGCACCACTTCGCTGGCGATCGGTGCCTCATTGGCCAGGCTGCCCTGTTCGATGGCATGCAGGATGCCGATGGCGAAGATCGTGTGCTCGTCCACCGTGTAGTGGTGGTACATGTTGTACTGCATCTGGGCGACGACCCGGCCGAAGTCCGGCAGGAAGCGGCCGAAGACGCCGGCCTCGTTCAGCCGCCGCAGGGTGGTTTCCGGATCGTGCTTTGAGGCGAGCATCTCCATGAACAACTCGTTGGCCGCCGGGTCTTCGCGCAACGCCTTGTTCACCCGCTTCAGGTTCTGGGTGATCCAGCGCAGCGCCTGCGGGTGGATATCCAGTTCATGCTTCTGCGCGACCCGGAAGATGCGCAGCATCTCAATCGGCTTCTCGGCGAAAACCTCGCCCGAGGTCACGGTCAGGCGGTCGCGCTCCAGGCCGAAGCCGTCGATCTTGCGGCGGCGGCGCAGGCTGGGCAGGCGAAAGCGCGAACGCCGGTCGTGCTCGGCCTCAATGGCGGCGCAGAAGATCCGCGTCAGATCGCCCACTTCCTTGGCCACCAGGAAGTAGCGCTTCATGAAGCGCTCGACATCCATCAGGCCGGCATGGGCGGTGAAGCCCATCAGGGGCGCCAGATCCTTCTGCATATCGAAGGTCAGCCGCTCGTCGGCCCGGGCCGCGCGGTAGTGCATGTGACAGCGCAGGGTCCAGAGGAAGTTCTGCGCCTTTTCGAAGCGGCGCACCTCGGCCCCGGTGAAGACCTTGCGCTCCACCAGCTTGGCGATGTCGTCGACATTGTAGAGAAACTTTGCGATCCAGAAGAGGGTGTGGAGATCGCGCAGACCGCCCTTGCCCTCCTTGATGTTCGGCTCCAGCGAATAGCGCGATCCGCCGAAGCGCTTGTGGCGGGTGGCGCGCTCGGTCAGCTTGGCTTCGATGAACCTGGCCCCGCCGCCGGCCTGCACGTCTTTCGCAAAACGCTGGCGCAACTCACGAAACAGGTCCTGGTCGCCCCACAGCCAGCGCGCCTCCAGCAGCGCGGTGCAGATGGTCGTATCGGCCTTGGCGAGGCGCAGGCACTCGGCCACCGAACGGGTCGCATGGCCCACCTTGAAGCCGAGATCCCAGAGGAAATAGAGAACCTCCTCCACCACCTGCTCGCTGCGCGGCGTGAGTTTGTAAGGCAGCAGGAAAAGCAGATCGATGTCCGACTGCGGCGCCAGCTCGCCGCGGCCATAACCGCCGACGGCAACCAGGCAGAGACGCTCGCCGGTCGAGGGGTTGGCCAGGGGATAGAGCCGCTGACCGACGTGGTCGTAGATCACCCGCATAAGCTGATCGACCAGGTAGGATTCGGCGCGCACCGTCGCGGTGCCGGAGGCACCTTCGTCGAAACGCCGGCGGACCTCCGCCCGTCCGTCGCTGAGCGCGCCCTTCAAAAGCGCCAGAACACTGCTGCGCTGCTCCGGGCCGGCCGGCTGGCGTTCGGCAATTTCCGCCAGCGCGACAAGCAGGCGCCGCCGACTGAGGATCGACCGGCGATCCTCGATCACGGCCTCCGCTTCTGGCGTGAAACCGCTGTCTTCCGGCGGGGTTATATCTAGGCTGGCTGGCATGGTATCCTTCAAATCGGCCCTTGCGGCGGCTTTGTCCAGGCTTCACCAATCCTTGCCGGGCGCCAAGCAGGCCACAATTGCTGGCGGAAACGCCGCCTTTAGCGCATTTGAGAGACTATGCCACGAATCCTTTGTGCGATGCTAAGAGCTGTTTGCCTGCTGACAATGGTCGCGGCCTGCGCCACAGCGGCCGAAACGCCGCTGATGCGCGCCTCGGCAAAGGCCGAGGCAACCAAGCTGCAGCTACGGGTCGACGACATTCCGCCGGGGCGCGAAATCCTGGCCCTGGTGCTGATCGACCCTCAAGACGGCGAAACGACTGCCCGCAACCGCCAAGTCGTCACCCGCGAACAGGGCAGCGGCGGCGCCTCCGGGCCCGGCATCGGTGTCGGCGCCACCGGCGGTTCCTCCAGCGGCGTGAAGCCCTTCATTTCCCTGGGCTACATCTTCAGCAGCCGCCAGGACGAACGGCGCAGCCGCTATCTGACCGCCGAAATACCGCTGGCCGATCCGGAAGCCTACCGGGCGGACTTTCGCGCCTCGCGCATCGAGGTCCGCTACCGCGATATCGAGGGCGGTGACGGACTGCTCACCCTGGCGGCGCCCGCCCCCTAGATTCAGTTCGACTGATGTCGAAGCGGTTCCAGCCCGCTCCCCCTCCCGGCCACCCACTAGGATAATCGCATTGGGTGGCCGGGAGGGGGAGCGGGCCGGCGCCGAAAAAAGCGAAAGCAGCCTAGCTGCTTTCGGACTCCAGCAGACTTTTCAGCCGGTACACCAGGTCCAGGGCCTCGCGGGGGCTGAGCGCGTCCGCATCGGCGGCCGCCAGGGCCTCTTCCACGGCGGAGCCCTGCGGCTCGGCGGCGGCCTGGGCAAGGGTGGCGGCGAAGAGCGGCAGGTCGTCGGCGAGGCGCGACAGGGCGCCGGCCTGTTCGCCCTGTTCCAAACTGGCCAGCACCGCCTCGGCGCGGGCAATGGCCGCCGTGGGCAGGCCCGCGAGCTTGGCAACGTGGATGCCATAGGAACGATCGGCGGCACCGGCCACCACCTCGTGCAGGAAGACCACATCGCCCTGCCATTCCTTCACCCGCATGGCATGACAGGACAGCGAGCCGAGCTTGGCGGCGAGCGCCGTCAGTTCGTGATAGTGGGTGGCAAAGAGCGCCCGGCAGCGGTTCACCTCGTCCAGATGCTCGATACAGGCCCAGGCGATGGAGAGGCCGTCGAAGGTTGCGGTGCCGCGGCCGATCTCATCCAGGATCACCAGGGCGCGCGGCCCGGCCTGGTTGAGGATCGCTGCCGTTTCCACCATCTCCACCATGAAGGTGGAGCGCCCGCGCGCCAGGTCGTCGGCCGCCCCGACGCGGCTGAAGAGGCGGTCCACCAGGCCGATGCGTGCTTCGGCGGCGGGGACGAAGCTGCCCATCTGGGCGAGCACCGCGATCAGCGCGTTCTGGCGCAGGAAGGTGCTCTTACCCGCCATGTTCGGACCGGTGATCAGCCAGATGCGGCCTTCTTCCTCCAAACGGCAGTCGTTGGCGACGAAGCCGCTTTCCTGGGCCTGCGACAAGGCGGCCTCGACCACCGGATGACGCCCGCCACGGATGTGAAAGGCCGTCGTCTCGTCAATCTGCGGGCGGCACCAGCGCTGGGTCACCGCCAGTTCGGCAAGGGCGGCGGTGACATCCAGGGCCGCCAGAACCTGGGCCGCACGGCCGATACCAGCCGCCTCGTTCAGCACCGCGGCGACCAGCGTCTGGAAGATCTCCAGCTCCAAGGCCAGGGCGCGCTCGGCGGCGCTGGCGATCTTCTGCTCCAGCTCCGACAACTCGACGGTGGTGAAACGCATCGCCGAGGCCAGGGTCTGGCGATGAATGAAGGGGCCTTCCTCGCCGGTCTTGATCTTGCCCGCATGGGTCGGCGTCACCTCGATGAAATAGCCGAGGACGTTGTTGTGCTTGATCTTCAGGCTGGCGACGCCGCTGTCTTCGGCATAGCGTGCCTGCATCCCGGCGATCAGCCGGCGGCTGTCGTCGCGCAGCGCCCGCAGCTCATCCAGCCCCTGGTCATGACCTGGCGCGATGCTGCCGCCGTCGCGCGCCAGCATGGGCGGTTCCGCCGCCAGGGCGGCTTCCAGATGCGCCACCAAGGCGCGGTGGCCGCCGAGAGTCTGCAGATCGGCAGGCGGCAGAGCGGGCGGGGCGAGACCGGCGTCCTGCGACCCCGCACCGGCGGCAATCAGGTCATGGAGCGCGCCGGCAACCGACAAAGCGCTGCGGATCGCCGCCAGGTCGCGCGGCCCGCCGCGCCCGAGGCTGAGCCGCGACAGCGCCCTTTCGATATCCGGACAGCGCCGCAGGCGCGCCCGCAATGCTTCGCGCAGATCGCTCTCTGCGATCAGCCAGTCAAGCTGATCGTGCCGGGCGGCGATGGCCCCGACGTCGGTCAGCGGCGCCGCCAGACGCGCCGCCAGCAGGCGGGCGCCGGCTCCGGTGACGGTTCTGTCGATGGTGGCCAGCAGCGTCCCCTCGCGTCCACCGCCAAGGGCCTGGGTCAATTCAAGGTTGCGCCGGGTGGCCGCGTCGATCGCCATCACCGCATCGCCGGCCAGGCGTTTCGGCGGCAGCAGGCGCGGCATCCTGCCCTTCTGGGTCAGGGCAACATAATCGACCAACGCGCCGGCAGCCGCCAGTTCGGCCCGGCTGAAGGCCCCGAAGGCATCGAGGGCCCTGACCCCGAAGACCTCCTCCAGACGCTTTTCGGCGTTGCCGCTGTCGAAGCGCGATCCGGGCAGCGGGCTCAAACGCTCACCCAGTTCGCTCAGAACGACGGACCACTCGGCCCGCTCCAGCAGGGCCTCGGGCAGGATCACCTCGCCGGGGTCGAGGCGGGCCAGCGTCGCCGTCAGGTTCGCGGCCTCCAGCGCCTGGGCCTGAAACACGCCGGTCGAGATATCCAGCCAGGCGATGCCGAGCCCGCCGCCCGCCTGGGCCAGGGCCGCCAGGTAGTTATTGGCACGGGCGTCCAGCAGCGCGTCCTCGGTGATCGTCCCCGGCGTCACGACCCGCACGACATCGCGCCGCACCACGGATTTGTTGCCCCGCTTCCTGGCCGCGGCCGGGTCCTCCATCTGCTCGCAGACCGCGACCTTGAAGCCCTGGCGGATCAGCCGCGAAAGGTAACCGTCGGCGGCATGAACCGGCACCCCGCACATCGGTATGTCATTGCCCTGGTGCTGGCCGCGCTTGGTGAGCGCGATATCGAGCGCGGCGGAGGCCTTTTCGGCATCCTCGAAGAACAGCTCGTAGAAATCGCCCATGCGGTAGAACAGCAGGGTGCCGGGGTGCGCCGCCTTGATCTCCAGGTACTGCACCATCATCGGCGTCGCCGCGGCAGGCTTGCCGGCGGCCTTTGCGGTTTTCTCCGGCGCGGTTTTCTCCGGTGCTGAAGCGGTGGCTGCTTTGACGGTCATCGACTGGAAACTTGTGGCCCGGGGTTTTGAATGAGGGGCTTTTGGCGGAGTGGAAAGTTATCACAGGCGAGGCCGCTCTAGGCAAGCGGGCCCGGGCGCGTCACAATGGGAAATTGGGTAGGAATCGAAGGGTTCTTATTAGGGAGACCAGTCTTTGACGCAGGAACACAGCGACGCAGCCTTTGCCGAGGGCCAGGCCGTAGAGGTGGTCGGACGTTTTGCCGAGCGCGACAGCTTCACGGCGGCGGTCGAAGCGCTCCTGGCCGCAGGCTTCGGACGCGACGATCTCTCGGTTCTCGATACTCATGAATCGCTCAGCGCCAGCGGCTCGCCCGGCGAGGCCTGGCAGGAAACCCTGGGCGGCCTGGTCGGTGAGATCAACTACGTCGGACCGCTGACCGCCGCCGGCCTGATCGCCATCGCCACCGGACCGGTCGGCTCTGCCGTGGCGGCCCTGATGGCCGCCGGCATCAGCGTCGCCGCCGTGGTGGAGCTGCTCGACAAACTACGCGCCACCCCCCACACGGAGTCCTTCGCCCGGGCGCTGGAAGGCGGCGCCATCCTGCTCTGGGTGAGCGTCGCGGACAGCGAGGCCGCCGGCAAAGCCGAGGCCATTCTGGCCGATGCCGGCGCCGCCGATATTCATCGCCACGTCAGGCCGCCCGTCAGGTCATGACCTTTGACGCTCGCATGACGGCTCTCTAAGATTTCTGGAAAAACAAGGCCCTGAGCCAATTGCCCCACTGGAAAGCTGACCGAAACTGCGGTCATCCAAGGGAATGCGGGCGTCTTGGGCAAGACCCTGGAGGGAAGACGCAGTGGACAGAACCCGCATCACCGAGGAAGAGGCACTTGAATTCCATGCCTCGGGCCGGCCCGGAAAATTCGAAATCCAGGCCACCAAGCCGCTGACCACCCAGCGGGAACTGTCGCTGGCCTACTCGCCGGGTGTCGCGGTGCCCTGTCTCAGGATCAACGAGGACGAATCCAAGGCCTACGACTACACCGCCAAGGGCAACATCGTCGCCATCATCTCCAACGGCACCGCGGTGCTCGGCCTGGGTGACCTCGGCGCCCAGGCGGCCAAGCCGGTGATGGAGGGCAAGGCGGTGCTCTTCAAACGCTTCGCCGATGTCGACGGCATCGACCTGGAGGTCGACACCCGCGACGTCGACGAGTTCGTCAACTGCGTACGCTTTCTCGGCAAGTCCTGGGGCGGCGTGAACCTGGAGGACATCAAGGCGCCGGAGTGCTTCATCATCGAAGCACGGCTGAAAGAGCTGATGGACATCCCGGTGTTTCACGACGACCAGCACGGCACCGCGATTATCACCGCGGCGGGCTTCATCAACGCCCTGGCCCTGACCGGGCGGCAGATGGCTGATGTGAAGGTCGTCATCAACGGCGCCGGCGCGGCGGGGATCGCCTGCGCCGAACTGATCAAGGCGATGGGCGTGCCGCACAACTCGGTAATGCTCTGCGACACCAAGGGCGTCATCTACCAGGGCCGCGAGCAGGGCATGAACCAGTGGAAGTCCGCCCATGCCGTCGACACCCAGGCGCGCAGCCTGGCCGAGGCCATGGCCGGCGCCGACGTCTGCATGGGCCTCTCGGTCAAAGGCGCTTTCTCCGCCGAGATGATTCGCTCCATGGCCGACCAGCCGATCATCTTCGCCATGGCCAATCCGGACCCGGAGATCACACCGGAAGAGGTTGCCGGACTGCGCGATGACGCCATCGTCGCCACCGGGCGCTCCGACTATCCCAACCAGATCAACAACGTCCTTGGCTTTCCCTACATCTTCCGCGGTGCGCTCGACGTGCGGGCCTCGACCATCAACATGGAAATGAAAATCGCCGCTGCCCAGGCCCTGGCCGAACTGGCCCGCGAGGACGTACCCGACGAGGTCGCCCAGGCCTACGACAGCAAGGCCATGCGCTACGGCCGCAACTACATCATTCCGGCACCTTTCGATCCCCGCCTTATCGTCGCTGTACCCAAAGCGGTGGCGCAGGCGGCGATGGACAGCGGCGTGGCGCGCCGGCCGCTCGACGACATCGGCACCTATGAACAGCAACTCTCGGCACGCCTCGACCCGACCGCCTCCAGCCTGCAGCGCATCTTCGACACGGTGCGCCAGAACCCCAAGCGCGTGGTCTTCGCCGAGGGCGAGGAGGAACGCACCATCCGCGCCGCCCTGGCTTTCCAACAGGCCGGCTACGGCAAGCCCGTTCTGGTCGGCCGCGAAGAGCATGTGCGCGCAACGATGAAGTCCATCGGCCTGGAGCACAGCAACCTGGAAATCCACAACGCGCGCCTGTCCAAGGACAACGCGCGCTATGTCGACTATCTGTACGGACGCCTGGGGCGCCTTGGCTCCCTGCGCCGCGACTGCCAGCGCATGGCCAATCAGAACCGCAATGTCTTCGCCGCCTGCATGGTGGCCTGCGGCGAGGCCGACGCCATGGTCACCGGCCTGACCAGAAGCTTCGGCGTCGCCTACGACGACATCCGCCGGGCGATCGATCCTAAGCGCGGCCAGCGCGTCTTCGGCATGTCGATCATGGTGCTGCGCGGCCGCTCCATCTTCATCGCCGATACCTCGGTGCACGAACTGCCCAACGCCCAGCAGCTGGCCGACATCGCCGTACAGGCCGCCGAAGAGGCCCGCTCCATGGGCCATGAGCCGCGGGTCGCCCTGCTGTCCTATTCCAACTTCGGCAACCCCTGGCACCCGGCGGCACAGCGCATCCGCGATGCGGTGCAGGAGCTCGACCTGCGCGAGCCCGGTTTCGAATACGACGGCGAGATGCAGGCCAACGTGGCGCTGGACTATGAGGTGATGCAGGAACACTACCCGGTGTCGCGGCTTTCCGGCCCCGCCAACGTGCTGGTCATGCCCGGGCTGCATTCGGCCAACATCACCGCCAAGCTGATCCAGCAGGCCGGCGGCGGCTCGGTCATCGGGCCGATCCTGATCGGCTTGGCCAAGCCGGCCCAGGTGGTCCAGCTCGGCGCCACGGTAAACGACCTCGTCACCGCCGCCGCCCTGGCGGCCTATGAGGCGGAGTCCGAGGTGGGTGGTTCCTAGGATAGGTTTTGGCCGCGCTTTGCGCCTGGTCGGCATTGCAAAAGCTTCACGCGCAGGGCCGAAAACCCGTGCTAGAATCACGGCTGGACGGCGGTTCCTGAAACCCAGAGAAACGGCATGACCGACGAGTCACCGGACAGCGAGGATCTGACCAAAGCACCCCCCGGCGGTAACGAGCCGGCACCGCACTACGGACGCCTGGCGCTGGCCACCGTGTTGCTCAGCCTGCCGGTGATGCTGGTCTTCGTCGTTCTGGTGATGGATGGCGACCTGTCGCTGCCGGCCGCCGCCATCAGCGCGGCCGTGGTGCCGCTGCTGATGGCCGTCATACTGAACCAGCATTTCCGCCGGGTGGAGGCCTCGACCCGCTACCTCAGCCGCCTGCGCGAAGCCGACGACGACGGCCCGCTGCCCGCCGCGCCGTCGGGCGGCGACCTGCTGTCGCCGGGCCTCAGCGACGCCATCGCCGAGACCGCGCGCCAGCAGCGGGAGCGGCGGCACGACCAGCGCGACACCATGGCGATGAACGCGGCGGTCCTGGCGGGGCTGCCCGATCCCCTGATCCTGGTCGGCGAAAACCGGCGGGTGCTGCGCCTGAATCCGGCGGCCGAGGCCCTGCTGGGCCATGATCTGGCGGGCCGCGATTTGGCGCTTGGCCTGCGCAACCCCAGCCTGCTGGCCGCAGTCGAAGCAGTGCTGGCCGGCGGCGAGCAGGAGGCCGTGGAGTTCACCATCCCCGGCAAGGTGGAGCGCAGCATCGCCGCCAGGGTCCTCAGCCTGCCCATTGCCGCGCCGCAGCAGGCCCGTCTGATGATCGCCCTCTACGACCTGACCGGCGTCAAGCAGAGCGAGCGCATGCGCGCCGACTTCGTCGCCAACGTCAGCCATGAACTGCGCACGCCGCTCAGCTCTTTGATCGGTTTCATCGAGACCCTGCGCGGCCCGGCGCGCGAGGATCCGGAGGCCCAGGCGCGTTTCCTGAAGATCATGGAGGAACAGTCGCACCGCATGTCGCGGCTGGTCGACGACCTGCTGTCCCTGTCACGCATCGAGCTGCAGGAACACACCCCGCCGGACGGCGACTGCGACATCGAACAGATCCTGCGCTCGGTCGCCTCGACCCTGGAACTCGAAGCAGCACGCTATGGCATGCGAATTCAGATATCCTGCGAAGCCCTGCCCGCGGTGGCCGGCGTGCACGACGAGCTGACCCAGGTTTTCCAGAACCTCTTGGACAACGCCCTGAAGTACGGCGAGGAGAATACCGTCATCCGTGTTTCGGCCCGGCCCCTGGCCAAGGAAGGCGCCGGGGAGCGCCGCCTGGGCCGCGCCGGCGTGAAGGTTTCCGTCTTCAACGAGGGCGAGGGCATCGAACGGGAACATATTCCTCGCCTGACCGAACGCTTCTACCGCATCGACAGCCGCCGCTCACGCCGCCTGGGCGGCACCGGGCTGGGCCTGGCCATCGTCAAGCACATCATCAACCGCCACCGCGGCGTGCTGGAAGTCGAGAGCCGGCCGGACGAAGGGGCGACCTTCTCGGTCTATCTGCCCAGCATCGTACCGCCTGCCCAGGCCGCGGAGCGGTCTCAAACCAGGGCCTCCTAGAGCAGATCCCGGTCTTTGCCCTAGGCTCTGTGTCAGTTTTGCAGATTCTCCGTTTCTGTCATTTAAGTGTAACAGAACTGCAGTAATACCATCGCTGTGCGGACGTAGTTTGTGCCCGCCGGCAAGGGGCCGGTGCAGGCGTTGTTCCCGAACCGGTCCAGGCTTTGGCCGGAAGGCAACACCGAGACAGTTCCATCAATGGGCATCCAGCGGAGGTATTCCCGTGATCAAGAAATCGCTAGCCATGGCGGCAGTTGCCGGTCTGGTCGTGGCCGCGCCGGCCATTGCCGAGGCGCGTGATCAGATCCGTATCGTCGGCTCTTCTACCGTTTTTCCTTTCTCCACAGCCGTGGCCGAGAACTTCGGCCGCAGCAGCGACTTCAAGACCCCGGTCGTCGAGAGCACCGGTTCCGGCGGCGGCATGAAGCTGTTCTGCTCCGGTGTCGGCACCCAGCACCCGGACATCACCAACTCCTCGCGGCGCATCAAGGAATCCGAGTTCTCCAAATGCACCGAGAAGGGCATCACCATTACCGAGGTGAAGATCGGCTTCGACGGCATCGTGCTCGCCAACTCGAAGACGCATGCGCCTTTCGCCCTGACCAAGAAGCAGATCTTCCTGGCCCTGGCCAAGGAGATCCCGGTCGACGGCAAGCTGGTCGCCAACCCCAACAGGCTGTGGAGCGATATCGACCTCTCCCTGCCGGCTGAAAGGATCGAGGTTCTGGGCCCGCCGCCGACCAGCGGCACCCGTGACGCCTTCGTCGAGTTGGTGATGGAGTCAGCGGCCAAGCAGTTCCCGGAAATCAAGGCCCTGGACAAGGCAGCCTTCAAGGCGGCCGCGCACTCGGTGCGTGAGGACGGCGCTTTCGTCGAAGCCGGCGAGAACGACAACCTGATCGTCCAGAAGCTCGAAGCCAACCCGAATGCCCTGGGCATCTTCGGTTTCAGCTTCCTCGACCAGAACGCCGACAAGCTGCAGGGCGCGACGGTCGGCGGCGTGGCCCCGGAATTCGAGAACATCGCTTCCGGCGACTACGGCATCTCCCGTTCGCTTTACTTCTACGTGAAGCAGCAACACGTCGGCACGATCCCCGGCATCAAGGAGTTCGTGGCCGAGTTCACCTCCGACAAAGCTTGGGGTGACGAAGGTTATCTGACGGAAAAGGGTCTGATCCCGCTGCCCGAGGATGACCGCAAGGCGATGATGAAGTCGGCCAACGGCATGTCGCCGCTGAGCATGTAACCGAGTGTCGGCCGGCGGAAGACCCCTGGGGTTTTTGGACCAAAGGATTTTCCGCCGGCCCCCCGCTGCTTTAAGAACCAGGTACAAAGAAACCATAAACAAGCCGGAGACGTTGCTTAGAGCGGGTGAAGATGCAAGCGCCCGCACCGCCTTTCCCAGCAGGAACCAGGTGTCAGCAAGTTCCGGTCTTCGATCCGATGGGCCGCCATGAACAGCTTCATTCTCATTGCGATCCTGCTGACCTTGGCAACGATCGGCTACAGCTTCGGTCAACGGCGCGCCCGCAAGGTAAGCGGTGGCGAGCCATCGACGCTCCACTCACGCCCGCAATACTATGGCCTCTATGTGGCCCTCTGGTGCGGCATCCCAAGTCTGATACTGATGGCCATCTGGCTGATCGTGGAGCCGCAGGTCGCCGAGTGGATGCTGATCTCCAACCTTCCCGAAGACATTCAGGCACTGCCGGCCGACCGGCTTTCCCTGCTGATCAACGATGTGAAGAACCTGGCCTCAGGTAACATCGTCAGCCGCGAAATCGATGGGGCGCTTCAACGCGCCGCCGATGGCTATGCAAGCGCGCGGCAGATCGGCAACGCGGCCATGGTGGTCGTCGCCATCGCCATTGCGGTGATCGGCCTGGGTTTCGCGCAACGCCACATCACACCGACACTGCGGGCGCGCAATCTGTTTGAGCGCGCCGTCAGCGTCCTGATGATCGCAGCCTCCACCATCGCGGTCCTGACCACCCTGGGTATTGTCCTCTCGCTGCTGTTCGAAGCGATGCGCTTCTTCGCCCAGGTGCCCTGGTACGAGTTTCTCTTCGGTCTGAGCTGGAGCCCGCAGACGGCATTGCGCGTCGATCAGGTCGGCGGCTCCGGCGCCTTCGGCGCGGTCCCGCTGTTCGCCGGCACCCTGATGATCACCCTGATCGCCATGTGCGTAGCGGTGCCCATCGGCCTGTTCTCGGCCATCTACATGTCCGAATATGCACCGCCCAGGATGCGCGCCATCGTCAAGCCGCTGCTGGAAATCCTGGCCGGCGTGCCGACGGTGGTCTACGGCTTCTTCGCCGCCCTGACCGTCGCCCCCTTCATTCGCCGAACCGGCGAATCGATCGGCCTGGATGTTTCTTCGGAATCTGCACTCGCCGCCGGCATGGTGATGGGGATCATGATCATCCCCTTTATCTCGTCGCTCAGCGATGACGTGATGAACGCGGTGCCCCGCGCGCTGCGCGACGGCGCCTTTGCACTGGGCGCGACCAAATCGGAAACCATCAAGCAGGTGATTTTCCCGGCCGCGCTGCCCGGCATCGTCGGCAGCCTGCTGTTGGCCATGAGCCGGGCGATCGGTGAGACCATGATCGTGGTCATGGCCGCCGGCCTGGCGGCAAACCTGACGGCGGATCCGCTGGAGGCAGTGACCACCGTCACGGTGCAGATCGTCACCCTGCTGGTCGGAGACCAGGAATTCGACAGCGCCAAGACCCTGGCCGCTTTCGCCCTGGGGCTGGTGCTCTTTGCGATCACCCTGACACTGAACGTGATCGCCCTGCATGTTGTTCGGAGGTACCGAGAGAAGTATGACTGACAGCACGGCACGCGTTCCGGCACTGCGCCGCGCCGACCTCTCGGAACAGCGGTTGAAACGCCGCTATGCCGCGGAGAAGCGATTCCGTTTCTACGGCCTGGCCGCCATTTTCGCTGCCCTGGCCATTCTCGGGCTGCTGATCGGCACCATCGTCCTCAACGGTCATACGGCCTTTGTGCAAACCCACCTGGAAATTCCGGTGTTTCTCGACCCCGAGGTCATCGACCCCGAGGGCAACGGCGATCCGGGTGCCCTGCGCCGTGCGGATTATCAAGGTCTGTTGAAAAAGAGCCTGCGCGAACGCTTCCCCGATGTGAGCGGCCGGCGCGACCGCATCAAGCTTTACGGTATCCTTTCCAACGGCGCCGGCCTGGACCTGCGCGCCGAGGTACAGGCCGACCCCTCGATCATCGGCACGAACCAAACCATCTGGGTCAAGTCCTCCGACGATATCGACAGCCTGGTGAAAGGCTATATCGACCGCGATCTTCCCGAAGGAGACCGCCGGGTAAAAGACAACGAAATCGCCTGGATCGACGCCCTGGAGGCCGACGGCGGGGTCGAAAAGCAGTTCAACACCACCTTCTTCACCGCCGGCGATTCCCGCGAGCCGGAGCAGGCGGGCATCTGGGGCGCGGCGGTCGGTTCCTTCTTCACCCTGATGATCACGTTGATCCTGAGTTTTCCGATCGGCGTGCTCTCGGCGATCTATCTGGAGGAATTCGCACCGAAGAACCGCTGGACCGACCTGATCGAGGTGAACATCAACAACCTGGCGGCGGTGCCCTCGATCATCTTCGGCCTCCTCGGGCTCGCCGTCTTCCTGGGCGTCTTCGGGTTTCCACGCTCGGCGCCGCTGGTCGGCGGCATGGTGCTGGCGTTGATGACCCTGCCGACCATCATCATTGCCGCGCGCGCCGCCCTGAAAGCCGTGCCGCCGTCAATCCGCGAAGCGGCCCTGGGCGTGGGTGCCTCGCGGTTGCAGGTCGTCACTCATCACGTGCTGCCGCTGGCATTGCCGGGCATCATGACCGGCACCATCATCGGCATGGCCCAGGCCCTGGGCGAGACCGCGCCGCTGCTGATGATCGGCATGGTCGCCTTCATCGTCGACGTGCCCGGCGGCGTCACCGATCCGGCCACCGTGCTGCCGGTGCAGATTTTCCTCTGGGCCGATGCGCCGGAGCGTGCCTTCGTCGAAAAAACCAACGGCGCCATCATGGTGCTGCTGGCTTTTCTCATTCTTATGAATGCGCTCGCCGTCCTGCTGCGTAAGCGCTTCGAACGTCAATGGTAGCGTACAAGGGAGTCCATCATGGATGCAGTTGCAGAAGCTGAGGCGCCGCAGACGATGCTGCAGAACACGCCCAAGATGTCGACCCGTCGCGTGAACGTTTACTACGGCGAAACCAAAGCGCTGAAGGACGTCGATCTGGACATCGGCGAGAACCAGGTGACCTCCCTGATCGGTCCTTCCGGTTGCGGCAAGTCCACATACCTGCGCTGTCTCAACCGGATGAACGACGTGATCGACGGCTGCCGCGTCGAGGGTGACATTACCTTGGACAACGTCGACATCTATCGCAGTGGTCTGGACGTGGTGCAGCTGCGCGCCAGGGTCGGCATGGTGTTTCAGAAACCCAACCCCTTCCCGAAGTCGATCTACGACAACATCGCTTATGGCCCGCGCCTGCACGGCCTCGCCGAAACCAAGGCTGATCTCGACAACATCGTCGAGATCAGCCTGACCAGGGCCGGCCTCTGGAAGGAAGTGAAAGACCGCCTGCTGGCGCCGGGCACCGGCCTTTCCGGCGGCCAGCAGCAACGTCTCTGCATCGCCCGCGCGATCGCGGTCAATCCCGAGGTGATCCTGATGGACGAGCCCTGTTCGGCGCTCGACCCCATCGCCACCGCCCGGATCGAGGAACTGATCGACGAATTGCGGCAGAACTTCACCATCGTCATCGTCACCCATTCCATGCAGCAGGCCGCGCGGGTATCCCAGAAAACAGCCTTTTTCCACCTGGGCGATCTGGTGGAAGTCAGCGATACCGAGCAGCTCTTTACCAACCCGCGCGATCAGCGCACGCAGGGCTACATTACCGGGCGTTTCGGTTGATCCCAGGCAACACCATAGCCCCGCCCTACGCGAACCCGAAGGACCGGCCAGTATGAACAGCGAACACATCGTCAAATCCTTCGACGAGGAACTGCAGCAACTCAATGCCATCGTTCTGCGCATGGGCGGCGTGGCCGAAGCGCAACTCGCCGGATCGATCGAAGCGCTGGTGCGCCGCGATTCCGAACTCGCCGACAGGGTCGTAAAGGGGGACGAGGCCATCGATCAGATGGACCTGGAGCTCGACGAGAATGCGATTCGCACCCTGGCCCTGCGCCAGCCCATGGCCAACGACCTGCGCGAGGTTATCTCGGCCCTGAAGATCTCCGGCGATCTGGAGCGTATCGGCGACTACGCCAAGAACATCGCCAAGCGGTCCATCGCCCTCAATCAACTGGCCCATCACGAGGCGGCACGCTCTATCCCGCGGATGGCCAAGCTGGTCCAGGCGATCATCAAGGATGTGCTCGACGCCTACGCCAATCACGACGCCAATCGCGCGATGGATGTCTGGCACCGCGATGAAGAAGTCGACGAGATGTACACGGCGCTGTTCCGCGAGCTGCTGACCTATATGATGGAAGACCCGCGCAACATCACGCCCTGTACCCATCTGCTTTTCGTCGCCAAGAACATTGAGCGCATCGGCGACCACGCTACCAACATCGCCGAGACGACTTACTATCTGAGCACGGGCAAGCGGATTGAAGGCGGACGCCCGAAGAGTGACATGTCGAGCTTCCAGGTGGTAGAGCCCGAGGACGAGGACTCTTCCGGCGAAGCAACGGAAAGGGAGGGCGCGTGAGACCGCTTGTTCTGATCATCGAGGACCAGGAAGCCCTGGTCACGATGCTGCGCTATAACCTGGAGGGTGCAGGCTTCCGGGTGAATACCGCAGGCGACGGCGAGGAAGCGCTGGTGGTGGCCGCCGAGGAGGTACCCGATCTTATCCTGCTCGACTGGATGCTGCCGCTGATGTCCGGCATCGAGGTCTGCCGCCAGCTGCGCAGCAAACCGGACACCAAGCGCGTGCCCATTATCATGCTGACGGCACGCGGGGAAGAGACCGACAAGCTGCGCGGCCTCGACAGCGGCTGCGACGATTACATGACCAAGCCCTTCTCGCCGGCCGAACTGATCGCCCGCATCAACGCGGTGTTGCGTCGAAGCAAACCGGAGCTGAGCAGCGAGATGCTGGCCTTCGAGGATCTGGCCATGGACCTGGCCGCCCATCGGGTCAAACGCAACGGCCATGACGTTCATCTGGGCCCGACCGAATTCCGGCTGCTGCGCCATCTGATGCAGAACCCGGGGCGCGTCTTCACCCGCGAGCAGCTTCTCGATTCGGTCTGGGGCCGCGACGTCTATGTCGAACCACGCACCGTCGACGTGCACATCCGCCGGCTGCGCAAGGCGCTGAACCAGAACGGCAGCGACGACCTTATCCGCACCGTGCGCTCCGCCGGCTACTCGCTCGACCGCGCCGGGCCGTAACGGCAGAGTGTTTTCGACTTGCGTCGAAGCGGTTCCAGCCCGCTCCCCCTCCCGGCCACCCAACGCCAGTATCCTATGGGTGGCCGGGAGGGGGAGCGGGCCGGTGCCGTCTAAACCGAAAGACTCTATTCGGGCACCGCGGCCAGATCCCGTGTGACATGGACCACCCCCGCTTCGGCGTGGACAAGGGAGAAGCCGAACTCTTTGCAGAGTGCCAACATGGCGGTGTTGCCGGCCAGCACAGAACCCCAGACCTGGCCCGTACCGCGGGCTTCGGCATAGTCCAGGATGGCTTTCATCAGCGCCCGGCCCAGGCCGCGCCGCTTCATGTCGGAGCGCACCACAATGGCAAATTCAGCCTTGCGGTTATCCGGGTCTGCGGCCAGGCGCACGACCCCCAAACCTTCCTGCCCCTTATCCGCCTGGCCGTTGTCCCCCTGCCCGCCGCCCGAAGGCGCAAAAGCGGCCAGCGCCATTTCACGGTCGTAGTCCAACTGGGTCAGCCGCGCCAGAAGATCGTCTGAGATCTCGTCCAGCGGCATGAGAAAGCGCATCCGCACATCTTCGGCATCGAGCCGGCGAAAAGTCTCGCGCAGGGCCGGCGCGTCGCTCGGCCGCAAGGGCCTGAGGAAAACCGCCGTGCCGTCCGGCAGGGCAAAACTGCGTTCCAGTTCGCGCGGGTAGGGACGGATGGCCAGACGCGCCGTGGCAGCCGCCGGTGCCCCCGTCGTTGACAGGCCGCGCGGCGTCACGCGAACGCGCGCGTCCAAGGCAATCACGCCCTCGGCATCCGCCAGCAGGGGATTGATATCGACTTCGCCGATCTCCGGCATGTCGATGATCAGTTGGGAGAGCCGCACCAGACAGGCGGCGATCTCATCGACTGCGGCCGGCGGGCGGTCGCGGTAGCCCTGCAACAGGCGGTAGACCCTGGTCTCCGCCATCATCGCCTCGGCCAGGACCGTGTCCAGGGGCGGCAGTGCCAGCGCCTTGTCAGCGATCACCTCCACCGCGGTGCCGCCCTGGCCGAACAGCATCACCGGCCCGAACTGGGGATCGTCGACGACGCCGAGGATCAGCTCTTCGGCGTCAGGGCGGCGGCACATGGCCTGCACGGTGAAGCCTTCCAAAAGCGCCGTCGGCGCCGCCGCCGCGATCCGCCGGTTCATCGCCTCCGCCGCCTCGGTCACCGCCGCCGCGCCCTGCAGGTCCAGCGCGACGCCGCCCATATCGCTTTTGTGGGTGATGTCGCGCGACAGGATTTTCAACGCCACCGGCCCACCGATTTCCGCCGCCGCCGCCCCGGCTGCCTCCGGGTCCGCAACGACCCGGGTCGCCACCACGGGAATGCCATAGGCCTGCAGCACCGCCTTGGCCTCGGCCTCGCTGAGCCATTCGCGTTGCTCCGCCAGGGCCTGATCGAGAAGCCCGCGCACCGCCGGGCGGTCGGGTTCCTCACCCTCCGGTTCCGGGCGCGGCACCCGCAGCAGCAGCGCCTGATTGCGGCGATAGCGCTCCAGATGCATGAAGCCCTGGACCGCCTCTTCCGGCGTGTCGTAGCCGGCGATGCCTTCGCGGGCAAACAGCGCCCGCGCCTCGCCCACGGCCTGATCGCCGACCCAGGCGGTGAAAACCGGTCGCACCCTGCCCGCCCGGGCTGCAAGCGTCTCGACCACCGCTTCGGCCGCCTCGGTCGCGGAGGCAATGGCGGTGGGGCAGTGCATGACCAGGACGGCGTCCGCCGAGGGTTCTTTCAGCAGGGCCTCCAGCGCGGCGCGATACCGCGCGCCCGGCGCATCGCCGATGATGTCGACCGGGTTGGCACCGCTCCAGGTCGCCGGCAGGCAGGCGTCGAGCGCCTGTTTGGTTTCCGGCGAGAGTGCCGCGAGACGGCCGCCTTCGTCGATCAGCGCATCGGTCGCCAGCACGCCCAGACCGCCGCCGTTGGTAAGGATCGCCAGACGGCCGCCGCCATCGGCGCGCCGCCGCTGGACCGAGAGATTGGTCAGGGTTTCCGCCGCGTCGAAAAGCTCGTTCAGGCTGTAGACGCGCAGCAGGCCGGCGCGGGCGAAGACCGCGTCATAGACCGCATCGGCCCCGGCCAGCGCGCCGGTGTGAGAGGCAGCGGCCGCCGCCCCCTCGGCATGGCGGCCGCCCTTCACGACGATCACCGGCTTGTTGCGCGCGGCGATACGCGCGGCGGAGAGGAACTTGCGCGCGTGGGCAATGGATTCGACGTAGAGCAGGATGGCGCGGGTCCGGCCGTCCATCGCCAGATAGTCCAGCAGGTCGCCGAAGTCGACGTCGGCCTTGTCGCCCAGCGACACGATCTTGGAAAAGCCGATGCCGCGCGGCGTCGCCCAATCCAGCATGGCGGTGACCATGGCGCCGGATTGGGTGACAAAGGCGAGGTCGCCGGGCAGCGGAGCGATGTGGGAAAAACTGGCGTTGATCCCGAGGCCCGGCACCATCATACCCAGGCAGTTGGGCCCGACGATGCGCAGCAGATTGGGTTGCGCCGCATCCAGGATCGCCTGTTTTCGCGCAGCCCCCGCGCCGTCGCCGCCCTCGCCGAAACCGGCGGTAATGACAACCGCCGCGCGGGTGCCGCGATCGCCGAAGGCCTTGAGGAGGCCGGCCACCGAGTCCGGCGGCGTCGCAATCACCGCCAGGTCCGGGGTTTGCGGCAAAGCCTCCACCGAGGGATAGGCAAGCACGCCCTCGATGGCGTCGCTGTTCGGATGAACCGGCATGATCGGGCCTTGAAACCCGCCGGCAAAGAGATTGCGCGCCAGGACGGCCCCCAGGGAACCCGCCCGCCGGCTGGCGCCGACCAGGGCAATCGATCCGGGTTGGAAGAGTGCATCGAGATTACGGATGGTCACGGAACGGCAGCCTGCCTTTGTTGTTTGAAAACAAAGCGTTCAATCGGGCTTTAGCGTAACACCTCTCCATGACCGGACGATGATCTGAATCAGCCGCAGCGACCAACAACATCTGCCCGCAGGGATCGCATCTTACAGGACCAGCGACACGCTGGATTGAACCTCTGCCCGGTTTCAAGCGACCCATTTGGATCGCCAGAGTCTTTTGCGGTCATCTCGGAATTCTCATCTAGATGTATTGGGGAGTAAAATGATTAGAACGAACCGCCGCACGCGTATGTCTATTGCCGGAGCTCTGTCTTTGGGAATCATTGGGCCTTTGGCAGCCGTTGGATCCGCACAAGCAGACACCATCGTTACCTGCTATGCCTCGATCCATGAATACTGCTACCCGCCGGGCCGTGACGCGCACTGCTCGCCGGAAGAGTATGATTTCGCCCTTGATCTTTGCGATGAAATCTTCACCCACGAAGCAGAGCGGCCTGCGCCTCCGGCCAACTTGGCGACAGGCACCGAAACAAGACCCGATCCCAAGATCTTGCGCGAGTTGAGGTCGACCGTGGAGCGTAAGTTCGGAAAACCGGACAGAAGCAAAAGAAATTAGATACTACCTCACCTTCCGATAGGGCGCTGACCGCCCAACCGGGTCGGCCTGCGGCAATCACGTTTTCTGCGCCGCAGGCCGTCGTGGGGAGTTAAGGCAAACGGTCAAGCTTTTGGCGGTAGGCGGCGTCAGCCTCCGCGCCAAAGACACAGAAGACCACACGCTCCACGGCTTCTTCCTCTGCCAAAAACGCGCGCACCGTATCCACCGCGATCTCCGTCGCAGGCACCAGCGGAAAACCGCAGACACCGGTGGAGATGGCGGGAAAGGCGAGGGAGCGCGCGCCGATCTGCTTGGCGATCTTCAAGGACGTGCGATAGCAGGAGGCCAGCAGCGCCTCCTCATTCTGCCCGCCGCCGTGCCAGACCGGGCCGACGGCGTGAATGACGAAGCGGGCTTTCAGATCGAAGCCGTCGGTGTGGACGGCATTCCCGGTTTTGCAGCGCCCGATGGCAGCACAAGCTTCACGCAGATTGCGCCCCGCAGCGCGGTGGATGGCGCCGCAGACTCCGCCGCCCGGCTGCAGCCGCGCATTGGCGGCGTTCACAATCGCGTCGACGTCCAGCTGAGTGATGTCGCCGCTATGAATCTCGATACGGTCGTCAGGGGATCCGCTCATGGGCCGGCTCGCCAACTGTGGAGGCCGCAGCCTCCTTGCGCCGGTAATGATACATGAGATAGAGCACCAGCAAAATCGCCGGAATGCCAAGGGCCGAGGCGTAGATAAAGAAGTTTACGTAACCGAAGGACTCGACCACGAAGCCCGAACCGCCCGCGACGATCTTGCCCGGCAGGGTGAAGAGCGAGGAGAAGAGGGCGTACTGCGTTGCCGTGTAGGCCGTGTTGGTCAGGCTGGAGAGGTAAGCGATGAAAACCGAGCCGGCGAGGCCGTTGGAAACATTGTCCGCGGTAATCGTGACCGTCAGCATGGCGAGATCCGCGCCCATTGTCGCCAACAGGGCGAACAGCAGATTGGTTCCCGCCACCATCACGGCACCCACCAGCAAGGAACGCAGCAGGCCGAGGCGCACCACCAGGATGCCACCGATGAGGGCGCCGGCCAGGGTCGCGATCACGCCGTAGAGCTTGGTAATGTTGGCGATCTCAATCTTGGTGAAACCGAGATCAGTGTAGAAGGGATTGGCCATCACCCCAAGGGTGATGTCAGAGAGCCGGTAGAGCCCGATGAACGCAAGGATCACCAGGGCGAACTGGCCGTTGCGGGCGAAGAAGTCGATCAGAGGACTGATCACCGCCCCAGAGAACCAGGCAATAAGCGTATGAAGCGATCCCCGGTGCTCGCCCTCTCCTTCGATACGGCGCAGCAGTTCCGCTTCGCGTAGCAGCGTCGCTTGATCACGGACCACCGCCGGCTCGCGGATGATCAGCACCGTGGCCATGCCGACACCGACCAAGGCGGCCATCGTCGTATAGGCGATGGACCAGGATGTGAAAGCCGCGATGTAGAGGGCACCCGCGCCGGCGGCAATCAAACCGATGCGATAACCGACTTGATAGGTGCCGGCCATAGCGCCCTGTAGGGACTTCTCCACCGCCTCGATACGGTAGGCGTCGATAGCGATGTCCTGGGTCGCCGCGGCGAAAGCCACGAGCAGGGCAAAGTAGACGATGAATTCCAGGTTCTGTGTCGGGTCGGTATAGGCGATGCCGAGTAGCCCCAGGGCGATGGCGATCTGGGCGGCCAGCATCCAGCCGCGGCGTTTGCCGAGCAGAGTGGTGAAGGGCGGCAGCGGCAGGCGGTCGACGACCGGCGCCCAGAACACCTTGATGGAAAAGGTGATGCCGACCCAGCTGAACAGGCCGATGGTCGAGACGCTGACGCCGACCTCACGCAGCCAGAGCGAGAGGGTGGAAAACAGCAGCAGGAAAGGCAGGCCGGCGGAGAAGCCGAGGAACAGCATGCCGATGACGCGCGGATGCAGGTAGACCTCGAAGGCCTCCCCCCAGGAACGCCGCGCGGCGTCCGGTTTTTGGTCGAAGCCCTCAGCCGGCATCCTTGAGGCGGCTCTCTCTCTTGCGCGCATGCGGGTCGAGCAGGCGCTTGCGAAGGCGGATCGACTTGGGCGTCACCTCCACCAGCTCGTCATCGGCGATATAGGCGAGCGCCTGTTCCAGGCTCATCACCCGCGGCGTGGTCAGGCGCACCGCCTCGTCCTTGCCCGAGGCGCGCATGTTGGTGAGCTGCTTGGCCTTCATCGGGTTCACTTCAAGGTCGTTGCCGCGGCTATGCTCGCCGATCACCATGCCTTCGTAAACCGGCTTGCCGGGGTCAATGAACATCTCGCCGCGCTCTTCCAGGTTCCACAGCGCGTAGGGAACCGCCTTGCCGGTGCCGTTGGAAATCAGCACGCCGTTGCGCCGCCCCTGGATCGAGCCCTTGTAGGGCGCATAGCTGTGGAACACGCGGTTCATGATGCCGGTGCCGCGGGTATCGGTCAGGAACTCGCCATGATAGCCGATCAGGCCGCGCGCCGGCGCCAGGAAGGTCACGCGGGTCTTGCCGCCGCCCGACGGGCGCAGATCGCTCATCTCGGCCTTGCGCAGGCCCATCTTCTCGACCACCACGCCGGAGTATTCCTCGTCGACATCGACCTGGACTTCCTCGATCGGCTCCATGCGCTGGCCGGTATCCGGGTCGTTGCGGAACAAGACGCGAGGGCGGGAGATTGAAAGCTCGAAACCCTCGCGGCGCATGGTTTCGATCAGCACGCCAAGCTGCAGTTCGCCGCGGCCGGCGACTTCGAAGGCGTCCTTGTCCGCCGTCTCGGTGATGCGGATGGCGACATTGCCCTCGGCCTCGCGTAGCAGGCGGTCGCGGATCATGCGGGAGGTGACCTTGTCGCCCTCCTTACCCGCCAGGGGGGAATCGTTCACCGAAAAGGTCATGGCCAGGGTCGGCGGATCGATCGGCTGGGATTCCAGCGCCGCCGGAAACTCGGGCGCGCAGATGGTGTCCGCCACCGTGGCGTCGCTGAGGCCGGCGATGGCAACGATGTCCCCGGCGGCGGCCTCTTCGACCGGCTCGCGCTTCAGGCCGTTGAAGGACAGCAGCTTGGTGAGGCGCCCGCCGTTGATCGCGGTGCCGTCGCGGCGCATCACCTTCACCGGCATGTTCAGCTTGGCGGTGCCGCTGAAAATACGGCCGGTCAGGATGCGGCCCAGGAAGTTATCGGCCTCCAGGGTCGTTGCCAGCATGGCAAAGGGGGCGTCGACTTCGGCGACCGGCGGCTTCACATGCGCGACGATCAGGTCGAAGAGGCTGTGCAGATCCTTGCGCTCATCATCCAGATCGGCAACCGACCAGCCCTGCTTGGCCGAGGCAAAGAGCATCGGGAAATCGAGCTGCTCGTCGGAAGCCTCAAGCGCCACGAAAAGATCGAAGATCTGATCATGCACCCAGTGCGGCCGGGCATCGGGCTTGTCGGCCTTGTTCACCACGACGATGGGCTTCAGGCCGCGGGCCAGCGCCTTGGCGGTGACGAACTTGGTCTGCGGCATCGGCCCCTCGGCGGCGTCGACCAGCAGCAGCACGCCGTCGACCATGGAGAGGATGCGCTCCACCTCGCCGCCGAAATCGGCATGGCCCGGGGTATCGACGATGTTGATCTTGATGCCGTCCCAGGTCACTGCCGTACACTTGGCGAGAATGGTGATGCCGCGCTCGCGCTCCAGATCGTTGGAGTCCATGGCGCGCTCGGCCACCTGCTGGTTGCTGCGATAGCTGCCGGACTGCTTCAGCAGTTCGTCGACCAGCGTCGTCTTGCCGTGGTCAACGTGGGCGATGATCGCAATATTGCGAATATCCTTGGCTTGAACCGTCATGGTTTTGGCTCTGCTTTCCAGTAAAGGGCCGGTCAGGCCCGTTTCGCCTGCGCCGCACCGAGTTCGGCGGCGATCAGTTCTGCGAGTTTTTGTTCCGGCCGCGCCCCGACATGGGAGATCACCTCTGCCGCGGCGATGGCGCCGATGCGCCCGCTGTCGTAGAGGCTGTGGCCATTGGTAATGCCGTAGAGAAAGCCGGCGGCGAAGAGATCGCCGGCGCCCGTCGTGTCAACGACATTGGCGACCGGGACCGCGTCGACCACATGCACTTCGTCGCCGCTGACGATGACCGCGCCTTTTTCGCTGCGGGTGAGCGCCGCCACATCGCAGTGCCGGCGCACCTGCTGCAGGGCGCCATCGAAATCCGGCGCATCGAAAAGGCCGCAGACCTCTTCTTCATTGGCGAAGACGATGTCGACATGCTTGGCGACGAAGTCTCTCAGCTCATCCTTGTAGCGGTCGACCAGAAAGGGATCGGAAAGGGTGAGGGAGACCTTGCGGCCGGCGGCATGAGCCAACCCGGCAGCCCTCAGAAAAGCGGCCTTGGCCGAGGGCGAGTCCCAGAGGTAGCCCTCCATATAGGTGACCGCCGCCGCCTCGACCCGGGCCGCGTCCACGTCATCGGGGCCGAAATCGACGGCCGCGCCCAGAAAGGTGTTCATGGAGCGCGCGGCATCGGGCGTCACCAGGATCATCGAGCGCCCGGTGGCGGGCCCGCTGGCGGCATGCGGCGTATCGAAACCGACGCCGGTCGCCCTGATGTCGTGGGTGAAGATGGCGCCGAGCTGATCGTCGCGCACCTTGCCCAGAAACACGGCCTTGCCGCCCAGTGAGGCAACGCCGGCGGCGGTGTTGCCCGCCGATCCGCCGGAGACCTCGACCGCCGGGCCCATGGCGTCATAAAGCTCCACCGCCCTGGCCTCGTCGATCAGGGTCATGCTGCCCTTGTTGATCTGATGGGCCTCAAGGAAGGCGTCGTCTGTCTTGGAAAGGACATCGACGAGGGCGTTGCCGATGGCGACGACATCGAATTGCGGTGCAGTCATGGTTCTTCTGTCTTCAGTTCTCGGTCAATTCTTGCGGGGTCCTAACGACTCACGGCGTTCGGGCCAAAACTGTCGGGCCATTTGCCTGTGCCCCAAACGCGATGCTGTGGGGGATCCAGGCCCCGGTCTTTCCCGGTGCCACGCCCAGCGGACAGCTGCACCGATCTAAAGCCGGCTGCAGACCGCAATTGCGGCCCCTTTTAGAGCCACTTGCCGGTGGCGGCAAGCTCTGCGTCGCCGGAGCGGCCCTTTCATCCCCGGGCAGGCGGGTTCCCGGTCCAACCCCAGGTTCCAGCCCAGGCGCCCGTCCCCAGGCCCATCCCCAGGCCCATCTCTTGTAGCCGGGGCCGGGGCAGGCTACATATCCGGCCATGTTCCAAGCACTCTCGCGCGCATTCCGCCAGTCCTTCGATCCGGCTTTCCGCCGCGTTTTCAACCGTTCCATGCTGTTTTCGCTGGTGACCTTCATCCTGCTCTGGCTGGGCGCCTGGTTCGCCCTGGACTGGGCCGGCGAGGGGCTGGTGGCCTGGGTGCGCGACTGGGCCGGCGACGGCTTCTGGCTCGGCCTGATCGACTGGCTGGTGAATGCCGCCGCCATCGGCGCCATCGCCGTGGTGTCGTTTTTCCTGTTTCCCGCGGTGATGGTCACCATCATGGCGCTCCTGCTCGACGAAATTGCCGGCGCGGTAGAGCGGCGCCACTATCCCGACCTGCCGCCGGCCCGCTCTCAACCGATCGCCGAAGCGATCCTCGGCAACGTCATATTCGTCGCAGTAACCTTAATACTTAATTTACTCGTGCTGCCGCTCTACTTGATTCTGATTTGGCTGCCGCCGCTCAATCTCGTTTTGTTCTATCTGTTGAACGGTTATCTGCTGGGGCGTGAGTACTTTGAGATGGTGTCTGTGAGGCGGCTCGATCTGCCGCAAAGCCGGCAACTGCGGCGCAGGTTTCGCGGCAGGGTTATCCTGGCCGGCGCCGTCGTTACCTTCCTGCTAACCATTCCCTTGGTAAATTTGGTGACGCCGATCATCGCAACCGCCTTTATGCTGCACATTTTCGAAGACCTGCGCCGACGCGGCGCCTGAAGACCAACGGGACGACGGCTTCTGCCGGAAAGGACTGCTTTTATGTTTGGTAAGCGAAAAGGTCCCGGGGGACTTGGCGAGACACCGACAAACGCGTCCGCCGATACCATGGCGCAGTCCGGCGGCGACGATGCCGGCGGGGGTCGCGCTTCGGGGTCGGGCACCAAACAGCCGCTGGGCGTCGCCGGCATCAAGGCGCCGCGCCGCCAGGACCCGCGCAATCCCGGGGCCGTGGAAGGCCGCAAGCTGGTGGTCGGCCGCGAAATCTGCCTCTCCGGCGAGATCAAGACCTGTGAGAAGCTGGTGGTCGAGGGCCGGGTCGAGGCCGACCTGAACGACAGCCAGAGCCTGGAAATCAGCGAGCCCGGCCTGTTCAAGGGTCACGCCACGGTCGAAGACTGCGAAGTCTACGGCACCTTTGAGGGGGAACTGACCGTCACGGGTTGTCTTGTGATCCGGTCGACCGGCCGCGTCAGCGGCAAGATCCGCTATGCCGACATCGAAATCACCAGGGGCGGCCGCCTGAGCGGCGATATCGACGTTCTGGAGGCCTCCCTGAAAGGCCGGCTGCGCGGCGAGAGGCCGAAGCTGGCCCACAGCAGTGACGGGTCCCACAGCGACGGCAACGAGCCACAGGACGGCAATCCCAAAAGTCAGGCCGGTTGAAGCAGATGCGGCATCGCGGCAAAAACTGGCCTGCGGTTCTGGCCCTGCTGCTCAGCACGGCAGCCCTGGCGGCCTGTCAGACCGCCAATACCGCCAGGCCGCAAACCGGTGCCAACGGGGCCGTTCCAAGCAAGGCGGCGGTCATTGAGCCGCAAAGCGCCGCCGCCGCGGAGGTTGCCCCGGCTGAAGCACCCGGCCAGATAGCCGCAGTGCCGCCCCAGCCCGTGGCGATAGAACCCTCGATCAACGACGATCCCAATCAACTGATGGGCCTGGACCGCAGCGGCCTGACCGCGCTGCTTGGCCGGCCGGATCTGGTGCGCCGCGAAAAACCGGCGGAAATCTGGCAATACGTGACCGCCGACTGCGTCTTCGATGTGGTGCTTTACGACAGCGGCCCGCAGTACCGGGTCACCTACCTGGAGGCCCGCAATGCCGCTGCCGACCGCCTGGCGCCGCGCCCCTGCCTGAACCAGGTGCTGCGCAGCCGCCTCAACGCACCGATCAGCTAGATTTTCCCGGTCGGTGCTTGCGCTTGCAAGGTGCTGCCGTTGCCCACAGGCGTCACCCCGGATCAAGTCCGGGGTGACGGGATTAGATTTTAGACGGCTTTCTTCCTGACGGCTGCCGTCTTGACGCTCTTCTTCATAGCCCTTTTCTTTGCCGCCGGCTTCTTGACCGGCTTGGTCTTCACCGGTGCCTCCAGGGTGGTCTTGCCCTTGAAGGCGCAGAGATCGATGACCGTGCAGGCCGGGCAGTCGGGCTTGCGCGCCTTGCAGACATAGCGTCCGTGCAGGATCAGCCAGTGGTGGGCATGCAGTTTGCGGTCCGCCGGCACCACCTTCTCCAGCTTCTGTTCCACCGCCAGCACCGTCTTGCCCGGCGCCAGGCCGGTGCGGTTGCCGACCCGGAAGATGTGGGTGTCGACGGCGATGGTCGGCGCGCCGAAGGCGATGTTCATGACCACGTTGGCGGTCTTGCGCCCGACGCCGGGCAGCTTCTCCAGGGCTTCTCGATCAGCCGGCACCGCGCCGCCATGCTCCTCGATCAAAAGGCGCGACAGCGCCATGACGTTCTTGGCCTTGGCGTTGAACAG
This sequence comes from Pelagibius litoralis, assembly GCF_011683915.1. Classification (GTDB taxonomy): domain Bacteria; phylum Pseudomonadota; class Alphaproteobacteria; order Kiloniellales; family Kiloniellaceae; genus Pelagibius; species Pelagibius litoralis. The sequence continues at coordinate 34,266 of NZ_JAAQPH010000029.1, forward strand.
CCCGATGGTCTTGATGTGGTCCTTCACCCGCCCCTCGCCGAGAGCCAGCATGGCCTGGGGCGTCGTCGCCTCCTTGAAGAGTCCGCGCGTCGCCTTGTTGACGCCGACGTCGGTAGCCTGGGCGGACAGCACCACGGCGACCAGCAGGGTATAGGGATTGACGTAGTCCAGCTCGCCCTTGGGCTCCGGCATGGCGGCGGCGAGACGGTCGAAAAAGGTGACGATATCGGCTTTTTTCATGACCCGGCTTTTGTTTTTGGACCCAGTTGCTCTCCTGGCGCGGCGAGTGTAGCGGGATCGGCTGCGAAAGGAAGGCGCAATGCTTACGCCCTGAAGCCAGGCTCAATTTCCGGGGCGGAAATACCTATCCCTAGTTTGTCCGTGAATTACTTCTGGTCTTTCGACAGTGACCACCGGACCTCCGCGTCATGATCTGAGCCCATAATATCGACATCACGGAACTCCCCGAGCCTGCGAACCGCTTTCGCGCTATCGGTTACCAGCAATGGATCAAGGGTCGCCTTCAGTTCATCGTGGCGCGGTCGATCGGCGGGGAGGGCCGGATTAGTATCTGACGATGTCTTACCTGCGTGATATGCGGTGGCCCATCTGGTCCAGATTTTCCACTTTTCTTCGATAAGGGGCAGAAGAGCCTCATCGATCGGTGTCAGATTGAACTCTTCTGAGTACTCGTCTCGGGCCTTGTCAAACACTGACTCGAAAACATGAAGCCTGCCATTAAGAAATGCGACACCGCCTCTTGGCCCGTCATAAAAATCTTCAATCGTGACAACCCGTTCCCAACACATGGCCCGGGGCATATCACGCAGTGGTTGAGGTGTCCAACAATCTGCCCCTCGCCATTTGAAGCGCGCCCGCCGTCTGGCTATATTGTTTAGATGACCGCGATCTGCAGACCCGCGCCCGTCGGCCCGCCGCAGGCCCCCGAAGGCAACCCGCTTCCCGAAGCCCGGAACGCGCTGCTGTTCGATGCGGAACTGACCCCGCACCGCAGCCTGCCGCCGCGTGGCTTCCTGCTGCTCATGGCGGGGGTCAGCGCCATCAGTTTCGGCGCCGGGCTGCTGTTTTTCCTGATGGGCGCCTGGCCGGTGATCGGCTTCCTGGGCGCCGACGTGCTGCTGATCTTCCTTGCCTTCAAGATCAACTATCGCCGGGGCCGCCTGGCCGAACACCTGCAGCTCACCGCAGGGGACCTGACGGTCACCCGCGTCTGGCCGGGCGGGCGCAGCAAATCCTGGCAGTTCCAGACCGCCTGGCTGCAGATCCTGCTGGACGACCCGCCCAAGCATGACAGCCCGCTGGTCCTGCGCTCCCACGGGCGCAGCCTGACCATCGGCAGCTTCCTGACCAAGGAGGAACGCGCCGACCTGGCCCGGGCGCTGCGCTCGGCCCTGGCCGAGGCGCGCTAGCGGGCTGCTGAAAAAGGACGAAGGAGCCCTTGGCTATCCTTCGAGACAGCCCCTTGCGGGACTTCCTCAGGATGAGGTTTGTGTTTGAATTTCAATCAATTAGCCTCATGCTGAGGAGGCGCGAAGCGCCGTCTCGAAGCATGTCTGCGCCGCGTTCTCGGCTTTTTCAGCAGCCCGCTAGATCCCCAGGACGTCGCGCATGGAATAGAGGCCGGCGGGCTTGCCGCGGCCCCAGAGCGCGGCCTTGACCGCGCCCTTGGCGAAGACTTCGCGGCTGCTCGCCTTGTGGGTCAGCACGATCTGTTCACCCTCGGTCGCGAAGATCACCGAGTGCTCACCCGCCACATCGCCGCCGCGCAGGGTGGCAAAGCCGATCTCACCGCGCGGCCGGGCGCCGACCTGTCCTTCGCGGGCCTTGCGGGCGACGCTGTCCAGCGCCAGACCGCGCCCCTTGGCCGCCGCCTCGCCCAGCATCAGGGCGGTGCCCGAGGGCGCATCGACCTTGTGGCGGTGGTGCATCTCCAGCACCTCGATGTCGTAATCCGGGTCCAGGGCGCGGGCGACCTGTTCGACCACCATCTCCAGCAGATTGACCCCCAGGCTCATGTTGGCGGCCTGCACCACCACGGTCTGGATCGCCGCCTTTTCGATCATCGCCTGGGTCTCGCTATCCAAGCCGGTGGTGCCGGCGACATAGACCACCTCGGCCTGGGCGGCCAGTTCGGCATGGCGGCGGGTGGCGGCCGGGGTGGTGAAGTCGATCACCGCATCGACCGCTGCGAAAAGCTCCACCGGATCGTCGCCGACCATGATGCCGACCGGATCGGCGCCTGACAAAAGACCGAGATCCTGGCCGATGGCCGGGCTGCCGGGCAGGTCGCTGCCGCCGCCAATGACGCAGCCCTCGCTGGCGGCGATGGTCGCCAGGTTCATCCGGCCCATGCGCCCGCCGCAGCCGACGATACCGATTTTGAGGGGGTCCATGCGCTTCTCCTTATTGAAAGGCCGGTTTAGCATGCCGCGCCCGAAGCGCAAAAGCGCGACGTCTGCTTAACCTTGACGCCCCCGGACTTGACGGGGCCCGATCCGCTCTGGCCTGCTGCGCCTGTCCGACAGCAAGCGAGTAGCAACATGCCGCAAACCGATGGCCCCAAATCCCAAGCCGACGGCTTCCTCGATCTTTGGCCCACCACTTTGCTGCTCCGCAGCCTGCCCGGCCATGAGGCCGCCAATGCGGAGCTGCTGCGGCTGATCGCGGCGATGGAGGTGCAGAAGACGGATCTCACCACCGACTACCGCAGCGGCAATCTGCTGACCGTCGACAACCCGGCGATCACCTGGCTGCGCGACTGCATCAACAAGACGGTGATCGACTACCTGAAGCGCGCCGGGCTCGACTACGCCGTGAACTGGTCGCTGCAGGGCTGGGCCAACGTGAACCGGCGCGGCGACTATCACGACCCGCACAACCACCCCCATGCCTACCTGAGCGGCACCTACTATTTGCAGGTGCCGGAAGCGGGCGCACCCGCGGAAAACCGCGCCGACGTCCGGCCGGGCGCCATATCCTTTTATGATCCGCGCGGCGCCGCCAACATGACCGCCATCCGTGGCGACCGGCAGATCGAGGCGGAATTCACCCACCACCCCAAGGCCGGCGAGATCCTGCTCTGGCCCGCCTTCCTGCTGCACTTCGTCCACCCCAACCTGGCCGAGGAAAAGCGGGTCAGCATCTCCTTCAACGCTGTGCTGAAATGGTCTGAGGACTATTTGCCGGATCAGGGGTGAAACGAAGAGGGCGGGGCACTGGCAGGCCCGGGGAGCCTTCGCTATCCTACAGGCATGAGCGAAACGGAAGAGATTCATGGCGGCGGCTGCCTCTGCGGGGCCGTGCGCTATGAGGTGCGCGGGCGCCTGCGCGATGTCGTCAACTGCTACTGCAGCATGTGCCAGAAGCTGCACGGCGATTACGGGGCGCATTCGAAAGCGGACAAGACCAATATCGTCATCGTCGAAGGCCGCGGCCTCAGATGGTATGAAAGCTCGGCGCGGGCACGACGCGGGTTTTGCGGCGACTGCGGTTCCAGCCTTTTCTGGGAGCCGCTGGACCAGCCCGGCACCGGAATTCTCGCCGGCTCGCTGGATCAACCGAGCGGCCTGCGCGTCATCGGTCACATCTTCGTCGGCGAGAAAGCCGACTTCACCGAGATCGCCGGGGAGGCACCGCAGTTCGACGGCTCGTCCGGGGGCAGCCTGGAAGGCGATGACCTGTAGCGATGTTTCACGCCGGTCCGGCTTCGCGGAGGGCTGCTTATGAATGAATTGCTTTCCGACATCGCCGACCGACTGATCGCCGCCTACGATTCAGCCGCGATGCTGGAGCCGATCACGGCGGCATTGCCGGACTTCACCGTTGCCGAAGCCTACGACGTCCTGGGCGAGATCAAGGCGCGGCGGTGCCGGCAGGGCTGGCAGCCGGTGGGACGCAAGATCGGTTTCACCAACCGGACGATCTGGGACCGCTACGGCGTCTGGCAACCGATGTGGGCCCACACCTGGGCGCACACGGTGCAGTATGCGGCGGAGGCGCGCGCATCGCTGTCGTTGCAAAACCTCGTGCAGCCGCGCATCGAGCCTGAAGTGGTGTTCAAGCTGAAGGCGCCCCTGCCGGTGACGGACGACCCCTTGGTGGTGCTGGAAAGCGTGGACTGGATCGCGGCGGGCTTCGAGATCGTGCAGAGCCATTTCCCGGATTGGATCTTTACCGCCGCCGACTGCACCGCCGCCTTCGGCCTGCACGGCGCGCTGGCCGTCGGCGCACCCTTGCCGATCACCGACACGAACCGGGCGACGGTTGCCGCAACGCTGCCGGTTTTCACCGCCACCCTGTCGCGCGACAAGACCGTCGTCGACCGGGGCGTCGGCGCCAACGTTCTGGACAGCCCGGCGCTGGCGCTGGTCCATCTCGCCCGCGTGCTCTCCGAACAGCCGCAGTTCCCAACCCTGGCCGCCGGCGAGATCGTCACCACCGGCACCCTGACCGACGCCTGGCCGGTGAAACCCGGCGAGACCTGGTCCTCCGACTATGGCGACCTCGGCCTGCAAGGCCTGAGCGTGACGTTCACGTAAGATCGCGCCTCAACAGTCTCCTGCGATACGAAAACGCTCAGCCGTTCCTGTAGGTGTAGCTGTAGCCGTTCAGCGCCGGCGCGCCGCCGAGATGGGCGTAGAGCACTTTTGAGCCCTCGGGGAAGAAACCCTTCTTCACCAGATCCATCATGCCCTGCATGGATTTTCCTTCGTAAACCGGATCGGTGATCATCGCTTCGGTGCGGGCGGCGAAGCGGATCGCCTCGTTGGTTTCCTGGCTGGGGACGCCGTAGGCCGGGTAGGCGTAATCCGGATTGATGACGATCTCATCGTCGCGCACCACCCGGCCCAGCTCGACCAGCTCTGCGGTGCTGTCGACGATCTGGCGCACCTGCGCGCGGGTCTGTTCCGGTATGCCTGACGCATCGATACCGATCACACCTTCGGCGCGGTCATCGGCGGCAAAGCCGACAATCATCCCCGCCTGGGTCGAGCCGGTGACGACGCAGACGACGATGTAGTCGAACTTTATGCCGAGATCGGCTTCCTGGGCGCAGACCTCTTCGGCAAAACCGACATAGCCGAGGCCGCCGAACTTGTGGACCGAGGCGCCGGCGGGGATGCCATAGGGCTTGCCGCCTTCGTCGCGCACGGCCTGCATGGCATCTTCCCAGCTCTTGCGAATGCCGATGTCGAAACCCTCGTCGACGATGCGGCTGTCGGCACCCATCAGGCGGGTCAGCAGGATGTTGCCGACGCGGTCGTAGACGGCATCTTCATGCGGCACCCAGCTTTCCTGAACCAGGCGGCACTTCATGCCGATCTTGGCCGCGACGGCCGCCACCATGCGGGTGTGGTTCGACTGAACGCCGCCGATGGAAACCAGCGTGTCCGCATTCGACGCGATGGCGTCGGGGATGATGTATTCCAGTTTGCGCAGCTTGTTGCCGCCCAGGGCGAGGCCGGAGTTGCAGTCGTCGCGCTTGGCCCAGATTTCCACCTTGCCGCCGAGCGCTTCGGTCATGCGCGGCAGGTATTCGACAGGTGTCGGACCGTCAAAGGTCAGCGGATAACGTTCGAATTTTTCGAGCATGGCGTCCTCACGGGAATGAACGGGCTTGGCGAACAGGCTATCCAATACAGCGCGCAAGGTGTTCTCGAAATTTCTTCTAAAAAGGTGATGTTTTTATCGATATACTTCCATTCATGATGATGAAGATCAGATAACCCGATTATAGATGAGAGATTCTTCCGCAATGCCTGATCTGGACCGGACCGACCGCCGGATTCTGCGCTGTTTGCAGCGCGACGGGCGCCTGACGAATGCCGAACTGGCCAGGAAAGTGAACGTCAGCGCGGCCACCTGTCACCGCCGGACCCAGCGCCTGTTTGACGAGGGTTACATGCGTTCCGTGCGTGCGGAGGTCGACCCGGGCCGCGTCGACCGCGGCGCGCTGGTCGTCGTCGGCGTTGTTCTCGACCGCTCGACACGGGAAAGCTTCGGCGCCTTCGAGGCGGCCATTACAAAGCTGCCTTCCATTCTCGATTGCCACCTGGTGGCCGGCGACTTCGATTACTTCCTGAAGATCCGCGTGCGCGACATCGCCGACTTCAACCGCCTGCATGGCGAGCAACTGCTCGCCCTGCCCGGCGTCCGCCAGACCCGCACCTTCTTCGTCATGAAGGAAGTGATCGACAACGCACCGCTGGAGTTCTGACGCGCGAACGCTCGGTCCCTACTCCGTCAGGTCTTCCCAGAATTCTTTCACGCGGGCGAAGAAGCCTTCGGATTCCGGGCTCATGGCGCGGCCCTTGCCTTCTTCCTCGAACTCTTTGAGCAGTTCTTTCTGGCGCTTGGTGAGGTTTACCGGGGTTTCGATGCCGACCTCGACGTACATGTCGCCGACGGCCTTGGAGCGCAGCACCGGCATGCCCTTGGTCTTCAGGCGGAACTGCTGGTTGGCCTGGGTGCCGGCAGGCACGGTGATCTTGGCGCGGCCGCCGTCGATGGTCGGCACCTCGACCGACCCGCCCAGGGTGGCCGTGGTCATGGGGATCGGCACCCGGCAGTAGATATTGGCGCCGTCGCGCTGGAACAGGCGGTGCGGGGCGACCGAGAGAAAGATGTAGAGATCGCCCGACGGGGCGCCGCGCAGGCCGGCCTCGCCTTCGCCGGCCAGGCGGATGCGGGTGCCGTCCTCGACACCTTCGGGAATGTTCACCTGCAGGGATTTTTCGCGGTGCACGCGGCCCGCCCCCTCGCAGGACTTGCAGGGGTTGTCGATCACCCGGCCGGCGCCGTGACAGGCCGGGCAGGTGCGTTCGATGGTGAAGAAACCCTGCTGCGCGCGGACCCGTCCATTGCCCTGGCAGGTCGGGCAGGCGACCGGCTGGGCCCCGCCCTCGGCGCCGCTGCCGTCGCAGGAATCGCAGGTCGCCGCGGTCGGCACCCGGATCTGCGCGGTCTTGCCGGCGAAGGCCTCCTCCAGGGAGATTTCCATGTTGTAGCGCAGGTCCGAACCGCGGGCGGCGGTGTTGCCGCGCCGGCCGCCCATGAAGTCGCCGAACATCTCATCGAAAATGTCGGCGAAGCCGCCGCCCGAGAAACCACTGAAGCCGGCGCCCTGGCCCGCCGCCCCGCCGGCGCCGTTGGTGAAGGCTTCGTGGCCGAAGCGGTCGTAGGCGGCGCGCTTCTGATCGTCCTTCAGAATCTCGTAGGCTTCGTTGATTTCCTTGAACTTATGCTCGGCCTTTTCGTCACCCGGGTTGCGGTCCGGATGGAATTTCATGGCGAGCTTGCGGTAGGCCGCCTTCAGGGCCCCGCCGTCGGCGTCACGCGGGACGCCGAGTGTTTCGTAATAGTCACTCATAGGTTCGACCGCTGCTTGCCCCCGCAAACCATAGACAGCCTCTCGTTCAAGACCGTCCCAAAGAAGAAGGGCCGGACCAGGCTTTTGCGCTCCGCGCTCCCCTGCCTCTGTCCGGCCCTCTCATCCATCGTCTGCCTCTTAGGCTGACTGTTCTTAAGCCGACTGGCCCTTTTTGTCGTCGTCGACTTCCTCGAAGTCCGCATCGACGACCTTTTCGTCACCGGCCTCGGCGGAGGCTTCGGGTTCGGCACCGTCGCCGCCACCGGAAGCGGCCTCGTCGCCGCCCGTCTGGCCTTGCTCATAGAGCGTCTGGCCGACCTTCATGGAGATCTCCGCCAGGGCCTGGGTCTTGGCCTGGATGTCCTCGACGTTCTCGCCCTCGGCGGCTTCCTTCAGGTCGGCGATGGCCGCTTCTGCCGCCGTCTTGTCGTCCGTCGAGACCTTGCCCTCGGCGTCCTTCAGGGTCTTTTCCGTCGTGTGGATCAGCGATTCCGCCTGGTTCTTGGCTTCCACCAGGGCCCGGCGTTCCTTATCCTTCTCGGCATTGGCCTCGGCGTCGCGGACCATGCTGTCGATCTCGTCGTCGCTGAGACCGCCCGATGCCTGAATGCGGATCGTCTGTTCCTTGCCGGTCGCCTTGTCCTTGGCGCCGACATTGACGATGCCGTTGGCGTCGATGTCGAAGGTGACCTCGATCTGCGGCACGCCGCGCGGCGCGCCGGGGATGCCGACCAGGTCGAACTGTCCGAGCAGCTTGTTGTCGGCCGCCATCTCGCGCTCACCCTGGAAGACCCGGATGGTCACCGCCTGCTGGTTGTCTTCGGCGGTGGAGAAGGTCTGGCTCTTCTTCGTGGGGATCGTGGTATTGCGGTCGATCAGCCGGGTCATCACGCCGCCCAGGGTTTCGATACCCAGGGACAGCGGCGTCACGTCCAGCAGCAGCACGTCCTTCACGTCGCCCTTCAGCACGCCGCCCTGGATGCCGGCACCGATGGCCACCACCTCGTCGGGGTTCACGCCGCGATGCGGGTCCTTGCCGAAGAAGCTCTTCACCGTCTCGTAGACCTTCGGCATGCGGGTCATGCCGCCGACCATGATGATGTCTTCGATCTCACCCGGGGAGACGCCGGCGTCCTTCAACGCGGCCTTCACCGGGCCCATGGTGCGTTCCACCAGATCCTCCACCAGGGCTTCCAGCTTGGCGCGGCTCAGCTTGATGTTGAGATGCTTGGGGCCTGATGCATCGGCGGTGATGAAGGGCAGGTTGATTTCCGTCTGGTTGGCCGAGGAAAGCTCGATCTTGGCTTTCTCCGCCTCTTCCTTCAGGCGCTGCAGGGCCAGCTTGTCCTTGCGCAGGTCGATGCCCTGTTCTTTTTTGAACTCTTCGGCCAGGTAGCTGATGATGCGCGCGTCGAAGTCCTCGCCGCCCAGGAAGGTATCGCCGTTGGTCGACTTCACTTCGAAGACGCCGTCGCCGATCTCCAGCACCGAAACGTCGAAGGTGCCGCCGCCGAGGTCATAGACCACGATGGTGCCGGCGCCCTTTTTGTCGAGGCCATAGGCCAGCGCGGCCGCCGTCGGCTCGTTGATGATGCGCAGCACATCCAGGCCGGCGATCTTGCCGGCATCCTTGGTGGCCTGGCGCTGGGAATCGTTGAAGTAGGCGGGAACGGTGATGACCGCTTCGGTCACCGACTCGCCCAGGAAGCTCTCCGCGGTTTCCTTCATCTTCTGCAGGATGAAGGCGGAAATCTGACTGGGGCTGTATTCCTTGCCCTGGCCTTCGACCCAGGCATCGCCGTCGTGATTGATGATCTTGTAGGGGACGAGGTCCATGTCCTTCTTGGTCATGGGATCGTCGAAGCGCCGTCCGATCAGGCGCTTGATGGCGAACAGCGTGTTCTCAGGGTTGGTGACCGCCTGGCGCTTGCCCGGCTGGCCGACAAGCCGCTCGTCGGACCCTGTGAAGGCCACGATCGACGGTGTCGTGCGGGCGCCTTCGGCGTTTTCAATGACTTTGGCGTCTTTGCCATCCATGACCGCGACACAGGAATTTGTGGTGCCGAGATCGATACCGATTACTTTACTCATTTCTAATCCTCACTTCGATCAGCAGACCCCTTGGGCGGCCTGATTTCAGCACCACCCGGCGGATCTCCGCCAGAGAGAGTTCATGACCATGGGTTCTGCGCTTATATAAGCAGCATGGGCCTTGCTGCAAGGCGCAAAGCAGGGAGAATCTAATCGTTAACGCTAGGTTTTTGGCGCTTTGCGGGTCGCCGGAACGGATTCGGACGGCGCCGGGCCCGAATCTGGCCAAACCCAGAACCGAAACGAAAACCATGGAGGGCTTGGCAACGTGATCCGGGAATCCCGAAAATGAGCCGAAAAACACCGGACACTCACCCCGAAGCGGACGGCCTGTACCGGGCGATCCTGCTGGTACTGATGGGATCGATCCTCCTGGGGGTGGTCCTGACGCTGACCGGCGAAACCCTGTTCGGCAGCCGCCCCCTGGCCAGCGTCGGCCTGGGCATGGCGGTCCTGGCCGGGGTCGCCTATTGGGGCCTGCGCCTGAAGGCGCGCGCCGCCGCAAAACGGGCCGAGAGGGATCAGGATCGGCGAGGCAAGGAATGACGGCCCCAGCAACGAAGGGCCCAGAATGAACGCGGGACCGCCCGAAGGCTTTCGCTACCTGCCCGGCTACCTCTCGCCGGAACAGCAGGAAAACCTGCTCCCGGCACTGCGGGCGATCATCGCCGAGGCGCCACTCTACCAGCCGCGCATGCCGGGCAACGGCAAACCGATGTCGGTGCGCATGACCAATGCGGGCAGCCACGGCTGGTATTCCGACCCGGCGGCGGGCTATCGCTATCTGCGCGATCACCCGGCGACCGGAAAGGGCTGGCCGGCGATTCCCGAAGCCCTGCTGGCCATCTGGCGCGACCTGGCCGGCTATCCCGACGACCCGCAGTGCTGCCTGATCAATCTCTATCAGGGCCCCAAGGTGCGCATGGGTTTGCACCGCGACCAGGATGAGGAAACCTTTGAGGCGCCGGTGGTGTCCCTCTCGCTCGGCGACAGCGCCGTCTTTCGCATCGGCGGGCTGGCGCGGCGCGGCGCGACGTCATCGGTGAAACTGCACTCCGGCGACGCGGTGGTGCTGGCCGGGCAGGCAAGGCTGGCCTACCACGGCATCGACCGGGTTCTCGGCGGTTCCAGCAGGCTGCTATCCGAGGGCGGGCGCATCAATATCACCCTGCGCCGGGTGACTGTCTGAGCACCACTTTCGTCAGCCCGGACTTGATCCGGGGTCCATGGCAGCGGCAGCCCTGGTGTTTGCCGAAAGGCGTTCTTGCGAACCGGACAATGGATCCCGGATCAAGTCCAGGATGACCGTATGAACAGGTTGCGAGATCGGAATGCACCGAAGACGATCTAAGCCGAGGTGTCGACCTTGCTGCCCGGGCCGTCGTTACCAGGGGTATCGTCGTTGGAGGCATCGCCTTCCGCCTTGGCGGCACCTTCCTTGGGGCCGCCCTTGGAGATGCCCACCCGGGCCGGGCGCAGCAGGCGGTCGTGCAGGCGATAGCCGGTCTGGATGACCTGGACCACCGTACCGGCGGGTTTTTCCGGATCTTCCAGCTCGAACATCGCCTCGTGAAGATGCGGGTCGAGCTTCTCGCCCAGCGGTGCGATCGCGCGGATCTGATGGCGTTCGAAGACCGACATCAGCTCTTTCTGGGTCATCTGCACGCCAAGGCGCAGATTGCTCATTACCTCGCTCTCCGCCGCCATTTCCTCGGGCACGCTCTCCAGAGCACGCTGCAGGTTGTCGGCCACGCCCAGGAGGTCGCGGATCACCGGCACGGCGGCGTATTTCACACTGTCCTCGCGCTCGCGCTGGCTGCGGCGGCGGATGTTTTCCGTCTCCGCCATGGCGCGCAGGAGCTGATCCTTCAGCGAGGCGACCTCGCCCTCCAGAACCGTCACCGGATCCTCGTCCGGCGACAATGCAGCAGCGGATTCCAGGCCGGAGAGGTCGACCAGCGGCTCGTCACCCGTGATCGGGGCGTCTTCCGCCATGTCGTTCTGGGCGTCACGGGCGGCAGCCTCAGCCGCCTCCGCGCTTTCCGGGTTGGCCTTGTCTTGTTTCTTGTCGTCTTGCGCCATCACGGGACGGCTGCTCCTTTCAAACTATCGGGTATTTCTCTCAGCCGGCGAGGCGGCCGATCACTTTTGCGGTGTAGTCGACCATCGGGATGATACGGGCGTAGTCGATCCGGCTCGGACCGATCACGCCGATGGCGCCGACGATCTTTTGCTGCGAATTGCTGTAAGGCGCAATCACCATCGAACAGCCCGCTAGGCTGAACAGCTCATTTTCAGCACCGATGAAGATCTGCACACCCTCGGCACCGCCGGCCAGATCCAGCAGATTGACCAGCGCGTCCTTGGTCTCGAGCATGGCAAAGAGCTGGCGAATGCGCTCCAGATCCTCCAGCGCCGTCACGTCGCCCAGAAGCTGGGACTGGCCGCGCAGGATCAGGGCCCCGCTCTTGGTCCCGCCCTGGCTGCCCGACCAGCTGGCCAGGCCCCGTTCGATCACCCGCGACGTCAGGGTATCGAGCTCGGCGCGCTGCTGTTCCAGTTCTTTCAGAACCTCGCTCTGCGCCTCTTCCAGCGTCCGGCCGGTCAGGCGCGCCGTCAGGTAATTGCTGGCCTCCACCAGGGAAGAGGCGGGCAGCCCGGCGGGCACGTCGATGATGCGGTTCTCGACCACGCCGGAAACCGAGATCAGGACGACCAGCGCCCGGCCCGGCCCCAGCGACACGAACTCGATGTGTTTCAGCGGTTCGCCCAGCTTGGGCGCCACCACCAGCCCGGCACAGCGCGACAGGCCGGAAATGGTTTCCGATGCCTCTTCCAGCACCTCGGGAAAGGACCGGCCGTCAGCGGCGCACTGGCTTTCGATATGGGCCCGCTCGTCCTTGGTCAGGTTGCCGAGCTCCAGAAGCCCGTCGACGAACAGCCTGAGCCCCATATCGGTGGGCATGCGCCCGGCGGAGGTGTGCGGCGAGAACAGCAGTCCGAGATCTTCCAGGTCCGCCATCACGTTGCGGATCGTCGCCGGCGACAGCCCCAGCCCCAGGCTGCGCGACAGGGTGCGCGAGCCGACCGCCGCGCCGGTTTCCACATAGGCGTCGACGATATGCTTCAGCACCTCGCGGGAGCGCTCGTTGAGGCCCTTTGCCGCCAGGGATTCTGCCAGGGATCGTGCTGTCTCGTTCATTCTCTTGGAATGTAGTGAGCCCCACAGCAGGGGTCAACGCGCCGAAAGAGGGCGGGGCCCCCTGGATGCACTGCTGGATGCACCGCTGGACGTGCTGGGAACCTTAAGTTAGCTTGCCGCCGCTGAGGCGCCGGACCGCAGAGTCCGCCGCCATGACTTTCCGGATCAAGAGGCCGTTCCCAAAGGCCGTTTCATAAGGATTTTCCATGCGCCCTTCCGGCCGTGCCCTTGACCAGCTGCGAGAAATCCGGCTGGAAACCAACGTGAACAAACATGCCGAAGGCTCCTGCATGGCGCGTTTCGGCGACACCCATGTGCTCTGCACGGCCTCGGTTGAGGAAAACATTCCGCCCTGGCTGCGTAATTCGGGCCGCGGCTGGGTGACGGCGGAGTACGGCATGCTGCCGCGCTCGACCAACACCCGCAGCGACCGCGAGGCGGCGCGCGGCAAACAGAGCGGACGCACCCAGGAAATCCAGCGGCTGATCGGCCGGTCGCTGCGCGCCGTGACCAACCTGAAGGGCTTCGGGGAGCGGCAGGTGCGCATCGACTGCGACGTGATCCAGGCCGACGGCGGCACCCGGACGGCTGCGATCACCGGGGGCTACGTCGCCCTTCACCTGGCCTTCCAGCACATGAAAGACATCGGCGCCATCGAAGAGCTGCCGTTCACCGACCAGGTCGCCGCGGTTTCCTGCGGGATCTATCAGGGAAAAGAGGTCCTGGACCTGGACTATGCCGAGGATTCCAATGCCGCCGCCGATGCCAACTTCGTGCTGACCAAGGCCGGCGGCGTGGTCGAGGTCCAGGGCACGGCAGAGGACGTGCCCTTTCAGCGCAGCCAGTTCGATGAACTGCTGGATCTGGCGGAAAAGGGCGTCGCCGAACTCTGCGCCGCCCAGGCCAAGGCCCTGGGTCTGGCTTAGAACCCTTTGGGGGTCTAAAGCGGGCCGGTGCCGAAAAACAGCAAGCCGTCTCGAAGAGACAGGATTCAACGATGCGAAAACTCAATCCCGGCGACAAACTGGTCCTCGCCACCCACAACGCCGGCAAGTACCGCGAGAATGCCGATCTGCTGGCACCCTACGGCCTGGAGGTGCTGTCCGCCGGCGACCTGGGCCTGCCGGAGCCGGAGGAGACCGGCAGCACCTATAGCGAGAACGCGGTCCTGAAAGCCAAGGCCGCCTGCGAGGCGACGGGACTGGCCGCCATCGCCGACGATTCCGGCCTCGACGTGCCGGCCCTGGGCGGCAAGCCGGGCATCCACACGGCGCGCTGGGCCGGACCGGAACGCGACTTCAAACTGGCCATGGAAAAGGTTCACCGCGAACTGGGCGAGGCCACCGACCGCCGTGGATTCTTCGTCTGCAATCTCTCGGTGGTCTGGCCCGACGGCGAGACGGCCTCCTTCGAAGGGCGGATGGAAGGCAGCCTGGTCTGGCCGCCGCGCGGCGACATCGGTTTCGGTTTCGACCCGATGTTCCAGCCCAAGGGCTACGACCTGACCTTCGCCGAGATGGACCCGGCGAAGAAACACGCCATCAGCCACCGCGCCCTGGCCTTTGCGCAGTTGAAAAAGGCTTTGCTGGAAGCGGCATGACCCTGGAAGTGGCATAGTGGGCGCGGACGACAGCCTGGCGGAGGATCCCGGGTTCGGGGTCTATGTCCACTGGCCGTTCTGCAAATCCAAGTGCCCCTACTGCGACTTCAACAGCCACGTGCGCGAAAGTGTCGATCAGGCGCGCTGGCGCCGCGCCCTGCTCAGCGATCTCGACCACGCCGCCGGCCATAGCGCCGGACGCCGGGTCACCTCGATCTTCTTCGGCGGCGGCACGCCCTCGCTGATGCCGGCGCAAACCGTTGCCGCGGTGATCGAACGGATCGGCCGGCTGTGGAGCCTGGACCCGGCGGTCGAGATCACCCTGGAAGCCAACCCGACCTCTTCGGAAGCGGAGAAATTCGCGGCCTTCGCCGAGGCCGGGGTAAACCGCCTGTCGCTGGGCGTGCAGGCGCTGAACGACCGCGCGCTCGGCTTTCTGGGCCGCCAGCACAGTGCGGCCGAGGCCTTGGCGGCGCTGGATCTGGCACGCCGCAGCTTTCCGCGCATCTCTTTCGACCTGATCTATGCGCGCCCCGATCAGAGCCTGGGGGCCTGGCAGGCCGAACTGACCGAAGCCCTGGCGCTGGGGCCGGAGCATATCTCGCTCTACCAGCTGACCATTGAGGAGGGCACGGCTTTCCAGGCCGCCTGGCGCCGGGGCGAGATTGTCCTGCCGCCGGAGGCGGCGGCCGCGACGCTCTATGAGGAGACGGCCCGGCAACTCACCGAGGCCGGCCTGCCGGGTTACGAGGTTTCCAACCATGCCCGGCCGGGCGCGGAATGCCGCCACAACCTGACCTACTGGCGCTACGGCGACTACGCCGGGGTCGGTCCCGGCGCCCATGGCCGGCTGACCTGGGACGGAGTCAAGCACGCCACCCGCCAGCACCGCGCGCCGGAGCCCTGGTTGGACCTGGTGGAGAAACAGGGTCACGGCTGGCGCAGCAGCGATCCTGTGGCACGCTCGGAAAGCCTCATCGAACTGGTGATGATGGGACTGCGCCTTGAGAAGGGGATCCCGCGCGCCGCCTTCCAGCGGGTGCTGGGCGCCTCACCGGAAGAAGCGCTGCCGGTCGATCGTCTGGCAAAGCTCGAAGAAGAGGGCTACCTCACCCTGGACGCTGAGGGGCTGCGCGCCACCAACAGCGGCCGCCAGCGGCTCGACGCCCTGCTCGGCTATCTGCTCTAACTGTTTGATGTCGATCGGATTCACATGCTTTGGCGCAACCACGAAGTGGTTCCGTCAAAACATGATCCGATCTAGTTGATCTCTTGGCCGAAAGCCTGGGGCGCGGGATCGACCTCGCCGAAGACGTCAGGCTGCAGTTCCAGGATCGCCAGGCCCCGCTGGACCTGACCGTCGGGCAGGAAGCGGAAGATACCATCAATGCCGGAGAAACCGACCGGCTGGGTGATGCTCTCGGCGGTATAGATCAGAAAGGCGCCCTCGTTCCGGGCCCGCCGATCCAGGACCGCCGCCAGGGCCACCGCATCATAACCAAGGGAGGCGACCCGCGGCGGGGTGCGGCCATAGGCCTGGCGGTAGCGATTGCTGAAGGTGCGCCAGAGCGCCGGCGGCGGCGCCGGGAACCAGCTGCCCTTGAGGCTCGGCTCCTTACGCAGCGAGGGATCGTCCCACAAGGCGGTGCCGAGAAACCGCACCTCGTCCGGATCGACGTCGTAGTAGGCCAGCAGCGGCGCGACCGCGAGCAGTTGCCGCCCGCTGGCGGGAATCAGGATACCGTCGAAGTTCGGTGGACCCAGGGTTTCCAGGCCCCGCAGGCGGGCGAGCGCCCGCCGGGCGGCAGCGTCGTTGCGTGCATTCAGACTGCGCCTCTGGGCCTTCAAGGCCGCAGCGCGCTGATCGTAGTCGGACAGGGCGCGCACCTCGGCGGAAATGTCCGGCGAACCCGGGTCGAAAAACACCACCCGGCTAAGCTCGACCCCATTGCGGAAGATCGCCTCCTGAAACGACCGCACCACCGAGCTGCCATAGGGCGATTCCGGGGCCAGCACGGCGAAGCGCCGAACCCCTTGGACCACCGCATAGTCGACAATCCGATCGACCTGGGTGCGCGGCGTCACCCCCATGACGAAGGTCTGCGGGTCGGCGATATCGGTGTTGTTGGAAAAGGTGATGAGCGGCAGGTCGGTCTCGGCGAGCAGCGGCTTCACCGCCTCCACCGAAGTGGAAAACAGCGGTCCGAGAATCAGGGATACCTCTGCAGCCAGGGCGGACTCGGCAGCAGCGACCGCGCCTTCGCGGGTGCCGGCCGTGTCGCGCACCACCAGGGTGAAGCGATCGCCCGCCAGATCGAACAGGGCGAGCTGCGCGGCATTGAGAATGGACTGGCCGACCGTCGCGCGGCTGCCGCTCAGCGGCAGCAGAAGGCCGATCTTCACCGGCGCGTTCAACGCCTCCCGCGCTGCGGCCTCCGCCTCGTTCACGGCGGCCAGGCTGTCGTCGGGCGCGCCACCGGTCTCACCCGCCGACGGCGCCGAGGGCAGGCTGGGTGGTTGCACCTCGGGCTCGGCGGTGGGTACCTTGGAGCCGGCACAGGCCGACAGCGAAAGCGCCAGTCCGGCCAGCAGTAACAACCGCCACCCCTGCAAAACAGACTCAGCAATGAACCTTCGGTGCGGCCTGAATGTCAGCAAAATCAACGGATCACCCATCCTCTTCACGGAGCGCTGAGCCTAGCGAGGAGCCCAGGCGAAGTAAACCGCCGGAAAAGGGCGAGACCGCGGCAGCGGCCTCACTGCCTGCAGGCCTCTATCTGGTGGCGACGCCGATCGGAAATCTCGGCGACATCACGCTGCGGGCGCTGGAGGTGCTGCGCCGGGCCGGGCGCATCGCCTGCGAGGACACACGCACCACCCGCAAGCTGCTGAACGCCCACGGCATCGCCACGCGCACCAGCACCTATCATGATCACAGCGGGGAGCATGCCCGCGAAGCTCTGTTGCAGGAACTGCGCGACGGCGGCGCCATTGCCCTGGTGTCCGATGCCGGCACGCCGCTGGTCTCCGACCCCGGTTTCAAACTGGTGCGCGCCGCCCTGGCCGAAGGCCTGCCGGTGACCAGCCTGCCCGGAGCCTCCGCCCCCACCACCGCGCTGCTGCTGTCGGGCCTGCCCAGCGACCGCTTTTTCTTCGGCGGCTTCCTGCCGGCCAAGTCCGGCGCGCGCCGCAAGGTTCTGCAGGACCTGCGCAACCTGGAGGCCAGCCTGCTGTTCTTCGAGACCGCGCCGCGCCTGGCCGCCAGCCTGGCGGACATGGCCGCCGTGCTGGGCGAACGAGAGGCCGCCGTTGCCCGTGAGCTGACGAAGCTTCATGAAGAGGTGCGGCGCGCCAGCCTTGTCGAGCTCGCCGAACACTATGCCGCGGCAGGTCCGCCGAGGGGCGAGATCGTGCTGGTGGTGGCACCCCCCGGCGCGACGGCGGAGGAAAACGAAAGCGCCGACCTGGACGGCCAACTGCTGACCGCCCTGCAGCACGCCAGCCTGCGCGACGCCGCGGCCACGGTCGCCGCCGCCAGCGGCCTGCCCAAGCGCCAGGTCTATGCCCGTGCCCTGGAACTGGCCAAGCGCGGGGATGCGGATAAGGACGGCGGTTGACCGGCACCGGCGCCCGCAAACGCGAAAAACCCGGCAAGCGCCAAAAGCAGGGCGCCTACCGCAGGGGCCGCCGCGCCGAATGGATCGCCGCGGGCTGGCTGCGCCTCAAAGGCTATCGCATCCTCGCCCGGGGTTACCGCTGTCCCGTGGGAGAGATCGACCTGATCGCACGCCGGGGCAGCGTGCTGGCCTTCGTCGAAGTGAAACAACGCGGCCGGCTTGCCGCCGCGGCCGAGGCAATCTCGCCGCGCCAGCGCCGGCGGATAGGGCGCGCCGCAGAAGCGTTTCTGCAGGAGCGCCCGCAGCTCGCCGGCCTGTCTCTGCGCTTCGACGCCGTCCTGATCCAACGCGGCGGTTTCTCCTTGGCCGAGCCCTGGCTACGCCACGAAAAAGACGCCTGGCGAAGTGACACAGGATTGCCATATTAGGGGAGCAATGTCGCCCAAGTGATGCGAATCGCCGAGGGAATCCTGAATGACCGATCAAATCAAAAGCGCCGAAACGAAAGGCGCCGGGAAAACGATTCTGGCGCTGGCCGGGCTTGCCGTGGCCGCGCTGATGCTGGCCGGCTGCAGCGCCGCGGGTGTCGCCGTGGGGGCGGGCGCCGTGGGCGCCACCGCGGCACAGACCGAAAAAGGCTTTCGCCGCAGCGTCGCCGACACGGAAATCCGGCTGGCCATCAACGATCTCTGGTTTCAGGCCGACGAGCAGATGTTCCGCAAGGTGAACCTGCAGGTCCAGGAGCAAAGGGTCCTGCTGAGCGGCAACGTGCCGCGGCCGGAGCAGCGGGTCGAGGCGGTGCGCCTGGCCTGGCAGGCGCCCGGTGTGCGCGAGGTCATCAACGAGATCGTCGTGAACGACACCTCCAGCCTGGGCAATGCGGCCCGGGATTCCTGGATCTCCACACAGCTGGAGACGACGCTGCTGTTCGACAAGCAGGTCTCTTCGATCAATTATTCGATCGAAACCGTGAACCAGGCGATCTTCATCATGGGGGTGGCCCAGTCAGAGACCGAACTGGACCGCGTCGTCGGCCATGCCAAGGACATTTCCTATGTGCGTCGCGTGGTAAGCTACGTACTGTTGAAAGACGATCCGGCGCGTACATCCTGAAGCGCCGACGAAACGAAAGTGCCGAGAAGAAAGCCTGCCATGTCCGCCGAAACCAGCACCACCGCTCCGGCCATGGAAACCCCATCATGAGTTGGCCGCTGTGAACTGGTCTGCCGCCAGCAACCGCAAGGATGTGGAAAGCCGCCTGCGCCGGCTGGGCGGTACCGCGGATGCGGAGATCGACATCGCCCAGGCGGCGTTGCTGCTGGCGGCCCTGGAGCGGCCGCAGGTCAGCCTGGACCGCTACAATCATCACCTCTCGCTGCTGGAACGCGATACCGCGGCGCTGGCGGCGCGTCAGGGCGCAGCCGAAGACCTGACGGCCAGGATCGCGGTTTTGAACCAGGTCCTGGTGGAGCGCTACAGCTATCAGGGCGACCGGGAAAGCTATGAGGACCTGCGCAACGCCAACCTGATGCGGGTGATCGACCGGCGGCGCGGCCTGCCGGTTGCGCTGGGCATTCTCTATCTGCATGCGGCAAGATCCCAGGGATGGTCGATCGACGGGCTGAACTTCCCGGGCCACTTCCTGCTGCGCCTGGACCTGGCCGGCGAGCGCGCCATCATCGACCCCTTCAACAGCGGCCGGATCTGCGACGCGGCGGCGCTACGCGGCCTGGTCAAAACCCTGGCCGGCGCCGAGGCGGAACTGCGCCCGGAACACACCGACAGGGTCGGCAACCGGGATGTCCTGCTGCGCCTGCAGAACAACATCAAACTGCGGTTGATCCGGCAGGAGCGCAGTGGCGATGCCCTGGAAGTCATCGAGACCATGCTGATGTTTGCGCCGGACCGGCCGGCGCTTTGGAAGGAAGCGGGTATTCTTCACGCCCACCTGGACAACATGCGCGCCGCCATCATGGCCTTCGAACACTATCTGGAACTGGCGGGACCGGAGCCGGACCGGCAGTCTATCGCCGACCTGCTGCACCAACTGCGCAACCAATTGAATTAGGGGAACAAGAGTATGAGCCTGGCGGTTGCCATTCAGATGGACCCGGTCGAGACCATCGATATCGAGGGGGACAGCTCATTCGTGCTGGGCATGGAGGCGCAGCGCCGCGGCCACGGCCTCTATCACTACCTGCCGCAGGACCTCAGCCTGCGCGACGGGCGGGTCTATGCCCGCATGCACCCGCTTGCGCTGCGCCGGGAAGCGGGCAACCACGCCAGCCAGGGCGCGCCCCAGAGCATCGACCTGGCGACCATGGACGTCGTGCTGATGCGCCAGGACCCGCCCTTCGACATGGCCTATATCACCGCCACCCATCTGCTGGAGCACGTCCATCCGGAGACCCTGGTGGTCAACGACCCGGTCCACGTGCGCAACGCGCCGGAAAAGCTTTTCGTCACCCATTTTCCCGACCTCATGCCGCCGACCCTGATCACCAGCGACCGCCGGGAGGTCGAGGCCTTTCGCGCCGAGCATCAGGACATCATCGTGAAGCCGCTGTTCGGCAACGGCGGGGCCGGCGTGTTCCACATCGAACCGGGCGACGAGAACCTCTCCGCCCTGCTGGAACTCTTTACCGATCTCTACCGCGAGCCGATCATCGTGCAGAAGTACCTGCCGGCGGTGCGCAGCGGCGACAAGCGCATCATCCTGATCGACGGCCGCCCGGCCGGGGCCACCAACCGGGTGCCGCCCCCGGGCGAGGCGCGCTCCAACATGCATGTCGGCGGGCGGCCGGAAAGTTCGGAGCTCAGCAAGCGGGACCTGGAAATCTGCGAGGCCATCGGCCCGGCCCTGAAGGAACGCGGGCTGATCTTCGTCGGCATCGACGTGATCGGCGGCTACATGACCGAGATCAACGTAACCTCGCCGACCGGCCTGCAGGAAATCAACCGCTTCGACGACGTCTGCCTGGAAGCGGAAATCTGGGACGTCATCGAAAGCCGCTACGGCAGCAGCCACCTTACGCCGAGCGTCTAGAGCAGGTCCCGGTGGGATGGAATCGCTTTTGCGATCCATTCGACCGGGTGAATCTGCTCTAACTGCTTGATGGTGATCGGATTCACATGTTTTGGCGCAACCACGAAGTGGTTCCGTCAAAACATGATCTGGTCTAGGTGACCGGCATGGCAAGGCAGATGCCGGGGCCGCCGCTGTCGTCGTCGTCGATCAGCATCACGCCGGATGTGATGAAGGTCAGGCGCAGCAGCCGGGCGCTTCCCGGTTTCAGGGTGCAGTGGCCGAGTTCGAAATTGCAGAGGGTGATGTAGTGGACGCCGCTGCGTTCGGAGAGTTCCTCGCGGCTCCATTGCAGCATGGCGCGCGCCGCGCGGCACTGCCTGCCGGTAATCAGCGGCGGCTTCGGCGGATGGTGGCCCGTCCGGTCGCTGTTGTCGCCGGTGATGTCTTCGGGGGCACTGTTGTCGGGGCCTGATTGTTTCGGGAAGGCGAATCCGTGATAAGGCTGTCCTTAGCCATGGCCTGACTCCTCTAGCAGTCGGGTTGCGGTCAGGCGCGGGCGGGTGTGCTATCACCCGTTTGCGCCGCTAATAAGTACTTTTTTATATCATATAATCGAAAAACAAACTTATGTCACCTTGTTTCCGCAACCTTGACGTTGAGAACTTCCTGCCTAAAGTTGCGCCATGACTCCCGCCCAATGCCGCGGTGCCCGCGGCTTACTTGATTGGACACAAGAAGAGCTAGGCGACGCCTCCGGCGTTTCGACGGCGACCGTACGGGCCTTTGAGCACGCCACACGCCCGCCGAACCGCTCCACGGTGAAAGCCCTTGGGTTCGCGCTCGAAGCTGCGGGCATTATCTTCATTGAGGAGAATGGTGGCGGTGCCGGGGTGCGCCTGCGCGACCGCGCCGACTAGCTCTCGTTCCTCATCGCATCCCCACAGCCGTCATGCTCGGGCTTGTCCCACTGGTGTCCGGTTTAGATTTGGTGGACTGAGCGCACGGTGTTGATTCTACTGGTGTCCAAGCGTTTGGCGACGTCCTGGGACACGAGAAAGGAACAACACCGTGCGCCACCACAATAGCGTTTT
>NZ_JAAQPH010000002.1 GCF_011683915.1 Pelagibius litoralis
CTGGGCCTTCACCCTCACCGCCACCGCCTGCAATCTTGTGCGAATACCAAAGCTCCTGGCCCAAACATGAGACCAACGCTCCACCAAAGCGCCGATCACCCGGGATAGACCAGCACCCAAAACCACCCTCATAGGGGGCTGACCTCAAACCAAGGCCCAAAACCCTATACGTCAGACTTTTTCAGCAGCCTGTTAGATCGGATCATGTTTTGACGGAACCACTTCGTGGTTTCGACAAAACATGTGAATCCGATCGACATCAAGTAGTTAGAGCAGATTCACCGGGTTGATGGATCGCTTTCAGCGATTCCATCCAACCCGGATCTGCTCTAGCATGGCTGGGAGGAGTTCTTAAGGCATGGCAAGACAACAGCAGCAAGCCAACCACTGCGACCTCTGGGGCGATACCGCCATTCCGGGGATGCTGCTGATGCATGCGGACTTCACCAGCCACGAGTTCGCGCCCCACGTCCACGACGAACTGGTGATCGCGGTGACCGAACGGGGCGGTGCGGTCTTCGACTCCAGAGGCGTTTCGGATCAAGCGGAAGAGGGCACGGTACTGGTTTTCAATCCCGGCGAACCCCATGCCGGACGCCTGGGGCGCAGCGACCGCTGGCGTTACCGCGCCTTTTATCTCGATCAACAGGCGCTCGCCCGCATCTCCGAAGGTCTGGAGATGCCGGGCGCGGCGGGCTCTGCTTTTCTGACCAACAAACTTCAGGACCCGGAGCTGTTTTCCACCCTTCATCGCCTGCATGAAGCATCGCAGGGCGATACCTCTCAATTGGCGCGGGAAGCCGGCTTTCTGGATAGCATGGCGGCGCTCTACAGCCGGCATGGCAGTCCGCGCCCGGCAGCCGGCAGGCTTGGGAACGAACGCAGCCGCATCGGCCGGGTGGCGGCTTACCTGGAAACCCACTACGCCGAGGCGGTCAGCCTTGCCCAGTTGTCCGAGCTGGCCGAGATGAGCGCCTTTCACCTTGTCCGCTCTTTCAAGAAGGAGCGTGGCCTGCCGCCCCATGTCTATCTGACCCAGGTGCGTCTGCAGCAGGCGCGCCGGTTCCTGGCGGAGGGAATGAGCTTGGCTGAAACCGCCAGCGCCGTCGGCTTTTACGACCAGTCCGCCCTCAACCGCCATTTCAAGCGGGTCTACGGAGTGACCCCGGGCCAGTACGCCCGGGCGCTAACTTAGGCGGGTTGCAGCCAAGCGTTCTTCGTCCAGCGCTACGCCAAAACCGGGCTGTTCGTCGAGAACGAGCCAGCCGTCCTGATGCTCAAAGGGTGTTGCCATCAGATAGTCGCGGCGCTCCAGGCTCCACTCCGGCGGGTCGTAGGGGAACTCGATGAACGGTGCTTCGCCGATCCCGGCGGTGAGGTGCGTATTGGCGATCACGCCGAAGCCGTTGGACCAGGTATGGGGTGTGAAGACCAGACCGAATTCGCGGGCCATGACGGCGATGCGGCGCAGACCGGTGATGCCGCCGACCAGGGCGCAGTCCGGCTGCACCACATCCAGGCAGCCTTCGGCGATGAGGTCGCGGAACTCGTAGAGTTCGCGGGTCATCTCGCCGCCGGCAACGCGGACATCGACCCGGTCGCGCAGACGCCGCATGCCGTCACGGTCGGCACGGTGCAGCGGCTCTTCCATCCAATAGACGTTCAGGCGCTCCAGCTCCCGCGCCACGGTCACAGCATCCTTCAGCGACCAGGGCGCTTCGGTGTCCCAGGGCATGCGCCAGCCCTGATTGCAGTCAACCATCAGTTCCAGACGATGACCGATCCTTTCGCGTACCGCCTCCAGCGCGCGGATGTCGTCGCGCCAATCGCCGCGGTGAAAGCGGATCTTCATGGCGGCAAAGCCGGCCTCGGCAAAGCGCTCGGCCGTTTCGGCCATGGCGCCGGGGTCGCGCAGCACGCCGGAGGAGGCATAGGCGCGAACCCGGTCGCAACGCCCGCCGAGCAGCCGCCAGACCGGCTCCCCCATGATCTTTCCGGTCAGGTCCCAGAGCGCCAGATCCAGCGGCCAGCAGCGGCCGTAGTGGAACTGAATGTGGGACAGTACCTCGTAGTGGCGCTCCAGGTGGCGTGGGTCCTGACCGATGAAGAGGTCCTCGTGGCCTTCCAGGCCCAGCATGAGGTCGCCGGAACCGAAACCGACGCGGCCCTCGCTGTCGGTGACCCGCACCACCGTAACGTCAAAATTCTGCCGCGGGCGGCCGTCCCAAGAGGCGACGAAGGGCGGGTCCAACGGCAGGCGGTGGTGGGTGACGTCGATCTTCTCGATGAGGCTCATGTCTCGGCGCTTTCGGGAATTTTCGGGGTCTATCGGTCAGGCCAGGGCTATGGTGGCCGCGGCGAAGCGGTCGATGTCGTCTTCGCCCACCGCCCTTGCTGTCGCCGTCCGCATGGGCTGGTTCTCCTCGCGGCGCATCTCGCGGGCCAGATCGGCGGCGGCGTAGTCGGCGAAGGCTGCCGGCAGGCGGCGCTCCACCCCGCAGCGGCTCATCAGGGTCGAGAACCAGTCCGGCAGTTCTGCTGCCGCCGCCAAGCCGCAAGATTGCGCCGCCGCGGCGAAGGCCTGCTGTGATGCTTCAGCGCCATCCTCAACCGACCAGCTCAGGGTCACTTCCAGTGCCAGCGCCGTGGCCAACCCGTGGTGGACGGGCGCGAGCGCCGCCAGGGCGTGGGAAATGTTGTGGGCCATGGCGGTGCCGCAGTTGTCGATGCCGATACCGGCATAGGCCGAGCCGAGCAGCATGGCGCCTCGGGCTTCGACGCTTCCGGGCTGCTCGACCGCTTCCGCCAGGGCGCCGGCGATGAGGCGCAGTGCCTGATGGCAGATCGGGGTATTGCCGGCATGGGCCCGGTTGCTGGTGCAGGCCTCCAAGGCATGAACAAGGGCATCAAGGCCAGTCCAGGCGGTCAGATGCGGCGGCAACGATAGGGTGAGCAGGGGGTCCAGCAGAACCCGGTCGGGTTTGGTTTCCTGCCCCCAGATCCATACCTTCTTCCCGGCGTTGTTGGAGAAGATATTGGTGGCGGAGAGTTCCGAACCGGTTCCCGCTGTGGTCGGTATGCAGATCTTCGGCAGGCCTGCAGCGGGCAGGGGCCGGGCGCCGAGTGCATAGGCCATGGCGTCGGCCTGATCGCCGGCGATGCAGCTTGTCAGCTTGCCGATATCGAGCGCGGAGCCGCCGCCGATACAGACCAGCGCATCGGCGTGCAGCAGCCGGGCGGCCTCGGCCGCGGCGTCGATCTGGGAAGCCTTGGGCTCACCGGCAATATCGGCGAAAAGGTCGGTGACGGCGCCGGCTGCTTCCAGATCCCGGCGCAGTGGCGCGACGATACCGAGATCGACCAGCGCGGCATCGGCGACCAGCAGCACCCGGCGACCCTTGGAAATGGCTTTGATGTCAGCCGCCAGGCCCTGGGCCCGGCCGGCACCGAAATGGATCTCCGGCACGGCATTCAGAGAGAAAGACGCGGCTTTCTCGGGATCGGCGATCTCCGCCAGTACGGTCATAGTGTTCCGCTCATTCTGATAGTCACGGCCTGATGATCAGGGCATGGAAAACCGAGCAGGGGCCTTACCGCACCGGAGCCCCGGCGGCAAGCCAATCCGCGCCCTGCCGGGGCGCTGACCGGCGGATTGGGAAGACCCCTCAGCCAAGCTCGAAGGTGGTGATGCCGAAAATGCACTGGAGCGGCAGGTCGGGTGCCGCGCCCCGGTACATCCGGGCGGTTTCGAAAACCGGCTGCAGGCCGTAACGCTCCGCCAGGGCATTCGCTTCCCGGTTGGGGGCCGGCGGGTCGAGAAAGACCTTGGCGCCTCTGGTGCGCGCGACAAGAGCACGGAACAACAGGTCGGCGTCCTGCGGGGTATCGGCGAAGAGCGGACCGATCTTGTAACCCTCCCGACAGCGCCGCAGGACGCCGTAGCCGGCAACCGCGCCCTGATCGACCAGGGCGAAGCCCATCCGGTTCTCACGCGCTTGCAGCCAGCAGCGGAGAAAGGCCGCCCGGGGCCCGGGAAAGAACGGGCGGTCGTAGGCCAGGATTGCCGCCAACTGATCCGCTGTAATGCGCCGCAGACGCGGATCTTCAGGTGCCTCGCAAGCCACGGTTCCGCCGTAGCGGATGTTGCGGTGGGCCAGCACGAAGCCTTCTTTCTGATAGTTTGATTGTTGTTCGACGACGCCGTCCAGGCCGATGCAGCGCGCACCCAGGCGGGTCAGGCCGGCCTGCCAGAGGCGGTAGCCGATACCCCGGCCACGAACATCCCGGTGGCAGATGTAGAAGCCGAGAAAGCCGAAGTCCGCCCCGTAGGCGACTACCGAAATGGAAGCGACGGGACGGCCATCCTGGAATGCCATGAGGAAGCCGCCGGGATCGCTCCCGTGGAAACAATCGGCATCGGCCAACCCCGGGTTCCAACCTTCGTCGCCGGCCCAGCCGATTGCGGTGTCCAGTTCGGCCCGGGTCATCGGCCGGATCTCCACGTCGTCGCGCATACAGCCTCTCTGAATTCCTGGGCCGGTTCGCCCGGCCTGTTTCGGCTTGACGGGCCGCCGGGCGGACGAACACAGTCCTTACGTCGGGCAACAACCATAACGCAAGCGGCAGTCTTGGCGGCGATAAACGGGGGGCAGTGTCATGAAGGCCTATTACGATCCGCAACACAGCCTGCACCACCCGCAGTTCTTTCTGGTGCGCGGCGAACGCCGGGACAGCACCGAGGTGCCGGAGCGTGCCGCGGTGTTCCACGAAGCCCTTAAGCAAGCCGGTCATGAGATCCTTGCGCCCCGGCGCTTTGGCCGCGATCCGGTCGCGGCAGTGCACAGCGGGGATTGTCTTCGTTTCCTGGAAGAGGCCCCGGCGGCCTGGGCCGCCTTGGGGGAGACCTCCGCCGAGATCGTCGCCAACGTCCATCCCAACCGCTATGAAGCCGGCGGTTACCCGGAGAGCATCGTGGGCCGTGCCGGCTGGCACATGGCCGACACAGCTTGTCCCATCGGGCCGAACACGTTTGAGGCGGCGTTGGCCGCGGCGAATGTTGCGCTCTCTGCCGCCGATGCGGTGCTGGGCGGCGAACGCGCTGCCTATGCGCTCTGCCGTCCGCCGGGCCATCATGCCTATGCCGATATGGCGGGCGGGTTCTGCTTCCTGAACAACGCGGCGATTGCGGCGCAGTATCTCCGCAAACGTGTGGGGCCGGTCGCCATTCTCGACGTCGATGTGCACCACGGCAATGGCAATCAGGGGATTTTCTGGCAGCGCGGGGATGTGTTGACCGTCTCGATCCATGCCGATCCGGCCAACTTCTATCCGTTTTTCTGGGGCCATGCGGGCGAGCGCGGCGGTGGCGAGGGGGAGGGCGCCAACCTTAACCTGCCGCTGCCTCTCGGCGCCGGCGACGAGGATTTCCTGACGGCATTGGAAGTGGCGGCGGAGGCTCTGCGTGCCTTCCAACCGAAGGCCCTGATCGTCGCCCTCGGCCTCGATGCGTCGGAGCAAGACCCGCTTAAAGGCTTGGCGATCACCACCAGCGGTTTCGCGCGGATCGGCGCGGCCATCGACAGCCTGGGCTTTCCCAGCGTGCTGGTGCAGGAAGGCGGCTACCTCTCACCCGCGCTGGGCCCGAACCTGGCGGCGGTGCTGGGCGCTTTTGACTGAGCCATACGACCGACCATCAGCGCGAAAGAATTTTTAAGAATTTCGATGATAGGTTGAGCGAACTGGGTTTGAGAACTATCTGCCCCATGAGTGAATTTGGCGTGATTAGGCGAGAATGAGATGAAAGAGGAGCGCGCTCTAATAGGTAACTCGATATTTATGATAGTAATTTTTTGCTTTTTTAGAGGGATTGTATTTCCAGATTTTAGGTACGGCGAAGTATCGATTGTTATTATTCAATTTCTGTTTCCGATCTCTATCAGCTTCATGTGTGTTTGGTATTGGGGTACGCAGAGGGGTGTTTTGTACGCCAATATCGTGGGCACGGCAGGAATCACATTGGGGCAGATTGTTTCGCTGATCGTTTACTTCTTGAGGACTGGTCCGGTTCAAATGAGCGATCCTCTGACAACCTCTATATTTCTGGGGTCGTTTTGTTGCGCAGGTACTGCTTTTCGTGACCCTGACAAGCGTCTTGTCTGTGTTCTGGCAGCGTGGCAGCAGCCTAAAGAACTAAGCACCATGTATCCGACGGTGCGCGGATAAATGTAGAGTAGAGGTTTGTTCTACACACTGGCTTGCTTGCTATGCCTTTCACCTTTCACAAGCAACGTACCTGAACGGCACTTCACAGCTCTGCCGCCGCAACGTTTTTTGTTTCAAGCGAGATAGGGTCGGACCCCGTTCGATTAAGGCGTGAGCATGCTGATGCGGCCCGGCCAAGCCCGTGCCGATGAATGCGATTTGGAGAGTTGACGATGCGTATATTGTCGCAAGTAGAGGCCGATGAATTGTTGCGGCCGCTCCAACTGAAGATCGGTGAGTGGAACAGGTTGAATGACCTGGCATCGGATGATGTCCCATACAAGGTGTATCATCCCTCACGCGACACGCGGGAGCTCTACGTCCTTGCTGGATATCTGCTGGACTGGTTCGCGCCCGAGGGTTGGGTCCTTTTGCAGGTCGACAATTCGACGTGGCCTTCGGATGATGAGACTGGAGTTTTTGAGCGGCTAGCTTTCGCTGCTAAGCAGCGCTGGGATATTGACACACAAAGGTCGTTCCTGTTTGGCGATTCATCGGAAGACGAGTTCGATATTGATCGACATCAACTTATTTTGTTGATCTTCTTTTCGCTGATGTTCGAGTGGCATGTGTATCTGACTTGTGAGAAAGCGACTCCTGGCCAACGCCTGGGGTTGCAGGATGGCGTGGTGTACTTCATCGGTGAGGCGAAGCTGATCGATGCCGCCGATGCGACGCTTCAGCAGATTGCGGAAAACCCGCTGCGATTTTCTCGACCCGCGTAACCCGCACGGTATTTGAAGCGCCCGCATTGGATGGGAGGTGAGCACTAGGTAGGCGCGCAGATCCTCTTGTGGGGCGACCAGATGCCCTTTGGCTAGAACAATTGCAACGGCTGTCATTGTCGGCGGCGCAGCCTATGTCGCTTATCGTTGCGTTAGAGTGTTTCCTTCACTAATCCGGGTGTTCTGGCCGAGTATACCCACTAATTTAGCAGTTCCCTGACAGGACGAGAGTAGTGGCGGATGCCTAGAATTAATGATCCGAAGTCCTATTTTGAGAATCTAGGAGGATTGCATGATGCTCGTGTGAAAGGACTCAAGTGGCTTAAAGAGTGTCATCAGCTGTCCATGTATATTGATGACATAAACAGCAATTTTTTGGGGACGCCAGAGTACCAGGGAGCACTGCCTGCTGAAATTGTGTTTGAGGGCATTGAAGTGTTGGATATCGGCCTCGAGATAAAATCTGATTCGTTTTCGATTTATGACATAGGCATAGAAAGTGGGAAAAGCGGATTTAGTGTTTCCATTAAGTTTGCGCCGGGCGGGCGCATGTCATTTGTCTGTGCAAATGTCACTGTGAATGCGGACGTAAAGTAGGCCATTATGCTTAGCCAATTTTTTGATTAGTGGATCGCGCGCCTAGACTGCGCAGCCTCCTAACAAGAAGTGCCGCTCCTGATCGGGAAGGCAATGTTGCCGCTGTCCGCTTACCAACTGAGCACCAAGCCCGCCTTTGGTGAGCGGATGTTCAGTCCACGCGATCTGGACGGCGGAAGGGATGTGGGTGAGCGGCGCAAGCTGCAGGCAATGCCGGTGCCTCAGCCAAGTCCCCCGGTGGCGCTTCCGTCAGACCTCGCCGGCGCTGCTGCGGTTGGCGGCCAGAACGAGAACCAGCGAGAGTGCCCCGGCGAGGATGAAGCCCACAGCCAGGGGGATCACGGTCTGGTCGTAGAAGCGCCCGACCGAGACCGACAGCGCCACGGCCAGCAGGCTTGAGACGGAAGCGATCACCGAGGCGCCGAGCCCGGCGACCCGGCCGAGGGATTCCATGGCCATGGCATTCAGGTTCCCGAAGAGCAGGCCGAAGTTGAAGAACATCAGGAAAAAGAGGCCCATGAAGACCGGAAAGCTGGGTATGCCCTCGGTTTGAGAGGCCACGACCAACAGCGCGCCGGCAAAGAAGATCAGGCCGCCCAGGGCGATGACCGTCAGACGGTGCATGCCGTAGCGCATCACCAATTGTCCGTTTGAGAAGGAGGCCACGCCGACACCCGATGCCAGCATCGCGAAATAGAGGGGAAAGCGGTCGCCGGCGTCGTAGAGGTCGATGAAGATCGCCTGCGCGGTGCTGACGTAAAGCAGCAACGCCCCGAAGATGAGGCCGGCTGAAAGGGTGTAGGCCATCACCTTGGCATGCCTGACGATCAGAACCGCGTTGCTGAAAAGAGTTGATGGAGACAGGCGTATCCGGCGCTCCGGCGTCAGGGTCTCCGGCTGCCGCAGGCCCAACCAAAGGGCAACCACCGCGGCCAGGACCAGGAAGAGAATAAAAATCGCGCGCCAGCCGGCGACGAGCATGACGCCCTGGCCCAGGGCGGGCGCCAGCATGGGGACCAGAATGAACACCATGAAGATGAAGGACATGATCCGGGCCATGGCACGGCCCTCATAGAGATCGCGGATCAACGCGCGCGAGGCGATCTTGGGGCCGGAGACCCCGATCCCCTGGATGATCCGGCCGATGATCACCTGCTCGAAGGAGAAGGCCGCCATCGCGACCAGGGTGCCGATGCAGTAGATCAGCAGGCCGGCGAGGATCGCGCGCTTGCGGCCGATGGCATCGGAAAGTGGGCCGAAAAGGATTTCGCCGAAAACCATGCCCAGGATGAACAGGGTGACGATGAACTGGGTGTCGTTGGCGTTGGCGACCGTAAAGGCCTGCCCGATGGCTTGCAGGGCCGGCAGAATGGCATCGATGCTGAGGGCGGTCAGCGAGGTGGTGAGCGAGAGCAGGGCGACGAATTCTGTCCGGCTCAGCGGCGATTTCGACATTCGGGAAGCCAGTCGGGATGCGATTGTGTGTGGGGCTGCGAGTGCAGCCGGGGCACAGTCGCAGCTTCACGCTGGCTTGGCCACCCAAGATTTGGCCTCTGGTGGCTACTCGATAGGGGCTGGCCAGTCAGCAAAAACGCCCCATCATCGATGGGGCGTTTTGCCGGCCTGAGGGCCTGAACAAGAAGGCTGAAGCGGGATTAGTTGGGTGCCCGCCGGGCCGGTCTGGGCTCCACGGGTGCTGCTTTGAGCCTCAGCTTCGGCGCTACCGCCGGCTTGGCCTGTTGGCCGCCCTGCTGGTAGCCGCCGGCCTTACCGCCGACGTTACCGCCGAGGACCGGATTGAGGGTCGGGGTGCAGCGATGCTTCCAGAGCGCCGAGTCCATTTGCTGATAGTTCCCCGGCCAGACCTGGTCCTCCTCGCCTTTGCCGCGGACATAGACCTTCAGATTGTGGTTCTTGGTCTGGTTCAGCTGGTGCTGGGGCGGCTTCGGCACGGCGATTTCGAAGTCGTGGTGCTGTTTGCCGTTCTTGGCATCGAAGGCGATCTTCGGCGAGTTGTAGATGGTCAGGCCACCGTCGTTCACGCGGATTCTAATCTCGCCCTTGCCCTGGCCCTGGTAGTTCACGCGGATCGTGGTTTCAGCCGGGCAGCCGCCGACGTGGTGCGGCATGTTGGGCTGGAAGTCCATGTCGGTAATCTTGAAGGGCTGGTCGCCGACCTGGATTTGGTTCGCCATGCCGCCGCCCTGGGCCAACTGCGCGTTGACGTTGACTTCAAAGAGCTGCGGATCCCCTTGATACTTGATTTTAAGGGACACGTCCTTGGTCAGGTATGATGTCTCCGCCGCTTCGACGATCGTGTTCTTGATGACCTTGTTGCGGATGTATGGGGCACAGTCGGCTTCCCAGCGAATGGGGATCTTCACTACAATGTCATGGTCTTGGCGCAGGTAGCCGACTTTGCTGGGTGCTTGCTCGGCTGCGGCCATGACGATGGCGGCCGGGTCGATGTTGATCTGCGGATTGGCGAGCAAGGCGACCGGCACCTGGAAGGTATGCGCGTCCATATCGCTCACATGATTGATATCGCTGGAGTTCGGCAGGTTTTCCGACATCAATAGGCTGGTACGTCCGATCCCGAAAGCGCCCCCTGATAGGAAGTGCCCTTCCCGGAAGGTCCAGTTCTCAACTTGTACGCCGGTGCACTCGACGTAGCCTCCAACGCCGACGGCGAAGCTGTTACCTTGCACGGCGAGGTTCAGATTGTCGATGTGATGGTTGCCGGCGAAATTGCGCACGACGATCTGCGGTCCGGGCGGGGTTGCGTGGACGTCGATATCGGCGACGCCATAAAGCTGACTGTCGTCTGCAAGGGCAGACGAGGCCACGGCGCAGAGTCCAAGGCAAAGGGCGCTTGCGCCCAAGGAAAGGGTTTTAAACGGTTGCATGACATACTCCCCACACTGATGTCTGATTAAGCTTCAGGCCGCCCACAGCGGCCCATCCCCCATCAGTCGCAGCACCATAGCGGAAGGTTCAAAGAGTAGTCAGGGTAGAATTAAAGTTGATGTATTCCAATGCTTTGAGTCTGGAAACTCAGGGTTTGCTGAGGCCGAGAGGCATCCCTTAACCGGCCGGTTCCAGCCTTATCAGCATGCCGTCGCTGCTGTCGGTCAGGACATAGAGATAGCCATCGGGGCCGGAGCGCACGTCGCGGATGCGCTCTCCCAGATCGACCAGCAGGGATTCCTGCCCAACGACCTTGTCGCCCTCCATCTCAAGCCGGCGCAGGTGAAGGTGGGCCAGGGCGCCGACGAAGAGATCACCCTGCCACTGCGGGAACATCTCGCCGTCGTAGAAGGCCATGCCGCTGGGCGCGATGGAGGGGTCCCAGTAGACCACCGGCTGTTCCATGCCCTCGGCCTCTGTCTTGTCGGAGATGATCGCACCGCTGTAGTCGATGCCATGGGTGATGACCGGCCAGCCGTAGTTGGCCGCGGCTTTCAGAAGGTTCAGCTCGTCGCCGCCGCGCGGACCGTGCTCATGGGCCCAGAGCTGGCCGCTCTCCGGGTGCAGCGTCATGCCCTGCACGTTGCGATGACCGTAGGAGAAGATCTCCGGAAGTGCATCCGCCTGCCCGACGAAGGGATTGTCTTCCGGCACGCTGCCATCGTCGTTCAGCCGGACCACGGTGCCGATATGATTGCCCAGGTTCTGGGGTTCGCGGATCTGACGGCGGTCGCCGAGGCTGATGAACAGTTTGCCGTCTCCGTCGAACACGAGGCGCGAACCGAAATGGCCGGTGCCGCCTGACTTCGGAACGGCGCGGAAAAGGACTTCGACATCCTGAAGCGCCATTCCGTCGAGTCGACCGCGCGCAACCTCGGTGCTGGCGCCGCCCTCGCCGGGCCCGGCGTAGGAGAGATAGACGAGGCGGTTTTCCGCGAAGCCGGGATGAACCGCCACGTCGAGCAGGCCGCCCTGGCCGCGGGCGGCAACCGCGGGCGTGCCGTCAATCGGGCCGTCTTGTAGTTTGCCGTCTGTGAACAGGCGAAGCGTGCCGCTGCGCTCCGTGATCAGGATGCCGCCGTCCGGCAGGAACGCCATCCCCCAGGGATGGTCCAGGCCGTCGGCCAGGGTGACGATGCGGAAATCGGCCTGGGCCGAGCGTTCCACCGGATCGGCGGCCTTGGCCGGGGCCGCCAGATCATCTGCATACGCATAAAGAAGTCCGCCTGAGAGGACGGCCATCATTGTCCGCCGCAAAACCGTCGCTTGTTTTTGCATGTCACCCGCCCTTGGCTTGCCTGTCTAACCTGTTGAAAAGGACATGGTTCCTCGCGGGCTTTGCATCAACAGCCGGTTTCTTTTTTTGTGCGTTGCGAAAACCATCGTTGGCAAGCGGCGCCTCAATCGGGTATGAAAGGGCGGTTTCATCAACAAGATTGAGTTAGTGGCCGTGGCTGGCGCGAATCCTCTGGAAATCCTATAGAGGCCCTTGAGGCACTCATCGTCAGGCTGGCCAGCCGCTTTCCTTTGTCTAATCCGGAATCCTGTTTTGACCGCACAGACCATTCCCGTCGATCCCTTTGAGCTGGTCGTCTTCGGTGGTACCGGCGACCTGTCCTACCGCAAGCTGCTGCCGGCGCTGTTTCAACGCGATCGGGCCGGCCAGATCGTCGGGCCAAGCCGGATTCTGGCGGTTTCCCGCCGTGACCTGTCGGAAGATGCCTTCCGCAACGCAACCCGAGATGCCATCGAGCGCTTCGTCGCGCCGGCGGATCGGGACCCCGGCGGTGTGGAGGCGTTCTTGAAGCGCGTCTGTTATACCGCCGTCGACGGCAACGGCGATGCGGGCTGGACCGACCTGAAGGATAAGCTGTCGAAGGACAGCGACTTCGTACGGGCCTTCTATCTGGCAGTGAACCCGGAGCTTTTCGGGCCGATCTGTGCCGGTGCCGGCCGTCACGGTCTGATCACCGACGAAAGCCGGGTCGTCATCGAAAAGCCGATCGGCAAGGATTTCGCCACCGCCCAGACCGTCAACGAGGCGGTCGGTGCCGTATTCGATGAACATCAGATCTATCGCATCGACCATTACCTGGGGAAGGAAACGGTCCAGAACCTGATGGCGCTGCGTTTCGCCAACGCGCTCTTCGAGCCGCTGTGGAACGCCGCCCACATCGATCACGTGCAGATCACGGTGGCCGAGAGTATCGGTGTCGAGGGGCGGGGGGGCTACTACGACACCGCCGGCGCCCTGCGCGACATGGTGCAGAATCATATTCTGCAGTTGCTCTGCCTCGTCGCCATGGAGGCACCGATGTCGATGGATGCCGATGCCGTGCGCGACGAGAAGCTGAAGGTCCTGAAGGCGCTGGTGCCGATCGACAGCCACAACATCGACCGCATGACGGTGCGCGGCCAGTACGCCGCCGGCGCCTCTGCCGGTGGGGCCGTGAATGCCTATGCCGATGAGATCAAGGGCGAAAGCTCGACAACCGAGACCTTCGTCGCCCTCAAGGCCGAGATCGCCAACTGGCGCTGGGCCGGCGTGCCCTTTTATCTGCGCACCGGCAAACGCCTGGCCGAACGTGTGTCGGAGATCGTGATCGCCTTCCGCCCCATTCCCCATTCGATCTTCGGCGGTGGGGCGGGCAGCATCGTGGCCAATCATCTGGTGATCCGCCTGCAGCCCGACGAGGGCGTGAAGCTCTGGCTGATGATCAAGGACCCGGGGCCCGGCGGTATGCGCCTGAAGCACGTCCCCCTGGATATGAGCTTTGCCCAGACTTTCGCCGCGCGTAATCCCGATGCTTATGAGCGCCTTTTGATGGACGTGATCCGCGGCAATCCCACTCTATTCATGCGCCGCGACGAGGTCGATGCCGCCTGGGGTTGGATCGACCCGATCCTGTCGACCTGGCGGGCGGGCGGGGATATGCCGAAGTCCTATACCTCCGGCACCTGGGGGCCCAGCGCCTCGGTCGCGCTGATCGAACGGGACGGGCGGACCTGGCACGAGGAAGCCCTGTGAACACGGCGACGCTCCGACGAACCGACTTTGCCGATGGGGACAGCTTGGCCGCGGGTCTGGCCGAGACCGTTGCCGAAAGACTGCGTGCCGGGATTGCGGCGCGGGGGGCGGCATCCCTTGCGGTTTCCGGAGGGCGCACGCCGGGCCGTTTCTTCGCCGCGCTGGCCATTCAGGATCTCGACTGGGCCAAGGTCACGGTCACCCTGGTGGACGAGCGCTGGGTGAGGGCGGACGATCAGCGGTCCAACGAGGGTTTCGTCCGGCGCGGTCTGTTGCAGGACAAGGCGGCTGTGGCCGGCTTCGTTGGGCTGGTCAGCGACCCGGAAACCCTGGAGGAAACCCCGGAGGCGGGCCTCGCCGCCGTTGCCTCGCGGGTTGCGGCCCTGCCACGGCCCCTGGATGCGGTCGTCCTGGGGATGGGGGCGGACGGTCACACGGCCTCTTTCTTCCCCGCTGGAGATCGCCTGAAGGAGGCGCTGGACCCTGCAGGCGATGCGCTGGTGCTGCCGATGCGGGCCGCCGGCGCCGGGGAACCGCGAATAACCCTGACTTTGCCCGTGGTGGCCGGGGCGCGGGCCGCCTATCTTCATATCGAGGGCGACGAGAAAGCCGGGGTCCTGGCCGAGGCTCTTGAGGCCGGAGATGCCGAAACGCTGCCGATCCGTGCCGTGCTGCGGCACCCCGACGTCAATCTGCAAGTATTCTGGTGCCCGTGAGTTCACGACGGTCCGGAACAACCGAAAGGTAAGGAGAGGTGCGATGACCCTGCACGATCGCGTGGCCGAGGTGACCGGGCGCCTGCAACAGCGCAGCAAGGCAAAGCGGTCCGTCTATCTCGAGCGGATCCGGCGCGCAGGCGAGGAGGGGCCACGCCGCTCCACACTTTCCTGCGGCAATCTCGCCCACGGCTTTGCCGCCTGCGGCCTGTCCGACAAGGCGGCGCTGAAAGGCGGCGAGGTCGCCAATCTGGCCATCGTCACCGCCTACAACGACATGCTCTCCGCCCATCAGCCCTTCGAGCGTTTCCCCGAGGTCATCAAGCAGGCGGCCCGCGATGCCGGTGGCGTGGCCCAGGTCGCGGCCGGGGTGCCGGCGATGTGCGACGGCGTCACCCAGGGCCAGCCGGGCATGGAGCTCTCGCTCTTTTCGCGTGACGTGATCGCCATGTCGGCGGCCGTCGGCCTGTCGCACAATATGTTCGATGCCGTTGTGTTCCTGGGGGTCTGCGACAAGATCGTGCCGGGTCTGATGATCGCGGCGCTGTCCTTCGGGCATCTGCCGGCGATCTTCGTGCCTGCCGGCCCCATGACATCGGGCATGGCCAACGACGAGAAGGCGCGCATCCGCCAGCTCTACGCCGAAGGCAAGATCGGCCGCGACGAACTGCTGGAGGCGGAGTCCCAGTCCTATCACGGCCCCGGTACCTGCACTTTCTACGGCACCGCGAATTCGAACCAGATGCTGATGGAGATCATGGGGCTGCATCTGCCCGGCGCCTCCTTCGTCAATCCCAACACGCCGCTGCGCGACGCCCTGACGGTGGAGGCGACCAAGCGTGCCCTGGCGATCACCGCCCTGGGCAATGCCTACACGCCGATTGGGGAGATGATCGACGAGCGCGCCATCGTGAACGGCGTGGTCGGCCTGCACGCCACGGGCGGTTCCACCAATCACGCCATGCATCTGGTGGCGATGGCCGCGGCGGCGGGGATCGACCTGACCTGGCAGGATCTTTCGGATCTTTCCGATGTGGTGCCGCTGCTCTGCCGCATCTATCCCAATGGCCTGGCCGACGTGAACCACTTCCAGGCGGCCGGCGGCATGGGCTTTCTGATTTCCGAACTTCTGGACGCCGGTTTCCTGCACGGTGACGTGACCACGGTCTGGGGGCAGGGGCTCGATCTCTATCGCCAGGAACCCAAGCTGGGCGACGACGGCGCAGTCACTTGGCAGGCGGGGGCGTCGAAAAGCCACGATGAGGCTGTGCTGGCGCCGGTGGCTCAGGCCTTTTCGCCGAACGGCGGACTGAAGATGCTGACCGGCGATCTTGGCCAGGCTGTGATCAAGGTTTCCGCCGTGAAGCCGGAGCGCCATGTGATCGAAGCGCCCGCCGTGATCTTTCATTCCCAGGACGCCCTTATGGATGCCTTCAAGGCCGGGCAGTTGGAGAAGGACTTCATCGCCGTCGTGCGCTTTCAGGGGCCGCAGGCTATCGGCATGCCGGAGTTGCACAAGCTGACGCCGCCGCTGGGCGTGCTGCAGGATCGCGGCTTCAAGGTCGCCCTGGTGACCGACGGGCGCATGTCCGGTGCTTCGGGCAAAGTGCCGGCGGCGATCCACGTGACGCCGGAAGCGGCAGCGGGCGGTCCGATTGCCAGGCTGCGCGACGGCGACATGCTGCGCCTCGATGCGGTGGCGGGCCGCCTGAGCGTGGTGGGTGTTCCGCCGGAGGTCTGGCAGGCGCGCGAGGTCGTGACCGAGGACCTTTCGGCAAGTCATTTTGGTTTGGGGCGCGAACTCTTCGCACCCTTCCGGGCGGCGGCGGGAACAGCCGATCTGGGCGCCCATGTTTTTGGAGCTGGTTTATGAATGAGAAGCAGGCGGGGATCGAAGCGGTCCTCGAACTGGCGCCGGTGGTGCCGGTGCTGGTGATCGATGACGTGGCGACCGCGGTGCCGCTGGCCCGCGCCCTGGTCGCCGGTGGGCTGAAAGCCATCGAAGTCACTTTCCGCACAGCTGCGGCGCTGGAATCGATCCGCGCGATTGCTGCCGAGGTCGAGGGGGCGGTTGTCGGGGCCGGCACGGTGCTGACGTCCGATCAGGTCTCCCAGGCCGTGGACGCCGGTTGCCGTTTCATGGTCTCGCCCGGCGCGTCGCCGGGTCTGCTGGCCGCCGTTGCCGATTGCCCGGTGCCGCTGCTGCCCGGATCGGCCTCCGCTTCCGAGGCCATGACGCTGCTGGAGCAGGGCTACCGCTTCCAGAAGTTCTTTCCGGCCGAGCCCGCCGGCGGCGCGGCCTATCTGAAGTCGCTGGCTTCGCCCCTGGCGGCGATCCGGTTCTGCCCGACCGGGGGCATCAGCCGGGACAGCGCCGGGCGCTATCTCGCCCTGCCCAACGTGGTCTGCGTCGGCGGGTCCTGGGTGGCGCCGGGCGATAAGGTCGCGGCGGGTGACTGGGCCGGGATCGAAGATCTGGCGCGCGATGCGGCGACGATGAAAGTATAAGGAAAAGCAGCGTTATGGCGGCATCAGTTAAGTCAGCATTTAAGGCTCTCCGTGCTCATCGGACAGAGATCGAGGATCGGCCCCTGCGCGATCTCTTTGCCGAGGATGCCGGGCGCTTCGAGCGTTTCTCGCTGCGCCTCGACGACCTGCTGCTCGACTATTCAAAGAACCGCATTGTCGCGGAGACCCTGGAGAAGTTAGTTGCGCTGGCGCGGGCGGCGGGCGTGGAGGCTGCGCGCGACGCCATGTTCGCGGGCGAGAAGATCAATGTCACCGAGGGTCGTGCGGTGCTGCACACGGCTCTGCGCAACCGCTCCGACCGTCCGGTCCTGGTCGACGGGCGCGACGTGATGCCCGATGTCCGGGGCGTGCTGGATGCCATGGCGGCCTTTGCCGAGGGCGTACGGTCCGGTGCTATTGTTGGTGCGGGTGGGGAGCGTTTCACCGACATCGTGAACATCGGTATCGGCGGCTCGGACCTGGGGCCGGCGATGGTGACCCGCGCGCTGAGCCCCTACATCCAGAAAGGCTTGCGCTGCCACTTCGTTTCCAACGTCGACGGCGCCCACCTGCACGACACGCTGAAGGGTCTCGATCCGCGGACGACGCTGTTTCTTGTCGCCTCCAAGACCTTCACGACCCAGGAGACCATGACCAATGCCCGCTCGGCGCGGGCCTGGCTGGTCGCGGCCCTGGGCGAGGCGGCGGTGGGGGCGCATTTCGCGGCGATCTCCACCAACCTGGAAGCCGTGGCGGCCTTTGGCATCGCTGCGGAGCGGACCTTCGGGTTCTGGGATTGGGTCGGCGGGCGCTACTCCGTCTGGTCGGCCATCGGTCTGCCGGTGATGATCGCCATCGGTGGCGCGCGCTTCACCGAGTTCCTGCAGGGCGCTCACGCGATGGACGAGCATTTCCGCTCCGCGCCCCTGGCCGCGAATATGCCGGTGATCCTGGCCCTGCTGGGGGTCTGGTATCGCAACGTCTGGGGCTTTGGGTCGCACGCGGTACTGCCCTACGATCAGCGACTGGAACGCTTTGCCGCCTATCTGCAGCAGCTCGACATGGAGTCCAACGGCAAGGGCGTGACCCTTTTCGGCGAGCCGGCGGCG
This sequence comes from Pelagibius litoralis, assembly GCF_011683915.1. Lineage (GTDB taxonomy): Bacteria > Pseudomonadota > Alphaproteobacteria > Kiloniellales > Kiloniellaceae > Pelagibius > Pelagibius litoralis. The sequence continues at coordinate 17,912 of NZ_JAAQPH010000002.1, forward strand.
GGCGCTACCGGCCCCCTGGTCTGGGGCGAGCCGGGGACCAACGGCCAGCACGCCTTCTATCAGCTGATCCACCAGGGCAGCGACGTCATCCCCTGCGACTTTCTGGCGGCGGCGCAGCCGCAGGAACAGATGGGCGATCATCATCCAATCCTGCTGGCCAACTGCTTGGCCCAGAGCGAGGCGTTGATGCGCGGCAAGACGGCGGAGGAGGCCGGTGCAGAACTGGTCGCTGCCGGCAAGTCTGCGGCGGAAGTCGCGGCCTTAACGCCGCACAAGGTTTTCCCCGGCAACCGCCCCAGCAACACCCTGCTCTATCGCCGCCTCGACCCCGGCACGCTGGGCCGCCTGATCGCCCTCTACGAGCACAAGGTCTTCGTCCAGGGCCGCATCTGGAACATCAATTCCTTCGACCAGTGGGGCGTGGAACTGGGCAAGCAACTGGCCGGCGAATTGCTGCCGATGGTGAAGGACGAAGCCGCCATCGAAGGCCGCGATGCTTCGACGCTGGGCCTGCTCACGGAAATCACCCGGCTGCGCGACGGCTGAGATTTTTTACTTGTCACCCTCGGGCTTGTCCCGAGGGTCCATCTATCCGACGGGTGGTATCTCCTGGAAGACTGTGGTGCCTGCCACAGCCATGGATGCTCGCGACGAGCCCGAGCATGACGAGTGTGCGTTGTCTTGATCTGTGTGTTGTTACGCAGCCGGGCTGGAGAAGGTGAGGCGGTTGCCGAAGGGATCGGTCAGAGCGATTTCCCGCGTGCCCCAGGGTTTGTCCTCCGGCTCTCCGGGCTTGGCGTACTTATAGTCCTTGGCCCGCAGCGCGGCGGCCAAGCCGTCGATATCGTCGCATTCAGTACGCAGGTGGCCGCCCGGCGTGGCGTCGCCGTGGTGCTCGGAAAGATGGATCACGCAGTCGCCCCGGGAAACTTGCAGATAGATCGGAAAGTCGTCGCCGAAGCGATGCTCCCAGTCGACGGAGAAACCAAGCCAGTCGACATAGAATTCCCGCGCCTTGGCCTCGTCGAAGATCCGCAGGACCGGGATCGGGTGGGAAAGTCTGGTCAAGCTATCGGTTCCTTTGCCGGTCGGCTAGAACGCGCAGGCGCCGCTGTCGACGGGGATGATTGCGCCGTTCACCAGGCTGGCCTGGTCGGAAGCCAGGAACAGCGCCATCTCCGCCACTTCGATGGGCCGTCCGGTACGGATCGGGCGCGCCGGGTTGGTGCCGTCGTCGTCGCCGGTCATGCCGAAGACGGAACGGGTGCGTTCGGTCAGCACCGCGCCGGGTGAGATTGCATTCACGCGGATCTTCATCGCCGCACACTGCAGCGCCATGGCCTTGGTCAGGGTGATAATGCCGCCCTTGGCCGAGGTATAGGCATCGGCGCCGCGGGTGCCTTTCATGGCACGGATCGAGGAGGTGTTGATCACCGAGCCGCCGCCGGCATCGCGGATGTGCGGCACGGCGAAACGGCTGGTCAGGAAGGTGCCGTAGAGATCGACGGAGATGGTGCGCCAGAATTCGTCCAGCGGGATATCGAGGAAACTGCCGTCTTGCGCTGTGGCCCCGCCGGCGTTGTTGTAGAGCACTTCCAGCCCGCCGAAGTGATTGACGGATCTGGTGACGGCGGCCTCCACTGCTTCGGGCTTGGTGATGTCGCATTCCAGGAACAGACACGCGCCCCCGGCGGCTTCCACGGCGGCGGCGCTGCGTTCCCCGGCGTCCTTCTTGATTTCCAGGATAGTGACCTTGGCGCCTTCCTGCGCGAAGCGCAGCGCGGCTGCCGCGCCGATCCCGTTGCCGCCACCGGTGATGATGGCGCGCTTTCCTTCCAGTCGTCCCATGCTGGCTTCCTCGGTCGTGTTCAGGCGCTACCGGGCGGGTCGACACGGTAGCCGGTTTCGGCGGCAGCTTCGGTAAGCCACGCCCAGAAGGATAGCGCGAAGCCGCGGAAGACATAAAGGTCGAAGCTGTCTTCAGCGATACGCCGCACCAGCACGCCGACCTCGTGGATCGCGGTCTGTGCCACGTCCAGCGGCGGAAAGGCTGCCGGGTCCAGATCGATGGCGAGACCCTTGGACAGCACCCAGGTCGCTTTGGGACCATTGATTCGAACAACGCTGCGGGCCTGACTCAGGTTGGTCACCGCGCCCAGATCGGGGCCGATGACCGCCGTCAGCTTCTTTGCCAGCTCCGGGTCGGCACTCTCCACAAGATAGCGCCCGGGCCCGATGGCCATGATGGTGGTGGTTTCACGCAGGCTGGAGCCACGCGGGCGCTGCGGCGGCGTGCAGTGGGTCACGGCGGCGACGGCGTCTTCGACCTGCGCCAGCCTATCGGACCAGGCCGCGACCTGCACCAGGCTGACGATCCGGCGTTCTGTAAGGGCCACGCCGGCTTCGCCCTGAGCAGCGACGGCGACCCGGGGCTCGCTGTGGCCCTGAAGCGGTGAGAGAAGATCAGACATGCATGCGGCTCCCCTCCGGATCGAAGAAGTGGGAGGACACCACCTCGACATCGACGTTGTGTCCCTTCAGCGGGTAGGTTGCCACCAGCGCCTCGCCGATGCGGTTGCGTCCGTCTTCCAGCAGGCCGAGGGCGATGTATTTCTCCAGCGCCGGGCTGTAGGTCGAGGAGGTGACATGGCCAAGGCTGCGCGGCGGGCTCTCGCCGTTGGGAACGATGAGGTGGGAGCCGGAGCGTACCGGTTGTCCGTCACGGGAGATCAGGCCGACCAGCTTCATCCTGTTGTCGTCGACCAGACCCTCGCGGTCCATCATGGCGCTGCCGATGTAGTCTTTCCTGCGCGATGTCATGCCGCCGAGGCCCAGGTCTTCCGCCGTCGTGCGGCCGTCGAGTTCCGGACCCGCCACATGGCCCTTTTCGATGCGCAGGGTGCCCAGCGCTTCCAGGCCATAGGCGACGACGTCGAAGGCTTCGCCCGCCGCCATGATCCGGCGCCAGACGGCCTCGCCGCTATGCGCCCCGGCGTAGACCTCGTAGGCCAGTTCGCCGGAGAAACTGAGGCGGGCGACCAGTACCGGGACGCCGTCCAGATGCCCTTCGCGCACGCCCATGAAAGGGAAGGCCTCGTTCGACATGCCGATATCGTCGAGCACCGCCGCCAGCAGGTCGCGCGCCTTGGGCCCGGAGACCGCCATGGCGGCCCATTGATCGCTGACCGAGGTCACGGCCACCTTCATCTCGGGCCAGACCGCCGCCAGCAGGAACTCGAGCTGCGCCAGCACCGGGGCCGCATTGGCGGTCGTGGTGGTCATCAGGAAACGGTGTTCGCCGAGGCGCCAGGTGGTGCCGTCGTCCCAGAGGAAACCGTCCTCGCGCAGCATCAGGCCGTAGCGCGCTTTGCCCTCCGGTAGCTTCAGGAAGCCGTTCGAGTAGACCCGGTTCAGGAACTCGGCTGCATCGGGGCCTTGGACGTCGATCTTGCCGAGGGTCGAGACATCGACGATGCCGACGCTTTGGCGCACCTGACGTGCTTCTCGAATGTAAGCTTGTTCGACGGTTTCGCCGTCGCGTCGGTAGACGCGCGGGCGCTGCCAGAGCCCGACCTCCATCATGTCGGCACCCTCAGCGACGTGCCAGTCGTGCATCGGGGTGCGCCTGAGGGGGCGGAAGTGGGCGCCGCGGGCCTGCCCGGCCAGGGCGCCCAGGGCGATCGGCGTATAGGGCGGGCGGAAGCGGGTGGTGCCGACCTCGGGGATCGACAAACCGCGCTCCTGCGCCATGAGGGCGAGGCCGGCCATGTTGGAAGTCTTGCCCTGGTCGGTCGCCATGCCGAGGGTGGTGTAGCGTTTCAGATGCTCGACGGAGCGAAAGCCCTCACGGTGGGCGAGGCTGACGTCTGATGCCGTCACGTCGTGCTGCAGGTCGACGAAGGCCTTGCCTTTGCCGCCGGCAGGCCGCGCGTCCCAAAGCGGCAGGATGGCATCGCAGGTGATCTCCGGCCCGACGGCCGGAACCGAGATCGGGCTGGGCGCGAAGCCGCAGGCGCGGGCCGCCTCCGCGCCGGCCTGGATGCCGGCGGTGAGGCAGGCGGCGGTGGACAGTTCACCGCTGCAGGCCCCGGCGGCCTGCCAGGGCTGTGTCGGTTCGCCCGGCAGGAAAGCGGCCAGGGCCTCGTCCCAGCGCGCCGGGCCGCTGGCCTGGCTGGCCAGGTGTATCGTCGGGGTCCAGCCGCCGCTGACCGCCAGGCAGTCAACCGGGATACTGCGGTGCAAACGGTCCTGCACGCCGTTGGCCGGATCGTAGGGCGTCACTTCAATAGCGGCGAGCCGCCGCCCGCCGCGGGCGCGGGTCACGACATGACCGGTCAGCAGTTCGGCGCCGCAGCCCTCGACCACCGAACGGGCCTCGGCGCCGATCTCCGGGCGCGGATCGACCACCGCCACCACGGTGACCCCGGCTTTGGCCAGGGCGGCGACAGTACGGTAGGCGCCGTCGTTGTTGGCGAAGAGCGCGATCCGCTGGCCCGGCGAAACACCATAGCGTTCGACATAGATCCTGATCGCATCGGCCAGCATCACGCCGGGTGTATCGTTGCCGGCGAAGATCAGCGGGCGTTCGATGGCGCCGGCGGCGATCACCAGTTGTTTGGCGCGGATGGTCCAGTGGCGCTGGCGTGGCGTTGCCTCCGGCGGTACCGGCAGATGGTCGGACACCCGCTCGACAGCACCGAAGGTGTTGTCGTCGTAGTAGCCGTAGACCGTGGTGCGGGGCAGCAGCGTCACGTTGGGCAGGGCCGAGAGAACCGCCAGCGCTGAGCGGCACCAGATATCGCCGGCGGCTTCGCCCACCGTCAGGCTCGTGCCGCGCAGGCTGCCGCCCATCTCGGCCTGGTCGTCGACCAGGACAATCCGCGCACCGCTCTGTGCCGCCGCCAGGGCCGCCATAAGGCCTGTGGGCCCGGCCCCGGCGATCAGCACATCGCAGAAGGCGTTGGTTTCCTCGTAGCGGTCCGGGTCCCGCAGTTGGGTGCCGGCGCCCATGCCCGCCGCCTTGCGGATGAAGTGTTCGTAGAACATCCAGGCCTTACGGGTCGGTCCCATGAAGGTCTTGTAGTAGAAGCCGGCGGATAACAGCGGGCCGGCCAGGCCGTTCAGGGCCATGATGTCGAGGCCGAGGGAGGGCCAGCGGTTCTGGCTCTTAGCCTCCAGTCCTTCAAAAAGCTCCACCATGGGCGCCTTGCAGTTGGGCTCGGTCCGGGCGCTGCTGCGCAGGGTGACCATGGCGTTGGGTTCCTCCACCCCGGCGGAGAACAGGCCGCGCGGGCGGTGGTACTTGAAGCTGCGGCCCAGGATGTCGACGCCGTTCGCCAGCAGCGCAGAGGCCAGACTGTCGCCGGCGAAGCCCTGGTAACGCTTTCCGTCAAAGGTGAAGTGCAGGGGCCGGCTGCGGTCGATCAGGCCGCAGGAGGGGAGGCGAAAGCCGCTCATGCCACGTCCTGTCCTTCGCCGCTGTCGCTTTCGCGCGCTTCCGCTCCAGCCCAGGGGCCGGCGATCTCTGCCCCCTCGATCCTGTGGGTGGCGGTGTCACGGCGCACCTTCAGCCAGAGCCGGCAGCCCTGGGCGTGGTGCCAGTATTCAAGATGGGGCCCGCGCGGGTTTTCGCGCTGGAAGACGTAGTCGCACCAGTCGGCGGCGGCGGCGCTGCCGGGGTCCGGCCGCTCCTTGGTGGCGTCGCCGCCGTAAGTGAATTCGCCGACGTCGCGCGGGCCGCAGTGGGGGCAGGGGATCAGCATGGTTCTTTTCCTTTGCCCGTTAGTGCAGGCGCGGCTGCGGGCCGGCGCCGCGCTCGTCGATGACGCGGCCTTGGCAGAAGCGCTCCAGGGTGAAGGCGGCGTTCAGCGCGTGGGCCCGGTCGTTGGCGATGGTGGAGGCGAAACACCAGCCCGAGGCCGGGGTCGCCTTGAAGCCGCCGTAGCACCAGCCGGCGTTGATGTAGAGTCCTTCGACGGGTCCCTTGCAGATGATCGGGCTGCCGTCCATGGACATGTCCATGACACCGCCCCAATGACGCACCAGACGCAGGCGCGCCAGATTGGGGAACATGGCCAGGGCCTCGGCGGCGACGTGCTTGATGATCGGCAGGTTGCCACGCTGGGCGTAGGAGTTGTAGCCGTCGAGATCGCCGCCGAAGACCAGCCCGCCCTTGTCGGACTGGGAGATGTAGAGATGCCCGGCCCCGAAGGTGACAACGGTGTCGATCAGCGGTTTCAGGGGTTCGGAGACGAAGGCCTGCAGCACATGGCTCTCGATCGGCAGGTCGCGCAGCCCGGCTTTTGCCAGCACCACGGAGGAACTGCCGGCCACGGCGACCCCGACCTTGCCGGCCCGGATCGTGCCGCGGCTGGTCTCGACCCCGGTGACGGCGCCACCCTCGCGCAGGAAGCCGGTGACCTCGCAGTTCTCGATGATGTCGACGCCGCGGCTGTCGGCGCCGTAAGCATAGCCCCAGACCACGGCATCGTGGCGCGCGGTGCCGCCGCGCGGCTGCAACAGGCCGCCCTCGACGGGAAAGCGTGCCTTGCGCGAGGTATCCAGGCCGGGCACGAACTTGGCCACCTCGCGGTTGTCCAGCAGTTCGGCGTCGATGCCGTGCAGGCGCATGGCGTTGCCGCGCCGGGCGTAGCTGTCCATCTGGCCGGGCGTATGGGCCAGGTTGAGGACACCGCGCGAGGAGAACATGACGTTGTAGTTCAGATCCTGGGAGAGGCCCTCCCAGAGTTTCATGGAATGCTCGTAGAAATGAGCATTCGGCGGCAGCAGGTAGTTGGAGCGCACGATGGTGGTGTTGCGCCCGATGTTGCCGCTGCCCAGCCAGCCCTTTTCCAGCACCGCCACATTGGTGATGCCGTGTTCCTTGGCCAGGTAATAGGCCGTCGCGAGGCCATGCCCGCCGCCGCCGACGATGATCACGTCATAGGCGGGCTTGGGCTCCGGGGAGCGCCAGACCCGCGCCCAGTTGCGGTTGCCGGTCAGCGCGTTGCTGAGCAGGGAAAAGATCGAATAACGGGCCATGACGGGACTTTAGGGCGGTTGAACCAGCCCTATTTATGCCGATACGACAGCCACAGTCCAGAAAACGTCTGCGGGGGACCGGAATTCAAGCGGGACCATTGATGAAAGATCCCTTTTTTGGGCTGGGCCGGGCGTTGCCGGGCCAAAGGTAAACAGCTATGACAAGCCTTTAGGCCGAAGGGGAGGCGGGCGGTTTGCCCCACTTGGCGCATTGCGGAACGTCCCAGATGACCTACGACGAATTCAACGCCTTCTGCCGGAAACTTCTGGCCACGAGCTACGTGGTTCAGTGGGGCGGATCGCACGTCTGGAAAGTGGGCGGCAAGGTCTTCGCCATCGGCGGTTGGGCGGACACCGAGCCGGCCTATACCTTCAAAGTGAGCGAGCTTTCCTATGAGATCCTGAAGGATCAGCCCGGCCTGCGCCCGGCACCCTATCTCGCGTCACGGGGCATGAAGTGGATCCAGCACTACGCGCGGCCGGGCTTGTCGGACGGCGACCTGAGAGACTATCTGCGCCAGTCCCATTACATAGTCTCGCTCGGCCTCTCCAAGAAGAAGCAGCGGGAGCTGGGCCTGCACCAGTAGGCCCGCGTCTTCCGCCGTTCATTCGGCGCTAGCGCGGGATTGGCCGGTCATGACTTCTACTTCTTCACGATCCACTCGTGGGCCGGGTCGTTGTTGAAGTGCCACTGTCGAACAGGGCCGGCCATGACTTTGAGATAGTAGAGGTCGTAGCCGTGGGGCGCCCCGACGGGGTGATAGCCACGCGGCACCATAACGCAGGTGCCGTCCTCTACCGCCATGGTCTCGTCGAGGGAGCGGTCGTCGGTTTAGACCCGCTGGAAGGCGAAGCCCTGGGCGGGTTCATCCTCCGGCGCGATCAGTCGTCCAGGGTCACCGGGGTCACGAAGCCCGGCGGCTTGATCGCCAGCACCGAACAGTTGATCCGGTAGAGCACGTTTTCGGCTGTGTTGCCGATGATCAAGCCCGGGATACCGGTGCGGGCCACCGTTCCCATGACGAGGACATCGATGCGCAGCTCATGCGCCAGTCTGGGAATGATGTCGCTGGCCCGGCCTTTGGGCACATGCGTCTTCGGATCAACGGCGTCGTAGGTCTCGAGTCCGATCCACTCTCTCGCCTTGTGCAGCAGCTGGCAGAGCCAATGACGATGCTCCAGGCGCACTTCGTTGATGTAGCGGTCCACCTCTTCCTCGTCGGCGCCGGCCCGCGTACCTCTCATGAGCGCTTCGCCGATGGCATCCCAGGCATGAACAACATGGAACTCGCTTTGCTCGACAAAGGCGAGCGACCCGGCCATCTCCAGGACCATCCGGTTCAGAGGTTCGGCTGTATCGGCGCCGGCGTGATCGAGATCGCTGAAGTCGACACAGGCCATCACCCGCCGGATCGGCAGCGGGCCGTTCGCCTTGATGAGCCACACCGGGCAGGGGCACTTGCGCAGCAGATTCATGTCAAGAGAGCCAAAAAGCCAGTCCACGGCGCCGGCGTCGCTGCCCACCGACTTGATGACCAGGTCGTGGCGGTTCCGCAGCACCGCGCGAATGACCTCCAGGAAGGGCGTTCCCTCAATGATCCTGGACTCAATCTCCACCCGACCCGCCGCCCATGCGGCTAGCCGTTCCACGGTGGCCTGCAGTTCCTTGACCTGGGCCTCCCTTAGCGTCGGGGAGGTCAGCCGGGTCAGATAGGCGGGGATCCTTTCCATCACCAGGATCACCGTCAGCCGCGCTTTGTTCCGCTCCGCGAGGCCGACGGCATGATGAAACGCCTGCAGGACGATCCCAGAAGAATCGGCTACGTAGAGAATGTTCTTGAACCGCTTCATTCAGTGCTTTCCCTCTGGCCGGAACCAGTTTCCCGATGTCATTTGCCATCCGAAGGCTCATCGTCGGGCTTCTCGGCTTCGGCCTATCCGATCATCGAAGGGCGATGTCGCAACTTTGGTTAGCTTGCGCCCAACATGGATTAATGGCATTGATTTGGGTCAAAGACGCTTAGATGGCATTCAACGATGCTTAAAAGCGTCAGCTTGAACTATAAGGCGCTTAGGAATGCTAAGCAGACCGTTCTTCACCACTCATGAGATTGCGGAGCTTCTGAAGGTCAGCGAAGCGACCGTCCGCAACTGGATTCATGAGGGTGAGTTGCGGGCCGTCAGGTTCGGCCGCGATTTCCGGGTGGCCGCCACGGACCTTGAGGCCTTCGTGAACGCGCACGCAACGCAGCCGGCGCCGGACCAAAAAGACTGATCGAGCTGACAGTGTCGGGGCCCGACTTCGTAAGCCGGCCCCTGGATCGCGAACTTGAGAGGGCGCGACGTCATGTCAGCTATCGAACATCAGAACCTGCCGGCCGCACCGGCGATCCAACAGACCGGGACACATCCCTGCCACGCTCTGAACGCCGATGAGACCCCGGCCGGCCGGGAGAGCGGTTCCAACAGTGCCACGCCAGGCGCGACGCGAGAGAGGGCGCCGGCTGACCGGCGCGGTGTTTGATGCTGGAAATCGTTTCCATTTCCGTTTTCTACGAGGTCGCCGCGCTTCTCGTCCTGGCGGCGGCGGTGGGTCTGGTCGGTGTCCTGCTGAGGCAGCCGCTGATCGTGAGCTTCATTGCCGTGGGCATTCTCGCCGGACCGTCGCTGCTCGACATCGCGCGTTCGGACGAGCAGATAAATCTGTTGGCGGAATTGGGGATCGCGGTGCTGCTGTTCCTGGTCGGCCTCAAGCTCGACGTGAAGCTGGTGCGGACCCTGGGGGCGGTGGCGCTCACCACTGGGCTCGGGCAGGTTGCCTTCACCTCGGTAGTCGGGTTCGGTCTCGGCCTGGCGCTCGGGCTTGGCGTCGTTACCAGCCTCTACGTAGCCGTCGCCCTGACCTTCTCCAGCACCATCATCATCGTCAAGCTGCTCTCCGATAAACGGGAGATCGATTCGCTCCACGGGCGTGTGGCGCTCGGCTTTCTGATCGTTCAGGATCTGGTTGTGGTGTTGGCCATGCTCGTGATGTCGGGGATCGGCGCCGGCGCCCAGAGCGATTCGGCGATCACGGACGTGGCGCTGGTCTTCGGCTATGGGGCGCTCATGCTGCTGGCCGTGGGTCTCTTTATCCGCTTTGCTGCCGAGCGTCTGGTGGAGCGCCTTGCCCGGGCCCCGGAACTTATGGTCTGCTTTGCGATCGGCTGGGCCGCCCTGTTCGCCGCGGCGGGCGACTATCTCGGTTTCAGCAAGGAACTCGGCGGGCTGCTCGCCGGCGTCTCGCTGGCTTCGACTCAGTTTCGCGAGGCGCTGGCGGCGCGGCTGGCGCCGCTGCGCGATTTCCTGCTGCTGTTCTTCTTCATTGCCCTGGGGGCGGGGCTCGACCTCTCCCTCCTGGACGAGCAGATCCCGGCGGCGCTGATGCTCTCGCTGTTTGTCCTGATCGGCAACCCTCTGATCGTCCTCGTGATCATGGGGGCCATGGGATACCGCAAGCGCACCGGTTTCCTCGCCGGCCTCACGGTTGCCCAGATCAGCGAGTTCTCGTTGATCTTCGCGGCGGTTGGTGTGTCGCTTGGGCATATCGGGGCCGAGACTCTCGGCCTGGTGACGTTGGTCGGGCTGATCACGATTTCGCTTTCGACCTACATGATCACCTACTCGCACCACCTCTTTGCCTTGCTGGAGCCCTTTCTGGGCGTCTTCGAACGCCGCAACACGCCGCGTGAGGCTGTCGCCGACCTGGGCGAGGCATCCGGGCGCTACGATGTCCTGCTGTTCGGTCTCGGCCGATACGGCAGCGCCATCGCGCACCGTCTCCGCCACCGCGGCCTTCTTGTGCTTGGCGTCGACTTCAATCCGGCCGTGGTGAAGGAGTGGCGGCAGCAGGGGCTGGATGTTGCCTACGGTGACGCCACCGATCCTGAGTTCGTTGCCAGTCTGCCCCTCAAGGGTGCAAGCTGGGCGGTGTCCGCCGTGCCGGAACATGAAACCGGGGTGACCCACGAGGACGCGCGCCTGGGACTGATCGATGGGCTGCGGGTCGCCGGTTTTGCCGGCCGCGTTGCGGTAACGGTGCAACGCGGATCGGACACCGAGCCGTTGGCAACCCGTGGCGCCGACCTGATTCTGCAGCCCTTCCGCGATGCCGCCGATCAGGCCGCCCGGCTTATTCTCGACGAGGGCCCGCCCGCAAAGCCTACCTCTTCACAATCCAGTCGTGGGCCGGATCGTTCTTGAAATACCACTGGCGGACGGGGCCGGCCATGACGTTGAGGTAGTAGAGGTCGTAGCCGTGGGGCGCCCCGACCGGGTGGTAGCCGCGCGGTACCATCACGCAGGTGCCGTCCTCCACCGCCATGGTTTCGTCGAGGGAGCGGTCGTCGGTGTAGACCCGCTGGAAGGCGAAGCCCTGGGGCGGGTTCAGGTGGTGGTAGTAGGTTTCCTCCAGGCTCGATTCCGTCGGAATGTTGTCGCTGTCGTGCTTGTGCGGGGGATAACTCGACCAGTTGCCGTTGGGGGTGATGACCTCCACGACCAAGAGACTGTCGGCGGGCTCGGTCTCCGGCAGAATGTTGTAGATGAGGCGTCGGTTGGTGCCGCTGCCGCGCTCCTCGAAGCCGACATCCTCCGGCGCGATGAGGCGGACCGGATGGCCGCCCTTGCCGGGCGCTGAACAGACCGCCAGTTCCACCTCGGTCGTCGCGGTGACGCTGTAGGTCTCGCCGTTGGGCACATAGACGGAGTAGGGGGCCTTGTCCTCGAAGACCGACATGCGCTCGCCGAGATCGGGGAAGCTCTGGCCGGCGGCCTCGATGTCCGCCTTGCCGGTCACCAGCACCAGGCAGACCTCTTCCGAGCCGGTCTCGCGGGCGAGGCTCTGGCCCGGCTTCAGCTTGAAGACCTTGAAGCCGACATGACGCCAGCCGGCACTCTCGGGAGAGACGGAAAGCACCTCGCCGTCGGCATCGGGGGTTCGCGGTTTCACCAGAAGGTTTGGCATGCTCGGTCTCTCTTCGTCGGGGTCGTACGGTTGGGCGTCAATCTTGTTTACCGCTGGTATTTTCCGGCGGTTCGTAAGTGTAGAGGAAGGTCCAGATGGCGTAGATCAGGACGGCAAAAGAGATGATCTGCCAGAACGGCTGGTTGGCGATGCTCTCCACCACCAGCCAGAGGAAGCAGACCGCGATGATCAGCACCCGGCGGTAGAGCGGTACGAACCAGGGGTGCTTGTTATCGAACATCAGGCCAGCCCCGCCTCTGCCGCGAAGCGCGCCAGATTCTGGTGGCCCATGGCGGCATAGATGCCGGGGTTGGCTTTCTTCGGGTCCTGTTCGGCCTCGACTACCAGCCAGCCCTGGTATCTCGGCTCGCTGAGGGCGTCCAGCACCGCGGCGAAATCGATGCAGCCGTCACCCGGTACGGTGAAAATGCCCGCGATCACGGCGTCCAGGAAGCTCATGTTCTGGGCGCGGACCTGATCCCTTACGTCGGCGCGCAGGTCCTTGCAGTGCACATGGGTGATGCGCGGCCCGTAGCGGCGGGCGATGGCGGCCGGGTCGGCCCCGGCCAGAACCGCATGGCCGGTGTCGAGCAGCAGGCCCACGGCATCGCCGGCGGCGGCCATGAAGGCTTCGATCTCGACGCCGGTTTCCACCACCGTGCCGGCGTGGTGGTGATAGGCCAACTGCAGCCCGGCGGCGCGGACGTGCTCGGCTACTTCGGTGACCCGCCGGGCGAAGGTTTCCATTTCCGCCGCGCCGATGCTCGGGCTCTGCGATAGCGGTACCTCCTGGCGCCCGTGAATGGCATTGCTGGTTTCAGCGAAGATCAACTGATCGCAGCCCATTTCCTTCAGCAGCGCCATGTGCGGCGCCAGGGCCTCGATTTCCGCCTCGGCGTCACGGGTCAGCAGGTGGCTGGAGTACCAGCCGGATACCAGAGAGAGATCGAAGTCCTTCAACAGCGCGCCCAGGGTCGCGGCATCGCGGGGAAACTTGTTGCCCATCTCAATGCCGACGAAGCCGGCGGCGCGGGCCTCGCGCAGGCAGGTTTCCAGGGGTGTCTCGCCGCCCAGGCTTTCAAGGTCGTCGTTCGACCAGGCGATGGGGTTGGTGCCGAGTTTTACGGTCATTGCTTTTACTCTTCAGTTCATTCAGTCGGCCAGGCGCTGCGCGGCCTTGGCGGCGACATAGGTTTCGTGAGCCTCGCGCACCGCGCCGCGCTCTGAAACCTCCGGCACCGCCACATCCCACCAGGTTCCACCGGCTTCGGTGGAAATCAAGGGGTCGGTGTCGATCACGATGACCCGCGGCCCGGCGGTTTCGTAGGGTTCGGCAAGCGCGCTTTCCAGCGCTGCCAGCGTCTCGGCCTTCACCGCCTTGGCGCCCAGGCTTTCGGCATGGGCGCGGAAGTCGATATCAGGCAGGCTTTCATGGCGCGTGTGCTGCAACAGGTTGTTGAAGGACTCGCCGCCGGTGCCGCGCTGCAGACGGTTGATGCAGCCGAAACCCCTGTTGTCCAGCACCACGATGGTGAGCTTCACGCCCAGCATGGCAGCGGTGGCGATCTCGGAATTCATCATCAGGTAACTGCCGTCGCCGAGCATGACGATCACATCGCGTTCCGGCTGGGCCAGTTTCACGCCGATGCCGCCGGCGATTTCATAGCCCATGCAGGAATAGCCGTACTCCATGTGGTAGCCCCCGGTCTCGCCGTTGCGCCAGAGCTTGTGCAGCTCACCGGGCAGACCGCCGGCGGCGCCGACGACGATGGCCTGCGCGTCGGCGGCCCGGTTGACGGCGCCGATCACCTGGGCGTCGCTGGGCGGGCCGGCCCCTTCAGGCGCACGCACGGCTTCCGCCGCCTGGGTCCAGCCGCCGACCCGGGCCCGGGCGCTGTCCTGCCACTCAGCCGGGCTGCGGTATTGGGACAGCTGGGCGGAGAGGGTGTCCAGACCCTCGCGGGCATCGGCGACCAGCGGTTCTGCCTGGTGCTTGCCGGCATCGAAGGCGGCCGTGTTCAGCTGAATGATCCTGCGCACCGGGTTCTTGAACAGCGCCCGGGAGCCGGTGGTGAAATCCTGCAATCGAGTGCCGGCGGCGAGGATCACGTCGGCTTCCTCAGCGGTTTCATTGGCTGCCGAGGTTCCGGTCACGCCGAGGGCGCCGAGGTTCAATGGATGATCCCAGGGCAGGGCGCTCTTGCCGGCCTGGGTTTCCGCCACCGGCACGCCGTGGCGCTCGGCAAAGGCGCGCAGGCTGTCGGTCGCCAGACTGTAGTGGACGCCGCCGCCGGCCACGATCATCGGTTTTTGGGCCTGGGACAGCAGCGCCGCGGCCTTCGCCAGTTCCTGCTGGTCCGGGCGGGGGCGGCGGAACCGCCAGACCTTTTCCGCGAAAAAGCTCTCCGGATAGTCGCAGGCCTCGGCCTGCACGTCCTGGCAGAGTGCCAGGGTGACCGGGCCGCAGTCCGCCGGATCGGTCAGCACCGCCATGGCACGGGGCAGGGCCACCAGGATCTGCTCTGGCCGGGTGATGCGGTCCCAATAGCGCGAGACCGGCCGGAAGCAGTCATTGGCGCTGACGGTCGCATCCTGGAAGCTCTCGATCTGCTGCAGCACGGGGTCGGGCCGCCGGGTGGCAAAGACGTCGCCGGGCAGCAGCAACAAGGGCAGGCGGTTCACGTGGGCGACCGCCGCCGCTGTCACCATGTTGGTGGCGCCGGGTCCGATGGAGGTGGTGCAGGCCATGACCCGCTGGCGGTTGCTGGCCTTGGCGTAGGCGATGGCGGCGTGGGCCATGGCTTGCTCGTTGTGGCCGCGATAGGTCGGCAGGCGGTCCTGAACGCCGTAGAGCGCTTCGCCCAGGCCGGCGACATTGCCGTGGCCGAAAATCGCCCAGACACCGCCGAAGAGCGGTCGCTGCTGCCCATCGATTTCGATCTTCTGCGCCGCGAGGTAGCGCACCAGCGCCTGGGCCATGGTCAAACGAAGGGTGGACATGGTCTTGCTCTCGATCCGTCGTAACGCTTCACGGGTTTTCTTTTTCAGGCGGCTTTCACTGCCGCAGCATGTTCCCAGCCCGAAACCAGCTCGCTGAAGCGCTTTGCCATCTGCTCGGTTGCTTCCGTGTCGTCGATCTCGCCTTTCAGCCAGGCGCGGGCCGGCTCGGCGAAGATGCTGCGGCCGACCGCGAAACCTTTCACCAGGGGATGACGCGCGGCAAGAACGAAAGAGGCGTTCAGTTCCTCCAACGGCCGCTCCAGGCCCAGCAGCAGGATCCCCCGGCAATGCGGATCGCGTGCCTCAATGGTTGTGCAGACGGCCTGCCAGGCGGCCTCGTCTGCCAGGGGTTCCAGCTTCCACCAGTCCGGTGCGACCCCCAGGTCATAGAAACGCGCGATGGCCTTGGCGAGGGTGTTCTGGTCGACCGGCCCGTGGCGGCTGGCGATGATTTCCAGCAGCAACTCGTGGCCGGTCCGGCGGCAGGCGTCGTAAAGACGCAGCACCTGGCTCTCCTGCGTCCGCCGCAGGTCTTCCGGATCGTCGGGATGGTAGAACACCAGGCATTTGACGCAGTTGGTCAGAGGCCATTCGGCCAGGGCACCGCCCAGATCCGGGCCTTCCTCGAAGGCGAGGGGGCGTGAGCCGGGCAGTTCGATGGGCCGGCCGATCCAGAGGTCGCCGTCGGCGGCGGCATGGAGGGAGTCGCGGCCCAGGCGGTCGTCGACCAGAACGCCGAAGCCCTCGCGGCCCGCCGCTACCTTGCGGGCGGCGGTCAGGGCCAGGGCCTTGAAATAGCCGACCCGGGCGATGTCAGCGCCGCAGTCCCGCGCCAACTCCTCGAACTGGCTGCGGTGATCGAAGGCGAGAATGCGCAGGCTGTCGTAGTGCCGCCGCCGGGTTGTCGACCAATGGATGCGGTTCAGGTCCGGGTCCTCGCGCAGCGCATGGTGATCGCTGCTGTTTTCCAGGTAGTAAGTCAGCTCGGTCCAGGAGGGGACGGCGGGCGCGCAGCCGTGACGCGACACCGCAAAGGCGCCGCAGGCGTTGGCAAACTTGCAGCAGGTCTCCAGCGGCTCGTCGCGCAGCCAGCCGCGCAGGAAGCCGCTCATGAAGGCATCGCCGGCACCCAGCACGTTATAGACTTCGACCGGGAAGCCAGGGCCCTTGATCCCGTCTTCGATGGAGGCTGGAACTTCGCCGGGGAAGACCACACAGCCCATGGGGCCGCGTTTGCAGACGATCGTGGCCTCGCTCAGTTCGCGGACCTTGCGGATCGCCGCCAGGGTGTCGGTGGTGCCGCCGGCGATGTGCAACTCTTCTTCAGTGCCGACGATCAGATCGCAGAGCGGCAGGATGGTCTGCAGGTGTTTGGAGACGGCGTCGTTCTCGATGAAGCGTTCCTCGCCCAGGCCGTGGCCGGTCAGGCCCCAGAGGACCGGGCGGTAGTCGATATCCAATACGACCTTGCGGCCGGCTTCGCGGGCCAGGCGGGCGGCCTTGCGGGAGGCTGCCTCGACCCCCGGCGTCGTGAAGTGGGTGCCGGTCACCACCACCGCTTTGGCCGAGGCGATGTAGTCCGGGTCGATGTCGTCCTCGCAGATCGCCATGTCGGCGCAGTTTTCGCGATAGAAGATCAGCGGAAAACTGTCCTCGTCGCGGATGCCGAGAATGACCAGTGCCGTCAGGCGCTCCGGGTCGGTCTTCAACCGGCTGGTATCGACCCCTTCGTCGATAAGGATCTCGCGGACGAAACGGCCCATGTGCTCGTCGCCGACACGGCTCAGGAAACCGGCTTTCAAACCCAGGCGGGCCGAGCCCACGGCAATGTTGGCTGGACAGCCGCCAATGTACTTGGCAAAGCTGCCCATGTCTTCCAGGCGTCCGCCGACCTGTTGGCCATAGAGATCCACCGAACAGCGTCCGATGGTGATGAGGTCGAGCGCAGCAGCATTGCCCATGGTTCGGCCGTCTCCCGTATCTGCTGACCTGAGGTCGTATTTTTATTGAAGGCCGCGCTTTGCAATCGCTTGGAAGAATGAAACATAACATCTATTAATGGGTCAATATGGAATTCGAATTCCATTTCAACTTGGCAGAAGGATTCTCGCATGCTGCGGATCGGATTGTTGGGGGCGGGCCGTATCGGCCAGATCCACGGAGGCAACATCGCCGCGCAGCCCGCGGCCGGGCTGGTTGCGATTGCCGATGCCCTGCCCGCGGCGGCAGCGGCGCTGGCGGCCGAGACCGGCGCCGCCGTCGCGTCGATCGAAGAGATTCTCGAGGATCGCAGCATCGATGCGGTGGTGATCGCAACGCCGACCGACACCCATGCGGATCTGATCGAGGCCGCCGTGCGGTCCGGCAAAGCGGTGTTCTGTGAGAAGCCGGTGGATCTGGACGCGGCGCGCATTCGCGCCTGCCTGGCCGTTGTGGCCGAAGCGGGCGTGCCGCTGATGATCGGTTTCAACCGGCGCTTCGATCCCAGCTTCGCGGCGCTGAAGGCCCGTCTCGACGCCGGGGAGATCGGGGCGCTGGAGATGGTGACGATTCTGTCGCGCGACCCCGCGCCGCCACCGCTTTCCTATATCGAGCGTTCCGGCGGTCTGTTCCGCGACATGATGATCCACGATTTCGACATGGCGCGCTTTCTTCTTGGCGAGGAACCGGTTGAAGTCTACGCGCTGGGCTCCTCACTGGTCGATCCGGCAATCGGCGAGGCTGGCGATGTGGATACCGCGGCTGTCGTGCTGAAGACCGGGGGCGGGCGGATCGTGCAGATCTCCAATTCCCGCCGCGCGCCTTATGGCTATGACCAGCGGGTGGAGGTGCACGGCGAAAAGGGGATGCTGCGCGCCGGCAACCATCACACTACGACGGTGGAGGCGGCAACGGCGACCGGCTACAGCCGCGACCCTGCGCTCGCGTTTTTCCTGGACCGCTATCGCGAGGCCTACCAGGCCGAACTCTCGGTCTTCATCGAGGGTGTGGTGGAAGGCCGTGCGTTGACACCTTCGGGGGAGGACGGCCTGAAGGCGCAGATCCTGGCCGATGCGGCGACCCTGTCCTGGGAAAGCGACAAGCCGGTCAGGCTCTAGCCACCCCGCCTCTTTTCGGCAATGGAAACGGAGAGCGCCATGGCAAGGCAGAAGCAGGCGGAGAGGGATCGGAAGGCGGCGAAATCGGCTTCGACCACTTCGAACCAGGCGTCGGCCAGTTCTGTCAGCGGGCTGAAAGGACTGTCGGTAATGGCGACCAGCGGAACGCCGCGGGCGGCCGTCGCCTTGGTCAGCTCAATGGTGGCCGGGGCATAGGGCGTAAAGCTTATGGAGATCAGCGCGTCCTTTTTGCCGGCGAAGGCCGACTGCTCCTGGCCCAGCGTGCCGACATTGTCGATGAGAATGCTCTTCACCCCCAGCTTTCCAAGGGCGTAGGCCATATAGGCCGTGATCGGAAAGGCCCGGCGCTGGCCGAGCAGGTAGATGGTATCGGCGGCGGCGAGCAGTGCCGCGGCTTTGTCCAACTGTGCTGCGTCGATAGAATCGCGCAGGCGCATCAGCGACGTGACACCGGCCTGGGCAAAGCCGTCCAGCAGACCGGGCAGGCCTTCGCGATCCCGGTCCTGATGACTGAGGCTTTCCAACCGCTCTTCGTAGTCAGGCCAGCGATCCCGAAGACGCGCGCGGAAGATTTCCTGGAGATCGGAGAACCCCTGGTAGCCGATGGTCTGGGCGAAGCGGACCAGGGTCGAGGGTTGCACCGAGGCTTGCTCGGCGATGCTGGCGGCGGTTCCGAAGGCCATTTCGTCGGGATGGGCGACCGCGAAGCGGGCCACCTGGGCCAGGCGTTTGGGCAGTGTCTGGTGGCGTTCCATCAGAAGGCTGCGCAGTCCCACAAAGTCGCGCGGCGGATCGCCGAGGTCCTCTGCGACTGTCTCCATTTTTGACATCACCTTCTGCCTTTCTCCTGACCGCCGGCATTCCCGGACCGGCCCCTCATAAGCGGCCAAATCTAGCGGTTCGATCCAAGTGAACCAAAAGGAGAATAAAAATTCTAGAAAAAACGGCCCGGTCGGTTTATTCTGTTGGCTATCACAATCTGAGATAATCAGAGCGAACCCGGCCGAAGGTCCGGATTCTTGCCTAGGGAAGGCGATATGCTGCGATGGACGATGGCTGAAAGCCAAAGACATCCATTCATCCAGACCTGGAAAACACCAGTGTCTGTGAGGCCTTCCCTTGTGTGGTCCGGGTGCCGGCCTTCGCTTTCAGCGGTGCGGCGGCAATCCTGGCGGCGGTCTTGGCGGTCGAATTCGGCAGGGCGCTTTTTCAGAGCACAGAACCTCAGCGCACAAAACCTCAACAAAGAGAACCTCAACAAGGGGAGGATTGAATGAAAGCTTTTCATCGTTTGGCGGTTGCCGCTGCGTTCCTGGGTGCAGCCACGGCGGCCCAGGCGCAGGACGTCAACATTATCGTCGTCAGCCATGGCCAGGCCAACGACCCATTCTGGTCGGTGGTCAAGAACGGGGTCGATGCCGCTGCCAAGGATATGGCGGTGAACGTCGACTACCGCGCGCCGGAGACCTTTGACATGGTGGTCATGTCGCAGTTGATCGACGCGGCCGTCAATCAGGAGCCCGACGGATTGATCGTCTCCATCCCCGATGCCGATGCTTTGGGCCCATCGATTGAAAAGGCCGTCGCCGCCGGAATTCCGGTGATCTCGATGAACTCCGGGTCGGATGTTTCCAAGAAGCTGGGCGCATTGCTGCATGTGGGTCAGGAAGAATACGACGCCGGCAAGGCGGCGGGCGAGAAGATGGCGTCTCTCGGCGGCTCTTCGGCCATCTGCATCAACCAGGAGGTCGGCAATGTGGCGCTGGATCAACGTTGTCAGGGCTTTTCCGACGGATTTGGCGGCAAGGTTGTCGTGTTGCCGGTCTCGCAGGATCCTTCTGAGATAAAGGCAAAGGTCAAGGCGGCGCTGGAATCCGATGACTCCGTCGATACCGTGATGGCGCTGGGCGCCGGCACGGCGGGCGAGCCGGCTCTGGCTGCGGCCGACGAAGTCGGCAAAGGTGATTCGGTCCAGATCGGAACTTTCGATCTTTCTTCCGATTTCCTGAAGGCAATCGCCTCCGGCAAGGCGGCCTTCGCCATTGACCAGCAGCAGTACCTGCAAGGCTATCTGCCGGTCGTGTTCCTGGCGAACCATGCGAAGTTCGGCCTCATTCCGGGCGGCAACGTTCCCTCGGGTCCGAACCTCATCACCCAGGACAAGGCGGCGCAGGTCGTCGACCTGTCAGCCAAGGGCATTCGCTAGAGATAGAACCAAGACAGGGGTACCGGTGCTGTTTCTTGCGCGGCGCCGGTCCCCGGCCCGGGGTTTTGGCCCCGATCAGCAGCAGGGCAGGCGAAGCCGCTTGCCCCTTTTGATACCGTGGAACTCGGTGCAAAGAAGCCGGCGCAAGAGCGGCTATGACTAGCAGGAAAATCTGCTAGGGAGGAGCAACAATGGTCGATAAGACAGCCCAAAGCGGCGGTGAGGCCGCTGCCGAACCCCCAGACACGACACCTGCCCAGGCCGACGAGCGGATTCGCGAAGTCTCGGCGATGACCAAGATTCTGCGGCGGCCCGAATTGGGTGCCATCGCCGGCTTGATCCTGGTCACCGTGTTTTTCCTTATAACGGCCAATGCCAATATGTTCACACTGGCGGGCATCATGAACTTCATGGCGCCGGCAGCGCAGCTGGGCATCCTGGCGATTGGGGCGGCCCTGCTGATGGTCGGCGGGGAGTTCGACCTCTCCGTCGGGTCGATGGTCGCCTTCGCGGGTCTGGTTTTCGGGACCTGTCTGGTGGTGCTGGGTATCCCGCTGCCGGGTGCCATTGTCATCACCTTCATCGTGGCTGGGGCCATGGGCGCGCTCAACGGCCAGATTGTGCTGCGCACCGGGCTGCCGTCCTTCATCGTTACCCTGGCATTCCTGTTCATTCTGCGCGGCATGACACTGGTCGGCTTGAAGTGGGCGACCGGCGGATCGACCCAGCTGCGCGGTGTGAAGGAAGCCGTGGAAGGCTCCTGGCTTGCCGGGTTCTTTTCCGGTGATGCGCTTGAGGGGCTCTTTGCCTGGTTTGCCTCCATGGGCTGGGTCGATACCTTCAAAAACGGCCTGCCGAAGGTCCAGGGCGTTCCGGTCGAGGTGATCTGGTTCGTGATTTTCGCCGCGGTTGCCACTTGGGTTCTGGTGCGCACGCGCTTCGGCAACTGGATCTTCGCTGCCGGCGGCGATGCCAATGCCGCCCGGAATTCCGGTGTTGCGGTAAACCGGGTGAAGACCATTCTGTTCATACTGACGGCCTGTTGCGCGGCCCTGGTGGCGATCCTGACCGTGCTCGACGCCGGCTCGACCGATGCGCGCCGCGGCTTTCAGAAAGAGTTCGAGGCGATCATTGCCGCGGTCATCGGCGGCTGCCTGCTGACCGGCGGTTACGGCTCGGCCATCGGCGCGGCCATCGGTGCGGTCATCTTCGGCATGGTGTTGATCGGCCTGACCTACACCACCATCGACCAGGACTGGTATCTTGTGTTCCTGGGCGGCATGTTGCTGACTGCCGTGTTGTTCAATAACTTCATTCGCAAGCGCGCAACGGGGGAGCGGTGAGATGACCGATAACAGCTCTACGAATGGCGCGTCCAATGGGGCCGCGAATGGATCGGACGTGCTGATCGATGTTCGCGATGTCGTCAAGCATTTCGGATCGGTGATCGCCCTGAACGGCGTTTCCATGGCGGTCAACCGTGGCCAGGTCCTTTGCCTTCTCGGCGATAACGGGGCGGGCAAGTCGACCCTGATCAAAACCCTGGCGGGGGTCCATAAACCGACCGCCGGCGAATTCCGGGTCGAAGGCAGGGCGGTCGACTTCAACAGTCCTCGCGATGCCCTGGACGCGGGCATCGCCACGGTCTACCAGGACCTGGCGATGATCCCGCTGATGTCGGTGACCCGCAATTTCTTCATGGGGCGCGAACCGGTCAAAAGACTTGGCCCGTTTCGCTTCATCAATTTCGACGAGGCGGACAAGACGACCCGCGAAGAAATGCAGAAGATCGGTATCGACGTGCGCGATCCCCAGCAGGCGGTCGGTACGCTGTCGGGCGGCGAACGTCAGTGCGTCGCCATCGCAAGGGCGGTTTACTTCGGCGCCAAGGTCCTGATCCTGGACGAGCCGACCTCGGCGCTTGGTGTCGCGCAGACCTCCATGGTGCTGAAATATGTCGATCAGGTTCGCAATAAGGGCTTGGGGGTGATCTTCATCACCCATAACGTTCGCCATGCCATGGCTGTGGGGGATCGTTTCACGGTGTTGAACCGCGGCAAGACCCTGGGTAACTTCGCCAGGGATGAGATTAACATGGACGAGCTGCAGAACCTGATGGCCGGCGGCAAGGAACTGCAGCAGCTCTCCGCCTCGCTCGGCGGCACGGTTTAGGTTTCCCGAACCGCCCGCTGTCTTGATGCCGCCCCCGGCTGGTCCCGGCTGGTCTGGGCCGATGTGAAGGAAGATGTGCTTGGACTCAGTTGGGGTAGGCCTGATCGGCACGGGCTACATGGGAAAGTGCCACGCCATCGCCTATAGCGCGGTGGCGACCGTTTTCGGGCTCTCGACGCGGCCGCGGCTCGAGTTGCTTTGCGACCTCGGCGCCGAGCAGGCGGCGGCCGCGGCGGCGGCTTTCGGTTTTGCCCGCTCGACTGACGACTGGCACAAACTGGTAAGCGACCCGGCGGTCGATGTTGTCTCCATCACCACGCCCAATGGCCTGCACCCGGCCATGGCCATCGAGGCGGCGCGCAACGGCAAACACGTCTACTGTGAGAAGCCGCTGGCGCTGACCCTGGAGAAGGCGGAAGCCATGGCGGCGGCGGTGCGCGAAGCCGGTGTCAAGTCGCTGGTCGGCTACAACTACACAAAGAACCCGGCGGTTTCCCACGCCAAACGCCTGGTCGAGCAGGGGGCTATCGGGCGCTTGCTGCATTTTCGCGGCTGTTTCGACGAGGACTATCTTGCCGATCCGGCGCTGCCCCACAGTTGGCGCATGCAGAAGGAAAAAGCCGGCGCCGGTGCCCTCGCCGATATGGCGAGCCATCTGATCCATATGGCCCAGCACCTCTGCGGGCCCATCGGTGCCGTGATGGCGGACCTGACCACCATGCATGCCGAGCGCCCGATAAATGACGGCTCCCACGCCGCGACGGGGCGGGTGGAAAACGACGATACCGTCTCTGCCCTGGTGCGGTTTCGCGCCGGTTTTTCAGGCAGTCTGGATTCAAGCAGAATTGCCTGGGGCCGCAAGTCCCGCTTTGCCTGGGAACTGCATGGCAGTGCCGGCATGATTGCCTTCGACCAGGAACGCATGAACGAACTGCAGCTCTATCAGGCGAAGGGCCCAAAGGCCGAGCAGGGCTTCAAGACGATTTTGAGCGGCCCGGCCCATCCGCCCTACGGGAACTTCGTACCGGCGCCCGGTCACAGTCTCGGCTACAACGATATCAAGACGGTGGAAGTCGCCCACCTGATGCGCGGGCTGGCGGGTGAGGAGACGCTGTATCCGAATTTTACCGATGCCCTGGATACGGAGCGGGTCATGCATGCCATGCTGCGCTCCGCCAAAGAGGGGCAGTGGGTCAGTCTGGATTAGAGGAAAATTCTCCGTTATAATGGAGAAATGATCAAACAAAGTCCTATTGATGCTGAAAGTATCGTCTCCAAGGTTGCCGAAATGCTGCGCTCGGTGCGCAAGCAGCAGCAACTGACGCTGGATGATCTCGCCCAGCGTTCTGGCGTGTCGCGCTCCATGCTGTCCCAGATCGAGCGTGGCGAGAGCAATCCGACCCTGGCCACGCTCTGGAACCTCACCCAGGCCCTGGGGGTCGACTTCGCCGGCCTGTTGGGCAGTGAGCCCGCCGCCGAGCCGAGCAGCGGTCAGGTAGAGCGGCTGCCGGCCCAGCGCACCCCCACCATCGATAGCCGGGGGGAGCGTTGTCGCCTTAGAATCCTAAGCCCGCCGGACCTCGCCGGGAAGGTCGAGTGGTACGAGCTTCAGCTCGAAGCCGGTGGCGCCCTGGTCAGCGATGCCCATGCGCCGGGCAGCATGGAACACCTGACGGTTCTGGAAGGGCGGATCGGCGTGCAGTCCGGCCTGCGCGAAGAAGAGGGCGGCGCGGGGGATACACTGCGCTACCGGGCCGATGTCGCCCATCGTATTGCCGCCCTGGCCGGGGAACCGGCGAAGGCCCTGCTGATCGTTCTCACGGATTAATCGGCTTTCGGGCTGATCGGCTTCCCGGGTAAGTGCTGGCCGGAAATCGGTTGAAAAATCCGTAATAACGGAATACGGTCCATTATCACATAATAATGGTGAGGCGGCGGCATTATGCTGGACGACATTCGCAAGGAGCTCGACGGCATTCGGGCGGCTCATCTCTACAAGGTCGAGCGGCCGATCACCTCGCCGCAAAGCGCCGCGATCCGCGTTGCGGAGGACGGCGGGGAGCGTGCCGAACTCAATCTCTGCGCCAACAACTATCTCGGCCTGGCCGATCATCCGGCCCTTGTTGCTGCGGCCAAGGAGGCGTTGGATCACTATGGCCTCGGCATGGCCTCCGTGCGCTTCATCTGCGGCACCCAGGACCAGCACCGCCTGCTGGAGCAGGAGATCGCGGCCTTTCTGGGCCAGGAGGACGCGATCCTCTATGCCGCCTGTTTCGACGCGAACGGCGGGGTTTTCGAGCCGTTGCTCGGCGCCGAAGATGCGGTCATCTCCGATGCCCTCAATCACGCCTCGATCATCGACGGCATCCGTCTTTGCAAGGCGCGGCGCTATCGTTATGCCAACGGCGACATGGCGGAGCTGGAGGACCGGCTCCGCGAAGCGCGGGAAGCCGGCGCACGGCGCATCGTCATCGCGACCGACGGCGTTTTCTCGATGGATGGCTATCT
Source organism: Pelagibius litoralis (assembly GCF_011683915.1). GTDB lineage: Bacteria > Pseudomonadota > Alphaproteobacteria > Kiloniellales > Kiloniellaceae > Pelagibius > Pelagibius litoralis. The sequence continues at coordinate 42,963 of NZ_JAAQPH010000002.1, forward strand.
GGCCGACCTGCCGGCCATCCGGCGCCTGGCGGATCGCTACGAGGCTTTCCTCCTAGTTGACGACTGCCACGCCACCGGTGTTCTGGGACCGGAGGGCAGGGGCACTGGTGCGCATTTCGGTGTCGAGGTCGACATCCTCACCGGCACCCTGGGCAAGGCCCTCGGCGGCTCTGCCGGCGGTTACGTCGCAGCGGCCGGGCCTGTCGTCGAGCTGCTGCGCCAGCGCTCCCGGCCCTATCTCTTCTCCAATTCCCTGCCGCCGCCGATCGTCGGCGCGGCGCGCAGGGCCCTTGAACTGGTCCGGGCCGGCGACGATCTGCGCGCCCGCCTGCGCGACAATGCCACACGTTTTCGCGCCGGTTTGACGGCCGCGGGCTTCAACCTGCTGGACGGCGAACATCCCATCATTCCGGTGATGCTGGGCGAAGCGGGTATCGCGCAGGAGATGGCCGCAAGGCTTTACCAGCGCGGAGTCTATGTGACCGGCTTTTTCTTTCCCGTCGTGCCCCAGGGGCAGGCGCGCATCCGCACGCAGATGTCTGCGGCGCATACGCCGGAACAAATCGATCAGGCAATCGATGCCTTTACCCGGACCGGTCGCGAACTGGGTGTGATCTGAACGCCGCTCTTTTGAGAGAGGAAGTTGCTATGAAGGTCCTGATTCCATGAAGGCCCTGATTAAGGAAAAGCCGCAGCCCGGCATCTGGCTGGGCGATCAGCCGCTGCCGGCGGTGGGCCCCGACGACGTGCTGATCAAGATCCGCAAGACGGCGATCTGCGGAACCGATGTTCATATCTTCAATTGGGATGCCTGGGCGGCGAAGACGGTGCCGACACCGCTGACCATCGGTCACGAGTACTGTGGCGAGATTGCCGAGCTTGGCGGCAATGTCCGTCATCTTGCGCTTGGCCAGCGGGTCACCGGTGAAGGCCACATCGTTGGCGGCAAGAGCCGGATGGCCAGGGCGGGGCGTTATCACCTGGACCCGGATACCCGTGGCGTCGGCGTGAACCTGCCGGGCGCCTTTGCCGAGTATCTTGTCATACCCGCCTTCAACGTGGTGCCGCTGCCCGATCATCTCTCGGACGATATCGGGGCGATCCTCGATCCCCTGGGCAATGCGGTGCACACGGCGCTGGCTTTCGATCTGGTCGGCGAGGATGTCCTGATCACCGGCGCCGGCCCGATCGGCATCATGGCGGCTGCGGTAGCCCGTCATATCGGTGCGCGCCATGTGGTCCTGACGGACGTGAACGACTACCGCCTTGCCCTGGCGGAGCAGATCACCGACCTGCGGACGGTCAACGTTGCCAAGGAAGACCTGCGCGACGTCATGGCCGAGCTGAAGATGAACGAGGGTTTCGACATCGGGTTTGAGATGTCCGGGGTGCCCAGCGCCTTCGACCAGATGGTCGATGCCATGATCATGGGCGGACGCATCGCCCTGCTTGGCATCCCCGCCGAGGCACGGCCTTTTGATTGGAGCCGGATCATCTTCAAGGCCCTGACCCTGAAGGCGATCTATGGCCGGGAGATGTTCGAGACCTGGTACAAGATGATCGCCATGCTGGAATCAGGCCTGGCGGTGGAGCCTATCGTCACCCATCGTTTCGCGGTCGACGACTATGAGCAGGCTTTCGCCGTCATGCGCTCCGGAGAAAGCGGAAAGGTCGTGCTGGACTGGGCCGCCGCGTGACCACCCATTTACTAGAGCTGGGTGATGCCGTGCAGTTCCAGGATCTCGACCAGCATGGCACCGGCGCGCACGCGGTGCTGATGGTGGATGCGGCGGGCAGCTTCCGCATCGCGCTTCTCGATGGCTTCGACGACGGCCGCATGGTCCTTGTTTGAGTCGACCGGCTTGGGCCGCAGGCGCAGCGTCGCCATGCGCGCCCGATGCGCCTGATCGCGGCAGGTGTTCACCCAGGTGCGCAGCCGCTCGTTACCGCTGAACTCGACCAGCAGGTTGTGAAAGCGTTCGTCCGCGCCGGCCCAGCCCGGCAGGTCGTCTTCTGCCAGGGCGATATCCATATCGCTGACCGCCGCGTGCAGGGCGGCGAGCTGCTGCTGGTTCACGCCGCGTGTTGCCACGATCTCTGCCGCAGTGGATTCGAGCCCGGTCAGGATCTCGTAAATCTCGCGCATGTCAGCCACCGAGATCGGTAGAATGCGCATGCCGTGGCGCGGCCGGATTTCCACGATGCCTTCGTCGGCAAGGCGTATCAGCGCTTCGCGCACCGGCGTGCGGCTCATGCCCAGCAGCTCGGCAAGCTCCTGCTCCAGGGCCTGAAAGCCGGCCGGCATCTCGTTGTCCAGGATTCGTTTTTTCAGATCCTGGTAGGCCCGCTCCGACTGAGAGAGGCGCGGGTTGCCGCGACCGGCGGTTTTGTTCTCAGGCAAGGCAGCCACCGGGGCCGCTTCGCCGGCCCGATCGATCTCCGTCACTATGTCTCCACCTGTCGGCCTTTGATGCTGGGCGGAATTCTAACCCAGTCCTAAGGCAGAACACCACACGGCTGGCAGGCGCCGTGGAACGACCGGCGCGAAGACGGTACAAGCCCCGGAAAGGCTCACAGGAATAGGCGGCGTCCCTGGCTGTTGGACTCATAGACGGCCTTCTCAATCCTCAGATTGGCCAGATAGTCGCTGGCTTGGTTCATAATTGGGCCATGGCCCTGCAGGTGGTCGACGACGTGGCGCTGCAGCTTGAAGACGCAGTCGCCGCCAAATCCACGATTTTCCCAGTCATAGGCTACTTCCCGCTCGTCGTTGCCGCCGTGGGGGCGCAGGAACAACCGCCCGTCGCCGTCCAGCCGCAGTGTCGCCTTGGAGCCGTCGATCAGCATCTCGCCCATGGTCAGGCGGCGGTTCTCCGCTGCGTGGTCGGCAAGGCGGTTGCCGTCGAACAGGCCGCGGGCGCCGTTCTCGAAGTCCAGTAGGATGAAGCCGGCATCCTCGCCGGCAATGGCCGGATTGAGGCGGTTCAAGCGGGCATAGACCTCGGTTGCTTCGCCCAGGAGGAAGCGGAAAACATCAATCAGATGGATCGCCGTTTCGTGGACCAGGAAGCGTTCCATCTTCTGAAAGTACGGCTGGCGGTCCAGGTAAGCTTGTGGCCCCTGGCCGTCGCCGGGCCGCAGACGAAAGCTTGCCTGATAGACTTCGCCCAACGTGCCGTCATCCAGCAGGGCCTTGGTCCTTTGATGCCAGGGCTGGAAGCGGAAGTTCTCATGCACCACCAGCAGGACGCCGGCCTGTTCGCAGAGCGCCACCGCTTCTTCGGCTTCTTCCAGCGATTGGCAGAAGGGCTTCTGGCAGATGATTGCGACCTTTTGGGTCGCGGCCGTGCGGATCATCTCAAGGTGGGTGACCGGCGGGGTGATGATATCCAGGAGATCCAGCTTCTCCGCCGCCAGCATCTCGGCAAGATCGCTATAGGTCGCCGGTACGCTGTAGGCTTCAGCCGTGCGGCGGGCGCCCTCGGCGCCACGGTTGCACAGGGCGACGAGATCGACGTCCGCCATGCGGCTCCAGGCTTCGTATTGGAACTGGCTGAAATAACCGGTTCCGACAGTTCCCACTCTCATCGCTGCTGGGCTCTCTGAATCATCGTTGCTTGGATTCCTGCGCTCAGATCGCTGTGGCCACCGGTACCCGGGGGGTCCGCAAGGCGGTCATCACCGCCTGGGTGACCTGCACGGTGCCGGCCGAACCGCCCAGATCCGCCGGGATCAGCCCGCCGTCGCCAAAGGCCTGATCGACCGCGCTGCGGATCGCCGCGCCGGCACGGGCGCAGTCGGCGATCGAATGCCGCTCGGCAAGCCACTCCAGCATCATCGCCGCCGAGAGGAACATGGCGGTGGGGTTGGCTTTGCCTTGCCCGACGATGTCGGGGGCACTGCCGTGACAGGGCTGAAAGACCGCGTGCTCGTCGCCGATGTCGGCGGAGGGGGCCAAGCCCATGCCGCCGATCAGGCCGGCAGCGAGGTCGGAGAGGATGTCGCCGAACATGTTCTCGGTGACCAGCACATCAAGATCCCAGGGCCGTCTGATCATGTTGAGCGCGGTGGCGTCGACGTAGGCGCGGTCAGCGTCGATATCGCTGTGCAGGGCGGCGCGCTCGTCGAAAATCTGCCGGAAGAAGGCAAAAGAGGTAAAGACGTTCGCTTTGTCGACGCAGGTCACACCGCCTGGCCGGCCCGCAGCCCGGCGCTTGGCCGCCAGGTCGAAAGCGAAGTCGAAGAGGCGCTCGCAGACTGGGCGGGTGATGACCTGGGTATCGCGCGCCTCCTGATCATTTTCCACGACTCCCTTGCCGCGGGAGGCGAAGAGTCCTTCGGTCGACTCGCGGATCAGAACGAAATCCAGGGCGGCGGCACGTGGATCGGCCAGGACCGGCGGCAGGCCCGCGACGCTGCGCACCGGGCGGACCCCGGCATAGAGGTTGAATTCGAACCGCAGATCCAACTGTGGCGCCACCTCGGTACCGTCGGGATAGCGCACATCGGGCAGGCCCATGGCCGCCAGAAAGATCGCGTCGGCAGCGCGGGCGGCATTGAGAGATTCTTTGGGAAGGGCAATACCTTCCTGGCGGTAGGTACCGGCCCCTGCGGGCAGCCGTTTGAAAGTCAGCTCGAAGCCGCCGGTTTGTTCGCTGGCGGCACTCAGCAGATCAAGGCTGGGTTCGGTGATCTCGTTGCCGATGCCGTCGCCCTCGAACACGGCGATGTCGAGCTTGGGCAGATTGCTCATTGCGGTTCCTCGCAGGTCCTTTGCAGGCACTGGCCGATCCACCTGGCCTTTCCGGCAGACATCCTCTTTTAACAGGAGCGTCAGCCGGGGGGAGGCGGGGCCAAGCGATTTTATCATTCGCTGCCAATTGAATAGACTTGAACGTATACATTAATGAATGCATTTTGGCCAGTGCCAATCGCTCTCTGCCCGGCCGGTTTCCTGCACCTCTTTTTTGGCGATTTGGGTTTCCGGCGGTTTGGGACGAGTTGAGGGGCGGGCGGCGCATTGGCGGTCAGTCTGCTTGTCCGGCTTTGCGATCCTGCGTAGCTTCGCGTCGAACGTGATGACAGGTGACGAGGGTGAGGGACGATGCTGCTGGGATGTATTGCGGATGATTTGACGGGGGCAACCGATCTTGCCCTGATGCTGGTGCGCGGCGGTATGCGTACGGTCCAGGTTGTCGGTGTGCCCGAAGATCCGGCGCGCCTGCCGGAAGCTGATGCAATCGTGGTCGCCCTGAAGTCGCGCACCACGCCGCCGGAGGAGGCTGTTGCCGAGTCTCTGGCCAGCGCGGAAGCCTTGCTGGCCGCCGGCGCCAGGCAGCTCTTTTTCAAGTACTGCTCAACCTTTGATTCGACTGACCGCGGCAACATAGGCCCGGTCACCGATGCGCTGATGGAGCGTCTGGGCTGTGCCTTTACGCTGGCCTGCCCGGCCTTTCCGGGCAATCAGCGGACTGTCTACCAGGGGCATCTTTTCGTTGGTTCTACATTGCTGTCCGACAGTCCCCTGAAAGATCATCCCCTGACGCCGATGCATGATTCCAATCTGGTCTCGGTCCTCAGCCGGCAGACAAGGCATAAAGTGAGCCTGGTGCCCTTCGAGACCGTCGAAGCCGGGCCGGAGAGCATCGCCGAGGGCTTCGACCGCGCCCGGGCCGAGGGGGCCGGGATTGCCATCGTCGATGCGGTCAGCGACCGGCACCTCTTTGCCATCGGTGCGGCGGCGGCGGACCTGCCGCTGGTCACCGGGGGCTCCGGCGTGGCCATTGGCCTGCCGGAGAACTTTCGCCGCCAAGGCCTGCTCACCGAGAGCGATCCGCTGGCGGGCTTTGCCGCGCCACCGGGTAAGGCGGCGATCCTGGCAGGCAGCTGTTCGGCGGCAACGCGCGGCCAGGTGGCGCAGGCCAGGGCGGCGGGTATTCCTGCCTACCAGATCGACCCCCTGGAACTGTCGAGCGGCGTGGTTTCGCCGCGGACCATGCTGGATTGGGCAAGCCAACAGGACGGCGAGCGGCCCTTCATGATCTTCTCGACGGCGACGCCGGACAGCATTCGCCAGGTGCAGGACGCCTTGGGCAGGGACAAGGCGGGCAGCCTGGTCGAGGATGCGCTGGCCGAGGTGGCGGCCGGACTGGTCGGGCAGGGTGTGCGCCGCTTCATCGTGGCCGGCGGCGAAACCTCCGGCGCCGTGGTCAACGGCCTGAAGCTGCAGGCCTTGGAAATCGGGCCGGAAATCGATCCCGGCGTGCCCTGGACCCGCAGCGGCGGCGAGACACCGCTGGCCCTGGCGTTGAAGTCGGGCAATTTCGGCGCGCCGGACTTCTTCGTCAAAGCCTGGGACCTTCTGTTATGAGTGCTGAAAACCAACTGCGTGATGCCATCTGCGCGACCGGGCGTTCGCTCTATGACCGCGGCCTGACCTTCGGCAGCACCGGCAACATCAGCCAGCGCCTGGAGGACGGGGGGGTGGCTGATGACGCCGACCAACGCTTCTTTGGGGACGCTGGATCCGGCGCGGCTGTCGCGCCTGGACGCAGAGGGAGCCTGGCTGTCCGGTGACAAACCGACCAAGGAGACTTTTCTCCACATCGCCATGTACCGCGAACGCCAGGACGCACGGGCGGTGGTCCACCTGCATTCGACCCACTCGGTTGCGGTGAGCTGCCTGGACGGGATCGATGCGGCGGATGTTCTGCCGCCGATGACTGCCTACTATGTGATGCGGGTCGGGCGGCTGCCGCTGGTGCCGTACTTCCCGCCGGGTGACGAGGCCTTGGCCAAGGCGGTCGGCAAGCTGGCGGGTAAGCACCATGCGGTTCTGCTGGCCAACCATGGGCCGGTGGTGGCCGGCAACAGCCTGGAAACCGCCCTCTATGCGACCGAAGAGCTGGAAGAGACGGCCAAGCTCTTTCTCATGCTGCAGGGGGCTGCGGTGCGTTGTCTGACCGCCCAACAGGTTGCAGAACTGCGCAAACGTTTTGGATAGGGGGACTCGCCATGTTTGTCGTCACAGTGATTTTCGAAGTGCAGGCGTCTGCCGCTGACGCGTTCCGCTCTGCCGTCCTTCAGCAGGCGGAGAACTCCCTGACGCGGGAGAAAGCCTGCAGCCGATTCGACGTCTGTTTCGATCCCCAACGTCCGGAGCGCGTTTTCCTCTACGAGATTTACGACGACCGGGCGGCTTTCGACGAACATCTCGCCAGCGACCATTTTGCCGACTTCGACCGGCGGGTTGCCCCCTGGGTGGTCGACAAGACGGTCAATACCTGGGTTCAAAGCTAGGTTGCCCCGCGTTTGCAGGCCTAAGCGCAGAGAGCACGGTACCCCACCGCAGCGGGAATAAAGCCGGTGATCGGACCGTCTATTCCCCAGGGCAGGCCCATTCTTGACTCTCGCCTTCGGGCCGACAGCCCTCTACGTAACTTTTCCATCTCAAGACTGGAAAGGCCGACGCTTTGGCTATTGGCTTGTCTTCGCAGACCGCAACGCAACCGCAAGATAGAAAAACGCCGGGCTCGGCCTATCCCCATCGGCCGGAGCCGTCGTCGCTGATCGACCGGATCGCCTTTCCGGCCTTTATCGTTGCGCTGCTCTTCCTCAGTTTCCTGGGCGGCGCTTTCGTCATGCTGAGCAACGTATTCCCGGCCGGCAAGTTGAGCGATGCCTACCGTGGGGGTGAGGCGCTGGTCGCCAAGATGCAGCAGTCGCGCAATCCCCTTGCGTCGGATTTCTGGGCCCCGGAACGCCGCCCGGAAGAGGGCGTGACGATCCATAATCCGGCGGAGGCCTATCCCGGTTACACGCTTTACACCTCGGGCCACGGCAGTGAAGCCCTGCTGTTCTCCATGGATGGCCTTCTGGTGCATTCCTGGCAGTTGCCCTACAGCGCAATCTGGTCGGAGGAATCGCCGGTAGAGAAACCGCAGCCCGACGAGTTCCAGTACTGGCGCAAGGCGATGATGTTGCCGAACGGCGATCTGCTGGCGATCTTCGTTGCCACCGGCGACACGCCCTGGGGTTACGGCATGGTCAAGCTGGATCGCGATTCCAATGTGATCTGGTCCTACCTCGGCCAGACCCATCACGACCTGGACGTGGCTGCTGATGGCCGCGTCTATACCCTGATCCATCAGATGCGGAACAAGACCTTCGACGGTTTTCCGCAGCTGACGGTGCCGCGGCTCGACGACTTCGTCGTGGTTCTTTCGCCCGATGGAAAAGAAGAGAAGCGGGTTTCGATCCTGGATGCACTGGTGAATTCGGACTACGCGCGTCTGCTCGACCGGGTAACCTGGTTCAACAAGCACGACTTTATTCATACCAACAATATCGACGTGATCGACGCCCAGGACGCCGCTGTCCTGCCGTTCGCGAAGGAAGGCCAGGTGCTGCTGTCGTTCCGCGATATCGACACCATCGCCGTGCTGGACCTGGAACAGGAAAAGATCGTCTGGGCCCTGCGCGGCACCTGGTTGGGCCAGCACGATCCCGATGTGCTGCCCAATGGCAACATTCTGCTGTTCGACAACGTCGGCAACTTCGGCCCCGGCGGGCGTTCGCGGGTGATCGAGATCGATCCGCTGAGCGCAGAGGAAGTCTGGCGTTACGCCGGCAGCGCCGAGCAGCCCTTCGAAAGCAACGTAAGGGCCGCCCAGCAAAGGCTTCCCAACGGCAACACCCTGATCACCGAGTCGACCGGTGGGCGTCTTTTCGAGGTCACCGACGACGGGCGCATCGTTTGGGAGTTCATCAATCCGATCCGGGCACGCCACCCGGAAAGGCCCGACGAGGTCATCGTCCCCGTGGTTTCCTGGGGGCAGCGGATTGCTGCCGATGGCCTGGATACGGACTTCCGTGAAGACCTGTCGCGACAAGAACAAGAGAGGAGCGTGCAATGACTGGAAAGAAACGGCTCGTTGCCGGGCTGGGACTGGTGCTGACCTTTGCCTGGGTGGCCCCGGCCGCTGCCTATATCGGGCCGGGTGCGGGGCTTTCCCTGCTCGGCGCGCTCTGGGGCGTTTTCGCCGCCATTTTCGCCGCGCTGCTGTTCCTGTTGATCTGGCCTCTCCGGCGACTGCTGCGCCGCAATCGCCAGGCCCCGATTGCCCGGCAGCAAAGCGTCGAGACAGAGCTGGGGCAGGGATCCAAGAACCCTCGGATCGATTGATGGCGGAGCAGGTATCTCAAGGTGGATGGCAGTCTACGGCGCTTGAGGTTCGATGACCGGCCTGCTTGATCTCACATCGCCCTTTCTGTCGACCTTGGACCAACCGCTCGCGGCGCTTCTGCCGGCCGCCGGCCGTTTGGCTGTCTGGGGTCTGGTTGCGGCCTCGCTCTCCATGGCGCTCTATGCATTGCTTTCCCCGCAAAGGCGCCTGCGGGGCGTGAAGGCCGCAGCGGCGGAGGCGAGGCAGGCGCTGGACGATCATGAAGGCGGCGTTGCCGAGGCGATGCCGTTGATCGGCCGTATGTTCCGCAGCGCCCTGGCGCAGCTTGGGCTGGTCCTGGGCCCTGCGGTTCTGGCGTCCCTGCCGGTTCTTTTCATGATCGTCTGGTTGAGCGGCACTTACGGCCATTTTCTTCCTGACAGCATCACCGCTGTCGATCTTCGTGTCGAGCCGAGTGGCCTTGCGGCACGCTGGCTGCCGGAGGAGGGTGGCGAAGTTGGTAACCCGCCGTCCACGGCGCCGCGTATTCAGGTCATCGATGCGGCCGATCAGGTGATTGAGACGGTCGAGATCGATGCGGCGGTTACCAGTCTTCACAAGCGGCAGTGGTGGAACAGCCTCATCGCCAACCCGCTCGGCTACCTGCCGGCGGAGGGCGTGTTGGAGCGGATCGACATCGATCTGCCACGCCAGGAGGTGTTGAGCCTCGGGTCCGATTGGTTGCCCGGCTGGATGCGCGGTTGGGAAGCTGTTTTCTTCGCCGCCCTGCTTGCCGCCTCCCTGGCGATCAAGTTTATCTTCCGGTTGGTTTAGATCATGAGCATGAGAAGCGCGGCGACAGAGGATCGCTATGCCGGCTTCCGGGTGACCCCCTGGGTCCATCACTGCGGACGTTTCGTGGCCCGGCACCGTGACTTCTGGATCCGGCTGGGCGAAGGGGAAACGCGCCTCAGAGCGGACGACATCGCCGAAACGACGATCGACCGGCCGATCTTCGTTTCCGGTCTGGCGCGGTCCGGCACCACCATCCTTCTGGAGGTTCTGGCCCGGCACCGGGACGTGGCCAGCCACCGCTACAAGGACTATCCGTTCCTCTTTACGCCCTTTCTGTGGAACCGCTTTTTAAAGTACATGCCGCAGAAACGCGGGGTCGCCGTCGAGCGCAGTCATGCCGACGGTATCGCCGTTTCCCCCGACAGCCCGGAGGCCTTTGAGGAGGTGCTCTGGATGGCTTTCTTCGAAGGGCTGCACGACCCCGCAGTTCGCAACGTTCTGGATGCCGCGACTGACAATCCCGCCTTTGAGCGCTTCTACGGTGATCACATTCGCAAGCTGCTCACGGTGCGCAGCCGCGCCCGCTACCTGGCGAAAGCCAACTACAACGTGACGCGGCTTGAGTATCTGCTGAAGGTGTTTCCGGACGCGCGCTTCGTCCTGCCCCTGCGCGCACCGGTCGGGCAGATTGCTTCGCTGGTCAAGCAGCACCGCTTGTTCTGCGAGGGCGAGCGGCGGCATCCGCGCGCGCTCGACCATATGCGCCGCATCGGCCATTTCGAATTCGGCCTCGACCGGCGGCCGGTGAACGTGGGCGACGGTGCGATGGACCAGGTGCTCGCGGCCTGGGACCGTGGTGCGGAAGCGGAAGGCTGGGCAATCTATTGGGCGAGCCTGCATGGCTATCTGGCAGATCGCCTCGCGGCCAATCCGGCATTGGCGGCTGCGGTTAAGGTCGTGCGCTTCGAAGACCTCTGCAACAGCCCTTTCGAGGTGCTGGGGGAGGTCTGTGCCCACTGCCGCCTGCCGGACTCCGCCCATCTCGTGGCTGAGGCAGCGGAGCTGATGCGTATGCCCAGCTACTACCGCCCGGATTTCACCGAGGCCGAACTTGCCCGGATCGACACGCTTGCCGCCCCGGTGGCCCGGCGTTTCGGCTATGCCGATGCGGTGGGGCTCTAGTCACGGCGCTGATCTCCGCCCAAAATCCCAGCCAGCATCCCAGTCCGGTCCCCGTCTGCCGGTGAATCGGTCACCCGGCGTCATTGCTTGTCGCTGGCGGGCCTGAAACTCACCGCTTAGCCCGCTAAGTCTCAAACCAGTATCGCGGAAGGGCCGCAAGAGCCCACGGTGCTTAGACGGTTTTCTTGGTACAGGGACAAGCTGATGAAATCTCATGCTCAGGTCGTCGTGATCGGCGGCGGCGTTGTCGGTTGCAGCGTGCTCTATCACCTGACGAAGGCGGGCTGGAAAGACGTCGTCCTGCTGGAGCGCGATGAGCTTACCTCCGGTTCCACCTGGCACGCCGCGGGCGGGATGCACACCCTGAACGGCGATCCGAACGTCGCCAAGCTGCAGCGCTACACCATCGATCTTTATAAAGAGATCGAGGAGATCTCCGGCCAGTCCTGCGGCGTCCACATGACCGGCGGCTTCATGCTGGCGGATTCCCAGGGTTGGCTGGACTACCTGAAGGTTGCCCAGGGGCGCTCCCGGGTGCTGGGGCTGCACAGCGAGTTCGTGTCCGTCGCCGAAGCCAAGGAAAAACACCCGCTGCTGAATGAGAAATGTTTCGTCGGCGCGCTCTATGACCCCCTGGAGGGGCATATCGACCCCTCCGGCGTCACCCACGCCTACGCCAAATCGGCCCGCATCGGCGGTGCGGAGATCGAGCGCTTTACCCGGGTTACCGACCTGCAGCCACGGCCAGACGGCGGCTGGGACGTGATCACCGACAAGGGCAATATTCAGGCCGAACACGTGGTGAATGCCGGCGGGCTCTGGGCGCGGGAGGTGGGCCGCATGGTCGGCCTGGAACTGCCGATCCTGGCGATGGAACACCAGTATCTGGTGACCGACGAGATGCCGGAGGTGGCGAGCCGCGAAACCGAGCTGCCGCACTGCATCGATTTCGGCGGCGAGATCTATATGCGCCAGGAGCGCGGCGGCCTGGTCATGGGCACCTACGAGCAGGGCGGCGTGCCTTGGTCGGAAAAGCAGACGCCCTGGAATTTCGGGCATGAACTGCTGCAGCCGGATCTCGACCGCATTTCCGACAACCTGGCGGTCGCCTTCGATCACTTCCCGGCGCTGGAGAGCGCCGGCATCAAGCAGGTGATCAACGGCCCCTTCACCTTCGCGCCCGACGGCAACCCCCTGGTGGGCCCGGTGCGCGGCCTGAAGAACTTCTGGGTCGCCTGCGGCGTGATGGCGGGCTTCAGCCAGGGCGGCGGTGTGGGCCTGGCCCTGACGAGCTGGATGACGGACGGCGATCCGGGCCTGGACATCTTCGCGATGGATGTGGCGCGCTATGGCGACTTCGCCACCATGGCTTACACCAATGCCAAGGTGCGCGAGAACTATGGCCGGCGCTTCAAGATCACCTTTCCCAATGAGGAACTGCCCGCCGCCCGGCCGCTGCGCACGACACCTGTTTATGAGCGGCTGAAGGCGGAGAATGCGGTCTTCGGTGCCGGTTATGGCCTGGAGTCCGCGCTGTGGTTCGCGCCGGAAGGGGCGGAGCCGGTCGAGGAGCCGAGCTATCGCCGCTCCAATGCCTTCGCGCCGGTGAAGGCGGAATGCAAGGCGGTGCGCGAAGCCGTTGGTCTCATAGAGACTTCGGGCTTTGCCAAGTATGAGGTGACCGGTGCGGGTGCCGAGGCCTGGCTGGGTGAGATCCTGGCCAATCGCATGCCGCGTCAGGGGCGCATCGTGCTCTCGCCCATGTTGAACCACTTCGGCAAGCTGATCGGCGACTTCACCGTGGCCAAGGCCGGGCCTGAGCACTTTTTCATCTTCGGCTCCGGTATTGCCGAAGATTATCACCTGCGCTGGTTTGAACAGTATCTGCCGGACAGCGGCGTGAGCCTGAGGTCGCTGCGCAACGAGATGGTCGGTTTCTCAATCGCTGGCCCCCGATCCCGCGAATTGCTGGCCCGGCTGACCGACGATGACGTATCGAATGCTGCTTTTCCCTTCATGTCTTTCCGCCGGATGGACCTGGGAATGGTGCCGGCCTGGGTCGGGCGGATCTCCTTCACCGGCGATCTGGGCTATGAGATCTGGATTTCGCCGGACTACCAGATCGGGCTCTACGACCAAATCCTGGCGGCCGGTGGTGACTTGGGTCTGCGCCAGTTCGGGCTCCGCGCCCTCGATTCCCTGCGCCTGGAAAAGGGCTTCGGGACCTGGGCGCGCGAATTCCGGCCGATCTATACGCCGGTCGAAGCGGGGCTCGATCGCTTCGTCGATCTGCGCAAGAACGCCTTCGTCGGCCGCGACGCGGTCCTGCAGGACCGGGAGAACGGCCCCAAGGTGCGTCTTGTGACGCTGACTGTCGACGCCAAGGGTGCCGATGTCAGCGGCGACGAGACGGTCTGGCACGACGGTGAGGTCATCGGCTGGGTCACCTCCGGCGGTTATGCCCACTTCGCGGAGCGGTCGGTTGCCCTGGCCTATGTCCCGAGCGAGCTTGCCGGCCGGAACGGCGGCAACGGCAGCTTTGAGATTGAAATCATGGGCGACCGCCGCGCGGCGCAACTTCAAACCGGGCCGTTGTTCGACCCGCAGCGCGCACGCATGCTGGGCTGACCGGCGGGCAGGGGCGGTTCCCTTCGCGCAAGCGTGATTTGGATAGTGCCGCCGGATCTGGCCTAGTATCAGCATGATAGAGGGAAAGCAAAGGCTGGCAGGCACGCGCGGCGAGCCTCTTTTTGGTCGGCTTTGCATAATTGGTATGCCCGGCAAACCATTGACTTCACGAATTTTTTCCGTGACCCTTTAACGGATTTGTGCATAATGGAAATCGTTTCCGCATTGTGGTATGGCACCTTTGAGGTTGTCGGCCATGAATGCGCTGAGAAAAGCGAAGGCCGCGTTTAAGCGGTCCGCCGATCGAACATTGGGAGGTAGAGGCTGGGGCGAGCATCTCGGCAAATCGGTTCTGCGAACCGGTTGCCTTGTCGGCCACTGAAGCATCATTATAATTACCGGCGCTACGAGCTGCCCGGCAAGACTGTCTCCATGCGCTCTGCACTGCGCTTGGCAGCGGTTTTGACGAGCCCGTTGCGACTTCGCTGAAAGAGGTGACGCCAAGAAGGCCGAAAACGTCTCATGGACAAACGACACTACCGAATTTTGAATGGTGCCTAGTTGAAGGGGCCGGTTTTGCCGGAACATCAAGACCCTTCGGAATTGTCGAAAACAGGGAGGAAGTTCGTGGAAAAGAATTCGAAGACAAAGAACGTATCGCGCCGCAAGTTGCTGACGGGTGGCGCCGTTGCCGCTGGCGCGGCGGCTGGCGCGATCGCCATGCCACAGGTATCGCGGGCGCAGACCGTAACCCTGAAGATGCAGGGTTCATGGGGCGCCGCTTCGATCTTCAGCGACATGGCAAAGCAGTATACCGAGCGCGTCGACAAGATGTCGGGCGGCCGTCTGAAGATCGACTACCTGCCGGCCGGCGCGGTTGTGAAGGCCTTCCAGGTGCAGGATGCCTGCCATGACGGTATTCTGGACGCCGCTCATACGGTGACCGCCTACTGGTATGGCAAGAACAAATCGGCCTCCCTGTTCGGCACCGGCCCGGTGTTCGGCGCCAATGCGTCGCAGATTCTGGCCTGGATCCACTACGGCGGTGGTAAGGAGCTTTACCAGGAACTGGTCCAGGACGTTCTGAAGCTCGATCTTGTCGGCTTCTTTGCCATGCCGATGCCGACTCAGCCGCTTGGTTGGTTCAAACGGCACGTGAAGAGCGCCGAAGAAATGCAGGGCCTGAAGTACCGCACCGTCGGTCTGGCCACCGACATCATGCAGGGCATGGGCCTGAAAGTGACCCAGCTGCCGGGCGGTGAAATCGTGCCGGCGCTGGAGCGCGGCGTGATCGAGGCTTTCGAGTTCAACAATCCGACGGCGGACAGCGAGTTCGGCGCCCAGGATGTCTCGAAGCACTATCACATGGGCTCCTACCATCAGGCGGCCGAGTTCTTCGAGATCATCTTCAACAAGCGCCGCTTCGACTCACTGCCGGACGAGCAGAAAGCGATCCTGGAGTATGCGGCCGAGGCGACCAATACAGCGAACTACGGCCTCGCCATGGACGCTTATTCGCGCGATCTGCAGAAACTGATCAACGAGGACGGCGTGAATGTTTACCGCACCGACACCTCGATCATGAAGGCGCAGCTGGAATCCTGGGATAAGGTTCTGGAGGGTCTGGTAGAAGATCCCTTCTTCAAGAAGATTGTGGATAGTCAGAAGGCCTGGGCGGAGCGTGTTGCGTTCTACGACCTGATGAACTCAGCCGACTACAAGCTGGCCTACCAGCACTACTTCCCGGGCAAGATCGACTTCTAAGCGAAGGCGATCAGACTCGTCAGGTCAAGAGGGCGGCACTCTTTGCGTGCCGCCCTCGCCATAACCTGCCGTCATCCCGGCTGATAACCTTCTGGGGCGCTCTATGGAAAGCTACATCATCTTTGCTGATAAGGTTTCGGCCTGGTTCGGCAAGGCCTTTGCCTGGCTGATCCTGGTCATGACGTTCGGTGTCGGCTACGAGGTCTTCGTGCGCTACGTGCTGCGCGATCCGACATCCTGGGCCTTTGATGTCAGCTATATGATGTATGGCACGCTGTTCATGATGGCGGGCGCTTATACCTTGTCGCGCGACGGTCACGTACGCGGCGACTTCGTCTATCGCCTCCTGAAGCCCAGGACTCAGGCGACGATAGAACTGGTCCTGTATTTCCTGTTCTTTTTCCCAGGCGTTCTCGCGCTGATCATCGCCGGTTGGAAGTACGCGGCGCGATCATGGAGCTACACCGAGGTGAGCGTCATGAGCCCGGCGAACGTGCCGATCTTTCAGTTCAAGAGCGTGATCATCGCCGCCGGTATTCTGCTGCTGATTCAAGGGGTGGCCCAGGTGTTCCGTTGCATCATCTGCATGCGCAACAACGAGTGGCCGAAACACACAGAGGATGACGTCGAAGAAATGGAGGATCTGCTTTTGCGGGAGCATGAACGGGACATCTTGCACCATTCCTCCGAAGCAATCGATATTGTAAAGCCGCTGGAGCGCCGCGATGACTGATCCTCAAGTTGCGGTGATGATGCTGGGCATCTTCATCATTGTCATTCTGCTCGGATTTCCCATCGCCTTCACGCTGATGGCCATGGGTGTGGGCTTTGGTTACTACGCCTATTACGACGCAGAGCGGATGCGCTCGGTCTTCGACAATCAGATCTTCGATCTCTTCGTCAACCAGACCTATTCGGTCATGGCCAATGATGTGCTGACCGCGGTGCCGCTGTTCCTCTTTATGGGCTACATAGTGGAACGGGCGAACATCGTCGATCGCTTGTTCCATACGCTCTATATCTCGGCGCGGCGGATTCCCGGTTCCATGGCTGTGGCGGCCCTGCTCACCTGCGCCATGTTCGCGACCGCGACCGGCATCGTTGGTGCGGTGGTCACGCTGATGGGCATGCTGGCCTTTCCGGCGATGTTGAAGGCGCGTTACGACACCAGCTTTGCCTCCGGCGTGATCTGTGCGGGCGGTTGCCTGGGCATTCTGATCCCGCCCAGCATCATGCTGATCGTCTATGCCGCGACGTCGAATGTTTCCATCGTCAAGCTCTATGCCGGCGCCATTATCCCGGGCTTTATGCTGGCGGGGCTTTACATGGCCTATGTGATCGGCCGTGCCATGCTCAATCCCAAGCTGGCGCCCAAGCCGCGCGAGGAGGATATCGAGCAGGTAAGCGTGTTCCAGCTCGTTATCATGCTGCTGACCTCTTTCTTCCCTCTGGCATTCCTGATTCTCTCGGTGCTCGGGGCAATCCTCTTCGGGCTCGCGACGCCCTCCGAGGCGGCGTCCATCGGCGCTCTCGGCGGTCTTGGTCTGGCGGCTGCCTATCGCTCGCTGACTTGGGAGCGCTTGCGCGAGTCGGTCTATCTGACGGTGCGGACCTCGGCGATGGTGTGCTGGCTTTTCGTCGGATCCTGGGTCTTTTCTTCGGTTTTCTCCTACCTCGGCGGAGAGGCCCTGATCAGCGAGTTCGTGCTCGGCCTGAATTTGTCGCCGCTGGCTTTTTTGCTGATGGCGCAGTTGATCATCTTCCTGCTGGGCTGGCCGCTGGAATGGTCGGAGATCATCATCATCTTCGTGCCGATTTTCCTGCCGCTGCTGCCCTTCTTCGGTATCGACCCGCTGTTTTTCGGCATCCTGGTGGCGCTCAACCTGCAAACCTCTTTCCTCACGCCACCCATGGCGATGGCGGCCTACTATCTGAAGGGCGTGGCGCCGCCGCATGTCCAGCTTGTGACCATCTTCAAGGGCGTGCTGCCCTTCCTGTCGATGATCTTGGTGGCCATGGTCATCATGTACAACTTCCCGGGCGTCGCGCTGTTCCTGCCTGAGTATTTCTACGGACATTGATCGGAGTAACCCGGCATTGGATCAGCTGATCGCAGAAGAGAGCGCAAGCGCGGCGGAGCAGGCGGCGGCGATTGCGGCCGGCAGTCTGCGGTCGGTGGATCTTGTGAAGCGTTTTCTCGACCGCATCGCCGCGGGCGACGAGGCGGTGCAGGCCTGGGCGCACCTGGACCCGGACTATGCCCTGCGCCAGGCGCAGCAGCGCGATGACCAACGGGGCTCCGGCCTGCCGCTCGGGCCGCTGCACGGGGTGCCTGTCGGCCTGAAGGACATCGTCGATACGGCGGACATGCCGACCGAGAACGGCACGCCGCTCGACGCCGGGCGGCAGCCGCGTCAGGACGCGACGCTGGTATCGCGCCTGCGCGCGGCGGGGGCGGTTATTCTGGGCAAGACCGTCAGCACCGAGCTGGCCTTCTATGCGCCGGGCAAGACCCGTAATCCGCATGACCCCGAGCGCACCCCGGGGGGATCCTCCAGTGGCTCGGCTGCCGCGGTGGCGGCGGGGCAGGTGCCGCTGGCGGTGGGTACCCAGACCAACGGTTCGGTCATCCGTCCGGCCTCTTTCTGCGGTGTGGTCGGCTACAAGCCAAGCCACGGTTTGGTTTCACGCCACGGCCTGCTGTCCCAGTCGCCGCCCCTGGATACCGTCGGGGCGTTTGCCCGGACGGTCGAAGATGCGGCGTTGATTGTCGATGCCATGGCCGGCCATGATCCGGCCGATGGCGCGACCCGGCCCATGGCGCGGCCGTGCCTGCTGCAGACGGCCCGTGCTGCGCCGCCGGTGAAGCCTTCCTTCGCCCTGGTGAAGGGCCCGACCTGGGATGCGGCCGATGCGGATACCAAGGACGGCCTTGCGGAGTTGCGCGACTTCCTGGGGGAGGACTGCGACGAAGTGACATTGCCCTCCGCTTTCGAGCGGGCCCACGATCTCCAGCGGCTGCTGATGGTTGCCGGTTTTGCCAAGAACCTGGCACCTTACTACGAAAAGGGCAGGGACCGTCTGAGTGACGTCATGCGCGCGGCGATCGAGGAGGGCAGAACGGTGCTCGCCGTGGACTATGCCCTGGCCGAAGAATGGATCGATGTCCTGAATGCCGGCTTGGCGGAGATCTTCGAGCGCTACGATGCGATCCTGACGCCGGCGGCTGTCGGAGAGGCTCCGCAGGGGCTTTCGGCCACCGGCGATCCGACTTTCTGCACGCTTTGGACGCTTTGCGGGACACCGGCGATTACGCTGCCGCTGCTGCAGGGCGCGGCTGGTTTGCCGATCGGTGTGCAGATAGTGGGCGCGCGCGGTGATGACGCACGTCTGCTGCGCAGCGCCCGCTGGCTGGCCGAGGCCCTGGCTGTGGAGGACGGATGAATGGCTATGGTTCTTCCGCCGCCGGGTCTATCATCGATTTTGCCGTTTCGGCTTCTTGAGGAGACTTTGCGATGCCCCTGATCGATAAGCTGCTGGCATTGCTTGCGATGGCGCTCTTTATCACCTTCCTGGGTATTCTGATCTGGTGGGTGCGTGAGCCCGATCTGATCATTGTGGTAGGGGTCGTTACGGCGATGGCGCTGTATGACTTCTGGAAGGGTGCGGGCCATGGCAAGGCGATCACCATTCACAAGAAAGACTAACCGCCCTTCAAACCGGCCCTGCGGAGATCCGGCCTCGCCGCCGGCGCCAGCAGTGCTGATTTCCCTCAAGCGGCCATAGGATTCAAGTGGGCCTCGACAATGACAAGTCGGCGGCCATGCGTGCGGCTTTTCAGGCGGACCTTGCCCGGCGCCTGAGCGAGATCGAAGCCGTGATCGATCAACTTCAGACAGGGCGCGCGAGCTTCGAGGAGGCCTCTGCCGCCTTCTCAGCGCAACTCCATGATATCAAGGGCACCGGCCGGCCCTTCGGCGTGCCGCAGGCCACTGACCTTGCGGCTGACTTCGAAAGAACCATCAAGACGGAAACCTGGCGTGAGGAGAACGCCCCCGGGCTTGTTCGGCAACTGGTTTCCCGGCTGAGAGCGCTCTGCTGACCCCGTTCCGGCTTCATGGCCTGAACTTATTGAGTTGATCGTTACGTTCACTTTTTTGCGCGGATTGAATAAAGAAGCGAAAGACCCTGTACTCGGTTCGTCCAAGACGCTATCGTCAGTAGATATGGGGTTGAATGATAGTCTTTACTATTCAGGGTAGTGGTAGGCCGCAAGGCGCAAATAATCGTGGTGTCCCTCCAAGAGATTACCAATGTAGTCACGGGGTGATCGTCACACTGGCCATTTGCAGGTTTTATACTGCAGCAGACAGGAAGTCTGAAGTTCGGCGCCTGATCTGTGTGGTGATGTGACGGGACTGGTCCATTACGGCAGAATTTCTCGTCTGTGACTGTCGCTGGGCCGGTGTGACATCTGCTGCAGTGCAGGTGTCACGAGGCTGCAATCGGACTCCACTAGATTAAGATCGTCGCGGTCGAGGGGAGAGAAGACCGATGAAGATTGCTCTGGCGGATGATCATGCGCTTTTCCGGGCTGGCCTTTGCAGTGCCCTTAAGGATGCATTCGGTCCGCAAACACAAGTTCTCGAGGCCGCCGACCGGGATGGCCTCGCAGCCACTTTGGAGAACGAAACCTGCATCGACCTGGTGATCTGCGATCTGCGGATGCCCGGCATGGAGACCGATGACAGCGTTGCAGGTTTGGTGCGCATCAATACAGCCATACCCCTGGTCATGGTCTCTGCATCCGATGAACCAGCCGATGCCTGCGGTGCGATCAGGCAAGGGGCTAAAGGATACATCCTGAAGAGCGATAGCATGGCGGTCCTGCAGCATGCCTTGGAACTGGTCCTTGCCGGTGGCACCTATGCGCCGGTGGAAGCGCTGATGGCCGGTGGGGACATGGCCGCGGATAGCGGCACGCTCAGGGCATCTCCACGTTCCGGCCCGCCTTTGCCGGCCCTCAGCGAGCGCCAGAAAATGATTTTTGAGCGCCTCGCCGAAGGAAAATCAAACAAGGTCATTGCCCGGGAACTGGGGATCGCGGAAGGAACGGTGAAGGCGCAGCTGCGCACGGTTTTCCGCAAACTCGGCGTCGCCAATCGCGTCCAGGCCGCCTTGGCCGCCGCCCAGGTGCTGGAACCCTCAGCTGCGGAGAGCCGCCCCGCGGGTCTCCAAGTGGCGACCGGTCATGGCGGGGAAGAAGGAAAGATCTATCCCTTCCCGGGTCAGGCGTAGCAATTGATCGATTTCTTTTTCCTTGATTTGATCTGCAGCTTGATCTGCCATTCGGCATCCTATTAGCCTTGCCGGGATGTCCAAGGCCTTCTTCTAGAGCCTTTCGGTGCGTGGGTGCCTGCCATGGCATGCCACTTGCTACGGATCTCCGTGGGGATCGGTGTGACTGTCCGGCGTCTGCGACGGGGCGCGCTGACCCGGGCGGGGGTTGCGATGAAGTTAGCGGCTTTTTGGCTGATCGTTGCGGGCAGTGTGCTGCCCTTGATGCTTGTTGTTAAGGGTGGTGCGGCGGACCGAGTCCAGAACTTCGAGGTTCTTCTTGAAGTCGAGATCCCTGCGGTCAGCGAACACGAACTCAGTCAGCAGCAGGCAAAGGGCCTTTCAGATCAAGGCTTTTCCTCCGACGGCGTGCCGGACGACTGGGGCGTCATCCTGTGGGATGAGATCAAACCGATGAAACCGGGCGCCCCACAACCACAGCCACAACCGGGCCGGGGACAGAGTTCTTTCAGCGCGTCTCAGAGCCGCTGATGCTGAGGCCTTTGCCGACGGTCCGCTTGGCGCCGCTCCCGTACTTGGCCATGTTCACACTCTTTACGGTGTAACGCAGCTGTAACACTGCGCTGTTCCTTGCGGGGCGGGCGGTTAAATGTGGGTATCCGGCGATTTTGGCTACCCCTTTACGGCTCCGGCGAAGGCTGCCTGGCTGCCCTTGTCACGCTACCCGGACAAATGCGTAAAGCCACTATACAGGCTGTAAAGCGATTAGCGCCCGGTATTGGTTTCAAGGCTTACACGCGGTCTGCGCGTAGAGCTTCAACCCCCTAAGATCACTCGAGAATTTGCTGTGTTCGATTTGTGGCACGGCGGTTGCGTTGTTGGGGCTGGGGTTGCGCGCTTGCGCGGACCCCCGGCCGGAAGGTCCCGTAAAGGTCGAGCCCGAGGGGAAGCCAGGGGGTGGAGGTCTGTCGGGGGAGACTTCCGGGGAACGGCGCTTCCAGGGAGGAAGCAATGAACCGGATAACGCATCAAGAGGAGAAAACCATGAGAAAGTCTCTGATCGCGGGGGCCTCTGTCTTCGCATTGGTCGCGGGGCTGAGCGGGACGGCCTTTGCGCAAAGCGCCGACCTGAACAGCGCCAGCGCCACCAACACTATGAACCAGGATGTTGTGAACAAGGCTTCTGCGACCGACGACGAGAATTCCAACGACGGTATCGGCGGCGATCCTTCGGAATCGTTCAACAACAATTTCGATCAGCACACCTTCCAGGACCAGGTGCTGAACCAGAACAACATCAATTCCGGCATCAACTCGGCGCAGCAGGGCGGCAATGCAGCGGCCATCGCCGTTGACGGTGACGGTGCCGGCGGCGGCGGCGGACCGGATGTTGAGACCAACATCGCCAAGGCGAAGAATGACGCCACCCAGACAGTGACGAATAAGGCGGAGGTCGACTCGCCGGATGACGAGGGATTGGGCGACGGTATCGGTGGCTCCGCCGAGGACTCTTTCAACAACAACTTCGGCGCCGACACTTTCGACAACCAGGTGATCAACCAGAACAACATCAACTCTGGTGTGAACTCTGCCCAGCAAGGGGGCAACGCAGCGGCCATCGCCGTCGATCTGGACGGTGCCACCGGCCCGACGCCCGTGAAGAACACGGCTGAAGCTGACAACGTTCTGGATCAGACGGTTACCAACAAGGCTCTGGTTGGCGATGACAGTGACGGCAACGACGCGATTCTGGGCGAGAACAACGACTCCAATAACAACAACTTTGGCAGTCGCACCTTCGAAAACCAGGTGATCAACCAGAACAACATCAATTCCGGACTGAATTCCGCCCAACAGGGTGCTAACACGGTGGCTATCGCAGTCAGTGCTCAGGACGGCGCAACCCCCAGCTTCGGTGTTGTCGAGCTTGACAGCGAAACAGCCGAGGTGATCAACAGCGCGATTGAGAACGTAGCAGAGGCTTTTGATCTCGATGCCTCGGCGATTGGCAACGGCGGCGATCCGGAAGCCAGCGAAATCAACAAAGCGACGGCGACATCCGATGGTGTGCAGGATGTCACCAATGTGGCCAAGAACGAGGCTGAAACCAATGATGACGGTGGCGCTGGCGGCGACCCCGACGACTCCTTCGCCAATGAGTTTGGCTTCGAGACCTTCGAGAACCAGACGATCAATCAGAACAACATCAATGCCGGTATCAATTCTGCACAGCAGGGTGCCAACACGGTCGCTATCGCAACCGATGTGGATGACGGTGATGTCGACGGCGAAGACATGAACATTGCCAACGCAAAGTCGACCCAGGATCAACAGTTCTCAAACAAGGCCAAGGCCGCGGGTGAGGATAACGACGGTGTTGGAGGGTTCGACGACAACGATAACTCCGACTCACTCTATAACAATTTTGGTGAGGAAACCTTCAAGGATCAGGTGATCAACCAGAACAACATCAACGCCGGCATCAACAACGGCCAGCAGGGCATGGATACGGTGGCTCTGGCGATCGACAATTCGGCGAGTGACATGGACACCAACATGGCGACCGCCAAGAGCGACGGAACCCAGAATGGTGAAAACATCGCGAATGATTCCTCTCAGGGGGATCGTCCGGATGCGGATGATGGCGACCCTGTCGAGCACGGGCTCGGTATCGGTGGCGGTGCGGAGGAAAGCAACCTGAACAATCAGTTTGGGGACAACACCTTCGAGAACCAGGTGATCAATCAGAACAACATCAACGCCGGTATCAACTCCGCACAGCAGGGTGCCAATACGGCCGCTATCGCTGTGGCCGATGACGGCAGCATTGTCGACACGAACATCGCCACATCCAAGACTTTCCTGGATCAGGGTGATGACGAGGCTCCGTTGAGCAACCTTGCCAAGGTAACGGGCGACGAAAGCGGTGGCGTCGGCGGTAATCCAACCGGCCAGGGCGACGGCGAGGACCCTTTCACCAACGAGTTCGGTGAAGCGACCTTCCAGGACCAGGTGATCAACCAGAACAACATCAACAGCGGTATCAATTCCGCCCAGCAGGGTGCGAACACCGTGGCGATGGCGATTGATCTGGGTGGTGGCGGCGGCCTCGACCTGAATACCGCTGTGGCTCTTTCCGACCTGGACCAGACCGTCACCAATACTGCGACGGTCAGCGGGAACAGCAATGCCGGCATCGGCGGCAGCCCCGAGTACGCCTTTAACAACAACTTCGGTGACAACACCTTCCGTAACCAAGTGATGAACCAGAACAACATCAACTCTGGCATCAACTCGGTTCAGCAGGGCGCGAACACCGTTGCCGTCGCATTCAGCGGCAACTCCTCGGGCAACTAAGCCGGGGGTAGGCCTGCGGAATGCAGGGACGATTGGACCGGTGGGGCTTTGGCCCCACCGGGCTCCAATCGAAAAGAGACGGATATCGATTGCAATGCTCGGGAGGCATTGAGATGAAGTTCAAGATCCGAATATCAAGACTGGCGGCAGCATTTGCTGGAGCCAGTCTGTGCTTTGCCGCTTCGACGGCGGCTTTCGCGGAGGACCCCTTTGCCGATTGGCAGAATGTGAACGAGGGTACTTTGTTCAGCGAACGCGGCGGCGACATTGCCGTAGCGGTGGACGATTCCGCCTTGGCGGCAGCGGTCGGTCTGCAGCACCAGACCGTTACCAATACCATCCATGTGACCGGTAATCTTTCAGGCGGTACGATCAACGCCGGCAACGGCACCTTTGCCGACCAGGTGATGTCATTGAACGTCATCAACACCGGAAACAATGTCGCCCTCCAGAACCAGAATGTGATTGCTGTCACCGTGGTCGACAGCATGATCACGCCGTAGGGAGGTGCGGCATGAGCTCGCAACTGTCATTGTCGAACAAGGCCGCTGCGGTTTTCTTCGCCGCTGCGGTCACGCTTAGCGCCATGGCACCATTTTCTTCGGCCCGGGCGGCGGATGCGCGCTTTGTCTCTGCCGGCGGTATGTCCTTTAACCTGAAGGTTCAAAGCATCAAGGAAAGGAAATGGCACTCTGTGGTCCGCCAGGAGAGGGATTTTTCCTGCGGGTCTGCGGCGGTGGCGACGCTGCTTTCCTACCACTACGGTCGGCCGACCGAGGAAGTCGAGGTTTTCGACGCCATGTTCGCCGTTGGTGACCGTCAGAAAATCATGGCGCAGGGTTTCTCACTTCTTGATATGAAGCGATTTCTCGATGCGCGCGGCTACACGGCCGACGGTTTCCGCGTCAGCCTCGACAAGCTTGCGGAGGTCGGCGTGCCGGCCATCGTCTTGCTCGACCTGTATGGCTACAAGCATTTTGTGGTGATCAAGGGGGTAACGGCAGAACATGTTCTGGTCGGTGACCCGTCACGCGGCATTCAGCGATATAAGCGCACCGACTTCGGTAAACTCTTGGCCAATGACATCGTGTTCGTCGTGCGCACCCAGGTCGAGATCGCCAAAGCCAACTTCAATCTTGTGGATGACTGGAGCGCGCATCCAAGCGCTCCTTTTGGGCCGGCAGTCAGTCAAAGCAGCCTGGCGAACATCACGATCTACCTGCCCGGAACTGGAACCCGCTGAGGGACGAACTCGATGTTGAATTCCATAGAACACCCAATGTTCCGAACAATCGCTGGCCGGCCGGCTTCAGGCTTGCGTCGCTTTGCTGTGATGCTTGGCCTGGTTCTGGCCACGGGGGCCTGCGCAGGCGGTGAGATGGTCAGTGGGACGTTGCCGAGCGGCGACGCAGCCTGCCAGGTCGATCGGGCCGGGCTTTGCGACGCCAGGGAGAACGTCCTGATCGCCATGGCCAGTGGGCGGGCGATCGCTCAGGATGCCGTCGTCGAGGAGGAGGTTCTGGAAGAGCAGCGCGGCGGTTTCATCTCCGTTGGCGGGTTTCAGGTCGATTTCGGGTTTGAGTTCAGCACGATGGTGAACGGGTCATCGCAGCTCACGACCGTCCTCACTCTGAACGACATTATCAGCGGCAACGGCATCGTTCCCAATCTCAACTCGATTTCTGTTTCCAATGGTGCAGCGGGGGGCACGGACATTATCCACGCCGCCGGGCCGGACGGGATCAGTGCAACCATCCTGAATTCCCAAGATGGGGTCCAGATCGAAAACGTTTCAACGCTGGCGATCGATATTATCGGCCTTCGCAACGTGCGCAAGGGCGGCCGGGCGCTCGGCAACGGCCGGCGGATGCCGATGGAGACCCAGCAATCAATCATTCGCAGCCTGGCCCGATAAAAAAGAGGCGGAGCGATATTCAAGATAAGCGGTAAAGCCGGTATCGATATCTGATTTGAAATTTGAATGTGCAGAGCAAAGAGAAAGGGGCCGAAAGGCCTTTTTTTCACGTCTACTTTACATCACCCTTGGTTCGGATCAGCCTGTCAGTTCAGATCGCCGGCCCGTCAGTTCAGATCGAAGGTGAGGGGCGTGCGTAGCGTCAGGACCACATCGGGCGCGTCGTCGGTGACACCGATCTGGGTGTTCAGATTGACGTTAATGTTGTTCGACAAAGCATAGGAAAAGCCGAGGCTCAGACGCCCGACCTCGAAGCTCTCGGACTCGAAAGTGACGCCGTCGATTTCCTGTTCCGTTTCAAAAACAAAGTCATGGGCGTAACCGACGCTGAAGGAGGCTTTTTCGTTGAGAGAAAAGCCCATCCCGAAGCCGAAACCGACCACGTCGCCCGGCTGTACGTTGCCGACTTCCGCACCGCCGATCGTCTCGTCCACGTCCTCGCCGAAGCTGTGGGTATAGCTCACGTTGGCAAAGAAGACGGCCGGGTCGGTCGGGTAGATCATCGTCAGGCCCGGCTGGATGGCCCAGAAGCCGGAGCCGGTCGACAGTTCCGTCTCGATGCCGTCAGCATCGCGGCTGACGTCAAAGGGTCCGCGGCCGGTGTTTGATTTGATCCGGGCGTTGGCGACGAAGATTGGCCAGTCGTCGCGGCCGGAGTTCAGCTGATAACGTCCGCTTACTTCTATGTCGCCGATATTGGCGGCGTCCAGGCTGCTGGTCGTGGCGCCGCCGGCGCCGATAACTTCCTGGGTCACGTCGTCGTTGCGGTAGACGAAAGGTACTTTGACTTCGATTTCGGAGCGGCTCGTCAGGCCGTAACGCAGCGTGCCCGCGGCGGTTATCGATTGGCGGTCGGCATCGGAAACTTCGATATCGCCGACCAGCACGGTTTCGATAATCTCGACGCCGTCAAAGAAGAAACGAGTGCTGCTGGTATTCTCGTACTCAACGGAGGGTTCGAAGACCAAATGGTTCTTGCGGGTGAGGACCCCGCCGATGTCCTGAACGCCGGACACGTCTATCCGTCGGCGCTGTGCATCCCGATCTTCTTCACCGACCGGTTGTTGCGGTACGGCCTGGCCCTGCGGGGTCGATTGATTCTGTTGTTGTTGCCCCTGGGTCTGCCCTTGCTGGGCGACCTGGCCCGGCTGTCCGCTGTAATCAGCCTGGCTGAAGTTGGTTCCGGGCTGGCCGGCACCGGTAATGCCGCGGATCGCATATTCCAACTGCTCGATACGTCGCTGCTGGGCTTCGATCTGGGCGCGTTGAACCTGGATCAGGTCGAAGAGCTGTTCGACGCTCACCGGCGCCGCTTGCGGGCTTGCCTGCTGGGCCAAGGCAGCGGTGCTCAGGAGCGTCAGGCACAGCCCGACCGCCCCCGTGGTCAGTATTTGGGCCCCTGTCGGTAGCGCGACCATGATTCTCCCCATTCCCCCCTTGGTCACTTTCCATTGTCAATCATAGTGCGCATACAATTCAAGGTTCAAGAAATCCTGTAAGCAATGGGCGGTCCCGCACATCACAATGCTTCGGCAGGAACGGTTTCTTCGGCCCAAGTAAATCATCAATGGGCCGAAGGGGTGTTTTCGCAGCGAATGCTGTATTTTTCGATCAACCGGTAAAGTGTCACCCGGGAAACGCCGAGATCCCGCGCCGCCACGGTGATGTTGTGAGAGTGCTTGCCCAGTGCATCGCGGACCAGAGTCTCTTCGATCCTGGCCTTGGCTTCCTCCAGGGTGGTGCGGTGTCTGGTGCAGGGCTCTTGCGGGTGGCCAAACAGGCCGACGCCCGTTAGGGGGCCGATATCGATCGATTCCGCCGCTCCGGCGGCGCCGGCCAGGGCGCCAGCATCATCGCGGCTTTGCAGGTCCGGCCTCTCCACCAGCCCGAGATCCTCAACGGACAGATGGTCATTGTCGGTCATCACAACGGCGCGGCGAAGCTTGCTGATCAGCTCGCGCACGTTCCCGGGCCAGTGATAGCGTCGCATCGCGGCGATGGCAGCCTCGGAAAGGAAACGCTCGTTGCCGTTGATCTCGGCGGCGAAGGTCTTTGCAAAGAAAGCGCCGAGCAAGACGATGTCCTCACCGCGTTCGCGCAGTGGCGGCAACGTCAGCGCCAGGCAGTTCAGGCGATGGAACAGATCTTCGCGAAACTGCTCGTTGACGATCTGCTTTTGCAGGTCGCGGTTCGTCGCCGCGATGATACGGCAATTCAGTTGCACCGGCTTGTTGCTGCCGACGCGCTCAATGGTCTGTTCCTGGAGAAACCGCAGAAGATGCGGTTGCAGTTCCAGCGGCATGTCGCCGATCTCGTCGAGGAACAGCGTGCCGCCGTCTGCCGCTTCCAACTTGCCGATTTTACGCTGGTGGGCGCCGGTGAAGGCGCCTTTCTCGTGGCCGAACAGCTCCGAGGCGATCAGGGAGGCAGGCAGGCCACCACAGTTGATGGCGACAAAGGGGCCGTCGGCGTAGGGTGAGCGCTCATGAATCGCCTGGGCCGCCAGTTCCTTGCCGGTTCCGCTTTCGCCCTGGATCAGTACCGGCGCCGAGGTCTTGGCGAATCGCCTGATTGTATCGAAGACCCTGAGCATGGCAGGGCTTTCGCCGACCATAAAAGGTTCGTCTGTGGTTTTGCCCAGATCTCGGGGTGCCGGTAAATCTTTGCCCGCGCTTGTTTTGATGTCGAGGGATGAGAGCGTCGGCGCCGGTTTCAGCGCACGCACCAAAGTTGCAAGGCCGGCGTCGCTGCTCCCCAGCTTGACGAGCAAGTCGGCCAAAGCTTCCTGGCTGCGGCTCATGACCTCGTCATGGGTGAGTTCTCGGCCGATCATCTTGACCGCTCCGAATGCTCCGGCACCATCTCCGCGAACCCCCTGTCGCTTGAACCAGGACCCAAGCCCCGGTTGCGGATTGCCCAATGGCGGTTTTCTTGTCGAACCTTTTTTGGTCTTCACCCGTGGCGTCGCTGACGTTTGCTGAAACCATCGTGTGACAAAAGAATTCTAACTTTCGGACGGATCGCAGTGCCAGAGTGCATAAGCGCTATTAATTACGAGCCTTCGGCCCAAAGGACCGAGGGAGATAAACTAAAGGCATAACCCCAGGGGATTATGGCGTGAAAACAAGCCTTTGGATCGCCTTTTGGGTGTGTCGATCGGCATATACACGCTTGGCGATTACTGCGCGAGGCTCAGCGCGAGAGCCATGCCCAGCCCGCCGCAGCCAAGCGCCAGACCCAAGATCACGAAGACATGGATGCCGAGTGAACGCACGCCGACGCTTGCTGCGATGATGACCTTCACCAGGCTGTTGCTGGTCGCCGCGATCAGAATGCCCAGGGCCGCAAGCCCCAGCGGCAGATCCTGCCCGGTCAGGCGGGCCAGGGAGAGCGTTGCCGCGTCCACGTCAGCCAGGCCCGAGATGGCCGCCAGAACAAAGATACCGGCATCGCCGAACCACAGGCGCAAGGCCGTCGCCAACAACATGACCAAGGCCAACAGTAGCCCGAACTTCAAGGCGGTTATGAATTCGAAGGGGTTCCCCAGGGGCATGTCCGGCCGGTTTGCCGGCATTGCCTGCCGGGGCCAGACCGCTGCCGCTGCAGCCAGACCGCCCAAAGTTGCAAGCCCCAGCGGCCAGACCAGGAACGGTAGAAGGCCGGGTGCGAGGATGCCCGCCACGAGCAGGCAACGTGGAAACATGGTCGTCGCTGCAAGCCCGATGCCGGCGGCCAACAAGCGGGGGTTACTGTCCTGGCTGCGTGAGAGGTGTGCGAAGTTCAGCGTGACGACGGTGGAAGACACCATGCCGCCGGCAAGGCTTGCAAGCAGGACGCCGCGCCGTGGACCGGCAATACGGATGGCGCCATAACCCAGTGAGGATACGCCGGCGATCAGCACCACCATCAACCACAGCTCATAGGGGTTGAGCACCTGCCAGGGGCCGTAGCCTTTGTCCGGCAACACAGGCAGCAGAACGACGGACATCGCGAGCAGCTTCAGCACCGCAAGCATTTCTTCTTCGGTGACGAGGCTGAGCCAGCGATGCAGGCTTGTCTTGACGCCCAGCAGCATGGCGGTGACGACGGCCCCCGCCGCCGCGATGGCGATGTCCCCCAGGACGGCGACGGCGCCCAGGGCAAAGGTGACGAGCGCAGCGATGATGGTGGTCGCGCCGAGATCCTGGGTCTCGCTGCTTGCCCTGATGCGGGTGACCAACACCACCAGCGTAAAGGCGACGAAAGCAAAGCCGAGCAGGATCAGGTCCAGCTGCTGGCTGATCAGAGCGCAAAGCCCGCCGAGCAGCCCGCTGAGACCGAGCGTTCGGATGCCGGTGACACGGGTCCCCTCGGCCTGGCTGCGCTTGTGCCAGCCACGCTCCGCGCCGATCAGAAGACCCGCGGCCAGGGCGACGGCGAGACGCAGAAAGCTATCGAGGAGATCCTGTTCCATGTTCCAGTCAACCGTGCCCTACGCTAGACTCTTTCACAGTTTGACGGCACCGGCCCGCACCCCCTCCCGGCCACCCAATGCGATTATCCTGGTGGGTGGCCGGGAGGGGGTGCGGGCTGGAACCGATCCGACGTAAGTCGAAAACGATCCAGAGCCATCGATCCACAGCACAGAGGCCGCAAGGTTTCAAAGCTACAGGGAACGGAAGAGGGTCGCCTTGCGTCAGGTCAAGCCGCGGCCTGCTCTTTCGCCAAAGCCGCCGCGAGGCGCCGGATCGCGGCGATATCCCATCCGCAGGCGCCGAGGATCATGGCGATGCCCAGAGCCGCCGCGACCGACGCCGGAATGGGTGGTTGAAGCGGACTGTTCATCACCGAGACCGCGGACCAGGCAACCCAGATAACCGCCAGGCCGGCTATGACGGCGGTTTCAAGGCTGGGCCGGCTTGCGTCACCCTGGCCGCCCAGGGCCCGGCGGCTGAGCCAGATCCGGGGGCCGCGCTCTGCAGTCGGGTCAGCCATGGTCAGATCATCCAGCGCCAGGGCCGCTTCGCGTCTGGCCTGAGCGATCCGCATCAGCATGAGGCCGAGCACCAGCCCGAGCACAAGGGGGAAGAGGCCGATGAAACTTCGCAGGTCGACCGGCACGATGGCCGATGCCCCGGCAAGCGCTGCCAACTGCTTGCGCTGCTCAATGAACTGCTGTTCCAGCACTCGGCGCTGCCCCAGCAGCGCAGCCTGCACTCTTTCCTGTTGCTTCACCGCATCACCGACAGCGGCGAAAGGTTCGCCGAGCAGGATTTTGCCCTGCAATTGCTCGCCGATTGCGCGGACGACGGCGTCGGCGAAGGCCAGCTTGCCGCCGACGGTTGCCCACCAATCGGATTCAAAGGTTTCATCGATGCGCTGATCGGGGGTTATGACGAGGGCCGCGACGGTTTCGCTCTCCCGTACCAGGGCCTTAGCCGCCGTATTCAGTACCTCGGCATTCTCGGGGAGAGCCTCTGCCGCCCTGCCTGCCGCGTCTGAAGCGCTTTGCAAGGCGTCGAGGTAGGGTGGCCTGATGGTCTGGGACCAGGCTTGTTGCGCGCGGCCATAAGCCGGTTCGACGATCATCTGCCTGGCATAGGCGGAGATGCGCTCCGGGGCATCGGGATGACCATCCTCCAGAGCGGCGACGATCTCGGCCAGGGCAGGGTCGATGTAGATCGTAATCGGCCGGCCTTCATCAGAGGCGGAACGCGGCGCCTGGTTTTGGCCGCTCATCACCATCTGCTGCGGCATCTCCATTGGCCCGGGCATCGCCATTTGCTCCGGCATTGCCATCTGTTCGTATTGATAGGGTGATTCCATTTGCTGCGGCAGCATGACCTCCGGGCCCGGTTGAAGAGCCGGCGCAAGGTCTTGGCCGACAGGTCGGCCGGGCGCGGCAAGTGTCACTTCACCGCTCGGGCCCAGGCGCCCTTCGCGTGCGGCCCTCAGATCGTCGCCAAGACGCACGAAGTCGCTCACCATGGCGCTTGTGGCCCGCGACAGTGTTTCATCCAGGCGTTCCCGGGTGTCTGCCTGCAGCTTGGTCAGTCGCGCCAGTTCCGGCTCCAGCGTGGTCAGTACATCGCTCTTGCTAGCGATCGAGGTTTCCAGCTCGGCGGTCTCGGCGGAAATGCGTAGGTAGGGGTGGACGGTCAGCAGGTGGATCAGCGCCATCAGGCCGGCGATCAGCAGAAGGGCCCGCCGGCTCTTGCCCAGGTCTCGGTGCGCGTTCACCAGCGCGTCGCGTGCGATGCCTTCTATATAGCTCATTCGATTACTTTAGCATGGTTGAATACATTTGCTAACGGGGTGCTGTTGCGCGCGCACCGGCTATGGGGTGGTAACCCCTTCACGTTGCCCTCGCGATCCTTTGAGTTCACTTTTCGTCGCGGCGCACAAAGTGGTGAGGCAGGTCAAACAGCTTGTTTCGGAGCCGTCCATGCAGATTCTCACGGTATTTTTATCGGGCCTTCGCCCGCTGGTCAGACTGGTCCTGCCGGTTGCCCTGGTTATTCCCCTGGCGGCCTTTACCTCGGCGGAACGGCTGTTCGCGCCCTCGTCGGACCTCTGGCCGCGCTGGGAGCGCCATGACCCGGGGAATACCGCAGAGATCGATTTCTCGGCCTGGGACGGCTTTCTGAAACGTCACGTCACGATCGACGCCGTGGGTGTCAGTCGGCTGGACTATGGCGCGGTGGCTGCGCAGGACAAGGATACTCTGGCGCGGATCGTTGAAGAGATGGCCGCCACGCCGATCAGCAACTTCGCAAGAAACGAGCAGTTTGCTTTCTGGGTCAACCTCTACAATGCCGTGACCATAAAGGTCGTTGTCGATCACTTTCCGGTCGAGACCATCCGCGACATCGACATCTCCCCCGGCTTGTTCTCGGAGGGGCCGTGGGATCGGGAATTGGTGACGGTGGAAGGCGAAGCGCTGACCCTCAACGACATCGAGCACCGGATACTCAGACCGGTGTGGGACGATCCGCGCATTCACTACGCAGTGAACTGCGCTTCTATCGGCTGCCCCAATCTGGCCCAAGCCGCTTTCACCGGAAGCGGTATGGAAACCCAGCTCGATGCGGCTGCGCGCAGCTATATCAACGATCCGCGCGGTGTCAGCATCGCCGGCGGCAAAGTGACTGTGTCAAAGATCTACGACTGGTTCCATGAGGATTTCGGCGGCAACACGAAATCGGTCCTGGCGCATCTGCAGCGCTATGCCGATCCGGCCCTGGCCGCCCGCCTGGAGGAAATCGGCGATATTGAAGGGACGGCCTACGACTGGAACCTGAACGGCGTTGCGGCGGTTCCCGAGGGTTGAGGTCAGGGCATCAGTTCTCCCGCCAGGCCCTGGTTACGCTTTCCGTCAGCGGCTGCACGAGATAGTCCAGGGCGGTGCGGGCCCCGGTTTTGATCATCACATCGGCGGGCATCCCCGGCCGCAGGATCTGATCTTTGCCGAGCCGCGCCGCCTCCTGCTCGGAAATAGCGATGCGGGCCAGGTAGTAGGCCTCGCCGCTGCGTTCGTCCTCGAAGCGGTCGGCGGAGAAGTAGGCCACCGTGCCCTGCAGTTTCGGTGTCGTACGCTGCGGAAAGGCGGTGAAGATCACATCCGCCGGCAGGCCGAGAGACAGATTGTCGATGTCGAAGGGTTGAACCCTTGCCTCGACAATCAGCTCATCGTCCACCGGGACGAGCTCCAGTATGGTCGCGCCGGGCTGCACCACCTGGCCGGGGGCATGAACCGCCAGGCCGACGATGATGCCGTCCTCGGGCGCGCGTACCTCCAGGTGATCCAGCACGAATTGCGAGGCCAGAACCCGCTCTCGCAGATCGAAGATCTCCGTGCGGACCTGACGCAGCTCCACCTCCACGGCTTCGCGCGTGTCTTTGCGCAGCTGCAGTATCTCCAGTTCGGCCTGGCTGATGGCGGTCTTGGCGGCGGCGATCTCGGCGATGTGTTCACCGCGCTCACCGCCGAGGCGGGCGGCCTCGCGCTCCAACGCCAGCACCTTGTTCTTTTCGGCGAAGCCCTTCGCCAACAGCTTTTTCAAGCCGTTCAGCTCTTCGCCGATGAGATCGATCTGGCGGGCTTTTGCGTTCTGCTGGGCCGTCAGCCCGTGGATTTGCTCGCCGACCTGAACGATACGTTCCCGATGGATTTCGATTTCACCCTTCAGTGTCTCCCGTCTGGCGGCGAAGAGGCTTTGCTGACCGCGCAGGCTGTCGCCCAGCTGCGGGATACTGGCGCGGGCCATCAGGTCGTCCGGGAAGGTGATTGTTTCGGTGTCGTTGCGCTCGGCCCTGAGCCGCGCTTCGTTGGCGCGGTTCTCGTCCAGCTTGGCCTGTAGGATGGAAAGCGATGCCCTGGCCCGGGTTTCGTCGAGGCGTAGGAGAAGCTCGTCTTTACGCACTGCGTCGCCGTTGCGCACCAGGATCTGGCTCACGATACCGCCTTCCATGTGCTGCAGGGACTTGCGGTTGCTGTCGACCGTTACCTTGCCGGAGGCGATGACGGCGGAGGAAAGCTCGGCCGTGGCGGCCCAGCCGAAGAAGCCGCCGAAGGTGAGGGCAAGGACGGCGAGCCCTGCCAGGATAACGGTTCGGCTGCCTGTGGGCGCGGCGGGTCTGGGCTGGTTCATGCCTGGAGCTCCTTCTTCCCGGCGGTGATCCGGTCTCGCCGGTGACGCTGCTGCGGTACCGCTTTGGTGACCTTCGGCATGACGTCCGCACGCGGACCGAATTGCTCGATCAGGCCGTCCCGCAACACCAGAAGCTTGTCCATGTTGGCGAGGATCGAAGGCCGATGGGCGATGACAACCAGGGTGGTGCCGCCGTTCTTTAATTCGGCGACCGCCCGGCGCAGCGCCTCCTCGCC
The DNA here is from genome assembly GCF_011683915.1 of Pelagibius litoralis. Lineage (GTDB taxonomy): Bacteria > Pseudomonadota > Alphaproteobacteria > Kiloniellales > Kiloniellaceae > Pelagibius > Pelagibius litoralis. The sequence goes on from NZ_JAAQPH010000002.1 coordinate 77,992, forward strand.
GTCACCGTCAAGATTGGCGTTGGGTTCGTCCAACACGACGAAGGCGGGGTCGTCGTAGAGAGCGCGGGCGAGGCCGACGCGTTGGCGCTGGCCACCGGAAAGGGCGGCGCCGCCCTGGCCGATGACTGTGTCGTAACCCTGGGGCAGGCGCAGGATCATCTCGTGCACGTTGGCCCGCTCGGCTGCGCGCACGATCTTTGCCGGATCTCTTGACCCGAAACGCGCGATGTTGTCGGCAATGGTCCCGTCGAACAGCTCGACATCCTGCGGCAGATAGCCGAGGGCGGGCCCGAGCTGCACATGGTCCCAGTCGCCGATATCGGCGCCGTCGAGGCGTACATGGCCGGCCGAGGGATGCCAGACCCCGATCAGCAGCCGGGCCAGAGTGGACTTGCCGGCGGCGCTGGGGCCGATAATGCCCAGACTGTCACCGGCTTCGAGCGCGAAGGAGATCCCTTTCAGGACCGGCTTGTCCAGGCCGGGCGCGGCGGCCACGAGGCGCTCGATGGAAACGGCGCCTTTCGGCCGGGGCAGCGGCAAAGCGCTCTCGGGTGACGGGTCCTTTGCGGTGAAGTTTTTCAGGCGGGTATGGGCGGCGCGCGCCAGTATGAAGCCGCGCCATTGGCCGATGGCGCCTTCAACCGGCGCAAGGGCGCGGCCCATGATGATCGACGCGGCGATCATCACGCCAGGAGTGATGATCTGCTGCAGGGCCAGATAGGCGCCGGTACCCAGGATGGCGACCTGCAGCACCGGGCGGACGAACTTCGCCCCTGCGGTCAGCAGCCCGCCGCGATCGCTGGCGGTGGCCTGGGCGGACAGCGCCGCGTGGTGACGTTGCTGCCAGCGCTGTTGCAGGGCAGGCAGCATGCCCATGGCCTCAATGACCTCGGCGTTGCGCAGCGTCGCTTCGGCAAAGCCGTGGGCAGCGGCGCTGTCACGCGACGCCTCGCGCAGGGGCGTGCGCGTGGCGAACTCGCTGATGAGCGCCAATACAAAAAGGATAACCGCGCCGGAAAGGGCGACCAGGCCGAGCAGCGGATGCAGCAGGAAAACGATGACCAGGAAGAGGGGAGTCCAGGGCGCATCGAAAAAGGAGATCAGGCCGCTGCCGGTGAGGAAACCGCGCAGGCTCTCCAGATCCCGTAGGGGCTGCGACCCAGCGTCGTCATTCTGGCGCAGGCGCTGGCGCAGCAGGCCCGCGAAGAGGCGTTCACTCAGGGCGTTGTCGAGCCGCGAGCCGATACGCACCAGTACGCGCGAGCGCACCAGTTCCAACAGCGCGCCGGTCAGGATCATGCCCACCGCCACGACCGTCAGCATGATCAGGGTGTGCCGGCTGCCGGAGGTCAGAACCCGGTCGTAGACCTGCAGCATATAGAGCGGGCCGGTGAGCACCAGAAGGTTGATGAAGAAACTGAAGAAACCAACGGAGAGGAAGGTGGCCCGAACCTGCCTCAAGGCTTCGCCGATGGGGTTATCCAGCTGTTTCCGGGGCGTTCTGCTCATGTCCGGGCCTGTTTTCTTCGGTTTCAATATCCGGCAAAGGCGGCGGCAGCTTTTGGCACCGCCGCCCCGTCCGGGCTACGGAGTTTGCGAGGCCTTAGGCACTGCTGATCATGAAATCATCGGATGACAGGTCATCCTTGTTGACGCCGATCAGTCGGATCTCGTCTCCGCCATCTTCGTCCAGGGTGATAACCGCATCGTCGCCATCGTCCTCGGCAGCATCCAGGACGTCGTCGAAGTCAGCGATGGAGAAGCCGTCAAGCCTGATGAGGTCGTCGCCCGGCTCGAAGTCGTTGATGGTGTCGACACCGCTTCCGCTCTCGAACACGAAGACATCGTCATCGCGTCCGCCCTCCAGCGTGTCGTCACCTTCGCCCCCCTCCAGAGTGTCGTCCCCGCGGCCGCCGACTATGTCGTCGTCACCTTCGCCGCCGGCTATGAGGTCGTCGTCCCGGCCGCCGTCTATAACGTCGTCGTCGTCACCACCATCTATGGTGTCGTCGCCACGACCGCCTTCGATAGTGTCTTCGCCACTGCCGCCACTGATCAGGTCTTCGTCGCGGCCGCCGTCGATGGAGTCATCCCCGGAAGCGCCGATGATAGTGTCTTCGCCGCGCCCGCCCTCGATCGTGTCGGCACCGGTGCCGCCGTCGACGAGGTCGTCATCGCGCCCGCCGTCGATCTCATCGTCCCCGCTGCCACCCATCAGCGTATCGTCGCCCCGCTCACCCGATAACGTATCGTGGCCGGCGGTGCCTTCGATCAGGTCGGCGCTACGAGTGCCGTCCTCCTCTATCCCGTCCGGGCGGGCGTCGAGGCTCAGGCGGCCGAGGATGGGCTCGTGGTCGCTGCCGGTTTCGGTACCGTTGCGGGCGCCGTCGTCAAAGTCCACATTCACATGAACAATGTCGAATTCGATATCTTCCGTCAGGTTTTCCGTCACCAGGAAATGGTCGAGAACCTGGGAGTTTCCCTCGAAAATGAAGGTATAAACCTCATCGTCCTCCAACTCCTCGATCTGGTCGAAGAGTACCTGGTTGCCGTCGGCTTCACCGGTCAGGATCGGTTGGGGCGAGGCAAACTGGAAATCGTTGAGGTCGCCAAGCACGATCACCTTGGCATCGGGATCGTCCGCCTTCAGGCCGTCGACATGGTCGTTGATGGCCTGGGCCTGGGCCTCGCGTTCATCGGCACCGGCGTTGATGAAGGGTTGGATCGCGCCGTAGACCGGCGTCGATCCGAACTTGGAGGAGAAGTGGTTGTTGATAAGGGTGATCTCGTTACCCTCGAAATCGAAGCGCGCCTGGAGCGGGATGCGGCTGCCCGCGAAGGCGTCCAGTTCAAGCGCCTCCACCGAGCCGTCGACCAGTTCCACCCGGTCGGGGTTGTAGAGGTAGGCGACGCGGATGTTGCCGCCCGGTGCCCCGCCCTGGGTGCCGTCGACCGGCGCGACGTCGAAGAACGCGTAGGTCGGCCCCCCGGCCAGGGCTATGGCATCGACAAGCTGCTGCAGGGTCTGGCTGGCATCGGTGGTGCCATCGTTGGTGATGCCGTTGTTGTCCTGAATCTCCTGCAGGGCGATGATGTCGGGCCCGCCGAGGTTGTTGGCGATCTGCTGGCCCAGGATTGCCATCTGGGCTGCATCGCCGCCGCTACCGTCCAGGTTCAGCACGTTGTAGCTGGCGACGGTGAGTTGGTTTTCCGTACCCGCCAGTGCGGAGGTCTCGGCGGTCAGGCCACCGTCGGTGACGACAACAGGCCCGGTCGGGCGGACCTCGTAGTTGCCGAAATTGTAACCCAGTACGCCGGTGACATCGCCGAGGCCGTCACCAACGTCGGCGCCAAGGCCGGAACTGGTCTGGATCTGAATGCGTTCGGGATTGATATCGTTTTCTTCCAGATCGATCCCGCCGCGCGGGTTCAACCCTTCGGGGCCGACATTGTCGCCGCCGTCGGCGACCACCCAGGTCTCTCCGAAACGGCTGGTTGCCGAGGTCGCGACCGCATCGGGTACGGTCACCAGCATGCCCTCCAGGCTTTCGAAGTAGTCCAGCCCGTCGGTGGTCGGATCGAAGGAGCCGAAGGCGTCGTCTTCTACGACCTGCTGTGGCGGAACACGCCCGCCGGCCCCGAGGATCGTCGAGGCGGGCAGGGCATTGCCGCTGCTTTCAATCGTGACGCTGGGATTACCGGCAATCTGGGTTGTCGTCAGATTGGTCGCCGCGCCGCCGGGCAGGTCTTCCTCCACAAGGCCGGTGACCTCCACCGCATCGCCGACAGCGACTGTCTCGCCCGAGGAAATGAAGATGGCGTCGGAGGTTGCGATGTCGCCGTCGCCGTCCGGGTCTTGGATGAAAAAGCCATTGCCGGCCAAGGCGGTGACGATGCCCGTCGTGACGACCAACTGGCCATTGAATACAGAGGTATGTCCCGCACCTTGAATCTGCATGATTGTCGCGGGCACGGCGGGGAGCAGTTCGACTTGGATGTTGCTGGCGCCGGGTGTGTTGCGAGCCTCTCCAGGGACTGCCGCCGAGGGATCGGCGGGGCTGGTGAATTCATTGTTGACCCAATCCGCCGCGGTGTCGCTGTCGGTGCCGTCGGGAATGCGTGAGGCGCCGTCGACGTCCGACCCGAGCACGCTTGCCGAATAGGTCTGATCGCCGCCGCCGCCGTCGGTCACCGCCACAGAGTCGACAACCGACGCCCAGGGTGGGCTGTCGAGGGTGCCGTCGTTGTTGGTGTCGACATCGTCGCCCTCGCTACCGGTGAAGTCTTCCACCAACAGCGCCGTTACCGTTCCGTTCTCGAATTCATTGTTGAGAAATCCGGTGGTCCAGAAGCCGTTGGCGTCCGTGGTGCCGAGTTGGATCGCGGTGTCGATGGTGCCGGCCCCGCTGCCGTCCCCCTCGATCTGGATCAGCCAGAGGTTCGAGTAGTCCGTATCGGGGTCCCCAAAGATCTCGACGAATTCGTTGGTATCGGTGCCATCGTGATTGAAGACAAATTCGTTTATGACCGCCGGCATGGTGGATCCCCCTTCGATTGGTGTTTACGGAATGGTTTCGCATCGCAAGCAGCCGCCTGCCGGCCAGATCGGCGGGCGGCGGTGAGCGCTCTCGCAAAGGTCGAGTTTTTCAAAACAGACTACGCCTCTGGACCTTCGTTGAGGCCGCTGGGACTTTGTCCCTGAGACGGCCCCCGCGAAGGTGTCGGAGAGCCGTGAACGTCGCGTGACACAAAATGAAAGTTTTTCTTACCCAGCCATAGGTTGCATTGAATTCCGGCGTCATGGCTTGTGTCAGAACTATGGCTGATTTTCAGAGTGAGGATGAGAAACGGCGCGGGGTGATTTGCATCTCAAAGGAGATGTGCCAACCGCACCCGTCACCGAAAGGGTTGGTTTACGAGCCCGAAGACTTCGCACCGCGATAGGGTGCGCGTGTTGCGTTGTAGAGGCGGGCGAGACGGTTTGGCGGGAGGCCGAGATAGTACAGCGCATGAATGAGCAGCCAGCCGGCGACGATTTGCAGCGGCGAGCGTCCCTCGAATCGTCGTGACGAGGTCATCACCGCCGGCTCGGCGATGCAGATTGTCTTGCCGTATCGCTCCATACGGCGGCAGAGGTCGTAGTCTTCCATCAGGGCAATCGGTCTTATGCCGCCCAAGGCATTGTAGGCGCTACGCCTGACGAAGATCGCCGAATCTCCGTAGTAGAGACCGAAGCGGCGGAAGCGGGCATAGAAGCGCGTCAGCCAACGGTCGAAGGGGCGGCCGCCGTCGAAGACGATGCGAAAGTTGCCGCCGATCATTTCCGGATCTCCTAAAGCCTGGCGAAGGGCTTTGAGGGCGCCATCGCCCGGCTTGCTGTCGGCGTGGAGAAATAACAGTACGTCGCCTTCGGCCACTTCGGCACCAAGCGCCAGTTGCTGGCCGCGGCCCCGGGCGCCGCGGATGGCTCTGGCGCCGGCCTTCAGGGCGCAGTCGAGGGTGCCGTCGCGACTGCCGCCGTCGATCACCAGGATATCGCTGCCCGGGTCCTGCGCGCGCAGCTCTTTCACCAGCCCGGCGATACGCCCGGCCTCGTTCAGGGTCGGAATGACAATCGAGAGTTTCACTGGTGTCACTCCAACCCGGCCTGCATTTTTCGGTCCATGCCATCGAAGAGACCAAGCGCCCTGAGGTGAGTCTGCCAGTGAGCCCAGCGGTGGCGTGCCCAGCGCTGCGCCCAGAGACGGAGGGGAACCCCTCGGACCCCGGGAAACGGCGCGGCGAGCGGCAGGCGTTCCATGCAGTCGAACCAAAGACCGCGGAGCCAGATGTAGATCCGTTGACGCTCTGCCGGGGTCAATTGCGGCAGCGCTGCGGGAAGGTAGCGCTGCCCAAAGGCGACATGGCGCGCCTCATCGCGGGCAATCGCCCGTGACAGTGCGGCAAAGCGCGGGCAGGTGGTGAAGCGCCGCGCCGTCTCCTGAAAAGCCAGGGCCTCGCCTTCGATGATGACATGCAGAGCCAGCAGAACGGCCTCCGGCGGACCCTGCCAGGCGGCGATACGCTCGGCCGCCGGGGTCAGCAGCCCCTGACTTCCAGGCCAGGCGCTCCGGCCTTGGAGAAAGCGGCGGTAAAGCGCGGCATGACGCTGTTCTTCTTCGGCCTGTAGGGCCAGGCAATCGCGGGCCGAGGCCAGAGGAACCTGACGGCTGAGGTTGCGGCAGGCCTGCGCCGTCACCTCCTCACCCAGAAGGAACTGACCGGCCAGGATTACAGCCAGCCGGTCGTCGGGCGCTTCCGGCCAATCGGCGATCGCCTGCCATGACGATACAGGCGGCCGCCTTGCCGCCTGATGGCCCTTCTCCAGCAAATCCCGAAGGTCGCCGTCCAGTCTGTCGGTCATGGCCGCAATGCGGTTTGCCGACGCGGCAGGCCGCTCTCGCTTACCCGCTGTTCCCAGTGCAGGGCCTGCAGTCGGGCCGAAGACATGCCGCCAAGGTCGTCGGTATCGGCTGATATGGCGAGGTACAGCCGATCCGGCGGCGCCTCGCCGAAAGCCCGGCGATAGTCGGCGGCAAAATCGATGCTCTCGTCATACCAGGTACCGGCTTGCGCTTCGGTCCCGCGCAGAATGATCAGCCGCCCCTCATCGAAGTGAGGATGGCGGATGACGGTACCGCGCTCGCTCGTGCCGCCCCATACATAGGTCATCACCCGTCCGATGGCGGGATAGCCGAAGACGCCGCCGAGGCGGTCAAGGAGCGAGCGTTGCGCGGCGGGCGGCGGGAACCATAGATGGACCGCCAAGGGCCGGTCGTCCCGGCCGACGCGGTCCTGGGGGGAGGGTGCGATGGCCTTGTCGACCCGCCAGCGCCAGTTCAGCCGTTTCGCCGACACCCCCGTGAATTCGGTATAGAGAAATGCCACCGCATCCTGCGCCTCTATGCGCAGCTCGTCCTCCGCCAGGGCCGTGAAGGCGGCCGGCGTCTTCTCCGGCAGGGTGAGGAGCCGCCAATCGGCGAAGCGGTTTCCCGTTTCCGCTGCTGCACTGAGGCCGGGCAGGGTGAGCAGGAAGAGGGCCAGGGCGGCGGACCTGCCCGGCAGACGACGGCGGCGGAGAGCTTGGAAAAGACCCATGGGGGCTCCGAAAACGGGGTGATCCTTGCCAGAAACCTGTGCCTCCGTGGCCGCCGGGGCAATTCACTTCGTCATCAATTGCGCTTGATTGGGGGAAGACCGCGCCCGGTGGGGGATTTTGCTTTGCCGCTTGTGCCGGTGTTTCAGCGGGGCCTGTGTTTCAAATGTATCATCTGTGAGATTTCCCACAGGGGCTGCCTGCAATGAAGGCGTAGGCAGTGTGGCTCGGTCGTCCTGGCCGTGCGCCGCGCATGAGAAATACAAATGGGGAGATATATAATAATGATGACTCACGTCGATGCGCGTGGGGAGCCGGTCAGTGGCGCCTCGGAGACGGCCATTACCCTTTACGAAAAGGCGCTGGCGCAGCTTCAGTGCTATCAGGGCGATCCGGTCGCCACCATAGAAGCGGCAATCGAGGACAGCCCGGAATTCGTCATGGCGCACTGTCTGCGCGCCTACCTCTTTGCGCTGGCAACGGAGGTCGAAGCCATGGCAGAGGCCCGGGCAAGCTTCGACGCCGCCAGCGGTCTGACCACATCCGCCCGTGAAAGACGCCATCTGGCGGCGATCAAACAGTTCCTGGCCGGCAGTTGGGAGGGCGCCATTTCAGCCCTGGAAGATGTCCTGATCGACTCGCCGCGCGACGCCCTGGCGCTGCAGGTGGTTCACCTCAGCGACTTCTACACCGGGGATGCCCGCAGTCTGCGCGATCATGTTGCCCGGGTGCTGCCGGAATGGTCGGCGGACGACCCTGGTTACCATGCGCTGCTCGCCATGTACGCATTCGGCTTGGAGGAGTGCGGCGATTACGCCCGCGCCGAGGACATGGGCCGCCGGGCCATCGATCTGAACCCGCACGACGCCTGGGCCCAGCACGCGGTCGCCCACGTCATGGAGATGCAGGGCCGCCAGGACGACGGTATAAAATGGATGGCCGGGCGGGAGCGCTATTGGGCCGAGGACAACTTCTTTGCCATCCACAACTGGTGGCATCTGGCGCTCTTTCACCTGGACCTCGATCAGACGGACCGCGTTCTGTCGCTCTACGACGGCCCGCTTCGCAAAGACCGTTCCCAGGTGATGCTGGATCTGCTCGACGCCTCGGCCTTGCTCTGGCGTCTGCATTTGCGCGATGTCGACGTGGGCGAGCGGTGGATGGAGCTGGCGGACTGCTGGGAGCCTTTGGCCGGTGACGGGTTTTATGCCTTCAACGATGCCCACGCCATGATGGCCTTCATGGCCGCGGGGCGGGATGAGGCCGCCGATGCGGTTCTGGCCGCGCAGCAGCGCGCGATGGCCGGCAACGCCAGCAATGCCATGATGACAAACCAGATCGGCCATCCGGTCTGCAATGCGCTGCGCGCCTTCGGGCGGGGCGATTATGCCACCTGTGTGGATCTGCTGCGGCCCCTGCGCAGCCGCCTGAATCGTTTCGGCGGCAGCCATGCCCAGCGCGACATCTTCGACCTTACCTTGCTGGAGGCGGCGAAGCGGGCGGGCCAACTGGCCCTGGTGCGCGAATTGGCCAACGAGCGGGTGGAACTGAAACCCAGCAGCCCTCTCAATCAGCGCTATCGCGAAGACGCGGCGCGCCGCCTGGCGGAGATTTCAGGGGCCGCGATGTTCTGAATCCGGGCTGTGCGGCGTCTCCGCCGGCGACCGTTCAGCTCGCCCGCGACGTCAAGCGCCGCGCCAGGGGTAGAATCAGGTAGGTGACCAGCGGGATGAGCGCGAAGCCGAGGATCAGGCCGACGATCCCGTCAAGACTGGCCTTCGCGAGCCATTCCACGAAGCCCGCTGCCGTGGCCGCCATCTGCGCGGCGGCCACGGCAGTGGCGTGGATGGCATGACCCAGCATACCCCAGCCCAGCACCTCAAGCCCGTGGACCACGATGGAACCGCCGACCCAGAGCATGGCCGCCGTGCCGATGGCCGCAATCAGCGTCATGAAGCGCGGCATACCCTTCACAATGCTGCGGCCCAGCGCGCGGGTCAGTTCAAAGCGCCCGACCTGGCTTATCTTCAGTCCTATGTCGTCGGCCTTCACCAGGATCGCGACGCTGCCATAAACAAGAGCGGTGATTCCCACCGCGACCATGGCCAGCACCACGCCCTTGATCCAGAGGCTGTCGGCCTCGATCTCCGCCAGCGCAATGGTCATGATTTCAGCCGAGAGGATGAAGTCGGTTTTGATGGCGCCGGCCACGCGTTCACGCTCCAGGTGCGCGGCATCCAGCGTCGCCGGCTCGGGCCCGTGATCTTCATGCGGTACGAAAATGTGCAGCACCTTCTCCGCGCCCTCGAAGCAGAGATAGCAGCCGCCCAGCATCAAAAGCGGGGTGAGCAGCCAGGGCGCAAAGGCATTGAGGATCATCGCCGCGGGCAGCAGGATGACCAGCTTGTTGAAGATTGAACCCCGGGCGATCTTCAGGACAATGGGAAGCTCACGCGCCGCCGGCAGGCCGTGAACGTATTTCGGCGTTACCGCGGCATCGTCGATGACGACACCCGCGGCCTTGGTTCCCGCCTTGGCGGCATCGTCGACGACCGATCCGGCAACTTTCGCGCTGACCTTTGCCGCCTGGCTGGCAACGTCGTCCACCTGTGCCGCCGCGGCCCTGGCCAGCGCCGCAACATCGTCGAGAAGGGCCAGAAGTCCGCTCATGGCCAGCTTTTCCTCAGACCGTTTGACAGATGAAACACAAGATAGACCGGCGCGGGAACGACCGGATCGCCGTCTTCTTGGTATCTTTGGTCCGGGGTGAGGTCAACCGTTGTTGGACGGCGTTGCGTAAGCGGCGATCAGATCGCGCCAGAATTTCTTTTCCAGCGCCCTGGGCAGGTCGGCGGGGTCGCGCACGGTCATCAGGAAGGCGCCCGGACCGCCGATCACGTTCTGCTTGAAGTAGGCGGGCAGGTCGCGGCGGCCGCCGAAGACCACGCCATTGATGGTCGCACCCTGGCGGATTGCCGCGTCGCGCTGCAGGCTGGGGTCGAAACCGGCGTTGTCCACCCCGTTGCTGAGGATGTTGATGACCGCCCGGCGCCCCTGGAAAGGTGCGTCGATGGCCAGCCTGCTTGCGGCGCCCACCGCCTGGGCGATATCGGTCATGCCGCCACCTGAGGACGCTGTGTCGCTTTGGACGGCCTGCGGCCCCTGGTGATTGCTATCGTAGTGGGAACGGTCGATACGCGGCGCCGCGCGCAGTTGGGCGGCGACCTGCGCGGCATCCTCAGGGCTGGCGATGACGGTCCAGGGCACGACGATGCGCAGCTGGCCGTCGCTCGACCAGGTAAAGGCCATAAAGCCGATGCGTTGCATCAGACCCTCGCCGATCAGCGAGAGGAAATCCTGGTCGGTTACCCCGCGGGCGAGGCCGGTGTACTGCAGCCACTCGTCATGCCGGGTGATCGAGTCGGAGACATCGACGGCAGTAATAAGGTTGAAGTCGGTGGCAAGCGGGCGAGCCGCATTGTCCGCGGCGGCGGGATGAATTGCCGCGGTGATATTCAGAAATAGGACAGCAGTCAGTATTCTGAACAGCATTGCTTCTGCTCCTCAGTTCAAATTTCAGCACGCAAGACGGAAAAAACTGGTTAATTCGCTATGCGGTGGTCTTGCGCTTTACTGTTTTCTGCGGCTGTGACCCGCAATATGCCGGGTCTTTTGAGTATTGAATTATTTGTTCAGCCGGCCTTTACAGGGCCGGGCGACTGGATATCCGGCTGACGAGCACCAGTGCAATATGCGCTTACTGCATTTCCGCAAGGTGTCGCCTTGGCCGCCTTATTGTTTCATTTGTTCCCGGATGTCGCCGGCTAGGCGGCGAGCGCGCAACCGGGCGTGACCTTCGGAAGGCTGTAGCGCTTGGTCAGCGGGTTGAACATGACGACGCAGCGCGCCGACATCTCTGCCAGGTAAGCCTGGGCGGTCGGGGCTTCCAACGTGGTGGCCTGGGCCAGTTCCTCAAGCGTGGAAGGCAGCATCTCGGCCAGGGCGGCGATCAGGCAGGCCCGGGCGTCCGTCATCGTCTGTGGTGCATCGCCACCTTGCCGCCGCGGCTTGGATGCCCGGGCTTCCTGCGGCGACCGCAGTGAGTCGCAGATAGTGGTGAAGAAGAATGTTTGAGCGGCAAACATGGCCTGGTTTTCCTTAGCATTTTGCGCCCCCGCCGGGGCACTCCTTGGCTTCCTGCTAAGACTTACGCGGCCGGGTGTGCCTGGGTTTCACCCTTGGCGCAAAGAATTGAGAGGAATTTGAGTCGCTTGCTGCGGATATGCTGCCTTTTTTTCTGTGTCATCTCCTGGTCAGACCTAGGGTTCCCGGTTCCAGGACCGGAGACCGCCATGATATCGTCATGGGGATGACAGCCGAGCGTATCGCCATTCACGGGTATCGTGACTCTCAAGTAGAAGCGACGCTGGAGAAAACCGGCGGCAATGAGCTTGCAGTGCTGCTGCCCGGGCTTCGCTATCGGACCTCCATGCCGTTGCTCTACTATGCTGGAGCGCTGATGCGAGACCGCGGCGCTGATATTCTGGACGTGCATTTTGTCTACGATGGGATCAACGCCTTCTTGGAGGCCTCTGAGGAAGAGCAACTGGCATGGATTGCCGCTGACGGTCGGAAAGTGTTTGAGACGACTGTCGGCCTTGGGCGCTATGACCGGATCACGGTTATTGGAAAATCGCTTGGAACCATCGCAATGGGTTGGTCGATTCCTGATGAGCCCGGTCTGTCCGATGCGGCTCTTGTGTGGCTGACCCCGAGTGTCCTGGGTACGGGGCTCTTGGAAAGGATGCGGCGCTGTCCCCAGCGCTCAATCTGTATCCTCGGTACGACGGATCCGGGCTACAGCGAAGATCTTCTGCCGGCGTTGAACTGGGATGGCATGACCCTGGCAGTGGTGCCGGGCGCTGATCACGGCTTTGACAGGGCGGAGGGTGTTGTCGCATCGGTCGAGGCGGTGCGGGAGGCTATGGAACATCTTTCCGCTTGGGTGAACGCCGGACGTTGACGGGTTACTGAGACTGCCTGGCGCCCGGTGGTTCGGTTTTCAGTGGACGGCAGGTTAGTGGGTGGTAGTTCCGTCGAGCAACGCCAGAAACTGCGCCACCGCGTCTGCCAGGGCGCCATCGTTCATGATCGTCACCACGCTTGTCCCGGGTGGAAGGGCGGCGCTGCGGGCCAGGCGCTGGCGCACCGCTGCCCGGTCCTCGCGTCCGCGCGCCAGCAGGCGCTGCTCCAGCACGGCCTGCGAGGCGGTAATGAAGGCCACCGTGGTATTGCGGTGTTTGGCTTGCGCTTCTTCGATGACCGCTCTCGACACGTTGGCGATCACCGTCGCGCCGGCGGCCAGCTGGTCGGCGAGGCAGGCCGGCAGGGCATAGCGCAGGCTATGGGCGCCCCAGTGAAGAAAGAAGGCGCCTTCACCGCAGAGGCGGTCGAACTCGGCCTCGGCAAGGGTATCGTGTTCTTCGCTGTCGGGGTCGCTGGGCCGGGTGATGATGCGGCGGGCAAAGACATAGTCCGGGTGGCCGGCCAGTTCGGCTTTGGCCGCGTTGATGACACTGTCCTTGCCGGCGCCGCTGGGCCCGACGACGAGGATCAGGTGTCCGCCCGGCGTATCGGCCGGGTTATCGGCGGGCATGTATCTACTGCCTGGTTGCAAGGGCGCGTTCGATCAGGGGCCGGAAGTCGCCCAGGGAAGGGGTCACCTTTTCCGGGTCCTTCGCAGCCTCGTCCCAGCGGCGCAGGGCAATGGCGGCCTCGGCGTAGGGCCGGGAGAGAAAGGCTTCAGCCTCAGTCTCGCTAAAGGGGCCGCCCTGTACCGCAAGGCTGCGCACCGACTCGTCCGACAGGCGTTGAAAGTAGCCGTCTTCGGCCTGGCAGAGATAGCGCTTGGCGGCAACGTGCTGGGCGATCGGGGCCGTCACCGCCGGCCCGAACCAGCGCGCCAGATAGGCGGCGCCGGTTCTCTCGTGGGCGGCATCGATACCCGCTGCCGCAGCACCCTCGTCATTAGGGTTCACCAGGTGGCCGATGTCGTGCAGCAGCGCCGCCACGACCAAACTCTCCGGCGCGGCGTTTTCCTGCGCAAGCATGGCGCACTGCAGGGCATGCTCCAACTGACTGACGTCTTCGCCGCCGTATCGCTCGCCGCCCAGGTTTTCCAAGAGGGTCAGCAGCTTTTGCACCGGTTGCACGTCGCGTTCCAGGGGCTCGCTCATGACTTTGCCTGTCCTTGTTCCGTGGTTGCCGCCGCAGCGAAACGAAAACGTTCAGCGAGAAAGAAGGGGGCTTCTCTGTTGTCCTGACTATAAAGGCAGACCTCTTGGACCGGAACAGGCTGTTCCAATGCCGCTTTGAAATGCGCGGCCAGGGCCGATTGCAGCCGCGCGCGCTTTTCCGGCTGCGCCAGCGGCCCGGTCAGGGTCATGTGGAAGCGGAACTCCTCCAGGACGTAAGGGTAGCCCCAGGCCCGCAGCAGCTCTTCCTGGCGTGACGAGAGGCCGTTGCCGAGGCGGCGCTGGATATCGGCTTCCGCCAAGGGTGCTCGAAGGGGATCGAGGTCTGTCACCGCCGCCGTGGCGAGCGCCGCCATGGCCGGTGTCGGCTCGGAGAGGGTGAGGGCCAGAAAGGGCCCGATGGCGGAAACCGTCAGCGGCGCCGCCTGAAATGGCTGTTGGGCCGCCGCAAAGGCGGCAACGGCATCGCGCAGTTCGCCCCGGGAAATGCCGGGTGCCAGAGGGAAGGGGGCCTTCAGGGTGGCATGGAAACCATAGCGGCGCGGGCTTTCCGTCACTTCCGCGATCTCGGCCTGCGTCCAACCCTCCAGAGCGGGTTGGGGCAGGCGCGCGCCGTTTTCACAGTCCCGTCCCAGCCAGGTCTGCGCCATCGACCAAAGGGCGCTTTCCCGGGGTAGGGCGTAGTAGACGGCGTAGCGCGGCTGATGGTTGGTGGTCATCGGGGCCTCAGCAGGTGGGACAGTCTGGAGGATGGGGCTGTTTGAGAAACTCAGTATCGTCTTGTAGCGAGTGCAGGGCCCGGCGTACAGGACCGGAAATACGACAGTTTCATGACGGCCGGTAGGCATCGAGTCTGAGAGACGGCGGCGCTCTGGAGTCGCCGTTCCACGGTGTTGAAATGGCGTCAAATCATGTGAAGTATGTAGCTTCTGTGACGATGTAATGACGTAGAGGTTATATTCACGGCAACTTTGGCAGCCGGGATTTGTTCTGTAGAAACATCTTGGTATAAGCCGCGGAAAGGTCACCGCTTTTGGTGATTAATACAGAGTCTGCGGAGTGGACCCATGGATGGCCTGGCCCCTTTTAGACCTTCAAGGTATCGCAGTATTTTCATCTCTGACATTCACCTGGGTACAAGGGGATGCAAAGCAGACTATCTGCTCGATTTCCTGAAGAACACGGACTGTGAGACGCTCTATCTGGTTGGCGACATTTTCGACGGCTGGCGCCTGAAGAAAAACTGGTACTGGCCGCAGGCGCACAACGACGTGGTGCAAAAGCTGCTGCGCAAGGTGCGCAAGGGCATGCGTCTGGTCTATGTGCCGGGCAATCACGACGAGGTCCTGCGCGGCTACCTCGGCATGCACTTCGGCGGCGTCGAAGTCATGAAGGAAGTCATTCACGAAACCGCCGACGGCCGGCGCATGCTGGTGATCCACGGCGACGAGTTCGACGGCATCGTGAAGTATGCGCGCTGGCTGGCGCTGCTCGGCGACTGGGCCTACGTCACCATGCTGCACGTGAACACCTGGTTCAATTTCTTCAGGCGCAAGCTGGGTTTCGGCTACTGGTCGCTGTCGGCCTATCTGAAGCATCGGGTGAAGAACGCCGTTCAGTTCATCTGCAGCTTTGAGGACGCGGTGGTCGCCGAAGCCAGGCGCCACGGCGCCGACGGGGTGATCTGCGGCCATATCCACCTGGCGGAGATGCGGATGATCGATGGCATCCTCTATGTGAACGACGGCGACTGGGTGGAAAGCTGCACAGCCCTGGTCGAGCACATGGACGGCCGCCTGGAGATTCTGCCCTGGGCGGAGTTGCGCGCCTTTCCCATGCTGGAGCCGGCATCGGTGGTGGCGGCCTAGAGACGATGCGTATTCTGCTGGCGAGCGACGCCTGGTTTCCGCAAATCAACGGCGTGGTCCGGACCCTGAGCCGCGTGCGTCAGGAACTGGAAGCCGAGGGCCATGTCTTCGAGGTCATCGCGCCGGATCAGTTCCGCACCATTGCCTGTCCCTCCTATCCGGAGGTCCGCCTGGCGGTCCTGCCGGGCATCGGGCTGAGAAAACGGGTAGAGGCCTTTCGTCCCGACGCCATTCACATCGCCACCGAGGGGCCGATCGGCCTGGCGGTAAGAAACTACTGCGTGAAGCACAAGCTGCCTTTCACGACCTCCTACCATACCCGCTTTCCGGAATATCTCTCTGCCCGGATACCGGTTTCACCGGAACTGGGTTACCGCTTCATGCGTTGGTTTCATAAACCCTCAAGCGGCATCATGGTGGCGACCCAGTCGATGCGGCGTGAGCTGGAGGCCAAGGGCTTCACCGGCATCGTCGACTGGACGCGCGGCGTCGACACCACGTTGTTCAGGCCGAACGCACCGCAGGCCCTCGACCTGCCGCGGCCGGTCTACATGTATGTTGGCCGCGTGGCGGTGGAAAAGAACATCAAGGCTTTTCTGGACCTCGACCTCGACGGCAGCAAAGTGGTGGTCGGCGACGGGCCGCAGCGCGCCCAGCTTCAGGCCGACTATCCCGATGTCATCTTTGTTGGGGCCAAGCAGGGCGAGGACCTGGCGGCGCACTATGCCTCCGGCGATGTCTTCGTCTTTCCCAGCCGCACCGACACCTTCGGCCTGGTGATGCTGGAGGCCTTGGCCAGCGGCATGCCGGTCGCCGCCTATCCGGTGCCCGGGCCGCTGGACGTGGTGGACGGCTCCGGGGCAGGGGTCCTCAGCGAAGATCTGGGCGCGGCGACCCGCGACGCCATCAAGATTTCCCGCGCCCGCTGCCGCGAACACGCGCTCACCTTCTCCTGGGCCAACTGCGCCGACATTTTCCGCGCCAACCTGCAGCCGCTGAATTAGCGCCACTGCGCGTTAATCAGGTTTCGGTTCGGGGGGCCCCCTCGACAGGTTAGCCGCTGCCGTCTTCTCACACGGCCGAGTCTGTTGGGCTATCGCGTTGTTTTCGGCCGGTTCAAGGCCGTCGGCGCCAGAAAGTCGAATAGGCTACCCCTTCAATATAACCATGGCGTGTTTTTCTTGTGTCTGTACGTACTTAACATTGAGTTGAGTTTGATTTCGGCTATCGTGGCTGTGGAACATATTCATAGCGAGTATGATAAAACTAAGAAAACCGGGGCATGGGGATAATCAAAAGAGGGCGGTGTTGCGACGTGCTCGCTGCTGTCGTGCTGGCCGTGGTGAGCCTCATGGGATCGCCCGTGACAGCCCAACAACTGCCCAGCGGGGCCGGTCCGGAGAGGGGAATCCAGCGGCCGGAGCCACAAGTCCCGGCTTTACCGCAGGGACAGGGAGCGCCGCTCAGCCTGCCGCGGGTGGTGCCTTTGCCGGTTCCGGTCCTGCCGGATCAGCGTTTCGTGCTGGAGAGCGTCACGATTACTGGCGCCACCGTCTACGATACCGAAGCGCTGGCACCCACCTACCGTGCGATGCTGGGTCAGGAGATTCCTCTAGCCGAGGTCTACGGTATCGCCAACCGCATTACCGCCCGCTATCAGGCAGACGGCTACATCCTTTCCCAGGCCTTCGTGCCGGCGCAGGAGGTGACCGGTGGTCAGGTGACCATCAACGTTGTCGAGGGGGCGATCGGCAGCTATCGGATCGAGGGCGACCCCGGTGGCAACCGTGGGCAGGTGGAAAGCTATGCCAAGCAGATCCTGAAATCCCGCCCACTGACCGACAGCGACCTGGAGCGTTATCTGCTGCTGATCAACGACCTGCCGGGCGCTGCGCTGCGCGCCTTTGTGGCGCCGTCGCGCGCGGGGCTGGCCTCGGCGGAGCTGATCCTGCAGACGGGCGCCAAGGCGACCAGCGGTGTGGTCGGCCTGGACAACCGCGGCTCCGAATTCTTCGGGCCGGGGCAGGCCTACGGTACGGTGGCGCTGAATGCTCCCTTCGGCCTGGGCGAGATGATCGAGATCTCACCCCTGATCACCGGTTCCTCGGGGATCGAGAGCATCGGCGGTTTCGCAAGCTGGCGGCAACCGATCTTCTCCGACGGTGCCTACCTGCTCGGGTTTGTCGCCGGCAGCCATACTCGTCCCGGTGGGCCGCTCGACGACTTCGACTTGAGGGGGGAGGCCTTCCTGGGCACGGTCGCTGTGGGCTACCCCTTGATTCGGGAATTGGACCGCTACCTCTTCATCACCGGCGAGATCGAAGTCGTCGAGCTGACCGAGGACATCAATGAGGACGACGAGTTCCTGCGCGACAGCCTGCGGATCGCACGGGCGGGGCTTGCTTTTGGCCAAAGCGACTTCTGGGGCGGCGAGAACTATCTGGAACTGAGTCTTGGTTTCGGGCTCGACATTCTGGGCGCCAGCGACGATGACGACCCACGGCGCTCGCGCACCAATGCGGACTCCAGCTTCACCAACTTTCGCTTCGGTGCGTCGCGGCGGCAACTGCTCGATTTCATCACGCCGAACCTCTCGCTTTTGATTGGGGTCACCGGTCAGCTGAGCCCCGATCCGCTGCCCTCCAGCGAGGAGTTCGGCCTGGGCGGCGCGATCTATCTCAGGGGCTACGATCCCTTCGACATCGCCGGTGACTACGGCATCGCTGGGCGTGCGGAACTGCGTTACGAAGTTCCCATCGAAGACCGCAGCTTCCTCAACGCACTGGAGATCTTCGCTTTCTATGATGCCGGCAAGATCTGGAACCACGACACGATCGCGGGTGAGCTTTCCGACGGTTCGCTCACGTCGCTAGGCGGGGGGCTGCGAACCACCGTGGCGCGCAATTTTATCGGCAGCGTCTATGTTGCCCAGCCATTGACCCGCGAGGTGACGGCGCGGGGCGACAAGGACACGCGGTTCTTCTTCCAGCTCGGGTATGTGTGGTGAGGCAATGGCGCAAAGGAAGCCCGGCATGAAACAGGGTTGGAAGATTCTTGCGGCTCTGTCAGTCGCGATACTGTTTGGACCGCTTGCTGGCGCACCGGTCTTGGCCAAGAACAATGGCCGCCCTTCCGGCGGCTCGCACAATCAAAACACCCACAATCCGATGCACCACAGTCACGCGGTGGCTCAGTCGGGCCGGCCGGGTAGCGGAACGAACCCGGGCCAGGGTTGGGGCCGGGGCGGTTCCGGTCAAGGCGGCGGCAATACTGGGAGTAACGTGGGTGCTGGTGGGCAGGGCGGGGGGCTTGGCGTCGGTACACCGGGGGTGGGTGGAACGACCGCAATACCTACCCTGACCCTGCAACCCAGCTTGCCGATCCCGCAGCCGATCCAGCAGGCAATACCGACGCCGACCCCCCAGTTGGTGCCGCAGCCGGTACTACCACCGCAACTGATCCCGCAGATCCCGCAACAGACGCCGTCCTTGCCTCAGATCGTGACGCCGCAACAGGGCTTGCCCCTGCAACAGATTCCGCCCCAGCCGCAGGGGACGGTGCCACAGCCGCAACCGGTTTTGCCGCCGCAGCAGACGCTGCCGACCCCGCAGGGCACGGTGGCGCAGCCGCAGCCGATGCAGCAGACGCCGCCGACGCCGCAGGGGACGGTGGCGCAACCGCAGCCGGTGCAGCAGACGCCACCGACGCCGCAGGGGACGGTGGCGCAACCGCAGCCGGTGCAGCAGACGCCACCGACGCCACAGGGGACGGTGGCGCAACCGCAGCCGGTGCAGCAGACGCCACCGACGCCGCAGGGGACGGTGGCGCAACCGCAGCCGGTGCAGCAGACGCCACTGACGCCGCAAGGCACGGTGGCGCAGCCGCAGCCGGTGCTGCCGCCGCAGCAGACGCCGCCGACGCCGCAGGGGACGGTGGCGCAACCGCAGCCGGTGCTGCCGCCGCAGCAGACGCCGCCGACGCCGCAGGGCACGGTGGCGCAGCCGCAGCCGGTGCTGCCGCCGCAGCAGCAGGCGATCCCGCCGCAAACGCCGCAGGTGACACCTCAGGGCACCCCGACGCCGCAGGTGACCCCGCCGCAGACCCCGCAGATCACTCAACAGACCCCGCAGCAGCAGGTTATCCCGCCGCAAACGCCGCAGGCGATACCTCAGAGTATCCCAACGCCGCAGGCGATCCCGGCGCAAACGCCGCAGGCGACACCTCAGGGTACCCCAACGCCGCAGGCGATCCCGCCGCAGACACCGCAGGTGGCTCAGGTCACACCCTTGCTGTCGCCGCAGATTGCTGGTGGCACAGCGCCGGGGGGGCTTCCGACTGCGGCGCTCGGGTCAGCGCTGCTGTTCCAACAACCGCTCCATCAGGGCTCTGCAGCCGCAACAAGCGGTCGTATTTTCTTACCGGCTCAGGTGGGTGCCGGCGTCGCCGGTCAGCAGGCGCCGGCACTAACCGGGGCGGCACAGCCTGTTGCGGGCGCAGCCGACAGCCACTACTGCCTGCTGTCCACCGGTCAAGGCAAGCGTACCTTCGGCGGTCTCTTCGAACCGCCGCCGGGCTGGAAGTTCGACAGCTACGGGGCCTCCAGCCACCTGACGCTTCAGGGCGGCGGCGATTTCCTCGATCCGGTGTTGCGCTCGCTGCCGACCAATCACCTGCCGCATTCCTATTGCTTCGTGAGCCTGTTGTCATACGTTACGGCGCCGTCGGACGCGCGCTGACTGCTTTCGTTGGTCTCGCGCATCGCCAGGCGCTAAACTCCCCGCCGGAAAAGGGCGCAGACGGCCCGCGATTTTGGGAGGAGGGGCCGATGCACCCGGATTATGACGTGCGCGACAAGCGCTTTGGCGACTATCTGCTGGGCAACTGCAAGCTGGAGAAGCTCTATACCGGCAGCCTCTGGGCCGAAGGGCCGGTTTACTTCTGCGACGGCGACTTCCTGCTGTGGAGCGACATCCCCAACAACCGCATCCTGAAGTGGACCCAGGGCGGTGGGGTGACCGAGTTCCGCCGTCCCTCCGACTATTCCAACGGTCATACCCGCGACCGGGAAGGGCGGCTGGTGAGCTGCGAACACGGCGCGCGCCGGGTGACGCGGACGGAGTGGGACGGCAGCGTCACCGTGCTGGCCGACAACTATCAGGGCAAGCGCCTGAACTCGCCCAACGACGTGGTGGTGAAGTCCGACGGCACGGTATGGTTTACCGATCCGCCCTACGGAATCATGTCGGACTATGAGGGTTACAAGGCCGACAGCGAAATCGGTGCCAACTATGTCTATTGCCTCGATCCCAAAACCGGCGAGCTGAGCATCGCCTCCGACGACTTCGACAAACCCAACGGCCTGGCCTTTTCCGTAGACGAGAAGATCCTCTATATCGCCGATACCGGCGCCTCCCACGACCCCGACGGGCCGCGCCACATCCGCGCCTTTCAGGTCGGCGCCGACAACAGCCTTTCCGGCGGCGAGGTCTTCGCGGTCTGCGATTCCGGGCTGTTCGACGGCTTCCGCCTGGACGAGGACGGCAACATCTGGTCCAGCGCCGGCGACGGCGTGCACTGCTTCTCACCCGGGGGCGAATTGCTGGGTAAGATCAGGGTGCCGGAGACGGTTTCCAACGTCACTTTCGGCAGCCGCAAGAAGAACACCCTCTTCATCACCGCCACGACGTCGCTCTACGCCGTCACCCTGAATCGCAAAGGGGTTCAGTGGCCGTGAGATCCGGCCTAGGAAACACTGGATAGGCGCCAAGGTCGCGCTTTGTCCGGGCGCGGCCGTCCTGGCCGGTTGCCGGCTTGTGCGGGTGTTCCTTGGATTTGCCCCTTTGCTTCGGGCGTCAAAAAACACGCAGCACCAATCATAACTATAATGTCATACAATAATAATCCATACGATTAATCTTAACTTAAAGGTACCTTGCCATATGTGATGCTGTATCGGTTTCGGTTGGGTGCCATGAAAGTCCGGGAAGAATATCAGATCGCACTGGAGATCAGTCCGACGCCGTTGATGATGGTATCTCGGGACGGCAGGATCGTTCTCTCGAATAAGCGCCTTAATGCGCTTTTCGGTTATGGGGAGGGCGAGCTTCGGAACCAACTGGTCGATGTACTGGTGCCCAGCGAAATCAAGGATTTCCATCCGGAGCTGCGCGAGGCGTTCTTTGAGGTCCCCACCAACCGCAGCATGGGAACCGGCCGCGATCTTTTCGGCGCCCGCAAGGACGGAGAGATGATTCCGGTTGAGATCGGGTTGGACCCGGTCGAACAGGATGGGGAGGCTTTGGTGATGGTCTCCGTTCTGGATATTCGCGCGCGCAAACAGGGCGAGGCGAAGATCCGCCAAGCGATTGACGCCGCATCCAGCGCCATGGTGATGATCGACGAGAACGGTAAGATTGAACTGGTCAATGAGCTGACACAGATCTTGTTCGGCTATGCCCCGGGTGAGCTGATCGGCGAAAGCATCGAAAAGCTGGTACCCGAGCGCTATCGCCGAAAACACACCGTCTATCGGATGAGTTATCAGAATAGCCGAGACAGGCGTTCAATGGGGGTCGGCCGCAATCTGTTCGGGCTTTCGAAGCATGGCTCGGAATTCCCGGTGGAAATCGGCCTGAACCCGATCGACGGCCAGGAAGGCGGGCTGGTCATGGCGACGATCATCGACATCTCCCAGCGCAAGCAACATGAAGAAAGAATACAGCAAACGAACGAAGAGCTGCTGCGCCTGAACACCGAGCTTTCAGAGTTTGCATACAGCGCATCGCACGACCTGAAGGCGCCGCTTTCGTCCATCAGTGGAATCCTGCAGTTCTGCGAAAGCGATCTGGAAGCCGGCAATTTCGATGAAGTCCGGGAAAACCTGGGGCGCGTCCGACAGCTGGCAAGCCGGCTTGCCGGCCGGATCGAAGACATGCTTGCCCTGGCAAGGACCGACAATGTGGACGACGGTTGGCAAGATCTCGATTTAGCGGATTCCGTTGCCGAGATATGGCAAGTTCTGCGAACTAAGATGTCATCCGCGATCGAGCTGACAACGGCTTTTGGCCACACCGATCCGATCCGCACTGTCCCCGCTCGTTTCTCTATTGTCCTTGAGAACATTCTCTCAAACGCCATCAAGTATCGAGATCAAAGCAAACCGAATTCGACTGTTCATATCGAAACCTGGGACGATGACGGCGTTCTGAAGATATCTGTTCGCGACAATGGTATCGGTATTCCGGCCGAGCATCATGCGGATATCTTCAAGCTGTTCAAACGTGTGGCCAACACGGATGAGCCCGGCAGCGGCCTCGGTCTGGCACTGGTGCAGAAAAACGTGCTGCGTTTGAAAGGCGAGATTATCGTTCAAAGCACCGGTGATGGAACGACCTTCACCATCGCTTTGCCTCAGGTACGAGAAGAAACCAGGGTTGGCGGCGTTGAAAGCCGCGTGGAGATCGCATGACGACAATTCCGGTAGTGATCATCGACGACGACAAAGTTGACCGTTACATTGTTCAGCGTATTGTCCAAGAAAGCGACATCGAAGCCAAAGTGATAGAATACAAGGCTGGCGATGAGTTTCTGGAGGTGTTGAGCGACAGCAAAAAGCGGGCCGCTGAAATAGGAACCGCCCCGCCGCCTATGTTGGTTTTGCTGGATGTCAACATGCCGCGCATGAACGGCTTTGAAGTTCTGGACTCCATAAGTCGGGAACTAGGCGAGAGCGATCCAGATTACATGGTGGTCATGATGTTCACCTCCTCCAATCACGCGGAGGATAAGGCGAAGGCATTCTCCTACAGCTTCGTCAAAGATTATGTCGTCAAGCCTCTGACACGTGAGCGGCTGCAAGACGTGATTGCCAAACACTACAGCTGACAGCCCGGGATCTTGAGCTTCGCCCGGATCGTCAGCTCTGCACCTTCTGGCCGCGGCCGTAGACCAGCAGCATGGCGATGATGACGCAGCCGTAGATGATCTGGCGGCCGGCTTCGGGCATCTGCATGACCGAGAGGATGGACTGCAGCAGGGATATCAGGATCACCCCGGCGACGGTGCCCAGGTAGCTGCCGCGGCCGCCCAGGATATGGGTGCCGCCCAGTACCACGGCGGCGATGGCGGGCAGCAGGTAGGGATCGCCCATGGCCTGATAGCCCTTGTTGGAATAGCCCGCCAGCAGCACCCCGGCCATGGCGCTGCACATGCCGGAAATGGCGAAGCAGGCAATCAGCACGGCTTTGGTATTGACCCCGGAGAGAAAGGTCGCCGCCTCCTGATTGCCGATGGCGTAGATGTAGCGACCCAGCGGCGTGCGCTTCAGCAGCACCACCACGGCGATGCCGATGATGGCCCAGATGAAGACCGCGTTGGGAATGCCCAGCAGACTGCGGTCGACGGCCAGCCAGTGCATCAGCTTGGTGGCATGGTCCTGCGGCGCGAAGCCGCCGGTGTGCAGCACCATGACGCCCTGGGCCACCGCGTTGATGCCGAGGGTGAAGATCATCGAGGGGACGCGCAGGATGGCGACCCCCAGGCCGTTGATCAGACCGAAGACGAGGCCGCAGAAAACGCCGAAAGGGATGGCCCACTCCGGCCCCCACCAGCCGGCCGCGGCGGTCGACATCATGCCGCCGACGGTGACCAGCCAGGGGATCGAAAGGTCGATGTGGCCGAGCAGGATGACCAGCATCACGCCCGAGGCGATGATCCCCAGAAAGGCCGCGACCTGAAGCTGCTGCAGCAGGTAGTTGGCGGAGAGGAAGCTCGACGAATAGAGACTGCCGGCCAGCAGCATGACCAGAATGAAGACGAAGGCGATGGCGACCGGCTTGTCGACGGATTTCAGAACCGCTTGCATGCTGGTTTGAACGGACATGGCTACTTGAACAGCTCCAGACGGTTGCGGATCCGAAAGACGCGGGCGGCCCCCAGGCTGACGGCGACCAGCAGGACGACGCCCTGGAACAGCGGCTGCCATAGCGGCGGCAGGTCGAAGACGAAGAGCAGGTCGTCGATGGTGCGCAGGATGAAGGCCCCGAAGATCGAGCCGATGGCCCCGCCAGTGCCGCCGTAAAGCGAGGTGCCGCCGATCACCACCGCGGCAATCGAGTTCAGGGTGTAGGTGCCGCCGATGGGGGCGGAGGCCTCGCCGGAGAAGGTAATGAAGGTCAGCATCAGCCCGGCGACGCCGGCCAGAAGCCCGGAGAGCGTGTAGGCGGCGAGCTTGGAACGGTCGATGGAAACGCCGGACATATAGGCCGCGCCCTCGGCGGAACCGACGGCATAGCAGCCGCGGCCGATCACCGAGTTGCGGAACGGCAGCCAGATGATCACCACCACCGCGAGCAGCAGAACCAGGGAGGTCGGCACGACCTCGAAGACGGTGTAGGTCATGATGTCGGCCAGGTCCTCGTCCACCTCGCCGCCGGGCACCGGGCGCAGCAGCAGGGCGATGCCGTAGTAGACCGCCCCGGTCGCCAGCGTCGTGATGATCGGCTGGAGACGCCCGTAGACCACGATGGCGCCGTTGACGAAGCCCGCCAGAGCGCCGGTCAGCAGGACGATGACGATGCCGACGGCGACCTGCCAGGGGTCGCCGCTGACCAGGGAGGACGCCACGCAGTTGGTCATGATGAAGATCATGCCGACCGAGAGGTCCAGCCCGCCGGTCAGCACCGGCAGGGTCTGCGCCATCGCCACCAGGGCCAGCAGTACCGCCTTGTTGGCCGCCGTGGTGGCGACGGGAACCGTCAGCCCCGCGGGGTGATTGGCGATATAGAGCGTGAACATCAATACAAAGACCAGGATCGCCAGCAGTACCCCCTGGCTTTGGCCGAGACGCAGTTTCAGGTCCTTCACAGCGGTTCTCCCGCGGGTTTTGCCGTCTCTGCCTGGCCGTCCAGCGTCAGGTTCAAGGCGCTGGCCACGATGTTCTCCTCATTGATCGCATCCCCCGTGAGTTCGCGGACGATGCGCCCGTCGTACATGATGCTGACGCGGTCGCAGCAGCCGATCAGTTCGTCATAGTCTGTGGTGTAGAGCAGGATGGCGGTGCCGGCGTCGGCCAGGTCGCGCAGCAGCTGGTAGATCTCCTGCTTGGTGCCGACGTCGATGCCCCTGGTCGGATCGTTCAGCAGCACGATGCGTGCATCGGTCATCAGCCATTTGGCGATCACGACCTTCTGCTGGTTGCCGCCGGAAAGGGTTGCGACCGGATCGTCGATATCGCCGACCTTGATGGAGAGGCGGCGCGCCATTTCGTCGATCTCGGCGTTCTGGCGCTGGCGATCGATGAAGATGCCACGGGTAAAGCGGCCGATCGAAGCCATGGAGATATTGTCGCGCACCGACATCGGCAGCAGCAGCCCCTCCGACTTGCGGTCTTCGGGGATCAGGGCTACGCCGATCTCGTCCGATTTGGCAAAGCGCGGGCTGCTCAGGCGAACCTTGTTGCCGTCGATCTTCACCTCGCCGGAGACACCGCGCAGCACACCGAAGAGGGCGAGCAGCAGTTCGCGCTGTCCCTGACCGTCCAGGCCGCCAAGGCCGACGATCTCTCCCTTGCCGACCGAGAGGGATATCTCGGAAAGGCGGTTGCTCCAGGACAGCTTGGAGACTTCCAGCTCCGGCACCGGCCGGGTTTCGCGAACCGGCTTGGCCGGGTAGATCTGGGTATACTCGCGCCCGATCATCAGCTGCACGATCTCATTGTCGCTGCGCGCGCCCTTGGCAAAGGTCTCGATGTGGCGGCCGTTGCGAAAGACCGAGCAGGTATCGGCCAGTTCCTCGATCTCGTGCATGCGGTGCGAGATGTAGAGGATCGCCATTCCCTGGCGGCGCAGGTCGCGGAGGATCTCGTAGACCTTCTCGACATCGGCGGCGGTAAGGGCCGAGGTTGCCTCGTCGAGGATGAGCATCCTGGGATTGCGGCCCAATGCCTTGGCGATTTCGACCATCTGGCGACGGGAGAGGGGGAGGTTCTTCACCAGCTCCAGCGGGTGAACGTCTTCGCAGCCGACCCGCGACAGCAAGGCCTCGGCGCGGCGGCGCTGCTCGCGGTGGTCGATCAGCCCCCAGCGGCACGGCGGCTCGGCCATGCAGATGTTGTCCGCAACCGAAAGGTCGGGCATCAGCGAGAGTTCCTGGAAGATGCAGACAGTGCCCTGGCTGTTTGCCGCCTGCGGCGTCGCAAAGGTGACCTCGGCGCCGTCAAGCACCAGCTTTCCGGCGCTGGGTTGGACGACCCCGGCGGCGATCTTGATGAGGGTCGATTTGCCGGCACCGTTCTCGCCGAGGATGGCGTGGATGGCGCCGGGCGCGCAGGCAAAGTCGACATCCTCCAGGGCCACGACGCCGCCGTAGCGCTTGCCGATGCCCTGCATGCGCCAGAAGGCGGAACCGGGATGGACGGCGTTACGTGAAGAAGCCTGAGGGTCGGTCATCTGGCCCGCCGGGAAAGGGATACAAACTCTGCAGAGAAGCGACGCCGCACCCGAAACCCAGGTGCGGCGTCCATCGGATCATTAAGCAACAGCCGGAACTATTGATCGGCCTCGGTCTTCGCCATGATCTCCGTTGCCGGGATATTGACGTTGCACGGCGGGAACTCGTTCGGGGTGAAGAAGTTGTCCGTGAGGTCCGGGAAGTAGTTCACGTTGGCCTTGAAGTCCGGATGCTCGACCAGGGGAATGGGCACCGAGACATACTGCGGCAGAACCTTGCCCTGCAGGGCGGTCAGCGCCGTTTTGGCCGCAATGGCAACGAGGCCCGGCGACTGGCCGGCGGAGGAGCACAGCAGCCCCTCGTCGGCGTGCTTGGCGCAGAGCTTGCGGAAGCCGTTTTCCGCCTCGCCGGAGATCGGCACGAAGGGATGTTTTGCATCCATCATCGCCCGGACCACCCCGGTGGAGCCGCCCTGAACGAAGATGGCGTCGAACTTGCCGTGGACGGCAATGGCGTCGGCGGTGACTTTCTGTGCCGTGCCATCGTCCCAGTTGCCGACCACCTCGACAATCTCAAAGCTGTTGCCGCCGGCTTCCATCAACTCGCGGAACCCGAGATGGCGGTCGCGGTCGACGGAGTTGCCCGGCAGGCCGCGGACTTCCAGAACCTTGCCCGACGTCCCCAGGTGCTTCAGCAGCCAGCGGGCGTTGATGCGGCCGATCTCCGACTGGTCTTCGTTGACCTGGATGATCTTGTCGCTGTCCAGCACGTTGTCAAAGGGCACCAGGACCACGCCGGCGCGGTTGGCGCGCCGGATGACCGGGGCGAAGGCGGTCGGATTGACGGCGATGGTAAGGATGGCGTCATAGCCCGAGTTGATGAAGTTATCCACCGCCGCAATCTGTGCCGCGACGTCGGTGCCGGTCGAAACGATCTTCAGCTCTTTGATCAGCGGCTTCACGTCAGGCTGCTCGGCATAGGCCTTCAGCGATTTGATCATCTGAATGCGCCAGGTGTTGCCGACGAAACCATTGGCCAGGGCGATGCGGTAAGGCGGCTCTTTCGCCTCGAACTTGAAGTGCTTAGTGTCTGCGTTGAAGGGGGCGAAACAGGACGGGTTATGCCCGGGGCCGCTGACCACTTCCGGGCCGGCGGCAAAAGACGAAGACGCGGCGCCGGCAACCAACAGGGCTGCCAGACCGGCACCGAGCATTGCTTTGGTGACCATGGATACTCCTCCCAAATGTCATACTGGGTTTCCCTTGTCCTGTGCTTTTCGGTTCTTGATTCAGGTCCCTTGCGGGTACCGGGTGACCGTTTGTGCGCAGGCAAAGTGTTCTTTGGTTATCGATATCAGGGTGACCCAGGATTGGTATGCAGTCAATTGATCAGTCCGTCAGACGTGGATTGGCTTACCCTAGAACAAGCCGAACTTAACGGTTCCGACTGCAGGCGGATCGCTTGAAAGTGGCGTGTTGTTTGCACCTGCAGCATAGCTCTACGGTTGAGGTGGCAAGCCGCCTGCAATAGGCTGACCTGTCACTCCCCGATGCTGCGGTTGCGATCTTCCCGGAGATGATCAAGGCGCAGAGTTTCGACCCTGAAAACGGTAAGGCGGTTTAAGCGATGAAAGACATGGCGCAAAGGCGTCTGGGTAAAACCGGCCTGCAGGTGACCGAAATCGGTTTCGGGACGGCGCCGCTTGGCAATCTCTATGAAAAGATCGATGACAAGGTCGCCATGCAGACCCTTGAAGCGGCCTGGGACGGCGGCCTGCGTTTCATCGATACGGCACCCTTCTATGGCTATGGGCTGGCCGAACAGCGGGTCGGGGAGTTTCTGCGCAACCAGCCGCGTGACGCCTTTGTGCTGTCGACCAAGATCGGCAGGCTGATCAAGCCGCATGACCCGGCGCAGGAGTGGCCGGGCGTGTTCAGGCGCGCGCTGCCGTTCAAACCGGTCTTCGACTACAGCTATGACGGCGTCATGCGCTCTTTCGAAGATTCGCTTCAACGCATGGGGCTGCACCGCATCGATGTCCTGCTGGTTCACGACCTGGACATCGATTCCATCGGGTCGGAAGAGGAAACCGAAGCCCACCGGCGCCAGCTCTTCGCCGGTGCCGGGGGCGGCGGCTATGCCGCCCTCGACGAGTTGCGCCGGAACGGCGATATCAGTGGCATCGGGGCCGGGCTGAACCTTTGGGAGGTGGCCGAGAGCCTGATCCATGAAGGCGATTTCGACTGCTTCCTCATCGCCGGGCGTTACACCCTGTTGGAACAGGAGGTGCTGACCAGCTTCCTGCCGCTCTGTGCCGAAAAGGACATCGGGATCTTTCTCGGCGGCCCCTACAACAGCGGTATTCTGGCAAGCGGGCCGGTGCCGGGCGCCATGTACAACTACGAGCCCGCATCCAGCGAGATTCTCGAGCGGGTAGGGCGCATTGAAGCGGTTTGCCGGGCGCACGGCGTTCCGCTGGCCAGCGCGGCTCTGCGGTTTCCTCTCGGTCATCCCTGCATCGCCGCCATCATTCCCGGCGCGCGCACCGCCGATGAGGTTTCGCGGAACCTCGCGACCTTCGATCACCCCATTCCGGCGGCCCTGTGGAGCGACTTGAAGGGCGAGGGACTGTTGCGCCAAGAAGCGCCTGCGCCGGTTTAGACCCGGCCTACACAATGATCATCGACAGCCACGTTCACTTCTGGCAGCTCGGCCGGGGCGATTACGACTGGATGATGGGGCCGGGCACGGAGGGGCTGGCCGGAATAAAACGGGATTTTGGCGCAGACGATCTCAGGCCGTTGACCCGCGAGGCCGGTATCGAGGGGATTCTGATGGTGCAGGCCGCCGCGACTGTCGCCGAGAGTGAATTTCTGCTGCGGCAGGCCGATGCTCATCCCGAGGTGGCCGGCGTTGTCGGCTGGGTGGCGATGGATGGTTCTGAGGCTGTTTCCAGTTTGGAAAAGCTGGCGGCCCATCCGGCATTCAAGGGGGTTCGTCCGATGATCCACGACATCGCCGATGTCGATTGGATGCTGGGCGATGACCTGACGGCCGGCTTCGAAGCGGTCATTCACCTGGACCTGACCTTCGACTGCCTGGTGCGGCCCGTCCATCTGTCCAACCTTTTGAGCCTGCTGCAGCGCCACCCGGATCTGCGGGCGGTGATCTGCCATGGCGCGAAGCCGGAGATTGCCACCGGCGGCTTTGACGGCTGGTCGAAGCACATGGCTCTGCTGGCGCACGAAACCGATGCTTTCTGTAAACTCTCCGGGCTGATCACCGAGGCGGGGCCGGGCTGGTCGCTGGAGGGCCTTCGGCCCTATGTCGACCATCTGCTGTCGGTCTTCGGGCCGGCGCGGCTGATCTGGGGCAGTGACTGGCCTGTCCTGACCCTGACCGCGGGCTATATGGATTGGTGGGAAGCGGTTGAACGCCTGCTGGCGGATCTGACGCCGACGGAAAAGGCGCAGGTGCTCGGCGGCAATGCAGTGCGGGCCTATCGCCTGTCCTGATCGCGCTTTTGTGCATGATCATCC
The DNA here is from genome assembly GCF_011683915.1 of Pelagibius litoralis. Classification (GTDB taxonomy): domain Bacteria; phylum Pseudomonadota; class Alphaproteobacteria; order Kiloniellales; family Kiloniellaceae; genus Pelagibius; species Pelagibius litoralis. The sequence continues at coordinate 108,236 of NZ_JAAQPH010000002.1, forward strand.
GCTGTTCAAGCCCCTGCGGCTTCGCTACGATCACGGCCCTTACAACCAGAAAAGGAGCCTGTTGCCAGGATGACACGAATGGCTTCGCCTTCCAGATTTTGCCTGCTGGCTTTGGTTTCAACCTTCGTTTTGCTGCTGGCCGGCCAAGAGGCTGTCGCAGCCTGCAACACCTCGCCGGGTGTCGGCGTAGACTGGACGAAGTGCGAGAAGCGTCGCCTCAATCTCAGCGGCCAGGATCTCAGCAAAGGCGTTTTCGCCCACACCGATTTCGGCCGCACGGATCTGAAAGATGCCAGGTTCATCGGGGCCGACCTCAGCGAGGCCGACTTTTCCAACGCCCGGCTGACCGGGGCTGACCTCGGCAAAGCCAGGATGATCAAGACCCACGGCGACCGCGCCGACTTCGCAGAAGCGAAGCTTCAAGGCGTGGACATGACCAAGGCGGAGATGTCCCGGGCCGACTTCACTGGCGCGGACTTTACCGGTGCGGTGATGATCAAGGCGGAACTGGGGCGCTCCAACCTTTCCGGGGCCATACTGGACGGCGCCGACATGAGCCGCTCGGAAATCGCCCGCGCGATTTTCAAGGGCGCGAGCCTGGCGGGCAGTAATCTTTCCGAAGCCTACACCTATCTGGCCCGCTTTGAAGGGACCGATCTTTCGCAGACGAAAGGCCTTGTTCAATTCCAGATCGATGCGGCCTGCGGCGATGACGAAACCGTGCTGCCTGCCGGCCTGCAGCGGCCGGCCTCCTGGCCCTGCGGCGAGGAATGATGCGGACCGCCGCCGGGTTGCTGGTTCTCGGCCTGCTGCTGCAGGCCTGCAGCCCGGCCACGGAAACCTCATTCGACAGGGCAGGGCTAACGGTTCCGTTGCCCAGCTTCGCCGAGGAGACCCGCGCCAGCGGCCTGACCCATGTCTTCAGCGGGGAGCGCCGCTATGTCGTGGGGGGCGGGCTTGCCCATCTGGACTGCGATGACGACGGGATGACCGACCTCTATCTGGCCGGTGGCGCGTCGACGTCCGGGCTTTTCCGGAATCGGGGGGTGGCCGGCGGTGCCCTGAAGTTCGAGGCTGAGGCCGGGTCGCCCCTGGCGATGGACGCGGTGACCGGCGCCTACGCGCTGGATATCGACGGCGACGGCCTTCAGGATCTGGCGGTGCTGCGCTTCGGCGAGAATGTCCTGTTTCGCGGCCTGGGGGATTGCCGTTTCGAGCGCGCGAACGAAACCTGGGGTTTCGACGGCGGGGCGGCCTGGTCGACCGCTTTCGCGGCGATCTGGGAGGAAGGTGAGGCTTGGCCGACGCTGGCCATCGGCAACTACATCGACCTCGACCAGCCGGGCGCGCCCTGGGGGACCTGCTTCGACAACAGGCTGCATCGGCCGGGCCCAGGCGGTGGCTTTGCCGCGCCGCTGGCCCTGTCGCCCGGTTACTGCGCGCTTTCGATGCTGTTCACCGATTGGAACGGTGACGGGCAGGCCGATCTCAGGATCAGCAATGACCGGCAGTACTATCGCGGCGGTGAGGAGCAGCTCTGGCATGTCCGCCCGGGCGCTGCCCCGCGCCCCTATACCCGGGCGGAGGGTTGGGCGCAGCTTCAGGTCTGGGGCATGGGCATCGCCAGCCATGACGTTACCGGCGACGGCCTGCCGGATTATTTCCTGACCTCCATGGCGGACAACAAGCTGCGCACCCTGGACGGCGGCGGCGAGCGGCCGGCCTATCGCGACATCGCCTTTACCCGCGGCGTGACGGCGCACCGCCCCTATGAAGGCGATCAGAGCAAGCCCTCGACCGCCTGGCATGCCGAATTTCAGGACGTGAACAACGACACCCTGGCCGATCTCTTCGTCGCCAAAGGCAACATCGAGGCGATGGAGGATTTCGCTCTGCGGGACCCCAACAATCTTTTGCTGGGCCTGCCGGACGGCAGTTTTGCCGAGGCCGGCGGCCTGTCCGGTCTGGACAGCGGCGCGAGGGGGCGGGGTGCCGCGGTGGTCGACCTCAATGCCGACGGCCTGTTGGATGTCGTCGTGCTCAACCGCAAAGAGCCGGCGCAGGTCTGGCGCGGCCTTGGTATCGACCGCCCCGGTGACAGCGGGTCCTGGCTGCGGGTGAGGTTACGCCAGGCGTCGGGGAATCGCGACGCTGTCGGCGCCTGGGTCGAACTGCGCACGGCGGGCCGGATTCAGCGCAGGGAAGTCTTTGTCGGTGGCGGCCACGCCGGCGGCGGGACCGGCTGGCTGCACTTTGGCCTGGGCAATCAGGACTCAGCCGAAATACGGGTGCGGTGGCCTCAGGGCGATTGGGGGCCCTGGCTGGCCGTCGCCGGTGGGGAGTTTGTCGAGCTCTTCCGCGATGATGATGTCGGCGATCGGCTGACGACATCGGGCAAACCCGGCAGATAGGCCAGGATCAATCATTGAAATGATGTGATTGCATCATTTTTGGATGATCAATTTATCTCTTTTTGAGGTAAACAGCTTATTGACAGACCGGGTGCGTACGTCAAATATGGATCCAAGCAACAAGATTCGATGAAACGAACGACCGCCGCGGGATGGCCCGCCGCGGTTACTACGGGAGGAACACATGAAACACGTGATACGTGGGCTGGCTGCCGGTGTCTTGACGGCGGGCCTGGTGCTTTCGGCGGCAACCGCCGCTGTGGCGCAGACGGTTGTCGGCGTGAGCTGGTCGAACTTTCAGGAAGAACGCTGGAAGACCGACGAAGCGGCAATGAAGGCCGAACTTGAGCGGCTCGGTGCGACCTATATCAGCGCCGACGCACAAAGCTCCAATGAAAAGCAGATTGCCGATATCGAAGGACTGATCGCCCGCGGCGCAACGGCGCTGATTATTCTGGCGCAAGACGCCTCGGCCATCGTTCCGGGCATCGAAAAGGCGAAAGCGGAGGGTATTCCGGTGGTTGGTTATGACCGCCTGATCGAGGTGCCCGACGTCTTCTACCTGACCTTCGACAACAAGGAAGTCGGCCGCATCCAGGCCCGCGAGGTTCTCAAGGCCCAGCCCAAGGGCAACTACGTCTTCATCAAGGGGTCCTCGGCCGATCCCAATGCGGACTTCCTGCATTCCGGCCAGCTTGAAGTGCTGGATGCCGCCATCAAGGCGGGCGACATCAAGGTCGTGGGCGAGCAGTACACCGACGGCTGGCTGCCGGAGAATGCCCAGAAGAACATGGAGCAGATCCTGACCGCCAACGACAACAAGGTCGATGCGGTCGTGGCCTCCAACGACGGCACCGCCGGCGGCGTCGTCGCCGCCCTGACCGCACAGGGCATGGAAGGCCTGCCGGTATCCGGCCAGGACGGTGACCATGCCGCCCTGAACCGGGTGGCCAAGGGCCTGCAGACGGTCAGCGTCTGGAAGGATGCGCGGGAGCTGGGTAAAGCGGCCGCGGCGATCGCCGTCGAACTTGGCAGCGGCACCATGGCCAACAAGGTTGCTGGCGCCACCAAGTGGAGCGGCGGCCCCAAGGGGGTCACCATGGACGCGATTTTCCTGACACCCGTTCCGATTACCTCGGAGAACCTTGGTCTCGTGATCGATGCCGGTTGGGTGGGCAAGGACGTGGCCTGCCAGGGTGTCGAGGCTGCCAAAGCACCGGCTGCCTGCAAGTAATCCTGTCTGCAAGAGCAATGCGCGCGGCCGGGCTCCAGTAGGCGCCTGGCCGTTGCGCCAAAGAAGGGAAGGCCGGACCCGGGGACCGCTTTGCAAGGCCAAAGGCGGTGGGGCAAACGGGCTTTAACGAGATCATGGCAAGCGATGCCGAGTCCGAAGCTGCGCCAGGCAAGCTTCAATTAGGTCCGATGGACCAGTTCTCCCGTTTCACGGGGCTGGATACCCGGTTGCTGGCGATGCTGGGGGCGTTGGTCGTGATCTGGGTCGTCCTGAACGTGATGACCAACGGGATCTTCCTGACCCCCCGGAACCTCTACAATCTGGCGGTTCAAAGCTCGGTCGTAGGGGTCATGGCGACGGGCATGGTGCTGGTCATCGTGGCCCGCCACATCGACCTTTCGGTCGGCTCCGTTCTCGGCTTTCTCGGCATGTGCATCGCCTTCCTGCAGGTCGAGATTTTTCCGCTCGGCGCCGCCTGGAACTGGCCCGCGACAATCCTGGTCGGGCTCTTTCTCGGCGCCCTGGTCGGGGTCTGGCAGGGGTCCTGGGTGGCCTACGGCGGCGTGCCGGCTTTTGTCGTCACCCTTGGCGGCCTTTTGATGTTTCGCGGCGGCGCCTTCATGATCACCGATGGCCGCACCGTCGCCCCGCTCGATCCGACCTATCAGCTTCTGGGTGGCGGCATCGATGGTTCCATCGGTGCGACCGCCAGTCTGACGTTGGGCCTTCTCGCGGCAGCCGCGGTGGCGTTCTTCAGCCTGAAGGCGCGGGCCAAGCGGGCACGCTTCGGCTTTCCGATGAAGCCGCTCTGGGCGGAGCTGATGATGATCGTCGTCTGGTCGGCGCTGATCATCGGCTTTGTGCTGGTGATGAACGCTTACACCAAGCCGCGCAGCGATATCGCCCGGGGTATTCCGGTGCCGGTGCTGATCATGCTGGGGGTGGTCATCGTGATGACTTTCGTGACGCGCTTTACCAAGTTCGGACGCTACGTCTTTGCCATGGGCGGCAATCCCGAGGCTGCCGCGCTATCGGGTATCAATGTGAAGCGCACGACGGTGATGATCTTCGTGGTGATGGGCATGCTCTGTGCGATTGCCGCCGTCATCACCACGGCACGCCTCAACGCCGGCACCAATTCGATGGGAACCCTGGCGGAGTTGAATGTGATCGCCGCCGCGGTCATCGGCGGCACCTCTCTGGCCGGCGGCCTGGGCACCATTCCCGGCGCGATCCTGGGCGCTGTCATCATGCAGAGCCTGGATAACGGGATGGTGCTGCTGGGGGTATCCAGCGCGGTGCGCCAGATCGTCATCGGCCTGGTTTTGGTGGCGGCGGTCTGGTTCGACGTCGTCTACAACCGCAATCGGCGATAGGGGGCAGGGCGATGACCAGACCTTTGGTAGAGATGCGCAACATCTCCAAGCGCTTCGGCGGCGTGCAGGCGGTGGACGACGTGTCGGTCGACCTTTACCCCGGCGAGGTCGTCGGACTGCTCGGCCACAACGGCGCCGGCAAGTCCACGCTGATCAAGATGCTGGCGGGGGCCTACCCCTGCGACAGCGGCGAGATCTATGTGAATGGTGAGCGGGCGGTGATCGAAACCCCGCGCGATGCCCGCAGCTTCGGGATCGAGACGATCTATCAGACCCTCGCCCTGGCCGACAATCTGGATGCGCCGGCAAATCTTTTCCTGGGACGCGAGCTGATGACGGCCTTCGGTACCCTGGATGACGATGCCATGGAGCATGAGGCGCGGGCGGTGCTGCACCGCCTCAATCCCAACTTCACGAACATCAAGGACCCGGTGAAGAACATGTCCGGCGGGCAGCGCCAGTCGGTCGCCATTGCCCGGGCCATTCTCTTCAACGCCAAGATCCTGATCATGGATGAGCCGACGGCCGCACTGGGCCCTCAGGAGACGGCCATGGTCTCTGAACTGATCCAGCAGTTGAAAAAGGAAGGGATCGGCATCTTCCTGATCAGTCATGACCTGCATGATGTTTTCGATCTTTCCGACCGGGTGTCGGTGATGAAGAACGGCCGTCTTGTCGGCACCCGCCAGACCGCCAAGGTCACCAAGGATGAGGTGCTCGGTATGATCATCCTCGGCAAGCTGCCGGAAGAGGAAACGCCGGAGGATCTGGCCGCCCTGCATTGATTGATCGCGCAGGGATCCGGCGCCGCCGGAAGAATATCAGTGGTTACTCTTGAAGGTGTGATGCCCCATGACAGCGACAGCTACATATCCCAGTCTGAAAGACCGCGTCGTCTTCGTCTCCGGCGGCGGCAGCGGCATCGGTGCCTCTATCGTGGAGCATTTCTGCCGGCAGGGCGCCAGGGTCGGTTTTGTCGATGTCGATGCGCAAGGCTCCGAGACGTTGGTGGCCGATATGGCGGCGGCGGGTCATCACAAGCCGCACTTCGTGAACTGCGATCTCAGGGATATCGGCGCTTTGCGGAGCGCCATCGCAGAGGTCCGCGCGATCTTTGGGCCGATCACCGTTCTGATCAACAACGCGGCGAACGATCAGCGCCACGACATCGACGAGGTGACGCCGGAGTTCTGGGACGACCGCTTCGCCGTTAACTTGAAGCATCAGTTCTTCGCCGCGCAGGCGATCTACCCGGATATGGAGGCCGGCGGCGGTGGAACCATCGTCAACGTCGGCTCGGTTTCCTGGATGATCGGGCAGGGGGGAATGCCCTGCTATACCACGGCGAAATCGGCGGTGGCGGGCCTTACGCGCGCTTTGGCGCGGGATCTGGGGCCGAAGAACATCCGGGTCAACTGCGTGGTGCCCGGCTGGATCATGACCCAGCGCCAGATCGATCTCTGGCTGACGCCGGAAGCGGAAGCCGATCTGATGAAGAGCCAGTGCCTGAAGCGAAAGCTCTATCCCGAGGATATCGCCAAGGCCGTGCTGTTTTTCGCGTCAGAGGATTCCGGCGCCTTCACCAATCAGAGCTATGTGGCCGACGGCGGCTGGGTCTGACGGGCTGTCGTAAACACGTCGAAACTGTCCTGTAGCATCCTTCGAGACGATCCTTCGGATCTCCTCAGGATGAGGAACTTACAGAATCGGTTGACCTCATGCTGAGGAGCGAAGCGTCTCGAAGCACGAGGTCAATCTGGGAAGCTGGCTTCCGTGATGAATTAGGGTGGCTGCCGCCGCAGGCGCCGCTCGTCCACGAACGGCAGCCACCCCGTCTGAAGGCGAGGGGTGGACCCTCGCCTCAGCTTGTTCGGTGGCGGTCAGTTCGTGGTCTTGGGTGACCCCGGCAGAGCGGCTTTCTGTTTTTTGTACTCGGCGACCTTTGCTTTCAGTGTGCGGTGTTCGTCGCATCCGAAGAAGCAGAGTGAATCGAGTTTGTCGAGCTGGGCTTCGGCTTTCTCGATCTCGCCGGTGGTCAGATAGAGTTCGCCGAGATACTCGTGTGCGCCGCGATGACTGGGGTCCAGGGCGAGCGCGCGCTGATAGTGTACGAGGGCGACCTCGTAGTTTCCGAGCTTGCGGTTGGTGTAGCCGAGATAGTTGAAGATATCGGCATTCTTGGGCTGGCGCTCGGCGACTTTCGTCAGCAATTCGATGGCGCCTTGATAGTCGCCGTCTTTGATCCGCTTCTCGGCAAGGACATAATCTTTGTCGGCGGCCTCGGTGCTTTCGCTGCTGCCCCAATTGCCGGCGGCCATGGCCGGCGCCGCTGAAATCCCCAGGCCTGCGGCCAGGGCGGCGGCAACGAGCAGGTTGCGGGCTTTGATCGCCAGGCGATCGCTGCTGCCTTTGGTGTTTCCGTCCATGGTTTCTACCTTTCTTGCGTAATCTGGGCGCGTCTCGGTGCAGGTGCTGTGCTGCTTTGTCCCTAACTACGCAAGTCGGTGGAGATCAGTTTCACGGATTTAATAAGGAAAAGACGATGTAAGCCGCGACGGCGGCTTGCCTGTCCAGGGACGAAGAATCTATGGGGCCAAGACGCCGAATTCCCGGGAATCCTATTATCTTCCGGGGGTTTCTGCGTTAAAAGCGCTCACCAACTTAAAAAAAAACGTGTTCCAGCGGCGCACTCGGTACCGGTATCCGGGCCAGAGATCGTCCATCAAGGGGCCTATTCGCGGCGGCGCGTGCCTGCGCCTGTATCGGTGGAATCAGGGGGACTAGAGAGTAACTGATGGTCAAAAGTCCATTTGAGACCCCGGAGGAGCACGTCGATACTTCACCGGCGGTCGCCGACGACGTCAAACAGACGACCTGTTACATGTGCGCCTGCCGTTGCGGCATCAACGTTTACCTCAAGGACGACAAGGTCCGCTATATCGAGGGCAATCCCGACCATCCGGTAAACAAAGGTATCCTCTGCGCCAAGGGTTCAGCCGGTATCATGCAGCACAATTCGCCGGCGCGGCTGTCCAAGCCGCTGCTGCGGGTTGGCGAACGCGGGTCCGGCGAGTTCAAGGAGATCGAGTGGGAAGAGGCCCTGGGCCTGGCCAGCGAATGGCTTGGATCGATCAGGACCAGCGATCCGCGAAAGCTGGCGTTCTTCACCGGCCGGGACCAGAGCCAGTCCTTGACCGGGTGGTGGGCCGCTCAGTTCGGCACGCCCAATTTTGCCGCCCACGGCGGGTTCTGCTCGGTCAACATGGCTGCTGCCGGGCTCTACACCATCGGCGGCTCGTTCTGGGAATTCGGCGAGCCGGATTGGGATCACACACGCTATTTCATGCTCTTCGGTGTCGCTGAGGATCATGATTCCAACCCCATCAAGGCTGGCCTCGGCAAGCTGAAGACACTGGGCCAGGCCAAGTTCGTTTCGGTCAACCCGGTGAAGACCGGCTATTCGGCGATTGCCGACGAGTGGATCGGCCTCAGACCCGGCACCGACGGGCTCTTCGTCATGGCGCTGATCCATGAGTTGTTGAAGGCGGAGAAGATCGATTGGGAGTTTCTCGGCCGCTATACCAACGCCACCTGGCTGGTGATTGACGATCCCGGCGCCGAAGATGACGGCCTTTTCGTCCGCAACAGTGAAGGTGCGGCCCTGTGCTGGGATGCCGGGCGGGGCGCCGCGGTGCCGGCCGCCGATGTCTCCGCCAACGCCGCGGTCGTCGGCCGCTACACGCTGCCCGATGGCCGTGTGGCTGTTCCGTCGTTCGAACTTCTTGCCAAACGCTACCTCGATCCGAGCTATGCGCCTGAAGCCGTTGCGGAGCAGATCGGGCTTCCGGTCGATACCATTAAACGCATCGCCGCCGAGTTGGCGGAAGCGGCTTTTGAGAAAGAGGTCGTGCTGGATATCCCCTGGACCGATTGGGCGGGCCGTCGCCATGAGCGTATGGTGGGACGGCCGGTCTCGATGCATGCCATGCGGGGAATTTCGGCGCATTCGAACGGTTTCCACACCTGTCGGGCCATTCACCTGCTGCAGGTCCTGCTCGGTTCGATCGATTGTCCCGGGGGCTTCGGCTACAAGGCGCCCTACCCGAAGCTGATCCCGCCGAGCCCGCTGCCGGCCGGCAAGTCGGTGTCGCCGAACACGCCGATCGCCGGCATGCCGCTGGGCTTTCCGCTGGGGCCCGATGACCTGCTGGTCGACGATGCCGGGCAGCCGCTGCGCCTCGATAAAGCCTATAGCTGGGATTATCCGCTCGCCGCCCATGGCTTGATGCACATGGTGATCCACAATGCCTGGGCGGGCGATCCTTACCCTGTCGATGTCTTGATGATGTACATGGCGAACATGGGGTGGAATTCCTCCATGAACGTTCAGGGCACGCTCAGCTATCTGACCGACAAGGACCCGGAGACCGGGGACTACAAGATCCCCAAGATCATCTACTCCGATGCCTACTACTCCGAAATGGTGCCCTATGCGGATCTGATCCTGCCGGACACCACCTATCTTGAGCGCTGGGACTGTATCTCGCTGCTCGACCGCCCGATCAGCTCGGCCCATGGCCCGGGCGATGCCATCCGCCAGCCGGTCTGCAAGCCGGATCGCGATGTCCGGCCTTTTCAGGAGGTGCTGATCGACCTGGGTGTGCGCCTGGGCCTGCCGGGCCTTACCGAGGAAGACGGCAGCGCCAAGTACCCCGGCGGGTATCCGGACTACATCGTCAATCACGAGCGTTCGCCCGGGATCGGCCCCCTGGCCGGCTGGCGCGGTGCCGATGGCGAACAACAGGGGACCGGCAGCGCCAACCCGGACCAGCTGCAGCGCTACATTGAGAACGGCTGTTTCTGGACCCACAAGCTGGAGCCCTCGCAGCTCTACTTCAAGCATTCAAACCGGGACTATCTGGCCTACGCCAAGCAGATGGGATGGATTCCGACGGAAGAGCCCATCACCATGCAGCTCTATAGCGAGATCCTGCAGAAGTTCCGCCTGGCGGCACGTGGCCACGGCAAGAACCAGCCGCCCGAGGCCCAGCGGGCACGGATCGAAGCTTATTTCGATCCGCTGCCGATCTGGTATGCGCCCTTTGAGGAAGCCGCCGTTGAGGGCGAGGGTTATGACCTTCATGCCATCACCCAGCGGCCCATGCACATGTACCATTCCTGGGGGTCGCAGAACGCCTGGCTACGGCAGATCACGGCGCGCAACAGGCTTTTCGTGCATCCCGAGACGGCGGAAAAGAACGGCATCGAGGACGAGGACTGGGTCTGGGTGATCAGTCACCACGGCAGGGTGAAGGGCCAGGTCCGCGTGATGCACGGTGTGAACCCCGAGACGGTCTGGACCTGGAATGCGATCGGCAAGCGCCGCGGCGCCTGGGCCTTGGATGAGGACGCGCCCGAGAGCAATAAAGGTTTTCTGCTGAACCATATTATTTCCGAGCTTTTGCCGGCGCGCGAAGGGGGTACCCGCTATTCCAATTCCGACCCGGTGACCGGTCAAGCCGCCTGGTACGACCTGCGGGTCCGCCTGGAGCGCTGTGATCCGGCGGAGGCCAGTGTCACCGAGCCCCTCTTCGACCCGGTGAAGCGGCCGCCCGGGGCGCCGCGTGAACAGCCGGCGGTCCTACGCTACGGCGCCGACCTGAAGGGGCAGGACAATCCGCGCTCCGATGACCATCTGCCGGCGCAGGAGTGGATCGGCAACCGCCATGAAGTCGCGCGGACCGTGCCCGGCGTGGCGGACGGGCGCGGCAACCAGAAGCGTGAAGCTGCGGCGCCGGCCCCAAGCGTTCCGAAAACCGAAGTCACGCCGGAGGGTGGGGTATGACCTCGTTACCGACAGAAAGCGGAGACACCAAGCTCGGCCTCGTCATCGACCTCGATATCTGTGTCGGCTGTCATGCCTGCGCGGTGAACTGCAAGGAGTGGAACACCAGCGGCCATTCCGCGCCTTTAACGGACAAGGACCCCTACGGGGCCGATCCGACGGGCGTGTGGTTCAACCGCATCCACACTTTCGAGGTAGTGCAGGAGGCTGGAGACAGCCGGACGGTTCATTTTCCGAAGTCCTGCCTGCATTGCGAGGAAGCGCCCTGTGTCACGGTCTGTCCCACCGGCGCCTCCTACAAGCGGGCGGAAGACGGCATCGTCCTGGTGAATGCCGAGGCCTGCATCGGCTGCAAACTCTGTTCCTGGGCCTGTCCCTACGGCGCGCGCGAGTACGACGAGGACGCAGGGGTGATGAAGAAATGCACGCTCTGTGTCGACAAGATCTACAACGAGAACCTGCCGGAACGCAGCCGGGTTCCCGCCTGTGTCTCGACCTGTCCGGCCGGTGCCCGGCATTTCGGCGATCTGGGCGATCCAACATCGGAAGTCTCGCTTCTGGTGGCAGCGCGCGATGGCTTCGAGCTGATGCCGGAGCAGGACTGCAAGCCGGTGAACCGCTATCTGCCGCCACGCCCCAAGGTATCACCCGATGAGGCGACAAGCGCGGCGCCTTTGATTGCGGCAAACTTCGACGATGGATCGGCGGGCCTTCTGGCGCGCTGGGTCGACCGTCTGCTGACCCGCTGATTGGGAGCCGAAGCGTGCATCCAGCCAAATCGGTCATTCTCTTCACCACCGCGTCGGGCGCCGGCTATGGGCTGATCGCCTGGTTCGGCCTGTTCGGCGCCTTCGGCTTGCTGCCGGCGGAACTTTGGATGGGGCTGCTGGGATTCGGGATCGGCTTTGGCCTGATCGTTCTCGGCCTGCTCTCTTCGACCTTCCACCTGGGCCATCCGGAGCGCGCCTGGCGTGCGCTTAGCCAGTGGCGTTCGTCCTGGCTGTCGCGCGAAGGGGTGGCTGCGGTATTCACATTTCTGCCCGCCGGCCTTTTTGCCCTGGCCTGGGTTCTGCTTGGGCGCAACGATGGCCTGGCGGGATTGATCGGCCTGCTGGCCAGCCTGAGCTGCGTGGTCACGGTGGCCTGCACGGCGATGATCTATGCGTCGCTCAGGACCATAAGGGCCTGGCACTCAGCCTGGACCCTGCCGATCTACCTTTTGATGGCGGCGCTCTCCGGCGCGCTTCTGCTGCAGGTTTTCCTGTCGCTCTGGCAGGTGCCCCTCGGCCGGGTCTTTCCCTGGGCGATCCTGATCCTCTTCGGTCTGACCCTGGGTGCCAAGCTGCTCTACTGGCGTTCTCTCGCGTCGGAGGAGGGGGGCAGCACCGCCGAGTCGGCGACCGGTCTGGGGGATCTGGGAAAGGTTCGGCTCTTGGAAGCGCCGCACAGCGAGAGCAACTATCTGATGCAGGAGATGGGCTTCCGCATCGCCCGCAGGCATGCGGAAAAGCTGCGTCGGATTGTCTTGCTTGCCGGCTTTTGCGCACCCGCCCTCCTGATCCTCCTGGCGCTTCTGATGCCAGGGGTTCCGGGGGTTGTCGCGACCTTGATAGCCGTTGCGCTCTTTGCCGCAGGGCTGGTTGTCGAGCGTTGGCTGTTCTTCGCCGAGGCAAAGCACGTGGTAACCCTTTACTATGGAGAAAGCCGCGCCTAGCTGGGGGTTGTTTCGGGGTTCCGGTGCGTTGTTGGAACGATTCCATTGCGATGCACCATCGGCAGACGATAAGCTGCAGTATCTTGGATCGGCCCCGGGGTAGGGGCCTCTGGAAAGCCGAATTTTCTGATGAACATCTACCTGCCCATCGCAGAAATCTCTGTGAATGTATTTCTGCTGTTGGGTATGGGCGGCGGTGTCGGTTTTCTCTCAGGTCTTTTCGGGGTGGGCGGCGGTTTCCTGATGACGCCGCTGCTGATCTTCATCGGGGTTGCCCCGGCCGTCGCCGTTGCGACGGAAGCCAATCAGATCATGGCCGCTTCGGTTTCCGGTGTCTTGGCGCATTGGCGCCGCGGCAACGTGGATTTCCGTATGGGGGGCGTTCTGCTGCTCGGCGGTACGCTGGGCTCGGTCTTCGGTGTCTGGCTCTTCACCTTCCTGCGCGGCCTGGGCCAGTTGGATCTGGTGATCTCCCTCTGTTACGTCGTACTGCTGGGCGTCGTCGGATCATTGATGTTCGTGGAGAGCAGCCGCGCGCTCTTTCGCCGACGCCGGCAGGCCGACGTCCGGCGCAAGCTGCATCAGCACCATTGGATGCACGGCCTTCCCTTCAAGATGCGCTTTCGCAAGTCCAAGCTTTATATCTCGGCTTTGCTGCCGATTCTGATCGGCTTCATCGTCGGTGTCCTGGCGGCGATCATGGGTGTCGGCGGCGGCTTCATCATGGTGCCGGCCATGATCTATCTCCTGGGCATGCCGACTTCGGTGGTTGTGGGCACCTCGCTGTTCCAGATCATCTTCGTCACCGGCACCGTCACCTTTCTTCAGGCGACGCAGAATCAGACCGTTGACGCGCTCCTGGCCCTGATACTGCTGACCGGTGGTGTGATCGGCGCGCAGATCGGCACCCGGGTCGGCACCCGGCTGCGCGGCGAGCAATTGCGCGTGCTGCTTGCTCTGTTGGTCCTGGGGGTTTGCGGCAAGCTGCTCTTTGATCTGGTGGCGACGCCCGGCGATCTCTTCATCATCGCAGACAGCGTCGGAGGGCATTGAGATGAGACTCGGCCCCATTTTGCTGTCCCTGGGCATCATGGCCCTGGCGATGCCGACGTCGGCGCAGAATCCTTTGGTCGCCGATCTCTCTGAACACCAGATCCAGATCACCACGGGGTTCACGGGAACCGATGTACTGCTCTTCGGTACTGTCGAATCCAATAGCGACGTCGTGGTGGTGGTGCGGGGGCCGGAGGTGGATACCACGGTTTGGCGCAGGGATCGCTATGCGGGGATCTGGGTGAACGACCAGCGGGTTGTTTTTGAATCGGTGCCGAGTTTTTACGCGGTTCGAAGCAGTGCTGAACTGGACGAGGTTGCCAGCGATACCGTCCGGGCCCGGCACAGCATGGGGGCTAATTTCCTGCGCCTGCGCCCGCAGGACCGCTCTGTATCGGCTGCGGATCTAAAGGCTTTCAAGGCCGGATTGATTCGTAACAAGCGGCGGCAGGGGCTCTTCGCGCCTGAGGGTGAGGGGATCAGTTTTCTTGGCGGAGAGCTGTTCCGGACCCGTCTGTTCTTTCCGTCCAATGTGCCAACCGGGTTCTACGACATCGAAGTCTTCATGATGCGCGAGGGCCGCGTTGCCCATGCACAGACCACGCCCTTGATCGTCAGCAAGGCAGGCCTGGGCGCCGATGTGTTCTATTTCGCGCACAACTACTCGGCTTTCTACGGGCTCCTGGCGATCCTTCTGGCCGTTGCCGCCGGCGCCCTCGCCGCCTTCGTATTCCGAAAGAACTAAAGCACTCGTCTACTTGGCGCATTCGCCCGGTCGGCAGGGCGAAAGCCGAGAGTCGCTACGCGGTCTGAGTGAAGGTACCCGGTCCCAGGACGGCCGGGCCTTCTTCGATGGCGCGCCAGGCCAGCGCGTGCAAGCTGGTCATACTCTTGGAGTCTGAGAGGAGATCGCGCTTTTCCTCCTTGCTCAGGCTGGCGGGCCCCTGTTCCTGGAGACGGGCGATGAGCGCATCCAGGCGCAGTCTTTCGCTTCGGCTGCGCCTTTCGCCTTTAAGCAGGGTAAGATGCAGGGCATTGACGAAAGGATCTGCGATTGCCCGCTCGAAAAGTGCGCCTTTCGCGGTTCCGCCGTGGTCTTCCGCCGCGGACTTGGCGAGGCGCCTGGTCAGGTCCTGCAGCACCCGTGGCGGATCGGTTTCGCAGGGCGTCAGAAAGATGCCCCAGCGCAGCAGCCGCTGGCCGACATCGACGCGGCTCGTGAAGCGCGAGAGGGGAATGGAGAGGGCCGGGCCAAGCAACACCGGCGTGAGCCAGAAGAAGAACTCGGGGACGTAGGTGAAGCTCAGCCAGCCGGCGACCAGAGCAACGGCGCAGTGGCCGAAATGGGCCGCGGTGGCCTCCGCCCAGGAAGTTTCGCCGTCATCGCGCTGCTGGGCCGCCCAGCGCACCGAACGCCCGGCGAGGATCGAGACCACGAAACTCATCTGGAACAGCATCAGGATGGGCGCCAGCAGAATGGACGTCAGGCTTTCAAGCAGCAGGCTGAGGCCCGCCTTGAGCGCGCCGCCATGGGCGAGCAAGCGGCGGCGGTCCAGGAACAGGGCCAAGTACCCCAGAAGTTTCGGCAGATAGAGGATCGACAGGGTGATCGCCAGCAAAGTGGTCGCTTCGAAGGCATAGGAAACCGGCCAGTTCGGAAAGAGGTTCCCGTCGATGAAGTAACTGTGCTCGATCTGTCCTTGCCGCCACGCTTCCAGCCCTGAAAGCAGCAGCAGCAGGAACCAGAAAACCGACGACAGGTACGACATGATCCCCATGCCGAGGTGGAGCCGGCTCAGCGGCTTGAGGCCTTCTGCGAAGACAATGCGGAGGTGCTGGAGGTTGCCCTGGCACCAGCGGCGGTCGCGCTTGGCATGGTCGATCAGGGTAGGGGGCGGCTCCTCGAAACTGCCGGAAAGATCGTCGGCCAGCCAGACTTCCCAGCCGGCACGCCTCAGCAAGGCCGCCTCGACGAAATCGTGACTGAGGATCTCGCCGCCAAAGGGCTCACGGCCGGGCAGGTTGGGCAGGCCGCAATGCGCCATGAACGGCGCCAGGCGGATAATGGCGTTATGGCCCCAGTAGTTCGATCCGCCTTCGAACCAGAAGCTGAGTCCGGTCGCAAAGATGGGTCCGAAAACACTGGCGGCGAACTGCTGGCTGCGGGCAAAGAGCGATTCGCGCAGGACCGGAACCGGCGGCACCTGGATCAGCCCCACCTGCGGATT
Source organism: Pelagibius litoralis (assembly GCF_011683915.1). Lineage (GTDB taxonomy): Bacteria > Pseudomonadota > Alphaproteobacteria > Kiloniellales > Kiloniellaceae > Pelagibius > Pelagibius litoralis. Next base: position 124,097 of record NZ_JAAQPH010000002.1, read on the forward strand.
CGCATCCATGCGCCGGACCAGCTGAACCAGGCACTGGCCGGACATGATGCTGTCGGCGTCGAGGACGATCATATAGTCGTAGAGGTAGCCCCATGACTCGCAGAAATCGGCGATGTTGCCGCTCTTTCGGGCAAGATTCTTCGGTCGGTGCCGATAGTAGACGGGGAGCTTTCCGGCAAACTCGCGGTTCAGGCGGCTCCAGGCCAGCTCCTCGGCCAGCCAGACTTCCGGATCGGTGCTGTCGCTCAGGATGAACAGATCAAAGCGGCCTTCGGCGCTGCATTGCAACAGCGACTGCAGGGTTGCTTGAAGCCCGGCAAGCACACGCTCGGGATCTTCGTTGTAGACCGGCATCACCAGGGCCGTTCTGGAAGCCGGCTGATCCGCTTGCGCTGCGGCTTTCATCGGTCCGTCGCCGCTGCACAGCCTGTGGCCGTGGCGGCCGATGAGGTGTAGGACAAAGCCCGCGCAGGACGTCCAGAAAGCGGTGGTGATCCAGGCAAAGAGCAGCCCGAAGAGGGCCAGGATACCGAGCTCCAGAATTGAAAAGCCTTCGGCCGCCAGAATCGTTCCCAGAACCAGGACGGCGCCCGTCGTGGAAGCCGTTACCAGGCTGAACAGTATTGCCCGGCGTATTCGGGGCAGGCGGGAAGTCAGGTTCATTTTAAGGGACAAAGACGACCGCCAGGCAACACAGGCTGATCATCACGCCCTGCGCAGGGCGCCAGATACTGGGTGATCCAAGCCAAGCCAACCGCGGGCGCCAGGTCGAAAGCGCCTGGGCCGGCATGGGGCGGCGGCTCGGCAGGGGGCTTCCCCAGTTGGCTGTTCGGTCCAGTTGCGCCTTCAGGGGCTGCGGTACCGTGCCATAACCTTGTGCGATCCGGCCCCTGCAAAGCAGATCGGGCTGCACATCGATCTGGTGTTCGCCAGAAAGGACCGTATCGACGGCAGCGATCAGCGCCTGCCAGTCGGGTTTGCCGGATTGCGGAAGTTGATCCCGTAAGCTGTGGAGGACTGCCCTGGCAAGGCGGTGGCGCGCGGACTCGCCGTTTACACCAGCGGCCTGAAGGTAACGGTCGAGCCCGGTCAGAAGCCGCGCGCGTGCCATCTCATCGCCGCCGCTCGAGGAATCAGTCTGTTTTGCCGGCATCAACTGCGTTTCCAAAGATAGCTCCATGTCTCAGTCAGGGCGTGATCCTGGTCTTTCATAAAGGCGCGCAGCTCGACGGCCTCCCTGTCCTCGGGGTCGAGTTCGAAGAGGGCGATCCAGGTTCCGGTTGCTTCGTTCCTGCGGCTGTGCGGATTGAGAATCCGGCCGGCGGAGGCGCTGACCACCAGCTCGACGCCGCCCTCATCTGAAATCTGGGTCAAGGGCCCGCCGGCGAACTCCAGTGCGAAGCGCCGCCGTCCTGTTTCGGATCCGGCACCCTCCCGGGTTGCCAGGGCGCGGCCGGTATTCGGAAAGTCCGGGTATCCCTCGGCAAACCGCAGGCGATAGGCAAAGGGCCATTCCTGGCCGGGTTCAACGGGTTTCTCGGGCACCCAGAGCAGGGCGATATTGTCGTAGCGCTCCGCATCGCTGGGAATTTCGATCAACTGCACGATACCGCTCCCCCAATCGCCCTGAGGTTCGATCCAGGCGCTGGGGCGCCTTTCGTAGTTGAGATCGAGATCCTGGTAGTGCCTTGTATCGCGGTCGCGCTGCAGCAGGCCGAAGCCACGCGGGCTTTCGTTCTGGAAGGAGCTGATCTGCAGCTCGTTGCGGTTGGTCAGCGGCCGCCAAATCCACTCGCCCCCCTTGGAGGCCATCAAGAGACCGTCGGAGTCGTGAACCTCGGGTCTGAGATCGTCCATCGGACGGGTGGAGTTTTCGCCATAGAGGAACATCGACGTCAGCGGCGCGATGCCGAGTTTCTCCACCGCCTGGCGGGTGAAAACGCTGGCGCGAACCTCCATCTTCGATTCCGCCCCGGGTGTCAGAGTGAACTGATAGGCGCCGGTGACGCTGATGCTGTCCAACAGGGCGAAGATCTCGATCGACTGCGCATCGGGTGTCGGCTTTTGGATCCAGAACTCTTTGAAGTAGGGGAACTCTTCCTTCTTTGAGAGGCCGGTATCGATGGCCAGGCCACGGGCCGAGAGTCCGAAGTGTTGGCCGGCGCCGAGCACACGGAAGTAACTGGCGCCCAGGAACACTGCCGCTTCGTCGAAGTGATCGCTTCGATTTAACGGGTGAAGAAGCCGGAAGCCGGCAAAGCCCAGATCCTCCGGCGCTCCGTCAATGTCGGTATTGGCATAGTCGAACAGTGTGGAAGAGTAAGGGATTGCCGAAACCTGCTGCCCATCGATGACACTGATCTTCACCTCCTGACGGAAGTACGAGCCACGATGGAAAAACTGCATCTGGAAGGGCAACTGGTCGTCGCGCCAGATAGAGGCCTCCGGACGGAAGCGGATCGCGTGATACTGCTCCGGCGTGAGTTCACCCAGTTTTTCGGGCAGGGGTATGGAATCAACCGGCTCATGCGGCTGCGACGCCAGTTGGGCTGCCTTTGCGCGGAGTTGCGTGAGACTGAAGGGGCTGCCCGGCATGGCACGGTCCCATTGACCGGCAGCCGAAGCCTGGGCGGAAGAAAGCCCCAGTTGCGCCACACCCAGGGTGCTCGCGCTTATACCGGCAAGGAAAGTTCGCCGATCAACCTTTTGTATTGACACGCCTTCCTCTCAAATCCAGGCAGCCGAAAAACAGACCGTCCGGCCTCTGGAAGTTGCGGCAACAGTAGCTTGGCGGTCGAATTTGATCACACGCCTCTCCCCTTGCCCGGGTTTTTGTTGTTGGTCTCTACCGTCTATAGACCGGGCAACCCCTGGTCATATTCCAAGGGTTGATAGGTGTCGGTCAAAGTTACTTCGCTATGATTTTGAAATTCTGGCCTTAGTGGCCGGATTGCATCGATAGACCGGGTATAAACGGCGGCTGTGGCGGCAAGGAAGAGTCAAGGAAGTGGCATCGCAGGGCGATTTTGCGACGGTTCGATTTCTTGTCTGATCACTTGTCTACTGCCAATCGTCGATTGAAATACCGTTGCTGTCGCCTTCATAGGGTTCTCTCGCTTCCAGGTCGTCGGCAGTGAGCTTTCGGGTGCGCAGCAGGCGCGCCCGCGGGTCATAGTCGAGCTCGCCCCAGTTAATGGCGACGTCCTTGCGACCGATACCCAGAAAGCCGCCTTGGGCGATCACGACGAAGCGCAGCTTCGACGTGGCCTTGTCCAGAACGACATCGTCGACCTCGCCCAGCAGCTCGTTCTTGCGGTCCCAGAGGCTCATGCCCTGTATCTCGCGGGCAGTTTCCAGGTCGACGGATCCCGCAGTATTGGGCCCTGCGGCGTTGCCGGATGCGGGCGACGGGCTGGTTGGTTCTTGCTGGGCAAAGCTCGGCAACGACATAAGCCAAACCATCAGCATCGCGGCGAAGCCGGTTTTGAGCAGAATGCCGGTGTTGCGCGAAACGAATGAGTACGAACGAGGCGAGATCACAAGTCCTCCTACGACAGCGAATCCAGATCGGTGAAGCACCTCTCTTTCTTGACCCCTATGAACGGAGATTATTCCGCGATAAGGCTCCGGATTTTCGTCGGCGGCCTTTAGAAGCCGTAGATCAGCGAGGCCTTGGTTGTCGTATCCAGCTCTTCGGTATCGTCCGGTACGGGGCTGCGGTAGTTCGCGATAAAAGAGAACTTGCCGGCCAGGCTGTCGATGATCTGCAGGGTCAGGCTGGTTTCGTTCTCTATTTCGCTGCGCTCGCGATCAAGACGGATCTCGGTGTCGTTCGCCAGGGTCGCCGTCTCGGAGATATTCCAGGCGAGGTCGTTGCTGATTCGCACACCGGGGGCTGTTTCCGTGCTGCCTCTGTCGCTCTTCTGGAAGACCCTCAGGCTCGGTCCGGCCGCCAGCGTCCACTCGAACGCCTCGTCGTCGATCAGCCTGATTCCCAGGCCGGTTGAAGAGGTGAACTCGTAGTCGAAGCCGCTGAAGCGGTCGTCGTCATAATGTGCCAGGCCATAGACGAAGGTGCGCTCCGTGAGATCGTAGTGCAGTTGGTATTCCGCTTCGAAAGCCTGTGCTTCGGTCTCGCTGCGGGTCCTGAGATAGTCGAAGGAGGCGCTGGCAAGATGTTTCCAGGGGGCGGCTTCATAAACCACCTCGGCGCCGGCTGAAACCCCCGCATTCTCGGTGTTTCCGCTGCGCGCCACCCCACCCACGTCGATGTTTCCGGACCAGGGGCTTTTCTCTGCCTCGTCCTCCGGTCCGGGCGGTGTCTCGGCCGTTTGCCGGCCCGTAAGGGGCTCAACCGGCGCCTGTGATGGCACCACCAGGCCGGCCGAAGGAGCGCGCTCGTTCCGGCTTTCCAGGGCTGGATCAAAGAGCGCGGTGAGCATGAGTTCGGCGGCCCAATCCGGGCGTAGTGTCATGGCGTGGCGCAGGATCGTTTGCTTTTGATCGGGGGCAGCGGCGATGGCGCTTCGCAACGCAGCGCTGAAGTCATTGATCTGTTGCCCCTCGGCTGCTGTCGAGATGGTTTGCCGTAGATCGTCTGGAAGAGAGTCTTGCGAGGCGTGGGCCGATGTGGTGATCAGGCTGGCGCCTGACGCTAGCGCCAACAGGACGCTCAGGCATTGTGGGGCCGCGAACATGGCCACGGACTATAGGGACGAAGGGCGCGCCGATGCTGTGTCGCCTTTGTGTTGGATAGCCATATGCAGCGCGCTGACTGTTTTCCCGAATGGTCCTTAACATCCGGCTCGGCGATCGATTCACCGCTTCGAAAAAGCCGTCACGGCTTCTTGTTCGCCTGAAGCCAAACAGCTCTGCGAAGCGTGGTAGGCGAGCACAATACTGATTGATGGATAGAGTCTCTGCTAACCTGTATTCGATGCCGATGAAGGTCGCTATAGCAACACTGCGAAGCGGCTTGACAAGTGTCGTGGTGCGGCAGGCACGATGACTTCATCGGGTAGCGTTAAAGTTTTTGCGTGCCATTGCTTTAATACTGCTTCTCTTTTCTTGTCACTGATTGATCAAAGAGGCACAATTCGCCGCGCGGGGTGGCATCACCGGATTCGTTTTGACGTTAGGGGATTAGACAATTGGCAACTACCAAGACTGCGAAGAAGAAGCCTGCGAAGAAGAAAGCGCCGGCGAAACGTGCGGCCGCCAAGAAGGCGACTGCTAAGAAAACAGCGCGCAAGACGACAGCGCGCAAGACCACTGCGAAGAAGAAGGTAGCCAAGAAGACGGCTGCCAAAAGGAAGCCCGCGGCTAAGAAGAAAGTCGCGAAGAAAAAGGTAGCGAAAAAGACCGCTGCCAAAAGGAAGCCCGCGGCTAAAAGGAAGGTCGCGAAAAAGAAAGTTGCTAAGAAAAAAGTCGCTAAGAAAAAAGTAGCGAAACGGAAGCCCGCGGCGAAGAAGAAGCCTGCGGCGAGAAAAAAAGTTGTGAGAAAAAAATCAGCTAGATCATAACCTTACACCTCGCGCTGAGACGGTGCTTTGCCGTCTCGCTACCCAACCCGGTAAGAGTTATGATGACAACGGCGATCGCTCCAGAAGCGGTCGCCGTTTTCTTTTTTTTATGGCCGAAGCGCGACACGAAGGAAGTCACCGCAGACGCCGTTCAGCGGCCTCGTCCCACAGTGAAGCGTGGTCCTCTATGACGATGGATTCGGGTCAAAGCGGACGGGCCTCAGCTTCCGCTTTCCTGTGGCTCTCGGCCGAAGATTGAGATCGCATCATGAAGATCCGGAAGGACGCGTTCGACCGCGTCTTCGCCTTCGGCAATGATCTCGTCGGCGCGGTCGAACTCGAACAATCCGACGTTGCCGAGGCGCGGCGTGATGTGAACGTCGGGGGGCTCGCCGGCGAGTCGGGAGCGCGAGATTCGGTCCTGGACGATGCCCAAAGCCGAAATCATCACCCCAAACATGCTCGGTTGACTCGGTTCGCGCCGAAAGATTCGACTCGCCAGCGCGCCGATACGCGATTTGATCGGGGCTTCCTCGCTTCCCTGAATCTCGCTCAGAAGGTCAAAGCCGGCGACGGTCGGGACGGCGGAGCCTGCACGCCGTTCCTTGCCGATGATGTCGGCGTTAAGATTTACCGCGATGACCATCTGCGCGCCGAGGGCGCGGCAGACTGAAACGGGCACCGGGTTCACGAGTGCGCCGTCGACCAGCCAGCGTTGATCGTGCTGCATGGGTTCGAAGATGCCGGGCAGCGAAAACGACGTGCGCATGGCATCGACCATGTCGCCGTTGCGCAGCCAGACCTCATGCCCGGTCACAAGGTCGGTCGCCACCGCCACGAAGGGCGTGGTGAGGTCTTCGATCTTCATGTCACCCAGTTCATGGCGCATGGCATCGATAAGATGGCGGCCGCCGAGCATGCCGCCGTTACGCATACGAAAATCGATGTAGGAGATCATCCTCACTTTTGTGAGGGATCTTGCCCAGGCTTCCAGGGCTTCGGCCTTGCCGGCCAGATGGATGCCTCCGACGACCGCGCCTATGGAGGTGCCGACGATAACGTCCGGTTCGATACCGTAGCGATTGAGGGCACGCAGCACGCCCAGATGCGCCCAGCCGCGCGCGACCCCACTGCCAAGAGCAAGGCCGATCTTCGGTCGCCACTGCGGTTCGGTTACCTGGACCATGGTTAAATATATAGGGTTTCCACTTAAGCGAATCATAATTCCCTGCCGCTGGACACGCGGCAGTGCAGAGGGGGGAAAGGCCCGGGACAGGCGCGGTACCCCTTCTGCGGGTGACGGTTTGGTGGGATCATCAAGTACTTAGCCTTGACATAACGATATCTTTATATCTTTATGATGGCATCTCGCCTGTTGAACGCCTGTCCACCGGAGGAGCCAGATGGACAACCTCTTAGCCGCCATGAAGGCCGCCGCCGAGCCAACCAGGCTGAGGCTTCTGGTGCTCTGTGCCCACGGCGACCTGACGGTGTCCGACCTGGTGCAGATCCTCGGTCAGAGCCAGCCAAGGGTTTCGCGGCATCTGAGACTGCTCACCGAGGCCGGACTGCTGGATCGCAACCGCGAAGGCAGCTGGGTCTACTACCGTCTTGCGCAGCAGGGGCCGACCGCCGGGCTCGCGCAGACACTGGTTGATTCGATTCCAGGCGAAGACCCGACGGTCGGACGGGATCTGGGCCGGCTGGAATCAGTGATGGCGGAGCGGGCGCGGCGGGCCGAGGATTACTTCCACCGGATGGCTGCGCGCTGGGATGAAGTCCGGGCGCTTTATGTACAGGACGACGAGGTCGAATCCCTGCTGCGCCAACTGATCTCACGCGAGAAGGTGTCGGACCTGCTCGATGTCGGCACGGGCACCGGCAGAATTCTCGAGATCCTGGCCGGGCAGGTGGAGCGCGCGGTCGGCATCGATCTCTCGCCGGACATGCTCATGATCGCCCGCTCAAAGCTGGAGCGGGCAAGATTACGCAACTGTGTGGTTCGCAAGGGCGACATGTACAACCTGCCGGCGGCGACCGGCAGCTTCGATGCGGTCACGGTCCATCAGGTCCTGCATTATGCGGAGCGCCCGGCCCAGGCGATTGAAGAGGCTGCGCGGGTTTTGCGGCCGGGCGGCAGGCTGTTCATCGTCGATTTTCAAGCCCACGCGCAGGACGTGCTGCGCGACGAGCACGAGCACCGCTGGTTGGGGTTTGAAGAGAACAGCATAGCGACCTGGCTGAAAGATGCCGGACTGGAGCCTGCGGAGAGCCGGCACCTGGCCGGCAATCCGCTGACCATTTCGATCTGGTCGGCGCGTCGGCAAGACGCCCCCGTCCGCTCGACCGCAGCATAGCGCTAAATCAGAGAGAGAAATTATGGCTGAAGCGATAGACCACACGCTGCATTCTCAGGTTAGGCGCAAGCACGGCCCGGCGACGCGCCCGCGCTTTTCTTTTGAGTATTTCCCACCCGCTTCGCCGCTTGCCGAAGAGCGCTTCTGGCGGACCTTGCGGGCGCTTGGGAGCTTCGACCCGGATTTCGTCTCCGTAACCTATGGCGCCGGCGGCACGACGCAGGATCGAACCATCCACGCGGTGGAACGCATTCTCAATGAGACCGATCTCAAGCCTGCCGCGCACCTGACCTGCGTTGGGGCCAGCAGGGCGCAGATCGATGCCCTTGCCGAGCACTATTGGGCTGCCGGTGTTCGCCGTATCGTCGCCTTGCGGGGGGATGCCCCGAAAGATCAGCCGAACTTCAAACCGCAGGCCGACGGCTATGCCTTCGCGGCCGATCTGGTTGCCGGACTGCGCCGGGTGGCCGATTTCGAGATTTCGGTGGCCGCCTATCCCGAAGTGCATCCCGAGGCGAAGAGCGCCGAGGCTGACCTGGATAACCTGAAGCGAAAGCTCGATGCCGGGGCGACCCGCGCCATCACGCAGTTCTTCTTCGACCCCGACGACTTCCTGCGCTTCCTCGATCGTGCCCGCGCCGCCGGCATTACCGCACCTATTATCCCCGGGATACTGCCCATCGTGAACTTCAAACGTACCTGTGAAATTGCGGCAAGCTGCAAGGCTTCGATTCCGTCATGGCTTCCCGGTCTCTTCGAGGGCCTGGAGGACCAGGCCGATGTCCGCGACCCTGTCGCCGCGTCGGTCGCGGCGGACCTTTGCCGCTATCTGGCGGCGCGCGGGGTTGAGGAGTTTCACTTCTATACCCTGAACCGTGCCGATCTGACATCAGCGGTCTGCCGTTTGCTGCTCTGCGATGCCGCGATGCAGGCAGAACCGGAACGCCGACAACTGCTTGTGGCAGGTGCCGCGCAATGAGCAAGTTGCTTGACCGGCTTTCAGAACAGGTATTGCTCTGCGACGGCGCCATGGGCAGCCGCGTGCAGGCAATGGATCTGTCCATTGAGCACGACTACTGGGGCCAGGAAAACTGCACCGAGGTGCTCAATCTGTCCCGCCCGGACATGGTGCGGGAGATCCACCGCGGCTATTTCGAGGCCGGCGCGGACATGGTGGAGACCAATACCTTCGGGGGATCGCCCATCACGCTGGGCGAGTTCGGCCTGACCGATCGCGCCGAGGAGATCAATCGCCGTGCCGCGGAGATCGCCCGGGAAGCAGCTGAACTCTTTTCCGGGGACGGTCGTGAGCGTTTCGTTGTCGGCTCCGTCGGGCCCGGTACCAGGCTGCCCACGCTGGGCCATATCGACTACGACTCCCTCGAAGATGCTTTTAAGACCCAATGCGACGGGCTGATCGCCGGTGGCGCCGATGCCATCCTGATTGAGACTTGCCAGGACACCCTGCAGGTAAAGGCGGCGGTAAACGGCGCCAAGCTGGCGCGGGCGGCGGTCGGCAGCGATCTGCCGATCATGGTGCAGGTCACCGTGGAAACCACCGGTACCCTGCTGGTCGGCGCCGACGTGGCGGCGGCGGCAACCGTGCTCTCCGCGCTCGATGTTCCGGTCATTGGCCTTAACTGCGCGACCGGCCCGCAGGAAATGGCACCCCATCTGGAGTGGCTGGCGGAGAACTGGCCGGGTTTCATCTCGGTGCAGCCCAACGCCGGCCTGCCGGAACTGGTCGATGGGCAGACCCGCTATCCCCTTCAACCGCAAGACCTGGCCGCGTGGCTGGACCGCTTCCTCGATGAAGATGGTCTCAACATCATCGGCGGTTGCTGCGGCACGACGACAGAGCACATTGCGGCGCTTGATGCCATGCTCAGCAGACGGGCCGGCGACAGCGCCAAGCTTGGTGTCCGCCCGGCACCCAAGCAGCGCCAGAGTTTCTGGGTGCCCTCCGTTGCTTCGCTCTACAGCCAGATGCCGATGCGTCAGGAGAACGCCTATCTTTCCATCGGCGAGCGCTGCAATGCCAACGGCAGCAAGCGGTTCCGCGAACTGCAGGAGACCGGCGACTGGGACGGTTGTGTCGCCATGGGCGTCGAGCAGGCCCAGGAAGGCTCCCACGCCATCGACGTCTGCACCGCCTTTGTCGGCCGCGATGAGGTGGCGGAGATGACCGAGGTCGTGAGCCGCATGCGCGGCTCGGTTTCGGCGCCCCTGGTCTTTGATTCCACCGAGTTGCCGGTCCTTGAGACGGCGATGAAGCTTTACGGCGGCAAGCCGATCCTCAATTCCATCAACTTTGAGGACGGCGAGGAGCCGGCGGAACAGCGTGTGAAAATGGCCCGCCGCTTCGGCGCCGCGGTCATCGCGCTGACCATCGAGGAAAGCGGCATGGCCAAACAGGCCGATCACAAGCTTGCCGTTGCCAAGCGCCTGCACGACTTCGCCTGTGTCCAGCATGGCCTGCCGGCCAGCGACCTGATCATCGATCCGCTGACCTTCACGATCTGCACCGGTAACGAGGATGATCGAAAGCTCGGTCTCTGGACCCTGGAGGCCATAGAGGGTATCGCGCGTGAGCTGCCGGACTGTCAGATTCTGCTTGGGCTCTCGAATATCTCCTTCGGGTTGAATGCGGCGGCGCGCCATGTGTTGAACTCTGTATACCTCGATCATGCCATCAAGCGCGGCCTGACCTCGGCAATCGTGCACGTCAGCAAGATCGTGCCGCTGCATAAGATCCCCGAGGAAGAGGTGCGGGTGGCGGAGGACCTGATCTTTGATCGCCGTCGGGACGGCTACGATCCGCTGCATGTGTTCATGAGCCTCTTTGAGGGCCGCACCGCCGCGGCCAGTGTGAAGAAGGCGCGGGCCGAGGACGTCGAAACCCGCCTCAGCGACCGCATCGTCGACGGCGACCGTCAGGGCCTGGAAGATGACCTGAACGAAGCGATGGCCAAGCACCCGCCGCTCGACATCATCAACACCCATCTGTTGGCCGGTATGAAGGTGGTCGGCGAACTCTTCGGCGCCGGCAAGATGCAGCTGCCCTTCGTGCTGCAGTCAGCGGAAACGATGAAAGCGGCGGTGCGCTTTCTCGAACCCCACATGGAGAAGATCGAGGGCCAGGAGAAGGGCATCATCGTCCTGGCCACGGTGAAGGGCGATGTCCACGATATCGGCAAGAACCTGGTCGACATCATTCTCACCAACAACGGCTATAAGGTCGTCAATCTCGGGATCAAGCAGCCGATCGACAATATCCTGGCGGCGGTGATCGAACATGGCGCCGATGCGGTCGGCATGTCCGGCCTGCTGGTGAAGTCGACGGTGGTGATGCGCGAGAACCTGGAGCGCATGACCCGCGACAACGTCGCCGTGCCGGTGATGCTGGGCGGTGCCGCGCTGACCCGCAACTACGTCGAGCAGGATTGCGCGGCGGCCTATGCCAGCGGCCAGGTCGCCTATGCCCGCGATGCCTTCGACGGCCTGTCGCTGATGGATAAGGTGGTGAACGGTAACTTCGCCGCCCATGTCGATGAGCGCCGGAGCAAGGGGCAGGCGCGCCCGGGTAACAGCAAGCGGGTGTTGGGAGAAGCGACCCGGGCCGATCAACGCCCGGTCGATTTCGAGGAAACCCGTCTGCGCCGTGAGGAACTGGCCGAAGGGGTCGAGGTTCCGGAGCCGCCGTTTTGGGGCGCGCGGGTCCTGGCCCGGGTGCCGCTGGATGCACTGGTGCCGTTCCTGAACGATCGCATGCTGTATCAGTTCCAGTGGGGCTATCGGAAAAACGGCCGCTCGCTGGAGGACTACATGATCTGGGCGCGCAAGGAACTGCGCCCGACCCTGAAGCGCATGCTGGATGTTTCCAAGCAGCAGGACATTCTGGTGCCGCAGGCGGTTTACGGCTACTGGCCGGCCAATGCCGAAGGCAACGACGTGATCCTCTTCGACCCGGAAGACCAGGACCGGGAGGTGGCGCGCTTTACCCTGCCGCGCCAGGCCCGTGCCGGCGGGCTCTGTATTGCCGATTTCCTGCGCGATGTCGCCAGCGGTGAACGCGATGTCATGGGCCTGCAGGTTGTCACGGTCGGTCAGAACGCCTCGGACGTGGCACGGGACTGGTTCCGCGACGACCGCTATCAGGATTATCTCTATCTGCACGGGCTCGGTGTGGAAATGGCTGAAGCTCTGGCTGAATACCTGCACAAGCGTATCCGCGCTGAACTCGGCTTCGGGCACGAGGATGCGCGGGATCTGGAGGCCATGCTGAGCCAGGGTTACCGGGGGTCGCGCTACTCCTTCGGTTATCCGGCCTGTCCGAACCTGGCGGATCAGGAACAGCTGCTGGGCCTTCTGAAGGCCGAGGAGATCGGCATCGTCATGTCCGACGAGCACCAACTGCACCCGGAACAATCGACCTCGGCGATCGTTCTGCATCATCCGCAGGCGAAATACTTTTCGGTCTAACAGAGGCCGTACCGGCCCGGGAAAGGGAGGAAACAAATGATGGCTGCATCAAAGAAGGTACTGGACCTCGAAGATTACCGTCAGGAGGGCGATACGGCGGTTGCCGAGGCGGCGAAGGCGGCCGACTGGTGGCAGCAGGAATGGTTGAAATTCCCCACCGTCAGCCTGGACGACAGCGAAACCTGGCGCTACTGGGATGTGCCGGCGGACAGCGGCGTCTATCAGGACGACTGGCCGCTCGGCGAGCGTCTGGCCCGGGAAACCATCGCCCAGATGCGCAGTTTCCCCGAAGGCAGCACGGTACTGCGCAAGATCCTGCGCGATATGGACCCGGAGACCACGGTTGCCCAGGGCTTCCTGACCGGGCTGGAAGACTGTCTTTGTTACCCGGAGCGCAATCTCTAGTCGGGCCGTCTTTAACGGTGCCGCAAGCGTCCGCAGAAAATGACGAGCAGCAGCAGGAAGACGGCTGTCACCGCCAGCGACAGGCGCAGGCTCGAAAGGTCGGCCAGGAACCCGACCCAGGCAGGCCCCAGCAACGACCCGCTATAGCCAACCGTGGCCACCGCGGCGATGCCGCTGCCAGGGCCGATCCCTTCCTGACTGCCGGCCAGCGAAAAGAGGACCGGCACGATGTTGGCGACCCCCAGGCCGATCAAGGCATAACCCAGGAAGGTGAGGGTAGTGCTTTCCCCGCTGAGCGCCAGGGCATAGCCGCAGCAGGCCAGAATGGCGCTGCCTCTCAGGATGACGACGCGACTGCTGCGGGCCACCATGCGATCCCCCAGCAGGCGTCCGGCCGCCATCGCCGCCGAAAAGACTCCAAAGCCCATCGCCGCCGTCGCAGCATCCCTGCCCAGAGCGTCGCGCAGGTAGACCGCCGACCAGTCGAACATCGCGCCTTCGCAGACGAAGGCTACAAAGGTGAAAGCGGCGATAAGCCAGAGGGGCCTGGGCGGCAATGCCAGGATTCGCCGCCTTATTGCTGCTGCCGGCTGTGCATCCGCGAACAAACCCTGCAGGGCAAAGATCGCGGGAGGGATCACAACACAGCAGATCCCGATCAAGTAGTGCGACAACTCGCCGCCGAGCCCGTAGGTCAGGGCCGCCGCAGCGGCGCCAGCCATCCCCCCGATGCTGAAGAAGGCGTGCAGCGACGACATGATCGGCCGGCCGCGTTGACGCTCTACCGTGATGCCCTGCGCGTTCATGGATACATCCATCAGCCCGTTTGCAAAGCCGATAACCACGACGATGGCGAGCAACTGGGGCAGCGATCCGGCCAGCAGCACCAGCGGCAGGCTCATGCTGAAGCCCAGGGTGCTGAAGAGCAGGACAAGGCGACTGCCGAAACTGTCGATCCTGGGACCGCCGAACAGCATCGCGACGATGGAACCGAAGGCAAAGAATAGCAGCGCCAGACCGAGTGTTCCCTCATCCAGGGCCAGGCGCTCCTTGATCTGGGGAATGCTGGAGGCCCAGCAGCCGATCAGAATGCCATTGATAAAGAAGATCGCGGTGATCGACCCTCTGGCTCTACCGGTCGCGGGGGTGGCGTGAAAGATCCGGCGACTCCTGGGTTACCTGAGCGCCCGGATTGGAACGCAGGCCTGATTGTCGGCGTTCACCGTGCCTGCTTGCGGCCCGGATTGTGAAGGACCGCTTTTTCCATCTCCGCCGCCGGGATGAAGAGGCCGCCGCGGGTTTTCCAATGGCGGTGCCGGATCACCCGGTAGCCCTCGGCTTCGTAGAACGGCAGCCCCGTCAGGCTGGCCCCGATGGAAACGCGCCCATGCCCGGCCGCGGTAATGGCTGCCTCCGCGCGCCGCAGCAGCAGGCGGCCAAGGCCGTGGCGTGTCCAGTCCGGATCGACATAAAGGCCCCTGACCTCATTGTCCTTGCGCGAGCAGAAGGCGACGACCCCCGTTTTGCGGGCGACGGCGACCTCGAAGGCTTCGCCGTCTTCATTCATGGCCTCAATGTAGCGGTCCGGTGTGTTGCCGCAGGCCCAGCTTTCCACCTGGGCGTCGCTGTAAACTCTGCGGCCCAGGATCAGAATGGCCCGCTGGTGGACGCGCAAAAGGCCGTCCGCGTCGCCGGGCCTGCCCGGGCGCAGCTTGTAGGGTGGAAAGAATCGCTCAAGAGGGCGCATGGTTAAAGGCTAGGAAAGTATGGTTTTTCTGGCAAGCGCGATCTGCCGGATACCGGTTTAGCCCTTGGTTTCCGCTTCGTAGCGGGCGCGGGTTTCTTCGTTGGGCGGGTAGAGGCCGGGCAGTTTCGCGCCGTTCTGCACCTCCCGCATGATCCAGCCTTCCAGTCGTTCCTGTTCCAGGCCCAGGCCGGCGACCTCTTCGATCAGGTCCTTTGGCACCACCACGGCGCCGTCCTTGTCGGCGACGATCAGGTCATCCGGGAAGACGGCGACGCCGCCGCAGCCGATCGGTTCCTGCCAGCCGACGAAGGTGAGGCCGGCAACCGACGCCGGTGCCGCCACGCCGTTGCACCAGATGGGCAGGCCGCTGGCCTCGACACCCTCCAGGTCGCGCAGTACCCCGTCGGTGATCAGGGCCTCGACACCGCGCTTGTGCATGCGCGCGCAGAGGATGTCGCCGAAGATCCCGGCATCATTGACGCCCATGGCATCGACCACGGTGATAACGCCCTCGGGCATGTCTTCGATGGCGGCGCGGGTGGATCTGGGTGACGACCAGGAGGCTGGCGTCGCCAGGTCCTCGCGCGCCGGAACGAAGCGCAGGGTAAAGGCAAGGCCGACCCGGCGGGTGGTCTCACCGGCAAAGGGCTTGGCGCCGCGGAGCCAGACGTTGCGCAGCCCCTTTTTCAGCAGGACGGTGGTAATCGTCGCCGTCGTGATCTGCGCGTAGGCCTCGCGCAGGGCGGGATCCAAAGAAACCAAGATCTGCTCCCTAACTTTCCTGTTGCCTCGTCACTCAACAACCCGGCACTCAATAACCCAGCGCGCAGCCGTCCTTGCGCGGGTCGGAGCCGCCGGCCAGGGTGCCGTTTTCCCAGTCGATATGGATCGCCTGGCTGCCGCCGATCGGCTTGGAGGGTTCACAGAAGCGGTGGCCCATGTCTTCGAGCTTCGACAGTACTTCGCGCGGCACGCCGCTTTCCGCTTCCACTTCGCTCTCGCCTTCGCCGGGCAGGGCGAAGATCCGCGGCATGTCCATGGACTGCTGGATATCCAGTCCGTAGTCCAGCAGGTTGGTGAGGAAGCGGGCGTGGCCGGCGGCCTGGTAGTGGCCGCCCATCACGCCGAAAGGCATCACCGCGCGGTCGCCCTTGGCGACCATGCCCGGGATGATCGTGTGCATCGGGCGCTTGCCCGGGGCGATGCAGTTGGGGTGCTCCGGGTCGACCGAGAAGGCCCCGCCGCGGTTCTGCAGAACGACACCGCTCTTCGGCCCGGTAATGCCGCTGCCGAAGGAATTGAATGTCGAATTGATGAAACTGACCGCGTTGCGGTCCTTGTCCACCACGCTCAGGTAGACCGTGTCGGCATGGGCGGCGATCGGGGCCGGGGCGGGCGGCACCGCGCTGCGGTCCAGCTTGATCGTCGCGCGCAGCTCTGCGGCATAGTCGGCGGAGAGCAGTTTCTCGACCGGAACCTCCGCCTGCGCCGGGTCGGCCAGTTGGGCGTCGCGTGCGCCGTAGGCCAGGCGCATCGCTTCGATTTCGATGTGCAGGCGCTCGGCGCCCATCGCGTCCATCGAGGCCAGGTCGTAACCGGAGAGGATATTGAGCAACAGCAGCGCGATGACGCCCTGGCCGTTGGGCGGGCATTGGTAGATGTCGTAGCCCTTGTAGCCGGACTTGATCGGGTCGACGTACTCACCGGCGGCGGCGGCGAAGTCTTCCAGACTGTGCAGGCCGCCCAGTTCGCGCAGATGGGCGACCAGGTCTTCGGCGATCGCCCCTTTATAGAAGGCGTCGCGGCCCTGCTCGGCGATCATCTCCAGACTGGCGGCCAGAAGGGGCTGGCTATGGACGCTGCCGAGCGCCGGTGGTTTGCCGTTCGGCAGGAAGATGCCGCTGGTGACCGGATCGTGGGTCAGTGCTTCGATCTCGCCTTCCCAATCCGCCGCAACCCGCTCGGTAATGGCGTAGCCGTCCCGCGCAAAGCGGATCGCGGGCTGCAGCATGTCGCCCAGGCTGCGGGTACCGTGATCGCGCAGCAACTGGGTCCAGGCATCAATGGAACCGGGAACCGTGACCGAATGAGGTGTAAAGCGTTCCAGCTTCTCGATGCCCCGGTCCGCATACCACTGCGCCGTCGCTGCGTTCGGCGCCCGGCCCGAGCCGTTGAAGGCGACGATGTCGGATGAACCGCGCGGCGCACAGAGCACGAAACAATCGCCGCCGATGCCCGTCGATTCCGGTTCCACGACACCCTGAACGGCACAGGCTGCCACCGCTGCGTCCATGGCATTGCCGCCGTCCTGAAGGGTGTTGAT
Organism: Pelagibius litoralis; assembly: GCF_011683915.1. Taxonomy (GTDB): domain Bacteria; phylum Pseudomonadota; class Alphaproteobacteria; order Kiloniellales; family Kiloniellaceae; genus Pelagibius; species Pelagibius litoralis. Next base: position 140,933 of record NZ_JAAQPH010000002.1, read on the forward strand.
CGCGGTCAGCGTTGCCAGGCTGTGCGAGGTGGCTGCCATGCCGTTCATCGAGCGGGCGACCGAGCGGCCGGGAAGTTCCAGATTGCGCATGACCTTGCGGGGCTCCTTGAGACTTAGAAAAGCGCTGATAACTGTCTGCAATCCACGCCGCCACATCGGCAGGTGGAATTGTCAGCAGACCAGTTTGATCGAGTGGTTGCCTCTGATTTAGCCCGCAAGGCACGGCTTGGGAAGTCTTGTCTGTATTCGGCGCCTCGGCGTGGCGATCGATCTGCAATCACCGCTTGACCTTCCAGTCACTGGAAGCACCACATCAGAGGGGTCGATAACTCATTGAGATGGCCTCATCAAATGGAAGCAAGCGCAAATCCCGGCTGCGGCGACCACGGTGCGACGGCGGCACAGGAGAGCGGCGAGATGGCGGGTCGGGTCCTGGATCCGGTTTGCGGCATGGCGGTGGACCCCGACAACGCCGCTCACCGCCATGACCATGCGGAGAAGACCTATTTTTTCTGCTGCGCGCGATGCCAGGAGAAGTTCCGCCGCGCGCCTGAGGCCATTCTCTCGGGCAAGGTAGCGGCCAGCAGCGCCGCGGCGGATGCGATTTACATCTGTCCCATGCATCTGGAAATCGAACAGGAAGGCCCGGGCACCTGCCCGATCTGCGGCATGGCGCTGGAGCCCAAGGAGATCAGCCAGGAGGCCGGCCCGAACCCGGAGCTGGAGGACATGACCCGGCGCTTCTGGGGCGCGGCGGTTTTGAGTTTGCCCTTGGTGGTTCTGGTCATGGGGGAGCATCTCTTCGGCTGGGCGATTTTGCCGCCGGCCTGGACGAACTGGGTGCAGCTGGCACTTTCGGCACCGGTGGTTCTCTGGGCCGGCTGGCCGTTTTTCGAGCGCGGTTGGGCCTCGGTCAGAACCCGCAATCTGAACATGTTCACCCTCATTGCCCTGGGGACGTCGGCGGCCTTCCTGTTCAGTCTTGTCGCAACCGTCGCACCAGGCCTGTTTCCCCAGAGTTTTCAGAATACAGACGGTCAGGTCGCGGTCTACTACGAGGCGGCTGCCGTTATCATCACGCTGGTGCTGCTGGGTCAGGTTCTGGAGCTGCGGGCGCGTGAGCGCACCGGCGGTGCTTTACGCGCCCTGTTGGATCTGGCGCCCAAAACCGCCCGCGTTCTGGACGGTGACGGCGGCCATAAGGACCTGCCCGTTGACGCCCTGCAGCCCGGCGATCTGGTTATGGTGCGGCCGGGCGAGAAACTGGCGAGCGACGGCATCGTGGTCGAGGGCGAAAGCGCGGTCGATGAATCGATGCTGACCGGTGAAGCCCGGCCGCAAACCAAACGACCCGGCGATTCGGTTACCGGCGGCACTTTGAACACCAGTGGCAGCCTTGTTTTCAGGGTCGAGCGGGTCGGGCGGGATACGATCCTGGCGCAGATCGTGAAGTTGGTCGGGGAGGCGCAGCGCAGCCGCGCGCCGGCACAGCGTCAGGCGGATAAGGTCGCGGCCTATCTGGTGCCCCTGGTGGTGCTGGTGGCGGTTGTAAGCTTCTTGCTCTGGCTCACGCTGGGTCCACCGCCGGCATTCGCCTACGCCATTGTCGCCGCCGTCTCGGTGCTCATCATCGCCTGTCCCTGCGCGCTCGGTCTCGCCACGCCGATGTCGATCATGGTGGCGGTCGGGCGCGGTGCCGGTCTGGGCGTGCTGGTGAAGGACGCAGCGGCTTTGGAACGTTTGGCGCAGGCCGACACCCTGCTGCTCGATAAAACCGGCACCCTCACCGAAGGCCGCCCGTCGGTGGTCGCGATCAGAAGCGTGGAGCCAGGCACGGAAAACCGCCTGCTGCAGATCGCCGCCAGCCTGGAACACTATAGCGAACACCCTCTGGCGCGTGCCGTTGCCGCCGCGGCGGAGGACAAGGGTCTGACGCTGTTGCCGATCACGGATTTCCGCGCCGTTCCGGGTAAGGGAGTGGAAGCTGCTTTCGGGACGGCAAGCCTGCGGGTCGGCGCGGCGAGCTGGTTTTCGGAACAGGGCATCGATGTTGCCGCGCTCAAGGCGGAAGCCAGTATCTTTGAGACCAAGGGCCAGAGCGTTGTCTGGGTATCGCAGGGCGGGCAGTTGCTCGGGATTGTCGCCATTGCGGATGCATTGAAAGAAACGACGGCGGCGGCGATCGCCGGTCTGCGCCGCGATGGCCTTGGCATTGTGCTGGTGACGGGTGACACGGCGCCGGTGGCCGGGGCCGTGGCCGACGAACTTGGCATCGACCAGGTTTTCGCCGGAACCCTGCCGGGAGACAAAGCCGATCTTGTGAAGGCGCTGCAGGAGCAGGGGCGGGTGGTTGCCATGGCGGGCGACGGTGTGAACGACGGCCCGGCGCTGGCCCAGGCCGATGTCGGCATCGCCATGGGCGGCGGGGCGGACGTGGCTATCGAGGCGGCGGGCATCACTCTGCTGAAGGGCGATCTCGGCCGCTTGCTGGTGGCGCGCAAGCTGAGCCGTGCGACCCTCGGCAACATCCGCCAGAACCTTGTCTTTGCTTTTCTCTACAACGGACTGGGCGTGCCCCTGGCTGCCGGTCTGTTCTATCCCCTGACCGGCTGGCTATTGAGCCCCATGATCGCGGCCGCGGCCATGAGCCTTTCCTCCGTCTCGGTCATCGGCAATGCCCTTAGGTTGCATCGGCAGCGGCTTTAGCGATCCTTGATCTAAACTTTTTCGATCAACGGATCACGACGGATCGACTATAGTGATTGTCCGGGTGGCTGATTGCAGCGGCCTGCGCCAAACAAGGGGCGCCAAACTAGGGGCGGGACTGGTCGGATGCACGGTCTCAAGAACTATAACCTCGTGGTCGAGCCCTGGCCCGGCAACCCGGGACCCTTGGGCCGGCCGATGGGCCGGAGCGGCTATCGCTGGCGGGTCACCTGGGAGCTGGAAGGCGAGTTCTACGCCGAGGGTTTCGAAGACACCCATGCGACGGCCCGGGCGGCGGCGGAAAGCTATCTGCTGCAACAGGGAATAGAGGTCATGTCCATGACCAAGCGGCCGGTCGGGGATCTGCTCTAGGTCTCGGCGAACGCCGGGTTGTTCCGGGGCGTAATTCCAAAGAACCGATACATCAGCAAATACAGTATGATCGGGCTGCAGAATCGGATGGCCGGTCGTATGATCCGGGACGATCCGTAAGGTTTGGGTGCTGACGCGAAGGGTTTTGACTGGTGGAGCAGGTGGCTTTGGAAATACCGGAGGTGCGCATCCTTCGGCCGGTCAAGCATGGCGATCATCGCGGATTCTTCTCCGAAACCTACAACAAGCGTGCCCTGCGCGAAGCCGGGATCGATCTTGATTTCGTCCAGGACAACCAGTCCCTCTCCGCCGAAACCGGAACCGTTCGCGGCCTGCACTTCCAGGTCGCGCCGCACGCCCAGGCCAAGCTGTTGCGTGTGATCCGCGGGGCTGTCTTCGATGTTGCGGTCGACCTGCGCTGGGGCTCGCCCAGTTATGGAAAACATGTCTCTGCGACGGTCTCAGCGGCGGACTGGAACCAGGTTTTCATACCGGCCGGCTTTGCACACGGCTTCTGCACCCTGGAGCCCGCTACTGAGGTTCTCTACAAGGTGACGGACTACTACGCGCCACAGGCAGAGCAGGGGGTACTTTGGAACGATCCCGATCTCGAGATTTCCTGGCCTGTCGGCGATGACGAGGCAATCCTTTCCGAGCGCGATCGAGGATTTCCGCCGCTAAGGGAATTATCAAGGGTTTTCGAATATGAGTGAATGGTTTAGACGACCTTCTTGAGAGTTTCATTGGAGTTTTTGCGGGCCGCCCTGCCGGTTTTTGCGGCCCGTTTCGGAGAGCGCTGAATGAAAATCCTGGTTACCGGCGGCGCCGGCTTTATCGGCTCCGCGGTTATTCGCCAGCTTCTATCGGACGGGACGGCCGAGGTCGTGAACGTCGACAAGCTGACCTATGCGGCAACGCCGGAGGCACTCGAAGACTGGGCCGACGCCGGTGGCTATGCCTTCGAGCAGGTCGATATCTGCGACGCCTCTGCGCTGCAGGCGGTTTTTGCCGCTCATCGCCCGACGGCGGTGATGCATCTGGCGGCGGAATCTCATGTCGATCGTTCGATCGACGACGCCGGGGACTTCATTCAGACCAATGTCGTCGGGACCTATCGTCTTCTGGAAACCGCGACGGCCTTTTGGCGGGAGCTGGAAGGCGAGGATCAGGCACGGTTTCGTTTTCATCACATCTCGACGGACGAGGTTTTCGGTGCGCTGGGTGCGGTGGGGCAGTTTACCGAGGAAACGCCCTATCAGCCGAACTCTCCCTATTCCGCCAGCAAGGCCTCTTCCGATCATCTGGTCCGTGCCTGGAACAAGACCTACGGCCTGCCCGCGGTGACCAGCAACTGCTCCAACAACTACGGGCCTTATCAGTTTCCCGAGAAACTGATCCCCCTGATGATCATCAATGCGCTGAAGGGCAAAGCCCTCCCGGTCTATGGGAAGGGCGAGAACATACGCGACTGGCTGCATGTCGAAGACCACGCCCGCGCGCTGGTGACCGTGTTGACGCAGGGCCGGGTGGGCGAGACCTATAACGTCGGGGGCGACAGCGAGGAACGGAACATCGATGTGGTCGGCATGATCTGCGATCTTCTGGATGAATTGCGTCCGGGCGGCGAGGGCGGCTCCCGGCGCGATCTGATTTCCTTTGTCACCGACCGGCCGGGGCATGACCTGCGCTATGCGGTCGACTCTTCGAAGTTGCGCGGCGAACTCGACTGGCGCCCGCAGGAAAGCTTTGCCAGCGGGCTGCGCAAGACGGTGGACTGGTATCTCGATAACGAGGCCTGGTGGCAGGGCATCCTGGACCGCCGCTATCAGGGCGAGCGCCTGGGGCTGAGCAAGCCCAAGAAGGCGGGATAAGTGCCGGAAGACAAGCGACAAGATAAGATTCTGCTGCTCGGCGGCGGCGGCCAGCTTGGCCGTGAGATCGAGCGGCTTGCCAAGGCGCGCGGCCTGCCCCTGACGTCGGTGACGCGCGAGGCTGTCGACATCACCCATCGCCTTGCGGTGCGCAGTGTCGTCGACCGCGGCTTCTCGCTGGTCGTCAATGCCGCGGCCTATACCGCCGTGGACCGCGCGGAGATGGAAGAGGAGGGGCAGGCCCTGGCTGTGAACCGTGACGGGCCCGGCTTCATCGCCGAGGCCTGCCGCGATGCCGGGGCGGCCCTGGTTCATCTTTCCACCGACTATGTGTTCGACGGCACCAAGGGCGCGCCCTATGTCGAAACCGATCCGGTCACGCCGCTGGGTGTCTATGGCCGCAGCAAGGCGGCCGGCGAAGTATCGGTCCGGCAGGCCTGCGACAGGCACGTGATTTTGCGGACCTCCTGGGTGTTTGGGGCGCAGGGGTCGAACTTCGTGAAGACCATGTTGCGCCTGGGCCGCGAACGCAGGGAGCTTTCCGTGGTCGCCGATCAGTTCGGCTGTCCGACCCCGGCGCTGAGCCTTGCCAGCGCTGTTCTTGCGGTTGGGGCAAGGTTGGCCGAGGCGCCCTGGGGAACCTATCACTGCTGCGGCAGTGAACGGACCACATGGTACGACTTCGCCAGAGCCATCTTTGCCGAGCAGAAGGCTTTGACCGGAGAGGTCGGACCGCTGTTGAAGCCAATAGCCACCGAGGATTATCCGACGGCGGCCCGCCGGCCGCCTGACTCGACCCTCGACTGCCTGGGCTTCCAGGCGCGCTTTCATCAGTCGGCCATCGACTGGCGCCAGGGGTTGCGCGATGTGCTGCGCGAGTTGCAGGGCGGCGAACGTGTCTCATCGGCCGGACGGGCCTAGAAGAAGGCCAGGAAGAGGAAATACGATGAAAGGTCTTATCCTTGCCGGCGGTGCGGGCACGCGGCTTCACCCGGTCACCCTGGCGGTCAGCAAGCAGCTTCTGCCTGTCTACGACAAGCCGATGATCTACTATCCGCTTTCCGTTCTGATGATGGCGGGAATCACCGACATTCTGATCATCACCACGCCGCACGACGCGCCGCTCTTTCATAACCTGCTGGGCGACGGTGGCCAGTGGGGCATCTCCCTCAGCTACGCCGTACAGCCGAAGCCGGAGGGCCTGGCCCAGGCCTTCCTGATTGGGCGGGACTTCATCGGCGCCGACACTTGTTGCCTGATCCTGGGCGACAACATCTTTTACGGACAGGGCCTGCAGGAGATCCTGATGCGGGCCTCTACACTGCGCGAGGGCGCAACCGTTTTCGGCTATCAGGTTTCCGATCCCGAGCGCTACGGCGTCGTCGAATTCGATGCAGCGGGCCAGGCCGTCAGCCTGGAAGAAAAGCCGGCGGAACCGAAGTCGCGTTTCGCGGTCACCGGCCTCTATTTCTATGACGATCAGGTCGCCGACATCGCCGCCGAGCTGGCGCCGTCGCCGCGCGGCGAGTTGGAGATTACCGACCTCAATCGCCGCTACCTCGATGCCGGGCGTTTACAGGTCGAGCGTCTGGGGCGCGGCTATGCCTGGCTGGACACCGGAACCCACGACAGCCTGATCGATGCCGCACAGTTTGTGCAGACCATCGAGCACCGCCAGGGCCTGAAGATCGCCTGCGTCGAGGAAATCGCCTTCCGCAAGGGCTTCATCACCGCCGAAGCCCTGATGAAACTGGCCGAGCCCCTGCGCAAAAACGATTACGGCGAGTACCTGCTGCGCATCGCCGAAGGGCAGGGCTGATGCGCGTCTTGGTTTTGCACTAAGATTGAAATTTATCTTCAGGCAGGGCAGGCTTCCGGTTTGGGAGCCCAGTCATGCCGCGCGTTACTTTCACGGCGAACCTGCAGCGTCATCTTGACTGCCCGACCCTGGAGGTTGGCGGCAATCGGGTCGGGGAGGTTCTTGCCGCCGTTTTCGACCAGCGCCCTCAACTGCGGTCTTATATCGTCGATGACCAGGGCCGGCTGCGGCGCCATGTGAATGTCTTCGTCAATAATGTCATGATCGCGGACCGCGCCGGGCTCAGCGATCCCATTGCGAACGATGATGAAGTGTTTGTCTTTCAGGCGCTTTCCGGGGGATAGAGAGGAGCTGCGATGACAGAGGATCTGCTTGTGGCGACCCGCAAGGGTCTCTTTGCTGTGGACAGCGCTGGCGCTGAAGGCGCGCCGCGCTGCCTTGGTTTTCTGGGCGACCCGGTGAGCGCGGTCCTTCACGACCGCCGCGACGGCACCCTCTATGCCGCCCTCAACCTTGGTCATTTCGGCTCCAAGCTGCACCGCTCCGAGGACTTTGGTGCGACCTGGAAGGAGCTGCCTCTGCCGGCCTTTGCACAGGCCGCACCCGGGAATGGGGCGGATGCCCCCAGCGTCACTTTCATATGGACGCTTGAACCCGGGGGTGATGATCAGGCGGGCCGCCTTTGGGCCGGCACGCTGCCCGGCGCGCTCTTCCGCTCCGACGATCGCGGCGAGACCTGGCAGCTGGTGGAGGCGCTGTGGAACCAGCCCTCACGCAGCGACTGGTTCGGCGGCGGCTATGATGAACCGGGCATTCATTCCATTGTCGTTGACCCGCGCGACAGCCGGCGGTTGACGGTCGGTATTTCCTGCGGCGGGGTCTGGCTCAGCGAAGATGATGGGGCGACCTGGCAGATCGGCGGCAAGGGTCTGGCGGCGGACTACATGCCGCCGGATCGCAGAGACGATCCGAGCATCCAGGACCCGCATCGCTTGGCTTTCTGCGCCGCAGCGCCGGAAACACTATGGTGTCAGCATCATTGCGGCATTTTCCGTTCCGACGACGGCGGGCGGACTTTCGTTTCCATCGATAACGTTCGTCCGTCGGGTTTCGGTTTCGCGGTGGCTGCGCACCCGGCCGATCCGAAGACCGCCTGGTTCGTTCCTGCGGTGAAGGACGAGTGCCGCGTGCCTGTTGATGGGTGTTTCGTGGTGACCCGCACCCGCGACGGCGGCGACTCTTTTGAGACCCTGACTCGTGGTTTACCGGAGACGACGGCCTTCGATCTCGTTTATCGGCATGCTTTCAGCGTTGACGACAGGGGAGAGCGCCTGGCGATGGGATCGACCACCGGTGCGCTTTGGCTCGGGCGCGACGGCGGCGAGAGTTGGTCATTGCTGTCCGGGCATCTGCCGCCGATCAACCAGGTGGTTTTCTGTACCGCCTGAGCAGCGCGGTTTCATCAGGGCCACTTGATCCAGGAGGCGAATCGCGTTTCGCTGTATCCGCTGCCGCATCATCTGAAGGGATGGCTCCGTGAGCGAAGAGAAGAAGCCGATCTACTACGCCGATTATCTTCAGCTCGACCGGCTGCTTTCGGCCCAGGCGCCGGAGAGCGAGCGGCTTGGCCGGCCGGCGCATGACGAGCTCCTTTTCATCATCGTTCACCAGGCCTACGAGCTGTGGTTCAAGCAGATCCTGCACGAACTGGCCCTGGTCGACGGTATCTTTGCCAACGCCAATGTCGACGACCGCGATATCGGCCGTGCCGTTGCGGCCCTGCAGCGGATCGAGCGCATCCTGAAGCTGGTCATCGGCCAGCTTGATGTGCTGGAGACGATGACGCCGCAGGACTTTCTGGAATTCCGGGACCTGTTGTTTCCGTCCTCCGGCTTCCAGTCGCTGCAGTTCCGCCTTATCGAAATCGGGCTCGGTCTGCGGCGCGGCGACCGGGTTACGCCGGACGACAAGCCCTATGACAGCCGCCTGAACGAAACCGACCGGGCGCGGGTCCAGGCGGCTGAAGCTGTGCCGAGCCTGAGCGACCGGATCGAGGTCTGGCTGGGCCGTACCCCCTTCGTCGAGATCGGCGGCTACCGCTTTCAGGAAAGTTACCGCGCCGCCGTCACCGATATGCTGGCGCGCGACGCGGCGATCCTGCGCGACAACCCCACGATCGGGGCGATGGAGCGCGAAGCCGGACTGGCGGGGCTGGAGGCGGCACAGGAGCGCTTTGAGGCGATCTACGACGAGGCGCGCCATGCCGCCCTTGTGGAGCAGGGGGCCTGGCGGTTTTCCCTGGGCGCCCTGCAGGCGGCCCTCTTCGTTACCCTTTATCGCGACGAACCTGTTCTGCAGCTTCCCTTCCGGCTGTTGAGCCTGCTCATGGATATCGACGAGACCATGACCGCCTGGCGTTACCGCCATGCCCTGATGGCGCAGCGCATGATCGGCAGGAAGCTTGGAACCGGCGGTTCCTCCGGGCACGACTATCTGAGCGAGGCGGCAAAACGCTACCGCGTGTTCGGCGATCTTTTCGCCCTCTCGACATTCCTGATACCGCGTTCGGCGCTGCCGCCGCTGCCCGACGAGCTACGCCGTGCCATGGGCTATGGCTACGCGGCGCCGAAGGACTGACCGCCGGTGACAAATCACAAAGCCCACTTCAGCCGATCCCTGCAGGCGGCGCCCGGGCGGCTCCACTTTGCGGCGCACAGTCACCATCTCTGGCCTGACGTCACCTTCGACGCCCAGGCCGCCTGCTGGGAGGACGCGGCGCGGCTGGCGGATCGCAAGTGGGAACGGGTTTTCGGCGAAGTGATGCCGCAGACCCAACAGGCCATCGCCCGGGTGCTGGGGCTGTCATCGCCGGATACAATCGCCTTTGCCCCCAATACCCACGAGTTGCTCTGTCGCCTGCTGTCATGCCTGCCGGTTGATCGAGCGCCGCGGATACTTTGCAGCGACAGCGAGTTTTACAGCTTTACCCGGCAGGTGGCGCGGCTGGAGGAAGAAGGATTGGCCGACGTCACACGGGTGCCGGTCGAACCTTTTACCGACTTTGCTTCGCGCTTTGCGGCGGCGGCCGAAAAAGGCACCTACGACCTGATCTTCGTCAGTCAGGTGTTCTTCAATTCAGGTTTTGCGATTGCCGCCCTCGAGGATCTGGTGCGGTCCCTGCCGGATGACGAGACCTTTATCGTTGTCGACGGCTATCACGGTTTCCTGGCGCGCCCGACCGATCTCGGGCCTGTCGAGGGTCGTATTTTCTACCTCTCCGGCGGCTACAAATATGCCATGGCGGGAGAGGGTGTGTGCTTCCTCCACGCGCCCGACGGATACGGCCCGCGTCCGCGCAATACCGGATGGTATGCGGCTTTCGGGGCTTTGGAACAGATGGCCGGGGAGGGTGTGGCCTATGCTGCTGACGGCCGGCGTTTTCTCGGCGCCACCTTCGATCCCGTCGGGATCTATCGTCTGCGGGCGGTTCTTTCGCTGCTGGACGATCTCGGCCTTGGGGCCGGCGAGATTCATGCCCACGCGCTGGCGCTGCAGTGTCGGTTTATCGAAGGGTTGGAGCGTCTGTCACCAGCTGTGTTGCCGCTTGGCAGCCTGTTGCTCGACCCGCGCGATGTTTCCTGCGGACAGTTTCTCACCTTCGATCTGGCGGCAGAGCAGGCAGCGGCGTTGCAGGCGCGTCTGATGGCGGCCGAGGTGATCACCGATCATCGTGGATCGCGCCTGCGCTTTGGGTTCGGGATCTATCAGGATGAGACGGATGTGGCGCAGCTGCTCGATCGCATCGCTGCGCTCTGATGCCCGGGCTGTTTCTGCTGGGCCCATTTCTACCCCGGCCAATTCTGTTCGTAGGGTTCTTCGCCGTCCAGGGGCAGGATGCAGGTGAGCCGCTTGGCCCGCTCCTCGGCGAGCTTCCGGTCCGCAAAGGTTTCCTTGCAGATTGTGATCCCGATCAGCCCCGAGGGGCTGCCGGCCTCTGAAAAGAGCGGCAACAGCATGCGTTCGCCGTAGCCCGGTTGGTTCCATTCATGATAAAGGCGGCCGATGACCAAGCAGATGGCGGGCTGTTCCACACAGGCGAGGAAATAACGCCGGACCCGTTCCAGCGCTTCCGGCGCGATGGTATCCACAAGGTCCCGGCCGACCAGCGACTGGTCGTAGCGCGCGCGGATATGTTCGCCTTCCAGGCGGTAGCGTAGCTGCTTGCTCTCCGGCTCGAAGTCCATCAGCCAGAGGTCGGGGAGGAGGGCGGGAAAGTTTTCCGGCCTCATCTCGTCGCGCCGCGGCGGTTGGGTTGTGCTGCCCGCCGCGGTCCAGGTTTCAAGCAGTTGGGCCGCCTCGGCGCTGGCTAGGTAGTTTTTTGCTCTGTCGGCGGCTTCACGCCACCTGGGCAAGGTCGACATGGCTTGCGGCGCTCAATTCTGGCTGCTTCGGGGACCCTCATGCGGCGAATCGAAAAGGCCGTTCTCTATACCACAATATGCAGTGCTTACGGATGGGTCCTGTGGCTCACGGAGGGACCCTGGGCCGTACGGCCCTCATCAACATGGAAAAAGGGACGCAGCTATGAAACTGCGTCCCTTTTTCGTCTTATTGGCTCCGCGGGCAGGACTCGAACCTGCGACAAGGTGGTTAACAGCCACCTGCTCTACCAACTGAGCTACCGCGGATCAGGATTTGCTCGTCTAGCAGGTCTCCCTGCGTCGGCGAAGCGCGGTTATATCAAAACACTGACGCGGCTGCAAAGATTTTGCAGCATTTCTTTGGTGCTTTCCTTAGGCCCCGGCGACCACCGCCAGGACGCACTCGGCGACGGACAGATAAGACGAATTCGGCATATGGAACCAGCGCAGGAAGTCCGCCGTGGTCATATCACCGGACAGCCAGCGCTCCAGAAACATCTGACTGACCGGGTGAAGCCGGTCGGGCAGGCAGGTGAGGATATCGCTTCTGATCGCTTGCTCTCCCCTTGCTGTACCAACCGCGAAAAGCGCTGTCCGCCGGGAACCGGGCCCCTTGGCAGAGCGATATAGTGTACGGATATCCTTAGCCATCTGTTAATGAAAACCAGATGTTCGTGTTTTGTTCTTGCTGTGACAGCACAAGCCGGATAGTCTCCCCATTCCTACGGCGGGGCAGATCGGCAGGCCCGGCGGTTGAAGACTTCAAAAGGAGGAGCAGGGCATGGCCAGTTTCGATATGAACGAGATCGAGCCGTCACTTTGGGAACGCCTGGCGACGGGCCTGGCGGCTTTTGGCACCTTCGCATTCTTCTTCAGTGCTGTCGGCTATGGCTGGTACAGCCTCTTGCTCGCCATGGCGCAGTAGCGCGGACCGGGAATCGGCCGGACGCCCCTCGGCTGATTCCAGACAAGGTAAGGGGCTTTTCGGCAGTAAGCCGGGCGCCCTGACCTGAGGCCGGCTGGCGTTGGGGTTTGGGAAGGCGCGAGACGCTTGGAGGCCCGGGCCGGAATCGAACCGGCGTGCAAGGATTTGCAATCCTCTGGATAACCACTCTCCCACCGGGCCATGGCAAGCGGGCAGAAGCTATACTGCCGGCCCCGGGCTTGGTCAAGCTGGCAGCCACCGCCGGTGCGGCAGTCTTTTGCGCGCGCCGGCCGGGTCGGGTTTCTAAGCTGGCGCGGCTTTCTGATCCGTTGTTTTCTTTGACCTTCGCGCCTATAAACCCATCTCATAGGGTGGACGTCGGGTCCATGGCTTGAGCGTAGAACTCCGGCATGGATAGAACCAAGGCATAGCCCCGGTAAAGCCAGGGGCATAGCCAGGCGCATAGAAGGTGACATGGTTGATTTTGCAGCTGCCCGCCTGAATATGGTTGAAAGCCAGATCCGCACCAACAAGGTGACGGATACGCGTGTCATAGAAGCCTTTGAGGCGATGCCGCGCGAGCGGTTCGTGGGCGATGCCATGCGCGGTATCGCTTATGTCGACGAGGATCTGGAAGTTTCTCCGGGTCGTTATCTTATGGAGCCCATGGTGCTGGCCCGCCTGCTGCAGGCCGTCGCGCCCGGGCCCGGTGATATGGTGCTGGATATCGGTTGTGCGACCGGTTACTCGACAGCGGTGCTGGCCGGTTTGGCCGAGACGGTTGTCGGTCTGGATCACGACCGCGCCATGGTCGATCAGGCCAACCACACGCTCAACGCCCTGGATATGGACAACGCAGTGATCGTCGAAGGGCCGTTGGAAAACGGTTATGCCAAGCAGGCGCCCTACAACGTAATCCTGCTTCAGGGGGCGGTGAGCGAGGTGCCGGCGGCGCTCAAGGGACAGTTGGCCGAGGGTGGCCGCCTGGCGGCGGTTGTCGTCGATGAATCGGGGATTGGTCGGGCAACCCTGGTTCAGCGGTCCGGCGAGGTCTATTCGGCGCGTGTTTTGTTCGATGCGGCGGTACCGCTCTTGCCGGGTTTCGAGCGAGAAGCAGGTTTCGTCTTTTAGCTTGTCCGTGCCGCCTGTCCGGCGGCCGAGCCGTTGGTGAAGCGTTCCGCCCGCGATAAAGGGCGTGAGCTGACTGTCTGGGGGGCGCAGGGTGGCCTTCGGAATTTGGTGTCTTCGATGCAATCTTGATGGGCGCTTCGATGCCGCGCCCCGCGAAAAAAGCAGGGAGAGAATCTCGCATGAGATCAGTGACCGTTGCCTGGCGTAGTGAGCTTCAGGCAGGAAAGCGCCGCATGACTCCCAACCCGACCGTTGGCCTTGCTGTGGCCGCGGCCATGCTGGCGGGCCTGGCGTTCCCGCTGAATGTCGCCCAGGCACAGACCTTGGACGAAGCGCTGGTCCAGGCGTACCAGTCCAATCCGACCCTGAGCGCGGCACGCGCCGAACTCCGGTCGATCAATGAACGGGTACCCCAGGCGCTGTCGAATTGGCGTCCCTTTCTGGAAGCCCAGGGCAGTGCGGGACAGGCGACCGACAGTTTCGAGCAGCCGACCGAAAGGGATGGTGTGGGCCGCAGTCCGGTGACCGGTGATCTGACACTTACCCAGCCGCTCTATCGCGGCGGGCGTACCGTTGCCGGAACCGACCGGGCCGAGAACGAAGTCCTCGCTCAGCGCGCTAATCTGGCCGACACGGAGCAGTCCGTGTTGTTCGATGCCGTCTCGGCCTTTGCCGATGTCTGGCGCGATCAGTCGGTGCTGGAACTGAACCTGAACAATGAGCAGGTTCTGGCACGCCAGCTGGAGGCAACGCAGGATCGCTTCGAGGTGGGTGAGGTGACCCGCACCGACGTGGCCCAGTCGGAAAGCCGGCTTTCCACGGCAACCGCCGATCGGATCCAGTCGCAGGGCAATCTGACATCCAGCCGGGCGACTTTCGAGAACGTTGTCGGTGTTTTGCCGCAGATCCTGGACCAACCGACTCGGCCCGGAAGCCTGCCGGCCGATCAGGAATCGGTCATTTCCGACGCGGAAGTCGCCAACCCGGCCGTTCTGGCCTCTCAATTCACCGAACTGGCCGCTCTGCGCAACGTCCGTGAGGTAGAGGGCGAGCTTCTGCCGGAGGTGAACCTTCAGGGTCAGCTCAGCTACCAGCACGAAGGCTCTACCCGGGCCAGCGAAAGCCGCAGCGCCGAGGTGCTGGCTTTGGTGCGGGTCCCGCTCTATCAGCAGGGCTCGGTATCCAGCCGGGTGCGGGAATCCAAGCAGGTGGCCAGTCAGCGCCGCTTGCAGGTTCGCGAAGCGCTGCGTCAGGCGCGTGAAGATGCGATTTCGGCCTGGGAAAGCCTGGAAACGGCCCGCGCCCAGATCGAGGCTTTTCAGCAGTCCGTGCGGGCCAACGAGATCGCCCTGGAAGGCGTACGCCAGGAAAATGCCGTGGGCGCACGTACGGTTCTGGATGTTCTGGACGCCGAGCAGGAGCTTTTGGATGCCCAGGTCAATCTGGTCGGTGCCCAGCGCGATGAGGTTGTGGCCAGTTATCAGGTTCTGACGGCAGTTGGACGGCTGACGGCGGCTGATCTTGGCCTGACGGCGGAAATCTACGACCCTGAGACAGACTATCGCGAGGTCAGGGACACTTGGTTCGGCCTCACGGCCCCCGGTGCTGCTGAGGGCGTTACCGAATAATCCGTCTTTTGGTTAACAGAAAATTTCCGCTTTCCCCCTATGCAGTGTTACAAGATCGTTCTGTTAATAAGACTTTCTGGGCCTTAGGGGGCTTGGTGACATAAGCATGCCGGAAGAACAAAACGAACCGACAATGGAGGAAATTCTCGCCTCCATCCGGCGAATTATATCTGAGGACGAGCCGGACGAAGAGACGGCAGCCAAAGATAAAGCCGAGGCTGAGCCCGCCACCGACAGCCAAGCGGCGGCGAAACCGGACGCCCCGGCTCCGGCGCCTGAGCCTGCGGCTGACCCGGAGCCCGCACCCGAGCCACAGGCGGAAGCTGCGCCGGCAGCGGCGGAAGCCGAATCGGCGCCCGAACCGGCGCCGGCGGCGGGGCCTCCGCCCCAGGGTGCCGACAACATTCTCGATCTCACCAAAATGGTCAAAGAAGACGGCAGTGTTGTCGATCTGGAGCAGGAAGCTTCAGAGCCTGAAGCGGCGGCTGAGCCGGAGCCAGAAGCCGAAGCGGCAGCCGAACCGGAACCTGAGGCCGAGCCGGAGCCTGAAGCGGTAGCGGAGCCGGAACCCGAGCCAGAGCCCGAAGCCACGGCTGAGCCGGAACCTGAAGCGGCAGCCGAGCCGGAGCCTCAGCCTGAGCCCGAAGCTGCGGCTGAGCCAGAAGCAGAACCTGAGCCTGAACCCGAGGCGGAAGCCGAACCTGAGCCCGAAGCCGAACCGGAATCCGAGGTCGCTGCGGCGGCTGAGGAGCCGGGAACCGAATTGGCCCCCGCCGGCCAGGACAGCGAGATTGTCTCCGCTGTCACGGCGGCGGCGGCAACGGCGTCTCTTGCCGCGGTCACCAAGGCGGCCATGGCCAACCAGCAGCCGGACGGCATTGCCATCGGCGGCGGCAGGACCCTTGAGGAACTGGTTCGCCAGTCATTGGTGCCCGAGCTGAAAGGCTGGCTGGACGATAATCTCCCCGATCTGGTAGAACGGATCGTTCGTGAGGAGATCAAGAAGATGGTACGACGCGCCGAGGATCAGTAGGCCCGGGCCGCCGCATAGGCTGCCCACCGGATGGTGCCTGCTGTATGGCGCTTAGCCTTACCATCTGATATCCACATCCCGACATTTCATCGCGGCGTGCTGTTGAGCGCGCCTTGCGACACATCAAGAGGATGGCCAGCAATGCTGGATAAGACATATCGGCCGCAGGAGGTCGAGGATCGTCAATATGCGCGGTGGGAGGAGGCCAAAGCCTTCGCCGCGCAGTTCGACGAGACCAAGAAGCCTTTCACCATCATGATTCCGCCGCCCAATGTAACGGGCAGCCTGCACATCGGCCACGCGCTGAACAACACCATCCAGGACATTCTGGTGCGCTATCAGCGGATGCAGGGGCGCGATGTGCTCTGGCAGCCGGGGACCGATCATGCCGGCATTGCCACCCAGATGGTGGTGGAACGCCAGCTTGGCGCCAAAGGGATCGAACTCGACCGGGGCATGCCCCTGGCACCCGGCAATTCTCAGCAGATCGGCCGTGAGGAGTTCATCAAGCGGGTCTGGGAGTGGCGCGAGGAATCCGGCGGCATCATCCTGAAGCAGCTGCGGCGCCTGGGTGCCTCCTGCGACTGGTCGCGTGAACGCTTCACCATGGATGAAGGCCTATCCGAGGCGGTGCTGAAGGTCTTCGTAACCCTCTATCGGAAGAAATTGATCTACCGCGACAAGCGGCTGGTCAACTGGGACCCGCGCTTCCACACCGCGATTTCCGACCTGGAGGTGGAGCAGAAGGAAATCAACGGTCATCTCTGGCACTTCAAGTATCCGATCGAGGGCGAGGAAGGCCGCTTCATCACCGTGGCGACGACCCGGCCGGAGACCATGCTGGGCGATACCGCCGTGGCGGTCCATCCGGAGGACGAGCGCTACAGGGATCTGGTCGGCAAACATGCGATCCTGCCGCTGGTCGGCCGACGCATCGTCATCGTGGCCGACGACTATGCCGATCCGGAGCAGGGTTCCGGTGCGGTGAAGATCACGCCGGCGCACGACTTCAACGACTTCGAGGTGGGCAAGCGCCACGGCCTTGAGATGATCAATGTCTTCGACCGTGATGCGCATCTGAGCGATTCCGTGCCGGAGGCTTATCGCGGTCTTGAGCGCTTCGAGGCGCGCAGGCGCATCGTCGCCGACATGGAGGCCGAGGGCCTTCTGGAGAAGATCGACGATCACCGCCATACGGTGCCGCACGGCGACCGCTCCGGCGTGCCGATTGAGCCTTACCTGACCGACCAGTGGTATGTCGACGCGGCAACGCTCGCCAAGCCGGCGATCGAGGCGGTGGAAAGCGGCCGCACGGTCTTCGTGCCCAAGCAGTGGGAGCGGACCTACTACGAGTGGATGCGCAACATTCAGCCCTGGTGCATCTCGCGCCAGCTCTGGTGGGGTCATCAGATCCCGGCCTGGTATGGGCCGGATGGAGAGGTTTTCGTCGCTCATGACGAAGGCGAGGCGGCCAAGGCGGCGGAGGCCCACTATGGCAAGCCGGTGGACCTCACCCGCGACACCGATGTTCTGGATACCTGGTTTTCCTCGGCGCTCTGGCCTTTTTCGACCCTCGGCTGGCCGGAGAATACCAAGGCCCTGAAGCGCTATTATCCCGGCGACGTGCTGGTCACCAGCTTCGACATCATCTTCTTCTGGGTGGCCCGGATGATGATGAGCGGGCTGGAGTTCATGGACGGGGAGGTGCCTTTCCACACCGTCTACATTCACGCCCTGGTCCGCGACGAAAAGGGCCAGAAGATGTCGAAGTCCAAGGGCAATGTCGTCGACCCGCTGGAACTGATCGACAAGTTCGGCGCCGATGCCGTGCGCTTCACGCTGACCGCCCTGGCCGCTCAGGGCCGGGACATCAAGCTGGCGGAGAGCCGGATTGAGGGTTACCGCAACTTCTGCACCAAGATCTGGAACGCGGCGCGCTTCTGCGAGATGAACGACTGCGCCTATGGTGCGGATTTCGATCCGGCTGACAACCGGCAACGCGTCAATCGCTGGATCGTCAGCCAGGCGGCGCAGGTCGAGCCGAAAGTGCGCCAGGCGATTGAGAGCTACCGTTTCAATGAGGCGGCGCAGGCGATCTATCAGTTCGTCTGGCACACCTACTGCGACTGGTATCTGGAATTCGCCAAACCGTTGTTCCAGGGCGACGACGAGGCGGCGAAGGCGGAGACCCGCGCGACCGCGCTCTGGGTGCTGCACAAGGCGCTCTTCCTGGCCCATCCCATCATGCCTTTCCTGACAGAGGAGCTTTGGCTGCAGACGGGTAACGGCGAGAAAGAGCTGATGACCACCGCGGCCTGGCCCGGTTTCCCGGAAGCTCTGGTGGATGCGGAGGCGGATGCCGCGCTGAACTGGGTGGTGCGCATGATCGGTCAGATCCGCGCGGTCCGTTCGGAAATGAACGTGCCGCCGGGCGCGCGCATCGCGCTTATCGTCAACGAGGCCTCGGATATCTCCAAGGCCCGGGTCGGCGACCATCAGGCGCTTATTCAGACCCTGGCGCGGGTGGAGACGATCGCCTTCGATCAGCCGGTGCCGGACGGGTCGGTTCAGGATGTGCTGGAGGAGGCGACCCTGGTGCTGCCGCTGGCGGATGTTATCGACATCGGTCAGGAACAGGCCCGCCTGAAGAAGGAGATGGATAAGCTGAAGGGCGAGATCGGCAAGCTCGACAAGAAGCTCTCCAACGACCAGTTCCTGGCCAAAGCGCCGGCGGAAGTGGTGGCGGAGCAGCGCGAACGCCTTGCCGACAGCCAGCAGACCATGGACAAGCTGCAGACGGCTCTGGAACGCCTTGGCGGTGTCTAGGTGAGATGGAAAGATCAAAAAAATTATTCATAGTCAATGACCTGAAGAGTTTTTTTGATGGAATTTGGGAGCTTTCCCGGCAAGTGGAAGACCGCCTCCGGAACGAGACCGGGGAGCTTCTGGGCGAGGGTCGCTTTGTCGCGCGGGACCAGGGACTGGACTACAACGAGGAGGGCATGCTGACCCTCGGCGCCCATCGGGGCGCGACCCATCAGGCCTACCGCTATGATTTTCCGGTGCCGGGGCGGGCGACGGTGCACTTTACCGATGGGCGATTCTTCCACGACCTGAACCTGGCCGACGGAATATGGACCTGTAAGCATCGTTGTGGTGAAGACGACTACGGCGGTGAATTCAGGGCGCTGGGGGCGAATGCCTGGCGCGTCGTCTGGTGTGTGAAGGGGCCGCGCAAAGACCTGCTGCTCGACAGCCTCTATCGCCGGAGAGCGTAAGAGAGGCTTGGCGGGCAGCGGTTGCAGAGGGTATAGCAGTCAGTAACAGGGCATGAGAGTTACACGAGGAACGAAAGGGAGCGGCACAGATGACGGCTTTGCAATTGAAACAGGGAACACTGGTATCGGCGCTTTGGCCGAGCCATGGGAAGTTGGGCGAGATGAACGGACTTCTGCGGTCCAGCTTGCTCGCAGTTGTCGGTTCCCTGCTGCTTTGGGCCTGCGCCAAGATCCAGGTGCCGTTCTATCCCGTGCCCCTGACCATGACGACCTTCGGCGTCCTGGCCATCGGCATGGCCTACGGCTGGCGGCTCGGCGCCGTCACCGTGCTGCTCTATCTGGCCCAAGGGGCCATGGGTCTGCCGGTCTTCGCCGGAACGCCGGAAAAGGGTATTGGCCTGCTCTACATGGCTGGCCCGACCGGCGGCTACCTGCTGGGTTACGTTCTGGCGGCGGCGGCCTGCGGCGGCTTGGCCGAGCGCGGTTGGGACCGCAACGTCTTCACGGCCGGCCTTGCCATGCTGATCGCCAGCGTCCTCATGTATTTGCCGGGACTGTTCTGGCTCGGCGTGCTGTTCGGTTGGGACAAGCCGATTTTGGCCTGGGGCCTGATCCCCTTCATTCCCGGCGATCTGCTGAAGATGGCGCTGGTTGCGGCCAGCCTGCCGGTGGCCTGGAAGCTGCTGGCCAAATTCCGCTAGCGGGCATCGCCTGTTTTCGTTTCCGGAGGGGTCGGCGGTCGCCGGCCCCTTCGCGCATGGCCGCATGCATAATTCGCGGTGGTGACGGGGCAGACCGCCCGCTATCCTCTGCCAAAATAGACAAACACAGAACGCGATCAGTGAGGGAGCCCTAAGGTCATGCCGCTCGATTCCAAGCCCAATCCGAATTTCGACAAGTCGAAACTGCCCAGCCGTTATGTCTCGGTCGGGCCGGAGAGCGCACCCCATCGCTCCTACTACTACGCCATGGGCATGACCGATGAAGAGATCGCCCAGCCTTTCGTCGGGGTGGCGACCTGCTGGAACGAAGCGGCGCCCTGCAACATCTCTCTGTCGCGCCAGGCCCAGGCGGTAAAGCTCGGGGTCAAAGCCGCCGCCGGCACCCCCCGCGAATTCTGCACCATCACCGTCACCGACGGCATCGCGATGGGCCACCAGGGCATGAAGTCGTCACTGGTGAGCCGCGATCTGATTGCCGATTCCGTCGAGTTGACCATGCGCGGCCATTGCTACGACGCCCTCGTTGGCCTGGCCGGCTGCGACAAGTCGCTGCCCGGCATGATGATGGCCATGGTGCGCTTGAATGTGCCCTCGGTCTTCATGTACGGCGGGTCGATCCTGCCGGGCCGCCACAAAGGCAAGGACATCACGGTGCAGGACGTCTTCGAGGCGGTGGGCGCGCACTCGGCCGGCAACATGTCGGATGAGGAACTGCACCAGATTGAATGCGTGGCCTGCCCCTCGGCCGGGTCCTGTGGCGGCCAGTTCACCGCCAACACCATGGCCTGTGTCTCCGAGGCCCTGGGCCTCGCCGTGCCGGGCTCAGCCGGTGCTCCGGCGCCCTATGAATCCCGCGACGCCTATGCCGAGGCCTCGGGCCAGGCGGTGATGCATGCCCTGGCCCAGGGTATCCGCCCGCGCGACCTCGTTACCCGCCAGTCGCTGGAGAACGCGGCGCGGGTGGTGGCCTGTTCCGGCGGCTCGACCAATGCCGGGCTGCACCTGCCGGCCATCGCCCATGAGGCGGGGATCGACTTTGACCTGCAGGAAGTGGCCGAGATTTTCCGCTCGACGCCCTATATCGCCGACCTGAAGCCCGGTGGCCGCTATGTGGCCAAGGATCTCTACGAGATCGGTGGCGTGCAGGTGATCATGCGGGCGCTGCTCGACGGTGGATTCCTGCATGGCGACTGCCCGACCGTCACCGGCAAGACCCTGGCGGAGACCCTGGAAGGCGTCACCCTGCCCGAAGACCAGGACATCGTGCGGTCCTGCAGCAATCCCATCACGCCGACCGGCGGTGTGGTCGGCCTGCGCGGCAACCTGGCGCCGGAAGGGGCCATCGTGAAGGTGGCCGGCATGACGAACCAGAAGTTCACCGGCCCGGCGCGGGTTTTCGAATGCGAAGAAGACTGCTTCAAGGCGGTCGAGAACCGCGAATACGAAGAAGGCGAAGTGCTGGTCATCCGTTACGAGGGCCCCAAGGGCGGCCCCGGCATGCGGGAGATGCTGTCGACCACGGCGGCGCTCTACGGCCAGGGCATGGGCGACAAGGTGGCGCTGATCACCGACGGGCGTTTCTCAGGCGCGACACGCGGGTTCTGTATCGGCCATGTGGGCCCGGAAGCGGCTGTCGGAGGCCCCATCGGCCTGCTGGAAAACGGCGACATGATCACCATCGATGCCGAGGCCGGCACCCTCGATGTGGCCCTTTCCGACGAGGACCTGGAGGCCCGTAAGGCCAAGTGGCAGCCGCGCGAACACGATTATCAGTCCGGGGCGATCTGGCGCTATGCAGCCACCGTCGGCCCGGCTTACAAGGGGGCGGTGACCCACCCCGGCGCCCAGGCGGAGAAACACGTCTACGCCGACATCTGACGGTCGCGGGGCACCATGGCGCGCATCGCGGTCGGCGGGTTTCAGCACGAGACCAATACCTTCGCCCCCTCCAAGGCGACCTATGACGATTTCCTGCGGCCCGGCGCCTGGCCGGGCTTGACGCGGGGCGAGGGACTGTTCGAGGCGGTGGCCGGCATCAATATCGGCATCGCCGGTTTTGTCGAGGCGGCGCAGGCGCAAGGCCACACGCTGGTGCCGCTCGCCTGGACCCAGGCGACCCCCTCGGCCCATGTGACCGAGGACGCTTACGAGCGCGTCGTCGGACAGATCGTCGAAGACCTGGAGAAGCTTGAAGACCTCGATGGCCTCTATCTCGATCTGCACGGCGCGATGGTGGCCGAGCATGTCGACGACGGCGAGGGCGAGATGCTCAGGCGTATCCGCGCGGCCGTCGGCCTCGGTCTGCCGATCGTCGTCAGTCTCGATCTTCATGCCAATGTGACGGCGGAGATGGTCGAGCATGCCGACTGCCTGGAGATTTACCGCACCTATCCGCATGTCGACATGGCGGCGACCGGCAAGCGCTCGGCGGCGCAGCTCGATGCCTTGATCGACGGCGGGGGCGGGCGCCACAAGGCCTTCCGCCAACTGCCCTTCATGATCCCGCTGACCAGCGGCTGCACGCTGCACGGTCCCGCGCAGGCGGTTTATGCCGAGGTCCGGCGTCTTGCCAAGGCGCCGGGGGTGAGCGCAATTTCTTTTGCCTGCGGCTTCTGCCCGGCAGACTTTCCGGATGCCGGCGCGTCGCTTGTGGCCTACGGCGATACGCAGGCGGCAGCCGATGCCGCCGCCGAGGCGCTCTATGACGCGGCGCTGGGCCGTGAAGAGGCCTTTGCCCTTGTGGCTCTGCCCGCCGACGAGGCAGTGCGCGAAGCCATGCGGCTTGCCGCCGGGGCCAACAAGCCGGTGGTGCTGGCCGACGCCCAGGACAATGCCGGCGGCGGCGCCAATTCCGATACCACCGGTTTGCTGCGGGCGCTTCTGGCGCAGCGGGCCGAAGGAGCGGTCGTTGCCAATCTCTATGACCCGGCAGCGGCGGAGGCGGCCCATGCGGCGGGTGAGGGGGCGACGGTTTCGCTCACCCTCGGCGGCCATTCCGGCGTTCCCGGCGATGCGCCCCTGCAGGCCGACTTCAAGGTGCTGCGCCTGGGCGACGGGCGGGTGACAGGCACTGGCCCGTTTTACAAAGGCGCCCATATGCAGCTTGGCCGAACCGCCCTGTTGGAACTGGACGGGGTCAAGGTGGCGATAGCCTCCAGCAAGATCCAGCTCGCCGATCAGGCGATGCTGCGGCACCTCGGCGTCGAACCCGCGCAGCAGAAAATTCTCGCCCTGAAGTCCTCGGTTCACTTCCGGGCCGATTTCCAGCCGATTGCCGAGGAGATTCTGGTGGTTGCCTCTCCGGGGCCCGTGGTTCTCGACAACCGGGAGTTACCTTTCCAACGGTTGCGCCCAGGGCTCCGGATCATGCCTCTGGGCGAGGTTTTTCAACCGTAAGACCGCAAATCCGTCGACCAAGTCATTGATCAGGCAATTATATCTAGAAATTCCATTGAGGTGGAGTCTTCGCCAGTTGTTAACCCCCAGGGCGTCATAGTGGTGCTTGATTGAGTTGGCGAGGCGCGCATTCAGACCGCGCCCGCTGCAGCAACCCCGGCGAGTGGTGCCATGGCAGATATTCGGTTGGTGGAACAGCAGGTTGCCCTGATGCAGCCGGCAAAGATCCACACGACGGACAGTATTGTGGACTGCGAGGTCCTGATGTTGTCGCGCAGCAAGGCGCGGGTGCGCCTGCTGGGGGCAGTCCCGGAGACAGGGGATCTGTTTCTCGCGGTTCGTGGATTTGGCCAGCTGGCCTGCCGCCTGGAACGGATCGATAGCGACTGTGCCGACCTGGCACTCTGCGGCGATGCGGAAAGCCAGGACGCGGTTTTTCAGGATATCCTGGATCGTTTCGGCGATGAGGAAGGAAGGCGGCGTTTCCTGCGGCGCTCGGTTCTCTGGCCCGGCACTCTTTCCGCCGGTGGCAACAAG
This sequence comes from Pelagibius litoralis, assembly GCF_011683915.1. Lineage (GTDB taxonomy): Bacteria > Pseudomonadota > Alphaproteobacteria > Kiloniellales > Kiloniellaceae > Pelagibius > Pelagibius litoralis. Next base: position 164,772 of record NZ_JAAQPH010000002.1, read on the forward strand.
CTGAACTGCACCATATTGAACATGTCCCTCGGCGGCGCGAAGGTTGCCGTGAGCGAAGAATGCGGGCTGAGCGGCGCGGTCACGCTGCAGGGCGACCGTTTCGAAGGACTGCAGGCAACCATTGTCTGGAAAAGCGGCCGGCTGCTTGGGCTTCAGTTCAAGGAAGAGCCGGCACAGGTCGGGCTGGTCCTGGGCGAGCTCCTGCCGGCCATCAAAGCTTCCGCCTAAGGCACTTAACGCGTCTTAGCCCCAAGAGCTCAGCCCCAGGGGCCGCCTTTGTCGCGGCCACCGCTTTCGCCCGCCTGCCAGCCGACCCCGCGCCGCAGTGTGACGCCGCCCGGCGGATCGCCCAGGCCGAACAGCGGCACGGCCTTGTAGCGGAACAGCGGGATCAGAACGGTCCCGGCGATAAAGCCGCCGATATGGGCCCACCACCCGACATTGCTGTCGCCCTGCCCGCCGGCCAGGGCGAAGAACTGAAAGCCGAACCAGAACAGCAGCAACAGCCAGGCCGGCAGGTAGAGCGGGATGAAGACCACCGGCACCAGGACCTTGGCCCGGGGGTGCAGGATGAGATAAGCCCCCAGAACCCCGGAGATGGCGCCGCTGGCCCCGATCAGCGGCGACGTTGAGCCAGGATCGACGAGTATCTGTGCAAGCCCCGCCACGGCCCCGCAGGCGAGATAGAAAACCAGGAAGCGGAGGTGGCCCATGGCGTCTTCCACGTTGTCGCCGAAGACCCAGAGATAGAGCATGTTGCCGAAGAGATGCATGAAGTCGCCATGCAGGAACTGGTAGGTCAGGAAGGTGGCCAGCGGGTCGATCAGGAATAGGTCGTCGGCAAGCTGGGCTTGGCCGGTCAAGGTGGCCGGGATGACCCCCAGGCCGTAGACTAGGCTTAGAAACCCGTCGTCGCCCGCGAGAACCTGACCCAGGAAGCAGATTGAGGTGACCAGAACCAGGGCCCAGGCCGTCCAGGGCTGGGCAATCAGGTAGCGCGGCGTGTTGTCGTGCAGGGGGATGAAGGGCAAAGTCTCGTCGCCTCCCGCAGGGCCGTTCAGGCGGCGTCGCTGAGGCGGCAGATGACGGGCGTGTGGTCCGAGGCTTTGGTCTGGCCGCGCGGGCCGCGGTCGATCTCGCAACTCTCCAGCCGGTCGGCGGCTTGCGGCGACAACAGGAAGTGGTCGATGCGCAGGCCGTGATCGTTCTGCCAGGCGCCGCCCTGGTAATCCCAGAAGCTGTAGAGATGCGGCTCGTCGTGCAACGCCCGAAAGGCTTCGGTGTAGCCTTGGTTCAGCAAGGCGCGGAAGCGCTGACGGCTCTCCGGCTGGGTGAGGGCGTCGCCGGCGAAAGCCCTGACGTCGTACACGTCCTCATCCTGCGGGATGACGTTGTAGTCGCCGCCGAGAACCACGGGCTCCTCGCTTTCAAGAAGCTGATGGGCATGGGCCTGCAGGCGGTCCATCCAGGCGAGCTTGTAGGTGAACTTGTCGGTGTTTATCGGATTGCCGTTGGGCAGATAGATGGAGGCGATGCGCAGGCCGAAGGTTGTAACCTCCAGATAGCGGGCCTGTTCGTCGGCGGCGTCGCCGGGCAGGCCGGCCATGACGTCTTCCAGGGGCGCCTTCGAAAGCACCGCCACGCCGTTATAGCTCTTCTGGCCGTGGACCGCGCAGTGGTAGCCGAGCGCTTCTATTTCCAGCCGCGGAAAGTTCTCGTCCACGGTTTTCAGCTCCTGAAACAGAGCGACGTCGGGGCTGGCACTTTCCAGCCAAGCCAGCACATTTGGTAGCCGTGCTTTGATGGAATTGACATTCCAGCTTGCGATGGTGGTCATGGCTGAATTCCGGGCGAGCGCCCCGGCCCTTGCCCGGGCCTAGATCGCAAAGGACGAGCCGCAGCCGCAGGAAGAGGTGGCATTGGGATTGCGGATCTGAAAGGACGATCCGCCGAGATCCTCGACAAAATCCACTTCGGCGCCGGCGAGCAGCTCCAGCGAGGTCTCGTCGATGACAGCCACAACGCCGTCACGCTCAAAAGTGCGGTCGTCGTCATTGACGGCTTTGTCGAAGGAGAAGCCGTACTGAAAACCGGAACAGCCGCCGCCGGAGACCGAAACCCGCAACATCAGGTCTTTGTCGCCCTCCTGCTCGATCAGCCAGGCAACCCGCTTGGCGGCATTCGCCGTCAAAACCAGGGCCTGCGCCGGGGCAATATCACCTGTGGGCATCGAACCCATTTCGATCCTTTTTGGCCCAAAAAAGGCCTGTTAACCGGAAGGGCCGGAATGCCCCCTCCCAACCAAAGATGTAGGGACTCCCGCCGTCTTGTCAAACCATGTCGGCGTCCCAGTGTGGCTGCCGCCTAAAAGTGGCGGAAAACCGCCATTGCCTCAGGCATGGCAAGGCCTTAGGTTCGCGCCATGACCGCGCCGATTCCTTCTGCCCAGATCGCCTCCAGGCCGGCCGGGAGCCGGGGGCGCGATTTTGCCGAACCGGAAAGCCCGACCCGTTCCTGCTTTCAGCGGGATCGGGACCGGATTGTCCATGCCGCGGCCTTTCGGAGGTTGAAGTATAAGACGCAAGTCTTTGTTTATCATGAAGGTGACCACTTCCGGACCCGTTTGACCCATTCGATCGAGGTCGCCCAGATCGCCCGCTCCATCAGCCGTACCCTGGGCCTGAACGAAGATCTGGCGGAGGCCATGGCCCTTGCCCATGACCTGGGTCATACCTGCTTCGGTCATGCCGGTGAGGACGCCCTGAACCTGGCGATGGAGCCCTACGGCGGCTTCGACCACAACGAGCAGACCTTCCGCATTCTGACGCTGCTGGAACGCCGCTACGCCGAGTTTGACGGCCTGAACCTGACCTGGGAGACCCTGGAAGGTATCGTCAAGCACAACGGCCCCCTGGTCGGACCGGCTTCGCGTGACGATAAGGTGCCGGAAACCGTTGCGGCCTACTGCCGGGATGTCCGCGATCTCGAGGTCGCCACCTTCGCCGGGCCGGAGGCCCAGGTCGCCGCGCTGTCGGACGACATCGCCTACAACAACCATGATATCGACGACGGCTTGCGCGCCGGGCTGTTTCCGCTGGAGGAACTGCGCGAACTGCCGCTGGTCGGCCCGATGCTGACGGCGGTGTCGGAGCGCTATCCCGATCTTGAAGAGACCCGGCTGATTCATGAGACGATCCGGCGGATGATCGACCTGATGGTGACCGATCTGCTGCAGGAAACGCGCCGCCGCATAGCGGCCGACAAGCCGGACTCGGCCCAGGCCGTGCGCCAGCTCGACCGCCCGTTGGTTGCCTTTTCGGAGGAGATGCGTCAGAACGACCGCGCGCTGCGCGCCTTCTTGTTCCAACGCATGTATCGCCACTACAAGGTCAACCGCATGACCGCCAAGGCCAAGCGGGTGGTGCGGGCCTTGTTCGAGCAGTATGTCGAACGTCCCGATTGCCTGCCCAATGAGTGGCGGGCCGCCGCCGAGAGCAGCAAGGGGGCGGAAAGGGCGCGGCTGGTGGCCGACTACATCGCCGGCATGACCGACCGCTATGCGCTCGACGAGCATGCCAAGAACTTCGATTTTCGAGCTAGAAACGAATGAACCTTTTCAAAGACTTCCGCCAGATCGTCGTGGGCGAGCTTGACAGCCTCTGCGCCGAGGACCGGCTACCGCGCGATCTCGACTACACAAGGGTGACGGTCGAGCCGCCACGCGATCCTGAGCATGGCGACCTTGCGACCAATGCAGCCATGGTGTTGGCCAAGCCGGCCGGCATGAAGCCGCGTGACCTGGCCGAGGCCCTGGTCGGCAAGCTGGCGGGCCTGGAGAACGTGACGGAAGCCTCCGTCGCCGGTCCGGGCTTCATCAACCTGCGCCTCGAGGCAGACTTCTGGTACGGCCGGCTGCGGGAGATACTGAACGCCGGCGCCGCCTATGGCGAAAGCGACCTCGGCCAGGGACAGCCGGTGAATGTCGAGTACGTTTCCACCAATCCGACCGGCCCTTTAACCGTCGGCCATGCGCGCGGCGCCGTGGTGGGCGATGCCCTGGCCTCCCTGCTGGCCAAGGTCGGCTACAAGGTGACGCGCGAATACTACATCAACGATGCCGGCGGTCAGGTCGACGTGCTCGCCCGCTCGGCCTACCTGCGCTACCGCGAGGCCTTGGGCGAGGACATCGGGGTGATTCCGGAAGGCCTCTATCCCGGCGACTATCTGATCGAAACCGGAAAAGCCCTGGCGGCCCGCGACGGCGACCGCTGGCTGGCGGCGTCGGAAGATGACTGGCTGCCCGTGCTGCGGGAATTCGCGATCGAGTCCATGATGGACCTGATCCGCCGCGACCTGGCGGCCCTCGGGGTCATTCAGGACGTCTTTTCCTCAGAAAACGCGCTGGTCCGGGCCGGCGGCGTCGACGCGGTGCTGACGACCCTGGAAGAGCGCGGGCTGCTCTACACCGGGGTTCTGGAGCCGCCGAAAGGCAAGCCGCCGCCCGAGGATTGGGAACCGCGCCCTCAGTTGCTCTTCAAGGCGACGCAGTTTGGCGACGACATCGACCGGGCGCTCAAGAAGTCGGATGGCAGCTGGACCTACTTCGCCGGTGATATGGCCTATCACCTGGACAAGTTCCGGCGCGGCTTTCCCATCATGATCGACGTCTTCGGCGCCGACCACGGCGGCTATGTAAAGCGCATGAAGGCGGGCGTGAAGGCGCTGACGGACGGGAAGGGCGATCTCGATATCAAGCTCTGCCAACTGGTCACCCTGAAGCGCGGCGGCCAAGTCGTGAAGATGTCAAAACGCGCCGGCACCTTCGTTACGCTGCGCGAAGTCATCGACGAGGTCGGAAAAGATGTCGTCCGCTTCATCATGCTGACCCGCAAGAATGACGCGACTCTCGATTTCGATCTTGAGAAAGTGGTTGAGAAATCGCTGGAAAACCCGGTTTTCTACGTACAGATGGCCCAGGCGCGCTGCCGTTCGGTTCTGCGCCTTGCCGCCCAGGAGATTCCGGGGATCGATCTAGATCCTGTGTCTTTGGCGGCTGCCGACCTCAATCTCTTGACCGACTCGGGTGAACTGGGCCTGATTAAACAGTTGGCTGAGTGGCCCAGGCTGCTGGAAGCGGCGGCAGAGGCACATGAACCGCATCGCGTGGCCTTTTATCTCTACGATGTGGCCGCCGCGCTTCATGCGCAGTGGAACCGCGGGCAGAGTACTGCGCTTCTGCGCTTCCTGCTTCCCGATGAACCGCAGGTTACCAGGGCGCGCTTGGCTTTGCTTCAGGCGGTTGTCTTCGTGATCGCATCGGGGCTTGAGGTGTTTGGGGTCGAGCCCGTTGAGGAGTTGCGCTGAATGGCGGTGAATGCAGGCCGGGATGGCGTTGATCGGGACCCCCCGGGGTCCGACCGGTCGGCGGATTCTCCGGCTGCGGCCGGGGCGCCGGCCTTCAGCGATGAAGGAATGCGGCGCATCATCTACGCGCAGGATCGAGACCGCAGCGGCGCGGCTTTCGGCGAAGACACGGCAGAATTGGAGTCTGATTTGGAAGGACGCAGGCGGCTCGTTCCGGCGGTCATCGCAGTGGCCGCCCTGGTCTGTTTCGGGGCGATCGTCTGGTATGCCTATTCCTGGGGTACCGGGCAGATGGCCGGCGATCAGCTGCCGCTGGTCCAGGCCGATGCGGGCCCGGAGAAGTCGCGCCCTGAGCAATCCGGCGGCCTTGATGTGCCCCATCAGGATAAATCGTTCCTGAACGACGGCCAGCCCGCCAGCGACGGACCACGTGTGGAGAGCTTGCTGCCGCCGCCGGAGACGCCGCAACCGCCCGAACCCTTGCCCGAGGCATCCGCGCCCGAGATGGCGGCGGAACAGCCGGGCAGCGCTATACCGCCGGCTACGGCGCCGCAGACGGCCACCAATCAGGACGGCGAGACAGGCGTCGCCGCTGCTCTCCCCGAAATTCCCCAAATCCCGGAATTGCCTGTGGCCGGCGATCCTGCGGCATCGGCTGATCAAGCTGAGCCTGCCCAGGCGGAAACCGAGACCGGCATTGCTCTGCCGCAGCTCAAGCCAAGGGATCGGCCAGTTCAGGCGCCGCCGGCAGAGGACGCGATCGCCAAGCTGCTATCCGAAGAGCCGCTGGAAACCGCGAACGGCAATCCGACGGCGCCGGCCGGAGCGGCGAAGGCCGGCGACATCGTGCTGCAGCTGTCTTCCGTCAAATCGGAGGCCGCGGCGTCGAAGGAATGGGCGCGGCTTCAGGCGGATCACCCCGGATTGCTGGGCAATCTCGCGCTCTCACTCGACACCGCCGAGGTTCAGGGCAGTACCTTTTATCGGGTTCAGACCGGCCCCTTCGCCAGCCGTGACGCGGCGGCCAAGGTTTGCGGCCAGCTGAAGAGCAGGAACCAGGACTGCCTTGTCAAACAGCGCTAAGCGAAACTGCGAAGGGCCCGTCAGCGCTGGACAGGGCGGTCGACGGGGCGATCATGTCTGAATCGGTGAGCCCCAAAGCGGCCATCTTCGGCTGTGCCGGCCTGGCATTGTCAGCCGAAGAGGAAGCCTTTTTCAAAGCGGCCGATCCGCTGGGGTTTATTCTCTTTGCACGAAACTGCGAGACGCCGGAGCAGGTTCGCGACCTGGTCGCTTCGTTTCGGGCCGCTGTCGGGCGCGCGGATGCGCCGGTCCTGATCGATCAGGAGGGCGGCCGGGTAACGCGCCTGAAGCCGCCCCATTGGCGTGACGCGCCGCCGGCGGGCCTTTTCGGGCGCATGGCCAGCCATGACTGGGAGCGGGCGAGCGAGGCGCTGCGCATCAATACCCAGCTTTTGGCGCTGGAACTGCGCGACCTCGGCATCGACGTCGATTGCGTTCCTTTGCTGGACCTTCAGTTTCCCTGGGCCAGCGATGCGATCGGTAACCGGTCTTTCGGGGGCGACCCGCAGCTGGTCGCCGGCCTTGGCCGGATCGTTTGTGAAACCATGTTGGCCCAGGGGGTGATGCCGGTGGTCAAGCACATGCCGGGCCATGGCCGCGCCAGGGTCGACAGCCATAAGGAGCTGCCCGTCGTGGGCACCGCCGTCCCGGAACTGTCGGCCACCGATTTTCTGCCCTTCGAGAGCCTCGCCGATGCCCCTTGGGGGATGACCGCCCATGTCGTGTTCTCTGCCTTGGATCCCGAGCAGCCCGCGACGACGTCATCAAAGGTGATCGCCGAGGTGATCCGTGGCAGTATCGGTTTCCAAGGGCTTCTGCTTTCTGACGACCTGTCGATGGAAGCGCTTCATGGGACGCTGGCGGAGCGCGCCGGCGCCGCTCTTGCAGCAGGCTGCGATATTGCACTGCACTGTAACGGCAAGCCTGAAGAGATGGAGCAGGTCGCAGAAGTGGCGCCGGCCATGTCACCGGCGGCGCTGCGGCGCTTCACCTGCGGTCGTTCCCGCCTGGGCGAACCGGAGGCGCTGGACAGCACCCTGCTGCAGCGCCGGCTCGACCTGCTTGTGAACGTTACTTAGGCGCCGTTGATGGATTTCGATCTCTCCGCTCTGGCTTACACGGCCTCGATCTGGGTGCTGCCGGTCTTGCTGGCGATCACTCTGCACGAAGCGGCCCACGGGTTCATTGCCTGGTCCTATGGCGACGACACGGCCTACAAGCTTGGCCGGGTGAGCATCAATCCCCTGAAGCACATTCATCCGATCGGTACGATTCTGTTGCCCTTGCTGCTGATCGTATTCAAGGCGCCTTTTCTGTTTGGTTATGCCAAGCCGGTGCCGGTGGCCACACACCGGCTGCGCCGGCCGCGCCGGGACATGGTCTATGTGGCGGCGGCCGGGCCCACCGCGAACCTGATACTGGCGACGATCTCGGCGGTTCTTTTCAATATCGTCTGGCTGCTGCCCGATGCGCCGGCGATGTGGCTGGCCCAGACGCTCAAGATCTCGATCATCGTCAACCTGGTGCTGGCGGTGCTGAATCTGCTGCCGCTGCCGCCGCTGGACGGCGGCCGTATTGCCGTCGGCCTCTTGCCGATCTCTCTTGCGGTGCCGCTTGCCCGCCTGGAGCGCTACGGGATTTTCATCCTCTTGGCGGCGTTTTTCCTGCTGCCTTACCTTGGCCGTGAATTGGGACTCAGCATCAATGTGTTCGACTGGCTGATACGCACGCCGGTAAACTGGATGTTGCCGTTTTTCTCCAGCCTTGCCGGAATGACGGAGGCACTAAGACTGTGAGCGATGTAATCCCCTTCGAAGAAGGTGTGGAGGGCGCCAGAAGCGTCACCCGTGACCGGCTGTTGCTGGATCTGGATGGCTATGCCGGGCCGATCGATATTCTCCTGGAACTGGCGCGGGCCCAGAAAGTCGACCTGACCCAGATCCGTATCCTCGATCTTGCCGAGCAGTATCTGGAGTTCGTTCGCGAGGCGCGGGCCTTGCGGCTCGAACTGGCGGCGGACTATCTGGTCATGGCGGCCTGGCTCGCCTATCTGAAGTCGCGTCTGCTGCTGCCGGAAACCGGCGGCGACGAGGAGCCGAGCGGCGCCGAAATGGCTGCCGCCCTGAAGTTCCAGATGCAGCGGCTTCAGGCCATGCGCGATGCCGGTGAGAAGCTGCGAGCCCTGCCGCAACTCGATCATGATATCTTCCGGCGCGGCACGCCGGAGCGCCTGCGGACCAAAACAACGACGCAGTACGAAGCGACGCTCTTTGATCTTCTGAAGGCTTACGGCCACAACAAGACGCGGGCGACGGTTACCAACCTGGAGATCAGGGCAACCGAGCTCTATTCCGTCGATGACGCCATGTCCCGCCTGTCCACACTTTTCGGCACCACGATACCGGGTTGGCGTTCGCTTTCGTCCTTCCTGCCGCCGGATCTGCATGGCGACCCCTTACTCGGGCGTTCGGCCTTGGCAGCAACTTTTGCCGCCAGCCTGGAACTGTGTAAGACCGGCAAACTACGGATCCGCCAGGACGGTACCTTCGGCCCGATCTATTTGCGCAACGCTGCCGAAGAGCAACAGGAGCATTCATGACCGCCGATTTCGACAACCTGCGCCTGATTGAGGCCCTGCTTTTCGCCTCCGCGGAACCCCTGGCGCCGGCACAGCTTGCCCGCTTCCTGCCGGAAGACACCGCGCTGGAGCCGATCCTCACAGATCTTGAAAATCTCTACGCGAACCGCGGCGTGAATCTGGTCAAGCGTGGCGAGCGTTGGGCTTTTCGCACGGCCAGCGATCTGGCGCCCCGCATGGAGCTTGAGAACAAGGTTGTCCGCAAGCTTTCCCGCGTGGCCCTGGAAACCCTGGCGGTCATCGCCTACCACCAGCCGATTACCCGGGGGGAAATCGAAGAGATCCGCGGCGTGGCCCTCTCCAAGGGGACCTTGGATGCCTTGCTGGAGATCGGCTGGATCCGGCCGAAGGGGCGGCGCAAGACCCCGGGGCGGCCGGTAACCTGGGGCACCAATGAAGCCTTCCTCGACCACTTCGGGTTGGAGTCGCTCGATGCCCTGCCGGGGGTCGAAGAACTGAAGGCCGCCGGCCTGCTGGACAGTCGCCCGGCTGTCACGGCTTTGGGTGATCGTGGCCTGTTGCCCGGGGTCGGCGAAGTCGCGCAGGAAGAAATCGACGAAGACGAGTCCGAAGAGGACGATGGCGGCGAGGCGGCACGCGGCGATCTGGTGGATGAAACCCTGGATCCGGCTTTCGGTGAGAATCTGCTGCCCCATGAAGTTGATCTCTCGGCGACACCTCAGCTGGAGGAAGTCGAAGCCGGGGCGGAAGATCAATCTGCGGTGGCTGAGGAAGAGCCGGCAGAGGCGGAAGGCGACAACTTCGAAGCCGATGATCGTGAAGCCGACGATCCTGAAACCGATGAGCGCCACGATGACGATATCGACGCCCAAGACATCGAAGACGCCGTCGCGGAAGCCGACGACGCCGAGCCTGACGATGTCGAAGAGGACGACCTCGACGATGACGACATCGAAGATGCTGACGCTGACGATGTCGAGGCCCAAGACGTCGATGAGGATCACGTCGAAGCCCATGAGGCCGATGACGAGGAGCCGCAGCGCGGCCACGGCTGAAGCCGTTCCGGGGCACCATCGCAGCTTGCAGAACCGCTTGGCAGCCTTTAAGGCAGAGGGCAGTTTGGATGCCCTGATCTCCAGCCGAAAAAGGTATGGCCGGAAACGATATGCAAGCCCTTGTTCTGGATCATGTCAGTCACAGTTTTGGCGGCGTACTGGCGGTTGACGACCTGAGTCTTTCCCTATCCAAGGGCGAGGTTGTCTGTCTCCTGGGTCCCTCCGGTTGTGGCAAGACCACGGCGCTGCGGGTGGCGGCGGGTCTGGAAGCCCTTCAGCAGGGCCGGGTGATCATCGCCAATGAACCGGTGGCTGGCGCGGGGCGGGAAATTCCCCCGGAGGACCGCTCGGTGGGGCTGGTTTTCCAGGATTACGCGCTGTTTCCTCATTTAACGGTGGCCGGCAACGTGGCCTTTGGCCTGCGGGGGCTTTCCGGGTCCGAGAAACAGGCGCGCGTTCAGGAGGCGCTGGGCCGTGTCGGCATGGCGGAATCGGCCGCCGCCTATCCGCATATGCTCTCCGGCGGGCAGCAGCAGCGTGTCGCGCTGGCGCGTGCCCTGGCGCCGCAGCCGCAGGTGATGCTGCTGGACGAGCCCTTTTCCAATCTCGATGCCCGGCTGCGCCAGAAGGTGAGAGATGAGACTCTGCACGTTCTGAAAGAAAGTGGCACCACGACCCTGATGGTGACCCATGACCCCGAGGAAGCCATGTTTATGGCCGATCGCATCGCCCTGATGCGCGCCGGGCGTATTGTTCAGGAAGGCACGCCGGCGGCGCTTTACTACCAGCCTGTGGATGCTTTTGTGGCCTCTTTTTTCGGTGAAATCAATCAGTTGGAGGGCGTTGTTGTCACCGAACAGGTATCCACACCCTTTGGCCCTGTCGATGCCAAGGGCTTCGCCGACGGGGCGGCGGTGGCCGTTCTGATCCGCCCGGAAGCACTGCATCTGAGCCCCCCGGAGCAATCCGCGAACGGCAGTATTCCGGTGAATGGGGGGGCGGTGGAGGTGATGGCATCGCGCCTGATGGGCCGGACCAGCCTCATCCATCTGCGTTCTCTTGACGTACCTGAACAGGAGACACACTTTCACGCGCGGGTTCCCGGGCGCTTTTTGCCCATGGAAAACCAGCGATTGCGTGTCGAACTGGACCGCTCCCAGGCCTTTGTTTTCCTGCGAGAGACCGATTAACCCTGTTGTCCAGGATCGTTGCGGCGCCGCGGCCTTTTTGCCATAGTCCGCCTCAAGAGGCCTCATGACAAAATTTAGGAGATCCCGGAATGGGAACCTTTAGTATCTGGCACTGGCTCATCGTGCTGGTCGTTGTACTTGTTCTTTTCGGCGGCGGCGGGAAGATCCCCAAGCTGATGCGCGACATGGGACAGGGCATCAACGCCTTCAAGAAGGGCTTGAAGGAAGATCAAAAAAACAAGGATAAGGCTGCGGAAGGCGACGATTCCAAGGTTCTCGATCAGGACTCGCCCGCCATGGCTTCATCCGAGGAAAAGGACAAGGCGGCAAACGGCTGAGGGTCTCCCTCACGGCGTTTAAGCCTTTTCCCTAAAACGACGGGCGGCCATGTTTGATATCGGCTGGACCGAGATGATGGTGATCGCGTTGATCGCCCTCGTCGTCATCGGACCGAAAGATCTTCCCGGAACCTTGAAGACCGTCTCGCAATGGGTGCGCAAGGCGCGATCCCTGACGCGTGAGTTCCAGTCCGGGATCGACGACATGGTCCGCGAAGCCGAACTCGACGACGCCAAGAAGATGCTGGAGGCGACCCGGCGTGGCAACCTCGAACAGACCATCGGCAATGCCATCGACCCGACCGGCGATCTTGCCGAGGAGGTTCGGCAGATTGAAAGCGAAGCCCGCAAGGAAGAGCCTTCGGGTTCGGTCGCAGACGCTGCCCCGGAAGACACTGTGGAAGACAGCAATACCGAGAAGGCAGCGGCATTGATGACGAAGCCCGCGGCCAACATCGCCCCGCCGCATTCCCTGGGGCCGACCGCCGGCGCCGCTGACAGCTCGCTGTCCGCCGATACCTCGCCGAAGCCGACGCCGGACACTAAACCGGACACTAAAGAAGGCAGCAAGCAGTCGGCATGACCACGGTGACGGGAGCCACAGAAGACAAGAAGATGCCTTTGCTCGATCATCTGATCGAGCTGCGCCAGCGCATGCTGTGGAGCGTTGGCTCTCTCCTGCTGATGTTTCTGGTCTGCTTTTTCTTTGCCGAGTACGTCTTCGATTTTCTGGCGCAGCCGCTGGCCGATGTGCTGCTGGACGGGCGCGAGGACAGCCGCCCGCCGCGGCTCATCTTCACCAACCTGACCGAGGTCTTCTTCACCTATGTAAAGGTGGCCTTCTTTGCGGCAGCCTTCATCTGCTGTCCGATTTTCCTGGTACAGCTCTGGCTGTTCGTGGCGCCGGGCCTCTACAAGCACGAGAAGTCGGCCTTCGCGCCTTTCCTGGCCGCAACGCCGGTGCTCTTCTTCGTCGGTGGCTCGCTGGTCTACTTCATCATCTTTCCCTTGGTGGTGGAGTTCTTCATCGCTTTCGAGACGACCGGCGGCAACGGCAACCTGCCGATCGAGTTGGAACAGCGGGTGTCCGAGTACTTCTCGCTGATGATGAAGCTGATCTTCGCCTTCGGGCTCTGCTTTCAGTTGCCGGTGATCATGACCCTGCTGGCGCGGGTCGGCCTGGCCACCTCCAAGGGCATGGCGGCCAAGCGCAAGTACGCCATCGTCGGTGTTTTCATCTTTGCGGCTATCTTCACGCCGCCCGATCCGATCAGTCAGCTCAGCCTGGCGATCCCTATCATCATCCTCTATGAGATCTCGATCTACATGGCCAAGATCGTCGAGAAGAGGCGTCCGAAAGACGAGTACGACGACCTGGATGACGACGCTGACGAGGATGGCGGGGAAGAGGACGGCACGACCCCGGCTAAGACCTAGCAGCGCTCGGCGGCGGCCTTGCGGTGAATAAAGGCCGGAACGGGCCGTCTTCACAGATCACTTCAGCTTTGGCGAAATAATCGAATCGGGCGAAGGGCTTCGGCCCGAAGGCTGCTTTTCGCCCTCAAGCCGGGGCGGCGGCAGGATGTCATTTGTTGGGCGAATCGGGCCAGTCCGTCGTGGACAGGCCCCGCGGGGGGACCGTATAAGTCCTTCGATTCGCTCAGCAACAGACCCGATTCGTAAGACCGACCATGTTGGACATCAAATGGATTCGCGAAGAGCCCCAGGCCTTCGATGCCGCGCTGAAACGCCGTGGCCTCGAACCCCTGGCCGACGCGGTTCTCGCCCTCGACGCCAGGCATCGCGAAATACAGGCCGAACTGCAGGCCATCCAGACCCGGCGCAACGAGTCCTCCAAGGCGATCGGTGAGGCCAAGCGCAAGGGCGAAGACGCGGCCGGGCTGATGGAAGAGGTCTCCGGCCTTAAGCAGAAAATGGCTGACGCCGAGGAAACCGAGCGCAGGTTCGGCGCGGAGCTGACCGAGCTGTTGAGCGGTATTCCCAACCCGCCCCTGGCCGAAATACCCGACGGGCCGGACGAGACAGCCAATGTCTGCCTGCGCGAGCATCTGGCGCCGACCGAGTTTGCCTTCGAGCCGAAGGAACACTACGAGCTGGGTGAGGCGCTCGGCTTTCTCGACTTCGAAGCCGCGGCCAAGCTTTCAGGCTCCCGCTTCGTCGTCATGCGCGGCCAGATCGCGCGTCTGCACCGCGCACTGGCGCAGTTCATGATCGACCTGCACACGACAGAGCATGGCTATGAGGAAGTCGCCCCGCCGTTGCTGGTGCGCGACCACGTGCTCTATGGCACCGGACAGTTGCCGAAGTTCGAGGAGGACCAGTTCCGCACCACCAGCGACCACTGGCTGATCCCGACGGCGGAGGTGCCGCTGACCAATCTGGTGGCCGGGGAAATTCTGGAGGCGGAAGCGCTGCCGCTGCGGGTGACGGCTCTGACGCCCTGTTTTCGATCGGAGGCCGGCTCGGCCGGCCGCGATACCCGGGGCATGCTGCGCCAGCACCAGTTTGAAAAGGTCGAGATGGTCTCGATCGCCAAGCCGGAAGAATCGCTTCAGGAACTGGAGCGGATGGTCGGCTGCGCCGAGGAGGTGCTGAAGCGCCTGGGGCTGCCCTATCGGGTGATGGTGCTGTCGGCCGGCGATATCGGGTTTGGCGCGGCCAAGACCTATGATGTGGAAGTCTGGCTGCCCGGTCAGAAGGCTTATCGCGAAATCTCCAGCTGCTCCAACTGCGGCGACTTCCAGGCGCGCCGCATGAAGGCGCGTTATCGTCCCACGGGCGAGAAGGGGACGCGCTTCGTGCACAGCCTGAACGGCTCCGGCGTGGCGGTGGGGCGTTGCCTCATCGCGGTGATGGAGAACTATCAACAAGGCAACGGCACCATTGTCGTGCCCGAGGTGCTGCGCCCCTACATGGGCGGGCTGGAGATTATCGGCGATCATGGCTAAAGGCCCCCTGAACCTTAAGAAGGCCCGCATTCTCGTTACCAATGACGACGGCATCCATGCGCCGGGCCTGAAGGTTCTGGAGAAGCTTGCCAAGACGCTGAGCGACGATGTCTGGGTGGTGGCGCCGGAGAGCGAGCAGTCGGCGACCAGTCATTCCCTGACGCTGCGCCGGCCCCTGCGGGAGCGGCGCCTGGGCGCCAAGCGCTTCTCGGTCGACGGCACCCCGACCGACTGTGTGCTGGTGGCGCATCATCGTATCCTGGCCGACAGGCTGCCGGACCTGGTGCTCTCGGGTATCAACGATGGCGGCAACCTGGCCGAGGACGTCACTTATTCGGGCACCGTCGCCGCCACGATGGAGGCCGCCTTGCTGGGGATACCGGCCATCGCCTTTTCCCAGCAGCGCCCGGCGGAGGGGCAGACCCGCTGGAAGGTGCCGGAGGCTTTCCTGCCGGACATCGTGCGCCGCCTGGCGCCGATGGTCTGGCCAAAGGATCTGCTGGTCAACGTGAATTTCCCCGCTGTCGCGCCGGAGGCGGTGACCGGCATCGAGATCTGCCGGCAGGGCCGCCGCGACGAAGGCTCCGCGGTGACCGAGGGTTTTGATCCCTCCGGTCGGCGCTTTCTCTGGATCGGCGGCTACCAGCTCGACACGTCTTCGGAGAAGGACAGCGACCTGGCGGTGACCGCCCGCGGCGGCATCTCGGTAACGCCGCTGCACCTGGACCTGACCCATCGGGCGACCATGAAGAAAATGAAGGGGCTCTTCGACTGATGGTGGCCTCGCGGAAGATACGTTTGATCATGGAGCTGCGCCGGGCCGGCATTGCCGATACCGCCGTGCTCTCTGCGATCGAACGCATTCCGCGTGAGGCTTTTACGCCCGATAGCTTCCGCCACCAGGCCTATGAGAACCTGGCGATCCCCATCGGACAGGGCCAGACCCTCAGCCGGCCCCAGGTCGTGGCCCAGATGACCCAGGCGCTGCAGGCCAGCCGGCGTACGAAGGTGCTTGAGGTCGGCACCGGCTCCGGCTACCAGGCGGCGGTGCTCTCGAAGCTCTGCCGGCGGGTCTACACCGTGGAGCGTTTCAAGGAGCTGCGGGCCTCTGCCGAACTTCGGTTTACCGAACTGCGGCTGCACAACATCACCACGCGCCATGGCGACGGCTGGAAGGGCTGGCCGGAGCAGGCGCCCTTCGATCGTATCATGGTGACGGCAGCTGCCGCCGACGTCCCCGCCGTACTGGTCGATCAACTGGCCGAGGGCGGGCAGATGGTCTTGCCGGTGGGCCGCACATCGCATGATCAGGCGTTACTGCGCCTGAGACGTGAGGCGGGCGGCATCGTTGAGGAGCATCTGGCCGATGTCCGCTTCGTGCCCCTGGTCGAAGGGGTGCCGGATGACGAAGCCTATTTTGCCCAACGGGGCGGGAGGCTGGCATGAAGCCGCGTTCGCTTCTAGTTCTCGGGTCCCTGGCAGTATTGCTGTCCGGTTGTCTGGCGACGCCGGTCTACCGCGACGCCAACTACCAGACGCCGAGGGACCCCCCGCAACTGCCCCAGCGCAAGCCGCCGCCGCCGGAAAATTTCGCCGCTTGGGGTGACGTTGTCGAGACGGCGGCCGCGCCGGTTTCAGACTTCAGGCCGTCCGGCGACAACGTGACGGTCGAGTCTTTGGCGCCGCTTGGCGAGCCGCAGCCGGTGCAGCAAGCCAGCATACAGCAGGCCCAGATACAACAGGCGGCACCCCGGCAGGCTCAGCTTCAGCCGGCATCGCAAGTTGCTGCAATTCCGGCCGACGGCCGCTATGTGGTGGCCAAGGGGGACAGTCTCTACGGCATCGCCCGGCGGTTCGGATTGCCGATCCGGGCGGTGATCGATGCCAACGGCCTTCAGCCGCCTTACCAGCTGACGCTCGGCCAGACCCTGACCGTTCCTCAGGCGCAGATCCACGAAGTGGCGCCCGGCGACACCATCTTCAATATCGCGCGCCGCTATGACGTCGATCGCAGCGAGCTGGTTCGCCTGAACGGCATAGAGGCGCCCTATACCATCCCGCTCGGCCAGAAACTCATCTTGCCGCAATCGGGCGGCTCAGCCGGTGCCACAGCCGTAGCGACGGCACCACAGGCGCGGCCGGTGACAAAGGGCGCCGCCGGCAAAACGGCGCCGACAGCCTCTGCACCTCAAACAGCCGCTGTGCCCAAACCGCCGGCCGCCAGACCGACAGCCCCCGGGGCAACGGTTGCCGAGCCGGTGGTCGCTAGGCCGGGGCCCATCGGCAAGCCGCCGCCGAGGACCAAGTCGACCTTTCTCTGGCCCGTGCAGGGACCGGTGCTGTCCTCTTACGGCGGCAAGAAAAGCGGCGAGCACAACGACGGCATCAACATCGCCGCGCCGCGCGGCACGCCGGTAAGGGCCGCAGAGAACGGGGTCATCGCCTACGCGGGCGAGGAGCTGAAGGGATTTGGCAAACTGCTTTTGATCAAGCACGCCGACGGTTGGATCACCGCCTACGCCCACAACGAACGGCTGCTGGTCGTGCAGGGTGACGTGGTGAAGCGTGGCCAGACCATCGCCCGCGTCGGCTCCAGCGGCTCGGTCGACCGGCCGCAGCTGCATTTTGAGGTGCGCCGCGGCACCCGCGCGGTGAATCCGGAGACCATGATGGGGCCGCGCCCGGCCACAGCCGCCAAGCCGGCCGCCGCGACCAACTAAGCAACCATATTTCGACCGGCGCCAAACTGCCCGCTCTGGCCTTCATACGTCTTTTGCGGCAATGCTCTTGGCCAAGCAAGACAACGTCAGGAGAGAGACCGTGTACGTCGTAATCTTTGAGGTCCGGCCCAAGGAAGGCCGCAAGGGCGACTATCTGGATGTTGCGGCGTCGCTGCGCAGCGAACTGGAGCAGATCGACGGATTCATTTCCGTTGAGCGTTTCGCCAGCCTGACCGACGAGGGCAAGATCCTGTCGCTGTCTTTCTGGCGCGACGAGGAAGCCCTGATCCGCTGGCGCGAGCAGGAGGACCACCAAGCCGCGCAGGGCAGGGGACGGTATGAAATCTTCCAGGACTACCGGCTGCGTATTGCCTCGGTCGTGCGCGACTACGGGATGAACGAGCGCACCGAAGCGCCGCAGCCCTGAGCCCCCACGCATGCTTCGAGACGGATCTTCGATCCTTCTCAGCATGAGGACGATAAAGACCTCACCCTGAGGAGGCGCGTTCGCGCCGTCTCGAAGGGCGGCCCGCCGGATCAATCCTCCAGGCGCTTGCCCAGGCGGCCCGCGAGATCCTGGATGTACTGCCAGGCGACCCGGCCGGAGCGGCCGCCGCGGGTGACACCCCATTCCTTGGCCTCGGCGCGGAGCTGTTCTTTCGGGATTGCCAGCCCGTAGCGCTCGGCATAGCCCTCGATCATCGCGAAATAGGTATCCTGGTCGCAGTTATGGAAGCCGAGCCAGAGGCCGAAGCGGTCGGAGAGGCTGACCTTTTCCTCCACCGCCTCTGAGGCATGGATTGCCGTGGAGCGCTCATTCTCGATCATGTCCCGGGGCATCAGGTGGCGGCGGTTGGAGGTGGCGTAGAAGATCACGTTGCCCGGACGGCCTTCGATGCCGCCTTCCAGAACCGCCTTCAGGGACTTGTAGCTGGCATCCTCGCCGTCGAAGCTGAGGTCGTCGCAGAACAGGACGCAGGGGCGCTCCGTCAGGCGCAGCAGCTGCAGCAGGCGGGGCAGGCTGGGGATATCTTCGCGGTGAATCTCCACCAGAACAAGGCGCTGCTCCTCCGGCCGTGCGGCGTTTACCCGGGCGTGGACGGCCTTCACAAGGGAGCTTTTTCCCATGCCCCGGGACCCCCAGAGCAGCGCGTTGTTGGCGGGCAGGCCCTCGGCGAAGCGCCGGGTATTCTCAAACAATGTCTCCGCCTGGCGCTCTATCCCTTGCAGAAGGGCCAGGTCGACCCGATTTATGTGCAACACCGGCTCCAGCCGACCGTTTTCCGGGTGCCAGATGAAGCCGTCTGCAGACCCCAGGTCGAGCTCAAAAGAAGGGCTGGGGGCGATTCGTTCCAAAGCCTCAGCGATGCGCTGGAGAAGCGGGGTGAGGTTTGCACTGTCGGGATTGTTCATCAATGCTCCAAAGAACAGCGGCCAAGAGGTTGAATTTTAGCGTAAAACCTAAAGCCTGTGCTCTGTCGGGTCAATCCTGGCGTGGCCCGTCGAAAACGCTTCCAGGTAACGTTGCAATTCGCGCGCTGACGGTTATAGTCCGGCGTTCTGACTGCTCCGAAAAGGTCTAAATTATGCTGATTTCGCCGGCCTACGCGCAGGCTTCAGGTGGGGGTGCCGATCTCTTCACATCCTTCCTGCCCATCATTCTTATCTTCGTCGTCTTTTATTTCCTGCTGATCCGTCCGCAGCAAAAGAAGGTGAAGATGCACCGTGATATGGTGCAGTCCCTGCGCCGTGGCGACAAGGTGGTCACCGGCGGCGGGCTGATCGGCACGGTCACCAAGGTGCTGAGCGATACCGAAGTGCAACTGGAACTGGCCGAAGGCGTGCGTGTGCGGGCGATGCGCTCCACCATCCAGGACGTCATGAGCCGGACCGAAGCGGCGCCGGGTAAAGGTTCTGCGCCGGCGCCTGCCAACGACGGCGGTGGCGGACCGAAAGGCTTGGGCGGTCTCTTGGGCGGCCTCTTGGGCGGCTCCAGAAAGCCGAACGACAAATCCTGACCGCACGCGAGCGTCTTTAGAGAGCGACAACCGCCATGGTCCATTTTCCGCGCTGGCAAGTCATCCTGGTCATTCTGATCGTGGTGCTTGGCTTTACCTATGCTTCGCCCAACCTGCTGGGCAGCAAGCAGGCCGAAGACCTGCCGGGCTGGGTACCGCACCAGCAGGTGAATCTGGGCCTGGACCTGCGCGGCGGGTCTTACCTGCTGATCGAGGTCGACCTGCCGACGGCATTCGAGGAGTCTCGCGAAAACCTCAGCGGCGAACTGCGCAGCGCCCTGACGCAGCGCGGCATTGCCGGATCCGAATGGGGACGTTTCGGACAGGCGGCGGGATTCACCCTCCAAAATCCCGATGATTCCGGCCGGGCGCGCCAGGCCATTCGCGAGATCGTCGGTCCCAATCTGGAAATCGATGTCAACGACGGCGCGGTCTTCCGCGTCACCTACTCGGAGCAGGACATTCGCGAGCGGTCCACCGCCATCGTCAATCAGGCGATCGAGGTGATCCGCCGCCGCATCGACGAGACGGGTACCAAGGAACCGACGATCCAGCGTCACGGCGAAGACCGTATCCTGATCCAGCTTCCGGGGGTCGACGACCCCGAGCGGATCAAGGCGCTGATCGGCCAGACCGCCGTTTTGAGCTTTCGGTTCGTTCACGAGAACTTTGCGACCGGCGGGCGCCTGCCGCCGTCTGTCAAACTGTTGCCGGCGGACAACCCGGGGCCCGGCGAGCCTGAGTCCTATCCGGTCAGCAAGCGTGTGATGGTCAGCGGCGACCGCCTGGTGGATGCGCAGGCAACCTTCCAGGATGGCCTGCCGGTGGTCAGTTTCAGTTTCGACACCCTGGGCGCCAAGCGCTTCGGCGACGCGACCACTGACAACGTCAATCGGCTTTTCGCCATCGTGCTCGACGAAAAGGTGATCTCGGCACCGGTGATCCGCGAGCCGATCCTGGGGGGACGGGGCGTCATCTCCGGAACCTTCACGGTGCAGGAAGCGCAGGATCTGGCCTTGCTGTTGCGGGCGGGCGCTCTGCCGGCACCCTTGAGCTATCTGGAAGAACGCACCGTCGGCCCCGGACTGGGCGCCGACTCAATTCTTGCCGGCGAGATCGCGGCGGTGCTGGGGCTGACTTTCGTCGTGGTCTTCATGGCCGTCATCTATGGCCTCTTCGGAATGATGGCCAGCGTTGCCCTGCTGGTGAACCTCATTCTCCTGCTGGCGGCCCTGTCGGTCCTCCAGGCAACCCTGACGCTGCCGGGCATTGCGGGCATTGTCCTGACCATCGGTATGGCGGTGGATGCCAACGTGCTGATCTTCGAACGCATACGCGAAGAGATGCGTAACGGGCGCGGGCCGGTAACGGCGGTCGATGCCGGTTACCGTCGGGCTTTCTCTACGATCATGGACTCCAACCTGACGACCTTGATTGCGGCATCGCTGCTGTTCCATTTCGGCTCCGGGCCCATTAAGGGTTTCGCGGTGACCCTGGCACTCGGCCTTATTACCTCGATGTTCTCGGCGATCATGTTGACCCGTGGCCTGGTCGTCCTGTGGCTGCGCCAGCGCAAGCCCCAGGCTCTGGCGATCTAGGAAGGCAACGTTCGATGGCACTTATCCGAAGCCTTCCGCTGGAATACGGCATCAATTTCATCGGCCGGCGCGGCCTGTTTCTGGCCTTCTCGGCCTTCTTGATGCTGGGTTCGATCGGGCTCTTTTTCACCCAGGGTCTGAACTTCGGGGTCGATTTCCGCGGGGGTATCCTGATGGAGCTCCGCACCGAGGGCCCCGCCGATCTGAAGGCGCTGCGTGAGCGGGTATCCGGCCTGGGGTTGGGCGAGGTAACCCTGCAGGAATTCGGCGAGCCAACCGATGTTTTGATTAATATCGAGCGTCAGGAGGGCGCGGAAGACGAGCAGATCAAGGCGATCCAACTGGTCCGCGAAGCCTTCGGCGAGGGTGTCGAGATCCGGCGCCAGGAGTTTGTCGGCCCCAAGGTCGGCGGCGAGTTGAAACAGGCCGGCATGCTGGCCACTGTCCTGGCGTTGCTGGGCATCGGCCTCTACATCTGGTTCCGCTTCGAATGGCACTTCAGCCTGGCCGCGCTGATTGCGCTGGCACACGACGTGGTCGCGACGATTGGTTTCTATGCGCTGACCCAGATCGAGTTCAACCTGGCGACCCTGGCGGCGGTGCTCACCATTGCCGGTTATTCGATCAACGACACCGTGGTGATTTTCGACCGGGTGCGCGAGACCCTGCGCAAGTACAAGAAGCTGCCCCTGGGCCAGGTGTTGAACCGTTCGATCAACCTGACCCTGTCGCGCACGGTGCTGACCTCCGTGACGACCCTCTTGGCCCTGGGCGCGCTGTTCTTCTTTGGCGGCGAGGTGATCCGTGGTTTCACCGCCGGATTGATCTGGGGCGTGGTGATCGGCACCTATTCGTCGGTCGGCCTGGCGGTCCCGGTTCTGACCTTCATGAAGTTGCGCCGCGGCGGTGAGGAAGACGACGCCGAAGCCAAAGGCACGCCGGCCAAGGCCTCTTAAGTAAGCTGCCTTCACCAATCCAAAGGCTACGCCCATGGATGTAACGCCACTGATCCCCCAGGGCCGTCAGATTATTGAAAGTTACGGCGCCGGCGGCTTCAAGGTTTCCGGCTTGGCTTTCAGCGGCCCGACCCTGGTGCTGCCGGAGCGCACTGCAGCCTGGCCCATCGACGGGATCGCCGATATCTCGTTAGGCCACCTTGACGCGGTGTTTTCGCATGAGCCGGATATCGAGGTGCTGCTGATCGGCTGCGGTACGGCGATGGCTTTCATCGACCCGGATCTGCGGGATGCGGCGCGGGCCCGCGGCCTGGCGCTGGAGCCGATGGACACCGGCGCTGCCTGCCGCACCTACAATGTTCTGGCGGCCGAAGACCGGCGGGTCGCCGCGGCCCTGATCGCGGTCGAGTAAGCATTCGGCCGCTTTGCCTGACCCGCGCAAGCGAAGGGCGGGCCCCCCGTGATGGCACAGAAGACCCGCCCACGCCTCCCCAGACGCCACCCAGTTTTCTACTGCCCCTGTCCGAGTGAATAGCCGGCCGCGCCGTCGAAGGTGAAGAGCTGTTCGGTCTTGATGAAATCCACGCCGCCCTTGGTCAGATTGCTCATCAGTTCCACGATTGTGGCCTTGTTCATCTGTTTGCCCGGTTTCGCCAGATAGCGGCAGCGCCAGTGATTGGTGCAGAAGGTTTCGGGCAGGCCGTCCGGCCAGACCTTCACGCCGCGGTTGGTGATCATCGCCAACTCGAACAAGGGGTTTTCTGCCTTGCGCATCTTCTCCGCCAGCGCGTCAACCGCTGTGGTCGAATCAACAAACACATCGATGCCGACCAGCTCTTTCTTCGCCGGCAGCCGCGGTGTCGCCCGGGGCACGGCGAAGGGTTTTGCGTCACCGCTGTACGACACCGACTGAAGCGTGTCGGGCTTCTGCCCGATACGGTCGATGACGGCCTCGGCGAAGGCCTTGGTTCCAACCTTCTGTTTCGATATGCCTTCTTTGAAGATGTCGTAAGTATGGATGCCGTCTTCGATGGTCTTGAGCCAGGCGTTGTGCACAAGCTCGGCAACTTCGGGCTGGCCGATATGGGCCATCATCATGACGCCGGCGAGCAGCAGGCCGGAGGGATTTGCCAAATCCTGGCCGGCGCGGCGCGGCGCCGATCCGTGTATCGCTTCGAACATGGCGCAGTGTTCGCCGATATTGGCCGAGGGAGCGAGGCCGACGGAGCCGGCGATCTGTGCCGCGACGTCGCTCAGCACGTCGCCGTAGAGGTTGGGCATCACCACCACGTCGAAGGCCTCCGGCGTGTCGGCCAGCTTCGCGGCCCCGATATCGACGATCCAATGCTCGTTCTCAATCTCCGGATAGTCCGCCGCGACCTCATCGAAGACCTTGTGGAACAGCCCGTCGGTCAGCTTCATGATGTTGTCTTTGGTGAAGCAGGTGACTTTCCGGCGGCCCTGGGCTTTGGCGTATTCGAAAGCATAGCGCGCAATCTTCTCGCAGCCGGGCCGTGAGATCAGCTTCAGGCATTGATAGACGTCGTCCGTCTGGCGGTGCTCGATCCCGGCGTAGAGGTCCTCTTCGTTCTCACGAACGACGACGACGTTCATGCCCGGATGTTTCGTGGCCACGAAGGGCGCGTAGGCGGTGCAGGGCCGAACGTTGGCGAAGAGGCCGAGGGATTTGCGCACGGTCACGTTCAGGCTTTTGAACCCGCCGCCCTGCGGTGTGGTGATCGGCGCTTTATAGAAAACCTTGGTCTGCCGCAGGCTGCTCCAGGCCGACGGCTCTATGCCGGCCGTGTTGCCGGCGAGGTAGGCGCTCTCACCGATCTCAATCGGCTCGATCGCGACCTTGGCGCCGGCGGCGATCAGCACCTTGAGGCTGGCTTTCATGATTTCAGGGCCGATTCCGTCACCAAAGGCGACGGTCACGGGTACCGCGCCTTTGTGACCGGTTGTTTTCTCAAGTTCGGCCACATCGTTTTGCTTCAGCAAAGTACTCATCTTCCATCCTTCGGGTCGGTTGTTCCCTTCTCAGAGTGGGGATCGATTGCGGATTGTTGAAATTGATTTTTACTGCTTCTATCATTGCATAACTCAATGGTAGAAGCATCGGATGAACATCAGTCCAACCACAGACCCAGAATTGCTGCGGGCCTTCGTGACCGTGGTGGAATGCGGCAGCTTCTCGCGCGCCGCGGAGCGGCTGCTGCGCGGACAGTCCGCCATCTCGCTTCAAATCAAACGGCTGGAGGACCATCTCGGCGTCCGGCTTTTGGACCGCAGCCCGCGCCATTTGTCGCTGACCAGCGAAGGGGAACTCATCCTCGACTATGCAAGACGTATCCTCAGCCTCAATGACGAACTGGCGGCACGGGTGCGCGAGCCGGCGCTTTCCGGGCTCGTGCGTCTCGGCGCGCCGGAGGATTTTGCGACCAGCCATCTACCCAACGTACTGGCGCGTTTTGCCCGCAGCCATCCGCAGGTCGCGCTGGAGGTCACCTGCGAGCTGACGCTTGAGGTGCTGGAGCGCTTTCGTGCCGGCGGCCTGGATATTGCGCTGGTCAAGCGCGAGCCGGCCGCCGTGAGCGAGGGGATTGGGGTCTGGCGCGAGCCGCTGGTCTGGATTGCCGCCGATAAGCAGATCGCCCTTGGCGACGCGCCACTGCCGCTGGTGGTCTCGCCGTCGCCCTGCGTCTACCGCAAGCGCATGACGGCGGCGCTCGACGGCTGTGCGCGCCGCTGGCGCATCGCCTATACCTGCGGTTCCCTTGCCGGTGCGCATGCGGCTGTTCGGGCAGGGCTCGGCGTCACGGTGCTGCCGAAGGAAATGGCGCCCGCCGATCTGACCATTCTGGGCAGCGAAACCTCAAACCTGCCGGATCTCGAAGATACGGAGATGGCCCTGATCGAGGCTCCTCAGATCGGCGCTGCGGCGATCCGCTTGCGCGACTACATCATGCGCGAGCTCGAACATGGCGGGCATTGAGTCGGCGCCGGGCTGTCCCGGTCTTCCCGGAAAGAAAAAGGGGACCGAAGGGCCCCCTTTAACATGGCAGGCCGTCGCTGCGGATTACTCGGCCGCGGCGCTGCTGACTTCTTCGTAGTTGGCGGCGGCGAAGTCCCAGTTCACCAGGTTGTCGAGGAACGACTGGATGAAGTCGGGGCGCCGGTTCTGGTAGTCCAGATAGTAGGCGTGCTCCCAGACATCGCAGGTCAGGACCGGCACCTGGCCGTTGGTCAGCGGGGTTTCGGCATTGGCCGTGGTGACGATCTTCAGCGCGCCGTCGTCTTTTACCAACCAGACCCAGCCGCTGCCGAACTGGCCGACGCCGGCGGCCTTGAACTGCTCATTGAAGGCTTCGAGGCTGCCGAAGGCCGCACTGATCGCATCAGCCAAAGCGCCGCTCGGCGAACCGCCGCCGCCGGGTGTCATGGAGTTCCAGAAGAACGTATGGTTCCACACCTGGGCCGCCTGATTGAACAGGCCGCCGGTGCTGGAGGCGATGATCTCTTCGAGGGTTTTTTCCTCATCGGCGCTGCCGGCGATCAGCTCGTTCAGCTTGGTCACATAGGCCTGATGATGCTTGCCGTGATGAAAGCTGAGGGTGTTGGCTGAGTAGTGCGGCTCTAGGGCGTCTGGGGCAAAGGGCAGGGCAGGAAGCTCGAAGGCCATACGGTCTCTCTCTTGTTCGTGTTTGATTGATCTCTTCCGCTTACGAACGGATCTCTATGTCGTGAATTAGGAAGCAACCGCCGAATTTCCAGGGGATATGTCCCGCCGCCACGGATAATCGCTCCACCGGTCCGCCAAGCGGACCGGTCACGCGCGCGCGTAGACGCTTCCGGGCGTTGACGGCCACGCTAACAAGACCGGGTTACAGTTTCGGGAAATCTCGCTGCCGCATTCGGGGCGGCCCCGCGTCAGGTCTGCCCGGCATCGACGACCGGCAGAACATCGGGGTAGTCGACCACGGCCTCAAGATCGGGGCGGCCCCGTTCACCCGGCGCCTCCGCGGCCGTGCCGATGTAGATCAAGCCGACGATGTGCTGGTCTGCGGGCACGCCGAGGGCGGCTTTCACGGTCTCGTTGTAGGCCGGCCACTCCGTCAGCCATTGCGCGGCAAAACCCAGGCAGGCACTGGCGTTCAACAGATTGGTGCAGACCGCGCCGCAGGAAAGCAGCTGCTCCACCTCCGGCACCTTGTGTTGGCGGTTCAGCCGGCTGCTCACCACGATCAGGCTGGGCGCGCGCTGCGGCCGGTTACGCTCAAAGGCGACCTGCTTCTCGTTGGCATCCGGAAACTTCGCCAGGAATTCGGATACCAGGATCTCGCCAAGCATCGCCTGGGCGGTCTTGCCGAGTACCTGGAGACGCCAGGGCCCGATCTTGCCGTGGTCCGGCACACGGATCCCGGCAGATAGGATCAGTTCCAACTGGTCCTGGTCCGGCCCGGGCGCACCGATCATGTTGGCGACCACCGAACGTCTGGTGCGGAGCACATCGATGGCCGGCTGTTCGGTGATGACGATGCGGCCCCGGGTCAGGCCGTCAGCCGTGCCGGGGGGATCCTCTGCGATATCGTGAGCAGACATGGGTCTTGTTGTTCCTAAGCTTCGCTCTCATTGGCTCAGAGGCAAGATAGGCACGCAGAGAGAAAATGCAATGCGAATGGTTCGCAAAAATGCGGCCGCGGCTGTTATCGCCGCAAGGAAAGCCTGCCAGGAAAGGCCCGGAAAGCAAAGGACCGGGACCCAAAGGGCCCCGGTCCTGGGCTTTGGAACTGCCCCTCGGGTTAGAAGAGGTTCTGGGCCGACACCATGGCAAAGAGCATGGGGATCGACAGCAGGGTGTTGGTGCGCGAGAACAGCATGGCCGTGCGGGCCGACTTGGCCTTGCTGTCGGCATCGGCTTCCACCATGCCCAGGGCGCGCTTCTGATTCGGCCAGATGACGAACCAGACGTTGATGAACATGATGACGCCCAGCCACATGCCGATCCCGATCATGGTGTGCTTGGGCACGCCGTCGGTCAGTCCCAGGGTGAAGGCTTCGATCAGATAGCCGTTGAGTGCGGCCAGAATGATACCGGTGACAATGGTCGCCATGGCACCCCAGCGGAACCACCAGAGCGCGGCCGGTGCGATGACCTTGCCGATCGCCGGCTTCTGTTCGTCAGGAATCTTCGGCATATTGGGGATCTGGACGAAGTTGAAATACCACAGCAGGCCGATCCACATGACACCGCTGATAACGTGCAGCCAGCGGAAGAAGAATGCCCCGAAGCTATATCCGTCGTAGCCCTGCATGCTGGCGTAAATCAGCGCCAGTATGACCGCCAAGACAAAGCCGGAGATCACCGTGTTCCTTAGAGACGTCAGTATGCCAGCCATTGATTCCCCTCCTATATTTCCTGCGTCGGATCTACCGGCCGGCAGAGACGAGCGCTTCTCTTTACTTGAAATGACTACAACAGGCTCCCAGTAGCCACTTGGATTCGCTGTGAAAAATAGTAGAGCCTGCTTCGAGTCTTGCCAAGGGGGCGCCAAAGCTGCCGAAAACGGCGGGAGGGCGCGGCCATGACGGCCTTGCCGGGTTACGTGGAGAGCCTGCGCCAGCACGACCGCGACCGCTATCAGACCTGCCTCTTTGCGCCGGCGCGGGCGCGCGAGCACCTCTTCGCCCTCTACGCCTTCAACTATGAGATCGCCAAGACCGCCGAGGTGGTCAGCGAGGTCATGCTCGGTCACATCCGCCTGCAGTGGTGGCGCGAGAGCCTGGAGGGCATCTATGCCGGGACGCCCCG
This sequence comes from Pelagibius litoralis, assembly GCF_011683915.1. Taxonomy (GTDB): domain Bacteria; phylum Pseudomonadota; class Alphaproteobacteria; order Kiloniellales; family Kiloniellaceae; genus Pelagibius; species Pelagibius litoralis. Next base: position 192,474 of record NZ_JAAQPH010000002.1, read on the forward strand.
GTCGCACGAGGTGGTCGAACCCCTGGCACGGGCCGTGGCGGCGGCAGGCTTGCGGCAGGAGGACTTGGAGGCCCTGGTTACGGCGCGCGAATTCGATCTGGAAGAGGAGCCGCCGGCGGACCTTGCGGCGCTGGAGCACTATGCAAGGGGGACTTCGGGCGTTCTTCAGCAACTCGCCCTAAAGGTCTTGGCGGTGGAAAGTGCCGGGGCCGAAGAGGCGGCTGAGCAGGTCGGTATCGCCTGGGCGCTCGTCGGACTGTTGCGGGCAGTGCCATTCCATGCCCGCCAGAAACGTCTCTATCTGCCGGTGGATCTTTGCCACGCGGCGGATCTCCATGCCGGGCCTATTTTCGAACTGCAAAGTTCCGATGCCTTGGCGGAGGTGTCGCGGGCAATTGCACAAGCCGCCACGGCCCATCTGGAGAAAGCGCGCGTCGCAGCCGGTTCGGTCCCGCGCAAAGCGATACCGGCTCTGCTGCTGGCGCCCTTGGCGGATCACCATCTGAAGCGGCTGGCCAAGGTCGGGCACGACCCCTTCCACCCGGACCTGCAACAAGAAGCGCCGGGCCAGATCTGGCGTCTTGCCTGGTGGGCCTGGCGCGGGCGCTACTGAGGCGCTATTCGGCCGCCTCGGCGGGGGTCTCCAGCCAAGCCGCGAGGTCAGCCAGGGCGCGGGCCGACATGGCGGGTTTGCGTTCTTTTTTTCTTACCTTGCGCTTGCCCTCCGGCGGGGTCAGCGGCGGGAAGAGACCGAAGTTCACGTTCATCGGCTGGAAGGTCGCGGCGTCGGCGCCGCCGGTGATGTGGGCCAGAAGGGCGCCGTGGGCCGTCGTCGCGGGCGGTGGGGTGAAGTCTTGCCCCAAGCGTTCGGCAGCGGCGAAACGCCCGGCCATCAGCCCGATGGCGGCTGATTCCACATAGCCCTCGACGCCGGTGATCTGGCCGGCGAAGCGCAGCCGGGGCATCGCCTTGAGACGCAGCTTGCCGTCGAGCAACTGGGGCGAGTTGATGAAGGTGTTGCGGTGCAGGCCGCCGAGGCGCGCGAAGTCGGCATTCTCCAGGCCCGGTATGCTGCGGAAGATGCGGGCCTGCTCGCCGTACTTCAGCTTGGTCTGGAAGCCGACGATGTTGTAGAGCGTGCCCAGGCTGTTGTCCTGGCGCAGCTGCACGACGGCATGGGGGCGCTCGTCGCGGTGCGGATTATGCAGGCCGACCGGCTTCATCGGGCCGAAGCGCAGGGTCTCCGGGCCGCGCTCGGCCATCACCTCGATGGGCAGGCAGCCTTCAAAATAGGGCGTCGATTTCTCCCAGTCCTTGAAGTCGGTCTTCCCGCCCTCGATCAGCGCGGCGATGAAGGCCTGATACTGGGTCTCGTCCAGCGGGCAGTTGATGTAGTCCGCGGTGCCGCCGCCGGGCCCCGGTTTGTCGTAGCGCGACTGGAACCAGGCCTTGGAGAAGTCGATGGATTCTTTGTGGATGATCGGCGCGATGGCATCGAAAAACGCGAGATAAGCCTCGCCGCTCAATTTGCCGACAGCCTCCGCCAGGGCCGGCGAGGTGAGGGGGCCGGTGGCGACGATGACCGAGTCCCAATCCTCCGGCGGCAGGCCTTCGACCTCGCCGCGCTCCACGGTAACCAGCGGTTCGGCCTCAAGCCGGGCGGTTACCTGGTCGGAAAAGGCCACCCGGTCGACGGCCAGCGCCCCGCCGGCGGGCAGCTTGGTGGCGTCGCCGGAGGCCATGATGAGGGAACCGAGACGCCGCATTTCCTCATGCAGCAGGCCGACGGCGTTGTTTTCCGCATCGTCGCTGCGGAAGGAGTTGGAGCAGACCAGCTCCGCCAGGCCGTCGGTCAGGTGGGCATCGGTTTCGCGCACCGGGCGCATCTCATGCAGGACCACCGGCACGCCGGCGCGGGTAATCTGCCAGGCGGCCTCGCTGCCGGCCAGCCCGCCGCCGATGACGTGGATGGGTTTCATTTGGGCGTCTGTCATTTTCTGACCCTAGTCTAGGGGTGTCGTGGGTTACAGCAGCAAATAGCCCTAGCGGCCGGTCCCGGCAAGCCGGGAGGTGTCCAGGGTAAAGACCTCCTTTGCTTCACGCACACCTTTCAGGTCGTGGAAGCCCAGGCTGCGGCTTTCCCCGGCCCAGAGGCGGGCGAAGTCGGCGGAGTAGACCAGCGGCATCTCCAGGCCGCGGTTCAGGTCTTCGATCCGGCAGACCAGGTTCACCGCCGGGCCGATCACGGTGAAGTCGAGGCGGTCGACGGCGCCCACATTGCCGTACATCACGTCGCCGACATGCAGGGCGACGCCGCAGCGGAATTCAGGCTTGCTTTCGGCGCGGCGCTGCGGCTGCACCGCCATGGCCGCGTTAAGGGCGCTTTGGGCGGCCTGCATGGCGGCCTCGCAGGCGCGGCAGGCATCGCCTTCCTGCTGTTCCTCAATTGGAAAGATCGCCAGGATGGCGTCGCCGATGAACTTCAGGATCTCTCCGCCGTTGGCGGCGATGGGTTGCGCCATGATCTCGAAGTAGTCGTCCAGCAGCAGGATGACCTCTTCCATGGGCAGCGTATCGGAGAGGCTGGTGAAATCCCGGAGATCGCAGGTCCAGAGTACGGCATTGATGCGCTCCACCTCACCACGCTGAACCGTGCCGCTGAGTACCCGGTCGCTGCTGCGCGGGCCGATATAGGTCTGCAGCAGGTTGCGCGCGGTGCGGTAGACGTTGCGCAACTCCAGAACGGTGGAGAAGGCGGGCAGGCAGGCATCGACCGTCGCGATGTCGAGGTCGCTGAAACCGCCGTCTTGTTTGCTGGCCAAGGTGACGGTGTTGATCTGCTTGTTGCTGAACGGCATCGGCCGTGCGGTGTAGTCGCTGTAGCCGCCTTCTTTCAGGTCCTTCACGATCGGAAAATCGAGCGGGCAGTCCGCCCGTTCCAGGCGGCGGCGGATCAGCGGTCCGCCCTGGTGGACCAGATGCACCGGGCTGGCCAGGAAAAAGTCGGTCTGTTCGATCCCATGGGCCCGGGGGATTTCCATGGCGCCGCCGGCCTCCGCCTCCCACAGCACGGTGACGGCGCGAAGTTGGGGGTGGAGCTGGGGCAGATGCAGGGTGGAGCGGTCGACCGGAATGCCGATGTTGGTGAGTTGGCGCAGAAAGCCGTCGTGCAGCGTGGTGATCCGGCTGCGGCGCAGGCCCATGTCCGTCAGCCAGTCGATGACCGGCTGTGCCCGGCTGCGCGCCTGGCGCCGCAACTCGGGGGCCGCTGTCACATCCTGCGTAGCATCCGTGATGGTCATGGCGGGGAGTGTGGAAGGCCTGACACCAACTGGCAAGCGCCAGGGAGGGTGTCAGTCTTCGCCGGCAAAGTCCCGCAGCGCCGTACCGTCGAAGCGGTAGTAGACCTTCTCTGTCACCCGCCGGGCGCCGATGCGGTCATAGAAATCCGTGGCCCTTGGGTTATGGTCCTCGGCGGTCCAGTCGAAGCGTACGCAGCCGCGCGCCACGGCGATCCTTGCCAGTTCGCGCATCAGGGTGAGGCCGATGCCCTTGCCGCGCGCCGCTTCCAGGGTGAAGAGGTCCTTCAGGAAGAGCGCGCCGCCCAGGTCGGGGGCCGGGTAGAGTACCGCGAAGCTGGCGAAACCGACGGTCTTGCCGTCCATCTCCGCCAGCAGGATTTCTACCTTGGCTGTCTCGGCCAACACATGCTCGCGGACATGCGCCGCCATATCTTCGGCGGTCGGGGCCTTGTCGCCCCAGTAGTGCAGGTCGCAGCGGTAGAACAGCTCGGCGACCGCTGCATGGTCGGCTGTGGTCGCCCTTCGGCAGGTGACCATGCCTGCGCTCATGCCCGCTTTTTCCTGGGTTTGCTGACGGCTTTGAAGTAGGGCGCCAGATAATGGCCGGTGTGGCTCTTGGCGACCCGGGCGACATCTTCGGGCACACCGGCGGCGACGATCTGCCCGCCACGGTCACCGCCGTCGGGGCCGAGGTCGAGAATCCAGTCGGCGGTCTTGATGACCTCCAGATTGTGTTCGATGACCACCACCGTGTTGCCCTGGTCGACCAGGGCCTGCAGCACCTCCAGCAGTTTCCTGACATCCTCGAAGTGCAGGCCGGTGGTCGGTTCGTCCAGGATATAGAGCGTGCGGCCGGTGGCGCGGCGTGACAGCTCCTTGGAGAGCTTCACCCGCTGCGCTTCGCCGCCGGAAAGAGTGGTGGCCGGCTGGCCGATATGGATGTAGCCCAACCCGACCTTCTGCAGCGTTTCCAGCTTGGTGCGGATCGAGGGGACGGCCTTGAAGAAATCGACGCCCTCGTCGACGGTCAGGTCCAGGATCTCGGCGATGGACTTGCCCTTGAAGGCGATCTCCAGGGTCTCCCGGTTGTAGCGCTTGCCCTTGCAGACATCGCACTGGACATAGACGTCCGGCAGGAAGTGCATCTCGATCTTGATGACGCCGTCGCCCTGGCAGGCCTCGCAGCGTCCGCCCTTTACGTTGAAGGAGAAGCGGCCCGGTTTGTAGCCCCGCGCGTTGGATTCCGGCAGACCGGCAAACCACTCGCGGATCGGCGTAAAGGCGCCGATGTAGGTCGCCGGGTTGGACCGCGGCGTGCGGCCGATGGGTGACTGGTCGATGTCGATGATCTTGTCGAGGTATTCCAGCCCTTCGATCCCGTCGTGCTTGCCGGGATTGGCGCGCGCCTTGTGCAGCCGCCGCGCCAGGGCCTTGTAGAGCGTTTCGATGATCAGGGTGGACTTGCCGCTGCCCGACACGCCGGTGACGCAGGTGAAGGTGCCCAACGGGATCTCCGCCGTGACCGAGCGGAGATTGTTCTCCTCGGCCTTCAGGATCTTGATCGCCTGACCGGGATGCCCCTCGCGCCGGATGGCCGGTATGGCGATCTGGCGGAAACCGGTGAGGTACTGTCCCGTCAGGCTTTCCTGATTGCGCATCACGTCCGCCGGCTTGCCGATCGCCACGACATGGCCGCCGTTGACCCCGGCGCGCGGGCCCATGTCGACCAGGAAGTCGGCAGAGCGGATGGCGTCTTCGTCGTGTTCCACCACGATGACGCTGTTGCCCAGGTCGCGCAGCCGCCGCAGGGTTTCCAGCAGGCGGGCGTTGTCGCGCTGATGCAGGCCGATGGAGGGCTCATCCAGCACATAGAGGACGCCGGTGAGGCCCGAGCCGATCTGCGAGGCGAGGCGGATACGCTGGCTCTCGCCGCCGGAGAGGCTGGCCGAGCCGCGGCTGAGTGTCAGATAGTCGAGGCCCACGTCGACCAGGAAGCGCAGCCGCTCGTTGATTTCCTTCAGGATGCGCGCGGCGATCTCGCGCTGCTTGGGCCGCAGTTTCTTCGACAGTTTGGAGAACCAGTCGGCAGCCTTGGCGACCGAGAACTCTGCCACCTGGCTGATATGATGGTCGTCGATCCTCACGGCCAGCGCTTCCGGCTTCAGGCGGAAGCCGCTGCAGGCCTCGCAGGGCTGGTTGCTCTGGTATTTGCCGAGATCGTCGCGCACCCAGTCGCTGTCGGTTTCACGCCAGCGCCGCTCCATGTTCGGGATCACGCCCTCGAAGGGCTTGGTGGTCTTGTAGCTCCTCAGCCCGTCCTCATAGGTCATGGTGATCGGCGTCTTGCCGGAGCCATAGAGGACGACGTCGCGCACCGACTTCTTCAGTTCCTTCCAGGGCGTGCGGGTCGAGACCTTGTAGTGCCGGGCAATGCTGTCGAGGGTCTGCTGATAGTAGGGTGAGGGCGTCGAGGAGCGCGACCAGGGCGCGATGGCGCCGCCGCTGAGCGGCAGCTTGTCGTCGGGTACCGCCAGTTGGGGATCGAAGAACAAGGTCACGCCCAGGCCGTCGCAGGAAGGACAGGCGCCGAAGGGGTTGTTGAAGGAAAACAGCCGCGGTTCGATCTCGTCGATGGTGAAGCCGGAGACCGGGCAGGCGAAGCGGGCGGAGAAGGTGGTGCGTTTGCCGGACTTTGCATCCTCGGCGAAGGCCAGGCCGTCGGCCAGATTCAGTGCGGTCTCGAAACTGTCGGCCAGGCGCGATTCGATGCCTTCGCGCACGATCAGGCGGTCAACCACCACTTCGATGTCATGCTTGCGCTTCTTGTCCAGCGCCGGGGCCTCGTCGATCTCATGCAACGCGCCGTCGATTTTCACGCGCTGGAAGCCGCGCTTCTGAAGGTCGGCCAGTTCCTTGCGGTACTCGCCCTTGCGGCCGCGCACGATGGGGGCCAGCAGGTAGAGGCGCGTGCCCTCCTTCATCTCCATGACCCGGTCGACCATCTGGCTGACGGTCTGGCTTTCGATGGGCAGGCCGGTGGCCGGCGAGTAGGGGACCCCGACCCGCGCATAGAGCAGACGCAGGTAATCGTAGATCTCGGTCACCGTGCCGACGGTTGAACGCGGATTCTTCGAGGTCGTCTTCTGCTCGATGGAGATCGCCGGCGACAGGCCTTCGATGGAATCCACGTCCGGTTTCTGCATCAGTTCCAGGAACTGGCGCGCATAGGCGGAGAGGGATTCGACATAGCGCCGCTGGCCCTCGGCATAGATCGTGTCGAAGGCGAGGGAGGACTTGCCCGAGCCGGAAAGCCCGGTGATCACCACCAGCTTGTTGCGGGGCAGGGTGACGTCGATGTTCTTCAGATTGTGCTCGCGAGCACCGCGAATCGCGATCACAGGACCTTGCGGACCGTTTGGCATCAAATCGGTGCGCCCTTCCAAGTTGGGGTTCTTGTTTGGATTTGGGGTTCTTGTTTGGATATTGCCCGCCGATAACGGCCGACAAGGATCAATATGGCGGATGGCCGGTGGAAAATCGACCCCAAGATAGCCGTTTCGGCCTTGTGGATAAGGGATTGCTGACATCGACCTGCCAGGCGCGGTAAAGTCCGGTCCCTCTTGAGTAGAACAACCTTGGAATTTGGAGAAAGTCAGTATGGCGGGGAGCGTCAACAAAGTCATTTTGGTCGGCAACCTGGGGCGCGACCCTGAAATTCGCAGCACCCAGGACGGCACCCGCATTGCGAACCTGTCGCTGGCAACCTCGGAAACCTGGCGCGACCGCAATTCGGGGGAACGCCGGGAGCGCACGGAGTGGCACCGGGTGGTGATCTTCAACGAGAAGCTCTCGGAAGTCGCGGAGAAGTACCTGCGCAAGGGCTCCAAGATCTATATCGAAGGCCAGCTTCAGACCCGCAAGTGGACCGACAAGGACGGCCAGGACCGCTATTCCACCGAGGTGGTACTGCAGCGCTTCCGTGGCGAGCTGACCATGCTGGACGGCCGCCAGGATGGCGGTGGTGGCGGTGGCTTCGGCGGCGGCGACCAGGGCGGCTACAGCGGCAGTGGCGGTGGCGACTTCGGCGGCGGCTCCTCCGGTGGCGGCTCCGGCGGATCGGGTGGTTCTGGCCCGGCCGGCGACCTGGACGACGAAATTCCGTTCTAGGCCTGCCCTGTTCCAGGCCTTGCGAAGCCTTTTGCAGCCCTTCTATCCCGCCGGTTGTCTGAGCAGGCCAGTGGGACAAGCCAAGGGGTAGAAGGGCTGTTCTATTCTCTCAACCGAGATGACGTTAGCGCGGAGCGCTGACTGCAGCCTTAAGTTGGGCCTTTCGAAGCCTGTTTGACGGTGACGGAGTGCATCGAAAGGTAGGCCGAAGCCGGTTTTCTAACGCATTGAAATAAAAGACTTATTCTGGACGCTTTCGCGCGCGCGGGAGTTGTCGTCCGTGGGTGGGATTGCTATAGTAAATCGAACGATTCGCGGAGGATTCTTGGGCGCTTATCTTGTTGAAGAGAGGGCGCTTTGAATCCGGGTAAAATTCTGCCGTATCGTCCGATTTTTCCAGGTTCCGCCGGCCCCGGCGGGCCGTTCTTATTCAAGTTCGGGCGCTGGGCCCGGGCTCTCCAGGTTTCTTTCTAAGGCCGTACCACTTGTCAGACCCGTCACCGCCGACTTCCGATCACGACATCACGCCGGTCACTATTGAGGAGGAGATGAAACGCTCCTACCTCGACTACGCCATGAGCGTCATTGTGGCCCGCGCCCTGCCGGATGTGCGCGACGGGCTGAAACCGGTCCACCGGCGCATTCTCTATGCCATGAAGGAAGCCGGCTACGATTGGAACCGGCCCTACCGTAAGTCGGCCCGCGTGGTCGGTGACGTCATGGGTCAGTATCACCCGCACGGCGACTCTGCGATCTACGACACCATGGTGCGGATGGCGCAGTATTTCTCCATGCGCCTGCAGTTGATCGACGGGCAGGGCAATTTCGGCTCGATGGACGGCGATCCGCCGGCGGCCATGCGTTACACCGAGGCGCGGCTGACCCGGGCGGCCAGCGACTCGCTGCTGGACGATATCGACGAGGATACCGTCGATTTCCAGGACAACTACGACGAGTCGACCAAGGAGCCGGTGGTTCTGCCGGCGCGCTTTCCCAATCTGCTGGTCAACGGCGCCGGCGGTATCGCTGTGGGCATGGCCACCAACATCCCGCCCCACAACCTGGGCGAGGTGATCGACGGCTGCCTGGCTTATATCGACCAGCCGGACATCAGCATCGATGGGCTGATGCAGCACATTCCCGGTCCCGATTTTCCGACCGGCGGCATCATCCTCGGCCGTTCCGGCATCCGCGACGCCTATCACACCGGGCGCGGCAGCCTGCGCGTCAGGGCCAAGACGGAGGTCGAGGAGATCCGCAAGGATCGCATGGCGATCGTCGTCACCGAAGTGCCCTATCAGGTGAACAAGGCCCGGATGCTGGAGCGGATTGCCGACCTGGTCCGTGCCAAGACCATCGAGGGCATTGCCGACCTGCGCGACGAAAGCGACCGCCAGGGCCTGCGCGTGGTCATCGAGCTGCGCCGCGATGCCGAAGCGGACGTGGTTCTGAACCAGCTGTTCCGCCATTCCCAGCTACAGGGCTCGTTCGGCTGCAACATCCTGGCGCTGAACGGCGGACGGCCGGAGGTGCTCGACCTCAGAGCCATCATCGCCGCCTTCATCGATTTCCGCCAGGAGGTGGTGACCCGGCGCACGGCCTTCCGCCTCGGCAAGGCCCGGGACCGGGCGCACCTCTTGGTCGGTCTGGCCATTGCGGTGGCCAATATCGATCCGGTGATCGCCTTGATCCGCGCCGCCCCCGACCCCGTCGCCGCCCGCGAAGGCCTGATGGGCAGGCGTTGGCCGGCCCTGGACGTCGCTCCCTTGATCGCCCTGATCGACGAGCCGGGCCGGGTGGTCGAAGAAGACGGCACCTACAGCCTTTCGGAGGCCCAGGCCCGGGCGATCCTTGAGTTGCGGCTGCAGCGGCTGACCGGCCTGGAGCGCGAAAAGATCGCCGCCGAGCTGGAAGAAATCGCAGGGGAAATAAAGGATTACCTTGAGATCCTCTCTTCGCGCGACAGGTTGATGTCGATCCTGCGCGAAGAGCTGAGTGATATGAAGACGCGCTTTGCGACGCCGCGGCGCACCGAGATCTCGGATCATGGCTTCGACCAGGAGGATGAGGATCTCATCCAGCGCGAAGACATGGTGGTGACGGTCAGCCACGGCGGCTACATCAAGCGGGTGCCGCTGTCGACCTATCGCGCCCAGCGGCGCGGCGGCAAGGGCCGTTCCGGCATGGCGACGCGCGACGAGGATTTCGTCAGCCAGGTCTTCGTCTGCAACACCCATACGCCGGTGCTGTTCTTTTCCTCACGCGGCATGGTCTACAAGCTGAAGGTCTATCGCCTGCCGGTCGGCACGCCGCAGGCCCGTGGCAAGGCGCTGATCAATCTGCTGCCGCTGGCCGAGGGCGAGGTGATCTCCACCTTCATGCCGATGCCCGAGGACGAGACGACCTGGGATCAGATGTACGTCGTCTTCGCCACCTCCGACGGCAGTGTCCGGCGCAACAAGCTTTCCGATTTCGTGCGGGTCATGGCCAACGGCAAGATCGCCATGAAGCTTGAGGGCGGCGACAGCGAGTTGGTGGCCGTGCGCCCTTGCGCCCAGGACGACGATATCCTTCTGGCGACTGCCGGCGGCCGTTGTATCCGCTTCAGTGTTTCGGATCTGCGGGTTTTTGCGGGCCGCACCTCGACGGGTGTGCGCGGCATCAAGCTGGGCAAGGGCGATAAGGTTATCTCGATGACCATCCTGCGTTCCGGCGAAGCGGAAAGCACCGAGGAGCGCGATGCCTACAGGCGCTACGCTGCGGCGCGCCGGCGCGGCGAGAATGGCGACAGCGAGGCTTCCAGCGAGGGCGGCATCGAGTTGTCCCAGGCTCGGCTCGGCGAGCTGGCCGAGAGCGAGCAGTTCATTCTCTCGGTCGCCGACGACGGCTACGGCAAGCGCACCTCGGCCTATGAATACCGCCTGACGGGTCGGGGCGGGCGCGGTATCGGGAACATGGACCTGACGCGCCATAGCGGCCGGGAATCGGGCGTTATCGCGGCCTTTCCGGTCGCGCCCAGCGATCAGATCATGCTGGTGACCGACGGTGGAAAGCTGATCCGCAGCCCGGTTGCAGACATTCGTATTGCCGGGCGGACCACCCGCGGCGTGATGCTGTTTCGCATCGATGAGAGTGAGCGTATTGTCTCCGTGGCCCACTTGGCTGAAGAAGAAACGGATGATGATGAGGCTGCACCGGAAGGCGGCGCACCAGAAGATGGCGTAACGGAAAGTGCCGGGCCGGAAGATGCCGGTGAGGACGGACCCGAGGTTTCATAGGCTGCTGGAGATCGAAGGATCATGAAAAACCCGCTGGTCGGTGTTTACCCCGGCACCTTCGATCCCATTACCAATGGTCATAAAGACATCATCGGACGCGCCTGCAAGGTGGTCGACCGTCTGGTCATCGCCGTGGCCCGCAATGCCGGTAAGGGGCCGCTGTTCACCATCGACGAGCGGGTCGAAATGGTGCGCGACGAAGTTGCCCAGATGGACCGCCACGACGCCGAGGTCCAGGTCAGCAGCTTTGACAACCTGCTGATCCATTTCTGCCATGATGTCGGTGCCAACGTGCTGATCCGCGGTCTGCGGGCGGTCTCGGATTTCGAGTACGAATTCCAGATGGCCAGCATGAACGCCCGTTTGGATGCCGAGATCGAGACCGTCTTTCTGACGGCTTCTGAGCGCCAGCAGTTCATCTCCTCTCGCTTCGTCAAGGAAATCGGCCGGCTTGGCGGCGATATCTCCAGCTTTGTCGGGGCTGATGTGGCGGCGCGCCTGCGCGACCGTTTCGACCTGGAGCATGAGGACGGGGAGGCTGCGGCGCGGCGGCTGCAGACCTTCAAAGAGTAGTCGCCTAAAGAGTGGCCACCGGGATACGGCCGCTCTTTTCCGGTTCGACATTGGTTGACCGGGCCGAAAGGCGGCACTAAGGTGCGCGCCGCGCCGGGGATTTCAGAGGCTCAAGGGCCTTGCCGGAGTCCGGGTTTGGCCGATTCCCTTCACGGGGGCCCGTAGCTCAGTTGGTAGAGCACCTGACTTTTAATCAGGTTGTCGCAGGTTCGATCCCTGCCGGGCTCACCATTACTTTCAAACACTTAGCATAACTCCATCGTGGGTTTTCAGAATCGCTAGTCAGGCCTCTTTCAGAATCCCGACCTATTTTGTTCTCCGTTTTCTCCGGGTTCGAGCGCGGGCCTTCTGGGCTTCGTCGGCCCTGGTCCGCTTCACATAGAATCGCTGAGTACCCGGCTCCGAGTGGGCCAAGAGCCCTTGGATCTCCTCCGGCGACGCTCCGCCGTCCTCGGCTTCCTGCCCGGCTTCGTGGCGCAGATTGCCGGCTTTCAATTCATCCGGCAGCCCCGCCCGGCGGCAAATGAGGCGAACCCACTTGCGGAAGTTGTTCAGGGTGTAGGGTTTCCCGGTTTCTTCGCTGACGATCAGAGTGGCCGTATCGTGAGGAAGCTTGTCGATCTTCCTCGTTACCCAGGCCTGCAGCGGAATGTCGGCACCGACGGCGGTTTTGCTGCGGCTTAGGTCCAGCCGGCCACTGCGATAAATCGGCACATCGGAGTGATACAGGGCGACCACCTGATTATCTCTTGAGCGGTCCCGCTCTGTTCTCAGGACATCCACCGGGTTTTGCCCACTGTCGTAGATCATCGCGACTGCGAGGCCCAGGTTCGGCCGGCCGGCGTCGCAAGCGGCCTTGTAAAACTCCTTCACGCGCGGCCACGTCCAGGGCACATACCCCGACTTCTTGGGGACATGGATCTTGATCTTTGATGCCGGGTTGACCTGTTTGTACCAACCTTCACCGATGCAGAAATTGTAGAACATGCGCAGCACCTTCATGATCGCTGCGGTCTTGGCCGGGTGGCCCTGCTTCTGCAACTCCTGCTTCCAGCCCTTGACGTGCTTCTTTTCCAGCGCCCGGAGATCGCGCTGGCCGATCCGGGCCTCAATGACCTTGAGCCAGTCCTCCTGATACTGCAGCGTCTTGGGGCTCTTTGGCTCCCCGCTGGCCTTGAAATTGAATTCATCGCTCTTGCGCCAGTACCCAGCAGCCCAGGAGACGGAATAGGGATTCACGGCCGCCGACGGCTGGTCCTTGCTCTCCATGGCCCCGTAATACAGCTCCCAGCCCCTCAGGTAGGCTTGTACGCGGTCGGTGCCCAACTCACAGGGTATCGACATCGTGGCCATGGAGCCGCGCGGCTGCCAATAGAAGCCGCTCTTCTTTTCGATCACGTAGGGCGGCTTCTTCCGCCTCAGCTCGTCTTTGGTCACGACCCCGCAAACTCCTTATCGAGCGCCTGTTTATCGGCTTGAAGGGGGTCAGCATAGCCGAAATGGACGGCAAGGAAGGCGTCTATTGCTGGTCGGTAGAAAAGGCCGGTGTCCGGGTCCGGCTTGGGGAAGCCCGGCATATCGCGCCATTCTTTGAATTCGCGCTTGAGGTTGCCGTCTTCCCGGGCGAGGTCCAGATACGAAGCGACCGTGCGCTTGTTCATCAGTGCCGGCCAGTCTGGGACGAAGCGAGCCATTTACATCACCATTCCCAACGCTCTAGGGCGTGGGCCGTGACGATCAACTCGTTGTCTTGGTGCGCGTTTCTACTGGTGGCCATCAAAAACCCTTCAACAAATGCCTTTGCCAACCCGTGCCTAACCGCACGGGCAACCAACGCTTTATTGAAGGGCCGAAGCCCCAATTTCCCCTGCCGCCGAAAAACGGAGGCCTTAAGCCCCGATGCGCGCCCAATCCTCTTGTCTCCCTGAGGGCGCGCCGTTTCCGCTGAAGCCTTGGTCCATGGGCAGTTCGACTGCCCTGGTTCAGACCTAAGGACCATCATAATAGGAGTCTCCATCGTTCCTCGCAACACAAACGGCCCCAGCACCGCTTTTGCGGTGGGGGTGGACCGGTTGTCGGTCTTTAGGTGGTGCGATTCAGATGTGGCGCTCAAATCAGTAGGGTTCCGCGTTAAAAGCCAATCAACCCCGTTCTCTTGGGGTCACTAGGACTCTCTTCACTTCTCCCTTACTGTGCCCTTTCTGGCTTACACAGCGCCGCCCCTTGAAGAAGGGGGCGAAAGTCATTATCCCGCAACCCTGCCGCTAATGCAAGGTCGGGGCGAATCGTCACCAAAGTTGATGGGAAGCCCGAAATCCGGGCACAAAAAAGCCCGCCGGCACCGGAGGGTGGGGCGGGTTGCTGGGGCAGGGCGAAAACGCCCTTCGTTTCATGAAATATGCCGAAATCCTGCAAAAACTGCAAATCTTTCTTCGGCACGAAAAAACCTGCCACCGATCACCGGGGCAGGCTGCAAAATTCTCATAGTCCCCCATTCGGGTGAAACGATTTTCCTTCACCACCGGGTACCAGCACCCCAGGCACAGCCCGGAACACCTAACGATCTGGATACAAATTAGTCCCCGGCCTGTCAAATGAAAAACCACCTCCGGGGGCCGGGGCGGATGCGGGCGCAGAACGCTTCATTAACAGAATCAGACCAAAACTATTCTGGGATGTCAAGGCCAGGAAAGCAGAAAACCCGCCGACGAGAACCATCAACGGGCTGCGAGCGCAGACATCCAACCTGAATTTCGCCACTGTACGGCTTGTCCGATTTGTCCGCAAGGGGTTTGGAGTTACCAGTTGCCCCCGAAGATAGGCTCGATCCCATAGGCCCACTTGCACACCCACCAGCCCAGCATAAAGCCTATCGCAATGCCGGCGCCGCCAACGTAGTGGTCTTTGTTCACGGCCTTCTCCCCAGTTCATCTAATCATTAATTGCCTTTTAACTATACCAAATGTACTCTTTCCAACGGTGCTGAAAACACCATGTCTCTAGGCGGAACCCGCCCCGACTGGCGGGTTTGTTATGCCCGAATTATGTCGGGGGTCGGCGGATACAACACCCGCGAGGGAAAGAAGCCGGCACGTCCTAGAGCGTGTTTTCAGCCCCCGACACCCGGCGGCACCGGGGACCGGCCTGAAAAGCCGAACTCTAGGAGCATGACATGACCTTTCGAAAACTGACATTGGGGCAGGTTGATGCTGTCACCGATGCCGTCTACTACCTAGAAAACCTCACGGATGTATGGGCGCGTTGCGGGTCGCCGGGGTATTCGCAGCATGTGGACGCCTTCATAGGGACACTGGTTGACGGCGGCGTGCAAAAGCTTAGCCGGGCATGGGAGGCAACGAGGGAAGGGCGGACGCCCACCAGTGACGCCTCCGAGCCGTCGCAGACCATCGCAAACGCCTTCAAGGACTGGCGCGCGGCGGCTGATGGCTACGAGGCTGCCGAATGCACACCTGAAAACGTGGAAGAAGATAAGGCGAAGGATGGCCTTCTCGGCACAGCCAACGAGCTTGCAGGCGCGTTGATGCGCTGGCCCGCAGAAAATGGGGCCGACGTGTTGTTGAAGTTGGATGCGCTCGAATGGACCACTGACCAATGGGCCGTTTCTCTCAATACCAACGAAGAAGTTAAGCCGCTGGTTTCTGACCTGCGCAGGTTGTTCGGGGGTGCGTCATGAAAACCGATATCACCCGCCGTTATGCCCTTGGCTTTGCTGCCGGGGCTGCTGCTGTGTCGGTTTCGGCCAGCGTGCCAGTCATCGCCTATACCGGGGAAGGAATGTCACCGCGCTTAGCGGAGTTGTTCACCGATTGGCAGCAAAAATGGGCAGCCTTTCAGAACTGCGAAAAAGTCGTGTATGCCGCAATTGACAGTAAGACGGACTGTGAAGCCGACCATGCCCGTTTAGAGGCAACTTGGGAAAATCACTACGCGGCATTCATACTGGTCATCGATGAACCGACAGTGACGACCGCAGACGCGGCAGCTAAAGCCTACGCCATGCGGATCAACTACGATCTCGTAGAAATGCCGGAGTATCCCGGAGTCCTGGCCCTGCTCAAAGACATCGAGCGGCTTGGGGGTGTGTCATGATCAAGACTCTAGATGCCGGGGATATCGAACAGATCGGCTATGACATTAGTGACCTCGGTAGGCTGATGCAGCTCTGGTCACGGATTGGCGGAACGCTCGATATGCGCGAAGGCGACGAGGAACACAGCAAGACGATGTACTGCCTCGTTTACGATCAAGTCCAGAAATTGGAGGATGAACTTAAGAAGCTCGAAGCGTTGGTGGACGAACGCAGGGATGAAGCCCGGCGGACCGAGACGGAAGGGGGTGCATCATGACTGCGATCAAAAACATGGATGACGCCCTACTGTCTCTGACCAACATCAGCGACATGCTTGCGGACTTCATCAACTCGGGTGCCCATCCGGAAACCCACGGCATGTTGGCCATAGTCGATAACACCATAGACGCGGTCTATGATCATTTGTACGAGGCACAAAGACAGGCGAAGCCGAAGAAAGTTAGGGTGCCCGGCGGCGTCTATATCGAAGAGCCAGCGGCGTCACGTGAGCCCTGTCCGGTGTGGGAGTGCAGCGAGGCCCTGAATAAGCCAATCGTGCGGGTGCAGCAGGGCGTAGGCGTCCTGGGTAGCGTGCTGGGAGAGTACGAGGAAGAGCATGAACTCTGCGCCATCCTGGGAATGCTGCAGGACGCTCTAAACCGTGCTTATGCCGAGCTGTCCGAAGCTCAGGACTCGATACTGGCCCTGCAGCCCCGGAGGCAGCAGCCGACCGCGTAGCTCATAGGCCCCGCCGCTGGTACACTGGCGGCGGGGCACTTGAAAGGAAGGACCATGAGCGACAAGCCCGGCTCCCCGGGGAGCCACCCCCACAGTAACCGCCCCAATTGGCAGGTAGCGGAAACCGCTGACGACTACATCAGGAACGTCCAGGATGGGTTGGAACCCTACTCAGAGCGGCGTCTGGCGAAGCTCTTGGGCGTGTCTCGGATGGCCGTGTATCGCTGGCAGGCGATGGCGGAGATACCCGAGTCGCTTTTCGAGGAACTTCTGGCGCAGGACAAGCCGCCGAGCCGACGGGAACTTGCAGCCATTGGACTTGCTTTGGAAGGGAAAGGCTCCAATCGCGATGTCGAGTCCTGTCCGCATTGCGGAGGCGTCTTGCGCATCCGCCGTAGCTGGACGAAGGAAACCGAAGAGATCGTGAACGACTGGCTGAAGAGGGACGCGGCCAAATCCGATTGAATCAGTCGCGCCCGCTTGGCGCCCTGATCTCCATAAGGATCTGATCCAGCTTGGCGCCATTGGCCTGGGTTGAGTATTCCAGTTGGCGCACCTTCTCTTCGATCACTGCAACGTCACGCTGGATTGTAGTGATCTGGTGACGCTCCCTTACCGTGCGCTGATCGATCTCCGCAATCTGCTGGCTGTTCTGTTCCGTCATGGCATCAAGGCGCGTCCAGCCCACCGCCAGGGCAACGATGATGGTTCCCAGCGTTATCAGGTTGCCGAATGAAAACGTTCCGCAAAAGTCCAGCTTGCCGATCTTCATCACGCTATCCCGTATCGTTGCCTTGCGTAATGCGCTAGGTAAGTCCGGGCCTTGGCGGTCAGCTCACCGTCGACTATGGCCGCCTCGGCCAAGTCTCCGCCCCACACAGCCGTACCGTTGTACCAGGTCCCGACCGTAACGCCGTTCATGCCTTCAGCGCCGAGCGCTCCTGATGCTTCAATAGAACCATTGCCTCGGAGAACACAAGAAGCGCCGTTGTAGAACGCCTCGACAACCACAGAGACATCATTGCCAGTCGTTCCCGTTAAGTTGCCGCCAGCATTAAATGCCAGCACCTCTGATGAATTCCAGAAGATATCTGCATTCAGGGCACTGCGACCCGTAAAGACAATCTTGTTTCCGCCGCTCAACAAGGTCGCCTTCGCAATCACGATCTGCGTAAATGGCTGAGTTAGAACAGGGGTTGTCGCGCGGAACACACTGTCATTCACGCCATCAAATCTCAGAATAGGCCTGCTTTTGAAGTCCGCCCCGCCGTCAGCAATAATCGCTGCCCGGTTCGCCGGAGTGGCCTGAGACAGATCATATCCGTTGCCGGTCCTGTCCGGCCATGCACTGGCATTGCCTCCCCCATCATCGGTCACGTTGTCAGCCCGATAGTTTGCCACCACGGTTACGCCGGGAAGCTCCAAAAGATCGTGCCGCTTTTGAATCGCCAACTTCGGGTAAGGATAACTGAATGCCATTACAGTAACCCGCCCGTCGCCAGCCATTCCGGCCCGGACGCGATTTCAACGCGCTGCACTCCAATCGCGGCGCCCTGGCCCAGGCTCGTTAGGGAGCTATCCAGCGACAAGATGGTTTCCGCACCCTGGGCCTGGAAAGTCAAATCGCCAGCCCCGGCCTGTACGCAGAGACACCCGAAGCCCCGCGCAATATCCTCAGTGGCGTTTTCCGGCAGCGTAATCGTGACAGCAGTGGCAGCCGTGAAAACCTTTGTCTTGCCGGCGTCGGCGCCGATAATCGTGTAGGTCGTGGCAGCGACTTCCTCGACCTTGTTACCGTGCCCGGAAGCAATGCCGATATCCGCGTCATTGGCGTCATCTTCGATGATGATTCCCGGCACTTGCTGCGGCTGTGACGTGTCGCTGGGGTTCACGCGCAACAACCGGTTTGCCGTCATTCCCGAGAGAACGGCCAGGGCGCCAAGGGTGGCGCGCGCCGTGGCCGCGTCGACATCATCGAACAATTCATCGTTGATGAAAGCCGAAACCGGCGTGAGATCAGCGGACGTGCCCGCCGCCGCTATTGCCAAGCCGCCAGCGTCAAAAGCCAGGAAGCGCCCGGCGCGTTCCGTGTCCAACGGTAAGTTAATGCTGTCCAGCGCGTCGGCTGGCTGCAAACCAATCGTTCTGCCGAGATCGCGGGACAACTCCTGAGCAACCAAATAGATCGTGTCAAATTCCTTATTGGCCACCCGCGCATCAAATCGGCCACGGAACCGGAAGTCCGTCAGTCGTTCAATTGGAATCTGGCGAAATAGTGTAAGGCGGTCGCCTTCTGTTGCGCCGGTTGGAAAACTCCCTGGTGTAAGGTCGATGCTGCCACCGTTTTCGTTGCCTACACCGGTTACCGTGTAATCGGTAGTTTCCACCAGATCAACCGCACTGGCTTGGCCTGCGGGAAGCCTACTGACCTTCAATTGATCGGACGACAGGACCACAAAAGGATACCCGAAGTTTGTTTGGTTGGCAGTCGCCGTGATCGTCACGGACGGCAGCGTTGATAGGATAGGGATGTCAGTCATATTGATTGCCTCAGTTTCCAAAAGCTTCCGACGCATCAGGCGCCCGAGAGGGTACGGGGGTTCCAGGGCGCCACCAGAAACGTTGATCGAAGTCTCTCTTTGCAGATCGCTCAATACGCCGGAAACGCCGCTCTGCGTCTTCGCCGTCAATCCAGGCGACAAGCTCATCTTTCATGATCCGGTCGAAGGCCGTCCGCGAGTACCAAAGGCTGTTTCCTGGCGTCAGACCTTCAGCAAACCTCACCAGATCGGCGCCGACGTTCTTCGCTTCACCATCGTTGATTAGCTCTGTGATATTGCCGCCAGTAAGGTTTGCAAAAGCTTCTAACTCGCCCATCACCGGCCCGAGAATCGAAGAGGCGATAGAGTCACCGAAGCGGTTTTTGCCGCCGACGCCGGCATAGAGGATATCGCCCACCGGCCCCAGGCCACCGCCACGGGCAACCGCACCTACCCAGAATCGCGCCTCGGTCATGTCGCGCGGGTCTTTACCTCGGGCAACCTGGGAGGCTTGCTCGGCAATGGCGCCGGCCACGGTCGAGCCTATGGCGATCCAGGCCATATATTCGGCCTTCCCGCGCAGCCCGCGTTGCGCAAGCATCCGGCTAACATGCAAATAGTTGAACGAGACGGCGAAGCTTTTGAACAGCGTAACGTTACGAACCATTTCACCCCAGAACGTTCCAGGCGTGGTTCCGCCGGTCGCAATGGCCCGACTCCGAGCGGTAGGGCTCACAACGGCAAAGTGCCCTTCGGTCTGGATCATTTCACCGATCCGCTGCGCCGCCTCAAATCGAGCCCGTCGCTCGCCCACCTTGAGCAGCCCTTCGGGCATGGACTGGATTTCCAGCCATACATCCTCTGGCCGGATGAACGTGGCACCGGTTTCCGGGTCTGTCCAAATCGACGTTTGCCGGTACATATCCCACATTTCAGCGGTGACGCCGTGGCGCTGCATCGAGCCCCTAAGAAGAGGCTCAACCTGATCGAAGGGCTTGGTGGCCTCTTCGGTCATGTGCCCCACCAGCTCCATCTTGAAAGCCGACCGCCCGCCGTCCGTCCAGGCGTTCAGCCCTGAGAGCCGTAAGACGCTATCTGTGATCCGCGCAACGGGCGGCAACCCTGTCACTTCACCAATCAGCCGCATAGCGCCCACCTGGGAGCCCGCCCAAGTTTCAGCGATATAGCCCATGCGCGCGGCCATCCTGCGGTGCGCGCCATTGGCCGGATTGAGCTGTCGCAGCAGCTCCGCCGTCAGTCGCGTTGTTGGTACGCCATTCATGCGGGCGGTCAGGGTGTTGGTGGCAAAGTCTGCCAGCGAAACGAAGATCGCCGAGCCCAGCCGGGCAGCCGTGATAAGGCTCCGATTGGTTGAGCTGAAGCTGGCGAACCATCGCGAGTCCGGACTGTTGGCCTGGCCCGTCACCTGGGCAAAGGTGTTATCCAGAAACTTGCTGCGCTTCGGCAACTGGCTTTGCATCATTTCGAGCGCGGCTTTGGGGTAGGGGCCTAGAATCTCCATCTGCGCCACATCACGCGCCAGCCTGTCAATCTCACCCACGATGCTCCCGAATAAGTCAGGATCGCCAAATTTCTCCTGATACTGCAGCCATGCATCGGCATCACGAAAAACGAGTTCGCGGTGGTGGATGCGCCGGTTGACGGGGGAGCCCCACTTAGCGGCTTCGGGCGGGATCTCCGCCATCCCCGCCAGATCGTCACTAGTAAGTGTGTCGAAACTGCCCCGGACCGCCATGACAAATTCGCGGTCCGACATCGGCAGGCCGGCTGGGTTGTACATCTTAGACCGGTCCAGGCGCGGAATGATGAACTCCACCCACTGATCGACGCCGGCCCGCTTGATCGTTTCGGCATCGTGTTTCTGCACCCAGCCCCAAGCCTTGCGCTGTCGGATATCGGCGCCGGCTACATTGGCCCGGTTTGTCAGAAACCCCCGCGCCTCCTGAATACCCTCGGCCAGCGCCCGAGCCTCCGGGGTGGTCGCCTCCCCGAAGAGGCCTTTCACCACATCGCGCATCCCTGACGTGTTACGGGTCAGGCCGCCATGCTTGGAGCGAAAGCGGTCGATGAAATCCGACATCAGGCCCCAGGCCGTGCCCCTGGCCTGCATATGCCGCATCGCCACGTTGCTGCCCGTATGGCGCCCCGTCGGATCGAAATCAAGAACCGCCACCGCCGCCTTGTCTCGCTGTTTGGCTGGGGCTGCTGCCAGCCGGGACCGCAGCGCATCGGTCGTCGCCGCTTGTTTAATCCGCATCCGGCGCTTGCGATGGAGCGTGCGCTCTATCTCCTTCTGAAGCCGTACCGCCGCGCGCTGCTGTTTTTCGTGCCAGTCCGGCCCGTCAACGTTTGCATCTTCACCCAGGATTTCATCAAGGCGCCGTCGATATTCCTCCGCCGCTTCCTGCGATAGGGCGCGGTCCAGCTTGGCGGCATCGATACATTTGCGAAGATCAGCCACGGCCAGCCCCCATGGTGCAGAGTTTCAAGGCGGCAAGGTCTTCCTCGTCCTGTGCGATTTCATCGAGCATCTGCTTGACCGTCATGCGCTGTACGCCGTCATCGGTTTCAACGGCGATCAATTCTTCCTCCCGGCCTTCATAGCGCAGGCGAACATCGGCTTCGTCAAAGGCGTCTTCCTCGTTCATCAGGGCCAAACGTTCTTCAATGTCGGCGGCATCAGCACCGGCCCGGCCCATCCTGGCCGCCTCCGCGCCCCGGTCCCGCTCGACGATGGCCCGGACGGTATCTTGCAGCCGTCCGCGAAACTCAGCTTCACCCAGTCGGTCAACGTCTAGCCCAGCCGACGAAAGCCCATCGCGGATTTCCCGCATCGCGTCTTCGTCCAACTGCCGAGCCTGATCATCGAGCCGGACAATTCGGTTTCCGCTCACTTCCTCCGCCACCGCGTCCAGAAAGTCCCGCACCGTCACGCGGTCGCCGGCTTCCAGGTCGCGCTCAGGAAAGAATCCCGCCTGTTGCGCCGCCAGGGCCGCATCATCCAGGGTTTGCCCCTCACGCCTCAGAAGGCCGGGCAGCGTGCGCACTGTCACGCCGAGCGAAGCCAGCTCGCCGCCTTCGTCTTGCAGCCCGCCAGATCGCTTCAAAAACCCCAGCAGGGACTCCGCACGCTCCGGCTTGGCCTTCAGGTCTCGATACAGGGCCGCCAGGGCGTCGTCATCGTCCAGCAGGGGCGCCAGGGCCTCCGCCACAGCCCGTTGCTGCTCATCGACCTGTAATCGGTCCCTGGCCACTTGTTTGGCTTGGGCGAGGGTCTGAGACAGGGGATCGTCACCCGGCACGTCTGTAACCGGGGAATCTTGGACACGCTCCCCAGCGGGGGGCAGATCGGCCACGCGCCCCTCTCTGAGGGCCAGCTCCGCAGTCGTCAGCCGCTCCGCATGGGCCGCCTTACCCTGGGGTGTCTCTGGGAAGGGATTGGCCTCTTCGACCTCCGCCACCCGTTCCAGGTAGCTTTCCGCCGATCTGAACTCCGAGGTTCTGGCAGAAGCGGGCAGTTCTTTAGATCGGGCCAGTAAAGCGCGGGTGGCGCTCACACCCTTTGCCGCCCCCTTGACCAGCCCACCCAGAAGGAAGCCGCCGGCACCGGCTGCCATAACTGCCTGCAGGGCCTCGCTGGCGCTTGCCTCTTCCCCAAACTTGCGGCGCCCGAACTGTACTTGCGCCTGAATAGGGATTTCAGTGGCGAAGCCTATGCCGGCCTCAATCAATGCTGTGCGCAGAATGCCGGCAGAGAAGGGGGCGCCCAGGAAGAGGCTGCCAAAGACAACCGGATCTGAGACGGCCCCGGCTGCCGTGCCCCCGAACCCGGCAGCGCTTACGTGAAAATCCACTGTTCGCCGCGTAATGTCGGCTTGCTGTTCGCGCTGCGTGGCGCGATCCTGGCCGATCTCCGCCAAGATATCGCCGCGCGTCTTGACCGTGACACCTTCGAAACGCTCGCCCAGTGACCGAACATCTTCTTCGAATAGGGCCTCTGCCCGGCGCATCGAGACAAAGGGCTTATTGCCCTTGAGCCCATAACGATCCGTCGGGGAGGGAAGGCGCTCGCCTGTCGCCTGTTCCAGCTCATCGACATAAGCCGAATAAGCACGATCCACCGCCGCCAGATCGCTGTTGAACTGCTGCTGCTCTTGGAAAACCCCCAGGTCGATGAGGAATCGCTCCGAGGCGCTGGCGGGAAGGCCCGGCGCCGGCTGCAGGCTTGCGCCCTCTAGAATGGATCGCTGATCAAACATCACTCATCAACCTTTGCTCTAAGGTCAATCTCATAGGCGCCGCCCCGATCCGACTGGATATAGCCCAGGCCCGGAAAGAAAATCAGATAGCGACCAGGGCCACTGGTCACAAGCTGAGCGTCCTTGCCGAAGCGGTCGAATAGCGCCACCGAGAAGGGCGTGCCGTCGCTGAAGATCGGCAGGCCATTGCCATAAAGCGCCAGGTCTTCATCCGTGGTCGAAAGCACCAGGTCTTCAACTTCATCTTCCGTCATGCCGGGGCGGGGTGGCAGGATCATCCGTTTGTTGATCTTCACTGGATTTCCGGCAGCTTCCCTAAGGGCTTGTTCGAAGGTATCCGAATCAAATGTGAGATCACCGGTTGCCACACGTCGAGATGCATAAAGCGCCATGCCGGCATCCACAAAGCCGTCCAATGCCCCAGCAGTCTCCGGCGTAAACATGTTGCCGAAGACCTCTTTAACGCCGTTTATTCTGTCAGTCTGACCCGGCTTAACATCGGGGTTTTCCGCCAGTAGCCGGCCACCTAAAACAATGTCACGCGCAACCAAAGGACTATCGGGCGCTAACGTGATGGCCGCCGACAACTCCGGATTATTCGGCGCAATTTGGCCGGCAAGATATCCGGCTTGTTCTTCCCCAAGTCCGCGATGAAGTGAATCGAGGATACCGGCGACTTCACCGGGCGTCGCCTCATCAAGCGCCTGCCGCAAGCCGCCAGCCTCTTGCGGGGTGAGGGGGGAAAGCCTTATGCCGACGTGTGCGCTCGCCAAGCCCGCTTTCACAGCACGGCCCTTAAGCGTTTCCGGATCGCTGTAGTCGATGCTTTCCAAGGGCGCAATCACCCCTGCCTCTACCGCCACACCAAGGCCCTGACCCTGCCTTACAGCGGCGACTTGAGCTGCATGGACTTTCCGAAACTGGGCCTTCTTCTCGGATTCGAAAATCCCAACAATGTCCAACTGATCAAGCGTAGCGATAGAACCCTGTTGATCGGACAGCGGCAGCCGGGAGAACTCCACGACTTCCTCGCTTAGCCGTTCGCTCAAATCAAGCCGGGCCAACTCCTTAAACATTCCAGCGGCTTCCATATTGGACCGGAGCCCCGCAAGCCCGGCGGGCTGTTCACCCCTGGAAAGGATCGTTGCCGCGTCGCTCGCTTCCGTCCGAAGCTGCGCCCGTACCTCTGCGTTTTCCGCACGAATAAGGCGAAGCTCTGATCGCATGGTGGCTTCAATACGGTCAACATCCTGCAGCGCAAGCATGGGCGCCACGCCTGATTTGAAATCAGCGTTCGGCGCGTCGCCGTCATCACCCACTGGACGCAGAGATTGCGAGCGAGCGCGGGCCGCTTCTTCGGCCTCGTCTATCGTGTCGAAGCCGTCCAGTTCGCGGCCTGTGTCTGGATCGACACCACCGGCATTTGCAACAATGGCAACCGCCTGCTGCTCGGTCACAATCTTTCCGTCATAAACAGTCGGAATATTTGTCGGCTTGCCTGCGTTAATCTCAGGGTGTGTGACGGTTATACTCAATTCAGAAACGCTCTGGCCGTCAGAGGTTTTGTAAATGCGGCGCCCCGCCTGTGTCTTGTCTTGTGTAGCAGTCAAAGCGTCAGAACTGCGATTTTCCCTCTCCGCCGTTGCCCAACGGTCTATGAAAGACTCCTTATCCGTGGCACGACGAAAACCACCCAGCACCGCTGATTTTTGAACTGTGAAATCGAACGCCCGCAATTCGGCCTGTTGCTGATCCGGGCTAAAGATGAAATCGCCATTAGCGTCAGTCTGATTCAGGGCCGCCAACAATTCGCCACGCCGTTGCGCAATGTTTGTCACCGACTGCGCCGCAAGGTCCGCGTTGAAGCTCATCGCGTCCTGCGCCTCTCTTTCAGCCGAGAGGGAGATCTCCTGCACTGATTCGAGTGCCGTCAAGCGAGTATCCGCGCGCTCCTGCTTAACGGCGCCGACATGCTGCCGTGTAATCTCCGGCTGTAGGATCGCTTCGAATTTGTTGTCAAATAGTGTTTGAATTTCGGGATTGGGTAGCGTCTTTCGGATCTCGCCATACAGGTCCCGCGCCTGTTCTTCATACCCAACCGGGTCCGCGCTGTTATTGCGCGCCAGCTCTTCCATGTTCCGCAGCAGGGTAGTGTTAAGGCGATTGGTATAGCTTTCCAGTACGCCGGCATTCCGCGAACGCGCCGCTATACTGGTTTCGTCACTGAGGATCGCTAGCGGCACCTCCTGACCATTCGAAAGGGTTGTGGTCGCCTCTAGCCCGATCTTCCGGCCCTTCGCGGTCTGCTTCTCGACAACCTGCCGGCTAACCTCGTTCAGGAGATTGTTTGCCGCATTCTGGAAAAAAGCCGTCCCTAAAGTCCCGATCTGCTGTGCAGAGGCCAGCGCCCCGGAAGAAGCATCGATATTACCACCCCTGGCAGTAACACCTCGGCGCTGTAATGCGCTAGCTGGCAAACGTTCAACCACTGGCCGGCGCCTCCGTACCGCCCAATTTCGTCAGGCTTGTTGAAAGATCAAGCAGGCTGCTGCCCGCTCCCAAGAACCCGCGCGTCCGCGCCGTCGAAGCCTGAATACTGAGCTGCTTGCGCCTGGACGCAGAGGCCGCAAGATCGAACTGTGTATTAAGCCGGCTGGTGCGCAACTGTCGCTCCGCCACATCCCTGATCGCCTGCACCGTGTTTTCCGGCGTACCGCTAAACGGATCGATGCCAGAGGCGCCGGCAGAAACATTGACCTGCGCTGTTGCGGCCAACTGATCGCGCAAAATCTCGTTGCCCTGCTGCAAGCCGGCAATAGCGCTCTGCTTTTCCCTCAGGCTCTCAGCCTTGCGCTGCTCCTTAAGCGCCTTGCTCTGCTGAATCCCAGAGAAAATCGCCGTTCCGGCAGAGACAACCGTTGACCCAATGGCCAGCGCCGTCAGGATAGGCGCTGCTGCGAATGCCGCTCCCATAGCTACCTCGTTGCAACCACTATTTCACGAACCATCGCAACCACCGTAAGGGGCAAAGGGTCGCGCTGGGTGATCTCGGTCTGACCGCTTAGCGTCCAGCCCTGCAGATTATCAATTCTGATTTCCGTAGTGCGAAGCGGAGGGCGGCGGTCTAACAGGAAATCACCGAATTCCGCAAAGTCCACCGGCTCCGGCGGCTCATCGTTGGCGCCAAAATAGAGGCCTTGCGTGTTGGTTACGGAAATCACCGCCGTATGAACGCGCTTCTTTTTCCCCCGCAAACTTGGCCCGGATGGATCGGGTGGAATGTCCGCCGGCATGTCACGCACCAACAGGCCGTCGCCCGCACCCCGTCCGTCTGAAATCGAGAAAACCGAAAACCTTGCCTCTTCCTCGGTAAGAAATTGCCGGGTGACTAACTCGTTTACTTCGATCTCCTTCACATCGGGCCAAGCAAGCCCGACCTCTACTTGTTCGTCCGAAAACTCCGCGATGGACGCCTTGCCACCAGTCACCGTCACATCAGCACCCACGGCGCCGTCAACGCGAACCCTGAGGGTTTCGCCTTCCAAGTGCGGCGCATCTACTTCATTGATACGAATAGCCACGCGCACTATGTCGTTCTCGTTGTTGTCGGCAGGCGTCAAGAACGTGATCGTCTTTGTTCCCAGATCGACGCTGTAATCAACGCCCTGGTCCAGCAGGATCTTGTTTCGCCTAACGCAAATGTCCGCCGCATCGCCGGGAGATTCAAAACTGTAGACAACGGTTGCCTGCCCATCAGAAGACAACACAAAGCTTTCGTTGATCGCCTCGATCAATACCGACGCATCAAGAAGGTAGTCCTCCCGAAACTCTTCAAAGAAACGCCTAACTCGCCCGTCAATGGTCCGCTCAACAACCGCATAGTAACGCCCATCGATACCACCAACCTGCACGCCGACCGCCACAAAACGCCCCTGTAGCGCGTCTGCCGCTCCCTTGCCAGCGTGCCAGCTTGTCCAGCCGGTAAACTCGCGGTCGCGCAGCGTTTGCAGCACAGCCATAGAGCCATCACTGTTGACCAACAGAATAAGATCGCCGCGATTGGCCGACAGCGCCCGGCGAAACGTCATTTCCTGAGGATCGCGAATCAAATGAGGGGCGAAAAAAGCTAGGTTGTTGACTTCGAAGGAACCGCGAAAAACCTCTTCCACGATCTCGTTCACTTGTTCCCCAGAGTCATCAAGGAAGACAATCGCCTTGTCCAACCCGAAGGCGCGAAACCCAGGGCCGCGCGCACGTTTGTTGCCACGAAGGCGCTGGGGCGTTGCGTTGTCGCCTGTGGGCGGGTCTTCGCGCGGCTCTTGAACAAAGGGGCCGGCGGCGGTCATGATGAATAGGAAATCAGAAGGCAGCATGTAATAGATGCTTGCCGCCGTCTCGCCTATCGTAAGCTCGAAAGCATCATCTGCTTGCGGCTCGGAGGCGGGGCGCACAAAGGCGTAAACATCGCCCTTCGCGCCCGACGCCCAGTAGGTTGACGACAGGTCGCGCGTCCCGCCGACGTAAAGACGCCCCTTGAAGAAAGAGCCAGTCCGGGGCCAACCGCGCGTCGCACTCCAAACCGGCTCCGCACCCCCGCCAGCAGACACCAGATCCTTAAAATCGCGTGTCGGTATTGACGTAAAGGTAAGCGGCCTGTCGATCCATTCGCGGCTGGTGCCCTGGCGCTCGATCCGATGTGTCTGCACATCCTCATGGAATAGAAGTAGCGTATCGCTTTCTTGCGCCCAGGTCATTTGCTGGATCTGCGCCGCCGTGTGAGGGATGGCAATATCATCCTGATAAACACCATCCAGAAAAACCCTGAGGTTTTGATCTGTGGCAAGGAGCGAGTAGGTTTCCAGCGCCTTAAACTCGAAATCAACGATCCGCGTTGCTGACACAAATTCAGGTTCCACCGCCTTCCAAAGCCGGAATTCTCCAAGTTCGAATTTCGATGTACCGCCATTGGTCGCGCCAATCCGTACTACCCGCCAGTAGCGGTGCGTAACCCTCCCAAGCTCGTTACCGCGCCGATAGTTCCAGCGGTTATCTTCTCTCGTAAAGTTGTCAAAGGGCTCTCCGAAATCCGACCACGCCGCATTGTCGTCGCTATACTGAATACGGAGTTCGTCAGTCAGGTTTAAAAACCCGGTTCCACTTACGGAAAAATTCCGAACATCGGCAAACCACACTGGCTCCGCTGTACCAAGATCAAGATGAAAAATGATGTAAGGATCAAGCGTGCCGATGTTCGTTGTGGTGAGGACTGTCGTGGCCTCATTATCATCAACCGCATTCGCTGCAGTGCCGCCGTTTGGTGCCGTCAGGGTCTTGCCCGTCAGATCAAGTTTCTCGATTACCGGCGGCGCTTCCGCACAGAACTTGAGACCGGGGCGACGGGTAAATCCACCCTGAGGAATTAACAGAACGTTTCGCGCCCGCTCGACACCCGTATAGTAGGCGGTTACATCCGTGCGCGCCGTCAATTGCGGATCAAGTTCACCGCTCACATAAGAAGTTTGGGGAAGGTCTACTTTAAGCATGACAGGTCAGCGCCACCCGCCGCTGCCAAGGCGCGCCTCAATCAAAGAGTAATCTTGCATTTGTGGGGGCACGTCCTCGCGCGCATCGGCCATGCGGGCGACGCGAAAAAAGCCACCAAGGCCGGCTGCACTTGGCGGGCCGAACGCCTGACTCTGCCAGTATTCGGCCTTTCCAGCATCCTCGGTCACCGGCACTGCAAGCGCCGCAGCAAGCGCATAAATCGCCAGCGTGTAAAAGGGGGCCGGCCAATCCGATTCAACGGGTCGCGTGCCATAGGACGCCCATAGGACGGGATCATTACTCAGCAAGACCTTGCCAACCACCTCGAAGGCCTTGAGCGGTGGCGCGTTTTCCCTATTGCTGCGGAAGACGCCGTAAAGCTGTGGCCGTGCCATTTCTGGGGGCAACTGATGCTGATAGCGCCAGCGGGCAGGGGGGGCAGCCGTTAACCGGTCAAGGAGCTTGTAGCGGCGCGCAAACTGCCAGGGATAACGAGAGAAAAGGGTATTGATTACGTCGCCATAGAAGCTCTCGCAGGTGGCCGCTACGCGATTGTCATCAAAAGATGAAATGGGCGGTATACCCAACCGCCCCAATGCCTGAGAACAAACGTCAATGTCGGACGCAGCCATTATCCTATGCTCCTAAGTGGAGGGCTGGGCATCGCCCGAGAGCGAAGGCAGGCCCCAGCCCTCCCAAGGCGGCAAGGGAGTCGATAGCCGCCACTCTTAAGCGGAATTGATGTCCGCCGTTTGAATGGTCACGTTGGTACCGTCCGACGGCACCGCACTGACCGTGATGATTTGGCAGGCGGCGCCGTTCTGCGAAAAAAAGATGAAGTCACCCGGACCAAGAAGGCCCCGCGCCGCATTGAAATAGCCGGCGGCCTTAACCGCCGCGAGCGCATCCGTCGCGTGGAAGTAAGTCCACATGGCAACCGATGCTTCTTCCGCTCCGGCGCCCTTGCGGGAGCGAGAGTTGTTACCCGCCGGAGCGAGCTGCTTTAGTACGAATGCCATGATCAAGCCTCCGTCATCAGAACTTCGACAATGCCAACCGGATCGATGGCAATCGACCCTGCCGAAAACAAACCGTTGGCGAGCCAAGCGGTTTTCTCAGGGACGTAATTCACCTCTGTCCGCTGATCGACGCCGATGGCAAGACCAACGGCACCCATCGGCCCGCCGTGGAAGGCAAAGCCGGTACGCACCGCACCGGTAATCGGCATTCCGCCCTCGTTGGGCCGGTCCGAAACCATGCAGACCTTGAACGAAAGCCATGTGTCGATTTCCCCGTTCACCAGGGCGCGGATTGTGTTGAAATCCGAACTGGTCGCCTGTTGATCGCCCAGCAACCCAAAAATGTTGTTGCTGTGGACAACCATCTTCCGCATATCCGGGTTAACGCCGCCGGCATCGAGAAGCTGTTTTGCTCGCAAGAATTTCGCAGTGTTGAGGTTTGTTCCGGCACCGCCCTCGTTGGTCGGAACCTGCAAGGTGGAACCCGAAGCGGTCAGCGCATCGATGATGAGCTGATCTTCGCGCCGAGAGATTGCTTGCGAGATCGTGGTGGCGAGCAACGATTGCTCATCAAAGTTGACCTTGGCAGCGTCGAAAACGTCGGTATATTCCGCCGCGTTCCAGTCTTCCAAAACCGCCTCAGGCTTGGAATAAATGACGTTCATCGGCACAACGTCAGTTTGCGGAATGCGGGGGGTAGCGACACCCTGGCCAATCACCGTAAAGCGATGGCTCCTACCCGTAATGCCGGCTTTGGTCCGCACATGCGGACGCAAGACGCCGGAATCCTGGTAGGCTTGTTTGACAACCGCGTCAAAACTGGCAATAGCGGCTGCATTTAGACTCTTGGACATGAAACCGTCCTCCGTTGAGTGAAATCAATCGGTGGACGGTTAGGCCGGCTATCCGGGTCCGCCGCCTTGCCCTTCATCCGGGGCCAGCGGGGCGCTGTGGCGCCTAAACCGGGTCCGCTGGGCGGTTAGTCCGGTTACTTCGAATATAGGACACTTTTCGTTTCAAAGCAAGGCCATATCGATTTTACTTAATGTTATAAATTAAACAAGTCGTCAGACGGGACGAGGCACCGACGAGCCCGCCGGCTCTTTGCCATGAACCGCCTCAAACTCCACTTGGACCGCCTCAAAACGCCGCTGTGCCTGGGCTTCGGTAATCTTGCCGGCCTTCTTGTCCCGCATGATCTCCGCAACCTTTTCATCAAGCTCAGCAGCCTCCGGACGGGCGGCGGCGGCGGCCTGCAACTGGGTTGGAATTGAGTGCTCGCCATAATGGTCACGCATTGCATTGATCATTCTGATTCCTGCCGCCGATGTGCAGGTTAGCCTATACTCGTTTTCCATCTCCTTATCGAACAGGCCATTAGCAACCAAGGCGTCACCAAAGTTGGCCGTGGCGTCAATCATCGACTGCGCCTTGGGGCCAAGCTTTCGCAACTCTTCCTTTTGATCAATCGGGTCCGGTAGGGCAGCGCCCGATTGCTCGACGTACCATGCGATTGTGTCGTTGAAATCCTGATTGCTCATCCTGCGCTCATGGGCGAAATCTCGGAATGCGCTCACAATCGGATCTTCGCTGCCCTCTTCATCAGACAGAAAGATCCTGTCCGCAGTCGGCTTTAGATCGTCCGGAAGTTCTAGCCTATAGTCCTCCGGGTTTTCGACCGCCGACGCCTTCTTGGTGTTGTCTTCGGTCCTGAGTGCCCTGATCTCTTCCTGCTGATCCTTCCACGACTTCACCAAGCCATCGAGGCGAAGCTCACCAGTTTTCGGATCGTGGAATTGCTCCGGCAGGTATTCGGGGCGCTCTTCAAGCCTCAGTCCCGGCACCTGGGACGCCTCCGCCTCCGCAGCGGGTGCCTTGTCCAAGGCCGCGCTTTCGCTTGTGTCTTTCTCCGCTGGCGTTGCATGGTCGAGTAGGCTGGCCGTCTTGGCTCCACCATCGTCAGATGTTGCCTCGGCTTCAGCCTCCGACGCACCGGCACCCGAAACCGCATCTTTGTCAAAAAACATTCTGGTACTCATGATCAAAACTCCCTCGCCTTTTCTACCTGCCTATCGATCCATTCAAGCATGGAGCGCTGCGCGTCATTCCACAGCAGCACGGCTGTAATCGCGTCCAAACGCATCCCCGGCTTAACCCGCGCGTTACTTCTCATCATGTCGGCCATGATCTCGCGCAACTCTCGGCCCTCCGGGGTATCGAAGACGCGCGCAACCAAAAGGATCACTTGCTGCCGCGCTTCAAGCTGCTCCTGATTTTGCCGCTTAACATCTTCCTCACCCTCCGGGGAGAACCGCCGCCACGGATCTTCATCACCTCCCAAAAAATGCGGTATGCCCAAATTCTCGGACATGCTAACCCCCTTCCTCTGCTGTCGGCTGCGCCTGCTGCGCCATCATTCGCATTACCGTGTCTAATCCCTTTTGCTTCTCGTCT
This sequence comes from Pelagibius litoralis, assembly GCF_011683915.1. Taxonomy (GTDB): domain Bacteria; phylum Pseudomonadota; class Alphaproteobacteria; order Kiloniellales; family Kiloniellaceae; genus Pelagibius; species Pelagibius litoralis. Next base: position 224,459 of record NZ_JAAQPH010000002.1, read on the forward strand.
TTATTGCGCACGAGATCCTGCGGGACGCCCATTTGCTCGGCTATGAACTTCGGAACCTCTTCCACCTTGAAATTGAGTTGGGTAAGCTCCGGGCCGACAGCGGCCTGAGATAATTCAATCGCCTGCAAAACTTTTTGGATATCATCCAAGTTCTGTAGCTGCGCCAGCGGCGACACGATCTGGATATTGATGAACTGCCCATCAATCCGCAGCGCCTTCGGAATGTTGACCAGACCTTTGCGCCGAAGGATATGAATCCCGCGCAAGACAAGCGGCTCCAACAACTCCTTTTGGATGCGCCCGGCTGCCGGGCCGAAGTCTTTAATTTGCCGCTGCCGCCGTTCAATAATCTCGGTCGCAGACCGAACGCCGTCGTTAACGTCCGGCAGGTCTTCGTCAAAAAGCGCTTGCCGGATCTGAGATCGATAGTCGCTCAGCAGCAGTTGAGAAACATCAAAGCTACCGGGAAATTCTAGGGGTCGAAGCGTTGGGTTTTCAGTGGAGTTAGAGCCAACCGTAATCACTGATCCTGGCTGAAACAGGCTCATATTCGTGTTAAAAACGTTGTCGTCAATACCCGTCCAAACGCCGGAAGTTGCTATGCTGGCGTTCATCAGGACAAGCTCAACAACCTTGTTCAGAGTCCGAATATCAGGCAGGGCGTCGAAGACGGGACCGCGCCCGCGAATCTCATTGGTCGCCTTTTTGTAGCGCGTTACGATCCAGGGGCTTGCCGTTTCGAATGCCCGCTGCGCTTTCAGTATTTGCCGTTTGTCTTTCTTGTCGATAACGGCATAAAACCACTTTGTGGGCCGGCCTATGTCGCCGCCGGGAAGAACCGAAAACGAATCATCGTCCGGGTAAGTGATTTCGATGTACGCGCGTTTTTGCTCCTTGCCGTCGGTCGCCTCTTTGGTCTGCTCATCAGAAATCTCCGCGTCCGGCCATTCCTTTTGCGCAATGCTCGGCAACATCGATACTTCGCGCGATACATCGCCAATCGTGCCGTTTGGACCCTCGCCAAAGCCCAGCGCGAATTGTGGCCATGCGCTAAAGTGAAAGGGCTGATCGTCGTCACCCTCATTAAAAAGTAGCGCCGCCGTGCCCACCATGAGATCGGCAAGGGCCTCGTTGATCGCCGTCTCGAAGTTACTCGCCCATATCGCCGCGTGAAACTTCTTGGTGATGTCCTGCAGGGTCTCGGCTACCTGTTCCTTCTCTTCTTCTGGAACGCTGTCAAAAGCGGGACCGGGGCGCAGCTCGAAAAAATTCTTTCCGCTTGGAAATAGAAGATCCTGCAGCCGATTTGTGGACCGGCTGAGTGATTTCCCAGCCTGCGAATCAAAGACGTGGCTCGCGCGCGGCTGTCCGGGTGTGGGGTTGTCTACAGTGTCTCGCGCCGCCTGTGTATAGCGGTACGCATCGCGGTATTGACCGCGCCACTGAGCAAGGTCGCCCCAGGCCCGGTCATGTCGTTTGATAAGCTTTTCGGCGGACAGCTCAGGCATGGGCCAAGCCCGCCAAGCAGATTACACGGCTGCTTAGCTGCCGCAGTCCGGATTGTCGCCGCAGTTGCCGAACTCGCCCTCGGCAGTGTCCCAGGGCTCGCTTGTGGTCATGGCGCAGGCACCGAGGCCAAGGCAAGCCAGCAGCACCAGAAAGTGAAACGGTTTGATCATAGCTCTCTCCAGTAAAACGGAGTCTACCACCATACCGCGTGATGGTTGAAGGCTTAAATTCCATCTTGGCACCTCGCCCGCTGTCCTTATGGACCTGCATCTGGGTTGTCTCCCCCACCAAAACCGCGATCACCAGGGCCGCCAAATCCGGGCCCATCGAACTGCCCTCTGCCGCCCCGGTCGCCACCGCTTCGAGACTTACCGCCAGATCGACCACCTCTGTCGCCGCCCCTGCCACTACGCCCGCCGCCGCTACTGGTACTGGTCGGCCTGGGCGCCGCCTTGGCAGCCGGCCTTGATCCCGAGGGCGCGCGGCGGCTGCCGCTGGCATTCTGTTCCCGGCCTCTCTGTCGCTCCTGTGGCCCAAGAAACTGCAACTGGCCGGCAAAGCCACCAAGGGCACGAACCCGCCTATTAGCCTCGTTCGCTTCCTCTAGCTGCTCGCGCTGCCTGATCTCGTCCTCTAATGCCTGAGCCTGCAACTCAGCGAGGCGTTTTTGTTCCTCTGATTGGCCTCCGCCGCCACCGCTACTGCCCATCGCCTTAAACCTCTCTTGCGCCGTAGCGCTTCGTTAGAACGTCATAAAGGCCCCGAGGCGTTACCGCCCATGATGAGAGGCCAAGTTCATACGCAATTATACTAGCACAAGTAAGGACTAAGCCGCGAGACTTAAACTGATTTGTTAGATAATGACTCTCATCCAGCTCTATAAACAGGATCTTCCAGCCGGCGCGCTTAGCCACACGAATGTATTTCGCGGGCCGCCCTATCATGGATTCCCTGACCATCCCGGTATTCTTCGGGTCCATAAACAGGATGCAGTTGTCTGTAATCTCACAGCCGGCAAAGCAGTGCTCAAAGACGCCGCGATAGGACGGAATGAGCCTGTACCACCAGCGGCGGTGCTGATCGCTGGGCCGGAAGAAAACCCACCAACGGCGGCTGGGAAGCCGGCCAGGGCGGCGGGGTGCCTCTAAGGTATCCACCATCAATCAAACAGCCCGGAATGATCGAATTGGATTTGAAGGCTCTCACCACGGCGAGCGCGGGCCGTCATGGAGTTGGGGTTCTGACCTGGGGCAGCGCCGTGTTTCAAGGTCCGGTATTCTCCGCCTCCCGACGTCACGTAGCTGCAGGCATCGCCCGGATGGCTCCATTCATTTTTTTCCGGCCTATCCGCGTAGTTCTCTCCCGAAGTCTTCAGCTTTCGGCGGCACCACCGGCCCGCCAGCCCCCCAATCAGCCACTTACAAGACGGGTCCACCAGAAATCCAGGGATCGACTCGCCATTGGGAAGAGGCACCAGACGCCCCATAGGAGAGGCTAGAGCGTTGCGGCGCACGTCCGGGTCATTGGACGGGGCATACTGGACAGGAAGGCCCTTGGACCGCATGTGATCGCCGACAACGACCTTGTAAATCTGATCTCTTTGACGGGCAGCAGGATCGACGTAAACCGCCCGGATTGGTGCGTTTTGAAAATCCTTGGCATGCTCCCGAAGGACAGCATCGCAAAAAGCATCAAGGCCGATATCGGCAATAACGAGCTCTTTCAAGATCCGCCAGTCACCCAACATCCCGACTTGCGCCCATACCGCCGCTGGGTTCAGCGTACCGCCGCCCGCATCAATGCCCACCAGCAGGTCAAGGTTTGGATCATACGACAGCGGGCGGACCATCGTTGTTTGGCTGAACTCGGGGACCCACGGCTTACCGGGCACAAGGTAGATCCGCTTCGCCTGGGCATAGCGTCGCAGCCAGGGTAGGAGCTTCTTTGAAACCTGCTGGTGATAGTACCCTGGCCGGAGGTTGTTCAGGTTCTCCGCCGCTCCCTCGCCATGCACGTCCGGCTTGTCGTTCGGTGCCCAATAGCGTCCGGCGGCCTGAATGCACTCATTCTGCTGTAACTGCTCACCCATGCGGTGGTGGCCGGGTTCAGTGATCTGGAAATCGGTGCCAACTTCCAACATGGCGGGCGGTTGACGGATAACCTGCCAGTCCGCCACGAACTCCGAACCGTCGGGCAGCGTCACCCTAATTTCCGGCGCCGCGCCTTCGTCGGCCTCTTCTGTCCAGGCCCTTTCGTCGGCGGCATTCGTATCCCAGAACACTCCCGCCCAGGTGGCCCAGCCCTCATCTTTGCCGGGGAACCGCCCGACACGGCCCGTCACCATATCAATGATGCCTCTTGGCAACTCCGAGGCTTCGTTCAACCAAGCGAAAGACAGATCAAGAGATTTGAGCTTGCCAATATCATCCTCTTTATCCAGCGCCAGAAACAAAACCTCTAAGTCAAGGCCGGGTGCGTGGTCGGTCGGATGAATGATTATGTGCTGCTGAATGGGAGCTGCACCGATCTTAACGGGCGGTAGCTTTTTCCCCTTGAAGCACTCGTTCCACGTCTTGATCGTGGTTGATTTTAGTTCGCCGTAGGTGTTCCGGATGACGCCGACGCGCGACCGCCTGTAACCGTTATCGGACTTTCGCTGCTCGCTGGCGTGCCGCATTACCTTGGCGCAGGAACCAAAGCTCTTACCAGAGCCCAGCGGCCCGATAATGCCGGTTACGAAAGCATCGCTGTAGATGTAATCGTAGACGCACGGACTCCCCGTCATGTCTAGGGGTATGATCGCCATCAGTTCACCATACTCCCGGCTTTATCAATGACGGCCTTTGCAACGGTGGCCTTGTCGATCAGAGGCGCCCGCACATGATCGTGATGCCACTGTTTAACGATTAAAAGCTGTTCGCGCTGGCTCAGATCATCCCAAGCCTGCCCGGAGAGGATACCGGAGGGAACGGGTTCTTCTTCCTCCCCCTGGATCACGAAGTTAGACGCCTTGGCAGATAGCCGTGCCTTAGGTGCCTTGCGGGTTCGGTTGAAGTCCCGGCGCACGGCGCCTCGGTACTCGCCCCACCACTTGCGGGCACGCGCCAACGCTTCATCGACGCGCATTCCTGTATCTGCAAAGCGGCCATCGGCGTTCATAACGGCTCTACCTTTTCCCAGCACAGATGCCCGACGTGGAAATCATCCTCAATCAGCCGCCAAACCCCGGTATCGGTTGCCACAAGAATGACTCCGTGGAAGAGAGTGATATGTTGCGGCTCTGAACCATCGGGCATTGGAATGTGGCTCTTACCAGAGCGACCGCAGGCGCTTGATTCAGTCAAGGGTGACGCCCTCCGCCAAGCCGTTGACAAGCTCCTGAGGGTCTTCTCCGCGATCTTCTATGCAACGGCGCAGCATTGAGAGGTTAGGTTGTCCAGCAAGGCCCACGAGCGCGCCCACCATCAGGTCATAGTCATGAGCGCCTGAGTTGGAAGTCGTCTCGACAAGACCCTTTTCTCGAAGATCCGCCATACCGATAGCCGCCGCACCGGCCTTGATCCGAATGTTACGAACGTTGCCGACCATAGAGCCCAGCATGGCCCGGTTGAGCTTGGACCCCTCAAATCGTTCCGCTGCCTTCTCTGCAACCTCCGTATCCTCTGAGGCCAGATCCATAAGGCTCGCTTCCATATCGCCCTCACCATCGAAGGCGCCGCGCCGTAGCTGCTGAATCTCTTCCAGGCGAAGATCAATTTGTGTGGCAAGCATTTCGAGCTGGCCGCGCTCATCAAGCTCCGCGAAGCGTTCCCACGGCTCCCCGTCCGGTATCAGCTTCTTTCCGGTCCTACCGTTCCACGCTTGAACGAACGTCCTCAGATATCGAAGTTCATGATTGTTCATCTGACGCATTTCCCTTGCCGCTTTGCTGCTGCCCCATAGGTGCCTGCAAGCACTCGATAGTGAACGGGGTAGTGGGGCGAGTGTCGCCCATGTGTTGACTGCCAGTTGTCGAAGCATCAGCCGGCAATCAATTCCAACCACCGCGCCGAACAGGAGTAGCAACCATGCGGTCGCGGCGTGTTGGATAAGCATGTTCGTTACTCCGCTTCTGCCGGAGCAGGGACCGGGCCAACCACACTGCCGGCGCGGGTCTGGTGCATCGTGCAGAAGTCACGATAGCGATTCGCGTCCTCATCAGACGTGCCATAGGTTCGGTTGATGCTGCCGATGCTGGCGGCGTTGCAGAGCCCCCATTCGAGGTTGTCAATGGTGGTATCCGCCGCGTCGGCGCCTCTCACCTTCACAGTCTCGCGTACCGTGTCACCGAACTCGGTGAAGCCGCAGCCGCTCACAAGAAAAAGGCCCGCAATAGCGAGCCCGGCGGGAAGAAATGTCTTCAAGATTCTACATCGCATTGGTTCCTACTTTCTCTCTGGTGGACTTGACCCAGGAACGCCCGCCCGTATAGGCAGCGATCACGCCGGCCAGCCAGGGGAACTGATCCCAGGGAATGTTTACGAACTCGGTACCGTTCAGGACGAAGGCGACAACACCCAGACCCACCAGCAGGAATTCGCTCGATGTGAACCCGGATTTAGGCTGCATGAGCTGTATCCTCTTGCGATTCCGGTGGCTGCACGACCTCAAGCGAGTCAATGCGCCAGTGAGGAAAAAAGAAACGACCAGCCGGTTTAGGCAAGTCGCCCTTTACTTTGATCAATTGAACGCCGCCGGCAGATATCTCAAACACAACCGCCATGAATTTGGTGCCGTCTCTAAGGGTGGCTACGACATACTGCCCGTCCATGCCAGTGACGTTGCATTCCCTAAGCTCTTTAGAGGCGCTGACCAGCATCGCTGATATGGACATCAGGCCGCCTCCGCTTGATCTGCCGGCGCCTGTGCTTCCTCGATGTAACGGACCTGCCCCATTGAAATGTATAGCAGACCCAGGGCCAGGCCATTCTTGATTGCCGCCCCTTCCAAGACAATTCCAGTTGCATCCCAGTATCGCAGCGTTCCTAAAAGGTCGCCGTCTCGACACATCACACGAACGCGGCGGTTCCCAAAGGCCGCCCAAGGTGCATGAGTTTCAAAATCCATATTGGGTTCAGGCTGCATCGCGTTCGGCCTCCGTCGGACTATCGACCCAGCCACGAAGCATGGCCTGCGCCTGGGCGTCTTCCAGAAGCTCGATAAGGCCGGGCAGGGCCTCGATACGAAGGTTGACGCCCTTCTTGGTCGCGATCATTTCGCCTTCGTCATTCTCGAAGCGGATACGCACATCAACGACCCTATGGCCGTGGATCTCGCCAATGGTCACAAGCAGCTCTTCCCGCTTGTTCTTCCCAATGGCGCCAATTTCACACATGCTTTCAGTCATCGGTTTTACACCTCTTGCTTAGGTTCACGATTGGCCGGCGGTATGATGCCAAACCCCTGAAATGCTTCTCCGGTGTGCTCAACTTCCGTCTTGTCCCCGTACTTCTTGGGCAGCATCTTGGACATGAGCCACTTGCGGGCATCGACGCGGAGCCGGGAGCGCTGCACATGCTCGGCGCTGAAAACCTCATAGGCGGAGCCGTCAGCGCTCTTGCGTTCAACGAAATCGTTGGTGCCGTCATCCGCTATCTCTAGGATCTCATCAGCCATGCGCTCGGCCTGCATCTCCTTGGCCCGCACGTATTGGTCTAGGAATTCCTCTTTATCCCGCAGCCAATTAAAGATCGTCGCCCGGCAGGGCATATCATCGGCCTTGCAGATTTCCGTCACGGTGCCGCCGTCGGCCACCCGCTCGCAGAACTGTGCGGCGAGCTTCTGAGTGTATTTGCTGGGCTGTCCTCTAGGCATCTCGCCCCTACCCCTCGGGTACCGGACTGAAGCCCTCAGGCACGGTCTTAACGTGGGGCAACCCCTCGACCGACGCCATGCGGCTGATGTGATCCTTTACGGACCCTTTCGCGGCATACTCAAACACTGATGCCCGATAAACCGATTCAAGGGCCTGTAGCTGTGCTTCGCTCGGCGCCCTGGCGGTTTGTGCCTCAATGGCATCGTTGATAGACGAGGCAATCGCCTTAACCTGGGCCATGTGATCGTTGTACTCCTGGGAAGTCAGTTTTCCCACGTAGGCCGAGATATCGGTGAGCCCATAACCGCGCTCTGTCGCCCATCGGCGCATTGCGAAAACTTCCCTGGGCGTCATGCCGAATAGGGTAATGCCCGCTTCCTCTTCAGCGGCGCGCACAATCTCTTCCTTGGTCAACGTGCAGACATTGCCGGCCACGTCGCGAACCTGAATCGTTTCCTGTGTCATTGCTTTACCTTTCGGCTGGCTGCGGCCATTCCCCGATTTCCGCTCTGCTTACTCGCCTTTCGGCGCGTCTCCCCCGGAACGGATCAGGGATTGGTGTGCTCGGTCGGACCGCACGACCGCTAGACCCCGAGGGAAACGGTATGTTCATGCCCGGCCTGCAGGCACAAAAAACCCCGCCACTAGGGCAGGGGTGGCCTTGAGTATCGCGCAGCGCCGTATCATTGCCACGTGCCCGAAGTGGGATTGAAGCTCTTCCGGGGGCCGCTCTTCGATCCTGGCTTGTTGTTCATCAATGCCCGCTCATAGGTATGCGAGGCCCAATGCTCCTTGATCATGATTCCAAGGGCCTCATCATCGGGCATCAACTCTTCCCGCTTGTGCCGCATGGTTAGGATCATTGCCCACTTCCGCACCCAATCGGAAAACATGATAGGCAGGGTTACGCCGCCATAGCCGTCAAGTGCGGCCATCAGGGCATCCGTCACCGCGTCAACGCCGTCTTCCGGATCGGCGGAAGCCAGGGCACCCGCGACAACCTGCCTCAGATCCGCATCATCGCCGGTCAGGCAACCCACTTTGCGGTCAAGGACAGGAGGAACGTAGTCTTCCATCATTTTGTTGTATGCGGCGATCCGCTCCGGATCTGGGCCGAGGGCTTCACCACTGCCGGGGGTGAGGGGGGCGGCAGCCGGCGCGGCTTCTGTGCCAGGGAAGCGGGCATTGACCAGCGTCATGATCTGCAGGCCATCCAAGCCCATTGCCTGCAGCTCCGCCATGTAAGTGTTTACCGGATCGACGGGGGTGGCCGGCGACCGCGTCTGTTGGATTGCCGTTGTTTCATCAAGCTGCGGGTTGACGTCAGCGGCGCCGGGGGTGGCCTTCTTGGGCCGTCCGCGTTTCTTGGCGGGTTCTGCCATCGCGGGGGAATCACTCATATCCAAGCCTTTCCATGGGTTGAGGCATCAAAGCTAATGTATCAGATTAGAATAAAAGGCGCAAAGTCCAGTTTTAATTGAGTTTCGGCTGCACCAAACCGCGCCGACTGCCGACCAACACCCGGTCGATACCTGGGGTCCACCTGGGGTATACCTGGGCAATACGCGACCGCCGCAAACACGCGAAAAGCGCCAATTTTTGGAGTTGGTCGACCAGGAGCCCTGTGGGGGGTGATCGACAGGACCGCAGGGTTTCGAGCGCTCAGGGCTGTTGTGCCGTAGGTTTCCGGGGTTTTTGGCGATCGACAACGTTGGGGCGGATTCGGAGCAACTTGCTAGCACGCCGCTAGCATCTTCGCTCACTATCTCTATGAAATTATTGGACATCAAGCAGTCTGGCGCCTTCGTGGTTTCTCTCTGGCTTATCGCTGGCATCGGTTTGGCATTGCCGTGGCATCGGCAGCCCCTTTGTTTTTCAACCACCTAGACCTTGTGTTGTCAGATGGGCGCTGCCTTTGCCATGCGTTTGCCATCAGCCTGCTACGCCTCTGCTATCGCTCCGCCACGGCGGTGGAGATCCGGCGGCGCCTGTTCTCATCATCGGCAGCATGGGTATCGTGCTGGTCAAACCAACGCCATGCTTGGGCATTTGTCAGGTTGCCGGCCATGGTGGCGCCGCTGTCGTCGACAACCTTCCAGGCGCCGTTGCCGTCTCGTTCAATTTTCATCGGTGAGACCTCTCTGGTTCTTGGAAAGCCTTTTCCATCATGGCCGGCACGCCAACCACCCGGAAAGAGCCAACAAAGCTATAGCCTTGCAGTATCCGGCGGTTAAACTCCCAGTGGGTCTCGTCCTGGTCCTCCCAGGTCTTGAAGATGTCTTCGCCAATCAGCCAGTAAATCTCGTGGCGCTGGCAGAAGCCGAAATGAATCTTGCCGACATTCACATACCGGGTATCCGGGCGCCGGCAGAACGTGCACCAACCGAACGGCGCGACATCAATATCAAACTCCACACCCGGTTTCGGAAACTGCAGTATCGCTGCCATGGGCATTTCCTCACCTTGCTTCGAGTTGTTGTTCAAGGTCATCAGCCGCATAGTCCGAAAGGGCTATGGCCGCATGATCAAGCTCAGGCACCTGCCCACTTATGAGACCAACGGCCAACTGCCTCAGGCGCTTCTTTGCAGACGGCGAAGACTCTAGCCACTGCCGATATAGTTGCTGGTTTCGCTCGGTGTCGAAGCGCAACAAGTCGACGAAGTACACGACTATCGCCCTCATGGTCTCCTTCAACTCGTCTCCATCAATCCCTGAAGACATCGGCGCGACACCCGTCGCGCCTGAATCGTGAGATTCAGAGTGGGGAAATGGAGACTGGGGCAAAGGAACCTGGGAATGGGTATCGTCCTCGATACCATGGGAAGTATCGTTGGTGATACCGTGGGAAGTATCGCCCTCGATACCATGGGAATCGTCTGCCGGCCCGGCCTGCGTCTCGCCCTGTTCCGAGGTATCGTCCTCGATACCATGGGCGCTATCGCATTTTGAGAACCACTGAGCGACTTTCTGCGGAACCTGCAGGAAGTAGATGTTGACCGTCGTTGGGCGCCCCTGGCGCTTCTCGTGCTGCGATACAACCCGTATCCAGCCGGCATCCTTCAACGTCTTGATTGCCCGCTTGACCGTTAGTAACGAAACGCCCATGCGGGCGGCGATCTTTTCCTGACCGATGAAGGCCCGCCACCGTCCGCTGTCCGTTGCATCCATCAGCATTAGCAAGACCTGCACGGCGGCGGCCCCCTTGTTGTGGAGGGCGCGATCCTCGGCAATGACGCGCATGGCCTGGATCTTCATGTAGGCCGTGGTGATCTTCTTCTCGGGCTTGCTCATCACGCACCCCCAGCCGGCTTGCAGTGACGCTCGCCCTGTCTGGGAAAGTTGAAGGAGGCAAACTCCCCGAAGAGGCCCCGGGCCAGGGCGTCATAGTCGGTTGCCGCCTGGACGGCGGAGTCCCGATAAGGCCCCCGGTAAATGCCGCCCTCATGCCTGATACGGCCCTGGTACTTGTTTCGTTTCGGATAGTGGGCGACGCCGCGATAGCCATTCTGGTTGCGGTGAAAGCTGCGGTTGGCGCCGTTCTGTGAGTGGGTGGCCATCCGCAGATTGTCCCGGCGGCAGTTCAGCGGGTTGCCGTCTCTGTGGTCAACGATATCATCCGGGCCGGCACCCATGACCACGCGATGAAGATAGCCGGTAGACCCGTTGACTGTGCCGGCCACATATTTGCGATCCGTGCCGCCAAGGTGCCAGGAGTACTCTGAGGCCAGTTCATAATCACAGGCGTCAACGAGCGCGTGTTTGCCTTCTCCGATTGGGATCTTGAAATAGCTGGGCATTAGTCGGCCCTCCCCTGTTGCAGCGCTTCAGCAAAACTGAGCAGCAGTTCCCGCTCAGACTCTTCTGCAACCTTCAGGACATTGAGCTGCTGTTGCGGCAGGTGGGGGTCGATGGCGTCCTTGACGATCTGCCGCAGTCTGTCAGGCGGGATCGCGTCCAACTCACAGGCGAAAGTGTAGGGCCACTTTCTGTCCGCCGGGCTCTTGCGTTTCGGGGGCCGCGTCGGAAGGCTCCAGGCGCGTACCTGCTCCGCAGTGACAGCAACATCCTTGAACAGCACCTCTACGCCCGTCTCGTCCGCAAAGCGGGTCAGCTTCTCTTCCAAGCTTCTGGCGGCGTCCCTCCCGGCGCGGTCGAAGTCGCCGAGGTAGTAGACGTAGTAGGGCCGGTCATCGTCCCCACGCTGCGCCACGGCCTCATAACAGAAGGTTTCGGAGGAAAAGCCGCCCGTCACCATCAGGGGCACGTCGTACAGGCTGGTAACGGGCAGGATGACACCGGCAAGGGCGTTCTTCTCGCACCAGATTTCCACATAACTGTCGGCATCGTGCCACAGGGCCTTGCGATACAGCGCCGCTGTCTGTTGCACGGCATCTTCAGCGCTACTGTAAGTCCTTGGTTTCCGCATCCACCGGGTGGCGTCGGCAATCCAATCGTAGTCCAGGCGGCCGGCGCGGCGCAGCTTCAGGCACTGGTTCTGCACCTTGTCATAGCCGTTGTCGGTCTTGTCGATACCGGGAACACGGTGAACGCCGGCTTGGTAATAAAGCCCGCGCACGGTGACTGGGTGATGCCCTCCGGCATATCCTATGAGGAATGTTGCCCGGGCCTCCATCTCCGCTTTTGTGGCGCGGCGCCGCTTTACAGGGCTAGCCGGATAAACGTTGTCATCGGTTGCATGCATCAGGCCTGACCTCCCAGCAGTTCGCGCCAGCTAAAGCCGGAGCGCTTCCGGATATTCGATAGCTTCCGGACATGAACCGTTAAACCGGCGTCATCCTGCCAATCGATCTGATCAAGCCAGGAGGCCAGCACCCGGCGCGATTCGGAGATATCACTAGAAGGAGCCGGAGGATCGCCGCGCTCACCGCGCAAGCGGGGCAGGGCGAGGGGGCTATCGTCATCCCAGCCCCGGCGGAATTGCGGATTCAGTTCTGGATCATTCATCTTCGCAAAGTCTCTCATCGGATATCCTTTCGTGAGAGAGACCGGCTTGCGGCTTTTTGCTGACTGCGCTACCGTCGGTCGGTATCCAAATGCGCTACGCCTGCTTTGCGCCCTCGGCCGGTCTGGTTGGGGGCGCTACCTTTTTGGCAGCACCCAATCAGCCGGCGTCAGATCGCCAAGCATTCCGTTTTCAGAATCGCGGACGACGCCACAAGCATTCCTGCGGCGCCGGTCAGCATCGGAGATTCTGAAAGTCCGCAGTTTTCTGCGGAAGCATGAAACCTTTTAATCAGGTTGTCGCAGGTTCGATCCCTGCCGGGCTCACCACCACTCCGCCCGATAGCCATAAAATATTCAGTCGATGACCATGACTGCCGGTTGACCGGCAAGCCAGTCAGTGCAGCGTCGCCTGTATCTTTGCCCAGGGGGCGGCGCACACCGCCTTGCGCAGGCTGCGCTCGAAGGCTGCGGTTTCGGCCGGGGAGTGTTTTTCGCAGGACATATGGCGGCGATCCCGCCGCGCCCGGTTCCTGTGGCTTATTTCTTTCAGGCCGGCAGAACGCCAGAGCATCAGGTGGTTTGACATTCTGAACTCCCCTTTCGCGGTTCTCGTGGTTTGATCAACCACGGGTATTGTCACCACCTCCGGTAAATTTTTCATTGCGGGGCGGGGAGGTGCGGGAGCGCTGGCGGCCCCCGCCGAAGCCGCCACGCCCCCGGCTCTGCTGGATGGCGCGGAACAGCGCGGACAGCGGTATCTTGGCAGACAATCGTATGTTTTTACTAAATAAGACTAGAAAAAATAGTCAAATCGATCAGTTATTTAAGAAGAAGTTAATCGGGTTTCGGTAAACCGGGTCTTCAGCAAGTTAAACCTCCGCTTCAAGAGACAGGTGTCCCTGGTCAGCAAAGAGACCGATTCTTGACGAAAATGCTTGATCGACCAACCCGGACCGGCAACCGCACCATTGCCATCGACATGACGATTGCCGTCGCCATGTTCCTGATTGCCTTTGTTCTCGCCCAGGCTTTTGATTTGGCTGAAGTTTGGGAAAACTGGGCCGATCGTCATGAGAACTGGGAACTGGATGAGCTGCCTCTGGCGCTCTCCATGGCAGCCGTGGCGCTGCTTTGGTTCTCCTGGCGCCGTTGGTGTGCTCTGGCTAAGGAATTCAGACGAAGCAAGCGCATTATGAGGAGGCTTCGCAGTTCGCTGGAGCAGCGCCGCGCGACGGAGCGGAGATTGATCGAGGCCAGACAGCAGGCCGAACTGGCGGATCGGGCGAAGTCCGAGTTCCTGGCCAATATCAGTCATGAACTGCGAACCCCGTTGAACGCGATCATCGGGTTTTCGGATGTGATCGTGAATGAGGTCGACGGTCCGATCGGGAATCCGACATATCACGAGTATGCGGGCGACATCCGCGACTCCGGCAGGCATCTGCTGGGTATCATCAATGAGATCCTGGATCTCTCGAAGGTCGAAGCCGGTCAGGCTGAGCTGCGCGAGGAAGCTTTGGCCCCGGCGGATATCATACAATCGGCCATGCGGCTGGTCTCCATGCAGTCGGCGGCGTCGGGCATCGATCTGCGGTTCGACCAGAATGCCGCCGGGCTGGAATTCTTCGGTGATCCGCGGCTTATGAAGCAGATCCTCATCAATCTGATTTCCAATGCGGTCAAGTTCAGCACCGCCAGCGGAAGTGTGACGGTGACCACCGATGTGGCCGTGACCGGGGGACTGGAAATCAGGATTGCCGACAACGGTCTGGGTATGACACGGGAAGAAGTCGCCATAGCCCTGAAACCTTTTCGCCAGATCGAAAATGCCTATAGCCGCAGTCGGCCGGGTACCGGCCTGGGCCTTCCCCTTGCCGTCGCGCTGACGGAACTGCACGGTGGATCCCTGGTGGTGGAAAGCCAGCCCGGAAGAGGCACAGAGGTATTGCTGGAATTCCCCGCCGAGCGGTCGCTCCGGCCATCGGAAAGCGTCCTGGATGCCCAGGTGGCGGGTTAGACCGTCCTCTAGCGGTCGCGATCGCGGCCCAGTGCCATCAGGCTGATGCCGAGGGCCACCGATCCGAAGGTAATGAAAAGCCCGAAAAACAGCAGGCCAAGGCTCAGCCAGGGTTGCTGACTTCCCATAATCAGGCCGCGCAGGCCGGCAAGGTCGCTGGCCAGGATGGCTGCGCAGAAGCCGCACGAGGCGGCCAGTCCTATGACCAGATGGCGGCACACGAAGCGCAGGGCCTGTTTCTCGTGGGGCAGCAGCGGATGCTTCTCCTCTATGGCGCAGTTGTCCGCCAGGATCGGATTCCCGGCCTGAAACCGCAACTCTCTGTGTCCGCGCGGATCGTCGCAGGCCCGCCAAGGGTGGGAAAACCCACAGAAAAGGAAGCTCTTTTTGCCCAATCTTGAGTTCGGGGGCTACGGAGCCGACCCAACTTCTGTGACCCAGGTAACCGAACATTAAAACAAGACGTGCAGGCTGTGTTGGTGCGTAAGCATGGAGAGGTTGGAGCCATGAAAGCCTATGATAGCTTCGATCCGACACGTTGGATCGTCGACGCTTTTCGAGCGGGCATATTTGCGCGGGTCAATGCGAACGGTGACCTGGCCCTTGATGTCGTGAATGCCTGCCCCAAGCAGACCGAGGAGCTTCTCGGCCGTTTGAGCGGAAACTCGGAATCCGTCATCCTGCAGATGCCGAAGCCGGACAGCGACGTTCTCTATCTGAACTGATCCGTTTTCCCGGTCTATTCCTTGAGCGTCGCGGGCGATAACCCTCAAGGGGGATTGCGTGCCCGCCAAGACGCAGTTTCCGCCAGCGCAGCTAGTCGACGCCGATGATATCGATGTCGTTATCCAGAATAAGCTGGCGCAGCGTTTTCAATCCCGTCTCCAGTTCCTCATACTCCTGACGCAGCAGCGACACCTCTCCGACCGCGGCCTTACGGTTTGCCTGGTTGCGCGGCAATTCCATAAGGGCTGCCAGGTAACGGCCTTTCGCATGAGCGGCGCGGCGTACCAGGGCTTTGATTTCACTCTGCTTCAGATGCACCAGAACCGACATGACCTCGTGCCGGCCCTGCTCCTGGATCGATTCGTCGATTTGATCGACGAACTGGCCGGCCGATACCCGCGGGCGTTCCGGTTCCGGTGCGGCCAGCGTTTCCTCCAGCATCCGCAGTGTCTCGCGCGGCTTGCCGCTGGAGCGGTGGAACCACTGCAAGGCTTGGTTCGATCCGGGTTCGATCCCGGTGAGATCTGCGAAGGTCATCCTGTTCCTCCCATGCGCCTACATTGGCTGGTGACCCCGGGGCCGTCTTCGACCCGCGGGGCAGGGTAGAGGATGCAAGCTGCGGGCCAGGACAGGCTTAGGGGAAAACCCTCAGGAAACGGCGGATTTTTCGCTTAGGGGGGCGGTGCGGCAGTCGGCAGATTTCTGCATCGGGCAGATTTTGCCGGGCGGGTCCTGCAGGGGGCGAAATCGGGCGATCAGACGACCGCCGTCAATCCATTGGCGTCAGTCCACTGCCATATAGCGGCCGCTGAGGGCAGGATGGTCGTCGTTGGCCGCGCCGAGCAGGGCCAATCCGCCGTCAGGGCCGTCGGCAAGGCGGAGCACCCGCGAGCGCACCCGCTTAAGGCCGGTACGGTTCTGGTGATTGCGGCGAAAGCGGCGAAGCAGGCGCCAGGAAACCACAGCGGTGATGATGCCGAGCCACATGTAGGGGTACCACCAGGGCATCAACACGACGAAGTCGTGGAGCAGAAGGTAGTAAGGGTCGGATTCCGCCCCGGGCCCATAGATCCATTGTAAGACTTGAAGCATTCGCTGTTGCCCTTATGACAATATAAGAGATTCAACTATCGACTGGGCAGATTGTTCAATAAATACAGATAAAAATCAACAGGATTTTTAGATTTAGTTAACCATATTATTCAGTATTTAAGTAAATATTGAAGTAAATGCGATATATGGATCGAGTATTGCCTGTGCGACCTGACCGAATGCCGGCCATGGCGCGCTATTCTTCCGGAAGCCCGCAGGCCCAGCGGTTGTAGCCTTCCTTTGCCGGAATGCCTGCGGCGGCGGGTTCGATGTGGCTGAGGCCGAGCGTCATCAGGTCCCCGGAGTCCTCGATCGCGGCGAGCGTATCGACATAGTTCAGGCGGCCGCGGTAGTAGGTCCGCGGGTTCTCCGGAATGACTCTGATCGGCGGGACTTCTGAAATGTGGCCGCTGGCGCGGTCCAGCAGGAACAACTCCACCGGCCGGCCTGCTTCCCACAGTGTCGGTCCGAGGGTAACCAGCAGCATTTCCTGGCTTTTGTAAGCCCGGGACTCCCCGTCGAGGATGTAGCCCCAGCCGCGCCAGCATTCGGTTTTCTGGCCGGCGGGCAGGCTCTGCGCCGAAGCCGGTTGAGCGATCCCGGCGGTTGCCAGCAGGCCGGCAACGAGCAGTCGCGCCATTGCCAGGTGGATCGATAGGGGCCGGCCCGGCGTCCCTTTGTGCCTTCGACGGGCCACTTTAGTGGCCACGCCCGCTGCCGGCGCAGTCGACGCAGGTCGGCAGGGTCGGGTCCAACTCCAGCCTTTTCAGAGGAATTTGCTCGCCGCAGGTCACACAGTAGCCATAGTCGCCGGTCTCGATCCGCTTCAGGCTCGATTCGATCCGTTGCAGCTCGGCCTTGCGGCGGCGCTCTGCCTCCAGGGACATTGCTTGACCTTGAAGCGCATCCATTCGCGTCAGCCTGCCAACCCTGGTTTGATCGAGTTCAACCGGTTTCCGACTTTCGGCGCTGCTTTCAACCAGATCCAGCAGTTCACTGCGGCGTTGGAGGAGGCGTTCGCGATGGTGGACGAGGTCGACCTGGATCGGTTCGTTCATTCCGCATGATGGCGCTGGGTGTTTCGCACGACAAGGACTTTGGTGACTCGGGGATTTCAGCCGCCGGGCCCGGGAATGCTCAACAAAGCGATGGAGAGGATGGGTAGCCTGCAGGGATGAACAAGATCCCGGCCGTCTTCGGGGGTTGGTAGACATGAAGTCGTACAGGGAGGCAGGACCCCAATCCCCGCAGGCTTACCCTGGTTCAAAGGTACGGGCGAGGCCGGCTTCGCAGGGGTGATCATTTTGTGTCAAGCCCAAGGAAACCCGCGCTAAAGGGTTACTTCCGCTCAGATTTCCGGCCCCCGGTGATGCTCGTCATCATGTCCCTTGCGGCTGGAATAGAAGACCAGAAACATCAGACCGCCGCCCAGCAGCAGGGAGAGCAGGCAGCCGAGCGTGAGGGCGATCATGCCATGCAGGCTGATATCGACTCCGCCCATACCCCACCAGACGAACAGTCCGCCGACCAGCGACAACACCAGAAGGCCGCCTAGAGTTACGAGCAGTAGCACCGTTTTCATGGGCCGAACAACAATCCTGAATGAAGGAATGGTTTGGGGTCAACAGCTTAGCCTGCTGAGCGGGGCACATGGTGGACCTTTGCCCCGATCTTCGTCCAGCCCTTTTTCCGCGCAGTTTTCCGTTGCCCTTTTGGCGCAGGACGCTATAACACCGGCTCCGAGCCGGTGGCCATGACCAGCGGAAAGCTGCGGCTGTGGCGGAATCGGTAGACGCGCAGCGTTGAGGGCGCTGTGGGGGAAACCCCGTGGAGGTTCAAGTCCTCTCAGCCGCACCATCTGGCCTCAGGTGCTCGGATTTTTTGGGAGGGAATACTTGACCCTCCGGCAGCGTTGCGGCTGTGGCGGAATTGGTAGACGCGCTAGCTTCAGGTGCTAGTTTTCGCAAGGAAGTGGAGGTTCGAGTCCTCTCAGCCGCACCAAACCTGGCTCTGGTGCAGGGATCATCAGCAGCCGACAGGCAGGCCCTGGCCGTATTAGTTCTTCTTTATCCCTTTGCAATCACCTTTGCGGTTTCTGCCAGCGGTGCTGTGCTCTCTGGTACTTTGGCCGGGAATTCCCATATCATGAGTCAGTCGGGGAAGTGGTGCATGGGGTCGTTTGCAGACCCCCAAACTGGTGGATAGGGGCGGTAACGGCGAGCTGGTCAAATGCGGCTCGGCCTGACACCGATGGGATTGGCTATGAGCCAGGGAGGAGTCAGAACCTTTGTCTGACAAGAAGCAGGTCAGCTTCGGCACGCGGTTGAGGAACTACTTCCTCGCAGGCGTGCTGGTGACGGCGCCGGCCAGCATTACCTTCTGGCTCACATGGCGCGTGATCACCTTCATCGACAACCGCATCACGCCGATGATTCCGCCGCAGTGGAATCCGGAGAGCTATCTGCCCTTCGGCGTACCGGGGCTCGGCCTCATCGTCGCCCTGCTGTTCCTGATGCTGGTCGGCTTCCTTGCGGCCGGCTATCTGGGCCGCCTGACCATGAGCATCGGCGAGCGCATCGTTGCGCGGCTGCCGGTCATTCGCTCGGTCTATGGCTGGACCAAGCAACTTCTTGAGACGGTCCTGTCCCAATCGTCCACCGCTTTCCGGGAAGTGGTGCTGGTCGAATATCCCCGGCGCGGCTGCTGGGCCGTCGGTTTCATCACCGGAGAGACGGTTGGCGAGGTGCAGCATCTGACCGCCGAGACGGTCTTCAATGTCTTCGTACCGGCGACACCGAACCCGACCACCGGCTTCCTTCTTTTCGTACCACGACGCGACGTCCATCACCTGGACCTGACGGTCGAGGAGGGCATCAAGCTGGTTATTTCCAGCGGCATCGTCATCCCCAATCGCGATCATGACGGGGAGGGCGAGGTCGGCGTCGAAGAGGCCAAAGCCCAGGTCGAGGCTCATGCGGAGCAGACCCTGCGCCCGAAGCGGCGGAAGAAGCCGCCGCCGGTGCCCCGTGCGGGCGTCGTGACGCGCCTGCGCAACTATTTCTTTGCCGGTGTATTGGTGACCGCGCCGATTGCGATCACGGCCTGGCTGGCCTGGGAGTTCGTGTCTTTTGTCGACAGCAAGGTGACACCCTTGATCCCCGCGCGCTGGAACCCGGAAACCTACCTGCCGTTCAGCCTGCCGGGTCTTGGCGTCGTTGTCGTGGTGGTGACCCTCATTCTCGTCGGTTTCCTGACCGCCGGACTTGTCGGCCGCTCTCTGATTGCCAGCGGAGAGCGCCTGCTGGCCCGGATGCCGGTGATCCGCAGTCTCTACAGCGCAGTGAAGCAAATCCTGGAGACGGTCTTCAAGGAACAATCCCAGGCCTTTCGTGAGGTCGTGCTGCTGGAATATCCGCGGTCGGACTGCTGGGCCCTGGGCTTCATTACCGGCCCGGCGGAACATGGCATTCAGGACCTGACGCCGGACGACTCCGTCAACATCTTCCTGCCAACCACGCCGAACCCGACCTCCGGCTTCCTTCTGTTCCTGCCGCGAACCGCCGTCCGGCCTCTGACCATGACGGTCGAGGAGGGCATCAAGATGGTGGTCTCCGGCGGCATCGTGACACCGCCTGACCGACGTGCGCCTGCGGCAGAGGGCGAGGGACCGTCCGAAGGTACGCCGCCGATCGCCCGCAGCGGCTAACGCTGTCGCCGCTCTACCCCGACTTTACGAACATAGCTGCCGCAGTCTTGACTTTGGGCTGCCGAAACCCCGAGAGGCAGAATAGCATACTACGCCTTTCTTTAGCCGCGTTGTAGGTGCTAATAGGGCTGGGCGGTGGCGGTCGCACTGGCGGTGGAAATCGATTCCAAGTCCGCGGAAAACGGAGCGCGCCGTGATACCCGCTGCGGCGGAATGATGTTGAGGGGGGCAGTTTGCGACAGGGTTGGACGGAGCGCCGCTCCGCCACAGTTCCACGTTTCATGGCGTTGGACAGCTGGCGGGGAATTGCAGCCTTGTTCGTCGCTGCGTTTCACGTTGGTCCCGTGGGCCATCTGCAGGATCTGTCGCTGCTCAGGCAGGCGTACTATTTCGTAGATCTCTTTTTTGTACTAAGCGGCTTTGTGATCGCCGCGAACTACGGCACGCGCTTGACCGACCTCGCATCGGTCCGCGGGTTTCTCTTGCTGAGGCTGGGGCGTCTTTATCCACTGCATTTCGCATTGTTCATGGCGTTTCTCGGACTGGAGCTGCTGAAGTTTCTTCCGGTGTTCGGAAACGTCATCATGCAACAGCCGTTTTCCACGCCAGAGACCGCCCCGGAGACGATTTTTACCAACCTGTTGTTGGTTCACTCCCTTGGCGCTCATGACTTCTACACATGGAATACACCAAGTTGGAGTATCAGCACGGAATTCTATACCTATGTCCTCTTCGCCATCGCTTTGCTGGTGTTCCGCAAACGAGTCGTATGGTTCTTATCTGCTGTCGTACTAATCAGTCCTGTTGCGCTCTTTGGTCTGCACGGCAGCCTAGCGGCCGGATATGACTACGGCTTGATCAGATGCGTGTTTGGATTCGCTGCCGGCGTGTTGGCATGGCGACTTTATCTGATCTGCCATAGGCGATGGGGTGAGGTACCGCTGCCATGGATGATAGCCTCCTTGCTTGAGACGGTCGCCGTCTGTTTGTCGATTTTGGCGATCTCGATGACCACGGTGAAGGATTTCTCTTTCGTCCTGCCCTACCTCTTCGCGCTTGCGATTGTCCTCTTCGCCTTTGAAGGAGGAGCGGTGTCTCAGCTGTTGAAACATCGCTGGCCGATCGCGCTTGGTATGCTCTCTTACTCCGTTTACATGACGCACATGCTGGTCAAGCGCCTTCTGTTGAAAGCAGCCGATGTGGTGGAGCGATATAGCGACATAGAATTGGTTCAGAATTTGCCCGGCACCAGAGTGATTGGCACGGAACTCTGGCAGGGTGATGTTTACCTGCTCACTTACCTATGCGTCGTGATCACTCTGTCCTTTTTTACTTATCGATTCATCGAGCAGCCGGCGAGAAGCTGGAGCCGCTCGCTCGTGTTAGGTCGCGGCCCAGCGCGGCAGTACGCCGAAGGTGAAGCTTGATGTCTGGAGATTTGTTCGGGCAGTAGTATCTTGTTTGGTCATCAGCTTTGTTAGCCGGACCTTAGGAACTTCACC
This sequence comes from Pelagibius litoralis, assembly GCF_011683915.1. Taxonomy (GTDB): domain Bacteria; phylum Pseudomonadota; class Alphaproteobacteria; order Kiloniellales; family Kiloniellaceae; genus Pelagibius; species Pelagibius litoralis. The sequence goes on from NZ_JAAQPH010000002.1 coordinate 245,831, forward strand.
GCGGCATCACGCTCAAAAAGGTAGAGCAGGATGCGTAGAGCCTGACCGCGCTCAGCGGCCAGTTCCGGGTCTTTTTCCAGAATCAGTCTTGCGTCGTCGCGGGCGGTTGCCAAGAGGTCGCCGTGCACCGCCAGATCGGCAAGTCGAAACGCCGGCAGGCCGCTCTGGCGAACGCCCAGCAGCTCGCCGGCGCCGCGCAGGCGCAGGTCTTCCTCGGCAATCCGAAAGCCGTCGTCGGTTTCCCGCAGGATCTGCAGCCGGGCCTTGGCCGTTTCACCCAGGGGGCCCTGCCAGAGCAGCAGGCAGCTCGACTTCTCGGCGCCGCGCCCGACCCGTCCGCGCAGTTGGTGCAGCTGGGCAAGGCCGAAGCGTTCGGCATGCTCGATCACCATGATCGTGGCCTTGGGAACATCGACCCCGACTTCCACCACCGTGGTGGCGACGAGAATGGCGATCTCCCCTTCGGAAAAGCGCGCCATGACCGCGTCTTTTTCCGGCCCCTTCATGCGGCCGTGAACCAAGCCGACCTTATCGCCAAAGAGCTGTTCCAAGGCGCGGTAGCGATCCTCCGCCGCGGCCAGGTCGCTGTTCTCGGATTCCTCCACCAGGGGGCAGATCCAGTAGATCTGGGCGCCTTTGTTCCGGGCGCGCTCCACCGCCGTCACCACTTCCGGCAGGCGGTCGAGCGAGAGCGTCACGGTTTCGATCGGCTGGCGGCCCGGTGGCCGCTCGGTAAGGCGCGAGCCGTCCATGTCGCCATAAGCGGTCAGCATCAGGGTGCGCGGAATCGGCGTTGCGGTCATCACCAGAACATCGACGGCCTGGCCCTTGCTGGTAAGCGTCAGCCGCTGATACACGCCGAAGCGGTGCTGTTCGTCGATCACGGCCATGGCCAGGTCGCGGAAAGCGACGTCATCCTGGAACAGCGCATGGGTGCCGACGACAAGGTCGGTTTTGCCCTCGGCGAGGTCCGCCAGGATGGCCTGTCTGGCCTTGCCCTTGTCGCGGCCCGTGAGCAGCGCCAGGGTTACGCCGGCAGCCTCGGCCAGCGGTGCGATGGTCTTGAAGTGCTGGCGGGCGAGGATCTCCGTCGGCGCCATGAGGGCGGCCTGGCTGCCGGCCTCCACCGCCGCCAGCATGGCCAGCAGGGCGACCACGGTCTTGCCGCTGCCGACATCGCCCTGTAGCAACCGCAGCATGCGGTGCTCCGCCGCCATATCGTCGGTGATCTCGGCGACGGCCTGGCGCTGCGATCCGGTAAGGGCGAAGGGCAGGCTGGCCAGCACCTTCTCCTGCAGGTGGCCGCTGCCCTTCAGTCGGCGGCCTTTCTGGCGCAGCTGGCGGTCGCGCACCAGGGCGATCGCCAACTGATTGGCCAGCAGTTCGTCATAGGCAAGCCGCCGCCGCATCAGGGCCAGGGGCGAGAGGTCCGCTTCGTCGCGCGGCGCATGAACCTGGGTCAGCGCGGCGTTCCAATCCGGCCAGCCCTCGCGCTGCTTCAGGGCCGGGTCGAGCCACTCGGGCAGCTCGGGCGCCCGTTCGACGGCGGCGTGAACCGCCTTGCTCACCACCTTCAGGCTGAGGCCGGCGGTGAGGGGATAAACCGGCTCAACCGCCCTCAGGCTGTCGGCTTCGTCCGGCCCGGCGATATGATCCGGATGGGTCATCTGCAGGCGGTCGTTGAAGATCTCCACCTTACCGCTGATCACGCGGGTTTCGCCTGGCGGCAGCGTTTTCATCAGGTAATCGCGGTGGGCGTGGAAGAACACCAGTTCTATCTCCGCTGTCGCGTCATGACAGAGCACGCGATAGGGCTGGCGGCGGGTCGGCGGGGCGCGGTGTTCGCCGACTTCGACCGTCAGCGTGGCGATACGGCCCGGGATGACCTCCGCTAAAGGCGGGCCGTAGCGGCGGTCGATGATGGCGCTCGGCAGGTGCCAGCAGAGATCGATCACCGCCGGGCCCGCGACCAGGCTTTCGAACAGTTTGGCAAAACGCGGACCGACGCCGGAGAGGCTGGTGGCGGGGGCGAAAAGCGGAAAGAGAATCTCAGGGCGCACGGGCTGGATACGGATCTGGACGGAGAATGCCTGACAAAGGGGTGAGATCGCTCTATATCCTAAGCCAAATTACAGGCAATGACATGACCGAAACGCTTGAGACCCGACGCAAACGACTACGTTTCAGAAGCTGGCATCGCGGTACCCAGGAGATGGACCTGCTGATCGGCAGCTTTGCCGATGCCCATCTTGATGCCTTCGATACCCAGCAACTGGGCCGTTTCGAGGCGCTGCTGGACGTTCCGGAGCCGGTCGTCTATGACTGGATCCTGGGCCGTACGGAACTGCCGCCGGAATTCGACAACGATGTCCTGCGGCTGCTCTTGAGCTTCGAATACAAGCCTGGCACAAGCTGACCCGCCCTCGAGAACCGCGCAGATCAACAGAATCGCAGACCTTCGATGAGTGACCCTGTTTCCGCCTTGGCGCCGACGGACGATACCGCGTCGCCGCGCCCCACCATCGCCTCGGCGGCGCCGGGCACGGACGCGCTCTATCTCGCAAGACTCCTCGAAGAGGGCCCCGGCGGGCGCTGGCTGCATGTCGCCCGTGACGACGCGCAGGCCGCGCGCATGGTCGATTCCCTGCGGTTTTTCGCCCCGGACGTCGAACCTCTGGTCTTCCCGGCCTGGGATTGCCTGCCTTACGACCGGGTCAGCCCGCATCGCGACATTGTCGCCCGGCGGCTGGATGTTCTGACCAGGCTGATGCAGCCGGCCGGCCCGCGGCCCCAGGTCGTGGTCACGACCGTGAATGCCCTGCTGCAGCGCGTGCCGCCGCCGGAAGCGCTGGAAGGGCGGGTTTTGGCGCTCAAGGCCGGGGACAGTCTGCCGGCCGAGAAGTTGAACGGCTTTTTCGCGGAGAACGGCTACTACCGGGTTGAGACGGTCAGCGAGCCCGGAGAGTTCGCGGTGCGCGGCGGCATCGTCGATGTCTTTGCCCCGGGCCAGGCCCAACCCCTGCGTCTTGATTTCTTTGGCGACGACCTGGAATCGCTCCGGCTTTTCGATCCCCTGACACAGCGCACCACCGAGGCGGCCGATCAGGCGATCCTGAAGCCGGTGAGCGAGGTGATCCTGGATCCGGAAGCGGTCGAGCGTTTTCGCACCGTCTACCGCTCCAGTTTCGGGGCTGTCCGCGACGATCCGCTTTATGAGGCGGTGAGCGCCGCGCGCGCCCATCCCGGCATGGAGCATTGGCTGCCGCTCTACCATAAGCGTCTGGTGACGCTGTTCGACTATCTGCCGGAAGCGGGCGTCACCCTGGACTATCAGGCCAGCGAGGTGCGCGAGGCGCGGCTTGAGACGATCCTGGACTTCCACGACGCGCGCAAGCGCTTGGAGGGCGGGGGAGAGACCGGCGGCTGGGTCTACAAGGCCATCGAGCCGGCTTTGCTTTATCTGGACGGACCGGAATGGGATCGCGGCCTGGCGCCCAGGTCCGGCGGGCAGTTCACCCCCTTTGCCGCGCCAGAAGGCGCCACGGTACGGGACGCCGGCGCCTTGCCCGGCCTGGATTTCGCCGAGCAGCGGGCGGCCGGGCAGGGCAATCTCTATGAGGCGGTGGGCGGCCGGATACGCCAGCAGCAAAAGGCAGGGCGCAAGATTGTTCTGACCGCCTTCAGCGCCGGTGCCCTGGACCGTCTGTCGGTGCTGCTGAGAGAGCATGCCAGCCTGGAGGTCCAGAGCGTCGATGCCTGGTCCGCCGTGGCGGACTTGCCGTCCGGTCATGTCGGCCTCGCGGTTCTGGAAATCGAGAAGGGGTTTCGCCTCGGCGACGTTCTGTTCCTGACCGAACAGGACATCCTCGGCGAACGCATTGCCCGGGCCACGGGCCGTAAACGCCGGGCCGAGAACTTCCTGACCGAGATCTCCGACCTGCAGGAAAAGGATCTGGTGGTTCACGTCGACCATGGCATCGGACGCTACGTCGGTCTGGAAACGCTGGATGTCGGCGGGGCGCCTCATGATTGCCTGAAGGTGATCTACCACGGCGGCGACAAGCTTTTCGTCCCGGTGGAGAACATCGAGGTGCTGTCGCGCTTTGGCGCCGATAACGAAACGACGGAGCTCGACCGCCTCGGCGGGGTGGGTTGGCAGACGCGCAAGGCGCGGGTGAAAGAGCGTATTGCGGCGATGGCGCATGCCTTGATCGAGCTTGCGGCAGCCCGTGCTTTGAAGGGCGCGGAGGCCATGGACAAGCCGGACGGCCTCTACGACGAGTTCTGCGCGCGCTTTCCTTTTCCGGAGACCGACGATCAACTGCGAGCCATCGAGGAGACGCTGGCTGACATGGCCGCCGGCAAACCGATGGACCGCCTGGTCTGCGGCGACGTCGGTTTCGGTAAGACCGAGGTGGCGTTGCGGGCAGCCTTCCTGGCTGTCATGGCCGGCAAGCAGGTCGCGGTGGTGGTGCCTACGACGCTGCTCTGCCGTCAGCACTATCGGACCTTCAAGGACCGTTTCGCCGGACTGCCGGTACAGATACGCCAACTCTCGCGCCTGGTCGGCGCCAAGGACGCCAACGAGACCAAGGCGGAACTCGCCAAGGGGCGGGTGGAGATCGTCGTGGGTACCCATGCGGTGCTCGCCAAGTCCATGGCTTTCAAAGACCTCGGCTTGCTCATCATCGATGAGGAACAGCATTTCGGGGTGAAGCAGAAGGAACGCCTGAAGGCTCTGCGCGCGGACGTTCACGTACTGACCCTGACGGCGACGCCTATTCCGCGGACGCTTCAGATGGCCATGTCGGGCGTGAAGGAGATGAGCATGATCGCCACCCCGCCGGTTGACCGGCTGGCGGTCAGAACCTTCGTGCTGCCCTACGATCCCGTTATTGTCCGCGAAGCGATCCTGCGCGAGCACTATCGCGGCGGTCAGTCTTTTTACGTCTGCCCCAGGGTGAAAGACCTGGCGGAGCTGCATGAGCGGCTGGAGAAGCTGGTACCGGAAGTAAAGCTTGCGGTGGCGCATGGCCAGATGCCGCCGACCCAATTGGAAGCGGTGATGACCGACTTCTATGACCGCAAGTATGACATCCTGCTGTCGACCAACATCGTCGAGTCCGGCCTGGATATTCCCACCGCCAATACGATGATCATTCACCGCGCCGATATGTTCGGTTTGGCGCAGCTCTATCAGTTGCGCGGGCGGATCGGCCGCGCCAAGGTGCGCGCCTATGCCTACCTGACCCTGCCGCCCGGCCGCATCCTGAGTGCCGCGGCGGAAAAGCGGCTGAACGTGATGCAGACCCTGGACAGCCTGGGCGCGGGTTTCCAACTGGCGAGCCACGACCTCGATATTCGCGGCGCCGGGAACCTTTTGGGTGAGGAGCAGTCCGGCCAGATCCGCGAGGTGGGTGTCGAGCTCTACCAACAGATGCTTGAGGAGGCGGTCGCGACCGCGCGCAGCGGCGCCACGGCGGCGGAGGCCGAAGCCAGCGAGAGCTACACACCGCAGATCAACATCGGCATGCCGGTTCTCATTCCCGAAAGCTATGTCACGGATCTCAGCCTGCGCCTGGGGCTCTATCGGCGTCTGTCGACGCTGGTGGACAGAGCGGAGATTGATTCCTTTGCGGCCGAACTGGTGGACCGCTTCGGGTCCTTGCCGGTGGAGGTGGAGAACCTGCTGCAGATCATGACCATCAAGCGGCTCTGCCGCGACGCGGGGGTCGAACGCCTTGATGCCGGCCCGAAGGGGGCGACCGTCACTTTCCACAACGACAGCTTCGCCAATCCCGCCGGCCTGATTGCCTTTATCCAGCAGGAAGCGGGCAAGGTCACGCTAAGGCCGGACCACACACTGGTCTATCGCCGCAGCTGGGATAACGATGCGGCGCGGGTGAAAGGGGTGCGCATGATGCTGGACGGGCTGGTCAAACTGGCAGCCTGATACGCGCGGCGCGAAGGGGCTCTCCGGCGCTATCGTTATGGTCGAGAGATCCCAATTGATTTGCCAGCCAGCAGTAATTCCTTGAGATAATTGATTTTCTTCGGCATTAGATGAGCGCTGGACCGATTGACGCCACTGGTTAATATGTGTCATCGGTAAGTTCAGGTTTTTCTTTGCAGAACCGCGCAAAGAGTCCCAACAATAGGGAACAAGTTCCCAGGGGCACCATTCAGGGACACCATTCAGGGAGACGTATCGTGAGGAAGCTATTCGCCTGTGTTGTGGCGGCTGTCATGGCCGTTACCGCAACGCCAACCTTAGCAGAAACACCGCGTGACACTCTGGTCATCGCCTTTCAGATCGACGACATCATCACGCTCGATCCGGCTGAGATCTTCGAGTTTTCCGGTGCCGAGTTCGCCGGCAACACCTATGACCGCCTGATCGGTTACAATCATGAAGACGTGTCGGAGATCTTCGGCGTTGCCGCCGAATCCTGGACCATCTCCGATGATGGCAAGACCTATACCTTCAAGATGCGCCAGGGCGTGACGTTCCCGTCGGGCAATCCGATGACGGCGGAGGACGCGGCCTTCTCGCTGCAGCGCGCCATTATTCTGGACAAGACGCCGGCCTTTATTTTGACCCAGTTCGGTTTCACGGCGGACAACGTGGCGGACAAGATCCGCGCTACCGATGACATGACCCTGGTCATCGAGACCGACCGGGCTTACGCGCCGACTTTCGTGCTCTACTGCCTGACGGCGACGATCAGCTCCATCGTCGACAAGAAGACGGTCATGGAGCATGAGGTGGACGGCGATCTCGGTCACAAGTGGCTGCGCACGAACTATGCCGGTGTCGGCCCCTTCAAGCTGCGCCAGTGGAAGCCGAACGAGTCGCTGACGCTCGATCGCAATGACGACTACTGGGGCGGTGCCCCGGCCATGAAGCGGGTCATCACCCGCCACATCGTCGAGCCGGCAACCCAGCAGCTTTTGCTTGAGAAAGGCGATATCGACATCGCCCGCAATCTGGGCCCCGATCAGTTGGAATCCGTGCGCAGCAATCCTGACTTGGCCGTGCAGGACGGCGTGAAGGGCGCCGTCTACTACCTCGGCCTGAGCCAGAAGAACGAGGCGCTGGCCAACCCGAAGGTCCGCCAGGCGCTGAAGTACCTGGTCGACTACAAGGGCATGGAAGGCACCGTGGTGCGTGATCTCATGCGGGTTCATCAGGCCTTCCTGCCGCGCGGTTTCCTGGGCGCGCTCGAAGAGACGCCCTACACGCTGGATGTTTCCAAGGCGAAACAGCTCCTGGCCGACGCCGGTTATCCCGACGGTTTCAAGATCACCATGGATACCCGCAACACCTCGCCGATCCTGGAGATGGCGCAGTCGATTCAGGCCACCTTCGGTCAGGCCGGTGTGGACCTGGAGATCATTCCCGGTGACGGCAAGCAGACCCTCACCAAGTACCGGGCACGCAATCACGACATCTACATCGGCCGCTGGGGTCCCGACTATCAGGATCCGCACACCAATGCCGATACCTTCGCGCGCAATCCGGATAACTCGGATGATGCCAAGTCCAAGCCCCTGGCCTGGCGCAACGCCTGGGATATTCCCCAGATGACGAAGATGTCCGATGCGGCGATCCTGGAGCGGGATCCGGCCAAGCGGGCAGCGTTGTACCTGGAGATCCAGAAGGCGCATCAGGTGACGTCGCCCTTTGTCATCATGTTCCAGCAGACCGAAGTGGCGGCCACCCGGGCCGACACCAAGGGTTTCATCATCGGTCCGGCCTTTGATGACAACAGGTACCACGAAGTCACCAAGAACTAGGTTGGATTTCAATCTAGGTGACCGAAGGAGTTGATAGTAGAGAACCGGCAGGGAGAGGCTTCAGCAGCCTGTCCTTGCCGCGTCCGTTGCGGCTCACCATCAATGTGATCGTCAGTGTTGCGCTGACCTTCCTGGGGCTGCTTTTCGTTACTTTTATCATTGGGCGGGTCGTCCCGATCGATCCGGTTCTGGCCATCGTGGGCGACCGCGCGCCTGAGCATGTGGTAGAGCGAGTCAGGATTGAACTGGGCCTTGATCTGCCGCTCTATCAGCAGTTTGTCATCTATGTCGGGAATGTCCTGCAAGGCGATCTAGGTGAGTCGGTGTTGACCGCGAGGCCGGTGCTGGACGACATCAAGCGGGTATTCCCCGCGACCTTGGAACTGGCGAGCGTGGCGACTCTGCTGGGGGTGCTCTTCGGCATTCCCATGGGTGTGCTGGCGGCGGTTAATCAGGGGCGCTGGCCGGATCAGGTGATCCGGGTCGTCGGCCTGCTCGGCTATTCGATTCCGGTTTTCTGGCTCGGCCTGATGGGTCTGTTGCTGTTCTATGCGACCTGGGATCTGGTGCCCGGGCCCGGGCGTCTCGACTTTATCTACGACGACATGATCGACCCGGTGACCGGCGTGATTCTCATCGACTCGGCCATGGCGGGCGAGTGGGATATCTTCTGGAACGCGGTCAGCCATGTCATTCTGCCGGCCTCCATTCTCGGCTATTTCAGCCTGGCCTACATCAGCCGCATGACCCGTTCCTTTATGCTGGAACAGCTCAGCCAGGAATACATCACCACGGCACGGGTGAAGGGCGTGAAGGAGTGGCGCGTCATCTGGGTGCATGCTTTGGGTAACGTGCGCATACCCCTGGTGACGGTCATCGCGCTCAGTTATGCCAACCTTCTGGAGGGCTCGGTGCTGACCGAGATCGTCTTTGCCTGGCCGGGGCTCGGCTTCTATCTGACCCAGTCGCTGCTGAACGCGGACATGAACGCCGTGCTCGGCTCTACCATGGTGGTGGGTGCCGTCTTCATCGGTATCAATATGCTGTCCGATCTGCTCTACAAGTTGCTCGACCCGAGGGCGCGATGAGCAGCGAGGCCCAAGGCTCTGAGGTGGCGGGATGGCGGGCTTGGCTGCTTAGCTCTTCGCCGGCGTCGCGCTCCCAGGCACGGCTTGGCCGGGCTTACATCGGCTGGCTGTCGTTCCGCGCCAACCATCTGGCCATGCTCGGGCTCGGCATTGTCTTGCTGCTGGTGCTGGTGGCGATCTTCGCTCCCTGGATTGCGCCCTACGATCCCAATGCCCAGATCCTGGCCGACCGTCTGCAGTTCTTCTCGTCGCAGTACTGGCTGGGTACCGACGAGCTGGGGCGCGACATTTTCTCGCGAATTGTCCACGGCGCCCGCCTGACCCTCTACATCGTGATCCTTGTCGCGATCATCGCCGCGCCCATCGGCCTTGCCGTGGGAACCACCGCCGGCTATCTCGGCGGCTGGACCGACACGGTGCTGATGCGCATCACCGATATTTTCCTGGCCTTTCCGAAGCTGGTCCTGGCTCTGGCTCTGGTCTCCGCCCTCGGTCCCGGCATTGAAAACGCCATCATCGCCATCGCCGTCACCTCCTGGCCGCCTTATGCGCGGATCGCCAGAGCGGAGACCCTGACGATCCGCAACTCCGATTTCATTTCCGCCGTGCGCTTGCAGGGTGCCGGGCGCATGCGGATCATCTGGTCGCACATCGTGCCGCTCTGTACCTCCTCACTGGTCGTGCGGGTGACCCTGGATATGGCGGGCATCATCCTGATCGCCGCCGGCCTCGGTTTCCTCGGCCTCGGCGCGCAGCCGCCCCTGCCGGAGTGGGGCGCGATGATTTCCAGCGGGCGCAAGGTGCTGCTGGATCAGTGGTGGGTCGCCACCGTGCCCGGTATCGCGATCTTCGTTGTCAGCCTCGGCTTCAATCTGCTGGGCGACGGGCTGCGCGATGTGCTCGACCCCAAGACCGGGGGCCAGGGATGAGCGAGAACCCGCTGCTCAGGGTCGAAGACCTGAAGGTCAACTTCCCGACCCGCAAGGGGCTGGTCGAAGCGGTACGCGGCATCAGTTTTTCCCTGGGTCGGGAGAAACTTGGGATCGTCGGCGAGTCCGGTTCCGGCAAGTCGATGACCGGGCGCTCCATCCTGCGGCTCGTCTCGGCTCCGGGGCAGGTGACTGCCCGCCGTCTGGAGTTCGACGGCATCGACCTGATGAAGGCCAGCGAATCGCAGATGCGCCAGATCCGTGGCCAGCGGATCTCCATGGTCATGCAGGATCCCAAGTTCTCCCTGAACCCGGTGATGCGTGTCGGCGAGCAGATTGCCGAGGCCTATCGCACGCACCAGAACGTGTCGCGGGACGAAGCGAAGCGGCAGGCGCTCGATATGCTGAGTGCCGTGCGAATCCGCGATTCGGAGCGGGTCTACCGCGCCTATCCGCACGAGGTCTCGGGCGGCATGGGCCAGCGCATCATGATCGCCATGATGCTGATCCCCGATCCCGACCTTCTGATCGCCGACGAGCCGACCTCGGCCCTGGATGTCACGGTGCAGCTTCAGGTTCTCGCGATCCTGGATGATCTTGTGAGCCAGCGCGGCATGGGTCTGATTTTCATCAGCCATGACCTGAGCCTCGTTGCCTCTTTCTGCGACCGCGTGGTGATCATGTACGCCGGCCGGGTGATGGAGATCTGCGATGCCAAGAACCTGGCCGCGGCCCAGCACCCCTATACCCGGGGTTTGCTGAACTGTCTGCCCAAGATCGACGGCGGTGGCAGCGATCTGCCGATACTGCGCCGCGACCCGGCCTGGCTGGAACACGGGGCGTGACGGCGATGATCGAGGTTCGGGATCTTAACGTGATCTTCGGCCGGGGGGCGGACCGGGTGCACGCCGTCCGCGATGTATCTTTTGCGGTGCCGGAGGGGGCGACCTTCGGCTTGGTCGGTGAATCCGGTTCCGGCAAGTCAACGGTTCTGCGGGCGCTGAGCGGCCTCAACCCGGATTGGAGCGGGCGCCTATCGGTCGCCGGAGAAGCGCTGACGCGGCGCCGCGACAAGGCCTTTTACAAGCTGGCCCAGATGGTGTTCCAGGACCCCTATGGCTCCCTGCATCCGCGCCACACCGTAGACCGGATTCTGATGGAGCCGCTGGCGATCCACGGTTTCGCGGACCCGGACCGACGCATTGAGCGCATTCTGGAAGAGGTCGGCCTCGGCCCGCAGTTTCGCTTCCGCTATCCGCACCAGCTCTCCGGCGGTCAGCGCCAGCGGGTTGCCATCGGGCGCGCCCTGATCCTGGAGCCGCGCATCCTGCTGCTTGACGAGCCGACCTCGGCGCTCGACGTGTCGGTGCAGGCCGAGGTGCTGAACCTGCTGCAGCGCCTGAAGAAGGAACGGGGCCTGACCTATATCCTGGTCAGTCACAATCTCTCCGTCATCGCCCATATGTGCGATACCCTGGCGGTGATGAATCATGGCGCCGTGGTGGAGGAAATGGACGTGGCCCTGCTGAAACGCGCGGAGCCGAAGCATCCCTATACGCGCCAGCTGATGACCGCGAGCCTGGGCTACGACCGCAGCGCGATCGACCGCTTCGAGGATTTTGGGATCGATGCCGAGTCGAGCGGCGTCCCCGATACATCAACAGACGCGCCCCAACTGGAATCCGAGCGGAAACGTGGGCCTTAGGCGGCTTTTGGATTAAGGTTTCACGCTGTCGCGGGGGCTTCTTCCTGCCGGGCTATATCCAGCATTTCCGCCAGCGCCTTGGGCGGTTGCGCGCCAGCCAGGGCGTGACGGCCGTTGAAGATAAAACAGGGCACGCCATCGATACCCAGGGTCCTGGCCTGGCGGTCTTCCTCGCTGACCTCGGTCAGCAGGGCGTCGCTTTTCAGGAAATCTTCCGCCTCGGCGCGGTCGAGCCCGGCCGCCTCCGCTGCATCCAGCAAAACGCTATCGGCGCCGATATCTTCCCCGCGGGTGAAGTAGGCCTGGAACAACGCCTCGACCAGCTCGGTCTCCCGGTGCTTGTCCGCCGACCAGCGGATCAGGCGATGGGACTGCAGGGTGTTCGGCGTACGCTGAATCGCTTCGAAAGCGAAGTCTATGCCGTCTTCGGCACCGGCCGCGCGGATTCGGTCGTAGATCATGGTGGCGTTCTCGATCCCGCCGAATTTCAGGTTCAGATAGGCCTGGCGCTCCATTCCCTCGCGCGGCATCTGCGGGTTTAGCTGAAACGTTCGCCAGCGGATCTGGACCTCCAGGTCCGGGCGCAGAGCCAGGGCCGCCTCCAGGCGGCGCTTACCGATCAGGCACCAGGGGCAGATGGTATCGGAGAAAATATCGATCTGGACCATCGATTCAGCCTTCTGTTGACAGCTCTTGCGCGCGCTCAGGGCTTGACCGCGGGGGCGCTAAGCACCCACCATAAAACAGATAAGCCCCAAAGCCAAAAGGGGCTGTTTGAATGGGTGCAGGGAGATGCAGATGACCGAGGCGCAGACACGGCCCGGGGTGTTCGAGGTCGGTTTGGAGCGCCAGGCGGCCAACACGGCGCCCCTGACCCCTGTCACCTTTCTCAGGCGGGCCGCCGCCGTTTACCCTGAAAAGGTCGCGGTCGTCCACGGCGATCAGCGTTTCACCTATGCCGAGTTCTATCAGCGGGCCTGCCGGCTTGCCTCGGCCTTGAAAAAGCGTGGCTTCGGCCGCGGCGACTGTATCGCCATCATGGCCGCCAACACACCGCCGATGCTGGAGGCGCACAACGGCGTCCCGATGCTGGGCGGGATTCTGAACTCCCTGAACATCAGATCGGATGCCCGCACGGTCGCCTTTATCCTGGACCACGGCGAGGCCAAGGTGCTGTTGACCGACCGGGAGTTCTCACCGGTGGTCAAGGAGGCCCTGGCGCTGTCAGAGAGCAATCCCCTGATCATCGATATCGACGATCCGCTGGCGGAAGGTGGCGAGCTGCTGGGCACTCTGGATTACGAGGCCCTGCTGGCCGAGGGCGACCCGGGGGACAGTTTCGAGGAACTGCAGGACGAATGGCAGTCGCTGTCCCTGCTTTATACCTCCGGGACCACGGGCAACCCCAAGGGCGTGGTCTACCATCACCGCGGCGCCTATCTGAACGCCTTGGGCAATATGATCACCTTCGGCCTGACGCGTGATTCGGTCTACCTCTGGACCCTGCCCATGTTTCACTGCGACGGCTGGACCTTCACCTGGGCCGTCACCGCGGCCTGCGCGACCCATGTCTGCCTGCGCAAGGTCGACCCGGTCGTTGTGTATCCGCTGATCCGCGATGAGCGGGTGACCCATATGTGCGGTGCGCCCATCGTGCTGACCATGCTGGCCCATGCCCCCGATACGATGAAAGTCCGCTTCGACCAGCGCGTCGACTGCGCGACCGGCGGGGCGGCGCCGCCCAGCGCGGTGATCGAAGCCATGGAAGCCCTGGGCTTCCGGATTATCCACCTCTATGGCCTCACCGAGTGTTACGGCCCGGCCACGGTCTGCGAATGGCAGGACGATTGGACTGATCTGGATCTGCAGGAACGCTCCGCCAAGATGGCGCGCCAGGGCGTAAACTATCTGACCCTTGAGGGGGCGACGGTCATGGCGCCGGAGACGATGGCGCCGGTGCCCTGGGACGGCGAGACCATGGGCGAGATCATGCTGCGCGGAAACACGGTGATGAAAGGGTATTTGAAGAACCCCGGCGCGACCGAGCAGGCCTTTGCCGGCGGCTGGTTCCATACCGGCGACCTCGCCGTGACCCACCCGGACGGTTACATCGAGGTCAAGGACCGCTCCAAGGACATCATCATTTCCGGGGGTGAGAACATCTCCAGCCTGGAGGTGGAGGAGGCGCTTTATCGCCACCCCAAGGTGCTGGAGGCGGCCGTGGTGGCGCGCCCGGACGACAAGTGGGGCGAGCACCCCTGCGCCTTCGTTGCCCTGAAGGACGGTGTTGAGGCGCAGAGCGAAGAGATCGTGGCTTTCTGCCGCGACATGCTGGCGGGGTACAAGGTACCGCGGACCGTCATTTTCGGCCCCTTGCCGAAAACCTCGACCGGAAAGATCCAGAAGTTCGTACTGCGCGAAAGGGCTCAGGCGCTGTGACGTTGATCCCCAATCCCTTTGATCTGAACGGCAAGGCGGCCCTGGTGACCGGGGCCTCCAGCGGCCTGGGGCGGCATGCGGCCCTGCTGCTGGCCGGCGCCGGCGCCAAGGTTGCCTTGGCCGCGCGCCGTATCGAGCCCCTGGTGGAACTGGAGCGCCAGATCGAAAGCCAGGACGGCCGGGCGATCCCACTGCGCCTGGATGTGACGGATGAGGCTTCGGTGAGGGACTGCGTCGCGGCGGCCGAAACCGAACTTGGGGCCATCTCGATCCTGGTGAACAATGCCGGAATCGGCGAGACCAAAGCAGCCTTCGATGTCACCGAGGATGACTGGGACCGCGTTGTCGACACCAACCTGAAGGGCGCCTGGCTGGTTGCCCAGGAGGTCGGCCGGCACATGGCGCACCTGGGCCATGGCGGCTCGATCATAAATATCGCCTCTGTTCTGGGCTTGGCCGGCAGCCAACGGATCCCCGCCTACTGCGCCTCCAAGGGCGGCCTAATCAGCCTCACCCGCGCGCTGGCAGTGGAGTGGGCGCGCCATGATATCCGGGTGAACGCCTTGGCCCCGGGTTACATCGAAACCGATATCAATCGGGCCTTTCTGGCCAGTCCGGCCGGCGACAGTCTGCGCAAGCGCATTCCGTTCCGACGTTTCGGCCGGTCGGAGGATCTGGACGGCGCCCTGATGCTCTTGGCATCCGATGCCTCTCGGTATATCAGCGGGTCGGTGCTGGTGGTCGATGGCGCTCATTCCGCGGCGCTGTAGGCGAGATCAAAAGGAAGCTCTATGGAATTTTCCCTGGCCCCGGACGTGGAAGCGCTCCGGCAACGCCTTCAGGCCTTCGTCGCCACTGAGATCATGCCCCTGGAAGGCGATCCGGAAAGCTACGACGCCCACGAGAACATCAAGCTCTCCCTGCTGGAACCCCTGAGGGCCAAAGCCAGGGACGCAGGGTTGTGGGCCCTTCAGATGCCGCAGGAGAGGGGCGGGCAGGGCCTCTCGGTCGCTGCCATGGCCGCCTGCTATGAAGAAATGGGGCGCTCGATCTTCGGTCCCGTGGTCTTCAACTGCGCGGCGCCGGATGACGGCAACATGATCCTGCTGGAGAAGGTTGCCACCGAAGCCCAGAAGGCCCGTTGGCTGCAGCCCATTGTCGACGGCAAGGTGCGGTCCGCCTTTGCCATGACCGAGCCAGCGCCGGGCGCGGGCTCCGATCCCGGCCTGATGCGCAGCCGGGCCGAGCGGAACGGCAACGCCTGGGTTCTGAGCGGTCACAAATGGTTCATCACCGGCGCCGGCGTCGCCGAACACTTCGTCATCGTGGTGCGTACCTCCGACGACCAGCGCAAGGGCCTGACCGCCTTTCTGGTTCATCGCGATGCGCCGGGCCTGATCATAGGGCGACGCATCCCGATCATGGGGCCGGAAGAACACGGCGGCCATTGCGAGGTCTCGCTGGACAATCTCCAGGTGCCTGACGACGATCGGCTGATGGAGGTCGGCGACGGCCTGAAGGTCACGCAGATCCGCCTGGGGACGGCGCGCCTGACCCACTGCATGCGCTGGCTGGGGATGGCCAGGCGTGCCATGGAAATTGCCGGCCCCCATGTTTCGGAGCGCCAGAGCTTCGGGCAGCCTTTAGCCGATCACGAAGGGGTTCAGTGGCTGCTGGGCGAGGCGGCAATGGCCATCGAGGTCGGCCGCTTGCTGACCATGCGGGCGGCGGTGAAACTGGATGGCGGTGATTTCGCCCGCAAGGAAATCTCGATGGCCAAGATTCAGGTCTCGGAGACCCTCCACAAGGTCGTCGATACCGCGATCCAGCTGTTGGGTGCGCGCGGATACTCGAAGGACACCCCTTTGGAATGGATGTATCGCTATGCGCGCCAGGCGCGTCTGGTCGACGGCGCTTCCGAGGTTCATAAGATGGTGCTGGCCCGTGCTTTTCTTCAGGAAGGCCGGGACTTCTGGGGATGGGAGTGACGGTGGCGCTCGCTGAAAGCCGGCTGGCCAGGCACAAGGAAACGCTGGAAGCGTTTCTGGCCGAAGCCTATCGATCCGAGGCGGTCGACCTGGACGATGCGGCCCCGTTGACCGGCGGCGCGATCCAGGAGAACTGGCTTTTGGATCTGCGCATCCACGGCGGCCCCGACGCCGGCCAGAAGCAGGTCGTGTTGCGCACCGATGCGGCTTCCGGCGTTGCCGTGAGCCGCAGCCGCGCCGAGGAGTTCACCCTTCTGCAGGTCGCCAAAGCGGCCGGCGTCCTGGTGCCGGAGCCGCTCTGGCTCTGTGAGGATCCGGCGGTGTTGGGCAAGACGTTCTATGTAATGGCGCGGGCTGAAGGGACGGCGGCCCCGCATCGCTTCACGAAGGAGCCCGACCTGGGCGGAGACCGGGAGCGGCTCGCCGAGCGGCTCGGTATGGAATTGGCGAAGATCCACAGCATCCAGCCGCCCCGTGAAGAGCTCAGCTTTCTCGGCGAACCGCCGGCCCATCCGGCCTTGGTCGCCATCGAACGCTATCGCGACTATCTTGATAGTCTTGGCGCCCTCTCGCTGGCCCTGGAGTGGGGTCTGCGCTGGTGCGAGCTGCATGCGCCGCCGAGCGGTGCCGCGGTGCTGGTGCATCAGGACTTTCGGACCGGCAACTATATGATCGACCGCCAAGGCCTGACCGCGATCCTGGATTGGGAGTTTTGCGATTGGGGCGATCCCATGAGCGACATCGGGTGGTTCTGTGCAAAGTGCTGGCGCTACGCGCAGCCGGAGCTTGAGGCGGGCGGCATCGGCTCCCGGGCGGCTTTCTATCGTGGCTATGCGGATGTGACGGGGCGGAGTCTCGACCCACAGGTCGTCGCCTATTGGGAGGTCATGGCGCACCTGCGTTGGGCCGTCATCGCGTTGCAGCAGGGAGAGCGGGCGCTTTCCGGCGAAGAGGACTCGCTGGAACTGGCCCTGACCGGCCGGATTTACCCGCCCGGCCTGGAAGGCGAGATCCTGCGCTGTACCGAACCGGCGCTCTGGAGGGCTGCCCCATGAAAGGGGGCGAGGCCGATGCGGTCAGGCTGTTGAGCCTGGCGGAAAAGGAGATCGCGACCGAGATCCTGCCGGGTCTTTCCGCCGATGCACGCTATCGTATGCGATTGGTTCTCAATGCTTTGAAGATCGCCGGGGCTGAGCTACGCGACGGCGGCGACCTGAAGGCCGCCACCCTGGCCCAGTTGCAGACCGTGGAAACGACACCGCAGGGCGATGGCGCCGAGACCCTCGGCGCCATGAAGCTGCGACTCCAGGCGTTGCTTCGGCAAGGGGAACTCGATGGTAACCAGGCGCTGCACCGAGCACTCGTTATCATTGCTGAAGAGCGCGGCCGGCTGATCCGCTGACAACGCTAAGACGTGGGAAAACCGCTAAGTTCCCGCCTGCGGCATATAACCGAAGGTAGTGATGACTGCCTTAGGCTTTGATACAAATGGGCAATCTGAGTTACCCCCAAGTTCCACAGGCTGGTCGTCTGGCCGCCGATTGACACCTTCATGATCTGGTGCGAGCATCTCTCGCAACCACCTGATCTTGTGGATAAATCGGGGAATAACCCTGTGGATAAACCTGGCGTGAAAAACCGAGCGATGTTCATCAGTCCTTACCTGCGACGCCCCATCAGGCCCTTGAACAAGGTTCTGAGTGAGCGGGAGCAGGAAACCGTCGGCATAGGATCGTTGGCGCCCGCCAACGACCTTCTGAGCGATGGCGTCACCGGTGATTCCACAGGTTGGGCGGAACGGGGGAAGCGCGCGCTTTTTTCAAAGTAGCGGCTAAGAGAAATCAAAGAATTGGAAGGCGTTGACGGAGCAGGAAGCCTGCGGAAAGCCTCAGGCTTTCGTGGCGGTTTGACCGATGCCGGTGATACCGCGGATGCAGGCTGATATCAGCCCCAGCGAATCCTCGGAGAAATCAAATTGGACCCCGATCTCGCGTGGTTTCTGCCAAACTGCTTCGCAGACAACCGTTTCCGCTTCCGGGTGGCTGATCTCGATGCCGATTTCGCTGTTCGGGTCGCCGGGTAGGTCGTCATCGAAAACCAGGCGCGCGCCGCCAAGAGAGACGTCGGCGACGGTGCAGGGGTACGCCCGTCCGTCCAACCGCACCGATAGGGTGAAAGGCTGGTCTGCGGTGTAACGCGGCCATTCCCTGTGCTCACGCAGGGGAAT
Organism: Pelagibius litoralis; assembly: GCF_011683915.1. Classification (GTDB taxonomy): domain Bacteria; phylum Pseudomonadota; class Alphaproteobacteria; order Kiloniellales; family Kiloniellaceae; genus Pelagibius; species Pelagibius litoralis. The sequence goes on from NZ_JAAQPH010000002.1 coordinate 264,004, forward strand.
CGTCGCGGCCGATGCTGCCGTTTGCGCCAAGTTTTGCCCATCCCTCACTGTAACCGCCCGACGCGGTTGTCCGACTCGGGACCTGCTTTAAGCCTGCCGGTTGAATCTTAACAATTCGTTAGGGCCTGACGACGGCCGTTCTCTCGGGATATTGATTATCCGCTGGCCGGCTGTATCGCACTGTCGCTTGCCGTTGCGTCGTCGCTGGCGACCGAGAGCTGGACACTGGCCCCGAGCAGCATGTTGACCTGGCGCTGGTTGTCGGAGAGGGGCAGAACAATGCGCTCACACCGGATGCGGCGGCCATCCTGCTTGGTGTATTCGCTGACCATGTGGGCTGGGGTCATGGAGCGAACGACGTGATCCAAAATCGAGAACACAGTTCCAGGGTTGAGGCCCAGATCGATTTCGTCGAGATAGTGGCCGGTAACATCGCAGCCGTACCACTCGACAACGTTGGTTCCCATCAGGCGCACGCGATACCGTCGCGGATCGTTCTCCACGTCGAACAGGCCGAGATGCGGCAGTATTCTTGGCATTGCACGCGGATCAACGTCGCTGCGCGCCGGGGCCTGCCGGCCCGCCAGCAAATTCGACCAGTAGTCATAGAGACACCGGATCATTTCTGAGCGGATACGGTCGTCAAGTTCCATGTGCTTTTTTTGCTACATCTCTGAGCGTTCGGGTGCTCCCACAACCACCAACCTATCAGTTCATAGATATTACTCTAACCCAATTCTACCGAAGCGCAACTATAGATTGCAACTTGACGTAGACTGATTGTCGGTTTTGGCGTGTCCGGGGTGTCTTGGCACCGCAGACGCTGCCTCGGGATATGACCGTACAGCCGCCGCCCATGGGTGTTCATGCCGACTGGGCGGCATCAGGTCTGCCCGATATTTGCTACATGCGCGCCCTGTCGCAGAGGGCTAAGACTTGTCCCGCCATTGGAACTGGAACAACGAATGCTCGGATAAACCGGGCGCTGAGCAACGAGATGATCGGACTCGGCCGAAACGCAAACGGCCTGCTGTGATGTGTTTTGGACGAAGAAACCGAAGCGTCGCGGTCGTCGACCAAGTTGGCAATCTTGGGAGGAGAGGTGGAACTTCGATGCCGGTATGGGCCGGCAGCGAAAGGAACTTGTGCGCCAATGTGGAGTGGTCCGGCGATGGCATCTGAAACGACAACACTGGTTACCGGCGGCGCCGGTTACATTGGAAGCCATGCGGTCTTGGCTCTCCGTCAGGCCGGTCGGCGGGTGGTGGTGCTCGACGATCTATCGGCGGGAAGCCGAACGGTGGTTCCCGATGACGTTCCCTTTGTTGAGGGCAATGCCGGCGACCCGGTGCTTGTCGGTCGGCTGCTGAGGGATTTTTCCATCGGCTCGGTTATTCACTTCGCCGGCAGCATTCTTGTCGAACGCTCGGTCAGCGAGCCTCTCAGCTATTATCACAACAACGTAACGGTCAGCCGGAACCTTCTGGAAGCTTGCCTGCAGGGGGGTGTGAAGCAGTTCATTTTCTCCTCCACAGCGGCTGTCTATGGTGCCGCCGCGGTTTCACCGATACCTGAATCCACACCAACAAAGCCGATCAATCCCTACGGCACGTCAAAACTTGTGACGGAATGGATGCTGCGCGATCTCGCCGCTGCGAGCGATCTTCGTTTTGTCGCCCTGCGCTACTTCAACGTCGCCGGCGCCGATCCTCAGGGCCGCAGCGGGCAGCTCGGCCCCGTCGCCACGCACCTGGTGAAGATTGCCAGCCAGGTGATTGCCGGTACGCGCGAGTCCATTGCGATCTTCGGTGACGACTACGACACGCCCGATGGCACCTGTGTGCGCGATTACATCCATGTATCGGATCTCGCAAGCGCCCATCTGTCGGCGCTCAGCTATCTGGAGGCGGGCGGCGAAAGCCGGTTTCTCAACTGCGGTTATGGGCATGGCTACTCAGTGCGCGAGGTCCTTCAGGCTGTGGAGCGCTGTGCCGGACGTTCGCTCAACGCCCGGCGGGCGCCGCGACGGCCGGGCGACCCGCCGACTCTGGTGGCCGACACCGGTGCTTTGCAGAAAACTCTCTCGTGGACGCCGCGATTCGACAATATCGATGTCATCATCAACACCGCGATTGATTGGGAGCTGTCGCTCGGTTTGAAGCCGGATGGCGATGGTCTGCGTGCGCATGCTTGAGGACGAGCGCGCGGTGTTGGACGACAGCCAGCAAGCGGCGGACCCGATCTCCGGGACGGTAGCCTTCTTCGGTCACGATTGGGCGGAGAGCACGGTTATCAAGCGCATTCGCGCCTTCTCAAGTCTCGGCCTCAGGGTGATCGGATTCAACTTTCGCCGTGAGAAATTCAATCAGAGCTTCGTTCCCTTTTGGGAGAACCATCATCTCGGCATCACCGAAGACCGGGCCTACGGCAGGCGCCTGCTGAAGCTGCTGACGTCGATCCCCTTGCTCATAAGGCATAGGGCCCGGCTGCAGGAGGCGACGTTCTTCTATGCCCGGAACATCGACATGTGCGCTCTGGCGCTGCTGGCCCGAGGCCTGGCCCGGTCGTCGGCGCCCCTGGTTTACGAAGTGCTTGATGTACAGCGGATTTTTATCGGCGGAAGCCTGAAGAACATTGTCTTTCGCTGGCTTGAGCGGCGCCTCCTTAACCGTTGCGCTCTTCTCGTCGTTTCTTCGCCGGGTTTCGTCTCGCAGTATTTCAAACCGGTCCAGGGTTATCGGGGTCGGGTTTTCCTGCTGGAGAACAAAATCAGCTTTGCCCAGGCAGGCGCTGTCGAGCGGCCCCCCGCGACGCAGGCGGCGCTCTGCCGCCCGGTCGATCAGAACAGAAAGTGGGTGATCGGCTGGTTTGGCACGCTGCGTTGTCCAAAGAGCCTGGACATTCTCTGCCGCCTGGCTGAGAGCCTGCCTGACAAGGTGGAGGTTTACATGCGCGGGTATCCGACAGAAACCGGGTTGGAATACTTCGAGCAGGCGATCGCCAAGCACCCCAACATGATCTACGACGGCGAGTACCGTAATCCGGATGATCTGGCGGCGATCTACGACCGGGTTCAGTTGACCTGGGCTTTTGACTTTCTGGACGAGGGAACCAACTCCAAGTGGCTGCTGCCGAACCGTATCTATGAAGGCGGATACTTCGGCAGTGTCGCTTTGGCGGCCAAGGATACCCAGACCGGCGAGAAGTTGCGCGAGCTCGGCCTGGGTTACACCTTTGAAGCGCCGACGCTGGAGAACCTCACCGCCTTTTTGAAATGGTACTCCTGGGACGAGCATGCCGCACGGCGTGCGCACATCCTGTCGCTTCCCCTGCAGGAATTCTGCGATGTCTATGACACGCGCGATCTCTGCGAAACAATTGTCGGCTTGGCCGAGCGGAGGGGAGACGGCCTTCGTCGGCAACACTCAGGCCCTGCGCTGGGCGCAAGGGCTGAAGACAGCGGCGGAGACTAGGCGTGTCTGAGAGCCAGCCCATTCTGCCGCTTGTTCTGCTTGGTCTCTGTGTCCTGGCGGTCGTCTACCCCTACGTGATCTATCCCGCGCTCTTGGCGCTGGTCCCGAGGCGGCCCTTGGTAAAGGTTAACGCAAGACTAGGCGATGAGGGGGAGCAGCTACGGCTTTCACTCGCATTTTGCGCTTATAATGAAGCCCCGACCCTGCCGGAGAAGATCGCGAACCTCCGGCTGTTGCGCCAGGCAGACCCGGCACTGGAGATCCTTGCTTATTCGGACGGTAGCTCGGACGAAACCGCGGCGTTGCTGAAGGCTGAAGAAGATTGGATCCGCGTCTTTGCTTCCGATCAGCGCCTCGGCAAGAGCCAGGGCATGAACACGCTGGTCGCAGCCGCGGAGGGTGAGCTCATAATCTTCACCGACGCGAACGTAATGGTCGAGCCCGCGTCGTTGGACGCCGTGCGGCAGGCCTTTACCGATCCCTCGGTCGGCTGTGTCTGCGGGCGGTTGATATACACAAACCCGGATGATGGAACGACGGCGGCGACCGGTGCTCTGTACTGGCGCCTGGAGGAGAAGGTGAAGGCCATGGAGAGCCGCTGCGGATCGACGATGGGGGCGGACGGCTCAATTTTTGCCGTTCGCCGGGCACTCTATCCCACCGTACCGCCGGACATCATTGACGATATGTTCGTGTCGCTTTCCATCCTCTGCGACGGCCATAGGGTGGTGCGTGTGCCGGAGGTCCTGGCCCGGGAGCGAAGCGCCACCGACAGCGCCGACGAGTTCCGCCGCAAGGTCAGGATCGCTTGTCAGGCGTTTAACTGTCATCGGCTTTTGTGGCCAAGGCTGCGGCGGCTTTCGGCCCTCGACCTTTTCAAATACGTTTCCCACAAGCTGTTGCGCTGGTTCGGAATCTATTTCGTCTTGCTCGGGATTATGGCTGCTATGGCCAGTCTCTGGCTGATGAGCCTGACCGTCGCCGCAGTCTGCCTGCCCTTCGTGCTGGCGGCGATCTATGCTGTCGGTCGCCGTTCGCGGCTTTCCCTGTTGTCAAAGGGGGTCGAGATCCTGCGCGCCATGGCGGCGACCGGCTGGGGCCTGCTACGGTCTCGCCGGGGTGATCGCTACCAGACCTGGGAGCTGCCGCAAAGCAGTCGAAAGGCGGGATGATGAGTTCGCAGCGGCGATCAGTCGCTACAGCCGGGCTCGGTGCTGTCGAGCGGTCGGAAGGACACGCAGCTGACCTCTGCCGTCAATGGCTTTCCGGGGTAGACGAAGTCGCCAAGCCACCCGGTCAATCCTATGCCGGCGAAGAGATTCAGGTAGATCTTTCCAGGGCGCGAAGGCAGGGGGCCGCGTTCACCGGTTTCCTCATGGACCAGCTTGCCATCGACGTACCAGCGGATCGAATCGGGGCGCCACTCAAAGGCATAGAGGTGAAAGTCTTCGGAGGCGTCGAAGCCAAGGTCGATATGGGTCTCGTGCTTGCCGACGCCGTCCGTGTAGTAATTCAGTTGGACCTGGCGTGGCGCTTTGCCAAGGAACTCAAAGTCGATTTCGTGATGTGGGTCGCCGTTAAACGTGGGGCCCGTGTAGGTGAAAAACCCGGTCACCAGGCCTTCCTGGGCGACGGACTTCATCCGCGCTTCGTAACGGCCGTAGTGGTAAAAAGCCCTGGATTGGTACTCGCCGCTGGCGAAGGGTTTGCCGGCGACGGGGCGGCGCGTCAGGTCAAGATGCAAGACACCGTTCGCGAAGCGCGCGTTTTCCTTTCGCCAGCCGGTGTTGTTCTTCGCCCAGTCGTTGGCCCAGTTGTGCGATTTCCGCCAAAGGGTCTTTTGGTGCGCGGACAAGGTATCGACAAAGCCGGTCTCCGCAGCGGTGCTGGCCATCAAGGTCGCCGGCAGAAAACCGGCCAACATCAAAGCGACGCAGGCATAGCGCGCCGGGCGGCGGCTCGTGGTTTCCGGCGGCGTTGCGGGTTTCCGGCTATGCATGATGAGATCACGGCTCCCTGGACTACAGCGGGAGCAGCTTATCGGGCGGGGCAGGAGGGCGTTGTGTCATGCGTGTAACGCTCTGTGCCGCGACCTACAACAGGCCCGATGGCCTGGGGCGTCTGCTGGCCGCCGTGGCGGCCCTGCAGCTTCAGGAACCGGTAAATCTGTCAGTGGCCGTGGTCATCGTTGATAACAGCCCCGATCGGAATGCCCGGGCCGTGGTGGAGGCGGCCGCGACAGACTTTCCCTGGCCGCTTCACTACGTCAGCGAGAGCAGGCGCGGCATTACCTTCGCGCGTAACGCTGCGCTTCAGAAGGCCGCAGAGCTGTCATCCGATGCGGTTGTTTTTATCGACGACGATGAGTACCCGGATGCCGGGTGGCTGGAAGCGCTGCTGCGTCGACAGAGAATCAGCGGCGCTGCGGTCGTGCTCGGTGCGGTTCGGCCGGTCTTTCCCGATGGAACGCCGGGCTGGATCATCAGCGGCCGTTTTTTCGAGACCCATCGCTTTGAAGACGGGGCGGAACTGGACGATGCACACACCGCCAATGTCCTTATCGATCTCTCCAGCCTGCACCGTCATGGCCTTGTCTTCGACAATCGCTATGCGCTGACCGGCGGTGAGGACACCATGCTGTTTCAGGCGCTTCTGGATGCGGGGGAGCGCATTGTTTATGCCGCCGACGCGGTGGTTTTCGAGACCGTTCCGCAAAGCCGGGCCAATCTGGAATGGCTCATGAAGCGCTGGTATCGCACGGGAAACATCGAGGCGGCGCTGTTCTTGCGCGGCCACGAAGGATCGTCCTGGCGCCCGCTCGGAAACTGCCTCAGGGGGCTGCTTCGGATCGCGGCCGGTGGCGGCTTGTTTCTCGCATCACTCCTTGTGCTCGGGTTGGGCCGTCGCGAACGTATTGTCCGCCCGCTCTATACGGTTTGTCGTGGCGTCGGCATTCTCGCCAGCACCCTGGGCCGGAACTATTCCGAGTACCGGGAGATCCACGGAACATGACGGCGCGGGCCCCCCTCAACGCACAGCGAGACTGCTTCTCTGTGTCTTTTGTCGGGCATCGCGCGCAAAGCGAAAGATCTACTCCATGCCTCTGATAAAGTTCCGAAATTCGGACTCGCCGATAGGCGGCCAGTTGCTACCTGTGCACGCGCTCGCCGGCCTTTCCGGCGTCGGTGGTTCGAAGGCTTGTAGGTGTGGACAATGCACGACCGGGGGCAGGGTGAAGCGATGACGACACTCAGGCAGCTGCCGGGGCGGCCGGCGAGTGAATTCATGAGTCTGTCGATCCCTCAGCTTTTTGGGGTTTTCTGGCGGCGAAAGTGGATCGTGGCGGTAACGCTGGGGCTGGCCTTCTGTGTCGCTATCGTTGCCAATGGGGTTATAGCGCCGCGCTACACGGCGACGGCCAGCATTCTTGTTGAGCCGCGGCAGCAGAATGTCATCGAGATTGAATCGGTGCTGGCCAGTCTGCCGATGAGCTTGGAGACGATGCAGAGCGAAGTGCAGATCATCCAGTCGCCGACGCTGGCGCGCCGGGTGATCGACGGGCTGGGGCTTGCCGCGCTGGCGGAGTTCAATCCGTCGCTTCTGCCAAAGGAAAGCAGCGTGGCGGATGACCTGAAGGGTATCGTCAAGGGGCTCTTCAAACCGGTCATCGCCTTGCTGAAAGACGACCCAAAAAGCAGCCGCGGGATCGAACTGGCCGAGGCGCCGGGCGTTTGGGACCTGAACACCGAGGAAGTGCGTCAGAACTGGGGCCAGACAAGGATCATCAATCGTTTCCTCGGCAAACTGCAGGTCGCGATACAGGGCTCGTCACGGGTTATCTCGGTGTCTTACACGACCGGCGATCCGGTACTTTCACAGCAGATCGCAAATGCTGTCGCCGACGGTTACATCCGCGATCAGGTGAGGTTGAAGACGGATGCCTTGTCTGGCGCCAACTCGTTCTTGAGCGGCCGCATCGCGACACTGCGTCAGGATGTGGAGAAGGCCGAGCAGGCGGTCGAGAGCTTTCGGGCAACGACGACAATTACCTCGGAGCGCGATGGCGAACTGCTGGCCGAGCAGATCTATGCCTTGAGCCGCCAACACCTCGACGCCAAGCTTGAATTGGATACGGTGAACGAGCGGCTTGCCGGAGTGCAGGTCGCCATGCGCAGCCGGGGGCAGACCGCCGCCTTTGAAGGTGTCGCATCGACGGTCATCGATTCCCTGAGGCTTGAAGAAATGCGCTTGCGCCAGGAAGAGTCGCAGCTGCTCACGACCTACGGCGACAAGCATCCCTCGGTGATTGCGGTGCGCTCTGAACTTAACAAGCGGCGTCAGCAGATGCTGGAGGAGGCGCAGGGTCTGCTTTCCGTTCTGCGGAACGAGAAGGACATTGCACAGCAGAGGGTGAACTCGATCGAGACTTCGCTCAGCAAACTGCAGCGGGATTCCGATTCCCTGAATGCGGCGCAGATCGAGTTGCGGGCCCTTGACCGCGAGGCCACGGCCACTCGTGAGGTCTTCGAATCCTTTCTCAATCGCTATAAAGAGACAGAGCAGATCAATTTCGATCAGGCTCAGTCCCGCATCCTTGCCCTTGCCAGTATTCCGACCAGCCCGTCGTTTCCCAAGACGCGTCTGAACTATGCGGCCGCCTTTGTCGTTGGTTGCGGCCTGGGGGCCCTGATTATCCTGCTGCTGGAGCTTTCGGTACGCGGCTTCCGCAGCCCGGAGGAACTGCAGTCGTCGCTCGGCTTGCCGGTTCTGGCCGTCATTCCCAAGGTCGCGGCGCGCAACCTGGCAGGCTGGGGGCTGGATCGGTTCCTGGCGAGCGAGCCGAACTCCGCCTTTGCCGAAGCCCACAAGAGCGTTTTCGCCGCGCTGCGGGTCGACCGCCGGGCGCTGAACCTTGGCAACGTTCTGCTGGTAACCTCCTCCGTACCGAACGAGGGCAAATCGGTATTCTCGCGGTCGCTTTGCAACTCGCTGGCGCGGGCCGGTATGAACGTGCTGCTCATCGACGGCGATCTTCGTGCCTCCGAACAGGAGCGCCGCCTTGGCCTTTCCGACTTTGTCCTGGCCGATTGTCCCTTGGAGCAGGCGGTGCAGATGGAGGAAGGCTCCTCGCTCTCGGTGATCGCGCCGGGCACCAGGGTGGAGGATCCTCTGATGGTCCTCAGGTCCCCCAAGCTTTCCAAGTTCGTTCGCGCTGCGGCCGAGCAATATGATCTCGTCTGCATCGATGCGCCGCCGGTTCTGGCGGTCTCCGATGCGGCGACACTGGCCGAACTGGCGGACCAGGTGGTGATGGTCGTGCGGTGGTACCGGACACCGAAAAACTTCGTCCAATCGTCGTTGGAGCGGCTGCGCAAGGGGCGGGCCCACATCGCCGGAACGGTGATGACCCAGGCCAAACTCACCCGCAGCGCAAGGCTGAATCCTTACACCGTCGGCTATGCCGACCGTAGTTTTCGCAAGTATTACTAGCGGAAGGCGCTTTTAAGCATGTCGCCCAGGGTCTCGGTCATCCTGCCCGCCTACAATGCCGCCGACTGCCTGGCCTTCGCTCTGGATTCACTCTTGGTCCAGGACCTTACGGACTTTGAGGTGCTGGTGGTCGACGATGCCTCGCAGGACCAGAGCATCGATATCGCAGCCAGCTATGCAGCCAACGATTCGCGTATCCGGCTGCTGCGGCGGGAAAACAATGGCGGAGCCGCAGCCGCGCGTAATCTTGGTTTCCGTGCGGCGCGGGGCAAGTGGCTGGCTCTGCTCGACGCTGACGATACCTTCGCGCCCGACCGCTTGGTCCATCTGGTGAACCGGGCTGAGAAGGAAGAGGCGGACATTATTGCCGACAACCTTCACTTCGTCGCTTTTCCGGATGGGACAAGCCTGGGCACCGCGCTGCCTGCAAGCGATCCGCTTTTTAAGGTGCCGCTATCGGCGGCGAAGTTCGTGCGCGGCAATCTCTTCCTCTACCGCGGCTTCAAGCTGGGGTATCTCAAGCCGCTGTTTCGGCGCCGCTTCGTCGAACATCATGGGTTGCTGCAGAACGAAGCGCTCAGGATTGCCGAGGACTACCACTTTCTTCTCGATGCGCTGATCCGTGGCGGGCGTTGCATTGTCGAGCCGCAAGCCGGGTACTGCTACAGCCACCGGCCAGGCTCTCTGTCGCGTAGCCTGACGCTGGAAGACCTTTGCCAGCTGAGTACGGCCAATCGTCTCGATCTCCTGCGCGCCAGCCCTCAAGGAGCTGCCGACCTGCGTGCGGCCTTGAAAAAACGCCAGTGGTCCGTCGACTTGAACATCAGGCTCATGGAGTTTCAGGAAGCGGTGCGCCGGCGTCGGGTTTGGGATGCCGGCTCCATCTTTGCCCGCAATCCGGATCTCACGCCCTATCTTGCGTTCTACGGTTTTCAAAGCCTGCGCAAACGTATCTCGGGAGACCGCCGTCTTGTCTGATACGACCACCGGGCAAGCGCGCCTGACTGCAGGCCGTGGGCGGCCTTCAGGTATCGCCGGGAGCTGTTGCCTCTTCTCTGCGGTTGTCCCGTCGCAGGGCCCAGATCGGGATGCGGGCGCTGCGTCCGCGCAGTTCGGCATCCTCGATGCGTTCAAAGCGCTTCAACAAGGCAGTCTCCGCTTCGGTTTCGGCCTGGGCTTCGGCCATTTCGATGGTAGCCGCGCTTACGATGATCGGATGGTTCCGTTCGCGGGTGAGGCGCTCCAGGCGGCTGGCAACATTCACGGTGTCACCCACGACTGTGAATTCGAGGCACCGCGGATCGCCAACGGCACCGACAACGACGGGGCCGAAGTGAAGGCCGATCCCGGTCTGAAGCGCTGGCTCCCCGGCGGCTCTGCGATCGTTGTTCCATTCCCTCAGCGTATCGCGGAGGGCGCAGGTGCAGTGCAGAGCGGAGAGAGCGTCTTTAGCGCCGGCATTCGGCGTTCCGAAAGTCGCCATGACACCATCGCCCATGTATTTGTCGATGGTGCCGCCGTGGTCGAAAATCACCTTGGCGCTGCGCTGATGGAAGCTGCGCAACAACTCGATCACTGCAGTCGGAGCCAGAGATTCGGCATGTTGTGTGAAGCCGACCAGATCGATAAAGAGAACCGCCACTTCCTGCGCCCTGACCTCGGAGAGGGCATCGTCGCTTTCGGCCAGCTGTTCAACCATGTTGGGCGAGAAGAAGCGCGCCAGATTGCCGCGCGCGCGCTCGGCGCGGGCTTGACGAACCAGCAGGTTCCGCGAGCGCCAGACCGCGGCTGCGACCAGGCCGGTGGCGATCAGGAAGAGGACGACCTGGTTTTGCCAGCCCGTGAGACTGACAAAGTAGGGGTCGAAGAACATGCCAAAGGTCTGATCGACCCAGAGAGGATCGGCCGGCGTCGCCAGGTGTTGATTCACCTCCGTAATCGTCTCGGGCAGGGATGCCACCCACCAGGTGGCCAGGCTCCAGGCCGCCATCGTCGTGACGCCGGTCCAGATGACGAGAAAGGGCGAATAGCTGATCGCTGCGAGCGCCAGCCAGATGTAAAGGTAGAGATCGTTATGAATGCGCAGGTTCCCCTGGATCGGCCACACCGAATCGGCCAGCGGATTTGGCAGGATCAAGGCGACCGCCAGCAACGACGAATCCACCGCAATGAAAAGCGCCGTCCAGACTGTGGGATGCACGCTGCGGCGCCGGGTGAGATAATGTGCCGCGCCAAGCACCAGGAACAGGCCAACGAGACCCAGATAATAGGCGCCCCGCGGCATCGGAACCTCGACCGCCAGCCATACGCCGACCACCAGCAGGGCCAGGGTTCGCGCGGCAAGCGCAAAAACGAGCCCCGCGTCTTCCTCACCACGCATCGCACGACTGATCCGCGCCTGGGTCGTCTCATCCCAAACCATCGACGTAACGCTCATGCTCTTCCCTCAAAGATGCTTGCTGCGATGATGTCTGAACCGCAGTTGGCTGGATTGGTCGCCGCGCAAACCCTCCCGGCGGCGGAACATCCAGGCTGCGCCCGAATTTTGGGCAGATTGTGGCAAGAATGCCAGCGCTTTGGCAGCAAGCTGGAATTGCGGGGCCGGGCGGCATGAAGGTCCTCTTTGCCACCGGCCATGGCTATCTGCCGCAGCGCGTCGGCGGGTCCGAGGCAAGCAGCCACGAGCTTATCCTGGCGCTGCGCGAGGCCGGCCACGATTGCAGTGTTCTTGCACAGCTTCAAGGAAACGGATGGTTGGCATTCCGAAACCGGGTGCTGATGAAGCTGCTTCGCTGTCCTCTGCTGTCAGATCGGGCGCCGGGTTATCGGGTATCCCGGGCGTGGTTTCCCGATCGCCAGGTCGGCCGCCTTTTGAACGCGAACCGGCCCGACCTGGCTTTGGTGCAGGCGGGGGAACCGTTGCGTATGGCCAAGGCTTTCGTCGATGCCGGACTGCCCACCATGGTATATCTGCGCGACGTTGAATTTCACGAGTTGGGCGGCGCGCCGGCGGATCTGCCATCGCTCGGATATCTGGCCAATTCACAGTTTGTGGCCAAGCGCTTTCAGGAAACCTTCGGCATTACGCCCTCGGTCATTCGTCCGCTGTTCCGCGCCGGGCGCTACACAACTGCCCGCGACCCAAGCCAAGTGACCTTCGTGAACCCCCACCCTGTGAAGGGGGTCGACCTCGCTTTCGCGATTGCCCGGCTCTGCCCGGAGATTCCCTTCTGCTTCGTAGAAGGCTGGCCAATGAACAGGGAAGAGCAAAAGGCCCTGGAAGCGAGTGTCGCCGAGCATCCCAATGTGCGCCTCCAAGCCCGAACCCATGATATGCGCGAGGTTTATGCGGCGACCCGGTGCCTTTTGGTTCCCAGCCAATGGGAGGAGGCCTGGGGCCGGGTAGCGACGGAGGCGCATTTCAGCGGTATTCCGGTGATCGGCAGCAATCGGGGCGGGTTGCCGGAGGCTGTCGGTCCCGGTGGCCGGGTTCTGCCGCATGATGCATCGCCTGAGAGGTGGGCTGCCACTGTCCGGGAATACTGGGCGAACGATGCCGTCTATGAGGAAGGGTCGGTTGCGGCTTCGGCTTATGCACGCCGCCCGGAGATCGATCCACAACGGCAGATCGAGGATCTGATTGCAATATTGAGTTCATTTATTGGCGATGATCTCCCGGGGGCAGCCGGCAAAACCGAAAGCCCGGATGATTCCGTATATCCGGATGCGGCCGCAGCAAGCGGCAACAGAGGTTAAGGGGCATGACGGGAACACCGATCAAGCTCATCTTCGGGGTCGATGGCAGTTACAGTCAGCACCTTGCCGTCACCCTGATCTCGCTTCTTGAGAATAATCGGGGAAACGCTTTCGATATTCTTGTCGTCACCTTGAACATGACAGTGCAGGACAAAGCCCGAATACGCAGTGTCGTGGAGGGGTTTGCCAATGTCGTGCTGCGGTTCCAGGACTTCGACATCAGCCGTTACAGTCACTTCCGCACCGATGGTCATATCTCGCACGCATCTTACCTGCGGATCTTCATTCCGGAGATTCTGCCGGAAAGCGAGGAGCGGGTTCTCTATCTCGACTGCGATCTGGTGGTTCAGGAGGATATTGCCCCGCTCTGGGAAAGCGATCTCGGTGACAAGGTTATCGGCGCGGCACGCAATCCGTTTTTCGTTCGCCATGATGACTTGGAATTGCCTGCGGATGCCGACTATCACAATGCCGGCGTTCTGCTGATCAACCTGAAGCGCTGGCGGGAGAGGGACGGGACGGCGCGTCTGATCGACTTCATCGAAGCGCATCACGCCCATCTTTATGCGCATGATCAGGATGCCTTGAATGCGGTTTTCCTGGGTGAGTTCGCCGAGCTGGCACCGCAGTGGAACTTCCAGACATCCATGCTCTGGTGCGAACCTGAGGCACTGTCCTTGCGATACCAGGAATACCGCGGGCTGGTCGAGAACCCGGCAATCATTCATTACACGACGCCATCGAAACCCTGGCATTTCGGCAATACACACCCGCATAAAGACATTTATTATCAATATCTTATGAAGACACCTTATAGTGGGTACCGGCCTGATGATATTTCTGTCGCCAGCCTGTTGCGCCGGGCGGTCTGCTGGCCCCAGGTAGCCTTTCGCGATCAGTTGCCCGCTGCCTACTATCCGACCAGGCGGGCATTCCGTCATCTCAAGACAAACTATCTTGGCTTGAAAGCATAGGAGCGCGGTGTGATGGACTCTCCTTTGGTGAGTGTGATCATTCCCAACTTCAATCGTAAGGTGGAGCTGCAACGCGCGGTCGACAGCGTGTTGGCCCAGGACTATGAAGCCCTGGAGATCATCGTGGTCGATGACGCATCGACTCTCGACGTTTCGCTCACGCTCGCCCCGGCGGCGCAGGAAAGCCTGCGTTGGATAAAGCTATCGCGCAATCGTGGCGGCGCCAGCGCCCGCAACGCCGGAATCGATGCCGCGCGGGGTGACTTGGTCGCCTTTCTTGACTCCGACGACGTCTGGACCTCAGACAAACTGACGCGGCAGGTCGAGGTGTATCTGGCCGATGGGAAACCGCGACACAGCGTCTACTACAGCCAGGTGGTGCTGGATCGCGGTTACGAGCGCCTGGTGATACCGGAACGCGCCATGCGGCCGGATGAGGGCGTGGGGGACTATCTGTTTCCCTGGCGCGGCAACCTGATCCACACCTCCTCGCTGCTGATGAGCCGCGAGCTTGCCGATGAAGTGCGTTTTACCGACGACCTGCGCATTCACCAGGATGTCGATTTTTGCCTGCGGCTGCAGCAGGCCGGCGCAACCTTCTGTTTCCATCCGGAGCCGCTCAGCCGATGGCATGCCGAGGATCGCCGAGATCGTATGAGCCATCGCCCCAAATTCCTGCTGTCACTCGATTGGCTCGAGACGGCGAAGGATCTGATGCCCTTCACCAGCCGGCAGAAATTCGCCACCCAGCTGGCCTCACGCATGCCGGGCTATATCTGGACGAGCCCGGGCGTGGTTATGCGGGGGATTTGGCGCTGCCGGCGCGAAGGCTATATCTCAACACGCTATGCGCTGCGGCTTCTGACCCAGTTTGTCATCCCGCCGCGGTGGAGCAACGGCCTTGTGCGGGCCCTTAAACCGGCGCGCCAGGCAGAGGGCGGCTGACGCGGCCACCCGCTCCTCGAAGCTACCTGTTTTTACGACGCCCCTTCGGGGGCGGCGGGTCGCTCGGCGAGGATCTTCATCGTCAACTCGGTTGCCTTCTCCAGGGGTAGTTTCCCGGTCTCCACCCGGTGCGGGCGCCCCGGGCTCATTATCCAGAATGCGCCCTCCGGATGGTGCTGGCTGTTGTTCACCTGACCGACCGGGGCGAAGAACTCGACGAAAGAGGCTTCATTGTCATTGCCGCGCGCCATGCGCAGGTCATCGCTGACAGGGCGAATGAACTCACACCAGAACATGACCCTGTTGTCTGCCCGACGCCATCCGAAAACCTGCTCACCGGCGGCACTGACGCCGGCCAGTTGCCCCTCGAAAGCCCGTGCTTCGGCTTCGGTTTCGAAACTGGCCCAGGCCTGATGGGTCATGACCGGCTCCACCGTCGCGCTCACCGGGGCGCCGAGCCAATCGAGGAGTTTGCGGTAATCCCGCGGACGCTGGACGAATTTGCCGCCGATATCCTCGTATTTCAGATTTGCTTCCTGACTGAGCGCCGTCACCAGAACCACGGCGCCATCGTCACCGGCCAGCTTGAGGGCATCGCGAACCAACAGGTCGAGCCCCTTGTATCCGGTCTCGATCGCATCGCCGTAGGAGGCCAGCTCATCCGCCCCCGGTTTGACCGAGTAGTCCTCCGCCGCCATATGGCGCCAGTAGCGGTGCTGATAGAAGGCGACCGAATTTGCGAAGAAGAAAGCCACATCCGGGCGGCGCCTCTGATAGCTGTTCTTGAAGACGTCCCAGGAGAGCTGATCGAGAATGGTGGCGCGGTGCCAGCGCCGGTCCCGCTTGCCGGTTTTCTCCAACAGCAATTGCATGACGCCGCGCCAGACAGTGCGGAACGAAAGGCCGTGGCCGGCCAGAAACCTGATGAAGGCGAGCGCCTCGGCAAGGCCGGACTTCGCGTCCGGGTTGGCATGTTCCGACACCTTGTGCGCGATGAACCTGTGGAAGATCTCAAATTCTTTGTCGGAGGGTGGTACGTGCCTGGACCATGGGTCGGGCACGACGGTCACCTTGTCGCTTTTCGATGGGCCTACATTCATGGCCCCGAAAACCAGCGTGTCGTTACCTGCCTCTGCGAAGCGGTCCCAGATCTGGTTCAGTGCGATGCAATGACCCTGGTCGAGTTCGTTGATACCGTGAACCGTGTGCGGTTGTCCGGTGTGGTAACTGACCCACTGAACCCAGGGCTCCAGGCTTTTATCCTGGGTGGTGGAAACGAACACTTCCGAGCGGTCGTGAAGGTGCCGGAAATTTGGCAAGACGCCTTTCGCCATCAGCTTGTTCAGGATCGGCGGGCACAATTCGTTGAATTCAAGAACAATGAGGCGATTTGGTTTTTCGGCCATGATCTGCCACTCCCCGGTTGCCTGCTCTGCGACGAGCCAGCGGTTGTCAAAGGCTGTTAATCCAGGGCGTTCAGCAAACCGCGCCCAATCAATGGCAACAAATCAGCCTGGCCATCCCCCAGACCGGTAAAGCTGGGCGTCTCCCCGAAGCAGGCTGCCTTGTTGTTCCGGGCGGCTCCCCTTGGGGACTCCGCCGTTCGGTTTCCGTGCTGCCGGAGGGCGATGAAAACCTGCTGCAGTGTCGCTGCTTTCTCTTAGTTCTCAATAGTATGGGCTGGATAACGAAAGCAAGCATGCCACAAATATGTTCCAGTCAACTGCGGTCAGGCAGGCGCTACCATGCCGCCGGTTTTAAACCCTTCACCACCAATCCCGGAAAGGCTTTTCAAACGGATGACTGAGGCCAGGGCCACAGAAGATGAGAGCAGGTCGCCGCTGGTTTCGGTCGTTATCCCCGCTTTCGACGCCGCAGGCTTTCTCCGTCGCACGGTGGCGTCGGTGCAGGCGCAGAGCCTGAACGATCTGGAGATCCTGATTATCGACGATTGCTCCGGTGATGAGACCCTGACTCTTGCAAGGACTCTCGCGGCGGACGACCCCCGTATCCGGGTGATCGCTGCCGAGCGCAATGGCGGGCCGGCTGTGGCACGTAACCTTGGGCTGGGGGCGGCCAAGGGTGAGTGGATCGCGCTGCTGGATGCCGATGACGCCTTTGAAGCGGAGCGTCTGGGCCGTCTGGTGGGGTTGGCGCGGGACTGTGGAGCCGACCTTCTGGCCGATAATCTGTGGCTGGAGGAGGAGGAAGGCGTAACCGAAGCGATGCTGCCCTTAAGCGAGGCGGCAAGCTGCGCGCCCATTACCGCGGCTGACTTTCTACGCGGTAACCTGCCGGACCCCAAAAGGCCCAGAAAGAGTTACGGTTTCTTGAAGCCCCTGATGTCCCGGGCATTCTTGGAACGCCATCACCTACGCTATGATGAGAGCCTTCGCTTTGCCGAGGATTTTGCTTTTTATCTCGCCTGCTTTGCTGCCGGCGGCCGGTTCTTCCTTAGTCAGGAGCCGCTCTATCGCTATCGCCTGCGACCGGATTCCCTGACGGCCTGCCACAGCACTGCAGACCTGCGGCGGCTGCAGGCCGTCGACGAACGTTTCCTGCGGGATTGCGATGCCGCATCCCCAGACTTCCGGGTGGCGCTTCGGCTGCACAAGAAGAGTATCGATCAGCGCCTGCAATGGCGCGTCGTGATCGATGCGCTAAAAGGACGCGCCTGGCACAAGGCGGTCTTGGCCAGCCTTAAGGGCTGGCATGTCTTCGGCTATGTTTCTAGCCAGCTGATTGCGGAAATTTGGCGTCGTCTCTGGCAAAAACGGCTGGGATCGACCCCTGCATGAACTCTTTGCCTTCTTCGAGAAATCGGGCGCTTGCGACAAAGGTGGCGCCTAGAAGGATCTGGATCAGCGAGTGTTGACGGAAGAGGGCGTATTCGCTCAACGAGTAGACCGCGACGAAGACGAGAAAAAGGACCGGCAGTGTCATAATGGCACCCGTGCCGTAATGCAGCGCAGCGAGAGCTCTGAACCCATACCAAAGGCCGGTGAGCAGAGCGACGCACAGCCCCAAGACGCCCAGCTGAACGGTGATGTCCAGGTAGGAGTTATGAAAGTTCTTCAGATCTTGACGCAGAACGTATTGGACATAGCTGCTGGTCGACCCGTCACGGCCGTCCCAAAAACCGTCAAAGCCGGTGCCAACGAAGGGGCGCCGTTCGATCAACCCCATGGCGAAATCCCACAATACTGAGCGTCCCGTAAAGGTGCGTTCTTTGCCCAGAGCATCCAGCGCCATGCCCATGGGGTCGATGTCAAAGGCAAGTATGGTCCAGACCCCCAAAGCGGCGACGAGTAGGGCCATTAGATAACTCATGAGACGCAGTGGCGCGGGTGCGCGCCAGGCAAGGAACACAGGGACCAGGGTGCAGAGGCCAAAGGTCATAAGGATGGCCGTACCGGACTGACTTAAAGCGATCAGGGCCAAAGCGACAGAGGCCGTCGCCAGGGTCAAAAACCTGTGCCAGCCGATGGCAAAGAGCAGAATGGAGCAAATCAGGAGCAAGACCATGCGTCCGCCTAGAACGTTCTTATGCGGAAAGATGCCGCGCGCGACGCCATTGTGATCATAGGCAAAACCTAGTTTGGCCAGGATGCCGACGAGCGAAACGAGACCACAGGCGATAAGGACCCACAACAGGGCCCGGCAGATAT
Organism: Pelagibius litoralis; assembly: GCF_011683915.1. Taxonomy (GTDB): domain Bacteria; phylum Pseudomonadota; class Alphaproteobacteria; order Kiloniellales; family Kiloniellaceae; genus Pelagibius; species Pelagibius litoralis. The sequence continues at coordinate 282,310 of NZ_JAAQPH010000002.1, forward strand.
CGTTGAGCGAAAAGCGTCCGCCGATGTAGGCGGCGATCAAGACGGTCATGGTCAATTGGATCGTCGAGCGCAGGGTCTGTCCGGGATTGTCTGACCAGAAGAAAGAGAGGCCTGCGATGAGGGGCCACAGGAGCAGCGGCCCGGTCAGCCAGACGGCAGACAGGAAAGAGCCGTATCTCAGGACGAACAAGCCCAGGGCCGCGAGGTAAATGATGTACCAGGCCAGGGTCTCCACAGGCCTCTGTAGCGAGAACGCATAGGCCGAAACCAGCAGGACAAACAGAAGGAAAGCCCAGTCCGCCAACCGCAGAAGATCGCCGCCGGCGAACGGCGCGGTGTCGGTGTGGCGCAGGTCCGCCTGTCTTGTGTCCATAGGATCGGTCATCGCCTGCCTATAAAGACCAGCCGTTGAACGGCATGCCGGTGAGTTCGCGGAACTTCATGGTGTCTTCCTGCAAAAGAGACTTTAACTCTGCGCGAATGCCTTCGTCGACCATCGGGAGGCGCCGTTGCGGCCAGTGGCGGAGTTGGCGTCTCAGGGTGCTTTGCAGCGCCGGCGACAGGCGCCGTGTGATGCTCCGGAGTACCGGGCTGCGTCTGGCGTGGAAGTACCAGGGCGGAAGCTCTTGAAGCTCGCTGCGTTGGTTGTGGATTTGACCCAAGCCTTCGATGACCACGTCGCTGTCGACGCCCAGGAACAGGAACAGCCGCCGCAGGAGCGATTCGGGCGCACTGCGCAGTTCGTCGAAGCAGGCCACGAAAATCCCCTCAAGCGGGTAAAACTCAAGGTACCGCGATAACTGGCGATGGTAACGGCTGCACTCAAGATAGTTGCGGCCGGCGTCGCTGTGCAGAAGCTGATTTGGTTTGATGACGGCTTCGCCGGTGATCGTGTGATGGAAATACTGGGAGAGGAACCGGTTAACGGGATCGCGCACGATATAGATCAGCTTCGCGTCCGGCAGGGTTCGGAAGATCCGCTCAGCTACGCCGGGAAACTCGGTGGCCTTGGTGTAGTTGGGTGACGTCTCTCCATAGATCTCAGCATCGTTCCCGAATTGGGCTCTGTACCAGTCCAGACCGCGGGCAAAGTTTTGCTTAGCCAGAAAGAAGTCAGTTTCCTTACTGCGCGACATGCCGATCTGCGGGTGCCTATCAAGGTAGCGATGAAGGCTGGTGGTTCCGCATTTCATGGCACCGATGATAATGAAGTCTGGCGCCATTGGTCTTTCTACCGCAGTCGTTCCAACAGCCCGGTCGCAATCCGGGGCAGGGTTTTCGGTCAGTGCCGATCATCGGGCACTGCACACGATAATAATGAGAGATCTAACTGGAACAATTACTCTCTTCGCGGTCGCACAATTCGATGACGATCACCAGTGTCTTTCCGCGGACACCTGAAAAAGTCACAACTTAGCCCACGCGAAATCACAAATCTCAGGCGGGCGAAGTGATAAGAATTTTGCGGTGCAGTAGTGAGGGGTGTCTCGTTCGGTTCCAGTGTTCGAGACTGGCGTTGCAGGCAGATCGCAGAGGAAGAACGATCAACTGCGCGCAGGGTGCGACCTACGGAACGCAGTGCCACTGAATTAACAGGGGGATTGTGGAGTGGAAGCTGCGCTTTCAGCGTTGATTGGTAAGCATACGGGTCGGGCGGTCAGGCCAATCTCACGCGTTGCCGTGGACATTGCCTTTCGTACCTGCGATCTGATGATCATCGGTTTGGTCGGCTTGGTCCTGTTCTTTATTCGTCAGGCCGACGATCCCAGCCTCTATTATCCGAAGTACCTCGGCGCCATCGTGCTGGCGATGGTCGTTGCGACCTACATGCTGCATCGCTTCGATGTGTATCGCGATGACTTTCTGTTTTCCAAGCGCATCCCTTATGCAAACCAGATGACGGCCTGGGCGGTCACCTTCTGCGTTCTGCTGGCGGCAGCCTTCCTGATCAAGATGTCGGATACCTATTCCCGCGTTTGGGCACTGTCCTGGTTTGTGGGCGCGGGTGCCGGGCTTGTTCTGGGCCGGGTCGTTATGCGTCAGTGGGTAAGCGGCCTTGCCGTGGCCGGGCGTTTTGCGAACCGCACCGTCATCCTGGGTGCCGGTGAGCAGGGACGCCGTCTGGCCGGTTACCTGCAACGCCACGGCGACGTGAACACCAAGATCATCGGCTTTGCCGACGACCGCAGCTCCCGTGTGCCGAAGGAAAGCGGTGGAATTCCGCTTTTGGGGAACGTCGACGATCTTATCCGCATGATCCGGCTGGACGACGTGGATCAGGTCATTGTCGCTTTGCCGTGGACGGCGGACCGGCGGCTGCGTGAAGTCGTTCGGCGCTTGGAATGGACGCCGGTGCCGATCCGCCTGGCACCGGATCTTGCCGGTTTCAGTTTTCCCGACCGCGGTTTCACCACGGTGGCGCGACTGCCCATGATGCGGCTCTTCGACCGACCGATTTCCGGCTGGTCGTTCATTTTGAAGACTATAGAGGACCGCTTTATCGCCGCTTTGCTGCTCATCGCGCTACTGCCGGTGATCGCCGTCGTCGCCCTGGCTGTAAAGCTCGATTCACCGGGTCCGGTTTTCTTTCGTCAGAAGCGCTATGGGTTCAACAACAATCTCTTCGATTGCTGGAAGTTTCGTACGATGCACCACCACATGGCGGACGCCAACGCCGAGGTGCTGACAAGCCGCAACGACGGCCGGGTAACGCGTATCGGGCGGTTCCTGCGCAAGACCAGCATCGACGAACTTCCCCAGCTTATCAACGTGCTGACGGGCGATATGTCGTTGGTCGGGCCGCGTCCGCACGCGACCTCGGCAAAAGCCGACGGCCACCTCTATGAAGACGCGGTAGATGCCTATGCGGCCCGCCATCGCGTCAAGCCGGGCATCACCGGCTGGGCTCAGATCAACGGCTGGCGCGGCGAAACCGACACCGTGGAAAAAATCGAACGCCGCGTTGAATATGACCTGTTCTACATTGAGAACTGGTCGCTCGGTTTTGATCTTCTGATCCTGCTTCGTACGGCCTTCGTGGTCCTGGGCCATCGTGATGAAGCCTACTAGGAGGGCGCGGTCATCATCTTTGAGACTCAAATGAGCACAACTCTCGCGGAAGGGAGTAAAGCACCGTTGAAAAACCCAAAACTGCGTAAGGCCGTCATTCCCGTTGGTCTGGACGATAACAACCTCCATCCGGCTTCTCGCGCGGTGCCGGCGGAGATGTTGCCGGTCGTGGATAGACCGCTCGTCCAGTATGCCGTCGAGGAGGCTTTGGCCAGCGGTCTGGACGAGTTGATCTTCGTGACGCAACAGGGTCTGACCATCGTCGAGGACCATTTTGCTGAAAAGCGCGGACCCTTGCGGGAGGACGACCGGAGCATTGTCGGCCGCCCGAGTTCCTGGGGGCCGGCAGGCCGTCCGAGGCAGATCCTGATATGCCGGCAGAATGAAGGCGGTGGATTGGCCAAGGCGCTGTGGTCCGCGCGAAACCTGATCGGGGCAGAGGCCTTTGCAGTTCTCATGCCTTCCGACCTTCTGTTGGGCGAGACCCCGGCAATGGCCCAGATGATCGCACAGTATGACGAACATGGCGGCAATGTCGTTGCGGTTGCCGATGACGGCCTGCGTCAGCGCGAAGGGACTTCTGCCGCCATAAGCGCCGGGTCGAAAGGGCGTTACATCCTGCAGCCGGATGTCTTTGACGCCCTGGAGCGCCAGGACAGGCTCGATCTCAATCAGGCCATTCTTTCGATGGCCGAGGCGTGGTCGCTGCGGGCGGTTGCCGTGAAGGGGCGTCATTTCGATTGCCGCACACCTGCCGGCCTGCTGGAGGCACAGGTGGCTTACGCCCTCGGCCGCGGCGGTGACTTGGCAAACGCCATGGATGATGTTTTGGAGCGTTATGGGACCGGCCGCCTCGGCCGCGAGAGCTTTGCCAAGGGGACCAGCCTGTCCGAAGCGGGTGATTGATACTTTTATTGCCGCAGCCCATTGCCCCTGTCGGGTTCTGGGCCGGTGACAAGATCTGAAGAGACTGGAGGACGAGGAAATGCAAATTGGGGGAAGCGCGGGTGCCAGGTTCCTGGCAGCCTTGGCGCTGTTTTCGCTATTGGCCGGTTGTACCGGCGCGGGTTCGCTGCCGGCTTTACCGGAGGCCGGTGAGGGGCCTTATCAGTTGGGTGCGGGCGACCGCGTTCGCCTGGTTGTGTTCGGCCAGGAAGAGTTGACCGGCGAGTATCTTGTCAGCGATTCCGGTTACGTTACGGTACCGCTTGTCGGTGCTGTTCAGGCAGAAGATTTGACCATACGTCAGTTTGAAGAGCAGATCTCGTCAGAGCTCAAAAAAGGCATTCTGGTCGACCCGAACACGACGGCCGAGATTGTCACCTACCGGCCTTTCTACATTCTTGGCGAGACGAAGTCGCCCGGCCAGTACGCCTATGTACCCCGGATGACGGTGCTCACCGCCGTCTCGATCAGCGGTGGCTATACCTTCCGTGCGGACCAGGAGCTTGTCTCGATCACTCGTACCGTCGACGGTCAGTTGTCGGAGTTCCAGGCCGATCCACTCACCTACGTTGAGCCGGGCGACGTCATCAACGTTTATGAGCGCTACTTCTAGGCGGTTGGTATCATTATCTTTTCACGTTTTGCCACTGTCGTGCGACGGTCGGTGCTTATGAGGCGCGGCAGCTTTTGGCTGCTGTGTGCGGGTTTCGCGCTGGCGGCCGTTCCCACGGCCGCGGTAGCACAGGATGGTGAGGCACCGGTCGATGTCCTGGACCGGCCCCGCAGTGCCTATGATGCAAAGGGGGTGGATCTCGGCGGGTTCCGTCTGTTCCCCCGCGCGTCAGTCAGTGAAACCTATGACGACAACATTTTTGCCGATGACGGCGACACCCAGGACGATTTCATAACGTCGACCGCGGCTTCGCTGGTCGCCCGGAGTGAATGGTCGCGCCATGACCTCAGAATCCTGGGGCAGGTGCGCAATCAGGTCTTCCTCGACAACTCCAGTCAGGACCGTACGGAATATGTTATCCGCCCGCGTTTACGGTTGGATCTGGCCGAGCGCAGCGAACTGACGGTGACCGCCGAACAGAGTCGCCGGGTGGTCGGGCGGGACGACCCGGAGGACAGCGGCGATGAGGAGCCGACCGAGTTCGACCGCTATTTTTCGGAGCTTGGCTACACCCATCGTTTTAACCGCGTTTTCATTGGCGGTGACGTCTCGGTGCGGCGCGACGATTACATTTCTTCCGGCGACGCCGACCGGGATAGAATCGAGTACCGTTTCGGGTTGCCCAGCGGATACGAACTCTCCGCCATCACCGACCTGAAGTTCGAGCCCTTCTATCGCATCCGGGACTTTGATGACCTGGACGACGATGGAGACAACCGCGATTCGGAGGCGGTGGGGGCGACTGTCGGATTTGAAACCGAGGTGACGCGGCTCTTTCACGTCGGGCTTGATCTGGGTCTGATCGCCAACGACTTTGAAGATCCCGATTTCGACGACGTTGTGGATTTTATCGTCGACGGCGATGCGACCTGGTATGTCACCGACCTGACGACCGTAAAGGGGCGGGTGGCCAGAGAGGACATTGCCTCCAACCAGCCGGGCTCGTCTTCGCGGACACGCACCACCGTCGGTGGCGAGGTGCAGCATGAGCTGCAGCGCAACATTCTGCTGGTTGCGGAGGCCCGCTACGTCCAGGACGACTATCGCGAGATCGACCGCGTCGATGACCGGGCGATCTTCGGGTTCGGCGGCGAATACCTGATAAACCGCTACGTATCCCTCGCGGCGGACTACCAGTTCGAGCAGCGCTGGTCTGATGAAGAGACGCGGGACTTTACCCGGAATCTTGTTACTCTGGGTCTGCGCACAAAGTTCTGATAAAGCGCCGAATCAATCGGGCCAGCATGCGGGGTGGCTGCCCAAGGGAGCGCTTGGACGATCGAAAGCGGGGGCCGTCTCCGACATTCGGGCGCTATGGCGTACCGCAGACAGGCTGCCGAAGCCGGACTCGCTTTGCTCAAGAAGCTCTGCGACGGCGGTCTCGTCCGGCTCCGGGCAGTCATGCCCGCCCGCAACCCGCCCCAGGCTTTGCAGCCAGCGTCCGCAGCGGGCGAGTGAAACCCTGATATGCCAGCTTCCGCCTTCCAGGGCTCGTTTTCTCAGCCCGGCGATTGCGCCGAAAGCCATCAGGTAACCGGCGCCATGATCGAGCGCCTGGCAGGGCAGTGCCTTGGGGCTTTCGGTGCCGGCCGCTTCGGCCTCGGCGTGATTGATGCCGCTGGCGGTCTGGACCAGTGAATCGAAGCCGCGTCGCCCGGCCCAGGGACCTTCGAAGCCATAGGCAGAGAGGGAAACATAAATGATGCCGGGCCTAATGGCAGCGGCCTCCGTCGGGCCGAAGCCACGGTCGGCGAAGGCGCCGGGACGGTAACCCTGCACGAAGACATCGGCTTTGCGCAGCAGCGCCGTCAGATCCCGGCGGCCCTCTTCCGACCGCAGATCCACATGCGTAGACAGCTTGCCGCGCCCGCAATCGATCACCGATGCTTCGATGAAGGGCAGGTGCGGGCCGGTGATGCGCATGACCTCGGCACCATGGGCGGCCAAGGCGCGTCCGGCGATGGGGCCGGCGATGATCCGGGTCAGGTCCATAACGCGGAGCCCGGCAAGCGGGCGTTCAGCCGGGGGCGGGGCTTCAGTCGGGCTCCCGGCGATCCGCTCGAACGAAACCAACGGCTGTCTTGCCAGGGCCTGTCCCTGCGGTGTGTCCAGCCATTCCTCCGGGCTGCGCATCATCGTTGCGACCAGGCCACGCTCCGCGACGGCAGTCTCGAAGTCGGCTGCTTTCCAGCTGTTCAGTGCGTGCTGCACGGCCTCGCGGTCGTTGGCGCAGTCCAGCAGCGCCAGAATGCCGTCGCGGTGATGTGCGAAGTTGGTATGCAGCCGTACCCAGCGCCCGTCGCCCGTTCGGTAAGCACCGGCAAGGGGGTCCCAGGGATTCTTGGGTGGCTGGCCGTCCACGGTGAGATAGCGCTCGCTGCGAAACTCAATGGCCGCATGGCCCATATCGACGGCGATGTCCTGGGGGCGTCCGCCCCGCAGCCGCCATAGCTCCGCCGCCGCAACCGCAGTGGCCGCAATCGTTGTCTGCGCGACGCTGCCCACCGCGAAAGACGACGGCAGCACAGGGTCCTGGCCGGTGAGCGTAACCGCCTCCGCCCGACTGCCGTCCAACCCGCCAAGTTCCAGGATCTCTCGCAGAACCTGCTCGGGTGGTTGCGGCGCGGTTGTCGTGAAGGCCGCCGTCATCGCTTGGGCTTAGCCGCCGCAATCGCTTCGGCCAGGACGGCCGGGTCGCCGATGTGATTGGCCAGCAGCAGCACAAGCTTCGCGTTGACCTTGGCGCTTTCCTCCAGGTCCAGGTCGCGATGCAGGTCGGTCAGCGCCGCGTAAAAGTCGTCCGGGGTGCCGATCCGCGGTTCGTTCTTCAGGTGCTGAGGCATAGCAATGATCACTCCAAAGCCAGGGACCTGCTTATAGCCTCTTTGACGGCTTCGGGCGACAGCATCGGCCAGCAGGCGGCAACATGTTGATCAGGTCGCAGGAGGTAGAAACTGCCAGGACGGGCGCCGTAGCGCTCGGCGACCAGGCCGTCGACGTCGTAGCAGACATCTGCTGTCTCTGTTGTGCCTGGTGTCTCGGCCGAGATCGTGAGGACGGACAGTTCAGGGCAATCCAAAGTCAGTTTGGCCAAGGCGCCGCGGTCCCGGGCCATTTCCCGTTCGCCACCGTAGTAAAGACCGCAGAAACCGCCCGCTATCTGCTGAAGCAACCAGGTTTGCCCACCCGCACGGGTCAGCGGCGCGTCGGGGCAGGGCGAGCCCGGTGCGAGAGCCTCGTCAAACGACGATTCCGCGGCCTTCACCAAAGGCGAGTCCGGCATATCAGCCGGTTGGGAAAGACGCCCGGAGTTCACCAGGGCCCGGGCGAAGGGGTGTTCTTCGGCCAGTTCCAGCGTGGCATCGCGGAACAGGCGGCTGATGGCGTTCTTCGGGGTGATGAAGTCGGTGCTGCGGGTCGAATTCAGGATGTTCTCGTCGGCGGCGGGGACACGTTCCGCGTCATAGCTGTCGAGCAGGCGGTTCGGGGCTTCGCCCTTCAGGACCGCGGCCAGTTTCCAGCAGAGATTGTCGGTGTCCTGCAGGCCGCCGTTGCCGCCCCTTGCGCCGAAAGGGGAGACCTGATGAGCCGAATCGCCGATGAAGAAGACCGGACCATGACGGAAACGCTCCAGCCGGCGGCACTGAAAGGTATAGACGGAGACCCATTCGAGATCAAAGTCGACATCCTCGCCAAGCATTGCCTTCAGCCGGGGGATCACCCGTTCCGGCTGCTTCTCCGCCTCCGGGTCGGCATCCCATCCCAGCTGCAGATCGATACGCCAGACATTGTCCGGCTGCCGGTGGAGCAGGGCGGATTGGCCCTGGTGAAACGGTGGGTCGAACCAGAACCATCGCTCGCTGGGGAATGGCGCCTGCATCACCACATCGGCGATCAGGAAGCGGTCGCGGAAGACCTGGCCGCTGAAAGAAAGGCCGAGGGATTTCCTTACACTGCTTCGGGCGCCGTCGGCCGCCAGCAGATAGTCGCAGCTCAGGCGATAGGGCCCGTCCGGCGTCTCGATGTCCACATCGGCGCTTTGGCTCTTCGGCACCACGTCGACCACCCGGTTCTTCCAGCGCAGGTCCACCAGGCCGGAGGCCCCGGCGGCTTCGACCAGCCATTCCTCGGCATAGTACTGCTGCAGATTGATGAAGGCAGGCCAGCGATGCCCGCCCTCCGGCAGCAGATCGAAGTCATAGATCATCCGGTCGCGGAAAAAGACCTTGCCGCGATTCCAGGTCACGCCCTTTTCCAGAAGCTTTTCGCCGATACCCAGCCGGTCCAGGATTTCCAGGCTGCGCTTGGCAAAGCAGATTGCCCGAGAGCCGAAACTGACCGTGTCGTCGTCGTCCAGCACCACGCTGGCGATGCCCCGGCCGGCCAGGTCGACGGCAGCGGCAAGGCCGACCAGTCCGGCGCCGACGATGATCACCCGGTGGTGGGCGGAGGCTCCATCCTGGTCGGGGCTGCGGCGATAGGGGTAGCGCGGGTTTTCGTAGGTCCTGGGCATGGGTGCGGGGGTCAGTCCCGCTCCAGGGAGCGCCACATCTCGATATCCCGCTCCGCCGTCCAGATCCGCGGGTCGTCGACCCCGGAGGCTTCGTCATAGGCCCGGCTGACGTCAAAGGGCATGCAGTGCTCGAAGATCACCCAGGAACCGAAGGTCGGCTCAAGGCGGGTGAAGGTCTCGCTGTAGATGTCCTTCAAGGGCTTCCCGTCAGCGACGCCCTGTGCCACCGATTGATACATCTCCGTCAGGAAGGCCTGGGTGCCGGCAATTCCTTCTTCGACCTCTTGCGCCGTCTTCAGGGCGGCACCGCGGCCGGGCACGAGCTTTTCCGGTTGCAGGGCGCAAAGCCGCGCGAGGGTTTCGGGCCACTCCTTAAGATAGGCATCGCCGGTGTAGGGGGTTGCGCCGAACTCCACCAGGTCGCCGGCGAAGAGCACCTTTTCCTTCGGCAGCCAGACCACGGTATCGCCCTTGGTGTGGCCGCGGCCCAGTTGAAGGATCTGCACTTCCCGCTTGCCCAGATGGAGCGTCAGGGACTTTTCGAAGATCAGGTTCGGCCAGGTCAGGCCGGGCACGGTCTCGACGGATTGGAACAGGCGCGGGAACCGGCCGACCTCGGACTCATAGTCCTGTTGGCCGCGCTCGACGATCAGGTCATGGGTGTCACGGCTGGCGATGATGTGCTTGGCGCCGTAGGCAGAGGCCCCCAGCACCCGCACGGCGTGGTAGTGGCTGAGCACGACGTAGTCGATTGGCTTATCGGTCACCGAACGAATGCGGTCGATCACCCCCTGGGCCATGACCGGTGTCGCCTGGGTATCGACCACCATGACCGAGTCATCGCCGACGATGATGCCGGAATTCGGATCGCCTTCGGCGGTGTAGGCGTAGAGACCGTCTGCCAGTGCCTCGAAGGTTATCGTCTTTTCTTCCAGGTCGCCCTGTGAAGCAAAAGCTTTGTCAGCCATTCCGTCTGCCTCTCCCTCTTCAAAGATGAGCCCGCGTTTGCCCCTGTAAGTGCCGCGGCGGTAAGCCGGGAAGCGGGCTCGGATTGTTCGCAGGCTTCTGTCCGGAAATGTAACCGTCAAGCCTTCGCCTCCAGAATACGCAAGGATGGGCCGAAATGCTCGCGCGGACTTCCACCCAGGGTACGCCTGGGGCCGTGGCCCTATTGACCGCGGCTTACGGGTTACGATCTAATGCAGGCTCAATCCCGTTAAAAGCGAATGACGGCGCGGCCCAAATCGGCAGACTGGCGATCCTGACAGGTCGCCCCTCGGACTACGCGCTGCAGCACAAGGCAACTGCAATGCTGATGGAAGCATTGCCTGCGAGAGAGGGGAAGCGATGAATATCTTTAAGGGCAGTATGGCCGCTTTGCTGGCGGTAACCGTAGCGGCCGGTTTGAGCCTTTCGACCGCTCAGGCGGCCGAAGAATGGCGCATGGCCCATAAAATGCCGCCGGACAGTCCGGAAGGAAAAGTCTTTCAGAAGTTCGCCGACCTGACCGAGCAATACAGCAACGGCGAGCTCAAGATTAAAATGTATCCCAACGAGCAGCTCGGCAAGACCAACGCGGTGATGGAGCAGTTGAAGCTCGGCACCGTCCACCTCTATGCCGAAGGCTCCACCTACATGAAAAAGTGGGTGCCGGAGATCACCTGGATCAGCGCCGCTTTCCTGTTCGACGACCGGGATCACTGGGTTCGGTTCATGAACAGCGATATGACCAAGAGCTGGTTCGAGGAAGCCTCGAAAGAGGCCGGCGTCGGGGTGCTGGGCGATCCCACGGCGATCATCCGCGGCCCCTACCGCGTTATGGTGACCAATGAGGATGTTCGCGGTTACGAGGAAATGAAGGGCCTGAAGTTGCGGATGCACCCCGACAAGACGGCCATCGCGACCTGGACCCATCTGGGTGCCGACGTGAAGACCCTGGCCTGGACCGATGTCTATCAGGCCATCGACAAAAAGATCGTAGGCGCGGTCAACAGCCCCATCGCCTTGGTGGAGTCCATGCGCTTCTACGAAGTGGCACCCCATGTCGTGCGCCACGACGAGTACTATCAGTCGATCGGCTTCATGACCAATCAGGCCGCTTACGACAAGCTCGATCCGGAACTGCAGGCGGCACTTACCCGGGCCTATACGGAAGCCGGCGCCTACAGCCACGAGATTATGGGCACGGCGGCTGAGGAGTCGATCGCCCGGATGAAGGAGCATGGCGTGACCTTCGTCAATCTGGACCGCAAACCCTTTGTCGACTCGATGGCGCGCTTCTACCAGGACCTGGAGGCACAGGGCGAATTGCCTGAGGGCTTCCTGGCGATGGTCGAGGCCACCCGGACACCCCAGTAGGCGAACCGATGAGCAGGGGACAGTAACCAGAGTGCCGGATAATCATGCTATGGAGGACGGGCCGCTTGCGCGGCTCGTCCTTCGGCTGGACGGGGCGTTGGAGACGCTCGGCAAGCTGTTCCTGGTCATCGCCAACCTTTGCCTGCTGCTGATGCTGATCGGCACGGCGGCCACCATCCTGCTGCGCCCGATCAATCTTTCCTTCTACTGGATCTGGCCCTGGACGATGCAGTTCTTCGTCTGGATGTCGTTTTTCGGCTTCTACGCGGTCTATCGCTTCCGTAAGGATATTGCCGTCGACTTCGTGGTCCTGCGGCTCGGCGATGGCGCCATGATCGGCACACGCTATTTCGTGGCCCTGGTCGTGCTGGCGGTCACCGGGGTGATTCTCTGGCAGATGCCGACGATCATCGAGTCCCAGGTCGGGGTTATCGATGCGGTGGTGACTCCCTGGGGCGAACTGGAGCGCTATACCCTCTCGATCCCCCTGGGCATTTCCTGCCTGCTGATTTTCGTGAACGCGCTGCTGGATCTTCTGAAGGCCTGGCTCGGCTGGCCGGAGCCCCATACGCTTCCGGCCATAGACAGCTAGGGAAACCGGCATGGCGTTGATCCTCTTTGTCGGTTTTATTGCGCTCATCCTGCTGCGGGTGCCGGTTTCCATGGCGATCGGGGCGGCGGTCCTGCTGGCTTTCGCGACCTCGGACTTTTCCGACGCCCTCTACATCGTCCCGCAGCAGATCCTGGAGGGCGTGAACAAGCCCTCGCTGGCGGCGGTGCCGTTCTTCATCATGGCCGGCAACCTGATGAACGTGGTCGGGATGACCGACCGGATCTTTAACTTCGCCAACGCCCTGGTCGGTCACTTCAAGGCGGGGCTGGCCCAGGTCAACGTGCTCTCCTCGATGATCTTCGCCGGTGTTTCCGGCGCCGCGGTGGCGGACTGCGCCGGCCTCGGCACCATCGAAATCAAGGCGATGAAGGAACGCGGCTACAAGCCGGAATTCGCGGCGGCGGTGACCGTCTGCTCAGCGGTGGTAGGCCCGCTCATCCCACCCTCCATCGGCCTGGTGGTCTACGCCTTCCTGGCCCAGCAGTCCATCGAACGGATGTTTCTGGCCGGCGTGGTGCCCGGCCTTACCGTCGGTTTCGCACTGATGCTGTTCAACCGTCTTCTGGCGGTGCGCCATAACTTTCCGACACAGGAAAAGGCGACAAAAAGCGAGGTCGTCAGCAGCGGTATCGACGGTGTTCTGGCCCTGGTGGCGCCGGGGATTATCCTGGGTTCCATCCTCGGCGGTATCGTCACGGCGACGGAGGCGGGCGTGCTGGCCTGCCTCTACTCTCTGGCGCTCGGTGCCTGCTATCGCACCCTGACGTTCGAGCGGCTGTGGCGCGCGCTGACCGACACCATGCTGATGACTTCGGTGATCATGATCATCATCGGCTTTTCCATCGCCATGGGCTGGCTGCTGGCCATCGAGCAGGTGCCGCAGCAGCTTGGTGACGCGATCTTCGCCCTGACCGAAAGCCGCGCCGTCTTTCTCGGCCTGATGCTGATCTTCGTGCTGCTGATCGGCTGCGTGGTCGAGGGTGTGCCCGCGAAGCTGATGCTGGTGCCCATGTTGTTGCCGGTGATCGACAGCTTCGGCGTCGACCGGGTCCATTTCGGTATCGTTCTGCAGCTCGCCCTGCTGATCGGCATCGCCACGCCGCCCATGGGCATCGGCCTCTACATCATGGTGGAGGTCGGCAAGGTCCCTTTCGAGAAGGTGACCATGGCCGTGCTGCCCTTCCTGGTACCGCTGATCGTGGTGCTGATCTTCATCACCTACGTGCCGGCGCTGACCCTCTGGCTGCCGAACCTGGTGTTGGGCCCGGATACGGCAATCATTTTCAACTAGTTGCCGAAGCCATCCGTTGTCATTCTAATTCACATAGAACATGCGTTTTTTATGAGGTTGGCAACTTGATCGATCAAACGACCCTGATCACTTACCTGGCCGTCCTGCTTGGCTTCGTGTTCATCCCCGGACCGGCGGTTTTACTGACCATAGCCCGCGCGACCAGTTCGGGCACGCGCGTCGGGATCACAACGGGTCTGGGGATCGCTGTTGGCGATCTCATTCACACCGCAATGGCGGTCTTCGGCATCTCGGCGATCATTCTGGCGTCGGCTTTCCTGTTCAGTGTGGTCAAGTATCTTGGCGCCGCCTATCTGGTTTATCTCGGCCTTCGGGCAATCTTCGAGAAGGTGCCGGCCGCCATTGGCGCACAGACGCTTCGGATCACTGCCGGGCAGGCATTCCGGCAGGCCACCCTTGCAGAAGTACTGAACCCCAAGTCGGCGCTTTTCTTCCTCGCCTTTCTGCCGCAGTTCGTCCGACCGGAAAACGGCTCGGTCGCGACACAACTCACCGTTCTCGGCGTCCTCTTCGTCCTTATGGGGCTGCTGAGCACCATTGTCTGTGCCGTCGCGGCGGGAAGCATCGGCAGGTTCTTGCGTCAAACCCCCGCCGTTCTGCGATGGCAGGGCAAAGTGGTGGGCAGCATCTACTGCGCTCTGGGGGTTCGTCTCGCCTTTCAGGAACGCTGATCGACGGGACGCCTGTGCGCTAACTGCGGTTAGCGCACAGGACCCTGAGCAACCATTCCCGCGTGACTGGGTTCAGGATGCTGCCTCGATGTCGTAGACAATGCCTGTGAACACATCGACTTTCAGGAATCCACCGCCCCAATCCTCTTCGAAGCCTGCCAGGGGATTCGCGGACAGCACCTCTTCGCGGGATTGGCCGCCTTTTGCCAGCGGTCGCATGATCGTGCGAACCTCTTTCAGCATTTCGAGATAGGCCGTCAGGTCGGCCTTATTGGCCAGCGGTCCGTGGCCGGGAATGATTTTCGTCTCGTCGTCGACCATCGGAAGGATGTCGGTCACGGCGTTGATGACCCCTTCGAGCGTGCCGCCCGAGCTTTCGTCGATGAAGGGGAAAAACCCGTTAAAGAAAATGTCACCCACATGCACAACATTAGATTCCTTGAACATCACCACTGAGTCACCGTCGGTGTGTGCCGTAGCGTGGTGGACAATCTGGATCTCGGTGTCATTGAAGTAAAATGTCGCGTCTTCGGTAAAGGTTATGACCGGAAGCGCCGCCGCAGGCGACGCCGGCACCGCCCGATCAAAGGCTTTGATGAGCTGATCCGTTGACATGCGCTTGCGCACGTTTGCATGGGAAACGATCACCGCGCCGCTCTGGCCGAAGTTCTCGTTGCCGCCGGTATGATCAAAGTGCCAATGCGTGTTCAGGACGTAGGTCACCGGTTTGTCAGTGAGTTCTGCGATGGCGGCGCTGATTTTCTCACTGAGCGGCGCAAACTGGTCGTCGATCAGAAAGACCCCGTCATCACCGATGGAAACGCCCAGATTACCGCCGGCGCCTGTCATCATGTAAACGTTAGAGCTCAGTTCCGTGGTCGTGATCTCAACTTTGCTGAAGTCCTGTTGGGCTATGGCCGGGCTGGAAAGAAGGCAGGCGAAGGTGGAAATACCGAGGACTCGAAGACTGGTGTTTTTCATTTTTGATCTTTCTTGTCTATCAGATGGGTGCGGCGCCAGCCGGCAGAGCCGTTCTCGCGACAGGCTTGATTGAGATTTCAGTTTTCAGGGTTATCCGCTTGATTCTCCTCCATGAGCGGCACGGGAGCAGAGTTCGAAGTTCTGGATATTATCTAGTCCGGATTTACCATTTGGAACCCGTTCACACTGAAAAGTGTCCGGCAAGGTACGGGACGACGCTAAGTCAGTCGTTCCCGCCGCCCTGGGTTTCGCGCCCGGTCAGATGGCGCAGTGACGCCAGCAGGGCTTCGCGCTGTGCGGGGGCAAGCCCTTCAAAGAGCTTGTCCTCGGCCGCATCGATCTGCGGGCGGATCTTCCGGAACCAGGCCTCCCCCTCCGCCGACAGGCGATAGCCGATGCGCCGTCCGTCGCCGGCAATGCGTTCCCGCAGCAAAAGGCCGTCGCGGACCAGCGGCTTCAGCATCGTCGTCAGGACCGAAGGGGCCGAGGCCATGGCGTCGCAGATATCGCTGTGCGTCACGCCGGGATTCTGCGACACCAGTTCCAGGGTCATGAACTGCAATGGCGTGATCGTTTCTTTTGAGAAAACCTCGGCGAAAACCTGCTGGCCTCTCAGGAAGGCATGGCGGAAGAGATGCCCGCCGAGCTGGTTCAGGACACCGTAGTCCAGGTGCTTCGGCGGCGTCGGCATCTCAGAACATTGCCCGCATGAGGCCCAGGGTGATCACCGGGAAGGCCGCCAGGATGGCAATCCGGATCAGGTCGCTGATCACGAAGGGCGCGACGCCGCGGTAGGTCTCGCTCATCGGGATATCGCGGGCCAGGGAGTGGATGATGAAGAGGTTGAGGCCCACCGGTGGCGTGATCAGCCCGACCTCCACCACCATCAGCGCCAGGATGCCGAACCAGATCGCGGTTTCCTCCGGCGGCAGGCCGAAGTCGAGGGCCATGACGATGGGAAAGAAAATCGGAATGGTCAGCAGGATCATCGACAGCGAGTCCATCACGCAGCCGAACACCAGATAGCAGGCCAGGATCAGCGCCAGCACCATCCAGGGCGAGAGCCCGGACTGGGTTACCCAGTCGGCCGCCGCCTGCGGTGTCTGCGTCAGGGCGAGGAAGGTGTTCAGGGCCTGAGCGCCGAGGACGATGAGGAAGATCATGGCAGTGGCCGAGGCGGCGGCCAGCACGCAGTCGGCGAAGTCCTTGCGGCTCAGGCGCCCGACCGCCAGGGCATAGCCGCCGGTGGCGATGGCGCCGATGGCGGCGGCCTCGGTCGGCGTGAACCAGCCGAGGTAGATGCCGCCGATGACCAGGGCGAAGATCGCCACCACCGGCCAGACCCGTGCCAGGTTGCGAAAGCGCTGTCCGTAGGGCACCCGGGGCGCCACCTGGGCCGAGTCCGGACTCACCCGGGCATAGATCGCCACCGTGATCATGTAGCCGGCAGCGGCAAGGATGCCCGGTACCAGGGCCGCAGCGAACATCTTGATGATGTTCTGCTCGGTCAGGATGGCGTAGATCACCAGGATCACCGAGGGCGGGATCAGAATGCCCAGGGTGCCGCCGGCGGCCAGAACGCCCGTCGACAAAGCGTTGGAGAAGCGCAGGCGGCGCATCTCCGGCAGGGCTACCTGACCCATGGTGGCCGCCGTGGCAAGGGAGGAGCCGCAGACCGCCCCGAAGCCGGCGCAGGCGCCCACGGCTGCCATGGCGACGCCGCCCTTGCGGTGGCCGAGCCAGTCGGCGGCGGCGCGGAACAGGCTCTCCGACATGCCGGACTTGGCGGCGAACTGACCCATCAGCAGGAACAGCGGCACGATGGACAGCGAATAGCTGGAGAAGGTGTCGTAGGTCAGGGATTTGAGCTGCGCCAAGACCGGCGTCGTCGAGCCGGTGACGATCCAGGTCCCTGTGAAGCCGGTCAGCAGCATCGCGGCGCCGATGGGCATGCGCAGGAAGATCATGCCCAGCATGGCCGCGAAGGCGAGGGCGGAAAGCGCCAGGCCGCTCATCGCTCTTCCTGCCCCCGGATCGTCTCGTTCACGCTGCGCCATACCGTGTAGAGGCAGACAACCGCAAAGAAGGCCGCGCCCGGCACCGCGGCGGCGTAGGCGTAGCCCAGTTTCATGCCGAGGATCATGGTGGTTTCGCCGTAGGAGAACTTATCGATCATGCCGTACCACAGGCGCCAGGCGATCAGACAGGCCGCCAGGCTGAGTGCGGCATTGCCGATCACCGCGAGCCCTGCCTGTAACCGCAGTGGAAAACGGGAAATGAAGATGTCCACGGTGACGTGGCCGCGTCGGTACTGGCACCAGGGTAGGAAGGCGAAGACCGCAACGGCGCAGCCCGCCTCGACCAGCTCGAAGTCGCCCGGCACCGGGCCGAGGCCGGCAAAGGAAAAACCTCGCCCGATGATCGAAAGCACGGTCATCAGGGCAACGGCCGTGAGCACGACACCGCCGGCCAGCGCCAGAATGCGCGATGCCCAGCCGAGAGCCCGGCCGATACGTGCTTCCAACGCGGGCGCGAGCCCCAGGGTTCCGGCGGTGGCCATGCTGTCAGACCGCAACGATGGAGGGGCGCTTGTTCAGGGTCTCGACGTCAAAGCCGGCGATGTGTTTATAAGCCGCGGCGGTTTCCTCCAGTTCTTCGCGGCTGAGAACCTCATCGATCCTGGAGAAGCCGCGGGGCGCCCGTTGTTCGACAATATCCAACACTTTGTCGGGGCCGTCGCCGCGGTTGGCAAGAACGATTTTCTCGGTGGCGGGGCGGCGTTCGTCTTCGTAGGCCTGCAGGGCCTTCTTGCCGACACCCTGAGCGAGAAACTCCCGTGTCAGGACCCGCGCATCGAGAATTGCCTGTGAGGCGCCGTTGGAGCCGATCGGATACATGGCATGGGCCGCATCGCCCAGCAGCGTCATGGGTCCGAATGTCCAGCGGGGCAGGGGATCGCGGTCGACCATGGGGTATTCGAAAACATGCTCCGCAGTTTCAATGATCCGGGGCACGTCGAGCCAGTCGAAATGCCAGTCGGCGAAGCGCGGCAGGAAGTCGTCCAGGCGGCCCGGCCGGTTCCAGTCTTCCCGGCTCCACAAAGCCTCAGGTGGCAAGGACAGATCGGCGATCCAGTTGATGACCGCGCCGTCATCTTCTTCGGCCAGGGGATAGCAGACGAACTTCCGCGCCTTGCAGCCGGCCATGGCCATGGTCCGTCCGCCGAGGAACTTCGGGCCGCGGGTGACGCCGCGCCACATCATGATGCCGCCCCAGACCGGTGGACCCTCGTCCGGATAGAGGGCCGCGCGGGCTTTCGAGTGGATGCCGTCCGCGGCGACGAAGACGGCTCCGTTTTCCTGGCCTTGGCCAGCGCCCGTTTGGCGATCTGTCAGGCTGATTTCGATACCCTTGCCGGTTTCCCGCCAGTCGTCGACGGCAATGCCGGTTCGGATGGCATCGTCGCCCAGGCGCTCGCGCGCAGCCTCCAGCAGCATCATCTGCAGATGGCCGCGGTGTATCGAGAACTGCGGCCAGTCGTAGCCGGCGGCGGTGCCACGCGGCTCATCCCAGATCAACTGCCCGCCGGAGGAGAAATACGCGACCTTGCCGGTACGCAGGCCGATCTTCTCCAGGCGGTCGAGCAGATCGAGCTCGGTCAGCTCCCGCACCGCATGGGGTTGCAGGTTGATGCCGACCCCGAGCGGCTTCAGTTCACTTACGGCCTCGAAGACAAGTACGGGAATACCGGCCTGGTGCAGACTGAGCGCCAGGGTCAGGCCGCCGATGCCGGCGCCGGCGATGAGAACGGTCATGCTGGTATCTCCCTACCAAAGGAACGTGCCGGGCGACCGGGGCCCGCGCGTTCCTCAGCGTTACTCCGCGCCGGCGTAGCTGGCGATCAGGGCCTTGGCGTCGGCGACCATCGCGGCACCGTCGTAACCCTGGCCGTCCATCTCCGCGATCCAGGCCGCTGCCAGGGGCGCGGCGACCTCTTTCCAACGCGCCACTTCCTCCGGCGAGAGTTTGCGGATGGTGTTGCCGGCCGCTTCTGCCGCCTTGATGCCCGGAGCATCGCCCTGGTCCATCACGCGACCGACCCACTTGGAGGTCTCGCGGCCGGAATTGGCATCGATTACCTGGCGCAGCTCCGCCGGCAGGCCGTCGTAGCTGGCCTTGTTCATCACGAAGACGAAGAAGGCGGTATAGAACCCGCGCGTGCTTTCGAAGTCGGTATGGCTGTTCACCAACTCGGCGACCTTCAGGGGTGTGGTCACCTCCCAGGGAATGACCGTGCCGTCGATCACGCCTTTTGACAGCGCTTCGGGCATCGCCGGAACCGGCATGCCGACCGGCGTTGCACCGAGGGCCGACAGCAGGGCGTTCACCTGCCGTGTCGGGCCGCGCAGTTTCAATCCCTGCATATCCTCCAGCTTGGCGACGCCGTCGCCCTTGACGTGCAGCAGGCCGGGGCTGTGGACGTGTGTTGCGATCACGTGAACATCGCTGAACTCTTTCCGCAGATACTTCTCGTAGAAGTCCCAGGCTGCCTGGCTGGTCGCTTCGGCAGAGGCCGGCATGAACGGCAGTTCGAAGGCCTCGGTCCCCGGGAAGCGGCCGGGGGTGTAGCCGGGCAGGGTCCAGACGATGTCGACGACGCCGTCCTTGGCCTGACCGAACAGGGCCGGCGGTTTGCCGCCGAGCTGCATGGCCGGATAGATCTCCACCTTGATCCGCCCGCCGGACTCGGCCTCGACCTTCTCCGCCCAGGGCGTGATGAAGTTCTTCGGAACCGGCGCCGGTGCCGGCAGGAAGTGGTGGACGCGCAGCGTCACCTCCTGCGCCGAAGCCAGACCGGCCGTGCCGCAGACGAGCAGCGTTGCCAAAACCGATTGCAGTAACCGTTTCATGCTTTCCTCCCAGTTCGGCGCCTCTTTGTTCGGGCGCATTTTTTGTATAGGCGACAGGGTGACTCAGGTTGTTTATCTAGTAAACGACTTTCTCAGTCGACGGGGTAGGGACCGTCGGCAAAGGCCTCGCCATGATATCCCTTCGATCCGACAAGGCGCGAAAGGACACTCCTCGGGTCCTTGTCTTCTTTCAGGCAGGCGATTGCCTGGACGAAATCATAACGCGGTTGCCAGCCGAGTTCGCGTCTTGCAAGGGCATTGACGTAGACCCTGTCGATTCCGGGAAACATTGTCCAGCCGCGGCGCGCGTACTCAGCCTCGAAACCCGGAACCCGGCGGCGGACCACCGAGGACGCATCTTCCCGCAGATCTTCCAGATCTTCCGGGGAGAAGGGCGTGGTGGCCGAGATGATGTAGCGCCCGAAACCGATTGAGGCGGCCTGCTTTGCGGCAAGCAGATGGGCGCTGACGATGTCTTCAAGGTCCGCGCGGCGGGACAGCAGTTCGTTGGTCTTCATGTTGTCGTCGCCATAGGCCTCGCGCATCGCCCGGTTGTCGTCTTCTTCCGGGAAGAAGCGAGAGGTCCTGAGAATGAGACAGGAAAGGCCCTGGTTCCGGTGGAACAGCTGGCAAAGGTCTTCCGCTGCGGCCTTGGTGGCGCCGTAGATGTTCTTGGGGATCGGCGTTACGTCTTCGGTTATCCAGGCTGCCGGCGCCCCGGGCGGCGGGACAAGGGCGTCGCCGAACACGCTGGTCGTGCTGGTGAAAATGAAGGCGTCGACGCCCGCCGCAACGGCTTCTTCCAACAGGTTGAGGGTGCCGGTGATGTTGGTATCGATGAAATCCTGTCGGCTGTGCGTCGCGACATGGGGTTTGTGCAGCGTGGCCGTGTGAAACACGACCTTGGTGTCCGCCATGCAGCGCCGCACAAGCGAACGCTCGGTGATCGATCCGACTTCATTGGTATAGGGAGAATCAAGGATGTCGAGGCCCAAGGCCTCCTGTCCCGCATCCTGCAGGCTGCGCATCAACGCCTCGCCGAGGTGGCCGGCGCTTCCGGTAACAAGGGTTTTCATCTTCGCTCCATCGACCGCCAGGGTAAGGGTCTATGCCGACAGCATGAAAAGCTGCGAGGGATGCTGTCAATGACGGAAAGTCGGTTCAGGTGAGCTCCTCCTTGAGCCAGGTCAACAAGGCCTTGGTTTCCGGTCGCAGCTTGTGCTTACGGTTCCTGTAGATCGAAAGCTCGGCTTTTCGGAACACGCTTTCCTTGAAGGGTCTGACGAGCTGCCCGGACTCTAAAAGCTGGTCTGTTGACCGCTGCCAGCCAAGGCCGATTCCGTGCCCTCCGACAACAGCCTGGACCATGACCGGATAGCTGTCGAAGACGCTGCCGCGATGACCGACCCTGACTTTCTGACCGGCTTTTTCGAGCCATTCATCCCACTCCAGCCAGTCCTGCGGATCGACCCGGTGGTGCAGCAGGCGGTGGTCCGGTAAATCCTTTAACAGAAGCGGGCTTCGCCGGCCTTCCAGATAGTCCGGGCTGCACACCGGGAACACCTCGTCGGAGGCGGTGAAGGCCAGAAGATGTGCGCCGCTGGCCCGTCCGGTCGTCTGCAGGGCGATATCGAAGTCGTCGTCCGAAAGGCCAACCGGCCGGGTGGAGGCAGTGACGCGAACGTCGATGCGGGGGTGCTGCTGATTAAAGGCGCAAAGGCGTGGCATCAGCCAGTAGAACGCATAACAGAGCTCGGCAAAGAGGATGACTTCACCGCCGCGCCGCTGACCGCGGAGTTCGCCGGCGCCGGCGGCGATGGTTTCCAGGCTCGCCGAAACCCTGCGGCTGAAATCCTCACCCGCGGGGGTGAGGAAAACAGCCCGGTGACGGCGCTCGAAAAGCCTGACACCAAGATCTTCTTCCAGCGCGCGTATCTGCCGGCTTACCGCCGCCTGGGTGACGTGCAGTTCCTCGGCTGCCAGCGTGAAGCTCCCCAGCCTGGCAGCCGCTTCGAAAGGCAGAAGGCAGGCCAGGGGCGGGAGTGCTTTGCCGAGTTTATTCATAACCATCAGTAATGTGAAATAGATGGGAACTCATTTGAAATAACAGGTTAACACGTCTCATTCTTTACCAGAACGGTAAATTCAAGAATGAGGCGACCAAGAAGAATGTCACAGTCAGGTGCTGTCCGTCCCGAAGCGGTACTGCTTGGATGCAGCATGATCGTCGCCGCGGTGTTCATGGTTTCCTTAGGCGACGCGCTGGTCAAATGGGTCAGCGCCGACCTCTCCCTGTGGCAGGTTTTTGTCACCCGTTCCTTGCTGGCGATTCCGCTCTGTCTTCTGCTCCTGCGGTTTCTCGGTCAGCCGTTGACGGTGGCGCCGGGAAACGCCGGCTGGGTGTTTCTGCGCTGTCTGCTCCAGGTCATGATGTGGATCACGTTCTATATCGCTTTGCCGGATCTCAGCCTGCCGGTCGCCGCGGCCGCGCTTTACACCGCGCCGCTTTTTATCACGCTGTTTTCAAGCCTTCTTATTGGCGAGGCTGTCGGTCGGCGGCGGGGCTGTGCCATCGTGCTCGGCTTTGCGGGGGTTCTGTTCGTCATCCGGCCGGGAAGCGATGCTTTTTCCTATGCGACCCTGCTGCCCATACTCTCTGCTGCCTGCTATGCGCTCGCGATGATCATTACCCGGGGCAAGTGTGCGGCGGAGAATCCCTTTGTTCTCGCGCTTTGCCTCTCCGCTTTGCTGCTTTTGTTCGGTGTCGCCGGCAGCGGCGGCATTGCGTTGCTTGGTCTTGAATCCCGAGACATCGCGGCCAACCCCTTTCTGCTTGGCCCCTGGAGCTCCATGGGCGGGCAGGACTGGGCGCTCCTGGCGGTCTTATCGATCCTTCTGGTGGGGGCGAGCGCGGCGGCGGCGAAAGCCTATCAATCCGCGCCGCCGGCCACCGTTGCGACCTTCGATTACAGCTACCTGCTGTTTGCGATTTTCTGGGGCGTGCTTTTCTTTTCCGAGCTGCCTGACGGCACCACCCTGGTAGGCATGATCATGATCGGTGGCGCCGGGCTTCTGGTGATCCGCCGGGGTCGCCGAAGAAGAATGCCTCTCGCTGAAAATGCGGACTGACCGGTTTTATCCTGTCGCAACCGGGGTCACAGCTTGGCGCGAACCATGGCGCTGGCGCCGGTCCGCTCCCCGAGCTTTTCGCCCGCCAACAATCGCTTGTGCCCTTCCAGCTCACCTTCCTGTTTGCCCAGCGCCCAGTCGATGTCCCCTTCGGCTTCGGCGGGCGGCATGACCAGCGCGCCGCTGAAATCGGCGACCACCAGATCGCCGGGGTTCACCACGGCACCGCCGCAGCAGACCGGCACATTGAAACTGCCGCCGATGTCATAGAGGCGCGTCGTAATCGGCGCGACCCCGCGGCACCACACCGGCAGCGCCAGGTCTTCGATCTCCGGCAGGTCGGTGCAGGGCCCGTCGATCATCACCGCCCGGCAGCCGCTGGCCTTGATGGCCGCCGCGACACCGCCGCCGAGGCAGGCGTGCTTGTGATCGCCCAGCCGGTCGATCACCAGGATGTCGCCGGGACGGAGGAATTCAATGACGTGATGCAGTAGGGTAGAGTCCTGGCCGGGCAGCGCCAGGGTAACCGCCGTGCCGGCGGTTCGCTGTTTTGGGAAGATCTCTCGGGGGAGAACGCATTGAATATCCTTGTCGACGAAGCCCATGTGGCGGCGATGCCCGATGGTGGCGGTTTCCGCCCGCTCGGCTTTGGCCAGCAGGCCCCCGTCAACCTGATCGGGCATGGTATTGATCACGTAGGTCATGCAGTCTCTCCCTCTATCCCCGCAGTACGATTCTCAAGCCAAGGAGACTAACCCGCGTGAACGAAAACGTCGAACAGTGGCAGGTAAGCAAACCGGTAGTTTCTTCGAGCAAAGGCGTCGTTGCGGCACAACACTGGCAGGCGGCACGCGCCGGTGCCGCGATGCTGGACCGGGGCGGCAACGCGGTGGACGCAGCGGTCGCCTGTGCCATGGCGCTCAACGTTGTCGAGCCCTGGATGTGCGGCCTCGGCGGCAGTGGCTTTCTTCTGGTTTGGCTGGCGAAAGAAAAACAAGCGCGGGTAGTGAACTTCCAGGGCAGCCTGGCACAGGCCATCGATCCGGCGGACTATCCGCTGGACCCGGAAGAGGCCGACTCCCTGATGGGCTATCCCGGCGTTCGGGACCAAGCCAACGTCCGGGGTTACGGCTCGATCACCGTGCCGGGGGCGGTGGCGGGCCTTTCGGCCGCACTTGCCGATTATGGCGCACTGTCCTGGGCCGAGGTGCTGGCGCCGACCATCGCCCTGGCCGAGCGCGGGCTGCCGGTCGACTGGCACGCCACCCTGCAAGTGGGGCTTGCGATGGATCTGTTGCGCCGCGATCCGGCGGCTGCGGCGATTTACCTGCCCGACGGTGTGCCGCCTCAGCCGGAGACGTACTGCCCGCTGCCGGCGCTCACCGCGACCCTCAAGACCCTGGCGGCAGAGGGGCCGGAGAGTTTCTATCGCGGCGCCCTGGCGGAACGGGTCGTGGCCGATCTGCAGGCCGGCGGCTCGCGCATTGCGCTGGACGACCTGGCGCACTACGCCGTGGAACAGCACGCTCCGCTCAGCGGCCGTCATCGCGGCGCCGATATCCACACCGCCGGAGATCCCTCGGGCGGCCCGCGCCTGCTGGAGATGCTGACCTATGTTGAGGAGCACCTGACGCCGGGCAAGGCGGTCGGGCCGGACACCTGGACTGCCTATGCCCGCGGCCTCGACCAGGCTTTCGCCACCCACAAGGGCAAGGTCGGGCTGGTGCAGCAGGGCGGCTGCACTTCCCACATGTCGGCGGTGGACGGGGAGGGGAACATGGTGGCCCTGACCTACACGCTGCTGAACCGCTTCGGCAGCGGCGTGGTGCTGCCGCAGACCGGCATCCTGATGAACAACTCGGTCTCCTACTTCGATCCGCGGCCCGGCAACCCGGTCTCGATGTCCGGCGGCAAGCGGATCAATTCCTCCAATATGTGCCCGACGCTGGCGACCCGCGACGGCGAGGCGCTGTTTGCCGTCGGCGCTTCGGGGGCGAACCACATCGTGCCCTGCACGGCGCAGCTTACCGCCTTGCTGCTCGATTACGGCATGACTCTGGAACAGGCTTTCCACACCCCGCGCATCGATGCTTCGGCACGGGGGTCGGTGCGGGCCGACCCGGCGATGGGGGCGGCGGCGCTGGCCGAGCTGGGAAAGGTCTTCGAACTGGAAGTCGCCCAGCTCATGGTCTTCCCAAAGCTCTATTCCTGCCCCTCCGGCGTGCTGCGTGATGCGGATGGTGTCTGCTGGGGCGCGGCGGACAAATCTTCGCCGGTGGCGGGATCGGCCGTCGCGGCGCCCTTCACTCTGGAATCCGCTGTTGCGGAAAGCCAAGGCGTCAGGGCTTAGGCGTCAGGGCCGCAAGCGCTTAGCTGCGCCCGGCCTGCAGCGGCGGCAGGCGCCGGGGCACCGGCGAAGTTTTGATAATGGCTGTGTTGGTCTCGGCGCGCGCCTCCAACCCCTCCAGAAGACCGTCCAGGCTGCCGATCTCAGGCACGCAGAAGCGGGCGATGAAACAGTCTTCGCCGGTGACCTTGTCGCATTCCATGCATTCAGGGATCGTCTGGATCAGCGTCTCCACCTTTTTCAGTTGCCCGGGCAGCGGCTTGATCCTGACGATGGCCTGCAGCGCGTAACCAAGCGCCTGAGGGTCGAGGTCGAGGGTGAAGCCGCGGATGACCCCTATGTCTTCGAGCCGGCGGACCCGCTCAGTCACACTGGGGGCCGACATGCCGACCAGGGCCGCGAGATCGCGCATCGAAGAGCGGGCGTTCTTGATCAAAGCGGCAATCAGCTTTTCATCGACACCATCAAGAGCGACACCTTTATTCTGTAAGGATTTCACGCTATTTTCCTTTGAAACATCGACGAATCCAGCAAAACACCTTCATCGCTTTCTGTAAAGACGCAGGAGGCGGGGCTAAAGTGCGGTGGCTTCGAAAAGGCCCCACCAGATGCGGGCCGGGCAGATTCAGGAAGAGGAAAGGGTTATGGAGGTACTTCGCATTGCAGCTTTCTCGGATGGCCAAAACGGCGGCAATCCCGCTGGTGTGGTCATTGCCGCTGATCTGCCCGACGAAGGTGAGATGCAGCGTATCGCCGCGGAGGTCGGCTTTTCCGAGACCGCCTTTGCGGCGAAGGATGGCGAGGGCTGGCGCGTGCGCTATTTCTCCCCGGAATCCGAGGTTCCGTTCTGCGGCCATGCAACCATCGCTTTGGGCGCGGCCCTTGCCCTGCAAAATGGCGACGGTATCTATCCGTTGGTCCTGAATGCTGCTGAAATTACGGTCGAAGGCCGACGCGACGGAGAGATCATTGCCGGCGCCCTGCAGTCGCCGCCGACCCGCAGCGCGCCTGCGAAGGCAGAACTTGTGGAGGAGGCCCTGGCGCTTTTCGGCTTCAACCAGGATGACCTCGATCCGCGCATTCCGCCGGCTTTTGCCGAGGGCGGCGCGACCCATTTAGTGTTGGCGCTCACCAAGCGGGCGACGCTCTCGGCCATGTCGTATGATCTCGACGCCGGACGTAAGCTGATGAATGCAGCCGGGCTGGTCACGATTGCCCTGGTCTATGCCGAAACCGAGCAACACTTCCATACCCGCAATCCCTTCGCGTCAGGCGGTGTTCTCGAAGACCCGGCGACGGGTGCGGCGACAGCAGCGCTGGCCGGTTACCTGCGCGACATCGGCTGGCCCCATGGTGGGCGCATCGAGATCGTCCAGGGCGAGGACATGGGCATGAAATCGCGCCTGACCGCGGAGATTCCGGCCGAGCCCGGCAGTTCGATCCGCGTGTCCGGCGCCGCACGGCTGATGTAGGGCATCGCGCGGCTCATACTTCGAGACGGGCCCCTGTGGGGCCCTCCTCAGTATGAGGCGTTTGTTCGACTTCACCCTGAGGAGCTTGCGCAGCAAGCGTCTCGAAGGGGCCCTCGCTCAGTGCCGCATTGCATTCACTTGCCGCTGGGCGGGCGGATCGGGCTATAGTCGTTCCTGGGTTACTTGGGTAATTTGGGAGATAGCTTCGATGAGAATTCCGCATGTTTTCGCCGCGATCCTGTTGGCGGCCGGCCTTGCCGGCGGCTTCTTCAGCGTGCCGGCGCCGGCTTCCGCGCAGGTGGTGCTGCCGACCTGCCAGGCCGACTATCTCTCCATGGCGCGGTTGGAACTCTACTTCGGCACGGAACGCCCCGACGGCTCGCCGGTCACCGATGCGGAGTGGAACGGCTTCCTCGACGAAGAGGTAACGCCGCGCTTTCCCGACGGCCTGACGGTCCTCACCGGCAACGGCCAGTGGCGCAACAGCAAGGGTGTCATCACCAAGGAAACTTCGGCGGTGCTGGTGATCCTCTACGTCCCCTCGGACGATAGTGAGACCAAGATCGAGGCGGTCCGCAGCGCCTACAAAAAGCGCTTCGACCAGGAAAGCGTCATGCGCGTGGACAGCGCCAACTGCGTGTCGTTCTGAGAAGGGTCCTTACGGCACTAGCCGGACATCGGTCAGGAACTCTCCGGCACGCGGGACCGCGTGGTCGACCGTGATCTCGACCACCTTGTCGGACCGCCCGCGCAGCTTGCGCCACTGCGCATAGCTGTGGGCCTTGGCGGCGGTGAAAGTCGAGAGGCCGCGCCGGGCGGCTTTGCGAATGGTGGCGCCGGAGTTGATCGGGCAGAGGCAGAGCGTGTCTAGATGGGCTTCAGCGACACGCAGCGTGTCGAAAACCAGCACCTCTCTCTGCCGCCCCTGGTTCATCCTTGCGCCAAGCAGGCGTTGAAGGCCGGCTTCGTCGGCCCAGAAGAACACCTTGCTGTTCAGGATACGCAGCCAGTCCGCGGGCGTCAGCCCGTCGTCAAGACAGGTTTCGAGCGCCTTTTCGGAGAGCGGCAGGTTGTCGTTCAAAACGGCGCTGCCGTGGCGGGGGTGACGCAGCGATATGGCCGTCGCCCGGCGAGCGGTCATCAACCGTTCGCGTTCCTTTGCTTCGACCTCGAACAACGTCAGAATCTCGGCGGTGGACAGCAATCCATGTTCCCGAATGCTCCTATGGGTGCCGGGTTCGGTGACATGAAACAGCTTTGGATGGCGCTCCGTCAGTTCTTCCGGTGTCATATTTTTTTCAGGCCTATCTCCCGCTCTTAAGAAAGCAATCGGGAAAAACTAACCGCATTTGCGATCAATGGGGTAACCGACGGCGGGGTCCCTTTCCCGGGAGTAGCCGTCGATGCAGGGCAGGTTATCGGCAAAGACGACCCAAGGCAGTCTCTGACGCCAGAACGCATGGGCCTGCGGGGGAAAGCGTTCCGGGGCATCCATAAAACCGATGCTCAGATAAAGCTCGTTGGCGGTGCCATCGTCGCGATAGCCGATGGAGGTGCCGCAGTCGGCACAGAAGCTGCGCGTTACCCCCGGCGTTTTCGAGAAAGTCTTGGGGGTGCCCCTTGTGAAGCGGAACTGCGCCGGTCGAACGCCGATCCAGACGGTCAGGGGGCCGCCGGTAGCGCGGCGGCAGTCGTCGTCATGGTCGTAAGTGATCCAGAACGGCTCGCCGCGCAACTCCGCCGCGATTGCCCCGCAAAAGCAGGAGCCGGTTTCGACACGGTCGTTCATGTCTGTGAACTCCAATTCCTTTAGATTCGCTTCATCTATCATCGTACTTCAGCTTTGTCGGTCAAGGCTTCAACAAAGGCGCAATGGACAGTTGGTTCAAGGCCTCTAGGGACATAGAAGAAGCGGGATCAGCCGGTAAGCCGCCGCACCACCTTCGCCGGGTTGCCGACCACGACGGCGTTCGGCGCCACATCCTTCACCACGACGGAACCGGCGCCGACCACCGCGTTATCGCCGAGGATGACACCGGGGCAGAGGACGGCGGCGCCGCCGACCCAGACGTTCTGGCCGATGGTGATGGCTTCTGCGGTCTCGGTCCCCTTGGCCCGCTCTACAGGGTCGAGCGGATGCACCGCCGTATAGATCTGCACCGCCGGGCCGAACATGGAACCGTCGCCGATCTCCACCTTGCCGCAGTCCAGGATCGCGCAGCCTGAATTGATATAGACATTGTCGCCAAGGAAGAGGTTCACGCCATAGGCGCAGTGGAACGGTGTCTCGATGAAGACGTTGCGGCCCATCGCCCCAAGCAGGTCGCGCAGCGCCTGCGTGGGGCCGTCTTCTTCCAAGGCAACCGACTGGTTGTGGGCCTGGAGTGCCCGGCGGACGGCGGCGCGCTGGGCGGCCAGTTCCGGGTCTGAAATATCGTAGGGCAGGCCCGCCAGGGCCTTCTGCCGCTCGCTCATGGTCATCGCATGTCATCCATCCGAAAGAAGCGGCAGCCTAGCTGACCCGCTGACCTGTTGGAACAGGCGGAAACACAACAGAGGTGCCAACGGCACAAATGAAACCAGAAACGCTGGCCTGAGTGCCAAAGCTGAAACATCAGATCTCTAGACGTCTATGGATTGGTCCGGGCCCTGGCTGCCGCCAAGACCGGGACTCCGCCGCCAGTCTGACGGAGAAAGTTCTTATGATTTCGTATCGAAAGCGAATGCTTGCTGCTGCGGTCCTGATGGCCGGTGTTGTTGCTGTGCCGGTGTTGGCGGATGATTCCCGCGCGCCCGTGCCAGGCGCCAACGAGGTGAAGGCGACACGGGTGCAGGTCGAAGTGAACTGCCAGCGCGAGGGCGGCAATTCCTACGGCACTTACGGCTTCGGCGGTTACGGCTGTGCCAAAAGCAACGGCGCCCGGATCGACTGTAAACCGGACGGCAGCTGCCGGAGTAACTCGGCCTACCGGCAGGCGCAGAAGCAAAGCGACTGAGGACGCCAGGGCTACGGATGTTCGCGTCTAGCCGGCTTTGATCAACCGCGCGGACTCCGGTACCGCCTTGGCCTCGACCGCCAGGCCATTGCGCAGGGCGCCGATGTCGGAAATCCCCAGGACAAGGGTGTAGCCCAGGTCGAAGAGTGTCTGGGCGTCGGCATTGGCGCGCGGCACGGTGCCGAGGGCGATGTTCTGCGCCTTGGCCACGGCCTCGACCTTGGCGATGGCCTCCAGCACGACAGGGCTGCCGGTCGCGCCAAGCTCGTCGATCG
This sequence comes from Pelagibius litoralis, assembly GCF_011683915.1. Taxonomy (GTDB): domain Bacteria; phylum Pseudomonadota; class Alphaproteobacteria; order Kiloniellales; family Kiloniellaceae; genus Pelagibius; species Pelagibius litoralis. Next base: position 312,574 of record NZ_JAAQPH010000002.1, read on the forward strand.
CGCCGGAGAGGTCGTAGGGCCCGATGAACAGCATGTCGACGCCTTCGACGGAAGCGATCGCCTCCGCATTCGCCACGGCTTCGCCGGTTTCGATCTGAACCATGATGGTCAGGTCCTTGTGCGCTTCCTTCGCGTAGTTCGCGATCTGGCCGTAGCGCGAGGCCCGCACCGTGCGGGCGAAACCGCGGCGGCCGTGCGGGGGGTAGAGGCAGGCGGCGACCGTTGCCGCCGCTTCCTCTGCGGTGTCGACCTGCGGCACCAGCAGCCCGCTCGGCCCCAGTTCCATGATCCGTTTCAGATAGATCGGATCGCTGGAGGGCACGCGCACGATGACCTCTCCGCCGTTGGCCTCGGCCGCCCGCATCATGGCCAGGGTGGTCTCCAGCGAGGCGCCGGCATGCTCGTTGTCGATCAGCACCAGGGGAAAGCCGGTGGCGACCAGCGCCTCGGTCACGTTGGCTGAGGCGAATTGCAGCCAGGCGCCGTAGGTCGGGGTTTTCGCCAGCACACGCTTCTTAAGGTCGTTCATCAAGATTCCTCGCTTCTTATTTGATCTAGTGTCTTTTTTCTCTGATCCAGTGCACCAACGGTCCCAGGCAGAGATAAGCCCAGAGCGCGACGGTGGCGATGCCCAGGCCGGCGGCGATGGGTCGCTCGAAAAAGCCCAGCAGGTCGCCCTGGGTCTTGATCATGGTGATCAGGAAGTTCTTCTCGATCACCTTGCCCAGCACGATACCGAGGATGGCCGGCGCGATGGGGATATCGTTGCTCTCCATGAAGTAGGCGAGCAGGCCGAGAACCAGCATGACCCAGATCGAAAATGTCGTGTTGTCGACGGCATAGGCGCCCAGAATGCTGAACGCCAGGATCAGCGGCATGAGGATGCGCTTGGGCACAGACAGCACATGGCGGGCGGAACGGATTGCCAGGATGCCAAGGGGCAGCATGATCAGGTTGGCGATGATAAAGGCGAAGAAGATGGCGTAGATCAGGTCGCCGTCGGTCTGGAACACCCGCGGGCTGGGCGTGATGCCTTTCAGCATCAGGACGCCGATACCGATGGCGGTAACGGAATCGCCGGGAATGCCGAACACCAGTGCCGGAACCCAGGCACCGGCGACGGCGGAGTTGTTGGCCGAGCCGGCATCGACGATGCCTTCCTCGTAACCCGTGCCGAACTTCTCCGGCGTCTTCGAGAAGCGCTTGGAGAGGCTGTAGGCGATCCAGGCGGCAATGTCCGCCCCGGCGCCGGGCAGGGCGCCCAGGGCGTTGCCCAGCAGGCTGGAGCGCAGGATGTTCGGCCAGAAGCGCCGGACGGTGGCGATCATGTAGCCGGTGAGCGAGCCGATCTTGGTGACGACGGTCTTGCTCTGCAGATCCGAGGTGACGGTGCGTAGGATCTGGCTGAGCGCGAACATGCCGATCATCGCCGGGATGAAGGAAACGCCGTCCAGCAGGTCGATGGCGCCGAAGGTAAAGCGCGGGTGGCCCGTGGCGATATCGATCCCGACGGTGGAGATCATCAAACCGATGAGCAGCGAGAGAGCCGAGCGCAGGACCGAGGCGCTGGCGACCGCCACCGCCGAAGTCAGCCCCAGGCAGCCGAGCCAGAAATACTCCATGGAGGAAAAGCGCACGGCGATGCCGGCCAGCTGGTTGGCGAAGAGGGTGAGCAGCAGCACGCCGATCACTCCGCCGATCGCCGCCGTCACCAGGCTGGCGCCCAGGCCCTTTTCGCTCTCGCCTTTCTGGGTCAGGGCGAAGGCCTCGTTCACATAGGCGGCGGAGGCCGGCGTGCCGGGAATGCGCAGCAGCGCGCCGGGAATGTCGCCGGCGAAGATTGCCGTTGCCGTGGTGGTGACGATGGCGGCGACCGCCGGAACGGGGTCGAGGAAAAAGGTAATGGGGACCAGCAGCGCCACCGACATGGTGGCGGTCAGGCCGGGGATCGATCCGACAAAGAGCCCGTAGAGGGCCGAGAGAAGGATGGTCAGCAGGACTTCGAAGGTCAGAACCGAGGCCAGGGCGGCAGAAAGGGTTTCGATCATGCCCCGGCCCTAGAACAACAGGGTTTCAACGAAGCCGCGGGGCAGGGGAACCCGCAGCAGGCTGGTGAAACAGAAATGCAGGGCGAAAGGAAGGCCGAGCGCCAACGCGAGGCTGATACCCCAGCCGGCAGCCAAGCAGCGCAGCAGAAAGAACAGCAGCAGCGCCAGGGTAAGCAGAAAGCCCAAGGGTTTCACCAGCAGCACGAAGGCGATAACGGTGACCAATACCGCAGCGGCACGCAGCAGGGCCTTGCCCTGTTTGAGAGAGGGTTCGACTGAAACCAGGGCCTCACGCTTGCCGGTCAGGCGCCGGCGCAGGTCGCCGGCAATCAGCACCAGGCCGCAGAGGCAGAAACCGGCGCCGACGATGATCGGAAAGAATTCCGGACCATAGGCCATGCCGCCCATTTCCGGAAAACTCATCGCCTCCAGCACCACGGCCAGACCGAACAGCCCGGCCAGCAGCCCGAGCGGAAGGTCGCCCAGTTTCATCTGCCGTTTCCTATTGCAGCTGTGCCTTGCCTGGCACTTACGGAAAAGGAAACGGCCCCTCTTTGCCTGAAGAGAGGCCGTTTCTTTCGTTCAGGGTCTTACTTCGCCAGACCGATGGCCTTCATGGTGGCGCCCAGGTTGTCGGAGGTGTCCTGCATCATGACGGCCAGATCCTTGCCGCCCATCATGACGACCTCGGAGCCGCGCGATGCCTTGAAGTCGGCCCAGTCCTGCTGGCCGAAGGCTTCCATCGCCACTTTCTCATAGCTGCAGGCGATTTCCTCCGGCATGCCCTTGGGGCCGCTGACGCTGATGAAGGCTGCCAGGGTCCACTTGGAATCCAGCAGCTCCTTGGTGGTCGGCACGTCGGGCAGGGCGCCCATGCGGGTGTCGTGCATGTAGGCCAGGGCCTTCAGCTCGCCTGACTCGATCAGCGCCTTGCCTTCGGAAAGGGCGGGGGTCGCCACATCGACGCCGCCGGCCACCAGCTCCTGCATGGCCGCGGCGGCACCGTTGGAGGGCACCCAGCGGATTGCGGCGGGATCCATACCCTCGGACTGCAGCATGCCGGCCAGGGCCAGATGCCAGATGCCGCCCTGGGCGGTGCCGGAGCCGGTCAGCTTGCCGGGGTTCGCCTTGGCGTAGGTCAGCAGGTCGTTCAGGCTGTTGAACTCTGAATCCTTGGAGACCAGAACACTGGAGGGAACGATATCGACCAGGGCGATGGGGGTCAGGTTGGTGTGGTTCAGTTCGGTCAGGCCGGCGTGATGCATGGTCGTGATCTCGACAGTTGCCGCGCCGATGGTGTAGCCGTCCGGTTCCGCGTTGGCGATGGCGCTATGGCCCACCACGCCGTTGCCGCCGGTGCGGTTGACGACATTGAAGGGCACGCCGAAGTGCTTCTCCATCATGCTGGCCAGCATGCGGGAGTTGGCATCGGTACCGCCGCCGGCGCCCCAGGGCACAACGTAGGTTACAGGCCGCTCAGGCTTCCAGTCGCAGGCAGCCATGGCTGCGCCGGCTGAGAACAGGGTTGCGGCTGCAACCGCCAGAATCACTCCGCTTTTGCGATATGTCCGCATGGGTATCCTCCCGCTTGAGATGTCAAAAAGGGCTGGCCGGGTGGGGGCGGTTCTCTTTGCTTGCCGTCCTTTATGAAGGCCACAAAGGGAATGCTAGAGAGACGCCAGCGGTTTGGCAATGTTACGAAAAGCGCGGTGCTGCTTCGACGTAAGTCGAAAACGCTTAACGCCAAAGCGTATCCGGATTGTTCAGCAGCTTGGGCGGCACCGCCAGGCAGTAGCGCCCCAGCGACCAGAGGTGCTTGCAGGCTTCCCCGGCATCGCGCTGCTCCAGGTCGACCAGCAGCGCCGTGTAGAGTTGCGGATCGTGGCGCAGCTTGGCGACAACGGCCGGGCGGCCCTTCTTGGTAATGCTCTTGAGGGCCTGCTGCTGGTCCTTGACCACATCGTTGGCCTGGGCTTTCGAGGCAAAGGAGCCGAGAACGAGGCCCCAGCCCGGCAGCTTCCCATCGGTCGGGGCGGTGCCGACGGCGACGGCGACCGGGCATTTGTCGCCGGGCAGAACGTAAGGGGCGGTGGCGTTGGTTGCGGCGGGAAGCGCCCCGAGATGAACTGTGTTTTCCGTCTCTACCTCTGGCGCCGGCGCGGCAAAGGCGGCGTTCATCAGTTTCGTCATGCGGCCGTTGCGGGCGCCGCTGCTGATGCCGCCCAGGACCACCGCGACCACACGGCGCCCATCGCGCTCCACCGAAGCAACCAGATTGTAACCGGAACCGCAGGTGAAGCCGGTCTTCATACCGTCGGCGCCGGGATAGCCGGCCATCCAGCCGTTCACCGTGGGCCGGACCTTGCGGTTGAGCATGAACTGGGTTTTTGAAAAAAGCCCGTAGTGTTCCGGGAAGTCGCGCCTGACAGCCTGGGCGAGGATTGCCATATCGCGGGCCGTGGTGACCTGATCCGGGTCGGGCAGGCCCGAAGCATTCATGAAGCGGCTGGCCCGCATACCGAGCTTGTAGGCCTGGCGGGTCATGGCCCGGGCGAAGGCCTCTTCGCTGCCGCTGACCGCTTCGGCCAGCACCACCGCCGCATCGTTGGCCGAGCGGACGATCATGGCGTCGAGAAGCACCTTCACCGCGACCTGCTTGCCCTTGCCGAGGCCCAGCTTGGTGGGCGACTGGCCGGCGGCATGGGCGGAAACGGGAACCTTTTCGTCCAGCGCCAGCCAGCCCTCGGCCAGCGCGTCGAACACCATGTAAGCGGTCATCACCTTGGTGAGGGAGGCGGGATACCAGGGTTGGGTTGCGTTTTCGGCTTCCAGCACGGCGCCGGTCTCTGCCTCGATCACCAGCACAGCGGGCTTGGGGGCAGCCTGCACAACAGCAGGCTGTGCCCAGAGACCTGTGGCGATCAGAATCGCAGATATCGCAACAATGCGCATGATTTCCCCGGCACGACCACTTCCCTGTCTGTGGAAGATACTACGTGGGAAGTTCAACGAGAAGCTTCACCTTGGGCTTACCTATTTTGTCCAGGTTTCCCGCGCAGCTGGTTCCGGCGCTGCAACATCATCACGCGTCAGGCAGTCAATATCCCTGCGCGACATCGACCATGTCGGGCACCGGCTCGCCGGCGATGAAGCGTTTCAGGTTGCCGGCGATGATCTTGGCGCCCGCCGCCGGGTCGATAAGGCTGGCGACATGGGGCGTCAGCAGGATGCCCGGATGATCCCAGAAGGGATGATCGGTTTCCGGCGGTTCCTGGCAGAGCACATCCAGGGTGGCGCGGGAAAGCTGACCGGAATCAAGCGCCGGGATCAGGTCCTCCTCCACCAGGTGCTGGCCGCGGCCCACGTTGATCAGGTTGGCGCCCTTGGGCATCCGGGCGAAGAGGTCCTTGTTAAGGATCCCCTGGGTCTCCGCCGTCAGGGGCAGTAGGCAGACCAGGATCTCGCTCTGTTTCAGGACGTCGCTCAGGCCGGCGCTGCCGTGATGGCACTCCACCCCCGCGACCTCCTTGGGCCGCCGCGACCAGCCGAGCACCGAAAACCCGAGACCCGCCAAGGCCTGGGCGACATCCGCGCCCATGTTTCCGAGGCCGAGGATGCCGACGCGGCGATCCGGTGCGGTCGGGGTGATGATCTGGTCCCAGTCGTGGCGGCGCTGCCCGGCCTCGATATCCGGCAGGCGGCGGTGCAGGCGCAGCACATGCAGCACCACGTATTCGCGCATGCGCTGGCGCAGATCGGTTCCGACCGTGCGGATGATCGGGACATGCTTGGGATAATCAGGGTCGCGCAGCAGGATGTGGTCGACCCCGGCGCCCATGGAAACGATGCATTTCAGATTGCGAAAGGTCTTCAGTTCGCCGATAGGCGGTTGCCAGACGACGGCGTAGTCGACCTCGTCTTTATCACCGGCTTCGCCCCAAAGGCGGCACTCCACATCCGGCAGCAAGTCTTGCAGAGTATCGCGCCACCAGACTTCCCGCGCCGGCCCGACGCGCACCACCAATGCCATAATCCATTACCCCGCCGAATTGAGAAGAGACCGCCCCGCCGGCGCGGCCCGTCCGGCTACTCGGCTGCCTTGCCGTAGTGCAGACCGCAGCCGCGCAGCACCATACGTACTATGGTATCGGCTGCCTCGTCAAAATCCCGCGCAGTCATCTGGCGCCGCCCCACCAGGGCGGCGACCTGAACCTCGAAGTCGGCGTAGTGCTGGGTCGCGGCCCAGATCACGGAAAACAGGTGAACCGGGTCGATCGGTTCCATCTTGCCTTGCGCCACCCAGCTTTCCAGCACCCGCGACTTGCGCTTCACCAGGCTTTTCAGATCGTTCTTCAGAAAGTCGCCGGTGTGCTTGGCGCCGCGGATCATTTCGTTGGCATAGACGCGTGAGGCGAGGGGCCGTTCACGGGAGTGAACGACCTTGGCCTTGATGTAGTCGGCCAGGGCTTCGGCGGGGTCGCTGTCCTCGGTCAGGCGGTCGAGCTCACCCAGCCAGAGCGCCAGAATGTCGTCGAGCACGGCGCGGTAGAGCGTTTCCTTGGTGCCGAAGTAGTAATGGACGTTGGCCTTGGGCAGGCCGGCGCGCTCGGCAATGGCGGCGGTGGTCGCCCCGCGGTAACCCTGTTCGGCAAAGACCTCTTCGGCGGCCTGCAGGATGAGCGCCCGGTTGCGCAGCCGGATATGGCCCGGACCGGTCTCCTCCTTCTCAACCTCTTTGCCGAGGTTTTCTTTCGTTGCCGTTTCGCTCATCGGCCGGGGCCATCCTCTATCGATCGTTCGTCTGCGGGCTTCTTTGGCCCGCGGCAGGCACTTGGAGTTTCTAAAACCTGACCAATTGGTCAAAATTAATTGACCGCTTGGTCAAGGTAAGGCTACAGTCTTATACAACAACGACGCAAGGCGCCGTAAGAGCGTAAGCAGTCAAATGATCGGGGAGATCAGGATGGGTACCCAACCGGACATCGTGGCCGGGCGTTTGCCTGATTCCGCCTACGCGGAAAACTTCAGCGATGTGCATCCGCCGCTCGACCGCAAGGCGGCATTGATCGAATCCAGCCGTTGCTACTTCTGCTACGACGCGCCCTGTATCGAGGCCTGTCCGACCGGCATCGATATTCCCAGCTTCATTCGTAAAATCTCCACCGACAATGTCCGTGGGGCGGCGCAGGATATCCTGGACGAGAACATCATGGGCGGCGCCTGTGCCAGGGTCTGCCCGACCGAGGTTCTGTGTGAGGAAGCCTGTGTGCGCAACACACAGGAGCACAAGCCGGTGCAGATCGGCCTGCTGCAGCGCTATGCCACCGACGCGTTGATGGACGAGGGGACGCACCCCTTCACCCGCGCGGCGTCCAGCGGCAAGCGCATCGCCGTTGTGGGTGCCGGTCCGGCCGGGCTGTCCTGCGCGCATCGCGCGGCCATGCTGGGCCATGACGTGGTGGTCTTCGAGGCCAAACCCAAAGCCGGCGGGCTGAACGAGTACGGCATTGCGGCCTACAAACTGCCCGACGAATTCGCCAGGCGTGAAGTCGACTTCATTCTCGACATCGGCGGCATTGAGATCCGTAACGATCAGGCCCTGGGCCGGGACTTCTCCCTGGCCGACCTGCGGCGCGACTATGATGCTGTGTTTCTGGGCATGGGCCTCGGCGGCGTGCGCGCCCTCGGCTTGGAGGGCGAAGACCTGGAAGGCGTCTATAACGCCGTCGACTACATCGCCGAGCTGCGCCAGAGCGACGATCTGAAGTCCCTGCCGGTCGGCCGCAAGGTGGTAGTGATCGGTGGCGGCAACACCGCCATCGACATCGCCGTGCAGGTCAAGCGCCTGGGCGCGGAGGACGTCACCCTGGTCTATCGCCGGGGCGCCGATGCCATGTCGGCCACCGGGCATGAGCAGGAATTCGCCCAGGTCAACGGCGTGAAGATCAAGCACTGGGCCCAGCCGCGTGAGCTGCGCGGCGCGCATGGGCGCATCACCGATGTCGTCTTTGAGTACACGCAGCTCGACGACAGCGGGCGTCTCGCCGGGACCGGCGATGCTTTCAGCCTGCCGGCCGACATGGTCTTCAAGGCGATCGGCCAGCAGATGCTGCCATTGCCCCAGGCGAACGGCGGTTCCGAGTTGCTGGAGATGGACGGCGCCTGCATCGCGGTGAACGAGGATCGTCAAAGTTCCCTGCCGGATGTCTGGGCCGGCGGCGACTGCGTTTCAATCAGCGAAGACCTGACGGTGGCTGCCGTACAGGACGGCAAACTGGCCGCCCAGGCCATCGATTCCTTCCTGCGCCGCTGAGGCGGGCCGCGGGAAACCGAACCAAGGGAGACGAGATATGGCTGACCTTCGTTGCGAAATCGGCGGCGTGAAGTCGCCCAATCCCTTCTGGCTGGCCTCGGCGCCGCCGACGGATAAAGAGTATAACGTGGTCCGCGCCTTCAAGGCGGGCTGGGGCGGCGTCGTCTGGAAGACCCTGGGCGAAGACCCGCCGGTGGTGAATGTCTCCTCGCGCTATGGGGCCATGAGCTACAACGGCACCCGCATGGCCGGCTTCAACAATATCGAGCTGATCACTGACCGCCCCCTGGATGTGAACCTGCGCGAGATCAAGCAGGTAAAGAAGGACTGGCCGGACCGCGCCATGGTGGTCTCGCTGATGGTGCCCTGCGAGGAAGAGAACTGGCGCGCCATTCTGGCGAAGGTCGAGGAGACCGGTGCCGACGGCGTCGAACTGAACTTCGGCTGCCCGCACGGCATGTCGGAGCGCGGCATGGGCTCGGCCGTCGGCCAGGTGCCGGAATACATCGAGATGGTGACCCGTTGGTGCAAGAAGCACACCCGCATGCCGGTCCTGGTCAAGCTGACGCCCAACGTGACCAACGTGCTGGGCCCGGCGCGCGCCGCCAAGGCGGGGGGCGCCGACGCAGTTTCCCTGATCAACACCATCAACTCCATTGTCTCGGTCGATCTGGACGTCATGGCGCCGACCCCCACGGTGGACGGCAAGGGCACCCACGGCGGTTACTGCGGCCCCGCGGTGAAACCCATCGCCATGCATATGGTAGCGGAGATCGCCCGCGACCAGGAATGCGCCGGCATACCGATTTCCGGCATCGGCGGCATCAGCAACTGGCGCGACGCGGCGGAATTCATGACCCTGGGCGCCGGTTCGGTCCAGGTCTGCACCGCCGCCATGCACAAGGGCTTCAAGATCGTCGAGGATATGATCGACGGCCTGGGTTATTGGATGGACGAAAAGGGTTATGGAACCCTGGACGACTTCCGCGGCGCCGCGGTGCCCAACGTGACCGACTGGAAGTACCTCGACCTCAATTATGAAACCGTCGCCAAGATCGACCAGGACCTTTGCATCAAATGCGGGCTCTGCCACATTGCCTGCGAAGATACCTCGCACCAGGCCATCGCCGCGGAGAAGAACGGCGGGGCCAGGCGCTACGAGGTGATCGATGCCGAGTGCGTCGGCTGTAACCTCTGCATGCATGTCTGCCCGGTGGAGGACTGCATCACCATGGTCGAGGTCGACAACGGCAAGGACTACATGAACTGGACGCAGGACCCGCGCAATCCGATGAACCAGAAGGCAGCGGAGTAAGCGGCGCGCGTTTGAACAGGGGATTGGCAATCGATGACGTTGAAAAACCTGACGGTCAACCAGGACCGGCTTTGGGACTCCTTGATGGAAATGGCCAAGATCGGCCCGGGCATCGCCGGCGGTAACTGCCGCCTGGCGCTCAGCGATTTTGACCGCGAGGGCAGGGACCTCTTCGTTCGCTGGTGCCAGGAAGCAGGCTGTTCGATCACCGTGGACAAGATGGGCAACATCTTCGCGCGGCGGCCGGGCACCGATCCCTCGATGGCCCCGGTGACCACCGGCAGCCACCTGGATACCCAGCCGACCGGCGGCAAGTTCGACGGCGTTTTCGGGGTGCTGGCGGGGCTGGAGGTCATCCGGACCCTGAACGATCACGGCGTCGAGACGACGGCGCCGGTCGAGGTGTCGGTCTGGACCAATGAAGAGGGTTCGCGCTTTGCTCCGGCCATGGTCGCCTCCGGCGTTTTCGCCGGGGTTTTCGACCTGGACTACGGGCACTCCCGCGCCGATATCGACGGCAAGACCATCGGCGATGAACTGGAGCGCATCGGTTACAAGGGCGACGAGACGCCGGGCGAACACCCGATCCGCGCCTTTTTCGAAGCCCACATCGAACAGGGCCCGATCCTGGAAGCCGAGGAAAAGACCATTGGTGTGGTGACCGGCGCCCAGGGACAGCGCTGGTTCGAGGCGACGCTGACCGGTTCGGAGTCCCACGCCGGGACGACGCCGATGAACCGGCGCAAGGATGCCCTGGTGGCGGCTTCGAAACTGGTGACCGCCATCAACGAGATCGCGCTGGCCAATGCCCCCCATGCGGTCACCACCGTCGGCATGATGCAGGTCAGTCCGAATTCGCGGAACACGATTCCCGGCTCGGTTTTCATGACCATCGACCTGCGGCACCCCGACGATGCCACACTAAGCCGGATGGAAGAGGAACTGCGCAGCGCCTGCGCCGGGATCTGCGATCCGGTGGGGATTGCGGCGGAACTGGAGAACATCTGGTACTCGCCGCCGATCAGCTTTGATCCGGATTGTGTCTCGGCCGTGAAGAATGCGGCAGGGACCGCCGGCTACGGCAACATGGATATCATTTCCGGCGCCGGCCACGATGCCTGCTACATCAGCCGGGTGGCGCCGACCGCCATGATCTTTGTCCCTTGCGAGGACGGCGTCAGCCACAACGAGGCCGAGAGCGCCACGCCCCAGGACCTGGCTGCCGGCTGCAACGTGCTGCTGCACGCCATGCTGGAGCGGGCTAGTGCTTGACCTTTCCGGCCGAACAGGCAGGAATGACGCCAACTCCCTAACAAGGGGGGCGTGACGGGGATGGCGTTAGAGGCGGTTATGCAGCAGGGGGAAGCGGAAACGGCAGGCAGTGCGGCCAGGCCGGTCATCGAGGTCGAGAATCTTTCGCTCACCTTCGAGACCGCCGATGCGCCGGTCTACGCCCTCTCCGAAGTGAATCTCACCGTCAATGCCGGTGACTTCGTTTCCTTTATCGGGCCCTCGGGTTGCGGCAAGACCACCCTTTTGCGGGTCATCGCCGATCTTGAGCATCAGACCGGCGGCACGATCAGCGTGAACGGCGTCTCGCCGGAAGAGGCGCGCCGGGCGCGGGCCTACGGCTACGTCTTCCAGGCCCCGGCGCTCTATCCCTGGCGTACGGTGGAGCGCAACGTCATGCTGCCGCTGGAAATCATGGGGATGACCAGTGCCGAACGGCAGGCGCGGGCGGCGCGCTACCTGGATCTCGTAAATCTTGGGGGTTTCGAGAAGAAGTTTCCCTGGCAGCTTTCCGGCGGTATGCAGCAGCGCGTCTCCATCGCCCGCGCGCTCTCCTTCGAGCCCGATCTGCTGTTGATGGACGAGCCCTTCGGCGCCTTGGACGAGATCACCCGCGATCATCTGAACGAACAGCTTCTGCGCTTGTGGGAGCGTACCGGCAAGACCGTGGTTTTCGTGACCCATTCGATTCCGGAGGCGGTGTTCCTGTCTTCTAAGATCGTCGTCATGTCACCGCGCCCCGGCCGTATCATCGACGTCATCGACTGCAACCTGCCGGCGGACCGCACGCTGGACAGCCGCGAGAGCAACGAGTTCGCGGAGATCGCCCATCGGGTCCGCGAAGGCCTGCGGGCCGGACACAGCTATGACGACTGAGGCCATCGCCGGGCCTTCCAAATCCACTCCCGGGCTGCTGTCCCGGGCTTTCGCCGGCCGTAGCGGCCCGCTTGCGGTGGTCTGCCTGGCGATCTTCGTGCTCTGGTATCTTGGAACGGTCTGGCTGAACGCGCCTCTCCTGATCGACCGCTATGAGCGGGAGGGACAGGACTGGTCGATCACCGGTCTGGCCGGGGACGCCATGGCGATGGAGCGGCCAATCCTGCCGGCGCCCCACCAGGTGGTTGAGGAACTGAACAAGTCGATCCTGCAGCGCAGCGTCACCTCCAAGCGCAGCCTGATCTACCACGCTTGGGTGACGCTTTCCTCGACCTTGCTGGGCTTTGCCATGGGTACGCTGCTGGGGATCGTACTCGCTGTCGGCATTGTCCATGTGAACACGCTCGACCGCTCACTGCTGCCCTGGGTGATCGCTTCCCAGACCATTCCGATCCTGGCGATTGCCCCCATGGTCATCGTGGTGCTAGGCAACATCGGCTTTACGGGGCTGGTGCCCAAGGCCTTGATTTCCATGTATCTCTGTTTCTTCCCGGTGACCATCGGCATGGTGAAGGGCCTGCGCTCGCCCGATCCGCTGCAGATGGACCTGATGCGCACCTACAGCGCCAGCAAGGTGCAGGTCTTCTGGCAGCTGCGCTGGCCGTCGTCGGTGCCTTTCCTCTTCGCCAGCCTGAAGGTGGCCATCGCCATCTCGCTGGTCGGCGCCATCGTCGGCGAACTGCCGACCGGTGCCCAGGCCGGCATCGGCGCGCGCCTGCTGGTCGGTAGCTACTACGGCCAGACGGTGCAGATCTGGGCGGCGCTGCTGACCGCCGCCGCCATGGCGGGGATGCTGGTCGCCGCCATGGGCGGCATCGAGCGGCTGGTGCTGCGCCGTTCGGGGGCACGGCCATGAAGACCTTGCGGCAAGAGAGCGCTGTCCTGGCGTCAATGTCCATACTGCTCGCAGCATTGTTGCTGCCGCTGGGGCATTCCCCCGACGGGCGCAGTATCGGCTGGTTCGAGTGGCCGGAACTCGTGGTTGGCGTGTTAGTGCCGGTGACTGCACTCATCGTTCAGAGGTTCATCGGGCGCCGCGGATTCTTGTCCGGCCTTATGCTGGCAGCCGCCGCAACGGTTGGCGCCTGGGCACCCTTGACGGCCATTGAGAAGTTGCAGGCCGCAGAATGGACGATCGGCGCCGGGGCTTTAGGGATCTGGCTCTTTGTCTTCGGTCTCTGCTTCCTGGTTTGGCAGTCGCTCAACCTTCTCTCCGAGGCGTCTTCCGAACGAGGCGCGCCTCGGATTCTCGGCCTGCTGGTGCCCGGGCTCTTCGGTGCCTGGCTGATCTATCTCTGGCAGGTCGGGGTGACCGGCTTCGACGTGCCCTCGGTGCTGCTGCCGTCGCCGGGGCGCATCGCCGATGTCTTCATGGCCTCGACCGATACCCTGCAGGCGGACTTCTACCAGACCTTTCTCAAGTCGGTGCTCTCGGGCTTCGTCATGGGCTGCGGCAGCGGTTTCCTGGTTGCGGTTCTGGTGGACCGGGTGCCCTTCCTGCAGCGCGGCCTGCTGCCCCTCGGCAACTTCGTCTCCGCGCTGCCCATCGTCGGCGTGGCGCCGATCATGGTGATGTGGTTCGGCTTTGACTGGCAGTCCAAGGCCGCGGTCGTGGTCATAATGACCTTCTTTCCCATGCTGGTGAACACCATCGCTGGCCTGCACGCGACCCAGGCGATGGAGCGCGATCTGATGCGCTCCTATGGCGCCAGCTATCTGCAGACCCTGGTCCGCGTCAGGCTGCCCAATGCGCTGCCGTTCATTTTCAATGCCTTGAAGATCAACTCCACCCTTGCGCTGATCGGGGCAATCGTGGCCGAATTCTTCGGCACCCCGATTGTCGGCATGGGTTTTCGGATCTCGACCGAGATCGGCCGCATGAATGTGGAGATGGTCTGGGCGACCATCGCCGTGGCGGCGGTCGCCGGCTCCCTGTTTTACGGTCTGCTGGCGGTGGCGGAGCGGGCGACGACTTTCTGGCACCCGTCTTATCGATAAATGAAGTATAACAACGCCATGGACGGCGGTTCGGCGAGGAAACCTTAAGAAATAATCGACAAATCTCAATGAAGAGGAGAGGCAAGATGAGAAAACTGATTTCACTGGCGGCAGGGGCGGGGCTGCTGCTGACGGCGGGCACGGCAAGTGCCGCCGACAAGGTGACGCTGCAGTTGAAGTGGGTGACCCAGGCCCAGTTCGCCGGCTACTTCGTGGCCCAGGACAAAGGCTTCTACAAAGATGCCGGTCTCGATGTGACCATCAAGCCGGGCGGCCCGGACGTCGCTCCGCCGCAGGTCATCGCCGGTGGCGGCGCCGATGTGGTGATCGACTGGATGCCCTCTGCCCTGGCGTCGCGGGAAAAGGGCGTGCCCCTGGTGAACATCGCCCAGGTCTTCAAGAAGTCCGGCATGATGCTGACCTGCCGCAAGGACAGCGGCATCACCTCGCCGGCTGACTTCAAGGGCCGCACCCTGGGCGTCTGGTTCTTCGGCAACGAATACCCGTTCCTGTCCTGGATGGCCAAGCTGGGCCTGCCGACCGACGGCAGCGATGGCGGCGTCACGGTTCTGAAGCAGGGTTTCAACGTCGATCCGATCCTGCAGAAGCAGGCCGATTGCGTTTCCACCATGACCTACAACGAGTACTGGCAGATCATTGACGCCGGCCTCACCGCCGACGACCTGATCGTCTACAAGTACGAGGACCAGGGTGTGGCCACCCTGGAAGACGGCCTCTACGTCATGGAAGAAAACCTTGATGATCCGGCCTTCGTCGAAAAGATGTCGCGCTTCGTGGCGGCTTCCCTGAAGGGCTGGGACTACGCCAAGAACAACGTCAACGAAGCGGCTGATATCGTTCTGGAAAACGATGAAACCGGCGCGCAGACGGAAAAGCATCAGCGGCGCATGATGAGCGAGATTGCCAAGCTGTTGGAAGGCGGAACCAAAGGGCTGGGATATCTTGAGCCGGGCGACTATGATCGTACGGTCGATACATTGCTGGCCAACGCCTCAACCCCGGTCATCACCAAAAAGCCGGAGGGAGCTTGGACCCACGCGGTCTGGGAGAAAGCTTCGGGGATGTAAGATCTTCACTCCGGGGGGTGGAGGGGGAGCGCATTGGCGCTCCCCCTTTTTTATTCACTGACGAGTCTGAAATTTGTTCGGTGTCGACTGCAGAGGCGTCGACGCCGTATCTTCCTCGCAAGATACCTTGTTGTTGGATATTGAGCACTCAGCCTTGATCAGACCCGACCCGCAGGTAAGCCCTTCCGGTCCGGAGTTGCAGCCGGTGCAGCCGTTCTGATCGCAGGAGTCACAGCAAGCCGGAAACTCCACTTCCCCCGGTGGCGGGGTGGCTTTCAAGTCGGTACTGCGTTGTTGAGCCTGGGTGATATCAGCCGTCATCAGCACCATGCCGAGAGCAAAGACACAAAAACAGATTCGAAAGATCATTGAACTATCCTTATCGGTGGTAGCCGGAGGCCCTTAGCCGTCGTCTTTGACGCAGGTGACCGTGTCGTCGACGACCTGACAGTTGGCCTTGATGAGACCGCTGCCGCAGTTGAGGTGTGGGACGCCAGGATAGGAATTGCAGCCGGTACAGCCGCCCGCAGGACAGGAATCGCAACAGGCCTCAAACGCCGGCGGGCCGCTGGGCGTTGCCTGGAAGGATTGCGGCCCCTCGGGGCGCGGCGGGTCCTGCAGAACTCTTTTCTTAAGCTGCTGAACCTGGGCAACGGTGATCGCAGCAGGTTCTTGCACCTGAACAGGCGCAGCAACTGCCGCTTCCTGCGATCGCATAATGGTGTTCGTATCGGGCGCTTCCGCCCGAACGCTGTGTGAGAGGGCCAACAGCGCACAAACCATGGCTGTGGCGAATAAATTTCGTAGATTCATTGTCAGGATGCTCCTCAAGTTGAGGCGCCTGAAGATAGTGGGCGCCGACGATTGGTCGGGCGCAGCTGTTCTGAGGTTCACTTTTACGGAGTCAGCCGCTGCGAGAAGTCGCTCGGCGGTCGATCAGAACCGCTCTATTCAGCGGCGACCGGACCCTGCTTCGCAAGCACGAACGTTCCGGATATCCAATCGTGCAGTCCCTGGTTTTGAGGCGATATGACGATGTAAAGACAGGCCCAGAACGACATCCCAAGGGCGGCCATAACGAAGGTGTCGCCTATGTCGGTCTGTACCATGGCATTCAGCCCGAGCGCTAAATTTCCCAGATACATAGGCCAACATCTGACTGCGGCTGTGGGGAAGGAAAGCCTTCTGCCCCGCAGGTCGGTGACATAGACCTTAATCGCGAGCTTACCCAATGTGGCTTGCAGTCGCGAGCTCTCCATGCCGCCTTGATAGACTGCCCACAAGCCAACAAGAAGAAAGTAGGTAAGCGGCTTTTCTTGATGATTCGACGGATCTGAGATGAGTTCAGGTTCTGACAACAAGACAATGGTAATGCTGGGGACGATCAGCGCCACCACATCGATCAGCCCCGCAAGAACCCTCGCCCAGAAACCTGCATATTTCATCCAAATCCTCAGGTGACAATGCCGCGCGACTTTATTCTATACCTTAGAGATTCAAGGCGCTTAACCTCGCTCAAAGGCTCTGATCCAACGCCTTGATCAGCTTCTCGATTTCTTCGGGGCTGGTGTAGTGTACGAAGGAGAGGCGCAGCACGCCGGGTTCCGCGGCGACGCCCATGGCCTCGACCAGACGCACCGCGTAGAAGTTGCTGACGCAGGCGGCAATGTTGTGCTGACGCAGGTTTTCGACCACTTCTGGTGCCGGCTTGTTCTTCGCGTGGATCGCCACCGTAGGCGCACGGACGGCGGGATTGCTCGGCCCCAGGATACGGATGTCGTTGCGCTGCCTCAGGTAGTCCAGCAGGGGCGCGAGAAGGGTTTTTTCCTGTGCCTCCAGCAGTGCATGAACCTGGCGGCCGCATTCTGCCGGATCGGCGACAGGACTGTCCGTGAAGTGATGGGCGTGGAGCGCATCGAAGTAATCGGCGATACCGGCGGAGGCGGCGATCTGGGCATGGTCCGGCCCCGCGGGCGTCAGTTTCTTTGTGATCTGATCGGCATTGAAGTAGTGGCTCTGGTTGGGCAGGCGCTCGGCCAGTGCGCGCTTCACCGTCATCAGGCCCTGATGCGGCCCGAAGGTCTTGTAGAGCGAGAAGAGATAGATGTCCGCACCCAGGGCCTGGATATCCGGAAAGCCGTGGGGCGCGTAGGAGACACCGTCCACCACCACCACGGCACCGGTGGCCTGGGCCTTGGCGGCAATCTCCGCCACCGGATTCACATGGCCGACGATGTTGGAGCAATGCGGGAAGGCGACCACGCGGGTCTTGTCGTTCAGCAGGCTGTCGAGGTCGCCGGGGTCGAGCTGGCCGCTTTCCGGATCGACCTGCCATTCGCGCACCACAATGCCGCGCTCGGCCAGACGGCGCCAGGCGCCGGAGTTGGCCTCGTGATCCTGATTGGTGACGACGATCTCGTCGCCGTCCTGCATCATCCCGCGAAAGGCCTGGGCCAGAACGTAGGTGTTCTGCGTCGTCGAGGGCCCGAAGTGCACCTCGTCCTCCGCGACGTTCAGATAGCCGGCGAGGCGGCGGCGCGCTTCGTCCATTTCCTGCCCGCCACGCTCCGAAGCCGGGAAGGGGCCGTAAGGCTGCACCTTGGTCTCCCGGTAAAAGCGCGTGAGGCGGTCGATGACCGGCCCGCAGGCATAGGACCCGCCGGCATTCTCAAAGAACGCCCAGTCCTTCAGGGAAGGCTCGGAGAAAGCGGGAAATTGGGCGCGGGCGAAGGCGAGATCGAGTTGGGGCAAAGTGAATTCCTCGGGGCAAAGTTCTTATTTCAGAAAATCGATAGCCTCATTGCCCAGCACCTTCAACTGCGATTGTACCGGCGGGGTTTCGGCGATCACCTGGCCGCGGCGGATGACGGTGAGGCGGACGGGGCGCAGGCGGAGAGCCTCCAGCACGTCGCCGGCCTGGAGGATCACCAGGTCGGCCTTGCAGCCCGGCGTCAGACCGTAACCCTCCAACCCCAGGGTCTTGGCGCCGTTGGCGGTGACGGCGGCGAAGCAGGCATTCTGTTCCTCGACCCCGGTCATCTGGGCGACGTGGAGGCCCATATGGGCCACTTCGATCATGTCGTGGCTGCCCAGCGGATACCAAGGGTCCATGACGCAGTCGTGGCCGAAGGAAACGTTGATGTCCTGTGCTAACAACTCTTTCACCCGGGTCATGCCGCGGCGCTTGGGGTAGCTATCGTGGCGGCCCTGGATGGTGATGTTGATCAGCGGGTTGGCGACGGCGTGCACGCCGGCCTCGGCCATCAGCGGCAAAAGCTTGGAGACGTAGTAGTTGTCCATGGAGTGCATGGACGTGAGGTGGGAGCCGGTGACCCGGCCCTGCAAACCGAGGCGCTGGGTCTCGTGTGACAGGCTCTCGATGTGGCGTGACAGCGGGTCGTCGGTCTCGTCGCAGTGCATGTCGACCATCAGGCCGCGCTCTGCCGCGATCTCGCAGAGCAGGCGCACGGACTCCGCTCCGTCACTCATCGTGCGTTCGAAGTGCGGGATGCCGCCGACGATATCCACGCCCTTGCCGAGCGCGCGCTTCAGGTTTTCCCGGGCCGTGGGTGAGCGCAGGTAGCCGTCCTGCGGAAAGGCGACGAGCTGCAGGTCGATATAGTCTTTGACGGTTTCGCGCACTTCCAGCAAGGCCTCTACCGCCAGCAGCCGGTCATCGCAGATGTCGACATGGCTGCGGATGGCAAGGGTGCCCTTGGCGATGGACCAGCGGCAGAGCGCCAGGGCGCGCTCTTTGAGGGCCTCGACTGTCAGGTCCGGTTTCAGTTCGCCCCACAGCGCAATGCCTTCCAGCAGGGTGCCGCTCTCGTTCAGCCGCGGCAGGCCGAGGCTGAGGGTGGCATCCATGTGGAAGTGGCTGTCGACGAAGGGCGGCGTGACGAGATGCCCGGCGGCATCGATGACCTCTGTCGCCTCGGCCTCGATACTCGGTGCAACCTCGGCAATCAGGCCGTCTTTCACCGCGATATCCTGCCCGGCCTCACCGCTCGGCAGGCTGGCGTTACGGACAATAAGATCGAGCATCTTGCCTCCGGTTTAAGTTTCCTAACGCTCGCCCTTGCGGAAGGGCACCAGCAGCGCCTTGGGATAGGCGGCCCGCCGCGACATGACGATCATCGCCAGGATGCTCAGAACATAAGGCATCATGAGGAAGAATTGATAGGGAATGAAGGCCGAGGCCGACTGCTGGACGCGGATCTGCAGGGCTTCGAAGGCGGCAAACAGCAGCGCGCCGAGCAGCGCCTTGCCCGGCCGCCAGGAGGCGAAGATCACCAGGGCGATGCAGATCCAGCCGCGGCCGTTGATCATGCCGATGTAGAAAGCATCGAAGACCGAAATGGTGAGGAAGGCGCCGCCGACCGCCATGAAGGCGCTGCCCAGCATCACCGCTGCGGTGCGCAGGCGGTGAACGTCGATGCCCTGAGCCTCCACCGCCATCGGATTTTCGCCGACCATACGGAGGGCGAGGCCGAGCGGCGTGCGGTAGAGCCCGTAGCCCACCACCGGCACCAGCAGGAACGCCAGATAGGTGAGGGGGCTTTGGGTGAAGAGCACCTCACCGAGGAACGGCAGCTCCGACAGGCCGGGAATGGGATAGGGCTTGAAGGGGTCGATCTTCGGCGGCGTGGTGACGTCGGGCAGCAGCATGCGAAAGGCGAAGTAGCTGAGGGCCGAGGCCAGTAGGGTGATGCCGATGCCGGTAACATGTTGGGAGACGCCCAGATAGACGCTGAAACCCGAATGCAGCAGGCCGAAGAGGGCGCCGAAGATGGCGGCCACCAGCACCGCGGTCCAGAGATCGCCGCCCTGATAGACCCACATCCAGGCGACCATCGCGCCCATGGTCATGATCCCCTCGATCCCGAGGTTCAGAACTCCGGCGCGCTCGCAGATCAGCTCGCCCAGGGTACCGAAGACCAGCGGCGTGGCCATGCGCACCAGGGCGGCCCAGAAGCCGAGAGAGACGAAGATGTCGAGGAGATCCATTTAACGGAGTCTCGGCCTGAAGCGGACGAAAAGCACGGAGGCCAGCACCAGCAGCAGCGCCGTTGCCGTCATCACGTCGGCCAGATAGTTGGAGATCGACATGGCCCGGCTCATGGCATCGGCGCCGTTGTAGATCGCGGCGATGAAGATCGCCGAGGCGATGACGCCCAGGGGATGCAGCCCCGCCAGCATGGCCACCGCAATGCCGGTGTAGCCGAAGCCCGGGGAGAGATCGAGGGTGAGGTAGCCTTTCAGCCCGGCCAGTTCGCAGACCCCGGCCATGCCGGCCAGGCCGCCGGACATCATCGCTGTGCGCAGCACCGTCGCGCCCAGGGGAATACCGGCGAAATCGGCAGCGGTGGGGTTGTTGCCCACGGCGCGGATCTCGAAGCCCCACTTCGAATAGCGGATGAAAGCCCAGGCGCAGACGGCGAAGAAGACGGCCCAGATCAGACCGGAATGCAGGCGGGTGCGCGCGATCAGCGGGGACAGGACCCCTTCGTCGATGATCGGCGCGGCCTGCGGCCAGCCCATGGCCAGGGGATCTTTCCAGGGCCCGAAGAGCAGGTAGTTGGCGAACAGCAGCACCACGAAGTTCAACAGCAGCGTGGTGACGACCTCGTCGACCCGCAATTTCAGTTTCAGAATCACCGGCAGCAGAAGGAGAAGCCCGCCGGCGATGGCCCCGACCAGGAAGAGAAAGGGGATCATCAGAAAAGGCGGCAGCTCGATGAGCCCGGTGCCGAAATAGGTCGCGGCCAGGGCGCCGGCATAGAGCTGGCCTTCGCCGCCGATGTTCCAGAGCTTGGCGCGAAAGGCCACGGCGGCGGCAAGTCCGGTGAAGATCAGCGGCGCGGCGCGGGTCAGGGTCTCGCTGATGGCGAAGACCGATCCGAAGGCGCCGTTCAAGAGCGCCCCATAGGCAGCGAAGACCGGCGCGCCCGCCCAGACGATCAGCAGGGCGCAGAGCACAAAGGCCAGGGCGACTGCCGAGAGGGGGGCCGCCAGGTTCAGCCAGAGCGGCACATGGCTGCGGGGCTCAAGGCGCATCAATCGCCTCCGCAGGGCTGTGCCCGGCCATCATCAGGCCGAGCGTCCTCAGGTCCGCGTCCTCGACCGGCATGGCTTGACTGAGCTGGCCCTGGTAAAGCACGGCGACGCGGTCGGACATCTGCAGCAGCTCTTCCAGATCCTCGGAAATCAGGATGACACCGGCGCCGCCGGCACAGGCCTCGAACAGCAGGCGCTGCATCGTGGCCGCCGCGCCGACATCGAGACCGCGGGTCGGCTGATTGGCCAGAATGACTTTGGGTTTCTCGGTCAGGACACGCGCCAAGATGACCTTCTGCATGTTGCCGCCGGAAAGGCTGCGCGTGGTGGTCTGCGGGTCGGCGCCCCGGATATCGAAGTCTTCGATCAGGGTTTCGGCGTTGCGGCGGATCGCGGTGCCCTTCAGAAATCCCAGGCGCGAAAAACGGCTGTCGCCATAGACCTCGAGAACGAGGTTCTCCTCCACCGCGAAATCGCCGATGACGCCGGTGGCGTGGCGGTCTTCCGGTACCCGGCCAATCCCGCGCGCCAGCATGGCGGCGGGCGAGACCCGGGTCACCGCTTCGCCCAGGACTTCCAGGTCGCCTTCATCCGGGGTCACCAGACCCGACAGCAGATCGGCCAGAGCGCCCTGGCCGTTGCCGGAAACGCCGGCGATGCCGAGAACCTCCCTGGCTCTGAGGGTTAGCGTCACATTCTTCAGGAGGGTTTGGCCGTCGCCATTACGCAAGCTGAGGTTCCGCATTGCCAGAACGGTGGCGCCCGGCGCCAGGGCGTTGCGTTCCGGTAAAGCTACCGCCCGCCCGACCATGGCTTCGGCCAGACTCTCACGGCTTGCCTCGGCGATGGGGAAGTCGGCCACCAGGCTGCCCTGGCGCAGGACGGCCACGCGGTCGGCGATGGCCATGACCTCGTTCAGTTTGTGGGAGATGAAGATGATCGACAGCCCGTCGGCGACCATGGCCTTCAGGGTCGCGAAAAAGCTTTCGACCTCCTGCGGCGTCAACACCGCGGTCGGTTCGTCGAGGATCAGGATGCGGGCGCCACGATAGAGCGCCTTCAGGATCTCGACCCGCTGACGCTCGCCGACGGAGAGATCGCGCACCAGCCGCTGCGCCTCGATGTCCAGGCCGAAGCGTTCCGCCAGGGTCTCGATCTTACGTTTCGCGGCGCCACTGTTCTGGCCGAGCGACCAGAGCGCTTCGGTTCCCAGGACGATGTTGTCGAGGACCGAGAGATTCTCGCCGAGGGTGAAGTGCTGATGCACCATGCCGATACCGGCCGATATGGCGGCCTTGGGGGAGCCGGCGGGCAGGGGAGCGCCGAAAGCTTCGATCCCACCCTCATCGGCAACGTAGTGGCCGAAGAGGATGCTCATCAGAGTGGTCTTGCCGGCACCGTTTTCCCCCAGCAGCGCCAGGATCTCCCCGGGTTGAAGCTGGAGGGAGATGACGTCGTTGGCGGTGAGCGCACCGAACCGCTTGGTGATGCCGGACAGCCGCAGAACCGGCTGAACACCGGCGTCAACGGCGGCAGGCTGCTGCGCCTCCGGCATCGTCAATTCCCCCGAAACAAGAAAAAGGTCAGAGCGGCCAGAGCGGCACCGGATCGGGCACCGCTCCGCCGTTCTGACGTGTCAGACTAGAACGTCGACTTCGGTTCTTCGTCGTTGGTTTCTACGACGAAATCCCCGGCTTTGATCTGCTGGGCCAGGGCTTCGACTTTCGCCCTGGTCTCCGCTGGAATCTTGCCGTCGAACTCGTAGAAGGGCGAGAGGGAGGCGCCGCCGGCCTTCATCATCGTCCATTCCTTATAGTCTTCGGCTGCGAATTTGCCGGCCTTCACCTGGGCGATGGCATAGTCGATGGCCGGTTCCATGTGCCAGAGGGCCGAGGCGACCACGACATCGGTGCCGTTCTCGGCCTTGTTCATGTCGTTCACGTTGCCGAAGGCGACGATGCCTTTTTCGCGCGCCGCATCGACGACCCCGGCACGCTCGGCGTAGAGCACGTCGACGCCCGATTCGACCTGGGCGAAGGCGAATTCCTTGGCCTTCGGCGGGTCGTACCAGGAACCGATGAAGGAGACCTTGAACTCGACGTCCGGATTGACCGAGCGGGCGCCCGCCATGAAGGCATGGAACAGGCGGTTCACCTCACCGATGGGGAAGCCGCCGACCATGCCGATCTTGTTGGTCTTGGTCATGGTGCCGGCAACGACGCCCATCAGGTAGCAGGGTTCGTGAATCCAGTTGTCGAAGACCGAGAAATTCTCGCCGTGGGGGCCGCCGGGATCGCCCATCAGAAAGGCGATCTCAGGATAGTCGTCGGATACCTTGCGCGCTTCGCGGCTGATGCCGAAAGCCTCGCCGACCACCATGTTCACGCCGCTCTCGGCGTATTCGCGCATCACCCTTACGTAGTCGGTGTTCGCCACTTTCTCCGAGAAGCTGTATTCGATCTCGCCGCGTTCCTTGGCGGCGGTGAGGGCCCGGTGCAGGGTGCCCACCCACTTCTGCTGGATAGGCACGGTGTAGATGCCCGCGACTTTCAGTTTTTCCGCCAAGGCGTCCGTGGCGGAGAGGTTCAGGGCCGTTGCCGCAACGACTGCCATTGCCCCGGCGCGCAGTCCAAAGCCTAGAAGGGTCCGGCGCCCGTAACCTTCCAATACCTTCTCGTTCCCCTTTTTCAGAGACGTCATACCCCAAGCTCCCCTGTTATTGAGTTTGTCTGGTGTTACCCGGCTTGAAGGCCGGGCAATTACATACGGTCCACCGCCGCCGGCGCCTTTGCTTTGCGTTGGCGGTTCACAGCCTGGTAATAGGGCGCAAAGGTCGGCCGGTCGACGTAACGCCCGACACCCTTTTCGGTGCGGACATCGCCGTCCTGATAGACCACCTTGCCCTGGCTGATGGTGACCGTGTTGATGCCTTTTACGGTCATTCCCTCGAAGATATTGAAGTCCACGTTCTGATGATGCGTGTCCTTGGAGATCGTGCGTTCCTTCTCCGGGTCCCAGATCGCAATGTCGGCATCGGCGCCGATGGAGATGGATCCCTTGCGCGGATAGATGTTGAAGATCTTGGCCGCGTTGGTGGAGGTGATGGCAACGAATTCGTTCATCGTCAGACGCCCGGAGTTCACGCCGTGATGCCAGAGCACATGCATGCGATCCTCGACCCCGCCGGTACCGTTGGGGATCTGGGTGAAGTTGTTGTGCCCCATGCGCTTCTGCGGCGCGCAGAAGCAGCAGTGGTCGGTCGCCGTGGTCTGCAGCATGCCGGCCTGCAGCCCGCGCCAGAGCGCCTCCTGATGCTCTTTGGGCCGGAACGGCGGGCTCATGACATGAGCGGCCGCGGTGTCCCAATCCGGGTCGCGGTAGACCTCGTCGTTCACCAGCAGGTGGCCGGCCAGCACTTCGCCGAAGACCCGCTGGCCCTCGTTGCGCGCCCGGGTGATCGCCTGCAGTGATTCGATGCAGGAGTTGTGGACGATGTAGAGCGGTACGTCCAACACCTGGGCGACGCGAATGGCACGGTTGGCGGCCTCGCCCTCGACCTCCGGCGGGCGGGAGAGGGGATGCCCTTCCGGCCCGGTGATGCCGCTTTTCAGGATTTCGTTCTGCAGGTGGAAGACCAGTTCGCCGTTCTCGGCGTGGACGGTACAGATGGCGCCCAACTCGCGGGCCCGGGTGAAGGAATTCACCAGCACCTCGTCGTCACACATGATGGCGCCCTTGTAGGCCATGAAGTGCTTGAACGAGTTTACCCCGTGTTCGGTCGTGAGAGTCTCCATCGCCGCTTTGACCGTCTCGTCCCACCAGGTGATGGCAACGTGGAAGGAGTAGTCCCCGGCGGACTTTTCGGCCCAGCCGCGCCAGGTGTGATAGGCTTCCAAAATGTCCTGCTGGGGGCTGGGGATGACGAAGTCGATGATCATGGTGGTGCCGCCCACCATGCCGGCGGTGGTGCCGGAAAAGAAGTCTTCGGAAGCCACCGTGCCCATGAAAGGCAGCTCCATATGGGTGTGCGGATCGATCCCGCCGGGCAGGACATAGGCGCCACCCGCGTCGATCACTTCGGCGCCGCCGGGCGCTTCGAGGTTTTCGCCAACAGCGACAATCTTGTCGGCTTCGGTCAGCACGTCGGCCCTGAACGAATGGTCTGCCGTGACCACTGTGCCGCCTTTTATCAAGATCGCCATGATGGATCGTCCTCCTGTTGCCACGCCGGGCCTGTTGCCACGTTCTACCGCGCAGGCGACCTTGTGGGCCGCCGGCGGCTGTTTTTTGTTTCCCTGTCGGACCTGCTTTCGGCCTGCTTCGTAGGCGAACAGAAAGCTGTCCATTTGGTCAATTTTGCACCAAGTCGCGCCGCGATGCGAGTCCGCTTTTGTCGCCCAAGTCCTTTTCTTTTCTGGCTTAGCGCCAACAATCCCCTTGCCAGTGAATCGCCGCGCGCTAAACTTCCTGACCAAATGGTCAAGCCTGACGATCTGCGGTTGCAGTGCCGCCCATCGTCAGGAACAGCGGAAAAACAGGGGAGCTAAGTCGATGGCGAACGTGCGTGCCGGTCTCATTCAGATGGCCTTGAAAGCGGATACCGGCGACAGCCCGGCGGCGATCCGCGACAAGATGAACGAGGCCCACCTGCCGCTGATCGACGAGGCCGGCGCCAAGGGCGTGCAGGTGCTCTGCATGCAGGAGGTGTTCAACCAGCCCTACTTCTGCCCGAGCCAGGATGCCAAGTGGTACGCCGCCGCGGAGAAGGTGCCCGACGGCCCGACCGTCCGGCTGATGCAGGTCTATGCCAAAAAGCACTCCATGGTGATCGTGGTGCCGATCTACGAGGAAGACATCACCGGGGTCTATTACAACACCGCCGCGGTGATCGACGCCGACGGCAAGTACCTCGGCAAGTACCGTAAATCGCACATTCCCCAGGTCGCCGGCTTCTATGAGAAGTTCTTCTTCAAGCCCGGCAACTCCGGCTGGCCGATGTTCCAGACCGCCTACTGCAAACTGGGGGTCTACATCTGCTACGACCGCCATTTCCCGGAGGGCTGGCGCGCCCTGGCGCTCAGCGGAGCGGAGTACATCGTCAATCCCTCGGCGACCGTGGCCGGGCTCAGCCAGTACCTTTGGAAGCTGGAACAGCCGGCCTCGGCCGTCGCCAACGGCTGCTACATCGGCGCAATCAACAGGGTCGGCACGGAAGCGCCCTGGGATATCGGCAAGTTCTACGGCTCCAGCTATGTCGTAAATCCGCGCGGCGAGTTCCTGGTCGAGGCCAGCGAGGACAAGGACGAACTGGTGGTCGCCGACATGGACATGGACCTGGTTCGCGAAGTCAGGAACCTCTGGCAGTTCTTCCGCGACCGCCGGCCGGAGGCTTACGGGCCGCTGACGGATATCTGATCGCCGTCAGGCCCCTTTGCCGATTGCACCGGCGAGCGTCTCTGCCGTTCGACGGACGTGATCCGGCGCGATGTCGCCGATAACCAGGAAGGCGTAGCCTCCGGCAATCCAGGAGGCCGCCGAGAGGCCCTTCAGGTTGGCGCTTTCGACCGGACGATCAGCGGCCCCGGTCGGGGTCACGCAGAACGCCAAGGGCTGCTGGTTGCCGTCGAGATAGGCGAACTGCACAAGGGGGGCATCTTCGAAACCCAGCAATTGGGCGCGGCGATAGCTCAATCCATCCAGGTTCATCAGGGTTTTGCCGTCGATATCCAGGCCCAGTCTGGCAACGACCCGGGCCCGCTCGCGCTCCAGGGCGTCGTCCTCTCTGACGAGATGGGAAAGCGTCTCACTGCGATAGAGCAACTGGTACTCCGCCACCGCCATGCGCCAATCTTCAGTCTCCGGCGGTGCGGAAAAGCGGCCCATGGTGAATCCGAGAGCAGCGACGATCAGCAGGCTGGCGGCAATTGCGGTGGCCCGGCGGCCAATCAAAGCGGGCGGTGGCGCCGTTGTATTTTTCAGCATGCCGGCCGGGGCCTGATCCAGAAGTGAATCAAAGGCGGACCTGACCGCCGCGGTGTCGATCTGCAGCGCCGAAAGGCGGTCGCGCAGGGTGACGTCTGATTCCAAAGCGGCGCGTATCTGTGCTGCCCGTTCGGCAGAAAGCTCGCCGTCGAGGTAGGCCACCAGGTCTTCATCGTCGATGCCGTTTGCTGTCATCTCTTACCTAGAGGCTTTGCCGCGTCGCGGCGTCCGCGTTGGGATTGTAGGCCGCCAATTTGCTGCGGGCTGCCGCCAGCCTGCTCATGACCGTGCCGATGGGGATCTGCAGGTGCTCGGCGGCTTCCTTGTAGGAAAAGCCCTCCACATAGACCAGGAAGACGGTGATCCTTTGTGCTTCGGGTAAAGCCATCACCGCCCTTAACACCTCGGCATGAAAAATATTCGTCTCGGCGTTCGGGTCCGGCGACGCCAGGGCGATGTCATCGCTCGCGACAAGGCCGCCGCCCCGGCGTACTTTCTCGGCCCGCAGCTGATTGAACCAGAGATTACGTGCAATCCGAAATACCCAGCGATCAGAATTGCTTGCTGGCTGAAGCTGATCTGATTTCTCGAGAGCGCGCAGGCAGGCGCTCTGGCACAGATCCTCTGCTGCTGTCCGTTCGCCGGAGAGCGCAAGGCAGTAGCGCCAGAGACGGGGGTGGAACCCCTGTATCTCCTGCGCCAGGCGCGCTCTTGCTGCTTTTTTGTCGGGCAATCGAATAACTTCCGGGTGGTCGGTGTTCTTTAGGTCAGATCATGTCCGATCCGGCCATGAAACTTAAGCCGACAAGGGAGGATATTCCATGCGCATTCCTGTTATCGCAGCAAGCCTCGTTCTCGCAACGGGTATTGCCTATGCCGGCGAGACGCCGTCACCGCCGGGCGCAAAAGTCTATTTCATCGGCCTGGAAGACGGTCAGAGCGTATCCTCGCCGGTCACCGTGCGCTTCGGTCTTTCGGGCATGGGCGTCGCCCCCGCCGGCGTCGATGACAAGCCCAAGACCGGCCACCATCACCTGATCATCAACGAAGCCATTGAAGGCGAGGAGCTGAACGAGCCGATCCCGGCCGACGATCAGCATATCCACTTCGGTGGCGGCCAGACCGAGACCACGGTCGAGCTGCCGGCGGGAACCCATGTCCTGCAGCTGGTGCTCGCGGATTGGAGCCATATTCCCCACAACCCCCCGGTCATGTCGGAACGAATCACCATCACCGTGAAGTAGCGGCGTTCCGCGGCGCCGGGCGTCAGGGCCCGGCCCTGAACGGCTCGGCTGCTGCGGTATACCCCCTTTTTTTCGGGCAGATCTGCGGGGTTTGGCGACTGACTGCAGGCTCAAACCTAGTTGAATTGTGTATTTTCGGCCGTAAATGCGCTATTCCTAGTTCCCTACTCGGATTTAGGGGGCGAAATGAGCAAGGGCGACCGCGAGCAGCGTTTCTGTATCGAGTTGATCAAGCCATCGCACTACGACGACGACGGCTACGTCATTCAGTGGGCGAAAGCCTGGGTTCCGTCCAATACCCTATCCAGTCTCTACGGTATTACGCTGGATGTCATGGAGCGCAGGCTTCTCGGTGACGATGTCGAAATAGAACTCAACGCCTACGACGAAACCAACACCATCATCCCGATCAAGAACATCATCCGGCGTTTGACCGACCCCGATGTGAAGGGGATCGTCTGTCTTGTCGGCGTGCAGTCCAATCAGTTTCCCCGCGCCATGGACATGGCCCGACAGTTTCGCGCCAAGGGTATTCAGGTCGCCATCGGCGGTTTTCACCCCAGCGGTTGCCTCTCCATGCTGCCGGAGTTGCCGCCCGACCTGCAGGAGGCGCTGGATCTCGGCATCTCGCTCTACGCCGGCGAGGGGGAGGGACGGCTGCATCTCTTCTATCAGGATGCCCTGAACCAGAACCTGAAGCCGATCTACAACTATATGAACGACCTGCCGGGGATCGACAACCAGCCGACGCCCTACCTGCCGGAATCCATGGTCCGGCGCTACGGCGGTTCGGTGGCCTGTTTCGACGCGGGCCGCGGCTGCCCCTTTCAGTGCAGCTTCTGCACCATCATCAACGTGCAGGGCCGCAAGTCGCGCTTCCGTGAGGCCGACGATGTCGAGCGCCTGGTGCGCGCCAATATCGAGCAGGGCATAAACCGCTTCTTCATCACCGACGACAACTTCGCCCGCAACAAGAACTGGGAAGCGATCTTCGACCGGCTTGGCGACCTGAAGGAGGAAACCGGCCTGCCGTTTTCCATCATCATTCAGGTCGATACGCTCTGCCACAAGATCGAGAACTTTATCGCCAAGGCCAAGCGGGCCGGGGTGGCGCGGGTCTTCATCGGGCTGGAAAACATCAATCCCGATAACCTGATGGCGGCCAAGAAGCGCCAGAACCGCATCACCGAATACCGGCTGATGCTTCAGGAATGGCGCAATCACCAGATCCTGACCTATGCCGGCTATATCCTGGGCTTCCCGGCGGATACGCCGGAGAAGATCGCCCACGACATCGAGGTCATCAAACGCGAGCTGCCCATCGACATCCTGGAGTTCTTCTGCCTGACTCCGTTACCCGGTTCCGAGGACCACCAGAGTCTTCACAAGCACGGGATCGCGATGGACCCGGACATGAACATCTACGACCTGGAACATGTCTGCACCGGCCACGCGCTGATGACCAAGGACGAGTGGCAGGGCATCTACAACAAGGCCTGGGATCTCTATTACTCCGACGATCACCTTGAAACCCTGATGAAACGGATGCTGGTCAGCGGTAACAAGCCGGAACGGATCTGGGCCCACGCCCTGCAGTTCGCCGGCTCCATCCGCTATGAAAAAGTCCATCCGCTGCAGGGTGGCTACTTCCGGCGCAAGGTCCGCACCCAGCGCCGCTCGACCATGCCCCTGGAATCGCCCCTGGTGTTCTATCCGCGCCGGGTCTGGGAAACGCTGACGACCTATATTCCCTTTGCCGGCTTTGCGCTGCGGCTCTGGATCAAGTGCCAGCAGGTGAAGCGCGACCCGGCCAACAAGAACTACACGGATCTCGCTTTGACGCCGGTCACCGACCATGGCGAAGACGAATCCCTGGAGATGTTCGCCCACACCGGCGCCGCCCAGGCGGCCGTCGCCAAGGCCCAGAAAGAAGCTGCGGCGCGGGAGAAGCACGCAAAGGTGGCGGCTGCGGGATAGCGCCTGTCACGCTTCTGCCGAAGCCTGGAAGTGTCTAGAAAAGCGGCCGGTCGTCCAGGTCGAACAACGAGGCGCCCCCCAGGCTGTCCACGATCAGGCCGTCATCGGCGAAAGGCAGCAGCAGCCGGTGGTAGGACAGTTCCCGGTCTGGCAGCCATCGGGCCGAGCGTTCAGCATAGTGCGGTTGGCCGGTATGAACCGCATGGTCGAACTCACGCCGGATGGCGGCGGCCTTATCCGCCGGATGGATCTCGTCGAATGTTTTACCGCGCATCTCATAACCGACGGTGGCGCAGAGCATCGACCCGGCCAGACGCATGCGGTAGTCCAGCGGTTGGTGGGTCACATCATAGAGAAAGAAGTGAGGCACAAGGTCGGCCGGGAGCAGCGCCGGATCGAGCCCGTGGCGAGACGGAAGCGGGTTGCCGTTCTTCAGGCTTTGCCAATAGTTTAGCAGCGTGATCAGTCGTGGATCGCTGATAACCGTTGCCTGGCTGCCGTCCATCTATCCCCCCTGGGCGCAATTGGTATCGGCCCGCTAATGAGACCGCCGGATTTGCCTTTGACACCCGCGACAGCCAGTATAGGAAACCGGGCAGAGAAGCGGCAATACCTGAAGAAACCTGCGCGATAGAGCGCGCTCCGCCGGATGCGGTCTTCACAGCCCTGTCACTTACGCGTCATCAGGGTGTCACGGTTCCTTGCCCAACTGCCTTTTTTTCGTGAGTACGACATCGGAGTCAGGAACATGAGAAGTGTAAAGTCGCTGTTGCTCGCGCTGGGTTGCACGGTTATGGCAAGCGCGGCGCTGGCCGCCGGCGTGGAAGTCGGGCCGCGCCCCCATTTCCTGATCGATCAAATGGATGATAACGCTCTGAAATCAAAGCTGCTTTCCTGTGCGGAGCGGCCGTTGGAACGAAAGCTCTTCTCCATCGGTCATCGGGGCGCGCCCTTGATGTTTCCGGAGCACACGGTCGAATCCTATACCGCGGCAGCCCGCATGGGTGCGGGGATCCTGGAGTGCGATGTCACCTTCACCAAGGACAGGGAACTGGTCTGTCGCCATGCCCAGAATGACCTTCACACCACAACCAATATCCTGAAATCGCCCCTGGCGCCGAAATGCACGGCGGGGTTTTCACCCGCATCGGGGGACACCAACGCTTCGGCAGAGTGCCGCGCGAGCGATATCACGTTGGCGGAGTTCAGAACCCTTGACGGGAAAATGGATGCTGCGAACAAGAAGGCGCAGACCGTCGACGACTATATCGACGGCACCGCCAAGTGGCGGACCGACCTCTATGCGGCAAGCGCGGGCACCCTGATGACCCACGCTGAATCGATTGAGTTGTTGCGCAAGCTCGGCACCAAGTTCACCCCGGAACTGAAATCGCCGTCCGTCGAGATGCCTTTCGAGGGTTTCACCCAGCAGGACTATGCCCAGAAGCTGATCGACGAGTACAAGGCCGCAGGCATACCGGCCAGCGACGTCTGGGCCCAGTCGTTCAACCTGGACGACGTTCTTTACTGGATCGAAAACGAACCTGATTTCGGCAAGCAGGCCGTGTACCTGGATGACCGCTATAACGTCGAGGGGTTCGACCCGATGAAGCCGGCGACCTTCGAGCCGAGTATGCAGGACCTGAAAAGCAAGGGTGTCAACTACATCGCTCCGCCGATGTGGATGCTGGTGACAACCGAGAACGGCAAGATGGTTCCTTCGGCTTACGCCAGGGAAGCGCAGAAGGCGGACCTGAAAATCATCACCTGGACGCTGGAGCGGTCGGGCCCCTTGGGGACCGGTGGCGGCTGGTACTATCAGTCCGTCAAAGAGGTGACCAAGTCTGATGGCGCCATGTTCGAGTTGCTGCACGTCCTGGCACAAGACGTCGGTATCGAAGGTATCTTCTCCGACTGGCCGGCGACGGTAACCTATTACGCGAACTGCATGGACCTGAACTAGGGTCAGGACTCATAACCAGAAGATGATAGTGGCAGCGAGATAGACGGCGGAACGAAAAGTGTGTGCGCATCTGTCGTATCGGGTTGCGATGCGTCGCCAGTCTTTGAGCTTGGCGAATAGGTTCTCCACCCTGTGCCGGGCTTTGTAGGTGGCCTTGCAGTAGTTGATTGTTTCTTTGCGGTTTTTCTTTGGCGGAATGCAGGGCGTAACTTCTTGCTTGGCTAGCATGGTGCGGATTTTATTGCTGTCATATCCGCGATCACCAATCAGGGTTTCGGCTTTCGGTAGGTCTTTGAGCAAAACATCCGCACCTTTGAAGTCGCTGCGCTGCCCTTCGGTCAGGTAGAGTCGAACTGGCCGCCCGAGGTTGTCTGACAGGGCGTGCAACTTTGTATTCAGTCCGCCCTTGGTTCGCCCAAGCAGCCTTGGCTCATCGCCCCTTTTTTGAGGCTGGAGGCGGTGCGGTGGGCCTTCAGGTGGGTCGCGTCGATCATCAAGACATTGCCAGCGCCATCCTGCGGTTTGGCAAGTTCTTCAAAGATACGCTCGAACACGCCGTTCTCCGACCATCGCCTGAACCGGTTGTACAATGTCTTGTGCGGGCCGTATTCAGCGGGAGCATCCGCCCATTGCAACCCGTTCTTGATGACATAGATGATTCCGCTCAGAACCTTGCGATCATCGGCACGATCAACGCCGCGCGCCTTTGGAAAGAACGGGCTGATCCGTTCAATCTGTTCTTCTGTAAGCCAAAACAATCGTGACATGGGCGATCCTCCTAGCCCGATGAATGACAAAAGGGGCGCAAGATGAATCCCGAATGTGTTAAGATCGCTTTGCGGGACAAAACAGTCATACCCGATTCTTGACGCCCCCCGTCCAGAAAGGACTTAATCTTTCTTGGTTGTTTGGGCGCACTGAAATCCTGATAGGGTCAACTCGCGCCATAGCAAGGTGTCGATAGGCGCTAGAGAAGACGCTTCCGAGTAAGCGTCCCAAAATCACCCCACATCGAAAATGGAGGGAGTCTGAGAAGATGATCTCAGCCGAATACTGCCGATTCATGGCCCGCTACAATACTTGGCAAAACAACTCTTTGGTAACCGCCGCGGGCGGGCTCACCGACGCGGCCCGCTGGAAGAAACGAGGTGCCTTCTTCCAATCAATAGCAGCCACCCTGAACCACGTTTATTGGGCTGATGCCTTGATACTGCAACGATTGAAGGGAAACGAACGACCAGAGGAGAACATCGTACATTCCCTTGCCAGCCCATCGGACTGGGAAGACTTCAAGATCCTGCGGTCGAAACGCAACAAGGAAATTGAAGAATGGGCGGGCCATTTGGTCGATAACGACTTGGATGGAATGGTTGTTTGGTATCCTGGTGACGGCTCAAGCCGGATTGAAAAGCCAAAGGTTCTTTGTGCTGCTGAGCTCTTCAATCACCAGACCCACCACCGAGGTCAAATCCACTCAATGTTGACAGCGGCAGGTGCCGAGCCTGAACCAACCAACCTGTCAATGATGCCATAGTTCGTCCGCTGGGGGTTCCAAAACAGTATTCAGATTCGTCAAGAACGTGGTAATTTATAGGTCCTGACCCTAGATCGGATCATGTTTTGACGGAACCACTTCGTGGTTTCGACAAAACATGTGAATCCGATCGACATCAAGTAGTTAGAGCAGATTCACCGGGTTGATGGATCGCTTTCAGCGATTCTATCCTACCCGGATCTGTTCTAGGCTCCACCTTCACACCCAAAGCGGGCGAGGCGGGCCGCACCATAGGCGGCTTCCGTATTGGCCGCTGCCGTAACCGGGACCCCGAGCACGCGCGCGCGGATCTGCGTCCAGGCCGCGTTCGCGGCGCCACCGCCGACCGTGAGCACCTGGCGAAGCGGTGTTGCGCCAAGCTCGGCCAGGCGCGCGTAGGCATCGCGCTCGATTCCGGCGATCCCTTCCAGAAGGCCCTGCAGGAAAATCGCGTCGTCTTCGGGCCTGGGCGTCTCCACCGGCGCCTTTTGGGGATCGGCGACCGGGAAGCGCTCGCCGGGCGAGGGCAGGGGGTAGTATTCCAGGCCCGTCGGCTCCTCGGGGCGGAGCGCCGGGGTTAGCCGTTCGATCTCCGCGACCGAGAAATGACATGCAATTGCGGCGCCCCCGGTATTGCTGGCGCCGCCAGCCAGCCAATGGCCGAGGAGCTTGTGGCTGTAGACGCCATAGTCCGGCGCGAAGACCGGAGCGGCCGAAACCAGTTTCAGGGTAAGGGTGCTGCCCAATGACGTAACCGCTGTGCCCGGCTCGAAGGCGCCGGCGGCCAGGAAGGCGGCATTGCCGTCGGTGGTGCCGTGAACCACCTGACAGTCTGGCGGCAGGCCATAGCGCCTGGCCATCGCCGGCAACAGCACGGTGAGGGGGGTGCCCGGCGCGGCTACCCGCGGAAGCAGGGAAAGATCGAAGCCGAGCGCCGACATCCAGTCCGGCCAGCGTTCCGCAGCCACGTCAAAACCCAGCTTCAGGCAGTTGTTGAAGTCGCTCCGGCCGAACCGGCCTGTCAGCCGGGCGGCGATCCAGTCGGCCTGATGGAGGGCGTAGGCCACCTTGCCGTCGCCGACTTCTTCCAGCAGGGTCAGCAGGCGGGCCAGCGATCCACCGGTTCCCCGTGCCATGCTGTCCACAGCGGCGACCCGGTCGATCCGCTCGCCCGCGGCCACGGCGGAGCGGTCGTTGTACATCCGCGCTGATGCAAGAGGCTCGCCGGCGGCATCGCTGACGAGGATAGTGCCGGAGGTGCCGTCGACGCAGAGGCCGACCACGGTCTCCAGGGCGGCTTTCTCACTGAGTTCAAGAAGGACCCGGTCGACGGCTTCCCACCAGAGGTGCGGATCCTGACGGACGGCACCGTCCTTTGCGTCAGGTGCGGGCAAAGGCGTCTGCGCCTGCGCGACAATCTCATCCTGGCCCTTGGTCATCACGGCGCGCACGCCGCTGGTGCCGAGGTCGATGCCGATATAGCAGGGGGCGGGCGTCACCTAACGGTCGAGCGCTTCTAACTTGGCGACCTTCGGGGCCGAACGGCCGCCCTGGAAGTTGTTGCTGAGATAGATGTCGGTCAGCATGCGTGCGACGGAGGGGCCGATGATCTGGGCGCCGAAAGTGATCACCTGGGCATTGTTCGAGGCAATCGCCCGTTCGGCTGTGTAGGGATCCATCACACAGACGGCGCGCACGCCCGGGATCTTGTTAGCGGCGATTGCCATGCCGGCCCCGGTACCGCAAACCAGGATGCCCCGCTCGAAGGCGCCGTCGGCAAGCCGCCGCGCCAATTCTGCACCGATATCTGGATAGTCGACGGGCGATTCATCTTCGACACCGATGTCGATAACGGTGAAACCCTGCGAAATCAGATGGTCTTTCAGATCGTTTTTCATCGCCAGCCCCAGATGGTCGCAGCCCAGGCCAACGGTTATGCTGCGGCTTTCCGTGGTCGTCATAACACTCACCTCACTATCAAACGAAGTCGATGGCAGTAAAGTCAATCGCCAAGGGTTTTCCGTCACGAATGGTCGCGATCAAGGCCCGGGTGATCGGATAATCAGCCGGGTCCAGCCGCCCTGCTGCGAAGGCGCCCTCCAGGGGGGCGGCCAGCACCAGCCCGGTATCGGCACCCTCAAGGGTTTCGCCGGACAGGGGGCCCGAAAGCGCTGCCTCCAAGGCCATATCCTCACCGAGCAGAAACCCCAGGCGGCTGTTACGTCCGCCGCCGACGGTGACGTTGAGGTCGCCAAGCCCTGCGACACCATAAGCGGTTTCCGATCGACCGCCAAACCAGCGCGCAAGACCCGCCATTTCGCGCACCGCCTGGCTGAAGGCGGCCGCGCCGGGGTTCATGGCCTTGGTCTTGTGCGGTTGCGGATTGACTTCCCGATAGCGGGTCCACATTGCGCTGACGGCGATCGCCAGGAAGTTCTTGAGCGCGGCACAGACCTCGACTCCCTCCAGGTCGTCACTGAGGGCAACCCGGTAATAGGCAGTCTGCATCGTATCGCGAAACCGTTCCAGACAGTCACGGTCCTGGCCCGCGAAGATCACCGCTGTGGGCTGCCGGTCCGCCAGTTCTTTCGCGATACAGGGGCCGCCGATGCCCATGACCATTCGTTGGGTCACGCCTTGGTCTGCGAGGGCCTCGGCAACGCTCTCGGTGAAGGAGCGTAAGCGGCCCTCCCAGGGCTGCAGGCCTTTGGTCACCAGGGCGATTGGCCGCGGCTCGGGCATCAGGCTCCGGAGCTTATCGATGGTCCAGCCGATCCCCGGGCTCGACACGCCGACGATCACCATGTCGGCAGTGCGAAAAGATTCACTGCTCAGCGCCTCTATTTCGAGGGGGGTGATTGCCTCGGGGATAGGCGCCTTCAATCTGGGATGCCTGCTGCGATCGGCTTTGAGGGCCTTGATGATCTCACCGTCCAGATGCGTGCCCACCAGGGTAACCTGATGACCATTGTCGGCGGCGGGAACCGCAATCGCGCTGCCCATGACACCGGCGCCGAGGATGAGAAGTCTGGCCATCAGTTGATCCGCTGCTCGCTGCCTGCATCGAAGAGGTGGAGGGTCGCCGGGTCTATGCTGAGGCCGCAGATATCCCCCGGCCTTGCCCGAAGGCGCCCCTGGGCCACGGCGCGAATTTCCTGTCCGTCGATGGTCAGCAGCAGGTGCGATTCGGCGCCGGTGCTTTCCACCAGCACGACCTCGGCTTTGACCGGCCCGTCCGGCCCCACGGCGATATCCACCGGCCGGATGCCGCAGGTCACCTTCTGGCCGGGCTCTGCCTTGGTTTGCGCTGGCAGCGGCAAGACCATGCCGCCGGCATGAAACGTCTGCTGTCCGGCGGTTCCCTGGATTTCTCCCTTCAGGAAGTTGATCGAGGGGGAGCCGATGAAGTCGGCCACGAAGCAGTTGGCCGGGCGGTCGTAGATTTCTTCCGGCGTTCCAATCTGCTCGATTTCACCGTCGCGCATGACGACGATCTCATCGGCCATGGTCATGGCCTCGATCTGATCGTGAGTCACATAGATCGTCGTCGTCTGCAGCCGGTCGTGAAGCCGCCTGATCTCATAGCGCATCTGTCCGCGCAGCTTCGCATCCAGATTCGAAAGCGGCTCGTCGAACAGAAACACCTGGGGGTGGCGCACCAGGGCACGCCCCATCGCCACGCGTTGGCGCTGGCCGCCGGAAAGTTCCTTGGGATAACGGGCCAGGTAGGGTGTCAGGTTCAGCAGTTCGGCCGCCCACTCGACCTGCTTTTTGACTTCGTCCTTGGACTGGCGGCGGACCTGCAGGCTGAAGGCGATGTTGTCAAAAACCTTCAGGGTCGGATAGAGGGCGTAGTTCTGAAACACCATGGCGATGTCTCGGTCGCGGGGATGTACGTTGTTCATCCGCTTTCCACCGATGTGGATTTCACCATCGGCAATGGTTTCCAGGCCGGCGGTCATCCGCAGCAGGGTTGTCTTGCCGCAGCCGGACGGCCCCAGCAGAACGACGAACTTCTGGTCGCTGATGGTGAAGGAGATATCCTCCATCACCTTCACGGCGCCGAAGCTCTTGCCGACATTCACATACTCGACCGATGCCATATGTTTTTCCTGTTGTCCTGTCTTGTCAGCAATGGGTCGAAACGAAAGAGGTCAGCAGGCCACTGTCATCGGCGAGATCCAAGGCCGTAAAGCGATCGCGGGTGAAGCGGCCGTCGCTCACGATCTGCTGGTAGAACGCGGGATCGAGGCCCAGGTCGGCGGCATTCTGCTGACAGCCGGCCGCCGCCATGGGCTCCTGAAGCCGCGAGAAAGGCAGCATCGCCTCGCGCAGCGGTGCGACGAAGCCTGCCCAATTATCAGAGAGCTTTTTGTTCAGGCGATCCGCCATTGCCCCATCGATGGCTTTCTTGCCCGCCTGTTCGGCCATCATGGTCGCAAACTCAGGACCGTAACGCTCGGTCAGGCGCCCGACCGGAATCTCGGTGGGCCTGATCTGCGGCGGTGCCTCGGCGCCCAGGAGTTGGTTCTGCAAGGCGGAAAGGGTGAGGGTGGTGACGCCGACCTGCTCGCCATGAGAGGTACCCGGATGCGCCGCGCCGGCGAACATGTCGATGCAGTGGGAGATCATGTGCTCGGCCATACTGCCGGAATGGGTGGTGCCGGTGAAGATCGTGCCCAGGCCCATAATCGTTGAAATGCGGGTCAGCATCGCCAGGGAATCAAGGCTGCCGGAAGTCAGTTCCCCGGCGTGATCCAAAAGCCCTTCTTCGTCATAGGCCAGCAGCGTGTAAGGCGTTGGTGTGTAGACGGTATCGAAAAGCAGGTGTGACATCAGCCAGTCGACCTGTGCCGTGGTGCGGCAGACCACGTCGGCAAAGGCGGCGCGGATCAGCCGTGTCGGGCAGCCGGCGAGGATCTCCAGGTCGAAAAAGACGCCCCGCGCCGAATGGCAGGTGATCGACTTCTTCATGCCGGACGAAGAGACCGAGGCCGTCGGCGTGGTATAGGCATTCATCGGCGAGGTCGGGAAGACCGAGTACTCGCGCCCGTCCTGGAAGGTTGCGTACTTTACGCTGTCGCTGACGGTGCCGGAGCCGACGGCGATCAAGGCCTCGTGACCGCGGGTCGCCTCCATCAGCTCCGCCACGCCTTCGTCGCTGCAGCGCGGTTTCTTCCAGATGAATTCCTCGACCTTGCCGAGCGGCTTCAGGGCGCGGTAGAGGCGTTCGCCCAGAACGTCGCGGGTGATCTCGTCGCAGACGATCAGAAGGGATTTCCCGCGATGCAGGTGCGCGATGAGATCGGCTTCGTGACCGTCCAGGGAGGCCTCGATCACGATGTTCTCAATGGGCAGTTTGACCGGCGCCTTCGTTGTCGGGTCGATCCACTCGCCCGCAACCAGCTGATCGATGACCCCGCCGTAGGATTTTCCGCGCTGGGATTGGCTGACCGTCATACTTCCGCTCCACGTGATGCGAAAGCGACGAGCTTGCGGTTGATCTCCGCCGTTGCGTCATAGAGTCCGCGATAGATCTCAAGCAATTCCTGGTAATCCTTCCTGCTGTTGCTATTCGGTTCCACCACCTCGGTGGTCCCGGTCATTGCCTCGGCGGCTTCCACGATGGAGGCGTACCAGCCGGCACCGAAGGCGGCAATCATGCCGGCACCCAGCGCCGAGGCTTCGACGGTATCGGAAACAAGAACGGGTTTGCCGGTGGCATCGGCCAGCATCTGCCGCCACAGCGGGCTTGCCGCGCCGCCGCCGATGGCGAGGTATTCCTTGATCTCCAGGCCCGCATTGCGCTCCAACAGTTCGCCGCGCATGGCCTGATCCAGTGTCATGCCCTCGATCAGGGCGCGGTAAACATGGGCGGTGCTGTGGCCGCCGCCAAAGCCGATCAGGCAGCCCCGGGCGGCGGTATCCCAGTGCGGGTCCATAACGCCGGACCAGTAGGGTAGGGCCATCAAACCGTCGCAGCCGCGGGGAATGGCGCTTGCAGCCTCTTCGAGCTGCCTGAAGATCTCAGGGTTCTCCCGGTCGCCGGCTGTGAACTGGTCGACGAACCAGTTGATCAGAAAGGTGCCGGACCGCAGGCAGTTTTCAAGGATGTAACCCTCACCCTGTGCGGCTATCTCTGTTCGCCAAGCCTTGTCGTAAGCATAGTTTTGCGACCAGACGCCGGAGACGACGGCGGTACCCAGGTTGATGTAGGCCCGACCAGGCGCGGTGCAGTTCGTGCCCAGGCCGGCCAGTTGGCCATCGCCGCCGGCGGCAAAGATCGCAGTGTCTGCAAGCAGGCCGGTTTCCGCCGCCGCCCGGTCGCTGACGTCGCCAAGATGTGTACCTGGCGGATAAACCGCGGGCATCTGTTCCTCGCTCAGGTCCAGGGCGTTCAGGATCTCCGGTGACCATTGTTTTTTCTGAAGGTCGAAAAGGCCCATGGGGTCGGCTGAAATCCAGCCGGTCTTCAACTGGCCTGAGAGGCGGTGGACTAAGAAAGACTGAACGTCGGCAAAGCACGCGGTTCGCGAAAAGATCTCCGGCTCGTGCCGCTTCATCCAAAGATAGCAATAGACGCAGGGCGTGATGTCGGGAAAACGGCCGGTGATGCGATGAATTGTATCGGCGCCGAGTTCAGCGCTCAGGTCCTCGACTTCCTGGCGCGCGCGCTCATCAAGCCAGGTGATCGCCGGACGCATCGATTTTCTTTCAGCGTCCAGAAAGGCGACGGTTTCGCGCTGGTTGGAGATGGCAATCGCTGCCACCCTGTCAGGAGAGACCTGGGTGAAGAGTTCTTTGAGGGCCGTGACGCAGGCGGTCCACCAACTCTCCGGATCCTGTTCGAAGTGGTAGAGTTTCGGATTGGACAGCGCGAGCGGCGCACGCCCCTCCGCCTCGGCAAAGCCCTCCCGGGTCCAGGCGATCGCCTTCGTGCTCTGGGTCGAAGAATCTATCCCGACGACAAGATCGCGAGAGGAAGTCATGGCGCCCTTGGTCAGATTATCTACCTGTTTTACAAAAAAAGGGGGTGGGCCACGGAACCCCGTGGCCCACCGCCGTACCCTGCCTCAGCCCGCTACGATCTTATTGACTTTGTCGGCAATGGAATCCATCGCCGCCTTCGGATTGTCGTATTCGCCGGCAAAGAAACGGCCAAGTTCAACAGGGATAGTGTCGTTGGAGAGCTCCGCCCATTCCGGCAGATCCGGCTCGGAGCCCATGTGGTTGTCGATGGTGTCGCGCACCACGTTCAGGTGGCGGGTGGTGCCCGGGATACCCGGCTTGGCGTTGGCTTTCACGCGGGCGTCATCGTAGACGCTGGTGCGCGTCGGGCCGGTGCCGCCGCCCAGGGTGGTAATGAAGACCTGGGTGTCGGCCGAGGTGGCCCACTGGGCGAAAAGCCAGGCGGCATCCTGGCTCTTGGAGTACTTCGAAACCGCCAGCGACGAGCCGCCCTGGTGGCCGACGCCGGGGATTTCGCCGAAGCCGGTTTCGCCCACGGTGCGAAGTGCCTTGGGTGCCGGCGGCACCGCCGCTTCCATCAGCCCCGATACCCGCGATGACTCCGGATTGTCCCAGGAGGGGAAGAATTCGCCCCAACTCAGCACCTGGCCGGCGATGCCCTGACCGACCGACTGGCCCTGGCCGTCCCAGGTCCAGGAGGTCACGCCCGGGGGCATGTTTTCCTTCAGTTTAACCCAGTATTCCATGGCAGCGAGGCCGGCATCGTCGTTCCCGCTGAACTTGCTGTCCGGCCCGAAGACCGAACCGCCGTGCCCCCAGAGCCACGCCGTCCAATCGCACTCCAGGCTATAGTGCCCGGATTTCATCTGGCCGGTGGTGCCGTAGATGTCCGGACCCTTGGCCTTCTGGATCGCCTGGGCATTGGCCAGGAACTCATCCATCGTCGTCGCGACCTTCAGGCCCAATTCGTCGTAGACGTCCTTGCGGTACATATAAATGAAGATCGGGATGTCGTAAGGCACGCCGACCATGGTGTCCTCGTACATCGAGATGCCGTCCACCAGGGGCTTCAGGAAGTCGTCGAAGTTGTAGTTCGGCATCGCTAGTGCGCTGCTTGCGGCATACTTTTCGCGCGGGTCGATGACATCGCCGGAGAAGCTCGCCATCCAGCTCTGGTCGAGGTAGTAGAGATCGTAGGTGCCGAGGCCCGAGGCCACATCGAGTGTCAGCTTCTGCAGAACCTGCTCCAGCGGCAGGACCTCGATCTCGACATTGATCCCCGTCGCTTCCTCGAAGAAGGGCTTCAGGTGCTGATTGATCGCGTTCGACGGTGGGGTCGATTCGGTTGCGAGGCGGATGGTCTGCCCGGCGAAAGGCTTCGCAACGTCTTTCAGCCAAGCCATCATATCGGCATCCGGAGAAATCTCGGCGGCGGCGGCGCTGTTGAAGAATCCTTGGCGGGCCCCGAAGGGCAGGGTGGCGGTGAGGCCGAGCGCCCCGGCACCGAGCCCCAGCTTACCTGCGGCCTGCAGGAAGTTACGTCGGGACAGTTCGCCCCGGACATAGCGGTCCGTGACGGAGGCAAGGAACAACTTTCTATCTGACTCTCTCATCGCATTTCCTCCCGTTTTATAGGCCCAGGCGGGCCGCTTTCAGGTCAGCAGACAACCGCGCTGTACCCAGGTGTTTACTCACTGTTTCACTGATCCAAGGGTCAGCCCGCGCACCAAATTCTTTTGCACGAGCAGGATGAACACAAAGGCCGGCAACATGGCCGCGGTGCCGAGGGCGGCCATGTTGCCCCAGGCGGTTCCGGTCGAGGTAACGAAGGTCGAAGAGACGACCGGCACGGTCTTCAAGCTGGTCTGGGTCAAGGTCAGAGCGAAGAGAAACTCCGTCCAGGAAAAGATGAAGCACAACACGGCCGTCGCGGCGATCCCGCCCAGGGCCATTGGCAGCACCAGCTTGCGGAAGATCAGAAAGCGCGACGCGCCGTCGATCAGGGCGGCTTCGTCGATCTCTTTGGGGATGTCGTCGAAGAAACTTTTCAGCAGCAGCACCGCCAGCGGCATGTTCATCAATGCGTGAACGAGGACGATGCCGGTATAAGTGTCGAGCAGGCCGAAATCCTTGTAGATGAAGAACATCGGAATGGCGACGGCGACCGGCGGCATCATGCGGGTGGAGAGGATCCAGAACACGAAATGATGCTGGCCGCGAAAGCGCATGCGCGACAGCGCATAGGCCGCCAGGGTGGCGACCAGAACCGCCACTGCCGTTGAGAAGACCGCAATGATGATCGAGTCCATCAGCCGTGGCGCCATATAGAAGTCGCCGCCGCCGGGCAGCACGGCGATACCCTTCTCGAAGCCCAGCGATATGCCGAAAACTTCCTCATAGGACTTCGCGGAAGTTTCGAAAGAGAAAATTTTCGGGGGGATCGCAAAGATGTCTCGTCCGAGCTTGATGGAGACCGTGATCCAGTAGTAGATCGGAAAGGCAAACAGCATCACCACTGCCCAGGCGACAAGGGCGCGTAGAATTCTCTGGGCCGGTGTGAGCACCATGACCTACCACCTGACCTTGAAGATTTTCACGAAAAGGTTCGCCGCGATCAGGATCACAAACAGCGCGAAGAGGCTGAGGGTGGCGCCGTAGCCCCACTTGATGAAGCTGAAGGTTTGCTGCCAGGCGTAGAGACTGAGTGTGTAGGTCGCGGTGCCCGGCCCGCCGGAGGTCATGACGAAGACATAGTCGAACATGCGGAACAGGTCGATGCCGCGGATCAGCACGGCAATGGCGATGACTTTGCTCATCATCGGCAGGGTGATGCGCCGGAAGATCTGCCAGGCGCTGGCACCGTCGATCATGGCCGATTCAAAGGGATCGCGGGGCAGGGAACGCAGGCCGGCAATGAAGATCAGCACCATGAAGGGCGTCCACTGCCAGACGTCGGCCAGAATCACCCCCCAGATCGCCAGCGACGAGGTCGCCAGGATCGGCGTCGCCGGGCTCAGCACGCCGAGGGACTGAAGTGTCCAACTGATCAGGCCGAACTGCGAGTCTTGCATCAG
Source organism: Pelagibius litoralis (assembly GCF_011683915.1). Lineage (GTDB taxonomy): Bacteria > Pseudomonadota > Alphaproteobacteria > Kiloniellales > Kiloniellaceae > Pelagibius > Pelagibius litoralis. The sequence continues at coordinate 356,362 of NZ_JAAQPH010000002.1, forward strand.
GAGGAACATCATCCCGGTGACCGCGGGTGGAATGACAAGGGTCAGGGTCATGACGCCGCGCAGGAAACCGAAGCCCCGGTCGTCGGAATCGATCAGCAGGGCGATGGCCATGCCGAGCACCAGCTGGATGGTCAGGCAAACGCCGGTGTAGAACAGCGTGACGTAGAAAGCGCTCCACATGCGCGGATCGGCAAAGAGTTTCTGCCAGTTTTCGAAACCGACGGGCACCAGGGCCCGTTTGCGCGGTGCGAATTCGTGAAACGACAGAAAGATATTGTAGAAGAAGGGGTAGAGGGCGAAGACCACCAGGATGACGATCAGCGGCAGCAGCCATGGCAAGGGATGGTCGGAAACCATGAAGCGGGGGCCTTTGAGGGCGCGCGTCACCATCCGGCGATCATCCATTGAAATCGCTTCATCGAGAATGCAGGCCGATCAGATAGCCGTCGCCCTGAGAACACCACGCACCTCCCCAACAGCAGGCATTAATGAAATGCGCGCAGGATTACCCTGTCGCCAGCCTGTTCGTTCTTATTACGGTTAACGTCGCATAACATTTTTTTCCGTGCAATATCATTTGTTCATGTTAATGCTCATTGCCGGATATTCAAGAGAAGGCATGACCCTATGGCCCGGGCGACACCGGACATTCTGAAGCTCGGCGACGAGGCCCAGCGCGAAGGCTGGCCCGAGCAGTTGGCCGTGCGCATCTGCTGGCACTACTACATGCTGGGCCGCACCCAGCAGGAGATCGCCGAGGCGCTGGGTATCAACCGGGTCCGGGTAAACCGCCTGCTGGCCGAAGCCAGGCGGCGCGGCATCGTGCGGGTCACCATCCATTCCAAGCTGACCGAGAACGTCGCCCTCGAACAACGCCTCGCAGAGACCTACGGGCTCGATCTGGTTGAGGTGGTGATCGGCGATGTCGCCGACGAGGCCCAGCTTGCCGAGGTTCTGGGGCGGGCGGCGGCGGGATCGGTCGCACCGCTCTATGAAGACGGCATGACCGTGGGGATTGCCTGGGGGATTACCCTGAAGGCCTTTGCGCAGGCGACAGAGGAGAAACCGCTGCACGATGCCGCGGTGGTTTCCATGCTCGGATCGCTGACCCGGCGTTCTTCCGTCGATGCTTACGAGGCAACGACCGATCTGGCCGCCCGCCTTCATGCCGAGTGCTACTATCTGCCCGGCCCCATCGTCTGCGACAGCGAGGAAAGCCGTAACACGATCCTGCAGCAGCCGATGATGCGGGAGGTCTTTTTGAAGACACGCTCGGCGGATCTGGCCCTGGCGAGTGTCGGCGGGCTGGACTCCAGCACCATCCGGCTCATGGGCTTCGTGAACGAAGCGGAGTTCGACGAGGTTTCCAAGGCCGGGGCCATCGGCAACTTCCTGGGCTACTACCTGGATGAGAAGGCGGAGATCCTCGACCATCCCATCAATCGCCGGGTGCTCGGTTTTCCGCCCAGCGATTTCATCAAGATCCCCCGCCGAATCATGATTTCAGGTGGCCCCACCAAGGTGCCGGTGCTGCGCGCCTTGATCGAGCGCGGCTACTTCACAGACCTGGTCACCGACGCCGAGACTGCAAAGGCGCTGTTGGAGAGCGCGTAGCGTTTCTGGTTCGGTGCGATCAACTGTCGTAAAACAGCTCTTCGGCCAGGGTCCAGTTGCCGTCGGCCTCCCGGCAGGCAATCGCCCGTGTCGTTTCCTCGCTATCGACGGCAACTTTCACCGCAAGGTACTCCCGGCACCAATGATTCGATTTGCTGCGGTAGGTTCGCACCGGCGTCACCTCGCCATAGGTGCCGCTGTCCGGGTTTCGCCAGGCCAGTTTATTGCCGGAAGCGGTTTCCTCAAGCGCCCGTGCCACGGCGTCGGACAGCAGGCGCTGGTCCTCCGCCTGCCGCGCCGCCAGGGATTCGAGCGTGCTGTGTACCCGGTATTCTCCGGCCAGGTATCCCGCCACGCCGGCAACCACGGCCATCGCCAGCGCCGCCGCCAGGGCAGGGGACCAGCGCTTGGCCCTGGGTGTCGGGCGGCGGGCGGCAAAGCCACGGTCGATCGTATCGATCAGATGTTGCGGCGGATCTTCGTTCACCGGGCCCTGCATGGCCGAGCGCAACAAAGCGGCGGCATCTCGCAGGGACTTCACTTGCGCCTGCGCCGCCATATCGCTTGCCAGGCGCTGCTCCACGTCGCGGGCGGCAGCCGGGTCCAACTCTCCATCGACATAGGCTTGAAGACTATCGTCGATTTCCTTTCTGCTCATCTGCCGTTCTCCATCTTGCCATTCTCTATCCCGCCATCGGGGCTGCCGTCGGTGTTTGCCTCGGCGCCTTCTTCTTCCAGGTAACCGCGCATGGCCGAGCGGGCGCGGCCCAGGCGGCTGGTCACCGTGCCGACCGGCAGGCCGGTGATCTGCGATACCTCGCGGTAACTGCGCCCCTCCACGCATATGAGCAGCAGTACGATGCGTTGCTCCTCCGGCAGGCGATCAATGAAGCGGCGCACGGCGGTGAGAGCGAAGCGGTCTTCCTGTTGCTTCTCGCCGTCCAGCGACCATTGGCTCTCAGAGCCGATCACCGCGAGATGGCGGGCGCGCGTCTTGCCGTCACGCAAGGCGTTGAAATGCAGGTTCTGTGCGATGCGGTACATCCAACTGTCCAACCGGGTTCCTTTTTCCCACTTTTCGAGGTTGGCTATGGCTCTCTCACAGGTTGCCTGAACCAGATCGTCGCCATCCGGCACCGAACCGGCCAACCCATAGGCGAAGCGGCGGAGCTGCGGCAGCAGCGCTACGATCTCGTCACGCAGCATCTCGTCCAAAAGATCCCCTCCAAGCCTCTGACGGGCATGTCGGTCGGGTTTCCAGTGCCTTACCGCTTCAACAACACACCAGACGGCAAAAGCTTCCCGAAACGGCTTCACTTTGCAGAAATATGAGAAAATGTAGCACGCTGGGGATGGATTCCGCTGCTGGCGTGTTATCGGAACAAGGACAAACTTCCAGGATGGCTTTGATGAAGGCAGGAACATGAAACAAAGCAACCGCGCCTTCACGCGCCTGATGGCGTCGACCAGTCTGATTGCCCTCTCGCTGACGATAGCACCCATTGCCCTAAGCCCTGATATCGGCGGCGCGAGCCTGGGCTTCGCCGACTCCGGCAGCAGCTGCTTTGTCGCCGGTACCCGGGTTTTGATGGCTGACGGCTCGGAAAAGGCGATTGAGTGTATCGAAGTGGGAGAGGCAATCCGCAACGGCCGCGGCGGCATCAGCCGCGTTCGCGCGATTGAGAGGCCTGCTCTCGGTACGCGGTTGCTTTTTGCTTTCAATGGCTCCCGGCCTTTTGTGACGGCAGAACATCCCTTTCTCACTATGATGGGTTGGAAAGCCGTCGATCCGGCAGCAACGGCCCGTGAGAATCCATCACTGCCGGTTTTGACGCTGCGCCAAGGCGACCTGCTGACCCGGGCACATCCGGCGCGGTCCGGAAGTGTTTCCGGGAACCTTGCCCTGGCGGATGACATTGAGTACGCGCTGGAGCCGTTACGGCGCCTGACGGCATCTGCCGCGCCGCCTGAAACCGTCGTCTATAATCTCATCCTGGAAGGTGATCGCAGCTTCATTGCCGACGGCTATGTGGTTCACAACAAGGGCGGTGAAGGGGGTGAGTCCGGCGGAGATTCCGGCGGCGAATCAGGAGGCGGCGATTCAGGGGGCGGCGGAGAGTCCGGAGGAGGAAATTCCGGCAGCGGCGGCGGCGGCGAATCTGGCGAGAGCGACAGTTCGGGCGAAGGCGGCGAATCTGGCGAGAGCGACAGCTCGGGCGAAGGCGGCGAATCTGGCGAGAGCGGCAGTTCGGACGAAGGCGGCGAATCTGGCGAGAGCGGCAGTTCGGGTGAAGGCGGTGAATCGGGCGATAGCGGTGAGTCCGGAGAAAGCGGCGAAGCGGGCGAATTCTCTGGTGATGCGGGCGAAGCTGGCGAAGATCTCAACGACGATGAAGAGGCGGATTTAATCCGCCGGGGTTGGCAGTGATGTCGGCGCTTGGTTTGAAGGGCCCGAAGACGCTGACGTTACTGGGAGTGGTATTCTTCCTGAGCGCCTGCGCGCAGTCGCAACCGGCGGGCGACCCGTCCTATGCCGCGCTGGCCCCCCGCGCCGAGGTGCTGGCGCGCAATACGGTGCAGACCGCCCTGGAGACCGCGCAGAGCCGATCGAGCCTGGGGTGGAGCTTTGTGGAGGACGGCAGCAGTGGCGCAATAACCCCCTTGCGCAGTTACAAGAGCACCACGGGCTATTACTGCCGCGAGTATGTCGAGGTGATTGAGACGGCTGCGAACGGTAGCAATTCCAGGCAAAGGACGGCATGCCGCGATGTCGACGGCGTCTGGAAACCGATACGGTCTTGAGTGATGCTTGCGACTATTGACGGGGTGCTCGATTGGCCCGCCTTGAAACAGCTGCGCGCCGCCTTGGCCGACGGTGCGTTTGTCGACGGACAGACCACGGCAGGCTTTCGGGCAAAAAGAGTTAAACACAACGAGCAGTTAAGCCCCAAGGCTGCGGATCGTAAGTCTCTGGATGATATGATTTTGAATGCGCTGCGTGGCCATGACGACTTCCAGCGACTGGCTTTCCCCAAGGCCATCCAAAGGCCGCTGTTCAGCCGTTACGGCGTCGGGATGAACTATGGCCTCCACGTCGACGACGCTTTGATGGGTAAGGAAAGACGGATCAGGAGCGACCTCTCGGTCACGGTCTTTTTGAATAACCCGGACGACTACGATGGTGGCGAGCTGGAGATGATGAGCGCCTTCGGGCCCCAGGAGGTCAAGCTGCCCGCCGGATCGGCCGTTCTCTATCCCTCCAGCACTTTGCACAGGGTCAAACCGGTAGCGGCTGGCGAGCGGCTGGCCGCGGTAACCTGGGTTCAGAGCTTCATTGCCGATCCGGCAAGAAGGGAGATTCTGATCGATGTTGATCGCATGCGACGGCGACTGACCTCGGTGGATCCTGACGGTGAGGAAACCGACCTCGCATTCAAGACCTACGCCAACCTTCTACGCATGTGGTCCGACGTTTAACTGCTGGGCCGAAGATTACTGTTCTTGGGGGATGATTTCCGTTTCCCGCGGGTTGTCTCAGTAGATCAACCCCAAGCGAGGAAAGCCCCATGCCGAGCCATTCAACGTCGAAGAATTTGCGCCTGCTTGCAGGCACCAGCCTCTTGGCACTTTCCTTTGCCGCGAGCCCCCTGACGGTATCAATCGATTGGCAGGACGGCCCATTGACGCTGCAGAGCGCAGAGGCGAAGAGCTGCTTCACCGCAGAGACCCGCGTACTCATGGCGGACGGAAGCGAGAAGCCGATCTGCGAAATCGTGCCGGGTGATTCGGTTTTGGGTGGCAATGGGCGCATGAACCGGGTCGTCGCGGTAGAGCGTCCCGGCCTGGGTGAGCGCAAGCTGTTCGCCTTCAATGGTGGCGAAGCCTTCGTGACGGCGGAACATCCTTTTCTGACACCGGCTGGTTGGAAAGCCATCGATCCGATTGCGACCGCCGATGAAAACCCGACTCTGAAGGTTGCCCGGTTGGCAGTGGGCGACCTGCTCATGGCAGCCTTACCGGCGGGTGCGGAAAGCCAAGGCAATCTGGCTCTGGTAGCGGAAGTGGTGACGCGGCCTTTACCGTTGGAGCGGATCGAAAGCGTCTCGGCCGATCCCGCCATGCTGGTCTACAACCTTCTGCTGGATGGTGACCATAGCTACATCGCCAATGGCCTGATCGTGCACAACAAGGGCGGTGAAGGCGGCGAGTCCGGCGGCGGAAATAGTGGTGGCGGCGAACATGGCGGCGGTGAGAGCGGTGAACACGGCGGTGGTGAGAGCGGTGAACACGGCGGTGGTGAGAGCGGTGAACACGGCGGCGGTGAGAGCGGCGAACACGGCGGCGGTGAGAGCGGCGAACATGGCGGCGGTGAGAGCGGTGAGCATGGTGAAAGCGGCGAGTCTGCCGAAACCGATGACGATGACGATCATCGTGGGCGCGGCCGAGGTCGGGGCCGTGGCGATGACCAGTATTTTGCCGATGGCAATGCTCAGGGCGATGGTGAGTTGTCCTCTGATCAGGAGGCGGCTGCCATCAACGAAGGCTGGCAGTAAGCATTTGTGAATATCCTCCGGCCGCTTCCTCTTCGCCAACAGGCGTTCAGTCGTCGGGTCGGCGATGGAGACGTGCGGTCGGGTTCGGGGGCGATGACGTGGGCAAGGTCCAAGCAAGCCCAAGGCGGGCGTAGTGGGCGGCCCTCAACGGACTCTTGTCCCGCAGTTGTTCCCTGATGCGCCAAACGAGCCCGCGCGCCAGCCCGCGCGCGATCTGCCGTCCGGTTTCCGACTGCCGGCTGAGCGCCCGGATGCGGTGGGAAATACTTTTATCTTGAAGTATCTCGTCGCATCCGTATTTCGACAGCATGGCACGCTTGAGTAGGTTCTTTTCTGTGTTGGAGAGTTTCGCTCCCCCAATGCTGGCCGCGGCCTCAAAGTCGTTGAGTGCTGGTTCCCACAGTTTCTTCCGCGCCATGATCGCGGCGCGCTGCAGGGTTGCCCGTCTCGTGGCTTCGGGGCCATCGATCCGTCGGGAGGGCAGAAACTCCGACAGGTCGAGTTCTGCGTAGCAGCGTTGCAGGATTTCTTTGTCGGCTTTTATCCATCTGGCAACGCGCTGATCCGAACTGAAGCGCCCCGAAGCGGTGCCGCGGTACCCGTCATGCTGGCGCTGAAGAAAGACGATGGTTTCGGTGGCAACCGACCTGGCAACCCGGGCCAGCCGGATCAGCATGTCGTAATCCTGGGAACGGGGCAGTCCTTCGTTGAAAGGGCCGACCCGGTCGTAAAGCGATCTCCGCACCAGCATGCCGGGTTGATGAACAAAGAAATCCTCAAGCGTGGCGGTTAGAAAATCATCCGGCGCAGACTGCCGCCAATAGCCGGTATCGAAGATGTGTCGGCAGCCGGTTTCCGGATCAACCGAGAAGCGGTTGTAACGGCCATAGGCAAAGCCGGCTTTCCCATCCGTTTTGATTAGGTCCGTCAGCACGGCGAGGGCATCCGGAAGGACGAGGTCGTCATCATCGACAATCCAGATCAATGGATGTCTGGCCCTTGCCAGGGCCACGTTCAAGCCCGCGGACTTTCCGCGGTTTGGCATCCTGACGACCTCGACGGCATTCCCGAATCGGCGGAGTGTTTCTTCCGTTCCGTCATTGGACCCGTCGTCGACAACGATGATCTGGGCCGGTTGCAACGACTGTGCAAGGATTGCGTTCAAGCACTCCGTAAGGAAAACGGCTCTATTGAACGTCGGAACGACTGCTGTTGTGGAAAGATCGCCGCTAAATCGCGCCATGCCTCATTCAGTACCCGCTGGCCAAGGGACTTATACCGGGGCGCAGGATCGCCATATTACCTCACCGATGATTTCAATGTGATGGGCACTCGATTTCAATTCGGGGGTAGCAACCGAAGGTGCCACACCAACGTATGACTATGCCAAACCGCAGCTACGAAAAAGGCCGTATATATTTGATTATCAACGAAAATATGCTTTTCTGAATCATCTGAAGCGGTCTGATCAATACGCCGCGTCCCCATCGGTTTATTCATATAGTCGGACTACCGGTTGTGATCTCTATGTGTCGCGGCGAATGAACAGTGGTGTCGGGCCTGCCGGATGATATTTTGCAGAGCGCCGGTAGCGCTGAACTGTGGGTAGCCGAACAGTGGAAGAGCACGCGCTTGCAAGTGGCATTTTTCACCAATGCATTTCCCATGATGTCGGAGCCCTTCATTGCGCTGTCGGCAGCGTCGCTTATCGACCGAGGTCACGACGTCGACGTCTACGGTCTGTCAAACGTAACGCCGACAGGTTTTTCTTCCGCACCCTCCGTTCAGGCGAAGCTGCGGGATCGCTTCCGAAACGCGCAGTGGCCATTGCGCTTCAGCGAACGCATGAAGCAGTTGCCGACAGCGGCGTCTGACTTGGCAAGGCGGCGGGGGATCGCCTCGCTGCCGATCTGGAAGCCGGGTACCTACCGCCGCAACTGGTCGGACCTCACGGCAGTCTATCAGGCCCGGGTGATCGCCGAGCCTGGTGAGTACGACATTCTCCATTGTCAGTTCGCGACACTGGCTGAATACGTCGTCAAACACCGGAGAGCGGGAATCCTGAAGGGCCGGCTTGTGGTCCACTTTCGCGGCTATGACATATCCGAAGTTGTCCAGCGTTTCGGACCAGACGTCTATGACTACCTCTGGAGCGCGGCGGACCGCTTCATCGCGAACTGCGATCATTTTAAGGAGCGCGCGATCGCCCTGGGCTGTCCCGCCGACAAGATTGATGTCGTTGGTTCAGGCATCGATTTACAGGGCTTTGCCTATCAGGAGCCGAGAAGCACCGATGGCGGCCCTGTGCAGTGCCTCACGGTTGGCCGCCTGACTCCCCGAAAAGGTATCCACATCGCGATAGAGGCGCTTCGCCGTCTGGTCGCGGAAGGCTGCGATATCAATCTCGCTATCGTCGGTGATGGCGAGCAGCGCCGGGAGCTGGAAGAACAGGCAAGCGCCGGCGGACTCGGTGAGCGCGTGAAATTCCTCGGATCGCGCCCGCACAGTGAGATTCAGACTTTGCTCGAGGCCAGCCATATCTTCATCGCAGCCTCCCTGACCAGCAGTGCAGGCGGGGTCGACGCGCCGGTGAACACGATCAAGGAAGCCATGGCCGTCGGCGTACCGACCTGCGCAACCGATCATGGCGGTATACCGGAGTTGGTAGAGGAGGGGAGCACCGGGGTTCTTGCGCGGGAAAACGACCCGGCGAGCCTGGCGGCGGCCCTCCGGCGCTTGCTGGCCCGCGAAGCAAATTGGCCGACCCTATCCAGGGCCGGTCGTTTACGTGTGGAGCGGGATTACGGAAATGACATCGTTACCGACAAACTCCTGAAGGTCTACGAGATGGCGCTTGCCGATCGGGCAAAGCCCGAGCGGATGATTTCACCAGTCCGGGCAGCCCAGTAATTCTACTTCAGCAATCACGAGGTTGCCTGAGATGCCAGACAACATTGAGTTGACAGACAACGCCGTGAAGCCGGTTATTGAAGCGACCATTGTCGTGACACCGCGTGAGCGCTTTGGGGTTGCGGAAGAATCGCTCTTGAGCATCGTTGGGGACACGGAGGAGCCTTATCAGCTCATCTACCTCGACGGCGCCAGTCCGGCAAAGACCGCGGCCAAGGTCGCCGCTATCTGCGCAGAACGAGGGTTCCGCTATCTGCGTTACGAAGACTATCTGACGCCGAACCAGGCCAGAAACATCGGCCAGCGCCTCGTAGAGACAGACTACGTGGTTTTCGTCGATAACGACGTGATCGTATCCAAAGGTTGGTTGGCCGCCCTGATCGCCTGTGCGCGGGAGACGGATGCCGACGTCGTTGCGCCTCTTACCTGCCAGCGCCTGCCCCTTCACAGCGAGATCCATCAGGCCGGCGGCGAGTTCGCAGAAGACCTGAAGGCTTTTTTGAAGAGCAAACCGGAGGAGCGGCGGATTACGGATGTGCATCTGCGTCAGGGCGAGCAGGTGAGGGATGTCGCGCTTCAAAGGGGGGAAACCCAGTGCTGCGAATTTCACTGCGCGCTGGTTCGCAAGGATGCTTTTGCACGCTTTGGCGCGCTCGACGAGAATTTGCTCGCCACCAAAGAGCACATCGATTTCTGCATGACGGTCTGGACCAAGGGCGGCCGCGTTATGTTCGAGCCGACCGCCGTCGTGACCTATCTGTTCCCAAGCCGGGCGCGGCCCTTGACGAAGGAGGATTGGCCCTACTTTGCGCTCCGCTGGTCGCCTTTATGGCAGCAAAAGAGCCTCGATCATTTTCAGCGCAAATGGGCATTGTTTGACGATCCGTATTTTGAGAAGCGCAAGGGCATGCTGCACTTCCGCCATTCGGAGGGTATCGCCAGGCCGGTTCTGCGCCGGGTTCCCCTTCTGCGCAGCAGCTACACGGCCCAGAAGCTGGGTGTCGCTCTGCTGACCCGGCTTATCGATCTCTGGAGCGCGTGGCTGGCGCGCCGGCAACCGAACACTTTGCCGGCTACGGCAGAGCGCGGCTGAAAGCGGCGGGATCTATGGGACGGGCCCGAAAGCTGATCGGCCAAACGATCTGGGCATCGATGGGTCAGTTCGTCCAGTTGGTGGTCGGATTGATCGGCTTGATCATTCTCGTCAGGATCCTGGGGCCGGAGACCTATGGCCTCTTTGCGCTTGGCTTGCTGTTCATAAACCTTGCGGAAGTTTTCGTCGGCGGGCACGCGGCCGACGGCGTGGTGCAGAAGGAAGACCTCAGCGAGGCGGAGAAAACAGCCACCTATGCCGCGCTCATGGCCACCGGCGGGCTCTGCGCCTCCATCATCATTGCGTCCGCCGGGCTCGTCGCGGCGGTGTTCGACGCGCCGTCCTTGATCGCCCTTCTGCCTGTCATGGCGGCGCTGCCTGTTCTGACAGCGGCTGTCAGCGTTCCAAACCAGCTCCTGGTTCGTGATTTACGGTTTGCCGCTTTGGCCAAGGCCTCGGCAACGGCGAGTCTGCTGGCGGTTTGTGTCGGGATTTTTCTGGCCGTTGCCGGTTATGGGATCTGGAGCCTGCTCTGGATGGAGTTGGCGCGCCGCGCGGCGATGCTGGTCTTGGTCCACATCGCGACAAAGTGGCTGCCCGGTGCGGCCTTTTCGCGGCGCGACCTTTGGCCGATGCTGCGGTTTGCGGTCCGGCGTATCGAGAACAAGGGATTGCATTACATCTCGGTGGAGGCGCTGCCGCGCGGTTTCATCGGTTATGTTCTCGGTGCCGAGGCTCTGGGTTACTTTGCCGTGGCCCGCCGTTTTCTGGGCCAGTTGAACGGGGTTCTCAGCGGGCCGGTCTCGGCCGTCAGCTTCCCGGCAGCCGCAAGGCTGCAGTCCAGCCCGGCGCTCCTGGAACGCCTGATCGTATCGGTGATCCGCGTTTCCACCTGGACATTCTGGCCCGCCTTGCTGGGGGCCATCGTCATTGCACCGGTTTTGTTTCCGATCATGCTCGGCGAGAACTGGGGCGCTTCGATCGCGGTGATGCAGATTCTTGCGCTCGCCGCGCTCCGTTCACCCATCGTCGGGTTCTCGACCGCCGTTCTAACCGCCTTCGGCGCCATGGGCGACATCAGCCGGGTCCACATCGCCGCGATCGTTATCGGTGCCATCGGCTGCATCATCGGTATTCAGTTCGGCTTGATCGGGATTGCTGCGGCCTTGGCCTTTCGGCAATGGCTGCTTTGGCCGGTCATCGCATTTTTCGTGAAGAAGCGGACCGGCTTCGCGCCGCTGCGACAGGTCACCATCATGCTGCAGGCCGCCGTACCGGCGCTTGTGATGGCGGCGGCAGTGCTCTCTCTGCGCCTGGCCCTTGATGGCCTGGTGGCACCGATGATCGAACTCCTGGTTCTCATCGCCAGCGGCGTCTTCGTCTACCTGCTCGCCTGGTTGGCCTGGAACGGCGCCGCGCGGGCCAGCGCCCTTGAAGCCGTGACGGGATTGCTCCGTGGTGACCGCGACGCCGCCACACGCTCCCTGAAGGCCGTCATCGCGCCCTGACCGAGCGGAGGAGGGCGGCTACGCCCGCTTGGTTTGTCATAGCTCCAACAGACTTGTAATCCAGCCTGCCGCGTAGAGGCCGAGGCCGAAAACGCCGTGCGTGACCAGGCTGCGCAAGCGCGCGGCGGCAGGCTGGGGTGTGCGGCTGGCAGCGATGCCGGCGCCCATGCCCGGCTGCATTATCAGGAAGGGGGCCGCCACGCTGCCGATCCCCACGATCAGCGCCGGGCCGAGCGTCGGGTGACGGGCCCAATCGGGGCCCCAGATGGCGAGCAACACGGCGGCGAAGACGATGCCGATCAGATAGTGGGCGACCCAGCCAATCAGGCGCTCACCCGGCACCGGTAGCGAGGCGGCGATAGGATTATGGCGAAAGCGCCCGCGCGTCAGCCAGACGAGCCAGCGGCCCACCAGAGCGTAGTCCAGCGAAGGGCTATCGAACAGCCATGCCCTGGCAGCCGCCCAGAGATCCATGACCGCCGTCGCGCCGGCCCCGATTAGAAGAGCGTACAGAAGATATTCGATCGCCTCAGGCATCGCCCTTTCCCTTCGGCATGGTCGAGCGGGACGGTGCTCTGGCGCCGGCCATCCAGCAGGCTGCGGTAAAGCGGACTTCCGCGCCCTTCACGTAGGGATCAAAGGCTGTGCGGACCGTCTCGATGACCTGGGCGCGGGTCCGCTCGTCAGTCTCCTGCAGGATCTGGCCCAGAGGACCGATCCGGGTGAAGTAATGAATCAGGTCCTTTTCGAGGAAGCTGCAGGCGAGGTCGACGGGTCGGATCTCGATCTCGGCCCAGCCGCTTTGCTGCAAGACGCGGCGGCCAACGGCTTCTTCCGCAAAGGCGAGGGGGCCAGGCGCGCCCACGCGACGGGCAGGGATATCCGGCAGCAGCGGTGCCGACGCGCGCTCCGGTGTCGTCAGGAACGGATTCTCTTCAGGCCCCCGCCACGCGATGAAGCTTAGCGCCGCTTTCTCCCGGGCGGCATGCCGCAGGTTCTCAAAGGCCCGGACGGGGTTATCGAAGAACATCACACCAAGGCGCGAGACGATCACGTCAAACCCGGCGGGCTCAAAACCGTAGGCCTGTGCGTCGGCGCAGATGAACGCCGCCGGCAGGCCTGCGCGGTCGGCACGGGCCTGCGCGGCTGCGATCATCGGTTCCGAAACGTCCATACCGACGCAGCGCCCGTGTTCTCCGACCTTTCGCGCAACCGCCAACGTTGTGCTGCCTGTGCCGCAGCCAACGTCCAGAACTCGGTGTCCGGCAGCGACGGCAGGCGTTTCAAGAAGCAGATCCTCAAGCGGCGCGAACATCTGATCGAGTACGGGCTGTACATCGACCCAGGCACGCCCGGTCATGCCGTTCCAATGCTCTACCTGCGCGCTGTTGGCCCCATATGGCGTATCCATGCAACCTCCCTCGGCTTGCTTTTGAAAAGCGATGGCCGCAGAGTGCCACTTCAAGTCGACTTGAGGTCAATAGGATGAGAGACCTGGACATTACGGAGGTGGCAAAGCGCTCTGCCGTGCCTGCCTCGACGCTGCGATACTATGAGGAGAAGGGGCTGATCGTTTCCATCGGCAGGCGGGGCTTGCGCCGTCTGTTCGATCCCGGCGTGCTGGAACGGCTGGCACTGATCGCGCTGGGGCGGGCCGCCGGCTTTTCGCTCGACGAGATCGCGGTCATGTTCGCACCGGATGGACAGCCGTGCATCGACCGGCAGATGCTCACGGAAAAGGCGGAGGAGTTGGACGTGACAATCCGCAAACTCAGCGCCATGCGTGACGGCCTGCGGCACGCCGCCGCCTGTCCGGTGCCAAGCCATATGGAGTGCCCGACCTTTCGCCGCCTGCTGCGGGCTGCCGCGTCGGGCGCTATAAGAACGCCAGGGAAGTCGGTTCCGCAGCAGCGGTAAGACAGGCTTTGCCGGCAAAGCCGGGCCGCCAATCGCCGAACTGAAGGCTGGTTATCGGCGAAGGCAGTTATAGCGTGGCATCGCGGGACCCGCGGCGGATACCTTCGAACATCTCTGCCTAACACCGAGAGTGGCGGATGGGGTGGGATTCGAACCCACGAGACGCTCTCACGCCTGCCGGTTTTCAAGACCGGTGCCTTCAACCGCTCGGCCACCCATCCATCGCGCCTGCCAGGGGGCAAAACCCCCGCGGCCACCGGTTCTAAGCGGCCTGGGAATGAAAGGCAAGCGGCGGCACTCCGCCATGGTGGGACGTGGTCCTGGTTGGGGCGGGTCGTGAGGGTCGCCTACCGATGAGGGAAGAAGGCAAATTCCTGCAACCGTGTGGTTGTTGCGGCTCGGCGCATCTCGCGGCACACTCCCGCTTCGGTTCAGTCATAAAAAGACGGTAGGGGAAGCTATCATGGGGAAATCGAACAAGAATCAGCCGAAGGGGCTTTCCCGGCGGAGCGTTCTGGCCGCCGGCACGGCAGCCGCCGGTCTGGCGGCGCTGCCGGGTCTCACAACGGCGGTGCGGGCCGCCGATGCGGTCAAGGTCGGCGCGGTGCTGCCGTTCAGCGGCGGGTTGGAGCTCTTCGGCAACCAGGCCAAGCTGGGCATCGATCTGGCGGTGAAGGAGATCAACGATGCCGGCGGCATCATGGGCCAGCCGCTGGAGGTTCTCTACGAAGACAACAAGACCGATCCCAAGACCTCGGTGGAGAAGACGACCAAGCTGATCCGCGGCGACGGCGTGGTGGCCCTGACAGGGCCGATCACCTCCAATGCCCGCGATGCCATGACGGCGACGGTCAAGCGGCTGAAAACGCCGTTGCTCTATGCCACCAACTACGAGGGCGGAGCCTGCGACCGCTATCTCTTCTCCTTCAACACCGTGCCGAACCAGGAACTGGCAAAACTGCTGCCCTACCTTCAGGAGAATGTCGGCGGCAGCACCTACATGTTCGGCGCCGACTACGTCTGGCCGCAGAAGATGTTCGATGCCGCCAGAACCCTTGTCGAAGGGCAGGGCGGCTCGGTCGCCGGTGTGGAGTTCACCCCCTGGGGCGTGAAGGAGTTCGCGCCGGTCATCCGCCGGATTGCCGACAGCGGCGCCAAGACACTGTTGTTCGCACTGCCGGGCGGCGACGGGATCACCTTTATCAAGCAGGCCGAAGCCTTCGGGCTGTTCGAGAAGGTAACCGTGGGTTTCCTCGGCTTTGCCGAAACCTACCTCGGCGCTTTCGGCCCGGGCGGGGGGCAGAACATGTGGGTGACGGTACCCTTCGTCGCCTCCAACGAAAGCCCGGGGGTGAAGGACTTCGTTGCCCGCATTCGCGCTTCGGCTGGGGACAGCGTGCCGATTTCGCACTATGTGATGACCCACTACAACGCCATCAACGCCCTGCGCGATGCCCTGGTGCGCCAGGGCACGGTCAGCCGCGAGGCGGTCGTCGACGGGCTGGAAGGCCTGATCGTGGCATCGCCGGCGGGTCCGGTGACCATCGGCGCCGCCGATCACCACGTCACCCTGCCGATGTTCCTGGCAAAGACCGAAGGCGACGGGCTGAAGACCGTCCAGGATCTCGGGCGTCTGGCACCGGAAGCCGGCTGCAGCTAATCTGACGGCGTCCCAGTAGCGAGGAGGGAGACCATGCCGGATAGCATCGACCTGCCCCATCTGACCCGGGAGATCGCCGCCGCGATGCCGGTTGTGCCTGTCGATCTTGTGTTGGGCCGGGAGAAAGTCGGCCTGGTCATTGTCGATGAGGTGAATGGCTTTGCGACCGTGGGGGCGGGCAACCTGGCGCCGCCGGCCCCCAACGCGCAGGTCAGCACCATGGTGGCGGAAACCGACCGGCTGGCCAGGGCCTTCACCGCGAAGGACTGGAAAATCCTGGCCTTTCTGGACACTCACGTGCCGGGCAAGGCCGAGCCGCCTTATCCGCCGCATTGCGAAGCGGGCACGGGCGAGGAAGAACTGGTGCCGGAACTGGCCTGGCTGGAGCAGGATGCCAACACCACCCTGGTGCGCAAGGACTGCATCAACGGCTTCGTCGGCGCGATCCGGCCGGACGGCAGCAACGCGGTGGTCGACTGGGTGAATGCGGGTGACCTGCAGCGTCTGCTGGTGGTCGGTATCTGCACCGATATCTGCGTGATGGATTTCGTCCTGACGCTGCTGTCGGCGCGTAATCACGACCTTATGCCGAGCCTGAAGGACATCTCGGTCTATGCCGACGGCTGCTCAACCTATGACCTGCCGCTTTCGGTGGCCGAGAGTCTGGGGCTTCCCGGGACGGCGGCGCATCCGCAGGACCTGTCCCATCACATGGGGCTCTACTTCATGGCCTCGCGCGGTGCCGAGATCGTCGGCAAAGTCACCATGGACACCTGAGCCAGCATTATGAGTAAAGCGTGAGCGCACTCCTGGAAGTCGCCGGTCTCGAAAAAGATTTCGGCGGCGTCAGGGCGGCGGACGGGTTGAACCTGTCTCTCGAAGCCGGAGAGATGCTCTGCCTGATCGGGCCCAACGGCTGCGGCAAGACGACGTTTTTCAATCTCATTTCCGGGGCCGTTGCCGCTGACAACGGCAAGCTGCAATTCGATGGCGAGAGCCTGCGGGGACTGGAGCCTTACCAGATCGCCCGGCTCGGCATTCTGCGCAAGTTCCAGGTGCCTGGAATTTATCCGGATCTCACGGTGCGGGAGAATCTGCTGTTGGCGGCTGGCGGGCGGCCGGATGTCGTGGTGACCGACCTGGCCGAGCTGCTTGGTCTCGCACGTCTGTCGGACCGCGCGGAGGTTCAGGCAGGGGTGTTGGCCCATGGTGAAAAGCAATGGTTGGAAATCGTCATGGTGCTGGCGGGTCAGCCGCGTTTACTGCTCCTCGACGAGCCGACCAACGGCATGACCGCCGCAGAAACGGCGGCGACAGTGGCGCTCATCAAAGACCTTCATCAGCGCTACGGCTGCGCCTTCATCGTCATCGAACATGACATGGGTTTCGTGCGCGAGCTTGACTGTGCCGTCGCCCTGATGCTGCAGGGTCGGATCCTGCGCCAGGGAAGCTTTGCAGAGTTGCAGGACGATCCCCTGGTGAAAGAAGCCTACCTGGGGCAGGCCTGATCATGCTGCGGATCGACGGTCTGGTTTGCGGTTACGGTGGCAGCCAGGTGTTACGCGGCCTCGATTTGCAGATAGCGGCAGGCGAGAGCGTGGCGCTGCTTGGCCGCAACGGCATGGGCAAGACCACCCTGCTGCGCGCGATCATGGGCCTGCTGCCGGCAAAGGCCGGCAAGCTGTGGTTCGACGACCGGCGGATCGACGGCACCAAGACCGAAGCCATTGCCAAGGCCGGCCTGGCCTTTGTGCCCCAAGGCCGCGAGATTTTCCCGGACCTGACGGTTGCGGAGAACCTGCAGCTCGGGGCCATGGGACGCCGTGGTCTGGGGGCGGGGATTCCGCAAGAGATCTTTCAGCGATTCCCGATTCTGGCCGAACGCTTGAAACAGAAGGGCGGCACGCTTTCCGGTGGCCAGCAACAACAGCTCGCCATCGGCCGCGCTTTGGCGGGACAGCCGAAGATGCTGCTGCTCGACGAACCCTCTGACGGCCTGCAGCCCTCCATCGTGACCGAAGTCGGCCGCGCCATGCGCCGCGAGGTGGAAGAGCAGGGGCTGACCCTGATCACCGTGGAGCAGAATGTCGCGCTTGCCCTTGCCATCGCCGAGCGCTGCCTGTTCATCGAGAACGGCATCCTGGTTGCGGAAACCAGTTCCGCGGCACTGCGTGCCGATGACAGCCTGATCCACCGGTACCTGGCGATCTAGGGAGCGGGTATGGATCAGGCACTGCTGCTTTTACTGGACGCTACCAACTATGTTCTGGTGATTGTCCTGGTCGCCATGGGCCTGGTGATCGTCTTCGGCCTGATGCGGGTCATCAATATGGCCCACGGTGAACTCTTCCTTCTGGGCGCCTATACCCTGGTTGTCCTGCAGCAGGCGGGCTTGCCCTATTGGCTGGGATTGCTCGCGGCGACCGTCTTTGTCGGTATGGTCGGCCTGCTGATGGAAGAGCTGGTGATCCGCCACATCTATCACCGCTTTCTCGATACAATTCTCGCCACCTGGGGCCTCTCCATCGCCATCAAGCAGGCGGTGGTGCTGGTCTTCGGGCCGGGCGCGCAGTCCACCGCGGCCCCGATCACCGCCCAGGTGGAGATCTTCGGCGCCAGCTATCCGGCCTATCGCCTGTTCATCATGGCGGTGGCGCTGCTGGTGGTGGCGGCGACCTTCTATCTTTTTTTCCGAACGCGCTTCGGCCTGGCGGCGCGGGCGGTGATCGCCAACCGCTCCATGGCGGCCTGTCTTGGCATCCCGACACGCGCTTTCGACCGCATGACCTTTGCCTATGGGGCGGCGCTGGCGGGCCTGGCCGGGGCGGTCATGGCCCCGATCATGTCTGTCGATCCACAGATGGGCCTCGGCTTTCTGATTCCGGCATTTCTGGCCATTCTGGTCGGTGGCGCCGGGCATCTTGCAGGGCCGGTTCTGGGCGCCGGCTTGATCGGGGCGACCGACAGCGTGACGGCCGGGCTCTGGTCGCCGGTCATGGCCCAGGTCGTAGTCTTTGCCATGGCCGTCATCGCGATCCGGATCTTTCCCAGCGGACTGCTTGGCCGCGGCGGATCGCGATGAGGCTCCCGGACCGCATTCTCGCCGACCGCCGTATCCGGATCGACGGGCTTGTCTGGGGCGCCTTCCTTGCCCTGCCGCTGGTCCTGGGGGAGTGGGAGGTCACCCAGATCGCGCAGTACCTGACCTACGGAATCTTCGCCATGAGCCTGGCGTTGATCTGGGGACAATGCGGGCTGATGAGTTTCGGCCACGCCGTCTTCTTCGGGCTCGGTGCCTATGCCATGAGCCTCTCCACCCTCGGGCTGCTGCCGGGCATGGAGGGCTGGACCAGCAGTTACCTGGGCATCGCTCTGGCCCTTGTCCTGCCGGCGGCCTTCGCCAATCTGCTTGGGCGCTTCCTGTTTTTCGGCCGGGGGCTGCAGGGCGCGCAACTGGCCATCGTGATGCTGGCGGTGGCCGTCATCGCCGAGCGCCTGATGTCACGCTGGTCCTATGCCGGCGGGATGAACGGCTTGATGTCGGTGCCGCCCTTGAATCTCGGTATTCTGGGCGCGGAGGTCGAGATCTTCGATCCCCTGCCGCTCTACTATCTGACCCTCGTTGCGGCGATCCTGGTTTACGCCGGCTTGGAGGTCTTGGTGCGCTCACGCCGCGGCGTATTGCTTCGCGCTGTCGGCGACGACGAAACCCGCACTGCTTTCCTGGGGCACAACACGCGGGCGGTGAAGCTGTGGGTCTTCACGCTTTCAGCCGCCGTCGCGGGCTTCGCTGGGGCGCTTTTCGTCACCCAGTTCGGTTTCGTTTCGCCGCCGCTCATCGGCTTCGGCCTCTCTACCGAGGTGTTGATCTGGGTGGCGCTGGGCGGCCGTCACGGGCTGTTGACCGCCTTCCTCGGCGCCATCGTCGTGCGTCTGGCCGAGAGCTTCCTGGCCGATCTTTTCGGCGATGGCTGGCTGCTCGGCCTCGGGCTTCTTTTCGTCCTTTGTGTCATTTTCCTGCCGCGCGGCCTTTTGGGCGAAGCTTATTGGCATCTTGTCCGGCCGCGAAGCCTATCGAACCCGGCGCAGGAATCGAAACAGCGATAGTTTGGCATCCCTGCTTTGATTGGTTTTGCCGAATGAATGTCACTGTTCATAGCCCTGACCCATAGCCATGTTAGATCTTGGGTATGTGCAAACGGGCTGGGCGGGCGCACGGAATTCGACGAGAGGAAGACATTGATGCCAAGCACAATGAAGGCCGCCGTCGTCACCGAGTTCGGAAAGCCGCTCGACATCCGCGATGTCGACAGGCCCGTGGTGCGCGATGGCAAGATTGTCGTAAAAATCGAAGCGAGCGGGGTCTGTCATACCGACCTGCACGCCGCCCAGGGAGACTGGCCGGTGAAACCATCGCCGCCCTTTATCCCCGGACACGAAGGGGTTGGGGTGGTGGCTGAGGTCGGCAAGGGCGTGACCGCGGTCAAGGAAGGCGACCGCGTGGGCGTCCCCTGGCTTCATACCGCATGCGGCCACTGCCGCCACTGCGTCGGCGGTTGGGAAACGCTCTGCGGGGAGCAGTCCAACACCGGCTACAGCGTCAACGGCGGATTCGCCGAATACGTGCTCGCCGACCCGAACTACGTCGGCCACCTTCCGGACCGGCTCGAATTTGCACCCAGCGCCCCGATCCTCTGTGCCGGCGTCACGGTCTACAAGGGCCTGAAGGAGACGGAAGCCAAACCGGGGCAAACCGTAGCCGTGGTCGGGATCGGCGGTCTTGGCCATCTCGCGGTGCAGTACGCCAAGGCCATGGGCTTTCACGTCATCGCCGTTGATATCGCCGAAGATAAACTGAAGCTGGCCTCCGACTCAGGTGCCGACCAGGTCTTCAACGCGGCTGAAATGGATGTTGCTGCAGAGGTCGCAAAGGGAGGCGGTGTCGAAGGCGTGCTGGTGACGGCCGTGTCGCGCGAGTCTTTTCCTCAGGCTTTGGGCATGCTGGGCCGTGGCGGAACGATGAGCCTGATCGGCCTGCCGCCCGGCGGCTTCGAGTTGCCGATCTTCGAGGTCGTTCTGATGCGCAAGACCATTCGCGGCTCCATCGTCGGCACCCGCAACGACCTTGCCGAGGCGTTGCAGTTTGCCGCCGAAGGTAAGGTCGCATCGCACTTCTCTACTGACAGCCTGGATAACGTGAACGCCATCTTCTCACGCATGGAGCAGGGAAAAATCAACGGCCGGGTCGTTATGGAGATCTAAGCGTCGCGCTGCGGCGTGGTGCTATCGCGTTTTCCTCGCAACGGATCCGGATTGCCAGAATGGCCGCATTGGCCAGAGAGAAGATCAGTGCGATCTCCCAGGCGCCGAAGGCGAGGGGCAGGACCAGGATCTCGCCTGCGACGATCAGATAGTTCGGGTGTCGCACAAAGCGGTAGGGACCCTTGCGCACCAGGGGCGCTGTCGGCAGCGTGATGATCCGCGTCGTCCAGTAGCGGCCCAGTGTTGCCAGCACCCAGACGCGCAATAGCTGCAGGATCAAAAAGGCGCCCAGAAGGAACCACTGCGGCTGGGTTTCCGGCGCTACGAAGAGAAGTATGGCCAACAGCCAGAGGCTGTGAAGGCCGACGAGCAGGGGGTAATGCCCGGCACCAACCTCGCGGCCGCCTTCGGCCAGCAGTTGGCGCGTATTGTGCCGGGCATAGACAAGCTCCGCCAGGCGCTGCACGGCGACCAGTATCAGCACGGCCCACAGAATGCTCATCGCTTTCAGGCCTCCAGAATCTGGAAGCCGGCAGTGAAGCCCGGGCCCAGGGCGGTCATCACGTAGCGTCCCTTCATGCCCGCGGCGCGCATGCGCTCCAGTACGAAAAGCACGGTCACCGCCGACATATTGCCGAAGTCTCGGAGGACACCGCGTGCCTCCGTCAGGTTGCCGTCCTCAAGACCGAAGACGGCCTCAAGTGCCGAGATAACCTTGGCGCCGCCGGGATGGCAGACGTAACCGTCGATATCCGAGCGGCTTAATCCCTGATCCGCCAGGAAGCTGTCCAGGACGGGCCCAAGGCGATCGAGAACCAAGGCCGGAATATCGCGCGAGAAAACCACGCCGAGCCCGTCGTTCTCCACATCCCAGCCCATGACGTCCAGCGACGCCGGCCAGGTGTATTCACCGGATGCCGTCAGCTGCAGGACAGGCAGGGCGTTTGAGGCCGTCGGAATACTACCGCCTGGCTTCGCCGGGTTGGCAGGTGACTCCAGCAGCAATGCAGCCGCCCCGTCGCCGAACAGAGCCGTGGCGATGACGTTGCTCTTGGAGCGGTCGTTGGCCCGGAAGGTGAGAGCGCAAAGTTCCGCCACCAGACAGAGGACGCGCGTGCCCGGGCGGCTCTTGGCCAGAGCCGCGGCCCGCGACAAGCCGATAACGCCGCCAACGCAGCCGAGGCCAAAGACCGGCAGGCGGTTTACATCGCGCCGGAAAGCAAGGCGATCCATCAGCCGCGCATCCAGGCTGGGGACGGCGATCCCGGTGGTCGAAACCGTCACGATGGCATCGACGGCCTCAAGCGGCAACCCGGCCTGGTCAAGGCAGCGCAGGGTCGCATCCTCGAAAAGATCCAATGCGTTGTCGATGAACAGCTGATTGCGTGTCTTCCAGTCGCTGGGTTCGAGATACCATTCGATCGGTACGCAAGACCGCCGCGTCTCCACGCCGGCGTTGGCGAAGGCCGGCAGAAGCCGATCGATGTTGATCTGACGTCCGGCGAAGAGGGACCTTACCCTGGTCACCACGTCTGCCTGGCGCAGGATGTGAGGGGGAACCGCGGTCGCGAGGGCCGTCAGCGCGACGGCTTTGCCTGTTGCGGGTGCATTCTCGGCACGCGTATCGCGGGCGAGCTGAAAGTCCAAGGCGGCGATGTCCATCTCCTATGGGCAAGAGCGGGGCTGAATGACTGACCGTCCCACGGGTGAGCCACCGCTCAGGTTTTAACGAGCCCTCTAATAAGAAGTGATACGTGACCCTTGACCAAGGGGTTTCAACCCGCTGCGTTAATCATTTGTTAGTCACAGCCCTTAACGCGGATCTAGGGTCGCCCTGCTAGGCTGATCTTGCTCAGGAAGAGCCAGCGCTTGCTGCGGTTTGGTAGGTAACCATGATCAAGCATCTGATATTAAAAGGCCTATTTGCCTTTACAGTGACGTGGCTCGTCATCACCAACGCCGGTCCGGCGGGGGCCGGTGACCTATTCGTCACCCAGCCCGGCCATTACAGCCAACACAATGCCGGCGGCTCGGCCAACAAGGCCGGTTTTGCGCGCAAAACCAAGCAGGTGAGGGCTGGTTCGCGCATTCTGGTGCGCGACGAGGGCCGCCTGCTGGAGCAATGGATTCTTAATTCCGACCTCTCAAAGGCCTGCCGCAAGCGCCAGTTCCGCCAGAAGCGCCAGAACTTCTTTATCGGTGTCGTGGATGGCCGGACCTACGGGGCGGCCGTTGGCGGTCACGGCAGCCTTGTCGACCGGGCAAAAGTGGCGGAAAACCAAGTAATTTATCTGTTTCGCGGGCAGGGCACGACTGATTGCCGCGTCTATCACCGGACAAAATAGAAGCGCCCTTCATGAATCATTAAGCTGTTAACCATTTGTTTACCATCTCGGCTGCATACTGCGTTCACGGTTCATCGACCGTCTCCTGAAATTGATTGCATCGACCTCTCAAAAGCCCCGCCTCCCCGGCGGGGCTTTTTCTTATCTGCCGGGGAATCGGGCTGAATCTGAAAGGCGAACAGAGGTTCTTTTCGTTCGCGTATTGGGAAAGCCCCATGTGCCGCCCTTGCCCGGGCTATCCGGCACCGTTAGATAGAGTTGTTCTTTTTATTAAGGTATAGAGATCTCATGCGGTTTTTTGCCACCAAAATTGCTTTC
The DNA here is from genome assembly GCF_011683915.1 of Pelagibius litoralis. Taxonomy (GTDB): domain Bacteria; phylum Pseudomonadota; class Alphaproteobacteria; order Kiloniellales; family Kiloniellaceae; genus Pelagibius; species Pelagibius litoralis. The sequence continues at coordinate 379,542 of NZ_JAAQPH010000002.1, forward strand.
GTGTTGCTGCTTTTGCTTGCCGGCTGCTTTGCGCCGAGCAAGGCCGACATCATTAAGAAAGCCGAGGGCGCTTCGACGCGGGCTGATCTCGAATCGGCGCTGGGCGAGCCGAGCGAGGTTTCCAAGATCGGGCCGATAGAAAAGTGGACCTACAAGGCAGCCGACGGCGCGGTGATTTTTCTGCTCGCCGGCGACAGCGTCACTTTTGAGGTAACCGAGGGACCGTAGTGCGGCGCCCAGTCTCTCGATGGCCGGAAGCGCGGATTGCCAAGACTCTTGGGCTTGTGGCACAAGGGACGGCAGGCGGGCCGCTCTCTCACGAATGTGCCGGCTGATGAACGGCAACACTCCGTGAGGTGACGACTTTCATGCCAAGTCTGAGATCATGCATCGGCGCTTTTGCTCTCGGGCTCGCCGCCACCCTGGGCAGTGCCGCGCCATTGTCTGCACAACACAGCGACGTAGAGTTTGATCGTTGGTTGGGCGCGCTGAAGCAGGAAGCGATCAGCAAGGGCATCCGTGCCGAAACCGTAGAGAGCGCCTTGGCCGGCGTCACCCCGATCGCCAGAGTTCTGGAGAAAGACCGCAGCCAACGAGAGTTTACCCTGACCTTTACGCGCTATCTGCGTAACAGCGTCACGGATACCCGGGTAGAGCGGGCACGCCGCCTGCTCGAGGAGCACCGCGTTCTTTTGGAGCGCGTGGAAGCGAAGTACGGGGTGCAGCCGCGTTTCCTGGTCTCCTTCTGGGGACTGGAAAGCAATTTCGGAGAGTACACCGGTGGCTTCCCGGTCATCGGCGCCCTGGCGACCCTGGCACAGGATTCCCGGCGCAGCGCCTTTTTCCGCAGCGAATTGCTGAATGCTCTGCAGATTTTGGACGAGGGGCACATCAGCGTTGAGCGGATGAGCGGCTCCTGGGCCGGTGCTATGGGACAGCTTCAGTTCATCCCCTCGACCTTTGTGAACTTTGCCGTCGACTTCGATGGCGACGGCAAGCGCGACATCTGGAACAGCCTGCCCGACATCTTCGCATCGGCCGCAAACTATCTGTCGCAGGAAGGCTGGCGCGGCGATGAGACCTGGGGACGCGAAGTAAAGCTTCCCCCGCAGTTCGATCACAGTCAGGCCAGCCTGGGGATTGCCAAACCGCTTCGCGAATGGTCCGAGACCTACGGCATCAGAAAGAACGACGGCGGCCGGCTTCCAACGGCGGATCTGGAAGCCTCGATCATATTACCCTCGGGGCATCGCGGCCCGGCTTTCCTGGCCTATAAGAACTACCGGACCATCCTCATCTGGAATCGCTCGATTCTCTACGCGCTGGCCGTCGGCCACCTGGCGGACCGGATCGCCGGTGGGGCGGCCCTGGCATCCTTGCCTGACGAACAGCCGATCAGCCTGCAAGCGATCGAAGAGATGCAGGCCTTGTTGAATGCGAAGGGCTTTGACGCGGGTGAGCCGGACGGGCTGGTCGGACGCCAGACCCGCGCAGCCCTGAGCGCTTACCAGCGCTCGATCGGTGAGCCTGCCGACGGATATCCGACGCTTGAATTGATTGAAAAGCTGAGGGCGCAGTAGCCTTTGCCGTTCCGGTGAGGCGGCGCAGCATGATTGCTGTGAATTGGAAAGCAGCTTAGACTACAAGAGTTAGTGGGGATCGCTTGCGAGAACACAAGATGGTGGCCAGTTCACTGAGATCCGGTGCGCTTTTACTGTGCCTGTTGGGCATCCTGGCGGGCTGTGCGGAAACCGAGCTGGCCGTGCACAACGCCAAGCGCCTGAAGACACCGACCGACTCGACACCGGCGACCAGCGGAACCTTCAAGGTTGGCAAGCCCTATCAGATCAAGAGCATCTGGTACTATCCGCGGGTAGACTACAGCTATGACGAGACAGGCGTCGCTTCGTGGTACGGGCCCGGCTTTCACGGCAAACGGACGGCCAATGGTGAGATTTACAACCAGGAAGACCTTACCGCTGCCCATCGCACCCTTCCGATGCCCACACTGGTGCAGGTGACGAACCTGGAAAACGGCCGGTCGATTCGTGTGCGGATCAATGATCGCGGCCCCTTTGCCCATGGCCGTATCATCGACCTCTCCAAACGCGGCGCCGAGCTGTTGGGTTTCGTCAGGCAGGGCACGGCAAAGGTGCGGGTGCAGATTCTGGAACCCGAGAGCCGCCAGCTCGTCAATGCGGCCAAGGGTCTGGGTCCGGGTGCTGACGCGCCGCCGGCTGTTCCGGTGGAGACCGTGGCCGTTCAACAGCTTCCACCGGTGGGGCAGGCGGCGCCTGCGGCACCGGCCGGCCAGCCTGTTCAAACCGCTGCTGCGCAGAGCCAGTTGAACGATGCCAGGGCAGCACAGATCCTTTCAAATCCCGAACCGGTAGTGATGCAGCAAGCGGTGCGTCGCACACGATTGTACGTTCAAGCGGGGGCCTTTACCCAGATCGCCAATGCTGAGCGCATGCGGGCGCGCCTTTCAGGCCTTGGAAATGTTCAGATTGCCCGCGCCGTGGTAGGGGATACCCGGTTTTTCCGTGTGCGCGTCGGACCGATGGCCAATGTCAAAGAAGCAGACAAGACGCTGGATCTGCTGCTCTATAACGGCATCACCAATGCAAAAGTTATCGTCGATTGACTAGGTGTTTTCGCCAGGTGGCAACTCTCAGCGCCAGGCACCCCGGAGGTAGCCGCACTATGAAATGCATCCGTTCACTGATTTTGGTCCTCGCTTCGGCATCGGCCTTGGGCTTTCTCGCGCTTCTCAGCGACACGGCGGAGGCGCTCGAGACCCAGGCTCGCGAGGCTTTCCTGATTGACGCGGGAACAGGCGCGGTCCTGCTCGACAAAAATTCCGAGGTGTCGATGCCGCCGGCTTCGATGAGCAAGATCATGACCGCCTTCATGGTTTTTGAGCGCCTGAAAGACGGCAGCCTGTCCCTCGACGACAAACTGCCGGTCAGCGAAAAAGCCTGGCGGATGGGGGGCTCGAAGATGTTCGTTGAGGTCGGCGATCAGATCCGTGTCGAAGACCTCTTGCGGGGCGTCATTGTTCAGTCCGGCAACGATGCCTGCATCGTTTTGGCGGAGGCACTGGCCGGCAGCGAAGAGGCCTTTGCCGAACAGATGACCGCCAAGGCGCGCGAGATCGGCATGACCAACAGCACCTTTGCCAATGCCACGGGATGGCCCGATCCCAATCAGCGCATGACGGCACGCGATCTGGCGACCCTCGCCAAGCGCATCATCACGGACCATCCTGAGTACTATCACTACTACTCGGAAAAGGAATTTGTCTGGTCCGACATCCGCCAGGGCAACCGCAACCCCTTGCTTTATAAGAATATCGGCTCAGACGGTTTGAAGACCGGGCACACTGAGGAGGCCGGCTACGGCTTGACCGCCTCGGCATTCCAGAACGGCAGGCGCCTGGTTCTGGTGGTCAACGGCCTGGGGAGTCAAAAGGAGCGTTCGGCTGAATCGGAACGCCTGATGTCCTGGGGCTTCCGGGAATTCGGCAACTACGCCCTCTTCGAGGCCGGCGAGACGGTCGACGAGGCGCCGGTCTGGCTCGGCGCTGAAAAGACGGTGCCGCTGGTGGTGGCCGAGGATCTGATCGTCACGCTGCCGCGCAGCGTGCGCAACGGCATGAAGGTTTCCGTGGTCTATGACAGCCCGATCCCAGCCCCGGTGCCGTCAGGCCTGGAGATTGCGCGGTTGCGCGTTTCCTGGCCGGAGGGTGTGCCGATAGAAGTGCCGCTGATGGCGGGGCAGGATGTCGAGCAGTTGGGCCCCTTCGGGCGTATCGGCGCCAGCATCAAATTCCTTCTGCTTGGAACACCTTGAGCGACCCGGCCAAAGCAGCCGGCACCCCGCGGGGCCGCTTTATCACCCTGGAAGGCGGGGAGGGTGCGGGCAAGTCGACCCAGCAGAAAAAGCTGGCTGACTGGCTGTCGCAAAAAGGTGTCGGCGTGATCGAAACGCGCGAGCCCGGCGGCAGCCCGGGCGCCGAGCAAATTCGTAATTTGCTGGTCACAGGGGCGGCGGGACGTTGGGATGCCATGACCGAAACCCTGCTGCATTTTGCGGCGCGGCGCGACCACGTTGTGGCAACGATCGAGCCGGCGCTGGCGCGCGGCGCCTGGGTGGTTTGTGACCGCTTTGCCGATTCCACGATGGCCTATCAGGGTTTCGGCCACCAGCTCGGCCGGCCGCCGGTGGAGACCCTGGCCAGGCTCGTACTGGGCGGTCTGAAACCCGATCTGACGTTGATGCTGGATCTGCCTGTCGAAGAAGGGCTCGATAGAGCGAGGGCGCGTAACGGAGGCGCGACCGAGGCTGAGGATCGTTATGAGTCCATGGAGATCGCCTTTCATGAGCGGCTGCGCGAAGGTTTTCACGAGATTGCGGCGCGCGAGCCGGAACGCTGCCTGCTGGTCGATGCCTCGGGCACGGCGGAGGTTGTTTCGGAGAAGATCCAGCAGGCCGTCGTCGAACGCTTCGGCGCATTTTTGTTATGAGTGAGATGGAGGAAAGCTGGCCGCATCCGCGCCTGACCGCCGAGTTGCGGGGGCAGGAGGCGGCAGAGTCGACCCTGCTGCAGGCGGCGGAGTCCGGCCGTCTGCCCCATGCCTGGCTGCTGTCGGGGCCGCGCGGCGTCGGTAAGGCGACATTGGCCTATCGCTTCGCCCGCTATCTGCTGACCGAAGCAAACCGGGAAGTCGGCCTTTTCGGCGATGCCCCCGCAGGGCTGCAGGTCGATCCGGAAGATCCTGTTTTCCGGCGTGTCGCGGCATCGGGCCATAGCGACCTTCTGACACTGGAACGCCGGGCGGACGACAAGGGGAAAATGCGCAGCATCATTCCTGTTGAGGATGTTCGCCGCCTGCTTGCCTTTGCGCGCATGACCGCGGGAGAGGGCGGGTGGCGAGTGGCCATTGTCGACTCAATTGACGAGACCAACCGCAATGCCGCCAATGCGTTGCTGAAGATCCTGGAGGAGCCGCCGCCGCGCTGCATCATTCTGCTTGTCAGCCATGCGCCCGGTGCTCTGTTACCGACCATTCGCTCGCGCTGCTGCCAGCTTGCGCTGGCGCCTCTGCCGCAGGACGTGATCGTCGATCTGCTGCGCGAGCACCAGCCGTCCCTCAGCCCTGAAGAGGCAGCGGCTCTCGCGCGCCTGTCGGACGGCAGCATCGGGCGGGCCCTGTCTCTGGCCCGCCATGGCGGCCTGGGTCTCTACGAGGATCTGATCGCCCTCATCGCCACCTTGCCGCGGCTGGATATCAAGGCCCTCCATGCCCTGGCCGACAAGTGGGGGCAGGGCAAGAACCCCGCAGCCTTCCAGACCGGTATGGAACTTTTCATCTGGTGGCTGGGACGCTTGATCCGCGCCGGGTCGACAGGCGGTCAACTGGCGGAAGTGGTGCCCGGCGAGGCAGCCCTGGCGGCGCGCCTGCTGGCCGGGCGCCCCCTTGCGCAATGGCTTGGCCTGTGGGAGAAGATCAGCCGCCTTTTCGCCAGGACCGAAGCAGCCAATCTTGACCGGAAACAGGTGGTTTTGACCGCCTTTTTGGATCTGGAGACCGTTGCGGCCTAGTGCGGAGAGGTTTGGCCGGTCGTCTGGCTGGCCGGTCGACCCCGATGGAGATCCGCGATGACGGCAGGAAAGCCGGCGTACTACGTTACGACCCCGATCTACTATGTGAACGATGTACCGCATATCGGGCACGCCTATACGACGCTCGCCTGTGACGTGCTGGCCCGCTTCAAGCGGCTCGACGGCTATCGCGTTCACTTCCTGACCGGGACCGATGAACACGGCCAGAAGGTCGAACAGTCAGCCGAGAAGGCCGGCATCGACCCGCAGAGCTTCACTGATCGCGTATCGCAGAACTTCCGCGATCTTTCCAAGCTGATGAACTTCTCCAACGATGACTTCATCCGTACGACCGAAGAACGGCACAAGCGCTCTTGCCAGGAACTCTGGCGGAAGCTGGTCGAGGCGGGTGATATCTATCTGGGCAGCTATGCCGGTTGGTATGCCGTGCGCGACGAAGCCTACTACGCCGAAAGCGAACTCGAAGACGGCCCTGACGGCAGAAAGATCGCACCCTCCGGCGCTGAGTGCGAATGGGTCGAAGAGGAATCTTACTTCTTTCGACTCTCGGCCTGGGGCGACCGTTTGCTGAAGCTCTACGAAGAGCAACCGGATTTCGTTCTGCCGGCTGGGCGACGCAACGAGGTAATGAGCTTTGTGAAGGGCGGCTTGAAGGATCTTTCCATCAGCCGCACCACCTTCGGCTGGGGCGTCCCGGTGCCCGATGCCCCCGGGCATATCATGTACGTCTGGATCGACGCCCTGACCAATTACATCACCGCCGTTGGTTATCCCGATACCGATGCGGAGAACTTCAAGACCTTCTGGCCCGCCGATGTGCACATGGTCGGCAAGGACATCTTGCGCTTTCACGCGGTCTACTGGCCGGCGTTTCTGATGGCCGCCGGGGTTCCAACACCGAAGCGTGTCTTTGCCCACGGCTGGTGGACCAACGAGGGCGAGAAGATCTCAAAGACGGTCGGCAATGTGATTGCACCCGCGGACCTCGTAGAGCGTTACGGCCTCGACCAAGTGCGCTACTTCCTGCTGCGTGAGGTGCCCTTTGGTAACGATGGCGACTTCTCCAACAAGGCCATCATTGGGCGGATGAACTACGATCTGGCCAACCAGTTCGGAAACCTGGCTCAGCGTGTGCTGTCCATGATCGCCAAGAACTGCGATGCCAAGGTGCCTCAGCCGCAGGCTTTTGAACCCGAGGACGAAGACCTATTGAGGGCGACGGCGCTATTGCTTCAGGACGTGCGTGCCGACATGGACCGTCAGCAGTTTCACCAGGCGCTGACCAAAATCTGGAAGGTGGTTTCCGCCGCCAACAGTTACATCGACCATGCGGCGCCCTGGACCCTGAAGAAGACCGATCCGGCGCGCATGGCGACGGTGCTCTACGTGCTGGCGGAATCGATCCGGCAACTGGCCATCATCACTCAGCCGGTGATGCCGGACGCGATGGCGACAATGCTCGACCAGTTGAGCATCGATCCGTCGGAGCGCGACTTCGCCTGCCTGGAGCGTCAGCTCAAACCCGGGGCGCCGCTGCCGAAACCGGAACCAATTTTCCCCCGTTTTGTCGAGGAAGAGGCCTGAATCATGGCGGTTTCCGGGTTTCAGTCAGCAGGCGAGGGGACGGGGCAGGGGCTCGTGGACTCCCACTGCCATCTCGACTATCTGGCAAAGGATGGCGATCTGGCGCCGGTGGTCGAGCGGGCCGAGGCCGCGGGGGTTTCGACCCTCGTCACCATCTGCACCAAGATCAGCGAGTTCGACGAGATCCGGTCCATCGCCGAGCGCTTTCCCTCGGTGTTCTGCTCCGTCGGCGTTCACCCCCACGAAGCAGGCACCGAAGGTCAGGAGAACGCAGAACGACTGCTGAGCCTTGCGGCTCATGACAAGGTGGTGGGGATCGGCGAGACCGGCCTCGACTACTACTATGAGCATTCGCCGCGTGAGGCGCAGCAGGTGAGTTTTCGTGCCCACATTTCCGCCAGCCGCGAGAGCCGGCTGCCCCTGATCGTACATGCCCGCGATGCCGACGACGATACCGTGGCGATCCTGCAGGAAGAATACGCCAAGGGCCCGTTTCCCGGTGTGATCCACTGCTTTACGGCCGGGCCTGAACTGGCCCGCGCGGCCCTGGAGATCGGCTTCTACATATCGCTGGCCGGGATCGTGACCTTCAAGTCCGCCCAGGCCCTGCGCGATACGGTGGCCGAGGTGCCGCTGGACCGTCTGTTGGTCGAAACCGACTCGCCTTATCTGGCGCCGGTGCCCAAGCGTGGCAAGACCAATGAGCCGGCCAATGTCGCCTATACCGCGGCGGCCCTGGCAGCGCTTCGCGGTTTGCCGGAAGACGATTTCGCTGCGATGACCACCGAAAACTTCTTCCGCCTTTTCACACGTGCCCAACCGCGTTGAGGCCGGGGGGATGAAGCTGACCGTTTTGGGCTGTGGTGGTTCCGGTGGGGTTCCGGTCGCCGGACGCGAAGCCGGGGGCACCTGGGGTGTTGCAAAACCCGACAATCCAAAGAACCGCCGCTCGCGGGTGTCGGTGCTGATCGAAGGCGAAGAGGGGCCCGATGGCGCCCGCGACCGTATCCTCATCGATACCTCGCCTGATCTGCGTCAGCAGATTCTCGACAACGGCATCACTGCTCTGGATGCGGTGCTCTACACCCATGCCCATGCCGACCACTGTCACGGCCTGGACGAACTGCGCGGCATCGTCTATTCCCGGCGCCGGCCCATTGACGCTTACATGGATGCCCGGACCCGTGCGGCCCTGACCACGCGCTTCGACTATGCATTCTCCTCCAGCCGTGCGGCCGACAATCTCTATCCGGCCTTGTTGGAGGATCACGTCATCGACGGTGATTTTCACGTCGGCAGCATTCCCGTGACACCTTTCACGCAGCAACACGGACCGGACAGCAGCCTTGGGTTTCGTTGCGGCGATATCGCCTACTCGACCGACGCCAGCGATCTCGACGAGGCCGCTTTTGCGGTGCTTGAGGGGGTGAAGCTTTGGGTGGTCGATTGCCTGCGGGACGATCCGCATCCGACTCATTCACACGTTGCGCAAACCCTTGAGTGGATCGCGCGGGTAAAGCCCGAACGGGCCATTCTGACCCACATGAACGAACGGCTGGACTACGACGAACTGCGGAGCCGTTGCCCACCCGGCGTTGAGCCGGGCTACGACGGTTTGGTTATCGAAGTCTGAGGCCGGCGGTTCCGTCGAAGCTCAACGGTCGAACCAGAAGCGTTCCGGACGGTAGATGCCGAACTGGGCGCCCGGGTCCCAGTTGTAAATCCCTTCCTCCGGCACATTGCGCAGACTGTTGGCGACCGTGACCGGTTGTGGGACATGGGCGACCAGGCCGATGGTGTAGACCTCATCGGCATGGATCTCCAGGATCTCTTCCCAGGCTGCTGTCTTTTGCTCCTTGGACTTCGCATTGAGCCAGTCGCCGTAAAGCGCCATGAGCCGTTCGGGCTTTTCCATATCGACCGCTTCGCCGGCCTTGCCTGCGGTCTCGGCGTACTGGCCCCATTTCGGCCAGTGGTAGCTCTGCTGGTGGATCGGCACGAACTCTTCGGGGCTGGTGTAGGGGGTCGGAATGCCGTTCTCATAGCCGAACCACATCGCCATCATGGTTTCGCCGGCAAAGATTCTGTTGCGCAGGACTTCGCGTTGCGACGGCTTGGTGAAGAGGCTGACGCCGACGGCCTTCCATGAATCCGAGATCAGCTCCAGCACATCGACTTCTTCGGTGTTCTCGCCGGCAGTCTCGATAATGATTTCCGCGGGCCGGCCGTCGGGCAACAGGCGGATACCGGAATCGTTGCGCTCGGTCAGGCCGACCTCGTCCAACAGGGCATTGGCTTTTTTGATGTCGAAATCAGCCCAGGCAGCGCGGTATTCCTCTTTGTAAAGCGGACTGTCGGGAAGCACGGAATTGTTCCCCTCCAGCGTCAGTCCGTAATAGATGACCTGATTGATTTCGCTCCGATTGATCGCGAGAGACAAGGCCCTTCGAAAGCGGGCATCGCGGTTCAACTTGCGCCAGGCCGGATCGTTGACGTTCATGTTTGGATAGAGCGCCAATTGCGAACCGCGCACCGTCTTCCAGAGCCGCACATCGAAGCCGCTTCGCTTCTCTGCGGCCTTCAGGAAAGTGTAGTCCGAGAAGTGCAGGCCACGGGATTGAAGGTCGGCCTCTCCCGCAGAGGTCTTTGCCGGCACCAGGGCGCCGCCGACGACGGACAGCACAAAACGATCCGCATAGGGCAGTTGCTGACCCGAGGCGTCGATGCGGTGGTAGTAAGGGTTCCGCTCCGCCACAAAGCGGGTGGAGGGCGGCTTCACCCCGTTGTGCCAGGGCTGCAGCGTCGGCAGATCCGGGTTGGTCGCCTTGTACATGTTGCCGATGCGGTTATGCAGCTGCGCCCAATTGCGCGCGCCGGCCGCTTTGACCGCTTTGTCGATTTCAGCCTGCACCCCATGGGCGGGATGAAACGCCTTCAGATAGTGCGCGGGAACGAAGAGATCCAACGGCCGCGCACCGGCCAGGGCCGGTATCAAAAAGGGGTTGGGCTTGGACCAGGTGTAACGAATGGTGGTCTCGTCAAGGAATTCGACCTCCGGCAGTTCGCCTTCGACCCGAAGCACCTGGGATGGACCGGCCGGATTCAGGGCTTCGTTGTTCGCCACGTCTTCCCAGAAATAGCGGAAGTCCTCTGACGTGAAGGGATGTCCATCCGACCAGCGGTGTCCTTCGCGCAGTTTCAGCGTGAAGATGCGGCCGTCCTCGACATCCAATCGCTCGAGAAGGTCCGGCTCGACCTCCAGGGCTTCGTTGTAGCCGACCAGTCGGGCGTAGCCGTAAACGTTCAGCAGCCGGACATCTTTGTCGCGGGTCACCAGCATGCGCAGCTCGCCGCCGTGTTTGCCGACCGAGAGCTTCGGTCCGCTGACCGATACCCGTGGCACTTGGGGTAGCCGGTCCTGGACCTTCGGCAGTTGCCCGGCGTTCACCATCGGCGCCAGAGACGGCGTCTCCTTCAAGGCCTGAACCTTCGGCGCCTCAGGCGCCTGATAGACGGTAATCTCAGCACTGACCGCCGCGGCTAGCGCGGTAAAAAAACCAAACGAGGCCACGATCATGGCCCCAAGACGAAACCCGGAATACATAAAGTCGATCCCTGAACGCATTGTTATTTCGAGATTTTTCCCCGATTACCGCCGATTATAGTGCGACAAGCTGGAAAGCGCCAATTAAGATCAGGCGACAAGCTTTCAGGTTGAATCGGATCTTCCTCTTCGTCCGGGACGCGCTGCGGTAAGGGGGGTGAGGGGTGCTCACCAAAGGCACCACCATTGGAGGTTCGCCTGAAAAGGAATGCCACGCGAAGTGGTCTTGAAGTCCAGGTGGCTCTGAAGCCAGCTGGCCCTGAAGGAGGAGCAATGCATGCCGGAGACATGGAGCAAGGACGGCTATGAGGTAAGCACCGACCCGGATCGGCTCAGCCTGCCGGTCGTACACGGGTTTCTGCGAACCGCCTATTGGTCACAGGAAATTCCCCGCGACACTTTGGAGCGGGCCGTCGCAGGCTCGCTGAACTTCGGGCTCTACCGCCGGGAGGAGCAGATTGGCTACGCCCGTGTGGTGACCGACAAGGCGACCTTTGCATGGCTCTGCGATGTTTTCGTGCTGGAGCCGTCGCGGGGGCAGGGGCTGGGGCGCTGGTTGGTCGCCTGTGTCTTGGCCCATCCGGCGCTTCAGGGCCTGCGCCGCTGGATGCTGGCCACGGCGGATGCCCACAGCCTCTATCGGGACTTCGGTTTTGAGGTCCCGGAAGACCCGGGTTTTCTGATGGCCCGTCGGGTGAAGGATATCTACAAGACGGCGGCCCGCTGAAACCGGCCCCCATCCGGCCCCTGAGGGCTAACCGCCGAGCCGTTGTTTCTGTTTTATTTCATTTGAATGAAGTTCTTAGTTCTCCGATTTATCATACTGTTTTAACGCGTTAATCCTTCTTTAAAGATGCCATGTCATTCATGCATTGCTGCGGTGCAGCAATTACGCTGCAGATTTATGGCTCACAGGTCCATATTTCGATTGTCGGGAGCGACTGGCCGGTGCCAACAGACGGGCGAAGGCAGCCGGGTTCCCATTGAGAACAAGCCATCCGCCAAGCCGGACGGCATTTTATAAGGAAGAAGACAATGAACTCGATGCAGTTCGATCACATCAAAGATCCTCTGGTGCGGGCCGAAGTGATGCGCTCCCAGGCCGTGGCCCAGGGCATCAGCAACACCATCGACGCCATCGGCGGCGTCCTTCGCGTCCTGACCGCCAAGTTCGCCAAGTACATGGCTTACCGGAAAGTCCACCAGACCCTGAGCGAGATGACCGACCGGGAGCTGGACGATATCGGCCTTTCGCGCGGCGACATCGAGACCGTGGCCCGTGGCAACGATCCGCGTCCGCGTCGCGAAGCCTATCTGGCGACCGTGGTCGCGCAGCACGCCGACCTGGAGAAGACCTTCGACGCCAAGGGCGTTGCCGTGGCCGAGAAGGCCGCTGTGGAGCCTGGCGTGGCAGACCAGGGCGTCAACGACAACCGCACGGTTGCCGCCGCCTGAGTTGTCGACAGCAGGACCGTATAGCCGGGAAGCGTAAAGCCTCCCGGCGGGCCGGCAGCCAAGGTGCCAAAGCACTCTGATCTGCCGTCCCAAGACGTTTCGAAAGGGCCGCGTTTCGCGGCCCTTTGTCGTTCTGACATCGGTGCCGGCGCCTGACTGCCAATATCGAATCAATATTTCCCATAATATACATTATGCGCGACGAATTTTGAGACAGATTGTTGCGTTTACAGAAAAGCCCAGAACCGGACGGAAATTATATTATCCTGTGATTTGTTCACCTTAGGGCCCTATTCCGTTCAAATCAACATGTAGAATCGGAAGGCGGAAAGAGAATGACTGAGAACCGATTTTCCATAATGCCGAATAACGCGCGCCAGGAGGTGGAAGGATGAGGTTCAGTTGCGGCCACGTATATGCGGTTCGCCATAGGGCCCTACAGCGCTGGCATAACTGGTTTGCGTGGCATCCCGTCCGCATAGGTGTGAATCGCTGCATATGGCTGCAATGGATTGAACGGCGCGGACGTCCCATAGATGGTTGGGGTGAATGTTACTGGCTTTGGAATTACCGGGAAGGACCCTAGCCATGTGGAATAGTAATATGGAGGAAGCGCCAAAGAATAAGGGCCTCTTGCTTTGGTGGCGGCCAAAAGACGAAAATCCTTATGCTGAAACCGCCGTGATTGGCCAAATCTCTAGCTATGAAGATGGCATGTGGTGGAACGGCCAGCGCGGGGAATACCAGCCAGTTTGGCACATAACCCACTGGCAGCCCCTCCCCTCACCCCCACAGGGAGAAGGATGATGGTTACGACCGATGAGGCCATTGCCGGTCTTGAGTCAGCCCTAGATCAGCGATTGGCTGAAGAGCGCCGCAAGGTGTGGATCGAAGCGGCTGACGAAATTGAGCTAATGCTGCCCATGATAGGGCACGCAGGAACCGCTAATATCATGAAGTCCTTCGCCGCAATCTTCCGCGCCAAGGCAGAGGAATAGCTTATGACAGACCTAGAACCCAACACCGTCTACCTCGTATTCGAGGTGTGGGACACCCAAGCGAGACAGTTCAAAGAGCCGATCTGTCTGCTTGACGGGCAACCCCTGCCCCCACTCCCGCCCAATGAGATAATAACCCGCCAAGGCAGCGTCATAACGGACCAGAACGGGGAACTGCCAAGGGGCGTTTACCCCGAACCGAAGGCAGAGGAATAGCTGCCCTAGCAAGACGCTGTAACCGTTGCACTATTCGGCAGTTATTCGGAATTTCCGAGCAACTTAACCTACTCCACGCCCCCCGAACTCTTTAGTCTGTTCAGGGCGGCCCTGCCCTCTTTCACCAGTTCGATAGTCGCCAGATCGGGGTAATGCTCCTCCATGAAGGCAAGGCACTGGTCCAGCATGCTCACAGCCGCCCGGGTCTGGCCGGTTACGACCTCACCCACCGCCTGCCGCTCGCATTCCGCAATGGCCGTATCCACAATGGAGTAGTATTGCCGGCGCATCGCACGGCGGCGTTCGTGGTTTTCCTGAATGAAGGCCGCGCCGTCCTCAATGGTAAGGGCCCGGACTGTGGCAATATCACCCGCAGTACAGCCGGACAGCAGCGCCAGACAGGCGGCGGAAGCAAGTAGGGTCTTCATGCGCTCGCCCCCTTGTTCGGAACGAGATAGACGAGGAAGGCCGTGGCCAGGGTGCCAATGGCGGCAACCACGTCCGGGTCAAGGGTTGTAACTGCGGCCAGAACGCCGGTAAGGGCTGCGGCAATAGCGCCAGCGGCGGCCTTGTCATACTTCGTGAACATGTTTCGTCCTTTCCAACAGATCCGTTAGTTCAATCGGCTCAAGGCTCTCCCAGGGCCGTCCAGGGGCCTCCCACGCTATCCAGTCGTGATGCCGCAGCGCAGGCCGCCCCAGCGCCCAGCAGCCCACGATGTTGCAGCAGATAAGGCTTCCCTGATCTGTCTCGACAGCCAGCACCATGTGCCTGTTACCGTCGTAGTCGCAAATGACCAGCCTGAGGGCTTGCTCCGGTAGTCCGGCGACGATCAGGGCTGCTTTCAGGGTTGGAGCGAAGTCGTTACAATTGCCCTGGGCGATCACCCTGTCGCCAACCACACGGTACTCCGGGGACTTCCAGTTACCATCCGGCTTGGGATCGAACTGCCACAGATCCTTCAGCTTCCTGAATTGGCGGCTTACCAGCGCGTCTTTCTCATCATCCCAGGGGATAACGACAGGATCACGGCGGTATAGTTCGCGGGCGGCGTCCGGGGTATCGATATGCCCTGTGCCCTTCAGGTGCTTACCGGTCATGGTGATGGGGCCTCGCCTCTGCCAAGCTGATCACGTCCGCCGTGGAGTTGTTTCTGTATTCGGGATGGCTCACATGAAGGGCCTGCACGCCCAGCATTTCGACATTCGATTCCCGCACCCTGAAGCGGTGAAGATCGCCACCGGAATTGATTGTGATGTATGGCCCCTGCGCATCGCGTGACAGGCTTACCGTGCCATAGCGGTCAGTCACCGGCCCGCTTTCGGTCAATGCACATTACGGCGCAGCGGGCGTATCCTGAGATGTCAATGAAGCTGTCAACGTGATGCGGACTCTCGATCAGCCGAGCCATCTTCACGCAGATCATTTCAAGGGCGTGACGGACATGCGGATCATCGCATTCCGCGACGACGGCCTTGAGCCGGGCAGCTCTGTCGAAGTCGTCCATCGGGTGGCCATAAACTTCACCACGGCGGTCAGTAATGTCTCGGACAGTGGCATCGTATTGCTCAAGTGCGCCCGCCGTCATCGCGGCCAATCCATGTATGAGATGGGCTTACCAGCGGCCTTGAATTCCTGGATCTCCACCGAGATCCCGTAGCTGTCCTCCCACGTCTCCATCTTGACCACGATTAGCCCGGTGGCACTGTCCATCAGTGGCTTGTCGGCGGGAAGCCAGACATCGTGGTCAAGTGGGTCAATCAGTCCATGAACCGCAACCGGATGCGTGTGGGCGATAGGCGAGAACACCTTCACCCCGGCCCGCACCAGCAATGCTGCCGCCTTTGATGCTTCCTGGAAAGCCGCCTCCAAACCGTGCGGGTACTTGCTGTACGGTGTGGCTAGGTAGTGGTATCCGTCAACAGTGCGCAATGCGCCCAGGTCAAGTCCGTTCATCCGTAGCGCTCCTCTAGCTCAAGCATGGGAATGTGATGGGCCTTTTGAATGTGGCCGTGCTGGATCGTCACGTCCCAGATTCCATAGTCCCAATTGCCGTCGCCAAGGCTGTGTTTGGCATAGTCTTCAACGTGCCCGTTCGGCAGAGCGCAGCCAGCGTTCATGACCCAGATTTTGTTGCCGTCCAGCTTCCAGAAGGGTTGGAAAAGCATCTTGTGAGTGTGGCCGTAAATCAGATCTGTTACGCAGTCCCGCGCAATGGTGTTCTGCGAATACATCCCGCCGTAGGGCTTGCCCATAACGTTGCGCGGCACGTGGGTAATGCCGACACCGCCGATGTAATGAATGCGCCCGAAGGGGCTGTAGCCCCAGCCGTAGTCTGTCAGAATGGTGTGTAGGTTCTCGTCCAGCATCCCGTAGATTTCCGGGGTGCGATCCGAGAATGAAAAGATGCGATCCTCGTGGTTGCCGAGGGTTACATGCTTTTCCGGTTTGTGGTTGCCCAGCCCCTCCTCAAGGTATCCCAGCGCCTTCTTGCCAGATGCCATGTCTTCCTTGAAATTCGGCTTGCTCTTGCCGCGCTGCGTATCGTTGCGCTCATAAGAACAAAGGCTATCAAGGCTAAAGAGATCGCCAACAGACTGGACAATATCAACGCAATGCTCAGCAGCGTATTGCCCAAACCAGCGAAACCGGCTCTTGTCAGGAATGTGGGGGCTGTCGTGGGCATCACCGATAAGCGCGAGGCGGGTTTTGGCTTGGCCGTCTGGACGTTGCTGGGATATGCGGTAAGTGATCTTGGGCGGCTGAATGATGGGCGGTGGCGTGACGGAAACTGCCTCCGCAGCAATGCCAAGAGTTGCCTTGTAAGAAATGCCGTGGTCAGCGCAGAACTTGCGAAAGCCGCGCCGGGTAGTGCCTGGAAAGTGACGCCTTGCAGCATCCACCCCGCTACACTTGCGCACCGCTGCCGTCACATTTGCAACGTCTAGTCCAGGGGTCGCCATGCCACCCCTCCTATCGCTGTTGCTGGGAAGGGTTATTCGCTGCTGCTTGTATTGCTGCTCTGCCGCCAGTCGCGCCACGCAATGGCTAGGCGTAGGGTCAGCAGCACAGCACCGCCAAAGAGCATGTAGAAACCAAGTCCGTCTCTAAGAGCTTCAAGCCACGCAACCCAGAAAGGTGAAGACACAGCACCGACCCCCAACGTTCCATCAACACTTGCCTTCACTGCATCGAAATGCTGTTCCGCCGACTTCATACCGCCGGACCCTCGTCCTTGACCGGCACAGTGCGCCAGCCCTCCCCGGAACTGACCAGACAGGTAGCCCCGCCCGGCATCGTCACTATGATGGTCCACGAACCAGAGAGGCTTACCAGCACTTCCAAAAGCGCACCGGTCGAAACCACCCCCATGTTGACCGGCGCTTCCTTGTAGTTCTTGGCAAGGCTTTGCAGAATTGCATCACGCGGGGCGCACTGCGGCCCCTGCCCATAGGCTTGGCCGGGAAGCCACATGAATACGCACAGCGCCAGCAGCGCTGCCCTTAGAGCATTTAGCATGATGGGAGTCCTAATTTATGGCCCCTTGGGACCAAAGAGGGCAGGATCGCTCTGGTTATGCATCCTGACCACGAGGATCGAACCAGCCCTTGGCCATTATGGTCAAGTCTGTACTGGCGGCATCGACGCTGGCTCGTATTTGGGATGAAGAATCGGTCCAGACCCACAAATCCGAGGCGCGGGCCGTTACCGTTGCACCACCCACCGCTATGCCTGCGTTATGCAAAGGCAGGCCACCGAAATCGACGGGTATATCATTCGTGATATCGCTTGCCCGGAAATAGGCCACCCCAGCCGTATCGGCTGAGTTAGCCCCAGCGGAGATATGCGCCAATGCCGATGGCGGGACGGAAATGGTGTATAGCTCGCCCTCATTGGTGGCGGTAGGGGAACCGTCGTTGGCGTCGAGGATAGGCGTCACCCACTCGAAGAACCCGCCCGGCCTTTGCAGGAAGGGGAGAATGTTGGATGAGGAATCGGTCAGTACCGCGCCAATGCGGCGCTTTTGGTCGTAGCCGCCGGGCAACGTTGGCGCTGTCGGCGATGCCGAAAACAACACATCGACAACCCCCGTATCGGAACGCCGGATGGCAAACAGGTGGTACCAAGTATCAACGGCGACTGCGCCCGTATCCAGACCGCCATTACCGCTACCAACGGCCCAAGCTGCGTCTAGTCTCTTGACAGTAACCGATGACAAAACAATGTTTCCGCCGTCAGCATCATTCCGTGCCGCACCGGGAGAAATGTCGATATCATGCTCAGCGTCGGTCGTGTTGTTGGAGAGCACAAAACCGCTGATAAAGCCCAAGCCAAGTGGTATGTTTTCACTGCCAAACGGCTGGACAATGACCTGCCATGCGGTTCCGTCCGAACGAACCTGCACCGCGTCATGCTGGTTCGGCAGACTGATATCCGTTCCGCCGTCGATGGTTTCCGATCCATCGGCGTCCAGCGTTACGGCATTGGCGCTGCTGTCCACCTTCTTAACCGTGACTTCAAAGCCGTTGCCCGCCGTGGCTGCGGGCGGCAATGTAATGGTAAAGGCCCCAGCGGTAGCATCCGCTTTGATCAGTCTGCCATTATCGGCAGAGGTAACCGTATAGGTCGTACTTTTGGAGATAACCGTCGTGGAAGTCGGTTCCGCCGCCCGTACAGGATCGGCAGTCCAGAGCGTTACGCCCTCGGATGTTCTGAGGATGACCTTGTAATCCTGGTCACTCAGGAAGATGGCTGGAAAGCGCCCGGCGCTGTCGGCATCGACAGGGTTGGTATTGGCAACCGAAAGCGCATCGTCAGAGAACGTATCCAGCGCCGTGGAGGTCCCGCTGATATAGAAGTAGAGTTTCGCTCCGGCTCCCGGCGTGCCGTCATTGTCAAAGGCCGACTGGATCGGAAAGGTGAACCGCCCCGCCATGCAAATTACTCCTGAGATTTCCATAGAAAAAGCCGCCCGGAGGCGGCATGGTGTACGCATGTGGGATGCGCTGATTAACTGGGCAGGCACCAACAACGCCCGCCACCAAGTCATTCAGGCGGCAGCGGGTTTGATTTGCTTCGGGCTGGCTTACCTAGCGACCTTCTGGTGGGCACCCGATGCTATTCACGAATTCGGCTGTTTTATCGCCGGGCCCTGTCTGGACCCCTAAGCGAGTTAAGCGTTACGCCGCCCTGTTGGGCTTCCCCGATCAGAAGCGCCCGCAAGGCGGACAACTGTGCTGGTGAGGCTTGCGAAGGCAGTGGGGTTGCGTGACCCGCGCGCATAAGTTCGGAGGCCGCACGAGCATTGGCCTGGGTCATGGCCGTTGCCCCGCCCCTTGCCGCATAGCCCAGCGCAGGAAGGGCGAGCGCGCCGACAGGGCCACCGATGCCATATCCAGCCCCGCCACTGAGAACGCTACTCACAACGCCAGTAGGTGCGAACTTGCCCAGCGCCCTGAGAACGTTTTCGATCTTGCCGCCCTGCCCTACCTTCTTGATGGCGGCCTGTTCTGCCTTGGAGAACAGCCTCATTTTCTTTTCGTTCATGGCAAGGTTGCGAAATTCTGTCCGCAAGGCATTCTCTAGACCGGAGCCGGAAAATTGTGAGGCCCTGTCATCGGCCCTGCGAATCAGGTTTTCGATGGCCTCGCCCTTACTTGCCTTCTGCCAAAGACCGCGCGCCTCCTTCAGTGCCGTGGTTGCCTCTTTGACATTCCCCGCAATCACATCAGCGGGCGTGAGTTGATCAAGATGGTCGTCCAACTCGGAAATGAGTTGCTGTGCCAGCCTGCGTTCCGCCTTCTCGATGCTGCCCGAAGCCTGCTTCAGGATCTTCCGCAGATTATCCACGTCCTGCATGGATGGCGTGCTGCCCTTGGCCTTCCCGAACTCATCAAGAGCTGCGCTTACCTTGGGATGGATCTTCGGATGAAAGCCTTCCTGCCGCGCCGCGAAGGCCAGATCGTCGGCTATGCTGTCGAAACGGGTCTGATTGAGCGTAACGCCGGAATTCAGAGCCGTGTCATACTGTGAGCCTGCCTGACGTTTAAACGCCTGTACTGTTGGTGCCTTACTTGAAGCCCCCTTGGCCATACGCCCCGTAACCGCACCTGTACCAGCGCCGGTCAGAAGCCCCAACAGAGAGCCCCAGGCCGCACCCTCTGCACGATCCCGGAATCCACCCTCGGCACTACCGAACGCATGGGCCGCACCATAGCCCGCGCCCTCCGCGCCGCCTCGTGTTGCCATAGAGGTTACAGTGGGCTTAGCCCCCTTCAGCAAGGTGAGCCCGCCACGCGCCAATCCACTGCCAGCCATCACGCCGCCCGCGATCTGAGAAGGAATTGCTACAGAAGCCGGAATCTCGGCATCCCGTTCGCGCTCAGCCGCAAGGTTCTCATCATAAGTGCCGTCTGGGCCAAGCCCGGTTGCTGTATTCGCTGCGGCCGCCGCTTCATCGGCAAGCCCAAAGGTCGCCCCCGATGCAACGGAGCGCACAACATCATCCGCGCGGCGGGCAGTTTGCCCGGCAGCATCCACGATGGCATTGCCAACGATACCGGCCCACTCGGAAGCGGAGAGGTCACTAAGAGAACGCTTGGACTGGTTCCGCGTTTCTCGGAGGGTCGCCAATACATTGGCAGAATCGCCCCCTCCGCTTTCCTTTCGCAGCTTCTTGAGAACGTTGTCAGCCACCAACCAATTCCCTCATTTCCTGAATGACCTCGTCCACGGTCATGTTTTCTTCTTCAGCAGCGCGCTCCAGATCCTCGCGGCTGTAGGTCTGATCGCCGATGGTGACCGGCTCGTTGCTCCCTGAACCCAACAGAGGCCCCAAGCCCAATTCCCTGATCCGCTCGGGGCTGACATTCTTCCGAATGTCCTCAATCACGCGATTATAGCGGCGCTCAATCCGGTCAATGGTCTTCAGGAAAATCTCCGACTCGGTCGAGTCCGGGTCCAGAGCGCCAACGTCGTCAATGAGCAATTGTAGCTCTGCCGCGTTCATCGCTCCGAAGCCGGTTGCTCCCGTGGCCGATGCTTCCTTAAGTCGCGTTATGGCACCAAGCGCCACGCCGCTCTTGAGAGTGCCAACATAGGAACGCACTTGGCCAGCTGCCGACCCCGAATGAAGCGCAAAAGGTCGCGAAGACGTGCCAGTAACAGGAAGGCTTGCTTTTTTTACGATATCCTTAATGGAGCCAGTCGCATCCAGCATGGTCTCAGCCTTGCCAACTGCGGTCTGCAACTGAACGTCCGCCCTCTCTTCAGCCGCGCTAGCCTCGGCCTCGATATCCCGCACCGCAGGACCGCCCGGAATAGGCACAAGCTCCGCGCCATCAGGGCCTTCCTGCAACATCCACCCGCTAGGAATGGGTCCGTACTTCCCACCACCAACTGTCACGTTTTGCTGCGCCGGGGGCGCGTTCGTCGAAGCCTTAGCAATGGCATTGTCATAAACAGCGTGACGCGGATCGCCCGGAGGCAGGGCGGCCTTCTCTGCTATCAATTTGGCGATGGGTGTCGGACCGGGCGGTTTGGCCTGCTCAATGCCCGCCAGATAGCGGGACGCTTGGAGCATCATATTGACTTGCCCTTGGTTGAACTCCCGGGGCACATCAGAAGTGTCTAGGCCACGTTGCTCGGCAAACTGCGTCGCCCGATCCAAGCCTTCCTGGTCATTCACGCCGTCTAGCGCGGCAGCCCAAACGGGGGCTTCAAGTTTTTGCCGCTCAAACGTCGCAGCATCCTGACTCTGGAAAAAGTTCTGCCAGTCCTTACCGGCCTGGGGGTCAATTACAGCCGCCTGCCGAGTGAATTCTTCATCACTCATAGCGGGACCGCCGCCGGGGGCCTGTCGTCCGGTTTCCCAGGTAATGCCCTTCTGCTGGTCAAAGCCGCCATGCTTCAAGACGGCCAAGCTTTGCAGTTGGGTAGCCTTTTCACGGGCCTGATCCCTCGCCAGGGCCTCATCCTGAAGGCTCTTGAGCGTGAGGCCCTTGGCAAGGGAACCGCCGACATCGACCTGAGTGATTGCCATCAGATTTCACCCCGCAGGGCTGCCAGGGTCAGATAGTTATTGATACCGGAATTGATGGACGAGCCAACGCCCTCATAGCCTGACCTTCGGGCCAAGGCCGCATTCCGATTTGCATCACCGACATTGACCATCAGACTGTTAGCCGCTGTGTTGTCCTGCGCCACAGCACCGGAACCGAGCCCTGCCAGCGAAGTCATTCGATTGAAACCCCGATCATACTCAGCAGAGCCGATATCCTGGCCGAAGCGAGTAAGGGCCTTTGCCTGCCCGCCCGAATTCAAACGCCCCCTGGCTGCTGCTGAGCGATCAAGGGCCTTTACGCCTTCGCCAACGCGGAAGTCATAGCCGGGGGAAGTCCTGAAATCCTTATCGCCGGTAATGTAGGTGTCGCGAAGGTTGGAAAGCGCCAGATTGGCCGTCTGCCGGTAAGGCGCGGTATCCGCACGCTGCTGCTTGTAAATGTCATAACTGAAGTCGCGGTTCTTGTCGGCGGCCTTGCGCGCCTCCCTTGCGCCAAGCAGAGACGTACCAGCGCCAACGACCGCACCCACACCGGATGCAATTTCGCCCCACAAGGACATTATGAATTCTCCAAAATGTTGGCCGTGCGAATGGCCGCCAGCAGCTCGTCCACCTTGTTGATGGTAAGCTGCAACTGCGCCAGGGAGTCGGGGCCATTTACCGTGATATTCAGATCCGCAACCGCCTCAATGCGGGGCTTCTCAATGCGGTCAATCACCGCTTGCAGAAAGCCCTGGGTATCCTGATCGCCGTCAAATAGCTTTGCCGGTAGACGTAGCCGTTTCGTCGTGATTGCCATTACAGGCCCCCGCCTTCAATGTCCGCATAAGCCACGCTGGAAATTACCCGCTTTACCGGATCGGAAATCTTCACGCGATATACCCTCTGCCTGAATTGGCCCATGCGATCCCACTTGGCGCGGGCGCGATGCTTGCCCTTCCGGCCAATGCTGCGCCACTTCTCGTTCGACCACGTTTTGCCGCCGTCGTCGGACCAGTCCAGCATGGCCTGGGGATCGCTGCCCTGCCCTGTCGTGGCGGCTTCGCCATGTTCGAAGTCTATTATCAGGGTGTTGGCAATGGCCGTTTCAGCGTCGGCAAACAGCGGTGGCGCGGTCGCAGAAGCGATCATCGTTTCGCCGTTCTCGGTGTAGCTCTTCAGATCCAGCCGGTAGATGTTGCCGTTGCTGTCATCCCCTACCAGCAGCAGCCCAAAGGCTTCGGCAAAGCACGACACGCGATAGTCAGGCCTGTCATGACTTTCCCGCTCGTGCCAAAGGCTTGTGGCAACGTCATAGACAAGGGTGAAGGTGTCCGGCTTCTTCAGCACATAGAAGGCATGGCCCTCTTGTGTGTAGGTGAAAGCCACCAGATCAGCCAGTCCGCCCGCTTTCTCCAGAACAGCCTCAACGGCATGGGTCGAAACCCGCCCAGGCGAGTAACCATTGGCACGGTAGACGATCTTGTCATCGCCAACCCACATAAGGCTGTTGTCAATATTGACAATGGAATCCCTGGCGATACAGCCGCGCTCGATGTAAGCGCCGGAGGCCCGCTCAAAGGGAAAGTCCGTATCCCCCGAATTATACCAAATCTCCGTCGTGCTCGCTCCTAACAGCCAAAGCTCACGATGGTCAACGGAAGCCCCGACAAGGTTGTCCGGCGCACCCTCGGCAGAAGCGAATTCGAGCGCGTCAAAGGAGGTGCCGTCATTGATGGCCGATATGCGGAACTGGTCAGTATTGGTGTCTGTGAAGATAAAATACCCATCGAGATAGACAACCGAGGTCGCGCCCGGGAAATCGGTATCTGTCACCTGTGTCAGGGTCGTTGTCGTCGCGATAAAAAGGTTGTCCGCTTCCGTGCCGGTCAGGATAGCGATCTGCGTGCCATTGGTTTCCATCTTCACCAGGGCGGTGCCGGGCAGGTCGCCAAGCGTCGTGCTGTCGCCGTTCGAGTCCAGTTTGAATAGCTTTGACCCGGAGACAACATAGAGGGAACCCGCCCCAGGCGCACAGCCGCAATCCAGGCGGATCATGCCCCGGATCGGCCCATTGCCCAGCGCCGCGTGCAGCGGCAGGCCGGGCGTACCGAACAGAGCCACGATCTCTTTGGCGCTTGGCGTCTGTATCTCGGGATAGAGATTCACAACCCTTTGAGCCGACAGCGGTAGCGACCGCGAGCGGTAGGATTGCGACGCGAAGGGAATCTTCATGCGATCACGGGTTCACTTTTTCATTGCAACCTGGGGTGAATCGGGGCTTCACTCCCTAAGGGGAGGAACCGATATGCGTAAGGGTTTAATTATTGGAGTGCTACTGGCAGCCACGATGACAACCACCCTAGCAGGGGGGTCTATTGCGGCGGATCGGGTTGACCAGAACCTTCAAATCATCGTAGAAGCGGCAAAGGATCTCTCCTTTCCCGACCATGCTGACAACCGTGCATATCTCTTGATTAAACAAGAGACTATTCGTTCACCCGTTGGGGTCATATTCGGTTACGCGGATAATGAGGCGGCTTGCGAACAAATCGCCTCCGTTCTTTCAGCAGTCCTTGACGTTGGAACGTTCAAATGTGGGCCTATCTACTAAACCAGCTAAGTCCCCTTAAGGAGGCACCTACGTGCGCTACCTAGCTTTCTTTGCGCTTCTGGTTCTGTCGGCTTGCGCCGGTCAGGGTGAATCGGAAGTGAACCGAAAACTCTGCACAGACGAAGAAATCGCGGCTTACCGTGCGGAGACTGGAACGAAACTTAATGACGCGGCCTTGCGGGCTGCTGATTGTCCTTAGGCAATATCAGCTTGTTGGCCACCGAACCCACCGCCGCGCCCAGTTGATCCGCCGCCACGTCCACCAGGGCCACGGCCACGTTCCCCACGCTGTCCGCCCCTGTCGCGTGGTCCAACAACACCCTTGGGCCCACTGTAAGTTTTGCGCCCGCGTTTAACGTCCCTGGTCGCACCCAAGGCATCACTACCAAGCCCGGTCTGAGTACGATCCTTGTAGTTGTCTACTCGGCTATCAAACGCCCGCGTGCCAAGTTGATCGCCAGAAAGCTCTGCAAGGGCAGCATCAATAAATCCACGGAAACCACCGCTGGTGCCTGTCGGATCAAAGTCGTCCGCATCGCTGTAGTCGCGGACGATGTCAGCAATGCCGCCAACGAGGCCGCCAGCAGTGCCAGCAAACGGAATGGGAAGAAGCCCAGCAAGGCTGCCCAGAGTGCTGTACCCACCAAACTCATCAATATCGCCGACAGGCAGATCGCCGAAGCCTCGGTCAAACGAGTCCAGCCCACCAAAGCCTCGGTCACCGCCCCTTTCAAAGAAAGATTGGAGGGCCTCAATATCCTCTTCCCCCGACAGCCCAGGCCCCGGCAGCCCGACATCAGCCGCACCGGATGAACCACCACCGGAGGCACCGCCGCCAAGACTCGCCAGAGATTGCGGATTGGGCGCGGCTGCATCATCAGCACCACCCTGGCCCTCACCAATACCGGAGGGGCCACGACCGCCCTGCCCCGCCTGAATGGCATAGAGCCAGGGAATATCTGCCGTGTCGGCCTGACCGGAATAAGCGAAGTCGCGCTTCTGCCGGTTCTGGGCCGCATAGGGGTCGCGAAGATCAGCGAGGCTTGGCATGGTCAGTAATCCGCATCTATGTCGTATCCATGGCGTGTCAGCCGGTTTTCCAGGCCCTCATCAGGGCGTAGCTTGCCAATGCGGCGATAGGCCGATTGCAGGGTGAGCATTCCCGCCTTTGCCTCTACAGCGACCTCAGGCGTGACATTGCCGCTAAATTCCGGCGCAAGCTCGACGGCCAGCATGTAGCGCACTGGCCTGATATGCTCCGGCGGCAGGGGAATGTCGTCATCAAGCGTGATGTCCTGATAGCCGATATCCGCATTATGAGCCTTCAGCCCATGCAGCATTTCATTCATGCGTTCCAGGCCATCGACCATCTGGGAATTGGTTGGCGTTTCCTCGTCCGCAACCACGCGGATAAGCCTGAGGCTGCCCTGGATCAAGCTGCGGGCTGTGGTCATGTCGGCAGGTCCCTTAACAGTCTCACGCGCCCGGATACGAGGTTGTAGACCGCCGTCCCAATGGTGGCCGTGCCCTGGTGATTGTATTCACCCGCCGCCGCGTCCGCCGTCTTGTCGGGATTGACTGTGATTGTCCAGGCTCCACCGGTGCCACTGGCGACGCTGATGCCATCAGATTCCGTCAGCAGTATTGTGGTGCGGCGCAGATCGGTCAGGCCCATGCGCCATTGAAGCGCGGCATTGGTCAGATCGACCGGCCCTGAAGCATCCCGCAGTACCCCGGAGAAAGAGAATGTCTGCCCCCGGATGAAATCAAGGTTGCGGCGCATTCTCGCCCTCAGATACGGCCTTGCGGGGCCTACCGGGCTTGCGTTGACCATTAGCCTTTGAAACGGGCTTCTTCGCTGCCTTCGCCTTGACCTTGGCGGGGCTGTCAACCCAGCCGTCAGGCAGAACCTCGGCGTCAAAGAGCTTGCTCTCTACTTCGTTGTTGTCGCCCATGCGATACATCCAGGTTGGGTTGTCCATTGTGTCCTCAGGGGTTGATGATGAACGTCACTGCGTCGGAAATCAGTTGCTTGCTGCCATCGGTGTAAGTGGCCCTCACGGACCATTCGCCAGCCTCATCAACGTTTCCGTCCGCGAACACATACGAGAAGTACTCATTGGCGCTGAAACTGCCGCCAATCGATGCCGGGGCCGTGACGCTGGGATTGCTTACCGTCAGGGTCGCCCCACTCGGTTTGGTAAAGGTGATGCTCAGCGCCGTATTGCTGGACAGGTCGAAGCCTACGCCATGCCGAAAGATCACCCCATATTCGTTCAGATTCATCTCAGCAAAGCTCCGATTCCACTTCCACGGCGGCATCGCTCATGGTGCTGCTTACCTCCACTGCGGTATCTCTCATCAGGGATAGCGTTTCCAAGGTGTCCGTCATTGCGGAGGTTGTTTCGACTGCCGCATCACTCATTGCGGAAGACACGGCAACCGCTGTATCGCGCATCAGGGATAGGGTGTCTTCAAAGCAGGGTGTCGTATCGACAATGAGGCCAACCGGCCAGAAGCGCGCCGCGAAATAGCGCAGCGGAAAGAAACGAGGCGCAAACATCAGGTAGCGTCCAGGGTCACGGCTGAGCGATTGCCGTTCGCGTCAACCGTGGCTGTGATTCTATCCTTGCTGTCGCCAACATCTCGGATGGCGATGCTT
This sequence comes from Pelagibius litoralis, assembly GCF_011683915.1. GTDB lineage: Bacteria > Pseudomonadota > Alphaproteobacteria > Kiloniellales > Kiloniellaceae > Pelagibius > Pelagibius litoralis. The sequence goes on from NZ_JAAQPH010000002.1 coordinate 406,342, forward strand.
GTCGTGGCTGCACCGGAGAGCTTACCAGCGGCGGAAGACAGTTGAATGCGTTGCGCCTGACGCAGCGTCACACCAGTCTCAATCCCGTTCGCCAGATCGAGCAAGGCCGCCGCAATGGCATTTGCTGTGGCACTGGATATCACTACGCCGTCTGTACCGGTATCCGCCAGGATTGCGGCAATCTCCGTGGCTATTTCACCAAAGCTGCCAGCCGTTACATGGCCGGATTGCGCCTCATCCCAAACCGCATCAGCGATGGCCGCAGCCGTTGGATCATTCAGTCCCGTTATCTGCGCCGGGATGGTCGTGCCCGTATCCACAAGAATTGCGTCAACGTTCGTATCCACAGCGGCCAGGGCAGCCGCCGTAGCCAGCCCGCTCTGTATCTCGGATACCGCGTCACCAGCAAGCTCGCTCGCGCCGATGGAGTTGGCGGCAATCTTGTTGGCGGTGATGGCGGCAGTATTGATGGACGACTCGGTAATCGCGTTCGCTGCGATGGACTGTACGGCAGAATTTCCGTTGCCACTTGATACCGTCAGCGTCTCCCCCGCCGTGATCTTGGGCCGGTAAAGCTCGATTGTCCGCGTTACGGGGGCCATGCCCGCATGCGTGATGTGAAACACCATCTCTTCCGAATCGTTACCCGAGGCAATACTCATATCCTCGTCAAGCAGAAGCTCGTACACACCCGGCATGTTGGTAGCGTCTGTTTCATTCACCGTCGGCGTCGTCATGGCGGCAGCCGCAGCACCATTGCGCGACCGATAGACCGTGAAGGAGCTGAGGGCGGTTTCGCGCGTCTTCAAATCCGTAGCATCCACCGCCACGAAGTAGATAAATTGATCCGTAACGCCGCTTGGGATTCTCATGCGATGTATCCATCGTCAATGGTGTGCATAGCGCGCGACAGTCCTACGTTACCTTGTTCGATTTGATGAGTGCCTTGGGGCAGAACATCGGCACCCGCAGCCGCAGCGGGTCGGACGGCAAGGGTCTGAACCACAAAGCCCTCATTTGCAGCCAAGGTGAAGGAGCTGGGGTCTTGGGTAGAGGAATTCAGCTCGCGCCGGGCGGTGCCAACAGAACATCCATTGTCTGTACCGCCGCCACTGATGACGCTTGTCAGGTTGCTATAGTTCGTTGGCGCTCCGGTCCAAGCAACATCATCATCACCAGCGCCGCCGCCCGTGATCCAGAGTGTATCCTCGGCACCCCACGAAGGACTAAGGCTCGGTGGATTCGGAGCGGTTCCGCCAGATGTCACTGCGGAGGCGGCCACCTCAACCCCGGATATGGAACCAAACCAGTCCGTAACTCGATACGTCTGAGCAGCCGCAGTTGCAGCTACGCTGGTGGCGAAGTTTACAGTTCCGCCGCCCTCCGTCCCATCAGCAACCTTGGCGTACCAAGCGGCGAAGATCTGGTTGATCCCAGTGATCGTATGGCTGGCACTGTCAAGAAGCGTCCAGCCTGCCGGTGTGGTGATGCTGTCGGACGACGTCATATAGGGAGCGAAGCACGTTATCAGCAGGTCGCCGGAATTGACTGTTCCCGGCATAGACACATTGTGCGTAGTCGTATCGGTGCCGAAAGCCGAAGTCGTGGGATTCGATGTGCTTGGAAACGCCATTCAACAATTCGCCACGCTCAGAATTACAGACAAACCACCCTTTCCTCTTGCGGAACCCCAGGCCTTAGCAAAGGAAAGGCTGTTCACGACTACACCAGGAATTGTTAACCCTCTCACGCATGTAGAGAATAGGACTTGAAATCAGCAACCTGTGGGCACACACTCAAGAGATGAACAAACGCCCCACGACAGCACCGCCCGCTCCCGGCGGCCAAGCCTTGACCGCAGACGAAAAGCTGCGCTGCGCTGTCATCGACGCCCTGTGGCCTGTCCTCATTGATTTCGGGTTTCCAGGCGGGCAGGCAGGCACATTGGCTTTAGCTGACCGTATCGCCAAAGAGGTCTGCGAGGCCCGTACAGCCACTGAAGACAGCGGCGAAAGTAAAGTTCGGCCCTAAGCAGTTTCCTTCTCAGCCAACGGGCACCAAGCCCTCAAAGGAACACCCCAGCCCCGGAGTTACCCAGGGCCAGGGTGTAACAGTCCTATCAGGCCGTACCGCTCGCGCGGGCAGCCAGATCGGGATACAACGACTTGATGCCATAGAGAACATCAATGCGGATGATGTCTTCATCGTCATCAATGTTGAAATCCTTCACGACACGCAGAGACGTGTTTTCATGCGTCTCACGCGCCTTGAAGGCCGCACCATCAGGCAGTTCCAGCGGGCACATGACGAGCCCGAACGCATTCTTGTGGAACACAAGGTTCTGCCTGTAGCTGGAACCACCAGTCCCCAGCACCGTAATGGCCGCGTTGTCGGCAGGAGCCGCCGTCACGGTCTGATACGGGCCGGAGGTGATGATCGCCGGGCTGATGGTCAGCGTCGCCGGGCCGGTGGTCGTACCGGAATCGGCATCCGCCAGCACAGTGAACTGCTGCAAGAAGCCATTGTCTGCCTTGCTCACCGGATTGACCGCGTTGACACCGGCGATGGTGAACACGTCACCCGCCCGCAGAATGCCTGAGGTCGAGTTTGTCCAGCCATCCGTCACAAGAGACTGACTGTTGGTGGTCTTCGCCGTCGCGTAGGTGACATTCTGCGCTCCGCCATTGACCAGCGGCGTACCCGTGGCCACACCAACAACATGAGCCCGGACGTTCTGGTCCATGCTCGTTTCCACACCACCAATGTTGCCCAACGAACCCTTGGTATAGGCAGAGCCCACGAGGTTGTTGTTCAACAGAGCGGTCTGGCTGCCGATCAGGCCCCAGTGATCAGCCGGAGCCATGACGGCACAGCGCATATCCTGCGGTACCGCCATTTCGTCCAGCCGTTCGGGAGCTTTGGCGAAATCAGCGAAGGAATTGATCGTCTGACCGGGCGTTCCAACCCAATTCCACACGTCCGTATAGAGCGTGCAGAGATCATAATCGATCTGGTTGGCCAGCGCGATGGCTGCCGGGGTAATGTAACGACGGCTGTACTCTTCCACCGTCAGGGTGAGATCCTGGGTCGTGAACTTCCAGGAAACATGCTTGCGCTTGTTGATGACAAAGGGGGTGTTCGCCTCCTCGACATCCTGATTGACGCGGGTAGCGCCGTCAGAAGCAACGAACTTGACGGGACGGCGAACATTCACCGTATCGCCAACCTTGACGAACTCTTTCTTGTAATCGCGGTGAACCTTGTTCGCCATGACAAGGTTGTTGCGAAGTTGCATCAACGCCTCTTTCGCGATGATGGTAGGCGTAATTAGGGCGTTTGCCATTAGAAGCTCCATCAGGCCGCCTCAATGGGCGGCACAGGGATAGGCGACGTCTCACGACGTGGCCGAATGGATGACAAACCACGGCTGTCAGGAGGCTTTCTTGTTCCTCCATGCCTCGTACTCGGCCTGGGTCATTTTGGCCGGGTCTTTCTCGGGCTTGCCGCCACCCTTCAATGTCTTGGGCGGGGGCGGTGCCGTGGTCGATTTCTTAGGGGGCTTGGCAGTGAGCTTGGCTTCAAGCTTGCCGATTTCCCTGACTTGGGCGTAAGCGTCCATGCGCGTAATCCGGGCCGCTTCGTCAGGATGACTACCGAGATAGTATTGAACCTTCGGGCCGTGTTCCGATCCCAGGATTGCGTTATGCATTTCCGGGGTGATCATCACATCATCGGCAAAGGCTACTTCGTCGAAGTCCTCATACTCCACACGGGCCTTATCAACCCGCCCCATATGAGCGGCCATTGCAGCATCATGGCTGCGCTTGGCCTGCTTCTCCTGGAAGCTGTTCCTTTCCCGCTCGATAACCTCTTGGGCTTTCCTTTCGGCTACCCATTCGGCCTTGGCATCGAGGAACTGACTATAGTCGGTAAAGTCTTCCTGCTTCGGAAAGTCTGCCGGAGTGGTATCAGAACGCTGCTGTCCTGGGTCTGCGGGGCCTGGGCCGCCTTGCTTCTCCGCCAGCGCGTAAACCATCCCTTTCAGCGCGTCGATTTCAGCTTGTGCCTTGATAAGCTGTCGCTGGGCTTTGCCTGGACGATTGCGTTTAGGCTTCTCCTCGGGTTCATCCTCGACAGCCGGTTCATCACCGTCGCTGCCTTCGGACTCTTCCTCGGCGTCCGCCTTGGGCTCGTCTTCGGCCTTCTCAGCCGGTGCGTCTTCGGTCTTGTCCTCCCCCTCGGGGGTTTCGGTAACTGGGGCGGCCTCTTCTTCCAGCGCGGGAATCGGCTCCTCGGTTACAGACTCGCTAACGGCTCCGGTATTTTCTTCACTCACGTTCTTTCCTTTCGGGTAACTGGGTTCAGTCTTCCGTGGGCTCTCGCCCATTAAAAAACCGCCCTCGGGGGCGGCTGTTCTTGTGTCGGCTGTGGGGCTGCGGTAGGCGGTGGTTGCGCACCCAAACTGCCCGTTAGAATCTGATTCACGTAGCTCTCGACAATGCGTTGCAACGTGCCATTGGTAAGGGCCAGTTCCACAGCGGCCTGGGCACTCTCAAGCTGCACGCCTTCTGTCTCAGCCTCCGTCTTGGCAATGCCCGCCTCGGCCTGCGCCGCGTCAGTCTGAGCCTTGATTTCCTCCGGGCTTGGCGGTGGCGGCGCAGGAGGCTGATCGCCTTTGTCCTCGTCAGGCTCCTCAATACCCTGAGCGACAGCCATCTTGCGGAATGTCTCGGCAATATCGTCCGCCTCAGGCCAGTCCAGGTTCTTCACCAGCTTATGCATAACCATCTGGGCCGCCTGAGGCATGGTCTGCATGAATTGCAGGATGCTGTCCGCCGCCTCCTGGCGCTTGGTGGAGAAGCTTGGGCCGGTCTGCACGGCAACGTCATACTTGCCAACAGACAGATCATTAATCATCTTGCCGGTCATGGGATCGAAGCGGTTGATTGTAACCAGATCCTCGCTGTCATCCTCGCCCAGCACTCGGATAACGCGCTCGCTGTCGTAAATCCTGGGAATCAGATCCACAAGGATCTTGCCCGTGTGGGCAATCGAAATGGCTAGATTGTCGATGTAAACGAAAGTCCCGACATCGCCCTGCCGCTCCCTGGCAAGAATGGCCTTGCCGCTCGTCTCATTGGACTCCTGCCCCAGGCTGGACGGGTAGATGCCCGATACCGCGCTCATATCATCAGCGGATATCTGGGCATCCTGCACCAGGGCAGCGGGCACCTGGGCAGCAGGCTGCCGCTGCGGCGGCCCACCAGCAGCAGGATCGGGATTATATGGCAGATAGGCGTGGTTTTCCGTATTCGCCGTGTCCCAAACGTCCTCGAAACCCTCGATCTGCTTGATACTGGCCACAAACGGCGATTTAGGGGCCAGGGAGATCGTTTCCACTGCCGCGCTGCGGTCATAGTTGTAAAGCCGCTGTGGGTCCTTCAGGAAGCGCACAAGGCCGTGGCGCACCACACGATCCGCAACGTTCACTTCCTCGCCCAGCACCGGCACAATCGGGATGTACCGCCCCGGCCAGATATAGGGCTCCTCCAGGGATTCAGCGCCGTTCACGAAATGCTGTTCAATCTGCATGGAATCGACATCACGAAACCGGATCGGCACTGAGGGCTCGCCCGCCTCGGCTGCCATTGCATCCTGCAACAACTGCATCTGCGCCAACTCTGGCTCTGTCAGGGCCGTAACGTCCCGAATGCTCCCGTCAGGCAGGGCCGCCAGCTTCTTCTTGACCGGCTTCTTGCACCAGTATTCCGCCACGATGATCTGTTCACCGTCGCGCCAGTCGTTTACCCAATCCTCCGGCTGATCGATCTCGAAGTCCGTCAGGCTGGCATTGGGCCAACGTTGCTTGAAATCCTCAATCGCATAGGGCTGAAGCACAAAGCAGTACTTGGCATCCTCGCGTGTCGGCTCCTGACTATCCGGGTCCCACACCACCGCGAAGGGATTGCGGATGCGCCTGATTCGAATGTCCTGTTCGAAGGAATCATCATCAGCGTATTCGGTCACAACCCGCCAAGCGCCCTGCCCACAGGTTGCCATGTTGTCAGCCCCCGTCACATAGACGCTGCTGGCCATGGACTGCTGCTCGATGTTGCGGATCAGGCCGGTGAACAGTTCCGCCGTGTCTTTGTCGGCCCCATCATCGACAGGCCGGACCTTGATCGCGGGTTTATTCAGCCGGATATCGCCCGTAACCTGCCGGGTATACTGCGGAATGCGGTTGATGGTCAGAATCGGACGGCGCTGCTCCAGACGGTCGCGCTTGACCTCCTCTGCCCATTGTTCACCCGCACGGAACCGCAGATCGTCCAGGCACTCCTCACGGTTCTCCCGCTCATAGTCAATGGCGCGCTCATAGTTCTTGCGCACCGTCTTGATAAAAGTGTCCTCGCCCGCCCCTTCCTTCTCGGTTGTTTTGCTCTCGTAGGCCATTAAGCGCCCATCCATGCCGAAGCGCTGGAACGGCCGGGACGGCGCTTCTTCGCTCTAGCCGGAGACTTCTCCTCCAGGCCGACCGCCAGATAGCGGAATGCATCGGAGCCGTGGCTTGCCCAGTCATGCAATGGCCGTGATTTGAAGATCTTCAACTTATCATCCCATTCCCGGCGGTATTGCCGTAGCGCATCAATCCCACGCTTGCATTTCGTCTGGTCAATCCAGCATCGGCTTAGCAAAGCCCTTGAGGCCTGAATGCCATCATCAACGGAAAGCCGTGGCGCTATCCTGGACTTGATGCCCAGGGCTTCCAGCGTCTCCACACGAGACTTGCCGCTGCCCAGCTCCTTGGCTTCCGCGTCATGCGGCAGGATGTGATCGCCATAGACGTAAGGCCGCTCTTTCAGCAGCTTGGCATAATGATCCAGCCCAACACCGGAGCGCTCGATATAGTCAATCAGGTGAAGTTCACGGCCCACTGTCTGGAAGAACCAGATTGCCGTTGAGTCACCTATTCCCAGGTCCCAGGCCGTGTGAACCTGGGCGGCAGGATCATAGGGAACGCCAGAGATGCGCCCGTCATCCTCAGCGGCCTGCATTTCCTTGGCGTAGTACGCACCGACCACACCCGCATCGAAGGAACAGAGATATTCCTGTCTGAACCGCGCCTCGCCGTCATCGCCATAGTTAGCGATGTATTCCCGCTTAACCCGATCAAGCTGCTCTTGGGAAAAGACATCCGTGTCCTTCGCTGTGCTGCGCTCCACAAACCAGCTTTCCTCAGACTTGCAGGCCTCATAGAACGTCGCAGCATGGTTTCTGCCTCTAGGCGTAGTGATGAACACGGCCCAGCCGCCATTCTCTTCCAGAATCGGTTGCAGATACGTCCAGGCGTTCGGATCGGCCAGCGCCCATTCGGACAGCACCAGCCCAACCGGCGGCGCACCGACGAGGCTGTTGTAGTTATCGGAGCCCACCACCTGCCAAGTGGAACCACACTTGAACTTGATGAACATCTCGTTCCCGCGCGTCGTCTGGCGGGTTTCCATCGGGAAAGCCTCGTCAATGCGGGCCTTGCCGGTATGCGGGTTGATCGCCTCCCAGATGGCCTTTCTTGCCTGGGCAGCCTCGGGAAGCATATGCCAGTAGGTGCCGATGCGCTGATGGGCAGCCGTGGCCGTCCAATGCAGCGCTATGTCATCCTTTCCCCAGCGGCGATGCGCAACCTCGTAGGCTCGCAAGCCGCCTTGTTCCAAATATGTCCAGAGAGGAAGCTGATAGCTGCGGGGCTGCCAGCTATTCGGCAGACGGACAGTCGGCAAACTTCACGACCTGAATAACCAAAGGCCCCTCGCCGTCTTCGCCCGTCAATGGCTGGGCTGCCTTACCCCATCCCCGATCAAGCAGGGCATTAGCGGCTGCAACGCGGGCGGCAGGCTGGGCCTTGGGCTGATTCATGATGCCAACCAATGTCTTAACCGCCGCCTCTGTGTGAGTTCGCGCCAAAGAGCGGATATCTGTTTTTGCCTTAGCCATTTAAGTCAGTCCGGTTGACCCTTTCACGCTTCCGCTCCATTGCCGCTGCATAGCCTTCCCGAAACTCCCGGTTCGTCTTGCGCCAGTGCTTCAATGTCTTCATGGAAGGCATGCCCTCTTCCTCGCAGATATGGCGTACGGCCTTATCAGCATCCATGCCGGAGAACAGCCGCGCGGCACAGGTTGCGTCATAGGGCGGGTGTTGCCCAGTCATGCGGGCGAAGGCCGATTGATCTTGATGGTTCCAGTGTCACCGCGCTCTCGGGCCCTCTCACAAAAGGCCAGGATCTCCTGCCACGCATCAATGTTGTCCTGCTCCTGTTGAATGAGGCGTTCAATCCTGCGCAACTGCAGCGATTTCATGTCCGTCATGGCCATTTCCTAAACCCCATTGGAATGGGCTGTGGCTCGTTTGTGGCGTTTGGTGATGTAGGGCATGGATTAGATGTCGTACTCACGCATAGGAATTCCTTCTCGCCCATCAGTTGAAAGACTGGCGCAGCTAGAGAACCTTGAATATGCTGTGTAGTTGACAGTCGCCGTCTCTTTTTCCCTCCAATTCCCGAGCGCGCCCTACGGGCAGGCGCATGAGGCGTCTTGGGGCGAAGGGCTCAATCCCTTCATGGATAAAAGGAGGAAGCTATGCCTTGTCGTAAGGTAAAGCGGACTGTTCGGCCAGGGAAGAAGCCCGGCCCCAAACCGGTTCCGGTTAAACCGCATCGCCGGTCTAAGCCGAAACCGTGTAAGTAGGGCCTGACTCTACTACGCTGAACTTAGACGGCGGCTGTCACCGCTCTTGAATCAGAAACCCGCCAACGGGGCATCGCTGACGGGCCTTAAAGCTGATCGAACCCATAGAGCCCGATCACAGAGATATGTATAACGAAGTTTGTTGAATCCGTCAACACCTACCGCTTATTTCATTCCACGTTCCCAAGCCCTTGCCCAGCACTCGCCTGCCCCAATGAGTATCCTTGCGGCGCTCTTTACTCACCCGGCTTGGGCTCTTGCCCTCGCAGATGATTTCGATGATGACTGAGCGCTCTCCGGAGGGCACTCGGCTGCGCCAACGTCGATAGGTTTGCATCTGGCCCGCCGTCACCTCAGACGGCTCCACGCGCCCTCTGTCGCGTCTCTCGAATAACTGCGCCTTCGCCGTCATGCCGTGGGTTATGTGAGCCCAGACCCTCTCTATTTCAGCCCAGGCCTGATGCTCATCCGCCGTCAGGCTGTCCAATAGGCGCTGATCGGCACGGCGCTGCCTATACGCCACCCTCGTCCGCTTGCCCTGGTGAGAGACAACGTTCTCCACCAGTACCGTGGGACTGTGACGTTCCTGCCAGTCTATGGGTTCACGTGATGGCATTAGGGCTTCACCATTCAATGCGCTTGATAGTGCCGTTGGGGTAGTATTCGACGGCCCTCGATAATGGGCACCCTGACTCATGATGCACGCCACAGTGAGGGCACTTTGGGCCCGTAGCCGTAGCGTACGGACGCACCGAAGCAATTCCACCAAGCATAGCCCCCTGCTGTAGTCTTGCTTTCTCCATCTGTTCCATTTCGTCCTTGCACTTCTCGCAGTGACCACAGTGATTCCCAAAAGCAATAGAACCACGGCATACAGGCTTCTCGTATTTAGTCATAAGTCCTCTTCCTTCTGTTTGCGTGCTGCAAGGGCGGCCTCGTAGATTTTGATAATCTTCTCCATGGCGTCCCGCTCTGCGTCCGACAGGCCGAACAAACGCATCGAGGTCTGCATGTGCGCCTGCATATGAAGCCCCTCAAGGCTGTCCGCTATCCGCTCCAGGGCCTCTGTCTGGCGAGTGTTTACTGAGTCTGTCATGGCTGTTCCTCGCATTTTCTTTGCCCTGCCCTTGAAAATACACCAACGGTGTATATATGATAATCATCAACAACGCGGCGGGATGGCCCGCCGCAAGGGGCGAAAGGGCCTGAAAATGACCACCAAGATTCCCGTTCTCGACGACAACACCACCGACGCCAGCGTTATCGGCTATGCCGAAACTCCCGCTCAGGCCGCTCGGGTCTTTAACGCACAGCGCAGCCAGACTCCGCTCGATGCCAACGACTTTTCGCAGCGCATGGCTGACGAGGTTGAGGTAAGCCATGATCCCGACATCAACACGTGGGAGGAAGTAGAGGCGGTTGCGAAGCTTGGCGCATGGGAACCGCAGCTTTGACCCTCTTCTCTTCCGTTCTCCAAGGGCTCGGCCTCTCCCAGCGGGAGGCCGCAGCTTTTCTGGAAGTCCGGCCAGATACAGTAAAATCCTGGGGTGCAGGGCGGAATGCTGTGCCGGATGGCATCTGGTCGAAGCTTCGCGAACTTGCCGACCAGCAGACCGAAGCGGCTCAAAAGGCATTCGACCTCTGGCAAGACCAAGGCGAGCCCCAAGAGGTTGAATTTTACATTGCCGCCAATGACGACGAAGCTCAGAAAAAAGGCTGGCCCTGTGTCGGCGCGCAAATGGCCGTTGCGCGGCGGCTGTTTGAATATCTCCCCGACAACGTAGAGATCCTTCTGTCAACCCGACAATAGTTCCTGTCATGGCTGTTCCCTTTCAGGCGATTGCTCCCCATAAATGGCCGCGACGGTGCAGCAAATCAGAACATGGCTACAGTCGCTCTCGTCATGGCAGTTGGGGCAGCTCTTTGGAGCCCGGAGGGGCACGCCTGACTCCACACGCGCTGCGACCGCGTTTTTGTAGTCCTGGTAAAAACCCATCATTCATGCTCCTTGTGGGGTGTGTGGAGTCGCTCGTGGGGCTCAAGCTCCAAATAGTCCGCAAAGGGCTCTATGGCCTCTCTGGCTTGAAGAATGGCGCCACCACACACGCAGCCGCCGATCTCTTTGAATTGCATGTCGTCCAGCAGTTGCCAGATCGCTTCGGCCATTGCGTGGGCTTGCTCAGGTGTCGCGTTCAAGCGCCCCCAACCCTCTTCCAATGGTTTCTGTTGTTCAGCCATTAGCGGTTTCCTTTCTCTGGGCTAGACGGCGGCGGGCTTCTGCTTTGCAGGCAGCCAGCGTGAAAGTTTTGTCTCCAAAGTTGTCCATCAACACCCGGTACTGCATTGCCAGACGGTCGCGTTCAGGCTGCGGTGGCCGCTCGAACTTGGGCCTTTCAAGCTGCTTGCTCTCACGAACTGGACGCGGCTTTCCCTCCCGCTGGGCTTGAATGCACCAGTTGCGGAGCTCCGCCGGTAGCGGCCACTTTTTGTAGCGATGGCTTTCCAGCGCAAGCTTGGTTCCGGCCTCCAACTCCCAGGGCTGGAATGGCTGTAACGCCTCCATGTAGGTCTGCACCGCCGCCGTGTATCTGGGGTTCGGCTGGCCGTTCAGCACCTTCGGGTGCGGCGGGTCGAACACGCTGCTCAGGCGGTTCAAAACCTTGTCCTGAATTTCCTGAAAACTCGTTCCCATTGCGCCTATCCGCCTCCTTCGCGGCCTCTCGAATCATCGCGTCAACCTCGTCTTCCGCCGCACTAACGTCAGCAGGCGAACCCCGAATGTCCCGAAACTCTCGGGACTTGCGGACCCAGTTCCGAAACGCGGCAAGCCAGTCGCGCTTGACGGCACCGCTACCCGACGCCGCAAGCCAATGGTCGCGGAACCGGGGAACCTCTCTGGCAACCTCTTCATCGGTGAATGCGTCCTCGCCCGCCTTCAGGCTGGCGCATTGGTCAGGCGTCGGTGCCCAATCCTCCGAAATCCGAGAACCCTTCGTCGGGCGTCTTTCTTTGGAAGAAGCGTTAGCTTCTTCTTTCTTTATGGGTGGGGTGGGGTGGGGGGCATCCGTTTGGCATCCATCTGGCATTGCCGTGGCATCACCTGTTTTCTTATCTTTCAACCACCTAGACTTCGCGTTGTCAGATTGCTTCCTACTGTGCTGTCTGACGAAAGTGGCCTCGTCTGTCAGACGGCCTTGGGTAATGCTGTCAGACGACTCTATGAAAAAGGGCCACAAGACGGGCTTGACCCTCCTCCACTGCCCCGCAGTCAGCTTTGCGTATCGAGCAAGTAGCTTGTCATCATTCGGGAGCTTGTTTTCCTTAGAACGCCACATGGCAATCAACAGCAACAGGTATGCTCCATGCTCAATCGTCGTGAGGTGTGTGGTGTCTCCCAGATAGGCGTCGGTGAACAATGGAAACGCCGGAAATTCAGCCATCGACGCGCACCACCTCTCCGTTCATCTTCTTCCTGAGGGACTTGTCAAACCCCCTGCTGCGGATCTTCGCGCGCTTGGTGAGTCGACCAAAACCATCATTTTGTGCGGAAAAATCACTTAACGCCTTGCCGTTGCACACCTTTTCACTGTCGACCAAACGGCGCTTTTCAAGCCGCCTCGCCTTGGCTATCTCGTGCCTGTCAGAGCCATAGGTGGTGGCTGGGGTGCCGTTGGTCTTCACGCTGGCGCAGTGCGGGTGCCAAAGGCCATCAGGCTTGCCAGTGTTGCCCAGCGCCACAGGCCATTCATGCTCCGCAACGCACCAGTCTGGATAAATTGCGCGCTTACACCCGCAGCCACAGAAACCGTCCTGGGCCTCGTACATAGCTTCCCGTTGTTTGGGGGTAAGGCTGGCGCGTTTCGTCATGCAGCCGCCCCCTCAATCCCGATGTACTCCCTGACTGCTTCGTAAAGATCCTGATACTCCGGATCTTCAGCTAGCCGACGCTCGGCAGACCTGCACCCGGATATGACGGTTGTATGGTCCCGCGATAAGAACCGCCCTATTTCTGGCGTTGAACGCGCCGCACAGTGTCGCCTCATTACCAGCATGGCGAGTTGACGTGTCGATGCGACGGTTGGCGCGCCCCGTGGGCCACAGATAGTTTCACGGTCGAGACCGGACACCATGCATACAGCGCTCAACACATCAGTCATGCGCGGTCGTCTATTTCGGGAGGTTGCCGCTATAGCCGCCTTATCTGTGAGAAGAATCCAGTCCCGGTGCATCAAGCCACCCTCCCCAGCGTGTCTGCGAGGGGTATGCGAACGGGCTTCAACAGGGAGCCCCTGATGCCTAGGCGGCGCGCGGCGCTGACGACAGAGTTCTCATTTCTGTTCAGCGTGCGGGCGCAGAATTTGGCTCCGTATCGCCGGTACAGCTTGATCAGCAGATACTCCTCTTCGGAGGTCCAGTCACCGGACCGCAGTGGAACGCCCATCTCCTCATAGTCTGGCCGAGCCACCCACTTGGAGCCGCCGCCCGGCATGTTCACGAGAATGCCGCCTTCGGTGGACTTGTCTGTCATGCCCTCACCTCTTCTTCCGTCAGAACCCAGCGGTTTTTTGTGTTCTTACGCCATGCATGGAGAAGGACGCGGCCCTTTGCCTGCATCCGGGGCAATGCCTCGCAGTCCAGCATCTTGGTGCGCCGTGCGGCTCGGTTGCTGCCCGTGGTGGTCTGCACATAAACGGGTGTGCCGTCCTCCGGCAGGGCCAGAATATCGATCACTCCAAACAGATCCTTGCGGATGTTCACACGCGGTACCCAGCGCTCTACCACTTCGGCCATATAGCCTTGGTCGCGGAGGTGCTTAAGGCTGCGTTGTGTGGGGCTCATGGGCGCGAAACCTGATTTGAGAGCTTCGGGAACTTGCAAGGATTCATGATCTTCCTGCGCTTGTCGCCGTGGCCAACGTAGGTTCGCTTGCGCTCTGCCCAACACTTCGGGTCTTTGCAGATGTCGTCAGGATGCGAGCAGCCATCGTTGCAAATGTTGCTGGCCTTCTCGACATCGCCCCAGGTGTAAAGCCCGGTGTGGCAGATCAGGCAGTTCCCGACGCGCTTGAGGTCTGCGGGCGTCTTTCCGGGTGGGATCTCAAGGCCGGGCTTTAGCTTCTTGCTCACATCACCCCTCCCCGCTCATGTGTGGGTCTGGGTGCGCCGTAGAGCAACATCTCACACGCGCCGTTTTACGCCCCGGTGTCTCGTCTAGCCGGGCTATGCTCGGCTCTTGGCAGGCAATCCTCACCGCGCCGAAACGCCGCCGCACCCAGGGACTACAGAGCTTGCTCTGCACTCCTTGGAGGCGGTGAAAGGGTGCCGGTACTCTCCCGGCTGTCACGCCACTACGGCAGGTGTCGCTCTCCGCTGGGCCGGAGCCCTGGGAACTGAGTGCCGGGCTTCCACCGGCTTCACAGGTGCGCCCTGCTTTGTTGGATTTCCGCTCGCATCCAAACCGTGCGCGCGATGGCATCGCTCTTGCCGTTGCCGACTGCGCAGTCGAATGCCCTGTGCCCAAGGCTCTGTACTGCGCCCCTCCATCGAGCAGGAGGCAACGGTGTGGCAAGGGGCTTTTTGCAAACTGGCCATGCATAGCCAGCACCTTGCCTTTGCGAATTCTTGAATTGCGGACAGAGCCCCCGCCGCCACGGGTTAGCGCAGCAGCGGGGGAGTTCAGGACAACCGGCAGGGAGCTAGGCAGGCCCCGGTTGCCCTCTTCAGCGCAGGAGAGAACGCGCTGGCTATGCATCTTCAAGCCCCTCACCGGGACGGTATGTGATGGTTACGGGTACGCAGGCGATGGCGTTTCGCCCGCCATTCTCTAGTGCCTGCTTTCGCGTTAGATAGCTGCTTGTGCAGTAGATTTCGCCATCGGCCTCAAACACCGCCACCCACACCTTTGCGGTCTTGGGCTCTTCTGGGATGTTGATGAGGTCTACTGAACATGAATCACAATCTTCATCGCCATACCGATGCCCAGCCTTTGTATAAGACTCTATGTATTCATAGCCGTCGTTTTCGGTAATCAGCGCCAGGATTGAATAGACTGTGGTGCGCCTGTCCGTACAGATAATCCGCGCCTTGCGGCCATCGCGGGTTTGGACTGGCTTGGTGGGGTCGAAGGTCATCAGTATCTCACCCGCCGATGACAGAGACAGCCGAGAAACAGCCCTAGGCCAGCAATGGCGACAAGGGCGACTTGCCCCCAAATGTTGCCGCCGATCACTACAAGCGGGTAGACGGCACCGCCGAACCCACAGACCACCCCAACGGAGAGGCAGAACTGCCCCCTGGTAAACCATTTGTCGTTTTCGCTCATCAGCCAGCGGCCTCCTGCCTGCGCCAGCGATGCATGTAAGCCACCATCTTGCGCACCGGCCCGAGAAATACAGTCAGGGCCAACTTGCGTTTCTCGACATGGCAAAGCCTGCCGTCGTGCATCATCGGCCCGATCTGCCCAACGGTTTCCATCACGCTTTGGCAGGCCTCGTACTCGCAACCGGTTTCATTGCCGACGTGCGTGCAGGCATAGCTCTTGGCTGCCATGTAGCGTTCGGCAAAGGGCGGGATGTTCAGCAACGCGGGAAGGTGCGCCACGGCGTCCTTGGTTGCCCCCTCCGTAACGGCGTAGAGATTGCGCTCGGTCATCCCGGCCAGCGCAGCGGCTTCGCGTGTGGAAATGTCCCTGCCCTGCCCCACGCTCTCGACAAGGAATTTACGGATCTCAATGGAATGCTGCTCGTTTCGTTTCATTGTCCTAGCTCTCCTTCTCGTTCTATCTCTGCGTTATGGCTCTACGACCAATCGGCGAAATTCTTTTACATGTGCTCGCGAGAAGTCGCGTTAACTATTCGCGCCTTGATTGCGCCTCAATTACGTGCGTACCATCGGAGGCAATCAAGCTTGAGGGGACGGGCTCAAACGAAGGGAAAGAGCCTTGCCCGAAAAACTTCACGCACTGCACCTCGTCGTCGACAACTCAAGCTGCATCATCAGCCCCCGTAGAGCGTTCAAAGCGGCCCTCATCCACGGACACGCCTCGCACTCGAAGTTCTCGAAAAATTCGGAAATGATAGCGGGGCGGGATTCTCCCAAACGCGCGCCAGTTGCTCACCGCAGCGGGCGTAACTTGGAGAAACAGGGCCGCCTTGGTCGTGCCACCGAGCGCATCAAGAATCTCATTAACACTCATCATCAACCATTGTATTCACGCCACTTGAATATTGTCAAGCCACTTGAACATGAACAGATTTCAGGTAGCGATGCTGCCACAATAATCGTCATGGCAACCGACGCACCCACCACACGCAACGTTAATGCGATAGCTGAGCGCCTAAGAGTCACGCGTGATGCGCTGGGATTGAGTCAGGCTGAGATGTGCCGCGGCTCCGGAATAGCAACCAACACTTACAATCAGTGGGAAAAAGGTCGAGGGCGGCCAGAGCTTGATAAGGCGATCCTGATATGTGACGCCTATGGCCTTACGCTGGATTGGATCTATCTGGGCGATAGTTCCGGGCTGCCCTATCGTCTTATTGAAAAGATTCGCCCAAAAGCCGGGTAACGGCACTTTGATAAACTGGGCACCCGCGCTTTTCTTTATCACTTTGGTCATTGTGGCGACTGGTCGGACCAGCCAGTCGCACGCAATAGATATCACTGATTTTGAAGAAAACGGCTATTTTGCTGGCTTGGTTGACCCCTCTCCCGAAGACAAGGCCCTTCTGTCGCCCTGGAAAATGGCCTACTACAAAGACCACAATAATGACGGGAAGTTTACCATTTCCGAGGCATGGGAATGGATCAAGGACACGTTCTTTTTCCCGGGCTACACGGTAGTTTGGTTGCTTTGGGGGACCGTCGCAGGGGTGTTCTTTGAAATCACACCCCACTCCTTTCAAGGCGGAATAAGCGGAACGCTCTCTATGTTTGCGTGGGGTTTGGCTTGGCTCATCGCAGCCGTCATCTTCTCTGACTAACCCGGGCAGACGCCCGTATCCTCACCCAAATTCCTAATAGTCGGTAAAGCGAGCTTCAAGCCACGTGAATTATTTGCTTGCAACATTCACGTGGCTTGAATATACTTCTCTCCATCAGCACGACGCTGACCCGGCGCAAATCCGAAAAGCTCCATCCCCCAAGGGGGGCGCGCCGGAGCCCCCAAGGCCCCGCTGCTGTTTCCTCCCGACTGGCAGCGGGGCCAACCGGAGAGAGAGAATGGCAAACATCAAATATTTCGCTGAGTGCAACGGCCAGCCGGTGCAGCTGGACAACGTCTACCACCTGGGCGGCGCATCCACGAAAGCGAGTGAGTTTGAGGGCCAATGCTCTGTCTGCGGTGAACGCCACCGCGCCGAGCGCAAGGTTGAGTACAAGCGCTTCCCCACCAAGCACGAGTGCGATGCGCGCTGCATGAACGCCACCGGCAAGGTGATGAAGTGTGAATGCTCGTGCGGCGGCAAGAACCACGGGCGCGGCCATCGGGTTTCGCAGACGGTTCTAGAGGTGGCCACGTCATGAACAAGAAGTTGGCCGGTCCTGTGGCCGATCTTGCACAGGTGAAAAAGGACCGGGAGCGCAAGGCTTATAACGCGCTGGTTCTCCAGGCCTGGGACGAATTGGAACACGAAGACAAGCGCGAACAACGAGCACGCAAATCCGACGTAGAGCGCGCCGGGCGGCAACGCCTCTAACCTACCAACCGGAGAGAGAGAATGACTTACCAGGGATACGAATTCGAGAAGACAGCCCCTCGTCGCTGGTACGTCACCTCCAAGAAATTTGGCAACGTCTGTGGCCCATTCAAGACGCGCAAGGGCGCGCTCGAATACATCGCCAAGATCGACGCCTAACCCCACCGGACGGAGAGAGAGAATGACTCACACAGTCAAAGTCAAAGCGCACCCGCTGTCGGATGGAAGTCACGTCTATCAGGTGATGATTATCGGGCCCATTGAGGAAGACAACCGTCGCCGCGTCGTTTCATTCGAAGCCACCAGCGAAGAGGGTGCCAGTGACATGGCGGACACTTTTGTTGACGCGATCAACGGCCATTCCTTGCAGTCGGCTGACGTTGTTTGGGACCCCGCCTAACCCCGGAGAGAGACATGATCAACATCGCATTTACGCGCGGCGAGCTTCTCCAAGTCCTTACCGGTTTGGATGAGAGCATCAGCAGGCAGCGGAATGATCACTGTGCGGCAGTCGCCTATGCGTCCCGCAATCCTCAATACGGCCAAGGCCTCGTGCAGCAGAGCGAGTCACTTCTGAACGGGTACGTGACCCTTCGGGATCGCCTGAACGACTACTTGGCGGAAGCGGCGGCTTAAGGCTTGGCATCAGTAGGAGAAGAGAGATGAGCAAGCCAATTTGCAAGGGCTGCGACAAGCGCCCGGAAGAGCTTCAAGAGTACGTTGATATGGCGAAGCTCGAAGACATGACACCGGACGAGTATGTGCAGTCCGAAGAAGGCACTTACAACCCGGCTAATGGCCACTTCCTCTGCACGCCCTGCTACGCAAAAGCCGGTATGCCTTCCAGCCCGAGTGGCTGGGTTTGCCCGTAAAAGCCGCCAATGCTGGCGGAATAGGAGAAGAGAATGACGCATTCGAAAGCCCCATGGACTCGCGACCTAACACTACCCCACATGATCATCCGCATGAA
>NZ_JAAQPH010000030.1 GCF_011683915.1 Pelagibius litoralis
ATATATTACGAATACGCGAACATCAAAAGGCCCCAGTGCCAAAACACCAAAACCCCAGACAATCCAAGCTCAACAACAAGCCCGCCGCCCGCGTATCCCTTCCATCATCAACAATGTCAAACAGCAGGCCCGAACCAAGCGCGCGCAAAAGCGACCTGTCGAGCAATCGCCCGCTTCACCACTCTCGAAAAAGCAGAAATTAGGGCGGACACTATACCGATAAGAAGACGCGTTTTCAACGCCCAAGGGCTGTGGAAAACTCGTTCTCTGGAAGCCGCCGCGAAACCGCTTGGGTTTCCCTGTCGGCGACGCTGTATATAGGGGGTCTCCGGGGGCCTGTCCAGGCCGAAAGACACCCCGCTGCTACTTTTTTAAAGAATTCCCAAAGCCCGCAGTTCGGCCTGCATTTCCGGGGGCAGATCCTCGCTGCCAACAGCCGCGGTATCGAGGTCCTGGGGGGCCTTGGCCGCATCCATATACCGCCACCCCTGGAACGGCCGATGGCCGCGCGGCACCACCCGGTGGAGATCGGGCCCGAGGTGCAGGCGCGCATAGCCCCGCCCCTCCTTGTCGGTCTCGCGGGTGATGTCGACAATGGCCTGGCGCACCTGGAAACGCCCCTTGATCACCCAGTAGAGCGAGCCGCCGTCGGTGATCTCATCGGCCCGCTTGGGCATCATGCGGGTATCGTGGAACAGGCTCTGGCCCCGGCGCAGCCGCCGCGCCTGGCTCTGCTCCAACTGCTCGACCGTTTCAACACCGACGCAAAGCTTCATCAGGTGAAGCGCCATAGAACCCTGTACCACTCAGCTTTCAGACAACACCTCTGACCTAAGCCGATCGGCCGGCCAGAGCAAGAGCCACCTTGGAGGTCGAGGAGCGCCCCAGCGCCTCGCAGATGAAGGCGCCCGCCCCGGCCAGCTTCTGCAGATCGATGCCGCTCCCGATGCCCAGGCCGTCGAGCATATAGACCACATCCTCGCTGGCAACATTGCCCGAAGCGCCCTTGGCATAGGGACATCCGCCAAGCCCGGCCACCGCGGCATCGACCGTCGCCACGCCCAATTCCAGGCAGGCCAGAATATTGGCCAGGGCCTGCCCGTAGGTATCGTGGAAATGAACCGCCAGGCAGTCCATCGGCACCTGGTCGGCGACCGCCGCCAGCATATCGCGGGCCCGCTGCGGGGTGCCAACGCCGATGGTATCGCCCAGTGAAATCTCGTCGCAACCCAGCCCGCGCAAAGCCAGCGCGACCTCGGCCACCTTGGCAACCGGAACCGCGCCCTCATAGGGACAACCCAACACGCAGGAAACATAACCGCGCAAGCGCAGACCGGCGCCTCTGGCCCGCTCGGCCACGGGGGCAAAGCGCTCCAGGCTTTCGGCAATCGAGCAATTGATGTTGCGCTGGGAAAAACTCTCCGAGGCGGCGGCGAAGACGGCGATCTCCTCAACCCCTGCGGCGAGAGCACCCTCCAGGCCTTTTTCGTTGGGAACCAAAACCGGATAGCGCACGCCGGACTTGCGGGTGAGGCGAGCCAGAACCTCGGCCGTATCGGCCATCTGCGGCACCCACTTCGGGGAGACGAAGGCGCCCGCCTCAATGACCGGGCAACCGGCTGCCGCCAGGCGCTCGATCAGTTCCACCTTCACCTTCGCCGAGAGGTTCTTCGGCTCATTCTGCAGGCCGTCGCGCGGCCCGACCTCGACGAGTTCCACCGTTTTGGGAAAAGACATGGCCTTCCTGCCTCAGACTCAATTCTCCACCAGTACGACAAGCTCATGGCCTTCGTCGACCAGCTCGCCGGCGGCGCAATTCAGGGCATCGACCCGGCCGTCGTGCGGCGCCGTCAGGGTGTGCTCCATTTTCATCGCCTCCAGGCGCAGCAGCGGTGCGCCCTGCGAGACCTGATCGCCCTGCTGCACCAGAACCGCCATCACCTTGCCCGGCATCGGGGCAGCAATGCGACCGCTGCCGGCCACATCCTCCGGCACCCCGTGCAGCAGATCCTGCAACGCCAGAATGTGAACCGCCCCATCGACCAGGACCCAGCGTCGCGGCCCCTCCCGCAGGATCCGGGCGCGGAAAGACTCCCGGTCCAGCCGGATCGCCAGGTGATCCTCGGCAATCTCTTCGAAGCTCACGGCATACTCGCCGGACGGCAGGACAAGGCCCAGTCCTTCGGGGCGAAAATGCAAGGTGACAGAATAAACGTCCTCACCCTGCAGAAAGGTCAGGTCGGTATGGGTTTCCGAGTTCAGGCGCCAGCCATTGGTCAGCTGCCAGGGGGAATGCGGATCATCGGACCCGGCCGCCGCAAGGCGCGCCTGCCCGCTGCGCCAGCGCATCTCAGCCAGCGTCAGGGCGGCCAGCACCTTGTCCGGCACCGGCCCGGAAGCCGGCAGCAGAGCCTCGCGATGCTGATCGATGAAACCGGTATCGAGGGCCCCCTGCTGGAAAACCGGATGGGCCAGGATCGCCCGGACAAAGGCAACGTTGCTGACCACGCCCGCAATCTCGGTCCTCGACAAGGCACGATCAAGGCGCCGCAGCGCCGTCGCCCGGTCCTCGCCCCAGGCAATGATTTTGGCGATCATCGGGTCATAAAACACCGACACAGCGTCGCCCGGGCGCACGCCGCTGTCGATCCGCAGCCCCATGTCTTCGGCCGGGAACTCAAGATGCAGCAGGCTGCCTGTCGACGGAAGAAAGCCATTGGCCGGGTCCTCGGCGTAGACCCGGGCTTCGATGGCATGGCCGGTAATCGCAAGCTGATCCTGGGAAAGCGGCAGGGCCTCCCCCGCCGCCACCCGGAGCTGCCATTCCACCAGGTCGACGCCGGCGATCATCTCGGTCACCGGGTGCTCGACCTGCAGACGCGTGTTCATCTCCATGAAGTAGAAAGCATCGCCGTCGAAGAGGAACTCCACCGTACCGGCGCCGCGGTAATCAATGGCGGCCGCGGCGTCGATGGCAGCCGCCCCCATCGCCTGGCGCAGGGTTTCGGACAGGCCGGGGGCCGGTGCCTCCTCGACCACCTTTTGATGGCGGCGCTGCGAGGAGCAGTCGCGCTCAAAGAGATGCACGGCATTGCCGTGGTTGTCCCGAAAGACCTGGATCTCAATATGCCGCGGCGCCGCCAGGTAGCGTTCCAGCAGGACATGATCATCGCCGAAGGCGGCCTTGGCTTCACGCCGCGCGGCCTCCAAGCCGGTCAGGAAGTCATCCGCCGCCGCGACAACGCGCATCCCCTTGCCGCCGCCGCCGGCGGAGGCTTTGACCATCAAGGGGAAGCCCATCTTCTGCGCTTCCGCCTGCAGGGCCTCCGCGCCCTGGACATCGCTGTGATAGCCCGGCACCAGGGGAACCGCGGCCTTTCCCATCAGCGCCTTGGCCTCGCTCTTGGAGCCCATGGCCCGGATGGCGGCGGGCGGCGGGCCGACGAAGGTGATCCCGGCGGCCTGGCAGGCTTCAGCGAAATCCGCGTTCTCCGAGAGAAACCCGTAACCGGGATGGATCGCCTGGGCACCGGCAGCCTTGGCCGCCGCAATGATGGCGGCAGCCTTCAGATAACTCTCCGCCGCCGGGGCCGCCCCGATGCAATAGGCACTATCGGCCAGGGCCACATGAGCGGCATCGACATCGACTTCGGAATAGACCGCGACACAGCGCAGACCCAGACGCCGGGCGGTGCGGATGACACGACAGGCAATCTCGCCGCGGTTGGCAACCAGGATGCTTTCGAACAAGCTTCAGACTCCCCTACTTCTCACGCGGCGCGGCCTTCGCTGCGGGCTCTCCCAGGTCTTCCAGCAGGGCATAGTTATCCGCCCGGAAATCGCTCATCACCCGGGTTATATCATCGGCGCCGACCCCGACGGCAGACAAGAGGATTCCGCCCAGTTGCAGGCTGGCCTCCACCGTTTCAGGAACCACCGCCGCAGCGCCCTCTTCTTCCAACCGCTGGGCATGGCGCAGGTCATGGGATCTGACGAAAATCCGCAGGTTCGGCATGCGGCTGTGCAAAGCCGCGACGGCCCGGCTGGCCTCAACGGAACCGTCCACGGTGATCACCGCGGCGCTGGCGCGCTCGACCCCCGCGGCCTCCAGCACCTCCACGCGGCAGGCGTCGCCGTAGTAGAGCGGCAGGCCCTCGCCGCGGCCACGGGTCACCCGGGCATGGTCCAGATCCAAGGCTACATAGGGCAGACCGCAGGCAGAGACGACACGGGCGACAGTCTGACCGACCCGGCCGAAGCCGGCGATAATGACATGATCGCTGGTATCCTCCGTCTCCTCCTCCAGGTTCCCGAGGCCGACGCCCGGTGCCGGCGTCGCCCACCTGGAGAGCCGCCCGCCGAGCCACCCCATGGCCGGTGTAGCCACCATCGACAGGGCAACAACGGCCAGCAGGACCTGCCCGGTTTCCCGATCCAAGAGGCCCAGAATCATCGCCGTGCCAAAGAGAACAAAACCAAACTCTCCGCCTTGGGAAAGCAGCGGCCCGACCCTGAGCGCCACGTCCTTCGGCAGCCGCCAGGCGAGGCAAAGCAGGGTGGTGATTACGCTCTTCATCAGCATGAGCGCGACAAGGCCGCTCAGCACCAGCGGCCATTCCTGCGCGACAAGAGAGAGATCGATCGACATACCGACGGCCATGAAGAAAAGCCCGAGCAGCAGTCCCTTGAAGGGGCGGATGTCCGCCTCCACCTGATGCCGGTACTCGGTCTCGGCCAGCAGCAGCCCTGCCAGAAATGCCCCCAGGGCCATGGAGATGCCACCGAGCGCCATGAGCCAGCCCGCCCCCAGCACCACCAGCAGCGTGGCCGCGACAAAAAGCTCCTGCAGCCGGCTGGCCGCAATGACCCGATAGATCGGGCGGAGCACCCGCCTGCCGATCACCAGGGCGGCAATGACCACCCCCAGGGCCTTGAGGGCGGCAAGGCCCAGCGCCTCCAGAAGATTGGCATCGGGCCCGACCATAAGCGGCAAAAGCGCCAGGAGCGGCACAATCGCCAGATCCTGAAACAGAAGAATGGAAAATGACATCCGGCCGAAGCGCGAGGCCATTTCGCCGCGTTCGACAAGCATCTGAACGACAAAGGCGGTCGAGGAAAGCGCCAGGCCGCCCCCGATCACCACGGCGGCTTCCACGGTCTGGCCGAAGAACCATATGGCTATGGCACCAAACAAAACCCCGGTCAGAATCACCTGGGCGGCGCCAAGGCCGAAGACAAAGCGCCGCAACACCTTCAACCGCTCGACAGAGAGCTCCAGGCCGATGGTGAAGAGCAGGAAGATGACGCCGAATTCGGCCAGGAACAGGACGCTGTCGGGATCCTTTACCAGCGCCAGCGCCGAAGGGCCGACCAGCACACCGGCCGCCAGGTAGCCAAGAACCGAACTGGATCGCGCCCAGCGAAACAGCGGCACCACGCAGACCGCGGCGATGAGGAAAACCAGGACTTCGGTCAGATGTGACGGCTCATGCATGCTTGCCGCTGTTCCCTATTTCTGGCCACCGTGGAGGCGGTGTTCACGTGCGAAACGCAGCACCTCGGAAAATCCGAAGATGATCAGCCAGACGCCGATCACGATCTGCAGGGACGCAATAGCCCTGACCAGCATGCTGAGCGGCACGAGATCGCCATAGCCGACAGTGCTGAGGGTGATGATCGAGAAATAGAGGCTTTCCACAAAGGTGATCGAACGGGCTTCGCCTGCGATCATGAAATGCGGCCCCGGAATGATGCGCTCTATTATTCTGTAGATACCGGCAAAGACAATGACCACGAAGGAATAGTAGGTGAAGAAAGCGAGCGTCGGCGCCATCAGCGCCGAGGCGCGCGCAAAGAAGTCCTCGAAAAGCAGCCCGGTTTCCAGGAGAAAGGCCGTGACATCGCGGCTGACCGTCAGGACGAGAAGGGAGATAAGCCCCATGCTGGCAAGAAGGATGAGATTGACGGTCTCGCTTTCCAGTTGCCGGTGGGGCAGCAGGAAAGTGGCCAATCCGACCGCAAAGACCGGTATGAGCCACAGAAACACCCGGGGCGAGTAGTGCACCCGCGCGTCGCTTTCATGACGGACCAGCCGGTGAATGGCGCCGCGGCGCAGCCACACGCCGGCCATGAAAGCAAGGATCGGCAGCACGAAGGAAAGTCTCAGCGTCCAATCCCCGGCGGCCGCGAAGTTCGACGTGACAAAGAAAATGAAGAGACAGGCATAGACCGACAGAAAGTTGGCCAGGGCTATCGTGGTGAAATAACTGCCGGGGAAGAGGCGGTAGAAAAGCGTGACGCAGACAACCAGGGTAGCCAGCATGACCACGAAGAAAAGGTCGAACGTCTCGGCCACGGCCAGGGAGACGAGGACATAGAGGCCGAGCGTTAAAACCAATCCCGGCAGCCAGTAGCGATCGGGCTTCTGCATGGTACGACTCAATCCTCTTGCCAGCCGGGCCTACGCTTCTCCAAAAATGCCGTGATCCCTTCCCGTCCCTCGTCGGAAGCACGCACGGCCGCAATGCGCCGCGCCGTCTCTTCGATCAGCACGTCCTGCGCGCCTGTCTTGCTAACGGCGAAGATCAGGTCCTTGGCCGCCGTCTGGGCCTTTGGCCCGCCATCCAAAAGCGCCGCCGCGATCTGCCGCCCCTTCTGCTCGAGGGCCGGCCCTTCGACCACCTCATGAACCAGCCCCAGGCGCTGGGCTTCCCAGGCCGAGAAAGCTTCCGCGGTCAGGAAGTAACGGCGGGCGGCAGCTTCACCGATCGCCGCGACGACGTAGGGGCTGATGACGGCAGGGGTAAGCCCCAACTTGACCTCTGAAAGGCAGAACTTCGCTTCCTCCGCCGCAACCACGATATCACAACAGGCCACCAGGCCCACGCCGCCGCCGTAGGCGGCCCCCTGGACAAGGGCAAGGGTTGGTTTCGGCAACTCGTTCAGGCACTGCATCAGCCGCGCCAGCCGTAGGGCATCGTCACGATTCTCCGCCTCGGAGAATCCGGCCATCGCCTTCATCCAGTTGAGGTCGGCGCCGGCCGAAAAGCTCCGCCCCTGGGCAGACAAGACGACCAGCCGTACACGATCATCCCGGCTCAGACCTTCCAGAACCGCTGTCAGTTCGGCGATCAGAACATCGTTGAACGCGTTGTGGACTTCGGATCGGGTCAGGGTAATGCGCGCGACCCCGCGCGGGTCGATCGCCTGAACGAAAAACGGCGAGGTCATGGCCTTACATCCTGAAGATGCCGAAGCGCGTCGGCTCTATGGGGGCGTTCAGCGCGGCCGAGAGCCCCAGGCCCAATGCCATGCGGGTATCCAGGGGATCGATGATCCCATCGTCCCAGAGCCGCGCGGTCGCGTAGTAAGGATGGCCCTGTTCTTCGTACTGGGCACGGATAGGCGCTTTGAAGGCCTCCTCCTCATCGTCGCGCCAGGCCCCACCCTTTGCTTCGACCGCCTCGCGGCGCAAGGTGGCCATCACGGTGGCGGCCTGTTCTCCGCCCATGACCGAGATGCGCGCATTCGGCCACATCCACAAGAAGCGCGGGCTGTAGGCGCGTCCGCACATGCCATAGTTCCCGGCACCAAAGCTGCCCCCGAGCATGACGGTGAAC
The DNA here is from genome assembly GCF_011683915.1 of Pelagibius litoralis. Lineage (GTDB taxonomy): Bacteria > Pseudomonadota > Alphaproteobacteria > Kiloniellales > Kiloniellaceae > Pelagibius > Pelagibius litoralis. The sequence continues at coordinate 7,620 of NZ_JAAQPH010000030.1, forward strand.
TTGGGCACCTTCGCACAGGCAACGGCAGTGACCAGCTTTGCGCCGTCCTTGGCGATACCGCCGGCTTCATACTTCTGCCCGACCATGAAGCCGGTGATGTTCTGGAAAAACACCAGGGGTATCCCGCGCTGGCTGCAGAGCTCGATGAAGTGCGCACCCTTCAGGGCCGATTCAGAGAACAGAATGCCGTTGTTCGCCAGGATGCCGACGGGATAGCCGCAGATATGGGCAAAACCGCAGATCAGGCTCTGGCCATAGAGGGCCTTGAACTCATCGAGTTCACTTGCGTCGACGATGCGCGCAATCGCCTCTCTTACATCATAGGGTTTGCGAAGGTCCCGCGGCACGATGCCATAAAGCTCCGCCGGATCGTAGTGCGGCTCCCGGGGCTCGCAAACCTCCAACGTCCGGGGCTTGGACCGGTTCAACGAGGCGATGATGCGCCGGGCGATCGACAAGGCATGGGAATCGTTTTCGGCATAGTGGTCGGCCACGCCTGATGTGCGGGTATGGACATCGGCGCCGCCCAGTTCCTCCGCAGTCACGACTTCGCCGGTCGCGGCTTTCACCAGGGGCGGCCCGCCCAGAAAGATGGTGCCCTGTTCCTTGACGATGATGCTCTCATCCGCCATTGCGGGCACATAGGCGCCCCCTGCCGTGCAGGACCCCATGACCACGGCAATCTGGGGAATTCCCTTGGCGGACATGTTGGCCTGATTGAAGAAAATGCGGCCGAAGTGGTCGCGGTCTGGAAAGACCTCGTCCTGGTTGGGAAGATTGGCACCGCCGGAATCGACCAGATAGATACAGGGCAGATGATTCTGCTCGGCAATCTCCTGGGCCCGCAGATGCTTCTTCACGGTCATCGGATAGTAGGTGCCCCCTTTGACCGTTGCGTCATTGGCCAGCACAAGGCACTCGCGGCCCGAGACCCGGCCGATCCCGGCAATCAGACCGGCCGCCGGCACCTCGTCGCCATAGAGGCCATGGGCCGCCAATTGTGAGAGCTCCAGAAAGGGGGAACCGCTGTCCAGCAGGCAGCGAACTCTTTCCCGTGGCAATAGCTTGCCGCGGTCCGCATGGCGGGCCCTGGCGCGCTCTCCACCCCCCAGCTTGGTCCGTTCGACCTGCGCCCGCAGATCCGCGACCAAGGCCTGATTGGCCCGTCGGTTCTCGGCGAACTCTGGATCTCTGGTGTTGGCTTTACTGACGATGAGCGGCATGGCCTGGGCGATTCGGCAAAGAAAGGTTTGGACGTAGTTTCGTCAACTGGCGCACCGCAGCAAGCAAAAAGCATGAAAGCCCGCCGACCTGGCGGCGCGCTGCCGGCCCCGCTTACCCAATGTTAACCACTAGCCGAATAGCTTGTCGCCAAGAGAAAGGAGTATCGCCATGCCCTATGTGGCGCGAGACGACCGCGGACAGATTGCCGACGTCCAGGAACGGGAAACCGAGATGGCCTATGAACAGGTCGCGCTCGACGATCCGGAATTGGTGTCCTTTCTCAACAATGGGTTGGGTGAGACCCAGATCCGAGCCGAACTTGAGGCCTCGGACATGGAGTTCATCCGAGTTATCGAGGACGTCATCACAGTGCTGATCGACAAGCGCGTCTTCATGCTCACGGACCTGCCCGCCCCTGCCCAGCAGAAGCTGGCCCGACGTTACAAGTTGCGCAGCAACCTCTCAGATCTCGGCGGGATCATCGGCGACCACGACGACATCATGCTGCCCTGACAGACTGATTGGCCGCCCCTAACCCCAAGCATAGCCTGCGGCCCGCACCAGCAGCTTGCGGCTGACGCTATATTTATGTATGAGTAATCTTCCTTGTGCTTCAGAGCGGGTAGATTAATCTCATTGCAGATCCCACCACCTAAGACATTCGGGAATCAGGCCCCCAAGCCGCGCATCGTCCAATATCGCAACAAGCGTTATTCGGTCCGGCTTGAGCCGATTTACTGGCAGACCCTGGAGGTTCTGGCAGAGCGCCAGCGACTGAGACTCGGAAGGTTCGTGGCCGAACTGGCAGAACGCTACGACGGCCCTAATTTTTCATCCTACCTGCGGGTATTCTGCATGCTGGAGGGTGAACAGGCCCTGGCCCGGGAGACGCTGGGCCCGACCCACCACGGCCTCCTGGATGTCGTGACGAACTGTCCTAATCCGGGCCTCATCTTGTCGCGATACCGGACCGTGATCGCTTACAACAGTGCCTTCGGCGAATGGCTGGGCCCGGCCGACGTGGCGGTCATCGGTGCCGAACTGACCACTCTTGTGCAGATTCGAACCCGGCGATCTCTCAGCGAGGTATGGCAGGACCTGGTCAACGGACGTGAGGCCAAGTCCGAGGCCAAACTGCTCTACGTGGCGCCGGGGCGGGTCAATGCCGCTCAGGCAACGATTCTGGCACTGCGCTCGCAGACCTATCAGGAGTTTTACGCGGTGATGTGGCTGTCACTCCAGGCCAAACGACCCAGCCTCTCGGGAAACCTGCCGGTTCCACCGAGCCGCGCCTCACTGGACGAGTAGAAAACCAGGGGATAAATAGAGAACGTCAGGAAACGTTGGGGTCGTTGATGATCAGCACGTCGCTTGAACTGTAAACGGTCATGCCACCCTCGAAGCTGTAGAAGTTCAGCCCCGTCACATCGACGCCCGACGCCGTGACATGCTCGTCGGCAACCCCGAAGCCTGTGATTGTCTCTTTGGTCAGGATGTTGACCGACACGTCATCTCCGGTGAAGAGTACGACCTCCCCTTCCGGATCCGGCAAGAGATCATCGAGTTCCAGCAATACTGAATCGGCGTCGGGATCTTCGACCGGCGATGGTGCCCCCGGCTCGATAATCACCAGCGGCAGCCGATCCTGCTCGACGTCAAGCAGCAACCCCTGGTCAGCCGCGGCTTCCGCGCTGACGGGGGCTGGTGGCATATCCACTACTGGCTTGCCGTCGTTCATACCTAAAGGCCACCTTTCGGCCTAGTTTACAGTTTGTTTCCCTCTCAAAATAGAACCTCTACGGGGAAAGAACAACCGTTCTGCGGTACCGACAGTCGGAAAGTTAGGTTAATTTTCCTTTTCTTTCGCCGAAATAGGCTGTTTTCCGCCTTTTGGCTGATCAACTGGCCGTCGGTCGGCAGACAGGCCACCCCTACCCTCACCCCCCGGGAATGGGCCTTCAAGTAGGAAAGAGCCGACAAAAAAGGAAGCGGCGCCTCCTTCACAGAAGACGCCGCTTCACAAGCAACCACTGGGTCTGCCGCTTGAGAGCGGCAGACGAAAGGTGATTAGTCGACCAAGCCCTCGGCCCAGGATTTCTCCTCGACGACCGCCTGCTCGGGCGCAGATACGCCGACCGTCTCAAGCAAGATACCGCCGACACCAAGCACCCGGTAGGATGCGAGCTGTTCGTTGGTCTGAGCGGTGACAAGCTGTCCTTCGGAGACGAAAAGCTCGTTCTCAGCGTCGAGCACGTCCAGCAGGGTACGCTGGGCGACCTCGAACTGCTGCTCGTAAGCATCGAGGGTCGAACGGTTGAAATCGCGTGCAGTCTCAAGAGCCTCAATGCTCTCACGAGCTGCTTCAAGCGCGAACCATGAGGTCCTCATTTCCTGCTGCGACTCAAGAACCGAACGATACCGCCTGTTCTTGCTCTCCGTCAGACGGAAGAGCGCTTCCTGGCGAGCCGCCCGGTCGATGCCACCGCGGAAGATATTCCACCGCACGCGCACCATAACCTGGTTGTTGAACTCGTAGGTGTCCAGGGCGGACGTGCCGTCGTTGTACTCAGACTGGGCTTCCAGGGTGATCGCCGGATAAAGCGGCACCTCGGCAAGCTCAATCTCAGCTTCCGCAGTCCGCACATCGGCTTCGAAGATCTTGGTGGTGTTATTGTTGCGGACGGCCAACTGAACCGCCTCGTCCAACTCCGCCGGCAAAGACCCGCCCGGGAATTCCGGATAGGTCAGGTCATTGCCAGGGAAAGAACCGACAATACGCGTAAACACCGCTTCGGAGTCACGAAGATCGTTCAAAGTCTCAATCAGCGTGTTCTCTGCACGGGCTGCGCGCGCTTCTGTTTGCGCTACGTCGGCTTCACTGCCGCCGCCGCCTTGCAGCCGCTGGCGCTGAGCACTCAGCACCTGCTGATGATAGGCGACGTTGTCTTCAGCCAGCTTCACCAAGTCCCGCTGACGCAAGACCTCTAGGTATATGCCGATAGCGTCAAGGGCGAGAACCGCGGAGTTTTCGTACACCCGGTTGGCCGCGGATTCGACACGCGACTGTTCACGCTCAACCGTGGCGCCCGCTTCGAAGCCATCAAAAAGCCGCTGCTGAAGCGTGATTGACGACTCTCGACGATTCGTCGTCTCGGTGCCGCCGTTGTTATTAGCGCGCGACGTCGTATCGTTGAAATTCTCGATACCGATACCGGCCGCCACATCAATCTGAGGCAAATAGAGGCCGCGGGCTTGCCGCAACTCCTGATCCACCGCTTCGCGATTGCTCGCCACAATCCCGATATCCGGGTTCGTGGAGATCGCCTGCTGCACAGCTTCGGACAGCGACATGGCATTTGCCGACATAGCGAAAGGCAATACCAGGACGCCACCAAGAAGTGCCGCTTTAAAGTGATTCAAACTCGTCCTGCGAGACCAGCGCATGCTAGCTTCCCCCGACTTAAAACTTTGCATCTAATACCTCTCCCCCGTGTCGGACCTCACCGCCCCGATATGGACGAAAGGCAAACAAATCTAGAAATATGCGCGACTTGTAACCTGTTTCCAGTTTGACTGTCAACGCACGCCCACAAGGCGAAACAGGGTTAATTAGGATAAGGCCGTCTGATTTGCCACACCGTGACATTTTTACAACAGTCATACGATCAGAGCACTACTGCAAGCTCTGAAGACAAAAGTCCAAGCGACTGGCGAATTGCTCGTTTAAGCAATCGAAGATGATGATCGCCTCACGTTCGCCAGCTGACTGAACCGTTCTGCCATTAAGGGCTCTTTGCCGATTCTGTCAACGGTTGATCGTCAAGTGAAGAGCCTCGGGTTTTCCTTCGGCCCTTCTTTTTGCGTCGGGCCGATAGGCCCGGGCTTTCGAATACTGCCATGCAGAACTTTAAATAATTGCACAATAATCAAGTATTCACGCCTGAGGCGAAACCACACAGAAGGAATCCCTGGCGAAATCAGCCAGATAGACCTCTTTTAGGGTATCCTGCAGAATGCTCGGCGCCCTGATGATGCCATAAAGCTGTGACAAACCGCACAGTCGCCGGACCCCTGGGGGGCTACGGTCTGGTCAAAGACCAAAGAATGCCTGGCGACGGTTTGGAACAAGGAAGTAGCGGGAAACCAGTCCCTGGAGCGGGTGGACCATTTGCCTCACCTCGGCCCGGCGTTTCCCCTGGCCGAGGCAGTAAAGTATGCTATTAACCCTTTTCGAATGAAGCGAAGCTATTTTTTCTCAGTTTTGTAAGCAGGTCTGAACCCTAGCTCTTTGCAAATTCGTAATAACTGTAGTGAAGGTTTGGGCCAGAAGGTCTTTGGATCTGAGGACAAGGCACCGTTGTGCCACTCAGTCCGCCGGTATGCAGGCAAGCCTTGATCCGACGGAAGCTTTGGAACGGAAACGTCAAATGAGAGAGCGGTAGGGGAAGCATGGCCGCCCGCGACGATACGATTGCCAAGCGCAAGGACCTCAGCGCAGATGGCGGCTCGCATGGCGGGCCGAAATCTTCGCCGGATCCCAGCCTCTCCATCGGACCAGACATCGCCGAGGGGGATGAGGAAGCCGATCTGAGGACCTCGCTGGGACAGGACGAGAAGGATCTGCACAAGACCGACCCGGACCTGAAACTTCCCGAAGGCCGGGAAACCGGCGAAGATGGAACCCGAGAAGGGCCTGACCCTGCTCGGGATACAGCAAACCATGAAGTCAACCATGAGAACCAAGGAGCCCGGGAACACGACCAATCCCAAACAGGCTCCTCTATTGTTAAGGATATCGCCGACGTGAGTGAGGCATTAGATACCACCGGTAAATCATCGATGTCGGCAAATCTGGCCGAATCCGAGACCGCCGCACAGGACGACACAAAGACCGCAGCCGTTGGCGCGACTTTGCGGCCCAAGGACGTCATGGAAGACAAGGCCGCCCAGGAATGGGACGTACCTGCTTCCACCGTCGATTTTGAGGACCCGCTGGTCCGTTCTCTTTCTCTCCTGGCAGGGCTGTTGCAACGGCCAATCTCCGTCGAGGCCCTGAAGGCCGGTCTGCCGCACGCACAGGAAGCCTTTACGCCTGATCTGGCGGTGCGTTCCGCCGAGCGTGCCGGCCTGTCGGCCCGGGTTGTGCGCCGGCCGCGTTTGGCCAAGATCCTGCCGGTGACCCTGCCCTGCATCTTGCTGCTCAAGGGTGGCAGTTGCTGCGTGTTGGTGGGCTTAGTGAACGGCTTTGCCGATATCCTGCTGCCGGAGGCTGGGGGCACGTCCAAGTCCGTTGAGATCGCCGCGCTCCAGGAGCAGTATTCCGGTTACGCCATCTTCGCACGCACCGAAGCCCATTTCGATGAGCGCGCGCCGGAAACCAAGCTGGCCGAACCGCGGGCGTGGTTTTGGGGCACCCTCTGGCAGTTCTGGCCGATTTACAGCCACGTCTTTCTGGCATCGATCCTGATCAACTGCTTTGCCATCGCCAGCCCGCTGTTCATCATGAACGTGTATGACCGCGTGGTCCCCAACCAGGCCATCGAGACCCTTTGGGTTCTGGCCATCGGCGTGGTCACGGTGTTCGGCTTCGAGTTCGTGATGCGCAACCTGCGCACTTACTTTGTCGACATCGCCGGCAAGAATGCCGACGTCATCATCGCCAGCCGGCTGCTGGAGCAGTTGATGTCGACGCGCCTCGACGCCAAGCCCGCGTCGACCGGCGCCATGGCCAACAATCTGCGCGAGTTCGAGTCGCTGCGCGAGTTCTTCACTTCCGGCACCCTGGTCGCCCTGGTCGACCTGCCCTTCATCTTCCTGTTCATCGGCGTGATCTACATCGTGTCGGGCCCGGTCGCCATCGTGCCCTTGGCGATGGTACCCATGGTGATCCTCGCCGGTCTGTTCCTGCAATACCCGCTGCGCTCAGTGGTCGAGAAAAGCCAGCGCGAGGCGAGCCAGAAGCACGCCTTGCTGGTGGAGACCATCGACGGCTTGGAAACCATCAAAGCCACCGCGGCCGAGGGTCGGGTCCAGAAATCCTGGGAGCGTTTCGTCGGTCTGTCCGCCGCCTCTTCGGGTCAGGCCCGCTTCATCTCAGGCATCGCCACGACCTTCGCGCAGGTCTCCATACAAATGGCGACCGTCATCGTCATTGTCTACGGCGTCCATGAAATCGCCGCCGGCAACATCACCATGGGTGCGCTGATCGCGGCCACCATTCTGACCGGCCGCGCCCTGGCGCCGCTGGGCGCGGTCGCCGCCATGCTGACCCGCCTGCAGCAATCGCGCGTCGCACTGAAGTCCCTCGACGGCCTGATGAAGGCCCCCGTCGAGCGGGCCCACAACAAAACCTTCCTGCATCGCCCGCGCCTCAGCGGACAGATTGAATACAAGCAGGCGACCTTCAGCTATCCCGGCCAGGAGACCAAGGCGCTGGACAGCCTCTCTTTCAAAATCAAGCCGGGCGAACGGGTCGGCATGCTGGGCCGTATCGGCTCCGGCAAAAGCACGGTATCGAGAATGATGGTCGGCCTCTACGAGCCGATGGAAGGGGCCGTTCTGATGGACGGTACCGATGTTCGCCAGATCGACCCTGCCGATCTGCGGCGCAACATCGGTTACGTCTCGCAGGACAACTATCTGTTCTTCGGATCAGTGCGCGACAACATTTGTTTCGGCGCGCCCCACGTGGACGACGAGACGATCCTGCGTGCCGCCGACATCGCCGGCGTCAGCGACTTCCTGAAAACCCATCCGCTGGGTTTCGACCTGCCGGTCGGTGAGCGCGGCATGTCACTCTCGGGCGGACAGCGTCAATCCGTGGCGATCGCCCGCTCCATGTTGCTGGATCCGCCGATTATTCTTCTCGACGAGCCGACCAGCCACATGGACAACGCCTCCGAGGCTGCCTTCAAGCGGCGCCTTGAGGCGATGCTGCCGGGCAAGACGCTGTTCCTGGTCACCCACCGCAGTTCGCTGCTGACGCTGGTCGACCGGTTGCTGATTATCGACAACGGTAAAATCGTCGCCGACGGTCCGAAGGACGATGTCCTGCGTGCCCTGCGGCAGGGCCAGATCCGCGCGACCAACACTTAAGGGCGCCCATTTCGAGAGAATTGGACGGCGTCTGGGGTTGAGGACAATTGGGACAGATCAAAGACCTTTTTTGCGGTCTGACCCAGGTTTGATAGGCGTAAGCAGGCCCGCGGATCACCGCGGCTTGATGAAGGATTGAGTGAAATGAGTACACAAGGCGTTTTCGATCGGGACGATCTGGATTACATGCCCGACGTGCATGCGGCGACGCGTCAGCGCGGCCGGCGGTTTGCATACATCCTCACGCTCATGTCGGTGGCGTTCTTCGCCGTCATGGGGATCTGGGCCCACAACGCCGTGCTGGATGAGGTGACCCGCGGTGAAGGCACCATTATCCCTTCATCCAAAACGCAGGTTATTCAGAATCTGGAAGGCGGCATCCTTTCCGAAATTCTGGTCCGTGAGGGCGACATCGTAGAGGCCGGCGATGTGCTGGCGCGAATTGAGAACACCATTGCCACCGCCAACCTGGAAGATGCTCAATCGCAGTATCTCAGCCTGCAGGCCACCGAGGCGCGGCTGGTTGCAGAGCTTGACGAAAAAGAAGAAATCACCTTCCCCGAGACGGTCTTGGACCAGGCGCCCATCGTCGCCTCGGACCAAAAGCGGTTCTTCAATGCCCGCAAGCGCCAACTGGCCGCGCAGGTCTCGGTGCTCGAATCCCAAGCCACGCAGCGCAAGCAGGAAGTGGCCGAAATGGGTAGCCGTCGGCGCCAGTTGGAGCAAAGCCTGCGCCTCGCGCGCGAGGAACTGGCCATCACCGCCCCCCTGGTCAAAAAAGGCGTTATGCCGCGGATCGACCTGATCCGGATCGACCGTCAGGTCGCGGACCTTGAGGGTGAGATCCGGACCATTCGCACCGCTATACCGCGTCTCCAGGCGGCCCAGAAAGAAGCGGAGCAGCGGATCGAAGAGATGGTCCTGACCACAAAGACCGAGGCTTCCGACGAACTCAACGGCATACGTGCCGAGATCAAGTCAATCTCCCAATCGCTCTTTGCCGGCCAGGACAGGGTAACCAGAACCTCGGTTCAGTCGCGGGTTCGCGGAACGGTCAAGAACCTGAAGCGCACCACGGTCGGCGGCGTCATCCAGCCGGGCGAGGATATCATGGAGATCGTGCCGCTCGACGACACCCTGCTTGTCGAAGCGCAGGTGCGTCCCGCCGACATTGCCTTCCTGCGCCCCGGCCAGAACGCCATCATCAAGGTCTCGGCCTACGATTTCTCGGTCTATGGCGGCCTCAGCGCCGCCCTTGAGCGGATCTCCGCCGATACCATCAAGGACGAAGAGGGCGAGAGCTTTTACCGGGTCTATCTGCGTACCGAGGACAGCCAGCTGCTGCGCAACGGCGAGGTCTTGCCGATCATTCCCGGCATGACCGTCACCGCAGAGATCTTGACCGGCGAGAAGTCGGTCCTCGACTATCTGCTGAAACCGATCTTGAAGGCCAAAGGGTCGGCCCTGCGCGAACGCTAGAGCAGAACCGGGTTGGATGGAATCGCTGAAAGCGATCCATCAAGCCGGTGAATCTGCTCTAACTGTTTGATGTCGATCGGATTCACATGTTTTGTCGAAACCACGAAGTGGTTCCGTCAAAACATGATCCGATCTAGGACGTTCCGAAGCCCACGCCTCGCTGAAAGCGCCGCCATTTCTCTTGGCGGCGCTTTTTTGCATCTTTACCAAGAACGGTGAGCGAACCCCAGGATTTGCCATAAATGCGCCTCACCTAGGTGTGACGGCGTAAACCATCTTTCGAAAATCTACATTAAGGCAAAACAGCGATGCTCTCGGGTGGGATCTCCAGAAGATCCTCATGGTCGCGTAGACCGCACGACGGTGCGGAGCGCAGCAATCTCGGGAGCCTGGCCATTGGATCGCCGCGCCTTCCTTCGTTCGTCCGCTTTGATGCTCGGGACCGCCGCCGGCGGCCTCGTGCTGGACGCTTGGGCGAAGCCGGCGGCAGCGCAATCCCTCGGCGACTTTATGAAGTCGACCCGCAATTCCGGCAACGCCCTCTTCGGCTCCACGGAGATCTCTTCGGCCACCCTTAAGGCCTTGCCGCAGTGGGCGCGGGTACTGTCCAAGATGAAGAAGGAGCGCAGCAGCTTTCAGGCCTGCCTCAACAATCCCGCTGCCTGTACTACCGCGGGCCTGAAATCCTGGCGTGAAGTCGCCCTTGCGGCCAAGGGCAAGCCCCGCGCTGCCATGCTGAAGACGGTCAATCAGTACTTCAACCGCTGGCCCTACAAGATCGATCAAGAGCTGTATGGCGTCAGCGAGTTCTGGGCCACCCCCCTGGAGTTCATGAAACGCTCCGGGGATTGCGAAGACTACTCGATCGCCAAGTTCTTTGCCTTGCGGGACCTCGGCGTGAGCAACGACGAGATGCGGGTGGTGATCCTGATGGACCGGATCCGCCGCATCGGCCATGCGGTTTTGGCCGTCTATCAGCCAAACGACATCCTGATTCTCGACAGCTTGACCGATCTCATCTTCCCTCACAAAAAGTACCGCCACTACGTGCCGCAATACTCGATGAACGAGACCAAGCGCTGGGCGCACTTCTATGACAAGAAACGCACGGCGTCTTTGTAAACAATCGTTAATTCCTCTATGAGATAACGTATTCATGATTAATAGAGGATCAAACGCGGCGGAAGCGCTGGACTTCTCGGCAGTCGACGCAAGCCCCGAGCACCCCGGACGCTGGCGCGTCCTGCTCTTGGGCGGAATCGTGCTGGCGGTTATCGCCCTGGCGGCCGTCTTCGTGCCCAAGCTGACGATCGACGCAAAGCGCAGTCAGCTCATGGAGCAGGTCTCCGAGCGCCTTCAGATCACGGCGGCGGGCCAGGCCGAAGTCATTTCGACCTGGCTGCAGGGAACCCGACGTCTCGCCGAACCGGTGGTCGAAAGCGAGCTGATCCGCCTTTTTGCGGCGGAGATGGACCTTGCCGGCGGCGATATGTCCCGCATGGTGGCCACGCCGAACGACGACAGCGGTCTCGGCGTCCCCCTGGTCGAGCAGTTGCCGTTCATCGAACGCGTCATCAGTGACTTCTCCACGAACGCCGATTTTCTCGCCGCCTATCTGGTGGGACGCAGTGGAGATGCTTTTGTTACTTCCAGCGGCTCGGCAAGCTTCACCGGCAACCAGCACGCCCTTGCAATGCAAAGCTTCGAGCGGGGACAGTCGGTCTTCGGCCCTGCCCGCACCCTGCCCGCCGGGCTGGTGATGGACCTGGCGATGCCGGTCTTCGCCGCACAGGTGGAACCAAGCGATGCGAGGCCGGTCGCCGTCCTTGTCTTGGTGGCCCCCCTGGCAAGCGGGCTTTCAGAAATCCTGGCGGTCGATCCGCTGGCCAGCCCCGGTGCCCGCCGCGCGCTCATTCAGCTCGACAACAACGCCCTGTTCCAGATCGCACCCGGCTCTGCCGACGCGGTAAAGGGCGTATCGCTGGAGGGTTTCGACCTTGCCGAGGGAGAAGTACCTTTCGGGCGCCGCAGCTCGCTTTCCGGTCCCGGCCAGGTTTACTCGGCCGGCGCTATGGTCTCAGGCCCAACCTGGTGGGTCGTCGAAGAGCTTGATGTCGCGGCTGCCGAGGGCCCGCTGGCAACCTACTCCACCGCCGCCATCGTGGTCGCCAGTCTCGTCGTCATTGCGGTCGCGATCGCTTTCGGCGCCTTCTGGTGGCGCCTTTCAAGCCTGCACAATGAAACGCTGGCGCGTCAGTACCAGAACCTGGCCAACCGCATTCATGCGCAAAAGCAGCTGCTCGACAGCATCAACGGCACGATCCCGGAGCACATCGGCCTGAAAGCGGCGGACGGCACCTATCGCTACGTGAACCCGGCCTTTGCCGCCGCGGTCGGCCGCGATCCGGAAAACATCGTCGGCCTGGACGATGCCGCCATCTTCGGGCGGGGCACAGCCAAGCGCCTGGCCCTGACCGAGCGGCGCGTCGTCAAGAACCAGGAAGCCATTACCACCGACGAGGAGGTCTACTTCGATTCCTCTCTGCGCCACCTGCAGATCTCAAAGGTGCCCTTCGTCGATTCGGACGGTGCCTCCCAGGGCATTGTCTCGGTGACGCGCGACGTTACGGAACTGGTGGAACAGCAACGCAAAAAAGAGCGCGCCATTGAACAGATGGTCTCCGCGCTGGTGCGCGCCATCGAGCTGCGCGACCCCTATCTTGCCGGGCATTCCCGCCGGGTTGCCGAGTTTGCGGTATCCGTCGGCAAAGAACTCGACTGCGATGCGGATGAGCTGACCACCCTGGAGCTGGCCGCGAACCTGTCGCAGATCGGCAAGCTGGCGATCCCCCAGGAACTGCTGACAAAGCCCGCTCGCCTGTCGGAAGACGAGATCCGTCAGATGGAAACCCATGTGGAGCATGCCGTTCAGCTGCTGGGGGGAATCGACTTCGAGCTTCCGGTGGTGGAGACGATTTCACAGATGCACGAGCGCCTGGACGGCAAAGGCTATCCCAAGGGCCTTGGGGGCGACGCAATCACCCTGGCTGCCCGAATCCTGGGAACCTGCGATGTCTTTTGCGCCCGCGTCGAACCGCGCTCCTATCGCTCGGGCCTTGCGCCAGCCGCCGTCCTGGATATTCTGCAGGAGAACTCAAACCGCTACGACCCCAAGGTAATCGAGGCATTGAGACAGGTGGCAGCGACCATTCCCGGTGAAAGACTGATCGCCAGCATAGCAACTGGCTGATAGGCAATACTGATGATCCCTACGGGTATGCGCTCCATCATCGGGGCCTTGGGCCTTCTGATGCTGCTTGTCGGCACTTCGGGGAGCGTGAGGGCGGCCGACAATTCCGAGCGCGTCGAGATCAACGCGATGGAGTATCCCTGGAGCGCCATTGGCCGGGTCAACGCCGGCGGGCGCGGTCACTGCACCGGCTTTCTGATCAGCGAGAGACACGTTCTGACCGCCGCGCACTGCCTCTTCGATCCGCGGGCCGGCCGTTGGCGCGGTGCGATAGAGATCCACTTTGTCGCCGGCTATCAGCGTGATCGCTTCATCCTTCATTCCAAAGTCGCCAGCTACAAACGGGCCGAGGCCTTTTCCTATGCCGACGGTGCGACAACGCAGTCGGCCGTGCGCGACTGGGCCATTCTCACGCTTGAGAGGCCCCTTGGGTTGAAAGCCGGATGGTTGGGGATCAAGAAGCTGGACAGCCTGATGATGTCGCGCATCAAGGTCGGAGAGGCCTTGCTGATGCAGGCCGGCTATCGGCGCGACCGCGCTCACGTCATGACCGCCGACTGGGGTTGCGAGATACAGGGCATCGGCCAGAGCGGCAGACTGATCACCCACAATTGCAGTGTCATCAAAGGCGATTCGGGCTCCCCCCTCCTGCTCTTCGCGGATGGTTCCTTCTATGCCGTTGGCCTGCATGTCATCGATCTGAAAAGATCCGAGGGCGAGGCCGTCGCCGGGGTACTGTCCCTCAGCCTGTTTCATCCGGACGGCGGTCGGCGCGATGCCACTTCCGCCTTGTCGAAAACCTCGGCGCGGTGGCGGATCGGGCAGGCGCCCAAGGCCAACAGCGAAGCGGCAATGATTCCTTTGCGCACGATCGACAGCCTCCTTTTCCGCCTTGGCTATCTGCGAGCAAAGAATCTCCGCGCCAACGAGGAGGCCCGGGCACTGGCCGTCAGCCGCTTCCAGACCGACAAAGGACTGCCAAAGAATGGCCGGGCATCGGTTGCCACCCTCGGGCGGCTCTTGCTGGCGACAACGCGGTAGGAAACGAAACGGGGGCAGGCAGGTCAGTGCCCCTGGATTGACGGCGGCAAGCCTGTTATCCAGGGGGCCCCGCGGTCGCGGTTCCTGGCGGCCACGGGATCTTTCTCAGTTTACGATTTGAGCAAGGCATAGAAGGACGATCATTCATGACCGATATATTTGCTGATGGGACGGGCTCCGTCGTGGTGTCCAACGGCGTGGTGCGCATTGAATTGGTTCAGCTACGGCGCAAGGACGACAAGGCCGAGCTTGAGTCCCAGACCACCGGAAGCCTTCTCATGCCGGTGGCATCGCTCAAGCACCTGACCCTTCAGCTCGCCAAGGCGTTGGAGCAGATCCAGGCCCGCGCCGCGGAGAAGGACCGGCTGGAAGGCTCTGCCAAAGGCGACGACCTCGATGAGGCGCTTTCCAACCTTTAGGCACTGAGGGCTTCAGCCAAAGGCTCGCCCTCCCCCTCCCTCATCCGGCAGCGATAATCCAGACAGACCTGCCAAGCCATCGCCTGATCGCCGGAAGCTTTACGCAAAATTGAGCTTATTGGCCGAATCTGATGGAACTTGTATAGGTTTTCACTGCCGTATCCCTACAGAATCGGGCAACGGGAAGGCCCAAAGCTATGAAATATCTCTTCGTCCACCAGAATATGCCCGGGCAGTACAAGCACATCTGCCAGAGGCTCGCTGCGGATAAGGACAACACGGTCGTCTTTATCACCAAACGTGAGGGGATCGAGCTCCCCAATATTCACAAGGTGATCTACAAGCCCAACCGGGAACCGGCGGAATCGACGCATCGCTACATTCGCGAGGCCGAGCGCGGCATCCTCCACGGCCAGGAAGTGGCCCGCAAGGCGCTGGAGCTGAAGAGCAAGGGCTTTGTTCCCGACATTATCATCGGTCATCCCGGTTGGGGCGAAACGCTCTACCTCAAGGATGTCTTTCCAGATACGCCGCTGCTGAACTTCTTCGAGTTCTACTACCACGCAGTCGGCGCCGATGTCGGCTTCGATCCGGACGTTCCGACTACCCTGGACACCCACTGCCGGATCCGCACGAAGAACATCGTCCAGTTCATGGGCCTGGAAGCCGCCGATGCCGGCATGGCGCCCACGCTCTGGCAGTATGGACAGTATCCCGAAGAGTATCGCCACAAGATCTCGGTGATTCACGACGGTATCGACACCGCAGTATGCAAGGCCAATCCCGACGCCAGCTTAGAGATCAAGAACACCGACGGTGCCGTCACGACGCTGCGCCAGGGTGAGGAAGTCATCACCTTCGTCGTCCGCAACCTGGAACCCTATCGCGGATTCCCGCAGTTCATGCGCGCCGCCGAGCAAATCCTGAAACGCCGGCCCCAAGCAAAGATCATCATCGTCGGCGGCGACGAGGTGAGCTACGGCCGGGCTTTGCCGAACGGCGAAACCTATCGCAACAAACTGTTGCAGGAAGTCGACCTGGATCTGAGCCGTGTCTTCTTCCTCGGCCGGGTCCCCTATTCGACCTATCTGCAGGTCATTCAGGTTTCGGCCGTTCACGTATACCTCACCTTCCCCTTTGTCCTTTCCTGGTCGATGCTGGAGTCCATGTCGTCGGAGTGCCTGGTTCTGGCTTCCGCCACGCCCCCGGTGACCGAGGTCATCAAGGACGGCGTCAACGGCCTGCTGTTCGACTTCTACGACCACGAGGCGATCGCCAACCGGGTCGACGAAGTGCTGGGCCACAAGGACCGCATGGCGGCCATCCGCAAGAAGGCGCGGGCGACCGTTCTGCAAAACTACGATCTTGAGAAGTGCCTGAAAGAGCAGTTGAAGCTGATCGAAAACCTGGTTGCCGGCAAGCGCCCGGTTGCCGGCAGCAAGCCCGGCAAGCCGAGCTACCGGGCGGCGGCCAGGCCCTCAGGCTCCACTGCCGCAAGCGCAAAGACCAAGGTAGCCGCGAAAAGCAAGGCCAAGCCCAAAGCGAAGCCGAAGTCGCGTAATTCCCGGGCCACACCCCGCAAGAGCAAGACTTCGACAGGCAAGCCCGCGCGCGGTTAGGGCAGAGTGGTTTCAGGCGCGCTTGGCGACCTCTTCCAGATAGCGCGCCTGCCATCCGGCCTTTTGCGGATCGCTCTGCCGCAGGATCGGCGGCACCGTGTCAATCACCCGGTCTTCAGACGGATCGAGGCCGAGAAAACTCGAGGTCCGGCGAACGGTTTCCGCCGGATCGGCACAGAGGACTTCGTAGCTGATGCGGAGCGGCTTGATTGCGGCTTCGTCTTCGACACGGTGGAGGAAGCGGCAAAGATCGTCTCCCTGCCCTTTCCGCAGGAGTTGAGGGAGCGGGGCTTCGAGCTGGCGGAACGCTCCGGTGTGAAGCGCCATATCCACCAGCTTGAGGATCTCTGGAAACAAGCCGCCTGAACGGCGAGCCGCTACCTCGCTGAAATCATTGCGGCTTCGTTAACCAAAGCTTATTTTTGCCGCGCTACTTCAACAGGCTGGCCGGAGTCGGTCGGCGTCGTTTCAGTTCCCGTCAACCGGATACGAGTGAGACCGTGGCAAGAGTCCTGATAGGCTATGAACGTGGCGACAATCTGGGGCACTACCGGCGTCTGGTGCCGGTTGCCGAGGCTCTGGCCGCCCAGGGGCACCAGGTGACCTTCTTCCTGCGCAACCCTCATGATTGCCGGGCGCAGATCACGAAGAACCCCCTCCCCTTCATACCGACCCCGGATCTGGTAGCGCCGAACCCGGCGGAGCGCGAGCCCAAGCGCATGGGTGCCTATAGTGATATCATGACCTATTGCGGGTTCGGCAAGCTGGACACCCTCTTTACCGCCACCCTTTCCTGGCGAACCCTGTTCGATCACCTGCGCCCCGACCTGATCATCTGCGATCACAGTCCGGTCACCTGCTTTGCCGCTTACGGCCGCATCCCGGTCGTCCAGGTCGGCTCCGGCTTCACCATTCCACCGGCACAGGGCGACACTTTTCCGCCTTTCCGGGAAAAGAAAAAGGCGACGGTGGACACCGATCATCTGGTGTCTGTGATGAACGAGGTGCAGGCGCGCCTCGGCGGCCCCAAAGTGCCCTGCGTGACCGCACCGCTGCGCACGGCGGGGCGGCTGGTCTGCACTCTCGTCGGCATGGACCCTTATAAAGACCTCCGCCAGGACCCGGTTATAGGCCCGACCGAGGGGCTGCAGGCCCCGATGCCGATGCCCAAGAAGCCCGCGCTTTTCGTCTACCTCGGTATCGAGCACCGGATCACACCAAAGTTCCTGGAGGTCCTCAAAGCCTCCAAGCTGCCGGCGGAGGCCTACATCCGCGGCATGACCGAGGAGACCGCCAAGAAGTACCTGCGGCCCGGGCTGACGTTCTACAAGACCCCGCAGCCCATCGATCAGGTCCTCAAACGCGCGACGATGACGGTACACCATGGCGGCAGCGGAATGTCCTTGGCCTCCTGCAGTGCCGGGCGCATCCAACTCGCCCTGCCGATCCATGAGGAGACTCTGCTCAACAGCCAGGCGCTGGGACGCATCGGTGTCGGCCGTATGGCCAGCGCCAAGGAACTGGAGACCGACGGGGCGGCCCTGCTGGAAGAAACCATCAACGACCCGAAGAAGACCGAGCGCGCCGGCATCATCGCCAAGGAAATCGAAGCGGCAGGCCCCTTTCGACCCATGGAGCACATCGTCGAAGCCTGCCAGAAGATGTTGAGCAAGAGCTAGGCCGTCAGCGAAGAGAACAGAGGACCGACGACAGATGGCAAAAATTCTTGTCGGCTATGAACTTGGTGCCGGGCACGGCCATGTTCACCGCCTGATGCCGGTGGTGCATGCCCTGGAAGCCGAGGGCCACGAGGTCATCTTCTTCCTGCGCAACATCAAGGAAAACGCCGTCCTGCTGGCCAGGGAAAGGCGCCCCATCCTGCCGGTGCCCGATCTGGTGCAACGCATTCCCGGCGTAGCGAACCCGGCTCCCATGGGCACTTATCTCGATATCATGTGCCACTCCGGCTTCTATCGCCGCCAGACCCTGCACGCCGGCATGCTGGCCTGGTGCGGATTGATCGACCAGGTGGACCCCGATCTGGTGATCTGCGATCACAGCCCGGTCTGCCTGCTCGCCTGTTTCCAGCAACGCCCGGCCGTCCAGGTCGCCGACGGCTTTACCCTGCCGCCGGCCGAGGGCGACGTCTTTCCGTTTTTTCGCAAGGGCCGGAAACACCTGGTGGACCCGGCCCATGTGCTCCGGGTGATGCAGTATGTCCAGCAACAGAACGGACGGCCCGTGCCGCAAAGCGTCACCGAGCCCTTCCGCACCGCCGGCCGCCTGATCTGCACCCTGCCGGAACTGGACCCCTATACAACCTTACGCCAGGACCCGGTGATCGGCCCGGTCGAGGGCCTGCAGCAACCTCAAGCGCTGCCGGGAAAGCCCCATTTCTTCGCCTACGTCAGCCTGGAGCACAAGAAGACGAAGGCCTTTCTGCGAGGCCTGCGCGCCAGTTCCATGTCCGGCGAGGTTTTCGCCCGCGGCATGACCGACGAGGTGGCCAAGGCCCTCACCCGCCCTGGATTGACGGTACATCGCGAACCCCAACCGATGACCGACATCATCGCCCGCGCCACCATGATCATCCACCATGGCGGCAACGGCACCTGCTGTGCGGCGCTGAGCGGCGGGCGGGTGCAACTGACCCTGCCGACCCATATGGAAGCCCGCCTCAGCAGCGATGCCCTGAGCAACCTGGGCGTCGGACGCCTGCTCAACAACAAGGACCTCGACGCCGCCCTGCCGGCCATCCTGGAGGAAGTCGCCGAAAACAGCGCCATGGCCGAGCGCGCCACCGCGCTGGCCGGTAAAATCAAGGCCCGCGGCCCTCATCGCCCGGTAAAGCAAATCGTTGAGACCTGCCTGAAAATCCTTTCTTAGTCCAAAGCCGCATGACCCGAAAGGTCGAAAGAAAAAGGCCCGGCGGTTGCCCGCCGGACCTGTTTTCAAACCTGATACTGTCGTCACTTCAACTTTGCATTGCCGCGACTTAAGCGACCAGGACATTGAGGTCGAGAGCCGTCGGATCTGCGCCCAGGTCAATGCCGTTCAGCGTCGCCAGGAGAACCGGGACGTCCAACCCACCGTTCCCGTCGAGATCGACATAGACCTCCGCGTTTCCATTGTTGTCGATGAGCTCAACGTAACCGCCGCCAATTGCAGCACCAAGGTCAACCCCAACGAAGTCGCTATTGTTGCTCAGCAATTCGATCAGGTCGAGGACATCGCCGCCGGCCGCCGGGTCCCCAGCATCGAAACCCGTTACCACGTCGCCGGCGTCGTCGATATCGAAGAAGCTGATGGTATCTGTCGAACCATCGGCCGCAAGATCGATGATGTCGCCATCCCCTCCCCCGCGGATCAGATCCGAACCTATACCGTCACTCAGATTGTCAACGCCGTTGCCGCCGCTAAGGGTATCGTTACCGGCACCGCCGAGAAGATCATCGGCACCACTGCCACCAAACAGGGAGTCGTTGCCGATGCCACCGTCCAGGAAGTCTTCGCCAGCGCCGCCATTGAGCTCATCGTTGCCGTCGCCGCCGAAAAGGCTGTCGCCACCGACGCCCCCAAGAAGCGTATCGTTGCCGGCGTCTCCGAAGATGGTATCGTTGCCGTCATCGCCGTCCAGATCATCATCGCCACTGTTGCCGAAGATTTCATCGTCGCCGTCGCCGCCAAAGATGGTGTCGTTGCCGCCATCAATATCAGTGGCATTGGTGTCGCCGAAGATCGTGTCATTGCCGGCCCCGCCGTAAATGACGTCGTTGCCGCCGCCGTCGGAAGTGCCGGTAGCACCGTCCAAGACCAGGAGGTCGCCGGCGATCAGGTCGCCCGCGCCGCCGTCGCCGTCAGAACGGTCGCCATAGATCAGGTCGTCCCCGCCGAAGTTCGAGTTGCCGACACTACCGGCGCCAAGGGCCAGGGTGTCACCTGCGATGCGATCATTGCCCGCCCCGCCCTCGATCGTATCGCTGCCGCCGTCATTGGTGGTGGCGGTACCGCCGCCGTCGACGACCATAGCGTCGCCGGAGATCAGGTCGGCTCCAGCGCCCGCAACGATGCTGTCATCGCCACCGACCTCTGCGCCGTTACCGTTGTTCACGGTCACATTACCGCCTTGGGTGGCCAGACCGTCACCGGCGATCCAGTCGTTGTTGGAGCCACTGGTGATGGTATCGCTGCCCGCAACGCCAAGAACTGCGGTGTTGTTGACGTTATTGACCGTCAGCGCACCGGCGCCTTCGATCAGACCCTCGCCCGCAACGATGTTACCGACATCACCGTCTCCGCCGTTGCCCAGCGTGATCGAGTCGTTACCGGCGGAACCGTTGGGGTCGCCACCACCGCCCGCATCGGCACCGGCCTCGGCAGTGTTCGTGATCGTCATTGCAGCGCCGTCAAGCTCGAAACCCAGACCTTCGCCGGCAACGGTATTGCTGCCGTTGCCCGCCACGATGGTGTCGTTGCCGACAAAGGCGGCGACCGCTTCGGCGGAGTTCGCGATTGTAAGCGCGAGCGCACCGACAACCAGACCTTCGCCGGCGATCCGGTTAAGGTTGTTTCCACCACCGCCGGAGATGTTGTCACTGCCGACAAGGCCGGCGCCTAAGCCGGTGTTAGAAAGACTGAACACAGACTCTGCGCCGACCTCGGCCAGAACTTCACCGGCGATGTCGTCACCTTCGGTACCACCGAAGATCTCATCGGAACCAACCGAGTTGTTCCCCGCCGCCAATGATTGCTGTGCGAGGCTGCCGGTCAAGGCACCATCGACATCAACGAAAATCTCACCGGCGAGGGAGTCCGCCCCGGCGCCGCCAAACAGGCTGTCATCGCCGACTGTGGCGTCTTCTTCACCGCCAAGAGCAACCGTCACGTCGGCGCTGCCGCCTGTGGCGATCACCTCACCGCCAAGAACGTCGCTGTCATCACCGGCAACGATGCTGTCGTTTCCGGCAGATCCGTCCACGGCGTCCATTGTCAAACCAAGGCTAGCCAGCGCGTCGGCCGATGCCAGCAGTTCGCCAGCGAGAGAGTCCGTCCCAGCGGCACCGGTTATGTTGTCATCGCCGGCGACTGCGCCAAGGCCACCAAAGATGGTCGCGTCAGCAAAAGCCGCATCATCATCGGAGATCGCGAGACCTTCACCGGCGATCATGTTGCCGTTGCCGGCGCCTCCACTCTCGTCATTGCCACCTTGGATGTCGTCACTGCCGACAGTCCCGTCAAAACTGCTGCTGAGCCCGACTGTGGCAGTAGCGGCACCTGAAACAGTGATCGCCGAAGACTCGCCGGCGATCGTATCGGCGCCGTCTCCGCCTGTGATCACATCGCCACTGACGTTGGTGAACTGGCCCTGCGCCGAACTCACCAACGAGGCGATTGCATCACCGTCGTCATTGACGGCAAGGGCTTCGCCGGCAATGCGGTCACTCTGATCGCTGCCGAAGATAACATCCTCACCCGCAGCGCCAGCGGTTGCGTTGTTCGAAGCCTCGGCCTGAGCCAGACCCGAGTCCGCGGACGCCAGGGCTTCACCCGCCAGGGTGGCCGCACCTTGACCACCCAAGATCTGGTCGTTGCCGACACCCCCGGGGTCCTCAGAGTTATTGTCCGCTTCGGCCAGAAGCTCTCCGGAACCGATCGCCAGAGCTTCGCCGGCGATGGTGTTGGCGCCCTCTTCACCGTCCAGGTAGTCGTTGCCGCGCGGACCGCTGAACCCAAGGATGTCCTCGTTGACTACGGAGACCTCGGCGTCCTCACCAGTGGCCAAAGCCTCGCCGGCCATCAGGTCGTCCCCCAGGCCGCCATAGACGCTGTCGTCACCGCCGAAGACGAAGCCCGCAATGCCCGGGTCCAGGTTGTTGAGGGCATCGCCGGCGAGTACGTCATTGTAGTCGCTCAGGAGGACGGGACCGACCTCCGGCTCCGGCAGGCCGCCGATGTCGGGGTCGCCGTCGCCGAAGATACGGTCGTTACCGCTGCCGCCATCGGCTGAATCCTGACCCTCCCCACCGATCAGGTGGTCGCCGCCGGCACCGCCGTAGAGCGCGTCGTTGCCGGCATCGCCAAACAGAAAATCGTTGTGGTCGCTGAAGTAGGCGCCGGGCTCAAGTTCTGAGGGAAGGGCACCGCCAGCAATTGCTGTCAGTTGATCCTCGACTTTCGCCGCCTGATCGGCAACCAGGTCCTGGCTGCCGCCATAGAGGCTGTCCGCGCCGGCACCGCCGAGCAGAAAGTCCGGACCGCCGGCACCCTCCAGAATCTCCCCGACTTCCAGGTCGGCAACCTGCAGGTAGTTCTGGCCGGCCAAGGGGTCGGGATTGTCCTGCTGCGGGTTCAGGTCGTCGTTCAGCCGGTCCGCATTGTTGGCCGCGACAAGTCCCGGCGCCTCAACCGGGAAGGGGAAGTTCACCGCCCCGCCAAGCAGGTCGGCCGCGCCAAGGGCATTGATGATGTCGTCTGTTGAAAACAGTTCAACACCGTTGGCATTAACTTCACCCGTGACCGGGTCGGTGTTGATGAAGACAAAGATAGACTGGGTATGAAGGGCCGTCAGGAAGAAGTTGCCATCCGCGTCGAACCAGAAGCCTCCTTGCAGGTCAACGCCACCACCAGTCGCGGCAATCAGCTGTGCCGAACTCAGAAAGGTCGTTACGGTGCCGTCCGGGGTGACGCGATGAAGCAGCTCACCCGCACCGTCATTGTCAGCGACGATCAGGTCCCCGTTCGGAGCCAGGGCCATGAAGCTGTGAATGTCATCGAAGGGCGCGCCCTCTGCCACAATGCTCGGCAGGCCGGTGGCGACATCAATCGCGACGATACCGTCAACGGGATCACCGTCGACCGCCAGGTAGAGGGTCGTGCCGTCGGCACTGGCGACGAGTCCGCCCAGATTGTCGATGGCATTGAAGGGAGCCAAGCCGATGAGCTGATTCTCACTGGTCAGAGAGGAGACATTGCCCGTCGCCGGGTCGATCCGAAGGATCGAATTGGTTTCCTCGTCGACCAGGTATAGCTGTCCATCGGGTGCAAAGATCAGGTCTTCCGGATCAGAGCTCCCCGCCCCGGTGATGCCGGTGATATCGCCTGCTTCGACAAAGACCTCGACCTGGCCGCCGAGCGGCAGCCGCAGGATATCTCCGGAAACGGCATCAGTGAAATAGATGGTTCCATCCGGTGCAGCCGCGATTCCGCTTTCGGCGAAGCTGGCATTGGCTTCGAAGGTTACAGCCGTGACGTCCGCCTCGCTCACCAGCAAGGTGACCACGCCGAAACCACTCACGTGTATAATACCCGCATTACCGGCGGCGCCACTCAAGACCAGCGCCCCGCTGTCGGTTATATCAGTGTTGTTCAAATTGCCGTCGGCCGGAACCTGGTTGGTCGTCCAGTCGTTCTGGCTGTCGCTATCCTCAGCATTGAAGCGCGAGAAGACCTGCGTGTTGCCGGTGAACAGCCCGTTGAAGGTATCGAAGTTCAGGTTCAGCAGGGGCGAGCCGAAGCCGGCCGGCGGTGCCCCAAGGCCGGGTTCGCCCGGCACGGCGGCAAAGTTCGGGCTGGCCAGGGGGCCGAGGTCGCCAGCCTCGAGATTGGCCGCGAAGGTATCGACACCGGTTTGATCCTCGCCGCCCAACCCGTAGACCAGGTTCACCGCCAGCGGCTCCGTGGTATCGGCACCGAGGTTCCAGGGCGTTCCGCCGGGAAAGACGGATTCGCTGACCAGAAGACCATCTGCCGTAAAGACCTGGACCGAGTTCTCGATGAACAACTCACCTTCGGTCGTGGCGACCTGGGAAAGCACCAGGAAGCCGCCGTCCGGAATGACGATACCGCCCGGAATGCCGAGGTTTATCAGCTCGCCGTCGGGGTTGATAATCTGTACGGTCAAGTCCGCGGTTTCCGCCCCCTCTCCCGTCACGTTCCTTAGTTCGATGAAGCTTCGGACACCATCGGTCGGATCGACGCCCCCGTCCGGCTGCGGCACCTCGACGACCTGGAAAAGGCTGACACCGATCTCGTTGATCAGAATGTCGGGAACCACCAGTTCCTCTTCAGCTTCGGCGGCCAGAAAGATGGCGTCGTCTTCAACCGCAGCCAGGCCGAACTGGAGTTCCGTCGGCGCGATGACGCCCTGTGCAGTCAGCAGTTCAATAACATCGCCCAGATTGTCACTGTAGGCCGTCGCGCCGCCGCCCAGGGCGTCGCCATCCTCACCTATCGCAGTCTCCAGCGGATCGGATACACCGGCCAGAACCTGCGCCTGGTTGAAAAGGACATCGGTCGAGAACGACGTGCCGGCGATCTGGAACGTGGGCGCTTCGCCCTCGCCCGTCAGCTCGGCCAGGTTCTCGAACACGATCTGGCGATCGGCGCCGCCATCGCCTGAATCGTCGAAGACGAAGATCAGGTTGTCGCCATCGCTCTGTACCGTGGCGTCCTGGGGCATGAAATCGAGGACATAGATTGCGCCCGCCTGCGGGGCCACAACCAGGGTTTCACCGGGGGCCGGGGGCGCCAGCGTTACAGGCGCCACAGCCTGGCCTTTCAGGGCGGCCGTACCAACACCCGTGCTCTCAAGGCCGGGCGCTTCTGTCACCGAAATCTGGGTGGAAACTTCGTTGGAAGCAGCGTCAAGCGCGCTCGATTCGGTCGCCGCGACCGACGGCAGCAGGGAATCAGACATAGCAAAACTCCAGCAACTCGGGCCCAAAAATCCTCTTTGGTCCCGGGGGCGCTTTCCCAAACGCCCGGGTGATCCACCCCTGGATCTGCTATGCGTCGAACCTAAGGATCGTTAGGTTCAAGTCAATCTAAAAATATCTTTAACGCGATCTATTAACTATAGAATCTACCCAAAATAGCGTTCACCAATTTACTTATTTGGCTGCCGCGAACACTTAATTGCTTAATAGGGCGCGCTATTTACCAAGTTGATGGAAAACTGAAGCAACTCCCCCGAAGTAGACATACATGGCAAGAACTGCCGCACCGGCATTCGAGCATTCAGCAGGGCATTTCCCGTACGACGGCGCTAATCGTAGGCCTCATGGGAATGTTTCAACGAATGGGGCAATTCGACCGAAACCCGATGGTCGCCAAGGCCGATTGTCTTGACCGGGAAGCCTGGCGGCAGCCCTTGAACGCGCAGGAGGACAGCCGCGACAGCGCGCCGGGTACCGCTGGGGGACCATCGCCGGCCTATCGTACCCGCGGTCGTTTCCTCACGAGACAATCACGATCTGGCTCGCCGCATCGCTCACCAGATCGACCACGCTGGTAACGGCGCCGGTGCCGACACCCACGAAGGTCGCGGAACCGCCACCGGCAAAGGTGAGTGTAACGTCAGCGCCCGCACCGCCGTCGGCAACGCCGGTGATCGCCATCAGCAGGTCGTCGAGGTCAATATCCCCATCGCCGTCCTGGTTGCCGACATCGCCGAAGATCAGGCGATCCTCCGAGGCCGCGAGATCGGTGATCACATCGTCCCCCTCCCCCGCCGGTCCTCCGACACCACCGAAAACGAAACTATCGGCGCCGGCCTCTCCGGTCAGGGTGTCATCCCCCAAGCCACCGATCAGGGTATCGTCGCCCTCGCCGCCGACCAGCAGATCGTCGCCGGAATTGCCGG
This sequence comes from Pelagibius litoralis, assembly GCF_011683915.1. GTDB lineage: Bacteria > Pseudomonadota > Alphaproteobacteria > Kiloniellales > Kiloniellaceae > Pelagibius > Pelagibius litoralis. Next base: position 33,387 of record NZ_JAAQPH010000030.1, read on the forward strand.
CCAAGTAGTCTGCATCGCTGCCGCCGTAGAGCGAGTCGTCACCGCCAAGCGTCTCGTCGCCATTGGAATCGCCGTAAATCGTGTCGGCGCCGCTACCGCCAAAGACCAAGTCGTCGCCGCCATCGCGCAATTCCGTCGTCCCGCCGCCCAACGCCAGCGCATCGCCGGATATCAGGTCGCCGGCCGCGCCACCGTCAATGGTGTCGTCGCCGCCATAACTCACCCGGGCGATACCACCGTCGCTCAGCGCATCGCCGGCGATGGTGTCCTTCGACCCGCCGCTGGCAATGCTGTCACTGCCGGTACTGCCCGGCGCCGCACTATTGACGACCTCGGCGGTGCCGCCGTTCAGGGCCAGGGCATCCCCGGAGATCACATCCTGGCCATTGGCACTGACGATGATGTCGTTGCCTACCAGCGCCGCACCCACCGCCACGGCAATGTTGGTCACCCGCGCCGTTCCCCCACCGCGGACCAACGCATCGCCGGCAATCGTGTCTCGCCCGTCTCCGCTGACGATGGTATCGCTGCCGGCCGAACCATTGGGGTCGGCGGTGTTTTCGACCTCGGCGACCGAAGCCGCATCACCCTCCGCCATGACGTCGCCGGATACCAGATTGTTGCCGCCCTGGCCGTCGACCAGGTCGCTGCCCGCTGTACCGCCATCCGCCGTATTCACCACAGTCGCCTGTGCGCTACCACCCTTCGCCACGGCCAGGGCGTCGCCGGACACCGTATCGGCGGCGCCATCGCCGCGCACGGTATCCGCACCGGCGGCACCCTCCACGATGCTGGCACCGCTGGACGTGTTCTCGACCATTGCCGTCGCGGCAGCGCCACCGACGGCCAGGGCGTCACCGACGACGGTATCGAAGCCGTCGAGCCCGCGCAGGCTGTCGTTGCCCGCCGCGGAGGCGGGGCCATCGGCGGTATTGTTCGCCACGGCATCGGCGGTCGTGGAGGCGACGGCCAGGGCGTCGCCGGACACCAGGTCCGCCCCCGTTCCGGACAGGATCGTATCACCGCCCGCAGCACCGCCCTGACCGTCGTTTGTCGTACTGACAGCCGCCGTGCCGCGCGTCGAAGAGGCCAGGGCATCGCCCGCCATGCTGTCGTTACCGCTGCCCCCGCTGATACGATCTGCGGAAGCAATGCCCCCATCGGTCGCGCGGGCGCTCGCCTCAGCCGATGATCCTTCAACACTTCTGGCCAAGCTGTCGCCGGCGACGAGGTCGTTACCGCCACCATCAGAGATACGGTCGCTGCCGGCCAGGCCCGCGGCACCGCTCGCCGTACTGGTTGCTTCGGTCTCTGCGAAACGACCGACATCCAGTACCTCGCCGGCGATCACATCCTGCCCGGACCCGCTGGAGATCGTGTCGTTCCCGGCAGCGCCGTCCGTTCCCGTATTTGTCGTGAAGATATCGCCGACAAAACGGGGGTCGCCGATGGACAGATATTCGCCCGCAAGCTTGTTGTTGCCGTCTCCCGCAAAAAGCGAGTCGTTGCCGGCGGAGCCGCCGGCGGTGGCGGTGTTCTGGACATCGACCTCCAGGCCGAAAGCCGCGGCATAGGCCTCTCCGGCCATGCTGTCGTTGCCTTCGGTCGCGGTCAGGGTATCGTTGCCGGCAAAGGCCGTCGATCCATCCGCCTGGTTCTCGACGACCATATCAGCGCTTCTTGAGCCGGACAGGATAGCTTCACCCGCTATCAGGTTGTAACCGCTGTTACCCTCCAGGCTGTCGTTCCCGGCGCGCCCATCCGTTGCGGTGTTCAGGACCGTCACGCTGTTGGTATTGGCACCGCTTTCCGCCAGAGCCTCGCCGGCGATGACGTCGCGCGCGCCGCCGCCTTGGATGGTATCGCTGCCCGCAGCACCACCCCGATCGGCGCTGTTCTCAACGCTGGCCCCAGCGTCCGATGCCAAAGCAACCGCCAGGGCTTCGCCGGCGATGCTGTCGTAACCATCGAAGCCGGCGATACTGTCGTTGCCGGCAGAGGCCGCCGGATCGGCTTGATCCTCATTGGTCGCTTCGGCGAAAGCAAAAGCCTGGGCAAAGGCCGCCGCCTCGCCGGCGATCAGATCGTCACCAAGGCCGCCGTCGATGGTGTCGTCACCACCGCCGCGCTGGAGCGCGCCGGAGGAGACAGGAACGCCCTCGCCGCCGTCGCTGCCCAGCGCGTCACCGGAGATCAGATCGGCCTGGGTCTGGCGGCCGTTACCGGGATTGAAATCGTCGTCGACACCGCCGATGGGCGCCGCGTAGCCGAAGATGCGGTCGTCGCCGGTGCCGCCCCCGATAGAATCCTTGCCGGCACCGCCGATCAGGTAGTCGCCGCCGGCGCCGCCGAACAACAGGTCGTCGCCGGCTTCGCCGGAGAGCAGGTCGTTGTGGTCGCTGAAAGACGCGCCTTCCCCGCCGTAACCGGCCGCCGCCGTCAAAGCCTCGGTGCCGCCATGGAGCGTGTCGTTGCCGGCGCCGCCGAACAGGAAGTCCGGGCCCGGCCCGCCCTCCAGCACCTCGCCGGCATCGCCAACAGCGGCGAGGATGGTTTGCCCGGCAATCGGGTCCGGGTTGATTTGGCCCGGGTTCAGGTCGTCATACCGCGGATCGGCGGGATTGGGGTCCAGCGGGCCGCTGCCCTCCGCCCCGTCCAGTGTATTGAGTTGCCCGTCCGTGGGCGTCTCGTTGGTGGTCCAGTCGGCTTCGCTGTCGCTATCGGCCGCTGGGTCGAAGACACGGGAAAAAACCTGGTGGTCGCTGGTGAAGCCACCGTTGAAGGTCTCAAAGCCGAGATCCAGGTTTGCCGGTACCAGCCCGTTCGCCGCCCAGACCGGCGCCGTAAGCACCCCCAGCTCGGCGGTCGTCAGGTTGGCGGCGAAGCTGTCCAGCGAGTCCGTAGCGTCAAAGACGAGGTTCACGCCGAGAGGCGCAGCGGTGTCGTCGCCCAGCGCCCAGGGCGCCGCGCCGGGAATCTCGAATCCGTCGACCACGGCACCGGCGGCATCGAAGACCCGGCCGACAACCGTCGCGTCGCCGCCGTCACCCGCCGCCGCGTCCTGATAGAGCACCAGAAAGCCGCCCGCCGGTATGGTGATGCCGTCGGGCAAGGCGAGCGTGACCACCGCGCCGCCGGGATTGAGGATCTCCAGGCTGGTCGCCACGGTCACGGTATCGGCGCCGGTCGCGTTGGTCAGCTCCACGAAGTCATAGAGCATTGCGGTTTCTTCGGCGGCCAGGGATACGACGCTCCCCGTGTCGGCGTCATCATCCCCAAGCGCGGGAATATCCAGGGCGGCGGAAACCCCGATCTCATTGACCAGCAGGCTGGGCGGCACGCCTTCGCCTTCCGGGCCTACCGCGGCCTGAAGCAGCAGCAGGGTCTCATCGTCGACCGTTTCGTCTTCGGGGATCACGACAGTCTCGGAATCCCCAGCCGTCGCGTCGATCACACCCTGCCCGGCCAGAAGATCGATGATGGTGCCGAGGTTGTCGTCATAGGTACCCCCCGAACCAAGAGGGCCGGGTCCGCCGCCCGCGGCGACCTCAAGGCTGAGGTCGGGGGTGGTGAGCGCCAGGGCCTGCCCATAGATCGCCTGTCCGGCCAGGGTCAGGCCGCCGATCTGGAAGGTCGGCCCGGCGCCGCTGTTGAGGGCGTCGGCGAAGTCGCTGAAGACCAGACGGCCGCCGCTGTCATCGAAATTCAGGATCAGGTCGTTGCCCTCGGTCGACACCCGCGCGCCCGCCGGATCGAAGCCGATGACGTAGTTGGCCCCGCCCCGGGTGGGGATCGAAATCACCTGGCCGGGGCCGGGCTGGGTCAGAACCTGGCCCGCGCCGGCCTGGCCCAGGATGATCAGGGCGCCCTCTGCGATGATGACTTCCTGTTCGGCGACGACAAGCAGGGGGGCGTCCAGGGGGCCGGGCTCCGAATCCCGAACGGCGGGACCAGGTTGGGCCGGATTGACTGCATGGCCGGCGTCATCGGCAAGGCCCTCAGGGCGCGGGGCGCCCCCGGCTGCGGACACAGCTGTTCCGTCGGTTTGCAGGCTCATCTATCACTCCCATCCAGCGCTGCCGCCCGGCCGCAACGGCCAGTCCAAAACAACGGTTCATCACGCGCCGGCGGCACAACACACCCAGCGGCCTTCCGCCAAGGACGGAAAACCTGCAACGCCGACGTGCAAACCTCCGGCGATCAGCCCGGAAAAGCTAGGAATCTAAATGAGACAATTAGAGAATTATGTGTGTGTTTGCTGCGATGCAAACCAGCAGATTGCGTGACCAGGGCCGCAGCCCACCCTTTCAGCGAAGGCTTAAGCGCCGGGTGCGGCTGCAGACCTGATGATTGTCCGCTTACCTACAGATCGACGGCCAGATCGACGGCCCGGCCCGAATCGCCCAAGAAAAAGGGCCCGGCGGTTTCCCGCCGGGCCCCTTTAAGGCTGTGGAGCTCTGGACTGCTCTTAGAGAACGTCCAGGTTTCCGTTATTGAGCATCGCCTGGATGATGTCCGCATCGGTTCCACCTATTTCGATGCTCAGGTCGACACCTTCCAGAACGATGGTCGACGTGTCGGTACCAATCCCGGTGCCGTCGAAGTCGATGGTGATCGTCGTGCTGGTACCATCGTGGTTCATCGATATGTGGCCGCCAGCCTGGGTCAGGAAGGCCCCGGTATCGGTAACCCCGGTCAGCAGTTCGCCCAGATCCAGCAGGTCGGTCTCACCCGGGAAGAGCGCGAAGTCGGTGATGGTATCCACATCGCCGGCCGCCACATCGAGCCCGAAGATGAACTCATCGTTGCCCGAACCACCGGTCATGGTGTCGTCGCCGGCACCGCCGGTGATGATGTCGCTGCCGCCACCGCCGATGATGGTATCGGCACCAGCCCCACCGATCAGGATGTTGTCTCCGCCGTTGCCGGTGATCTCGTTGTCGAGATCATTACCGGTGCCGGTGGTCGCCGTCCCCACGAGGGTCAGGTTCTCCACGTCACCACCGGACACATCGGTATCGAGGTCGAAGTCAACCGAGCTGATGACCAGATCTGTCCCCGAACCGAAGAATTCGTCCACCGTGTCGCCGGCCGAGTCGACGATGTAGGTGTCGTCGCCGGTCCCGCCTCTCATGCTGTCGTCACCGTCACCACCGTCCAGCGTGTCGTTGCCGCCACTGCCGAGCATGGTGTCATTCCCGGCCAGGCCCTCAAGGTTATTGTCGAGCTCGTTGCCGAAGATTTTGTTGTCCAGATCGTTGCCGATGCCCTCGACGGTGCCGCCGACGAAACTCAGGGTCAGGTTTTCGACGTCGTCCGTCAGCGTGTAGCTGAGGATAGACGAGACGAAGACGGTGTCCGTCCCGTTGTTCGGGGACTCGGTCACCACGTCGCCGGCATTGTCGACGAAGTAGAAGTCGTCGCCGTCGCCGCCGGTCATGGAGTCGGCGCCGGTCCCGCCGTCCAGGGTGTCGTTGCCGTCGTTTCCGATCAGCGTATCGTTGCCGCCGAGGCCCTGGAGGACATTGTCCAGGCCGTTGCCGGTGATGACGTTGTCTTCGCCGTTACCGATGCCTCGGATCGCCCCTCCGGTCAGGATCAGGTTCTCGACGTTGGCGGTCAGCGTGTAGGTAACCAGCGAGGAACTGACGGTGTCGTTGCCTTCGTTCGAGTCCTCGACCACATCGTCGCCGGCATCGTCGACGAAGTAGAAGTCGTCGCCGTCGCCGCCGATCATGGAGTCGGCACCGGCACCACCGTTCAGGGTGTCGTTGCCGCCGTTGCCGATCAGCGTGTCGTTGCCGCCGAGGCCCTGGATGTTGTTGTTACCGTCGTTGCCCTCCAAGGTGTTGGCATCGTTGTCGCCGAGGATGTTGGCATCGCCGACGCCCTCGAGGATCACGCTTTCGACACCGTCAAAGTCACCCAGATCAACGCTCACGGTGCTGATCACGGTGTCGTTGCCGCCGCCGCCGTAGACCACGTCGAAGATCGAGTCGACGTAGAAGACATCGTCGCCTTCGCCACCGTACATGAGGTCGTCACCGGCACCGCCGTAGAAGGTGTCGTTGCCGCCACCGCCGTACATGGTGTCGTTACCACCCTCGCCGAATAGGATGTCGTCGTCGCCGTTGGCACCAAAGACATTGCCGAGGTTGTCACCGTACATCAGGTCGCCATCCTCGCCGCCGTAGAGGGTGTCTTGGCTACCCTCTCCGCCGACCAGAGTGTCGGTGCCCGATCCGCCGTGAAGCTCGTCGTTGCCTGTGCCGCCGTCGAGGAAGTCGTTGCCGGCACCGCCGTAGATCAGGTCGTCATCGGCACCACCGTAGAGCACGTCGTCGCCGCCGACGTCGTCGTTCACGTCGTTGGAGTCGCCGTAGATGGTGTCGTTGCCGTCGCCGCCGTCGATGGTGTCGTTGCCGGCGTCCTGGTCGTCGTCCATCTGGACCGTGCCGCCCTTCAGCGCCAGGGCGTCACCGGCGATGAGATCGTTGCCTGCGCCGCCGTCGATGGAGTCGTCGCCGGCCCCGTTGATGAAGGCCAGACCGCCGATGGACAGGGCATCGCCCGCGATGGTGTCGTTGCCGCCACCGCCGTCGATGGTGTCGGAGCTGACCCTGGAGCCGAAGGGCGCGCTGTCACCATCGCTGGTCAGGGCCGCCGTGCCGCCGTCGGTCGCCATCACATCGCCCGAGATCAGGTCATCGCCGTCGCCCGAGGTGATGGAGTCGCTGCCGACAATGGCCACCGCCGCCGCATTCAGGTTGCCTGAGTTGTTGTTGGCGGTCGCGTTGCCGTTTTCGCCGGTCGCCAGCGCGTCACCCGCGATGGTGTGCCCGCCGTTGCCGGCATTGATGGTGTCGTTACCGGCCTCGTGATCGCCGTCCTCGTTACCGGCAAGAAGCAGTGCCGTGTTGGTGGCAAAGGCTTCGCCGTCGTCACCGGTGGCCAGGGCATCGCCCGAGATCCTGGAGAGCGGAACCGCGCAACCTTCGCCGCCATCGCCGCCAGGCTGGACCAACTCGACCGCGCCGCTGCTGTCACCGACGTTGATCTCGTCGTTGCCCGCCGAAGCGCCGGCACCGGCGGCCTGGTTGATGGCCTCCGCAACTGCGCCCTCGCCCAGGGTCACCGCATCGCCACCGACGCGATTGTCCCCGTTGCCGGCCCAGATGGTGTCATCACCCGCCTTGGCGCCGGCGCCGAGATCGTTAACGATCGCATCGTTCCTGGCCTCCGCATTGGTGCCATCGGCCACCGTCAGCGCGTCACCAGCGATGGTGTCGTTGCTGTTATCCTGGTCGAACTGCGAGCTACCGCCGAAGATCAGGTCGTTGCCGGCCGCGGCCTCGGCAAAGTCGTTCGCGGTCGCCAGGTTGTTGGCCGTAGCATTGCCGCCCTCGTCATTCGAGGTCATGGCGTCACCGGCCAACAGGTCGTCGCCGTCGCCGCCACTGATGAAGTCGTTGCCGGCCAGGGCAACGCCATTACCCGAAGCCGTGGCCGTGTTGTTGGCGTTGGCCACACCATCCGCGCCGGTCGCCAGGGCGCCGCCGGAGATGGTGTCATTGCTGCCTTCGCCTTCGATTTGGTCACTACCGGCAGAGGCCACAGCAAAACCACTCGCGGTCGCCATGTTGTTGACCAGGGCTTCTGAACCCTCGCCCGCCGCCAGGGCGTCACCGGCCACCTCATCGCTGCTGGAACCCGCATCGATGGAATCGTCACCGGCAAAGGCGAAGACCAAGGTATCGCCCTCGCCATCGGCCTTGTTGTTGGCCGTGGCATCGCCGCCGTCCTCGTGAGAGGTCATGGCGTCACCGGCGATGGTGTCCTGGCCGCCGGCCCCGCTGATGTCATCGTTGCCCGCCGCCGCAGAGGCTACAGCGCCAAAACCGAGAACCGCCGCCATCGCCATAGCCGTGTTGTTGGCCGTGGCCGTGCCGTTGCGGTTGGTCGCCAGGGCGTCACCGGCCAGGATGTCGGAACCGAAGCCGAATTCGCCGTCACCCAGGATGGTGTCGTTGCCGGCCTCGGCCCCCTCGAAGGTGAAGCCGCTGCCCGGCAGGGCCGTTGCCGTGGCCGAGTTATTGGCCATGGCGGTGGCATCCTCGCCGGCCGCCAGGGCGCCGCCGGAGATGGTGTCACTGAGGAAACCGCCGAGGATGAAGTCGTTGCCGGCGCCGGCCAGGGCGACGCTGTCGCCAAAGCCTTCCGCGCCGTCTGCCGAGCCCGTTGCCGTCGCGGTGTTGTTCACCGTGGCGTCGCCGCCGTCTTCGTCGGAGGTCAGGGCGTCACCGGCGATGAGGTTGTCGCCATTGCCGCCGTCGATGACGTCGTTGCCCGCCGTGGCCGAACCGAAGGCGAAACCGCTGTCGGTCACCGTGACCTCAACCGTGGCCATGTTGTTGGCCTCGGCCACGCCGTCTGCGCCGGAGGCCAGGGCGTCACCGGAGATGGTGTCATTGCCCTCGCCGCCTTCGATGCCGGCGATCTCATCCAGGACATAGCCCAGGACGTTACCGTAGGGGCCGAAGCCCCCGACCCCGAAGAGCCCGCCGGCCGCCGCGCCGATGCCGTCGTCGCCGGCGGAGGCGTAGCCTTCGCCGCCGGTGAGGGTCACTGTCGCCGTGTTGTTGGCTTCCGCCCGGGCCGCCTGCTCGGTCGGGCCGTCTTCGCCCTCGACCGTCTCGGCATCGCCGGTCGCCAGCGCGTCGCCGGCCACCAGGTCGCCGCCTTCGCCACCGTCGTAGCCGAAGCCGCCAAAGCCACCGTCGTAGTCGATGACGTCGCCACCGGCCACCGCCACGTTGATGCCGAACTCGGCACCGCCGTTCACGGAGGCTTCGTTATTGGTGGTCGCCGTCTGGCCGTCGCCCTGTGCCAGGGACCCGCCGGAGAGGGTGTCGTTGCCCTGACCCGCGAAGATCAGGTCGCTGCCCGCCACCGCGACTGTGGCATAGGCATTGTCGGTCGGGTCGATGGTGGCCGTGTTGTTGGCCGTGGCATCGCCGTCCTCACCCAGGCTCATGGCGTCGCCCGCGATCAGATCGCCGGTCCCGCCGAAGCCGTCACCACGTTCATTTCCCGCGAACGGATCTTCACCGAGGCTCTGGCTGAAGATGATGTCGTTGCCGGCACCCGCCAGGCTGCCGACGGCACCGGCGTCGCCGCCGATCACCGAAGCCGTGTTGTTGATCGTGGCATCCGCATCGGCACCCGCCGCCAGGGCATCGCCGGCGATGGTGTCGTTGCCGTAGTCGGTGACGATGATGTCGTTGCCCGCCAGGGCCACGCCGACACCGCCGTTGAGGCCGCTGACCGTCGCCGTGTTGTTGGCATCGGCATTGCCGCCGGCCGCATCGGACGACAGGGCGTCACCGGCGATCAGGTCGCCGCCGAAGCCTTCGCCGCCGTCGCCAGCGCCGTAACCGCCGCCGTAGATGACGTCGTTGCCGGCCAGGGCCAGGCCCGGCTCCAGCTCGCCGATGAAGCTACCGAAACCGCCCAGATCCAGGAAGTCGATGTCGCCTTCGCCGGTGCCCGTCACGCTCGCCGTGTTGTCGGCCAGGGCCGTTCCGCCCGCACCGGTCGCCAGGGCATCGCCGGAGAGGGTGTCGTTGCCGTCCTCACCGTTCAGGATGATGTCGTTGCCGGCCAGGGCCGCACCGAAGGCATTGTCCACCGTGGCGTCGTTGTCGGCCTGGGCGGAACCGTTCTCGCCCGTGGCCATGGCGTCACCGGCGGCGGTGTTGTTGCCGTCATCCATTTCCATGATGTCGTTGCCGGCCGCGGCCACCGCCGCACCCTCGGCGCCGTCGGCATTCACCGTGGCGTCGTTGTTGGCCAGGGCAACGCCAAGCTCGCTCATGGTGAGCGCCTCGCCGGCGGCCACATCGTCGCCGTAGCCGGTCACGATGTTGTCGTTGCCGGAGAGTGCCAGCGCGATGCCGTCGTCACCCTGAGTGGCGGTGGCCGAGTTGTTGGCCGTCGCGCCATTGCCGTTGCCGCCGGCATCGGGGCCCGTCAGGGCTTCACCGGAGACGGTGTCGTTGCCGTACTCGCCGGCCGTATCGCCCTTGTCGGCGACCAGCAGGTCGTTGCCGGCCGAGGCCAGGCCGAAGCCTTCCCCACCCGCCGTCGCCTTGGCGTCGTTGTTGGCGGTCGCCGTCAGGTCACCCGTCGGGTCGGTGATCATGGCCTCACCGGCGATCAGGTCGTTGCCGGTGCCGGTACGCACCTCGTCGTCGCCGGCATAGGCTTCACCGCCGTGGATCACCACATCGGCCGAGTTGTCGATGGCGGCGTCGCCGCTCTCGCTCAACACACCGCCGGAGACGGTGTTCTCGCCGTTGCCCGCCGTGATGGTGTCGTTACCCGCATAGGCCGCGCCGGTCGCACCGGTGGTGCTGGCCGAATTGCTGCCGTCGAGGCTGCCGATCGTCAGGGCTTCACCGGCGATCCTGTCGTTGCCGTCACCGGTGGTGATGTCGTCGTCGCCGGAGTGGGCCTCGCCCTCGCCCGCCGTTGCCACGTTGGATTGCTCCACCGTGCCGCCGACACCGGTCGCCGCCGCATCGCCGGCCACCACGTTGTTGCCGCCACCGGCATTGACACTGTCGCTGCCCGCCGAAGCGAAAGAGCTGGCCGAGGATGTGTTCAGCACCACGGCCACACCGTCGACGCCGGTCGCCAGGACGTCAGCGCCGATGACGTCGTCGTCGTCGCCAGCGGAGATGGTGTCGTTGCCCGCCGTGGCCGTGGCCCCGTTCCTGGCAGCCGCGTTGTTATTGACGTCGGCCTTGCCCTTCTCACCGGTCGCGAGTGCATCGCCCGCCACCGTGTTGGCACCGGCGCCGGCCTCGATGGAGTCATCGCCGGCTGAGGCAGCCGCGCCGGTGAAGTTCGCCGTCGCCTTATTGTCGATATCGGCCACGACATCGCCGACCACCGCCGCGATACCCGCCGCCAGCACGCCGCCGGAGAGGGTGTCGCTGCCGGCACCCGCCCGGATGGTGTCGTTGCCGGCCCTGGCCGTGTTGCTGTTGAAGACTGCATCCGCCGTGTTGAACGCCCGGGCGCTGAAGCTGCTATCGCTCGTGGAAGCCGCTTCGCCGGCGACAAGGTCGCCTTTTTCATCGTCACTGACGTCGATCAGGTCGTTGCCGGCCTCGGCCAGGTTGCCGCGATCGAAGCTGACGCGGGCCGTGGCAGTGTTAAGGGCAAGAGTTCCACCTTCGCTGCCTGTCGCCAGAGCGTCGCCAGCCACGATCTCCTCGCCGGCGCCGCCGAAGATATCGTCGGAGCCGGCGGAGGCCGTACCGCCGAATTCAGCGGTAGCACTATTGTTAGTGCTGGCCTGGCCGTTTTCGCCCGCCGACAGCGCACCGCCGGAGATCGTGTCGTTGCCGTCGCCCGCCCGGATGGTGTCGTCACCGGCCGCTGCATCACCGTAGTCGCTGGCGAAGGCTTTGTTGTTCGCGTTGGCACTGCCGCCGGTGCCATTGCCGCGGCCGGTATTCGTGCTGGCCGCATCGCCGGCAAGAACGTCGCCGTCGCTGCCTGTGAGGGCATCGATATCGTCGTTACCGGCCAGCGCCGTGCCGCCGGAAGAGGTCGCCGTGTTATTGGCCACCGCCCTGCCGTCAAGGCCTGTCGCCAGGGCGTCGCCCGCCGCGATGTCGGCACCGCCGCCGAGGTTGATGTCGTCGTTGCCGGCCCCGGCCGTTCCCGTGGCACCGACCGTGGCCGTGTTGTCGGCCCGGGCCTGGACGCCCAGGACGTCTTCACCTTCCGCCAGCGCGCCGCCGGAGACGGTGTCGTTGCCGCCACCAGCGTTGATGGTGTCGCTGCCCGCCGTTGCCGTGCCGGTGTTGCCGTCGGCCACGTCCGCGGTGTTGATCACCGTGGCGTTGCCGCTGTCGGTCCCGATGCTGGCCGCATCGCCCGCCAGCACGTCGCCGGTGTTGCCGACCGTGGCATCGATGCTGTCGTTGCCCGCCTGGGCCTCGACCGTGTCGTCGCCGGTCACCGTGGCTTCGTTGGTCGCCGAGGAGACCGCATCGTCACCCGTCGCCAGGGCATCGCCCGCGACCTTGTCGGCGCCGTCACCGACCGCGATGGTGTCGTTGCCGGCAGACGCCAGGCCGAGAGAGGCCGCCGCCTTGTTGATGATCGTGGCGAGCGCCATCGCACCGGCCGCCAGGGCGCCGCCGGAAACCGTGTCGTTGCCGCTGCCGGTGACGATGTTGTCATTGCCGGCGGTCGCGCCATTCACGGAGTCGTCGCCCGTCGCGGTGTTCTCCACATTGGCTTCGGCACCCGGGCCATCGGCCGTGGCTTCACCGGAAACCCGGTTGTCGCCTTCGCCGGCGTCGATGGAGTCATCGCCCGCCGAACCGCCGGTCGCCGCCGTGTTGTCGACCTCGGCAAGAATGTCGCCTTCGTTCTCGTTGTCGGCCTTCGCCCAGGAATCGCCGGCCACGTCGTCGCCGCCGCTACCGGTCTCGTTACCGGAGGTGATGGTGTCGTTGCCTGCCGTGCCCAGCGTGTCTGCCAGGTTTTGGACGGAGGCAATGGCCCCGGTCACGCCGAGGGCCAGGGAGCCGCCGGAGAGCGTGTCGTTGCCACCGACCGTGGTGATGGTGTCGTTGCCCGCCGAGCCGCCGGTGTCGGCGTCGTTGTTGGTCTCGGCGTTGGCCACACCGGCCTCCGATTCTTCGCCTGCGTCGCCGGCAAAGAGGTTGGTGCCGCCGCCGACATAGGTGTCGTTGCCCGACATGACCGCCGCACCGTTGGCCGTGTTGTTGGTCGTCGAAGTGGAGCCGCCCAGGGTTTCCACCGTCCAGGTGTTACCGCCGCCCTTGTTGGTACCGGCACCTGCCATGATGAGATTGTTGCCGCCGCCCGCGTTGTTGGCGGTCGCGGAGACGTTGTCGCCGATGGCCAGGGCGTCGCCGGCGATGGTGTCGTTGTCGTCGCCACCGTTGATGGTGTCGTTGCCCGCGCCCGCACCGATGTTGTTGGCCGTCGCCGTGGCCGTGCCGCCGTCACCCGTCGCCTGCGCCATGGCGTCACCGGCAATCCGGTTCTCGCCATTGCCGGCAGTGATCACGTCGCTGCCGGCATCGCCGCCGGCCAGCGCAGTGTTGTTCTGCGTGGCGGTGGCGGTGTTCACGCCCTTGGCCTGGGCCCCACCGGAGATGCTGTCGTTCTGATCGCCCGTCGTGATCTCGTCGTTGCCGGCCTCGCCGCCGTTGCCCAAGTTGATCCCATAGGCTGTCGCTACATCGCCGGAAATCGCCTGGACGTCGCCCGCCACCTCGTTTTCGCCGCCATTGGCCGTGAGGCCGCCATTGATGGTGTCGTTGCCGGCATCGGCGCTGTTGTTGGCGATGTTCTGCTGGAACGCATCGGCAACCGTCGCCGCGATCGCCTGGGCGCCGCCTGAGACTGTGTCGTCGGCATCGCCGGAGATAATGAGGTCGTCACCCGTCTCATTGCCGTAGCCGGTCGCTGTGTTGATACCGTCGGCATCCGCATCGGCCGAGTAGGAGATCGCCTGCGCTTCGCCGGCCAGCGTGTTCTTGCCTTCACCGGCATCGATGGTGTCGTTGCCGGCCCGATTGTCGTTGCCAGTCGTCGCCATGTTGGTAACAGCAGCTATCGCCGTGCTGTCTGCAATCGCCTGGGCGTCGCCGGCGATGATGTCGGCTCCTTCCAGCGCGGAGATGGTGTCGTTGCCGGCCGAATTGCCCTCGCCGCCGTCGGCGGTGTTAAAGGACAGTGCCGTGGCCGTGGTGTCCGCCACGCCGGGCAGGCCCAGTGCCTGGGCGTCACCGGCGACGATATTGTCGCCGCCCGCCGCCACGATGGTGTCGTCGCCGGCCTTGTTGCCGAAGCCGAAGCCTTCGCCGCCGTCGCCGCCCAGGGCCAGGTTGGTCTGTGTCGCCGCGGCGTGGCCGTAGGCACCCGCCTGGGCGCCACCGGAGATGATATCCCCGGCGCCTTCGCCGCCATCGGTGGTGACGATCAGGTCGTTGCCGGCCTGGTTGAAGGAGTCGCCGCCCTCGCCGCCGTCGCCGGCGGTGTTGGTGCCGGTCGCCGTGGCGTCGCCGCCGAAGGACAGCGCATGGGCATCGCCGGCGATGGTGTCGGCGCCCTCGAAGGCATTGATGACGTCGTTGCCGGCCCGGGCTTCATCACCATAGGCCAGGTTGTCGGTGATCGCCGTGGCCATGCCGGCATCCGCGCCAGTGCCCAGCGCCCGCGCCTGGCTGCCGCCGCCGAGAATGTCGCCGTCGGAACCGCCGTTGATGGTGTCGTCGCCGGCCACCGCGCTCGGATCAAAGGCGGTGTTGTCGACATCGGCCGTCGCCGTGCCCGTCTCGCTCACCGCCATGGCGTCGCCGGCAGCCTTGTTGGCGCCGGAGCCGAGATCAATCTTGTCGTTGCCGGCGGAGCCGCCCTGACCCTGAAGGCCGGCGGTGTTCACCGCATTGGCCTGGGCGTGGGCGGATTCCGAGCGTGCCATGGCATCGCCCGCGACTTCGTCGCCGTAACCGCCGGTGCCGCTGTCGGCATTGATCGTGTCGTTGCCGGCGGAACCGCCGAATTCGGCAAGATTGGTCTGAACCGCCAGGGCCGCCGCCGCCGCCGTCGCCAGGGCACCACCGGAGATGGTGTCGTTACCTTCGCCGGCGGTGATGCTGTCGTTGCCGGCCGTTGTCGCGTTCCAGGCGGTATTGTCGCCATAGGCATCGGCCGTACCGCCGTCCTCGGTGCTCACGGCCATGGAGTCGCCGGCCACCAGGTCGCCTTGGCCGTTGGCATTGTCGAAGCCACCGGTGGAGATGATGTCGTTGCCGACCGAGCCGACCACGGAGTCGTTGCCGTTGGTCGCCTGGGACGTCGCCTTGCCGCCGCCGGTGGAGATCGCCTGGGCATCGCCCGCCACCACGTCGTCGCCGCTGGCGTCGCCGTCGGAGGTGATGTCGTCGTCGCCGGCCACGCCGCCGCCGAAGGCAAGGTTGGTGTTGGTCGCCGTCGCCGCACCGCTGGCAACCGCCTGGGCGCCGCCGGAGATGCTGTCGTTGTCATCACCGGCCACGATGGTGTCGTTACCGGCGAAGCT
This sequence comes from Pelagibius litoralis, assembly GCF_011683915.1. Lineage (GTDB taxonomy): Bacteria > Pseudomonadota > Alphaproteobacteria > Kiloniellales > Kiloniellaceae > Pelagibius > Pelagibius litoralis. The sequence goes on from NZ_JAAQPH010000030.1 coordinate 48,523, forward strand.
GTTGGCCGTGTTGGCCGTGTTCTCGCCGACCGCCGTGGCATCGCCGTTGTTGGCGATGGCCTGGGCCTCACCGGCCACATAGTTCTCGCCTTCACCGGCCTGGATGGAGTCATTGCCGGAGCGGGCGAAGAAACCGGTCGCCATGTTCACCAGCTTGGCGAAGGCCGAGGTCTCGCCAATCGCCTGGGCACCGCCGGAAATGGTGTCATCCCCGCTGCCCGTGGTGATGGAGTCGTTGCCCGCATCGACAATGTCGCCGGTGGCAACGTTGTCGCCGTAGGCCTCAGCCATACCGCTGGCGCTGATCGCCTGGCTCTCGCCGGCCACCAGATCGCCATAGTCGCCGGCATCGCCGGAGGTGATGGTGTCGTTGCCGGCCCGGTTCAGGAAGCCGTTGATGGCCGAGTTGTTGGTCTTCGCGTAGGCATCGCCGTCGGAGATCGCCTGGGCGTCGCCGGCGATGATGTCGGCACCCTCAAGGGCGGAGATCGTGTCGTTGCCGGCCAGGTTGCCCTCGCCGCCTTCGGCGGTGTTGACCGAGTAGGCTTGCGCCATTGCACCGTCGGCCAGGCCGATGGCCTGGGCATCGCCGGCCACGGTGTTGTCGCCGCCGGCCGCAAAGATGGTGTCGTTGCCGGCCTTGTTGTTGACGCCGAAGCCTTCGCCGCCCAGGGCCAGGTTGGTCTGCTCGGCATAGGCTAAACCCGCGGCACCCGCCTGGGCGCCACCGGAGATGATATCCCCGGCGCCTTCGCCGCCATCGGTGGTGACGATCAGGTCGTTGCCGGCCTGGTTGAAGGAGTCGCCGCCCTCGCCGCCGTCGCCGGCGGTGTTGGTGCCGGTCGCCGTGGCGTCGCCGCCGAAGGACAGCGCATGGGCATCGCCGGCGATGGTGTCGGCGCCCTCGAAGGCATTGATGACGTCGTTGCCGGCCCGGGCTTCATCACCATAGGCCAGGTTGTCGGTGATCGCCGTGGCCATGCCGGCATCCGCGCCAGTGCCCAGCGCCCGCGCCTGGCTGCCGCCGCCGAGAATGTCGCCGTCGGAACCGCCGTTGATGGTGTCGTCGCCGGCCACCGCGCTCGGATCAAAGGCGGTGTTGTCGACATCGGCCGTCGCCGTGCCCGTCTCGCTCACCGCCATGGCGTCGCCGGCAGCCTTGTTGGCGCCGGAGCCGAGATCAATCTTGTCGTTGCCGGCGGAGCCGCCCTGACCCTGAAGGCCGGCGGTGTTCACCGCATTGGCCTGGGCGTGGGCGGATTCCGAGCGTGCCATGGCATCGCCCGCGACTTCGTCGCCGTAACCGCCGGTGCCGCTGTCGGCATTGATCGTGTCGTTGCCGGCGGAACCGCCGAATTCGGCAAGATTGGTCTGAACCGCCAGGGCCGCCGCCGCCGCCGTCGCCAGGGCACCACCGGAGATGGTGTCGTTACCTTCGCCGGCGGTGATGCTGTCGTTGCCGGCCGTTGTCGCGTTCCAGGCGGTATTGTCGCCATAGGCATCGGCCGTACCGCCGTCCTCGGTGCTCACGGCCATGGAGTCGCCGGCCACCAGGTCGCCTTGGCCGTTGGCATTGTCGAAGCCACCGGTGGAGATGATGTCGTTGCCGACCGAGCCGACCACGGAGTCGTTGCCGTTGGTCGCCTGGGACGTCGCCTTGCCGCCGCCGGTGGAGATCGCCTGGGCATCGCCCGCCACCACGTCGTCGCCGCTGGC
>NZ_JAAQPH010000031.1 GCF_011683915.1 Pelagibius litoralis
AAAAAAATCCAACACACTCCCTCCTCAAACAAAACAAAACCACCCATAACGCGGGGTGGAGCAGCCCGGTAGCTCGTCAGGCTCATAACCTGAAGGTCGTAGGTTCAAATCCTACCCCCGCAACCAAAACCCCGAAAAAAGCCTTGCTACCTCAAGAGGTTGCAGGGCTTTAATTTTTTCTGTGTTTGTGCCTCAACAAAATCAATGGCTTAGGTTCGTAGGTTCAAATCACCCGCAACCAATTGCTCTTTGGCGCGCCTCCGCCCTTGTGTGACGAGATCCCTGGCGGCCAGTTTCCCCAATAGCCGGGCCAGCCTCACCAAAGACTCATTCGCTTCACCTGACAATTTCAGCGTGTCGGAGGGATGTTTCGTGGACTGGTCGATAACCTCGGCAGCTACAAAGGTATTTTTCGTTCGCATTTCGTTCTTTTTCTATGGGTTTGGCAGAAATTCAGCTTATAATTGCGACAGTCGATTCTGCGTTGAGTTGGATTAAGCGGACTCTCGCGGCTGCAGGACGATGCCTCACTATTGGTCTTCTGGTAAAGGCGACACACAAGAGATTTAGACAAGCATGGTCAGACGAGTAACGCGCTCACAGTTGAACAGCATGGTACGCCAGGCGGAGCAAAAGCACCGTCAGGCGGTCAACAAGTATAATCGTGAGGCCAGAGCACATAATCAGAAAGTCAGGCAGTCGATTGACAAGTACAATCGGGACGTTCGTGCCTACAATTCGCGTGTCCGGGCGGACCGGCAACGGCTCAAGAATGAAATTGCAAGGCTCGGTCGCCAGCAGGTAACAACGCGTTACGTCACATTCCGAACATCAGTCACCGCCGTTCAGACCGCGTATGACCGGTTGGAGCATATGGCAGATGCTGGTGGTCTTGATGAGCGCTATAACGAAGTCCTCGATCTGTCTGAGCGGGAGGCCGCGAACAACGCAGGACTGATGAATGCCCTGCTCGGTGATGCAGATTCAGCCGGAGGCTTGCCACCGGATTCACCTGAAAGTGCGCTGACGCCGGTTTTGCGATCCATCTCCACTGAGCTTGGCGACCGCTGGCGAGGGGCATTGTTCTCACTGAGTCCGCACAACCCTGATGCCGCACGGCATTTCTGTACGAGTGTCCGCGAGATCATCACAAGCATCCTTGAAGTCAAGGCACCAGATGGTGCCGTCTTTGAGACGATGCCCGATTGCGACCGCACGCAGCAAGGAAAGCCGACGCGCCGCGCCAAGATTAGGTACTTCCTTCATCTAAAAGGCATGAAGCGAGATGAGCTTGAAGCGTTCGTCGAAAGCGACATGAACAATGTCGTAGAGCTATTTCGGACCTTCAACGAAGGTACCCACGGTTCCGCTGGGAATTTTGACCTCACGCAGCTTCAGGCCATTCGTAAGCGGGTGGAGGATGGCATTATGTTTCTTTCGCGGCTGGTGCCCTAATGTAGGTCACTGCAATGCATCCAGTCCGCACAGTGCGAAGCATCATAGCTGGGCAATAAAAAATAATAAATTAGCCATCTGCGTGCGCCCTTTTGCTGGGTTCAACTGTTCAGGCCATGTTGATATCTTGGTTGGAGGTTCCAAACCAAAGGATTGCCCGCCAACATGTTGAGTGTTGGCGGGCAATTAACGCTAGATCAAACGATTACTTGCTACAGATTTTGAGTACTTATACCCTAACGGCGATGCAACCCCTTTTCTGCATCCTCGCCGTGACCTGAGTGGCGTCGTGATCGCGGTTGAGCTTTCGGCGCCTAGCGTTCCCCAGTGTTGGGTGGAGGGCAACGGCATGGGCTAAGCGAGTTTCCTTAACTGACACGCCGGGGTCATATCCCGGCTGCCACGCCTGAGGGTGTACCGATGCAACCGCATAGGGAACCTAACGCTCCCCAGTGGTGGGAAGTGGTGAAAGTTGTGCTGGAGGTAATCCGGCTCATTATAGCTATCGTCCTTAACCTCTAGGGGCGTCCAGGGCGCGGGCTTCGGTCCGCGCCCGTTTTTTAAAAGACTAAGTAACGACAAATTTATTATTGTATTCAATTTGAAAACTGTCAATATAAATTTGTTAAAATAGAATATTCATCTGTGTTAATTCTTAATGCCAATCATATCTCACATAAATAGAGAATTGATGTATTGTAGTCGCAAATAGAGAAATTTTGAAAAGGGCGATCATAGTTTAAAATGAAAATCAAATACGCCGAAATTCAAAATTTCCGAAAACTTCAGTCGGTGCGTCTCGATCTGGCGTCCGAGACAACGGTATTTGTCGGCGCGAACAATAGCGGTAAGACATCGGCAATCTTAGCTTTGCGGCGATTTCTGGTTGATCCGAGACGATTTGACGTAAAGGATTTTACGCTTTCTCATTGGAAAGAAATAAACAAGGTCGGGAAAAAATGGATTGAAGCGGTTGGACAAGAGGATCCCATTGACGGAGACGAGACCTTTTGGATCAAAGTCTGCCCATCGCTTGATGTTTGGTTGGATGTCGAGGTCAACGAAGTTCACCACGTCAGGCATCTGATACCTACACTTGATTGGGCGGGCGGACTACTTGGTGTTCGACTCGTATTTTGTCCGAAGTCAGTAAAGGACTTACGGAATGAGTTCGCCGTAGCGGGACGCAATGCCCGTAAACTGGTAACGGATGCCGGGGATGATGGAGCGGACCTTAAGATTTGGCCAACTACGCTATCGGAGTTCATTGAGCGCCGTTTGCTCAGTCAATTCGAAAGGCGTTCATATTTGCTTGATCCTGCTAATCTTCAAGACCCAGAAAAAGGCCTGGCAAGGCCACAAGAACTACTTGCAGAAAGCGAGCCTTTGGATGTCGCGCCATTCGAAGGCTTGATCCGAATAGACGATATTCCAGCCCACAGAGGGTTCTCGGACGTTGGCGATACGACGCGAACTTCCGGCGAGCACAATCCGAATGATGTGTCGGGACGGACAAATGCGTATCGGTTATCCGAGCAATTGCGTTCGTACTATTCGCGGCACCTTGATCCTACAGATGGTATTCCCGAGAGCAGCGACCTTGATGCTCTTAAAGCAATCAAAGTAGCGCAAGACCAATTTGACGAGAAGTTACGTGAAGGGTTTTCTGCCGCATTGAACGAGTTAGAGGACCTTGGATATCCGGGGGTCACAGATCCGAAGGTAACAATCTCGTCTCGAATTCGTCCGGCAGAGAGTCTGAACCACGCATCTGCCGTTCAGTATGATGTTGCGAACTCGGACGACGACAAAGATTCCGGTCTCATTCGATTACCTGAGCAATATATCGGGCTTGGATATCAAAATCTGATCTCGATGGTATTCCGCTTGATGAGTTTTCGTGATGCGTGGATGCAGGTGGGAAAAGCTGCGAGGACCCTCGAAAGTGGATCGCTGACTGACATTGCTCCAGAACCCATTCATCTTGTGATGGTGGAGGAACCGGAAGCGCATCTCCATGCTCAGGTCCAGCAGGTCTTTATCCGAAAGGCACACCACGTTCTGCGTAAACATGAGAACCTCGGCAAAAGCCCAATGTTCTCTACGCAGCTCGTTGTTAGTACACATTCGAGCCATATCGCACATGAGAGTGATTTTGCATCTTTGCGCTATTTTCGCCGATTGCCTGCCGGAGAAGCGGCTCGCATCCCAATCTCTTCCGTCGTGAACTTGTCCGAAGTTTTTGGGCCGGATCGCCAGACGGCGCGGTTCGTGGCACGATACCTAAAGACGACCCATTGCGATTTGTTTTTTGCGGATGCTGCAATCCTTGTCGAGGGACCGGCGGAACGCATGTTGATCCCGCATTTTATTCGAAACTCATACCAAGACCTACACAAGCGTTATGTGACTTTGCTTGAGATTGGCGGCAGCCATGCTCATCGGCTACGTTCGCTTATCGAGAAGCTCCACCTGCCGACATTGATTGTCACCGATCTTGATCCAGCGGAGAATAAGAAGGGGCAACCAATAACCATACCAGCAAGAGGTAAGGGGCATATTACTCGAAATGCCGTGCTGCGTTACTGGCTGCCGCATATAAAGGATTTAGACAAACTGCTTGACCTCCCGTTCGAGAATAAAGTTGACCAGCTAGATAGTCTGTTTTCTGTGCGCGTCGCATATCAGGCTCCCGTCATGATTACGTTGAATGACAATGAGGCGGAGGCGATTGCAACGACGTTTGAAGACGCTTTGGTCATCGAAAATCTGGACGTTTTCAAGACTTTGAAAGGCAAGGGATTGGTCAAAAAGTTCCGAGATGCAATTACATCTTCGGACAACGTACAAACACTCTCAAAAGAACTGCGAAAGGCTCTGGCAGATGGCCAGAAAGCTGCATTCGCGCTTGATATCCTATTTATGGACCAAGCAACTGAAGTTAGGGCCCCGACCTATATTGCAGAAGGCTTGAGTTGGCTTCAGACGCATTTGGAAACCACAAAGGTGGAAAGGTTGTCGACGGAACATCTGGAAGCTGACCATGACGGATAGTGGTGCGATAGATGACGACAGTGTAGATGCCGGTGCCGACGCGGAAATCGTTGAGTGCCTGAAACTCGATGCACCGAGGAGTTTCTTTCTGTTTGCCGGTGCAGGGTCCGGGAAAACGCGCTCACTCACAGAAGCGCTGAAAAAGGTGCTCCCGGAAGTGCGCAGGCATTTGAGGCTGCATAGGCAGCAGATTGCTGTCATTACCTATACGAACGCTGCATGTGATGAGGTTCGGCATCGGACTGAATTTGACCCTTTGGTCAAGGTCTCAACAATCCATAGCTTTGTCTGGTCACAGATTGATGGATACACAGCTGATATCAAGGCGTGGCTGGAGCAAGAACTAAATAACAACATAGCCGAACTGGAAGAGAAGGAACGCAAAGGGCGTGGAGGCAAAGCATCTCTAAAACGTCAGCGGGATATACGCGCCAAATCCGAGCGATTGGCTGATCTGCCGAGCATCAAGAAATTCACCTACAATCCCGACGGCGACAACTTTGGCAGAGACTCTTTAAATCATGCCGAAGTGATTTCCATAGGTGCAAATTTCCTAACAACTAAGCCATTGATGCAGCGCATTCTGGTCAATGCATTTCCAATAATATTAGTTGATGAAAGCCAAGATACGCATCGTCCATTCATGGAGGCTTTGTTCGACGTTCAGTGCAAGCAGAAGGATAAATTCTCGCTTGGTCTGATCGGCGACACCATGCAACGCATCTATGGTCATGGATTAGCAAGCTTGGGACAGAATGTCCCGCCGGACTGGTCGACACCGGCAAAGGCAATGAACCACCGCTCTCCCAAACGGGTCATAGAACTCATCAATCGTATTAGAGAGCCGGTCGATGGCAGGCAGCAGCAGGCAAGGTCGGATGCTCAGGAGGGAACGGTTCGCCTCTTTATTGCCGTGAGTGGAGAGTCATCAACGGAACAAACCGAGCAAAAACTTAAGGCGCGCATGGCGGAAGTCACTGGTGATGATGAATGGTCGAATCCCGAAGGTGATCTGAAAGTTCTGGCTCTTGAGCATCATATGACTGCTCGTCGCTTGGGTTTCTCGGAATTGTTTGAGTCTTTGGCTGTCGCAGACCGCCTGAGAACGGGTTTGCTCGATGGGACTCTTCCAGGTTTGAGGTTGTTTTCTGAACGCGTGCAGCCGGTTATCGCAAGTCGGCAATCTGGTGATGAGTTCGCTGTCGCTGTGATCCTTCGAAAATGGTCAGATTTGCTCGGCAAGAAGACGTTGTTTGCGGCTGGTGATGATCAGACCAGAACCCTTTTAGAAGCTTCTGCTGCTGTCGACCGTCTGGTCGAGTTGTTCGGGAACGGTGCTGAACCAAGTTTTTTGGACGTGTTACATGTTGTCGCGGAGACGAACTTGTTTCCTATCCCAGAAGCACTGCAGCCATTTTCTGATCGGTCAGAAGCAGCACTATTTTATGAGGTTTCGGCGGCTCTGGCCGATGTTGAAGACGATGACCGCGAAGAGCTTTCCGAGACGACACGCGCTTGGGGGGCATTTCTACTAACTCCATATTCGCAGATTGCCGCGTATCGAGACTATGTGAATGGTCTAGCAGCTTATGATACGCACCAAGGTGTAAAGGGAAGAGAATTTGACCGTGTATTTGTGATTGTGGATGACGCTGAAGCGAGAGGTTTTTTGTTCCCGTACGAGAAGCTCTTTGGCGCTAAAGACAAATCAGCAACAGACCTTAAGAACGAACAGGAAAACAAGGAAACGGGGATAGATCGCGCGCGCCGGCTTTTGTATGTGACATGCAGCCGGGCAATGCAAAGCCTTGCGCTGATTATTTATTCAGAAGATCCAAGAAAAGTGCGTGAGTACGTTTTGCGTGAGAGTTGGTTTGAAGAGCACGAGGTCGAGCTTCTCTGAGACGTGACATGGGGCGAGTCTAATTTCGCTCTAGGCTTTTGGATGTATGACGGTAGTGTTCATGTGACTGAACAGAAAAGTTCTCGTAAGTATCGTTGGTATCGCTCCCCCGCAACCACTGAAACCGACACTCCCGAAAATGGGGTGTCGGTTTGGTGCTTTTGGGCCCGGTTTTCTCCCATTTTTTCCCGGCTCTGCGCCGCCCAATCGAGGATGGTTCCGAGGTCGCCGTGCAGGGTCGCGTCGATCTGGCCGCGCTTTGGGCCCGGTGTGAGGGTGATCCTGCCGACGATATCGCGAATAGCCTGGGTCGCCTCGTCGCGTTCCTGCGGGCTCTGGAGCGCCTCTGCGAGGCGTTCCACCTTGCCCCGGTAGATGCCGGCAAAGCCCGGGTGAATGTCCGGCACGTCGGCGATGGCGCTGTCGAGGCGCGCTCTCAACGCATCCTGTTCGGCCTCCAGTTTGTGCAGGCGTTCCATCAGCGCGCGGGTATAGCCGCCGTCCTCTATAACCGCGACGATCTCCTTGAGCTTGCGGTCGATCTCCGAGAGCGCCCGGCGGTCTGCGCCGGCCGTGGCGCGGCGCTCGCGTTTCAGGCGGTTGGTTTCCTCGACATAGGCCCGCATGGCCCGGGCCGCCACCTCCGGGGCCATCAGCCGGTCGCGCAAGCCCGCCAGGACGCGTTCCTCCAGGACCTTGCGGGCAATGGAGCGGCTGTTCTGGCAACTGGCGTTCATCACATGGGTGGAGCAGGCGTAGCGGCCCTGGCCGCGCATCACATAGCGTCCCCCGCAGCAGCCGCAGAAGATCAGGCCGGCGAGCAGGGCGCGGGGCCGGTGGGTCCGGTTCAGGCGTTCGGCATGACCGGCCTTGATGGCGGGGGCGTAGGTGATCGCCAGCTCGGCCTGGCGCTCCTTGACCGCCTGCCAGAGCGCGTCATCGATGATGCGCAGTTCCGGCACTTCCTTGACGATCCAACGCTCCGGCGGATTGAGCCGTGAGACGCGCTTGCCGGTCGCCGGGTCTTTCATGTAGCGCAGGCGGTTCCACACCAGCCGGCCGATGTAGAGTTCGTTGTTGATGATCCCGGTGCCGCGCCGGGCGTGGCCGCGCAGGGTGGTGTCTATCCAGAGCTTGCCGGCCGGGCCGGGGATGCTCTCGGCATTGAGGCGCCGCGCCAGGGTGCGCGGGCTGACGCCAGCGGCGAAATCCCGGAAGACGCGCCTGATGACCTTGGCCTGGGCCTTGTTGATTCTGCGTCCGCCCCGGATCGGATCGCCCGCGCTGTCGGCATCCTTCACCACGTCGTAGCCGTAGCAGAGCCCGCCGCCGGACTTGCCCTGCTCGACCCGGCCGCGCAGGCCCCGATGGGTCTTAGCGGCGAGGTCTTTCAGGAAGAGGGCGTTCATGGTGCCTTTGAGCCCCACGTGCAGTTCGCTGATCTCCCCCTCGGAGAGGGTGACGATCTCCACGCCGGCAAAGCGCAGATGCTTGAAGAGGGTCGCCACGTCGGCCTGATCGCGGCTGACGCGGTCCAGGGCCTCGGCCAGCACCACATCGAAGCACCCCGCCTGCGCGTCCTGCAACAGCGCCTGCACGCCGGGCCGGAGGGTGACGCTCGCGCCGGAGATGGCCGCATCGTGGTAGGTCGCGGTGACCGTCCAGCCCTCGCGCTCCGCATGTTCGCGGCAGAGGCGGAACTGATCGGCAATCGATGCCGCCTTCTGATTGTCGGAGGAGTAGCGGGCATAGAGGACGGCGCGGGTCATCCTAGCGGGCCTCCCGGTCGTCGCCGGCTTGCCGGTTGTCGTTGGCGGCGCTCAAGCGCTCGAAGGCTTCGCGGGCGATCTGCCGGCCGAGCAGGCGCGCGAGGGTCAGCACCGCTGTATCCAGTCGCGTCTCTGCCGTCCCGTTGTCGTTCGCTGCAAGGATGTCTTCCTGCGGGCGATCCTGGTCCTCGTTCATCACCGACTCCTTCCCAAGGCGAGCTTGGTGGTAAGTCAGACGTGGGCTTGATTGTGGAACAGGTCAACAGGAAAACTCCAGTAATTCCATGCAGTTAGATCAGATCATAGCAAGTAAGAGCAGGCATGAGGAAGCGCTATCCGGTGTCATCCAATCTCATCCAATGAATATTTTTTGGAGCTTGGCAAAATTCTCGCCGGGCCGAAGAAGGCGGGCTGTCAAGGGCGGCCATCAGGCCGCCGCCTCCGGCGGTCGTCAGACCCTTGACAGCCCGGCGCGGCCCGGCAGGCTTGCCGGCAAGCCCTGAAACAATCCTCTGCCGGTTCTCCGGCGTCTTGCTCCGTTGGTTCATATCTTCATCCTGTGGCGCTCGGGGACGGCCTCCGCGATGGCGGTGACGAGAGCCTGGGCCAGCCCCAGGTCGCCGTCGTCGAAGCTGCGGGCCAGGGCGGTGATGCTGGCGATCTGGCTGGCGCGGCGCTCGGGCTCACGCCCCCGCGTGCGGTCCTTGAGGCGCGAGGTGGGAAAGAGCGCGGATGCGGGCACCTGCAAGGCGATGGCGAGGCGCTCCAGGGTGACGAAGCTGGGGGCGGAGGCGCCGCGCTCGATGGCGCGGACCGCCGCCTCGGAGCGGCCGATGCGCTCGGCAAGATCAGCTTGGGTCAGGCCGTACCGCTTGCGCAGGGCACGGACCAGAAGACCGACTTCGCGGGCGAGGGCGATGGTGGGCATCGGCATCTACACCAAGACGAGAGGGTCTGGCGTCCAGGGACGCACCCTGCCGATGGGCTGCCCGGGATTAGCCAAGCGCTCCAGATCGACAAGGGCGGCTTGCAGCCACTCACGGTCCTCGTACATGTAGACCCGCGCCCCGCCGCGCCGGGAGGCGATGACCCCAAGGGCGAGCTTGGCGTGGATGCCGGCGACCGTATGGGCGGGCACGGCAACGGCCTCGCGCACCGCATCGGCATAGCGTCCGTGGGTCTCCCAGCAGTGCAGCCAAGCCTCCGGATGGCTGTCCTGGAAAGGCCGGTATGGGAGATCGTGGCGCAGTTCTCTAGCCTCGCGGAGGCGGGCGCGCAGCCGCCGCGCCCGGGCGTTCTGGTTACGATAGGATTCGGCCACGGCGATGCGGCGGAACAGCTCGGCATCGGGATTGGTGTCTGAGGCGAGCAAGGTCGGAGCCGGCAGGGCGGCCAGTGCCTGGAAAAGCGGAAATGCCATTGCCGGGGCGGCAACACTGCCGGCCAGCATGGCCCGGCGCGAAAGTCCTGTGCTAAGGGTAGGGGTAGCCATGACCGGACTCCACTAAGTCGGGTTGTGGTCAGGCGTGGGGCGGGTGTTACGAGCACCCCCTCGCGCCGCTCTGTGCACCATTGTGGTTGCTTCGGTGTTAGCTTATCAACGTGACATCCATCCTGCGTAAAGTCAATATTAAAGTACAAAAATGGACTTGATAATAATCACCCGACATCAATGCAAAGCGGCTCGGGCATTGGTGGAAATGAAGCAGGTAGACCTTGCGGAAGCCGCTGGGGTTTCAAAACAGACACTGGTTGATTTCGAACGCGGCGCCCGAACCCCGCACCGCAATCACATTGTGGCTATTCGTACCGCTCTCGAAACTGCCGGCGTTGTGTTCATCGATCCGAACGGTGGTGGACCCGGTGTACGGCTGCGGGAATGATGTCGATCCGGCCCGCCGACATGACCGCGCCGAAAGAGCGCAATTCGCGGTATGGCGCCTAACGACAGAATGCAGCGGACGGCGAAGCGCGTCGACGCTGATGCTGAGCGATAGTGGCACGGAAGCATAGCGTCACAAGTTCGGGCGAGAAACACTGAGCGGCGAAACGTAATCCTTGCGAGCTGCGCGAACTGACAGGGGAGACGTAGGGTAGTGAAAGCTTCGATGGACAGCCATCAGCCTGACACTTGGCAGTTGCGCGGCGGTCCGGCGGGACTCCACATATTCAACCGCAATACCGGCCTGAACGTCCTCGTCGACGAGATTCCTGTTCCCTCCTCGCTCCACTCGCGGGCGCCTCGGCAGGTATCTATCGCGCTCACGAACCGCTGCGATCTAGCGTGCGTGCACTGCTACGCGCCGAAATCGCGGGACGAGTTGCGTTTTGACGCGATCACACGGTGGCTCGCCGAGCTTGACGCGAATGGCTGTCTCGGGATCGGCTTCGGGGGTGGCGAGCCCACGCTATATCCGGAGTTCGCAAGGCTCTGTCAGCACGCCGCACGTGAGACCCGGCTTTCGGTGTCATTCACGACGCACGGCCACCACATCGATAGAGAGCTGGCTGAACGGCTGCGCGGCACCGTGAACTTCATCCGCGTGAGCATGGATGGAGTCGGCGCGACCTATGAGTCCATCCGACGGAAATCATTTCCCGAACTGATCGCCAATCTGGACAACGTTCGGGACATCTCCCGCTTCGGCGTCAACGTCGTCATCAACAAGCGCACGCTGCCCGACCTCGATGAAGTTGTGCGTATCGCTGCCGACGCTGGGGCCTGCGAGCTGCTGCTTCTCCCACAGATGCCAGTTCGCAACGTACAGGCCATCCCCGAGGACGCGCTGCAGGACCTTTGCCGCTGGGTGAACGCGTATAAAGGACCCCTGACGCTCTGTATCAACGAGGCGAGCGCGGACGGCTTTCCAATTTGCGATCCGTTGGCCGGGGAACGTGGTCTTCGCGCCTACGCCCATATTGACGCGATGGGCGTACTTAAGCCGTCCTCTTACTCAAAGACCGGCGTTCAACTCGGGGAGGGAAGCGTGCTTCAAGTGCTCGACCAACTCGCGGACGAACTCGTGGAGAACGACAGATGAAGATCTGGTACCAGCACGGCTCCGAGCACTCGGCAAACCTCGTGATGATCGGACACTTCGAAGACGCAACCGAGGCGACGAAAGCAAAGGAGATCATCGACGCACTCACAGAGCAGGTTGCGAAGGATCAAGAGAATGGCACGCTTGTGCTCGGCACCCCCCAGAGTCGATATGGCAGCGAGATGCTCGATCTGCTCGGTCGCTTGAACGTGGCATCGATCGGACCGGGCGAGTTGGAACAATTCGCATACGAAGTCGATATCGAAGTGAAAGGCAAGTCGGTCGTCGTCACCACCGAAGAACTCGACATTGCCGTATTCCTCAAGATCCTAATCCTCCACGGTGCGCGCATTGAGGTTTACTCCGCGCATGACTATCCAGACACTGCCCACGGGCGAGGGAAATAGGCCCTGGTGGAGTTTCCATGCCAGCACTGAACTGGGATACCTTCGCGAATCTGCCGGGTAGCGCCGAGAAGAACTTCGAGCTGCTCTGCAGAGGCCTCGTTCGCCACAATTATGGTAGCTACGGTGTCCTTCGCGCCCTCGCGAACCAGCCAGGAGTCGAGTTTCATCTGAAGTTAGACCGGCATTGTGACGCCCTGGGTGGCCCGGAACGTTGGTGGGGGTGGCAATGCAAATGGTACGACCTGCCGGAAAGCGGCACGCTGGGATCGAGGAGGCGGTCCAAGATTGTGGACGGCATTCGCAAGACAGAGGTTCATGTTCCTGGGGTCACGGACTGGGTGCTCTGGACTCGTCGCCCACTGACCAGCGGCGATCAGACGTGGTTCTATGGATTGTCGTCGAAGATGTCTTTGCACCTCTGGACCGCGGACGATATCGATAATCTCCTGGTCGGCCAGGCAAACGTGTTCCGCGGAACCTACTTCGGTGATCTGGTACTGACGCCGGACTTGTTGCGGGAACGACGCGAGCAGTCAGTCGCTTCGATTCGCGCGAGATGGCAGCCGGAAGTCCATCAAGTCGTAGACGCTGAACGTGACCTCCGACGCATGCTTGGGGAGTCAGACTCGTGGAATTCTCTCCGTGAGCTGGCCGCGGACTTGCGCTCAGCTGTGACAGCGGCGGAGTCGGCACCACAGGTGCCGGCCGCACTCGCGCCCATCGTGTCGCATGGAGTCGATACAGCAAGGCTCTTCGCTGATGGACTCGAGCGTGTTGCCGACGCGATTCGCGATGGAGACATTGACCTGTTACGAGATGAGCTCAGCTCGCAGCCGCGCAAACTGGCTGATGAAGTGGCCACGGCCCCTCGGCGACTGCGTTCAGGGAATCATCAAGCCGGGCTCTATGTGACGAACGCGATTGGCGGATGTCTTGAGACTCTGGACCTGTTCTCGGCAGTTGATGACGCCTTCTCGTCCCGCGTCGTCGCATTGGCCGCCTCGGCCGGCTGTGGCAAGACGCATCTTGCCGCCCAGCTGACAGCAGCTACAGACGGACGGCCGGACGGAATACTCCTGCATGGCCGGGACCTGCACGCGACACATAAGCTCGACGACCTTGCGCGGCAAGTGACGATCGCGGGTCAGCCCGTTCAAACCATGGAGCTCTTGCTCGCGGCTGTGGATGCCGCTGGTCAGCGCGCTCGCCACCGGGTGCCGGTGGTCATCGACGGACTCAACGAGTCGGAAGATCCACGGACATGGAAGCCGCAGCTCGCTGCGCTGGAGACGGTCCTTGCGAAGTATCCGTACGTCCTGCTGGTCTGCACCATTCGGCCAGAATTCCAAGAAGAAGCTCTTCCCGCCGCAACTCGGCGCGTAGAGATCGCTGACTACGGTGTGGATGTAGAAGACGCAATTCAGCTCCACTTTCGACATTGGAAGATTGACGCGACCGACGCCTCGCTACCCGGTTTCCTTCGCCACCCGTTGACCCTGAGGCTCTTCTGCGAGGTGAGTAACCCGACGCGTCATAAGATGGTTGGCATCGACGCGATGCCGGGATCACTGACCGCGTTGTTCGATCGCTATCTCGATCAAGTCGGCGACCGAGTCGCAGAACTCGCTCCTCGAGCACAGCGTTACTACGCGCAAGACGTTCGGTCGGCGCTTACTACCATTGCGCAGTCCCTGTGGACATCGCGCACTCGTTCAATGGAGCTGTCTGAATTGCGCCACGCTCTGGGAGACGAGGGGCGCCCCTGGGACCAAAGTCTCGTGCGAGCCTTAGAGTATGAAGGCGTCTTGCTCCGCATGCCGTCGGACGGCGGCGGCGCGTACATGCCTGTGTACGACCGCCTGGGAGGGCATATCATCGCCAACGCTTTGCTCGCAAGCTACGGGCAGGCAGCCTTCGAGGCCTGGGTTCGTGAGGCGTCCACGATAGAACTTTTAGCCGGCGACTATGATAAACGACATCCGCTTGGCGAGGATATCCTGTATTCGCTTGTCGGGCAGGTCCCTCGACGCTTCTCCTCGAAGCAGCTGTGGCAGCTGGTTGACGAACCGCTCCGCTCTCCAGCCCTGCGATTCGCTGCGAAGCTCGAGGCGGCTTGCTTGGACGCGGCAACGGTCAACGAATTGCTCAACCGCGTACGAGGAGGAGACGCAAGGTTGCTTGAGCAACTCTGGGAAGTGCGAGGAGCGGCGAATCACCCACTGAACGCGGAAGCACTGGACGGAGTGCTTCGGCCGATCGGAGTGGCGATCCGAGACCTTGCTTGGACGGAGTGGGTGCGCAGAAACCAAGACAAGATACTTCGAGACCTGGAGCACCTCTCGCGACGTTGGAGAAACAGGGTAGCGCGGCCAGGCGATGTGCTTCGTGCTCGCTGGATCATGTGGACGCTCACGAGCACGGTTCGACGGTTGCGGGACCAGGCGACGAGCGCACTCTATTGGTTCGGTCGGGTCGATCCAGGAGGCCTTTTCGGCCTGACTGTCGACTCCCTGACCGTGAACGATGCCTATGTGGGCGAGCGCATGCTCGCCGCCTCGTACGGCGTCGTGATGAGTCACCAACACGCAGACGCGGATTTCGCGGTCTTCTTGAAGCCGTTTCTCGGACAGCTCGCATCCGCGCTTGTCGGAGTTGCGGCAAGCGCGCCCACGCATCACTATCTCGCGCGACTCTACGTGCGCGGCATTGCCGCGTTCGCCGCGAAATTCTACGGGTCCACTCTGCCGCACGCATTGCGTGGCACATGGGTATTCGCGACGCCTGACCCCGTCCAGCCTCTCTCAAAAGACGATGCGAGATCCGACGAAGCAGGGCGAACGCTCCACATGGACTTCGAGAACTACACGCTGGGGAGGTTGTTTGACGATCGCCGAAACTACGACATGGACCATGCGGGGCATCAAGCTGCCGTGGCTCATGTGCGCGGCGTTGTGTGGGTCCTCGGATGGCGAGCAGCGAGCTTCCAGGAGCTCGACAGTAGGATCATGGAAGATGGCTATCGCGGAGGGCGTGGCGAGCGGCCACTCGCCGAACGCTACGGCAAGAAGTACGGCTGGATCGGGTTCTACACGTACGCCGGACTACTCGAGGAGCGAGGCGAGTTTCCTCGCGAAAACCATGAGTTTTCCGACGTGGACATTGACCCGTCGTTCCCTGAAGGTCCGCCTATAGATGGAAGCGCCTCGGTTCCAGTGGCCTGGCTGTCGCCGACCGTTGAGAGTCATGAGAGTTGGATACGAGAGAACACCACGTCGGTACCCCGCAGCCTCCTTCGTCGGGATCTGATCGGTGGCCACCGTGGGCCGTGGGTGGTCGTCCACGGCTTCGTTAAGGCTGAGGACAGGGTTCTCGGGCGAGAAGTATGGGCATTCATCTCTGCGTTGGTAACACCGAAGGAGAGCGTCGCGCGACTAGTTGCTGCGCTGAACGCCGGAGAGCGGCCTTGGGTGTCTCGTCACGTTCCGAGCGACTATTACACGTTCTCTGGCGAGATCCCTTGGCACCCACACTTTGCCTCCGGGGCACTCGCCGAGAACGCGTACTGTGAGAGCGTGCGGAACCGCGCGGGCGCAGTCGAGATGGAGGTGCTCGCGCACAGCTACGCGTGGGAGAGCTACCACAACGAAATGAACCGCGCGGGAAGCACGCTGGTGCCGTCTCAGCCCTTCTCGCATCGGTTCGACCTCCGCAGCGCCGCGCAATCCTTCGACCATTTCCTGCCTGACGGGGGCCGAGCCACGATCACGCTCAGTGGTGTCGATGGCCTCGAAGGAGACGTGCTCTACATCCACGAGGACCTACTTCGGCAGTACTTAGACGACCGCACCATCATCTGGTTTGCGTTCGGTGAGCGGGAGCTGCGACCCTATCCACCATCACCGCCGCAATGGCTCGTGGATGCTCAAGAGCAACAGGCAAGTACGTGGTGCGAGGTACTGACAGAGGCAGACCTCAAACAGAATGGAAAGCCATCGCGAAAGAAGAAGGCAGCCAAGCGGCAGCCGGGAAAGACGAGCACAGCGAAGAAGCGGTCCGCCAAGAAGGCCCGGAAGCAGGTTGCATCCAAGGGTGCAAAACGGGCCGGAAGGAAGCCGTGACCACGCCGTTCGGCAAGTGCCAGTAGAGATGGCCGCTAACCACCGGTTGCAGCGGACGGTCCGCTACGCGGCCCGCCACTGAACCGGAGCGCTAGCTGCGTTTAAACGACCGCTTTGGGGCACGGACTCCGGTGCGGTGGAGTTCTGCTTCTGGCCGGACCTCAGACCTAGGCGCCGATATTATCGGGGGGACACAGCACGCACCCTACATCCCGATACCGGGCCCGCGCTTGCGGCCCAGTTCCCAAGAGATGCCGCTGCCTCGGACAAAGCCGCTGACCTGCCGGCCCAGCGTCTTCTCGATGACCGGCCGCCAGGGGACGAGCGTGAACTCCTTAGAGCGCTCCACCAGCGCATATTTGCCGCTGACCAGCTGCACGGACTGCCGATAGGTGCCGCTGATGCGATCGCCGCTCTCGGCCATGCGGAAATTCAAGCCTTGCTGCTGAGCCAGTTTCTTGCCCGTTTCCTCCACTTCGCGTCGAGCCAGAGTGGCGAGCATGTCACGGCGGGTGACGAACCCCGCGTCGGTCTCGCCGGCCAGCCCCTGTGCGATAAGCCATTGCCGGCGTCGAGCGAGCGCGTCGCTAGCCTCTCGACCAAAGCCGCTGCCCCGGAGCGGGACCGGAGCGTCGGCGACCAGCTCGCGGTCAAGCCAGGTGGCGGCGTTCGCTGTCACCTGGGCGTCAAGATCGATGAGTGATAGCACCTGGACACCAAGCTGCTTGCTGCGCCCTGTGTCGTAGTCCCGTGCGCGGTCCTCGAAGTCCTGGGGGATGCACCAATTGCCATCGTCCAGGCGCTCGACGATGCCGGCCCGGCGCAACGCCTCCAACCGGCGCACATGGGCCTGGACGTAACCTTCGTAATTCCCGTCCGGCAGCCGCATGCTGTCGCGGGCGGCTAGGAGATGCATTGCCGGCTCGTAGAGGCCGCCGTTGTCGTGGGCCAGTTCGGCGATATTGCGGTCGGCGGGGCGGGCAGGGGCCTCGGCGCGGCCGATCTGGACAATGCTGCCGACCGCGATCTCGTCGCCGGCCGCCTCGCTCGCCTCGGCGTAGTGGACCCGGCCGTCCGCGCCGTCTATGACGAGGTGCAGCCGCCCGGTCAACTCGTCGCTTGCCAAACCCTTGCCGGCCACCCTGCCGACGGTGGGCGGCTGCCTGTCCACGCCCCTATGGATCACATAGCCCTGGGAGTCGCGCGCGAGACCCTGTCCGGTCATGGCCCGGTGCATGGTCTTGATGATATCGCCGCGCTCGCCCAGCTCCCGCAGCGTCTTCTCCAGGCGGCCGGAGAGGGACCAGCGCGCCGGGGCTTCTTCGCGGGCGAGACCCATGCGCTCCAGCCGCTTGAGACGGCTGATCAGAAGGGCGCGGTTGGCCCGCCCGAGATAGGACTGTTCCGCGCCGATCCGGAGATCGACGAGGCCCTGGTCGTTGACCTCCTGAAGGATGGCCCGGTCGAGCCGGGTGAAGCGGTCTTGTTCCACCTCCCGGCCGAGCTTCTGCCGCACCTCCCATTCGCTCTGTGGGCCAAGCTCCAGGGTGGCTATCTCGCTCGCCCGGTGGCGGATGCCATGGGCGATGTAGTCGCCCGCGATATTGAGGATCTTCCCATCGTCGGTCATGCCCCGGATCACGACATGGGAATGGGGGTGGCCGGTGTTGTGATGATCGACCGCGACCCAATCGAGCTGGGTATCGAGGTCGCGCTCCATCTGTTCCATGAGCTGACGGGTGAAGTCCCGGAGGTCGCCAAGTTCGGTCCCGTCCTCCGGCGCGACGATCAGGCGGAACTGATGGCGGTCGTCCTGGCCCCGGCCGAGGAAGGCCGCGCCGTCCGCGCGGTCCAGATTTGCCGAGTAGAGCCGGCAGCCTTCGCCGTCCAAGGTCACACCGTCGCGTTGCAGATACCGGAGGTGGGCATAGGCCGCCTGGCTCTTGCCGCCGTGCAGCTTCACGACACGGGCTTTGACGATGACGCGGCGCGCCCGGAACCGCATGCCGCCCTCGGGCCGGCTCCAGCCGCTCTGGCGCGGGAAGGTGGCGACGATCCTGGCACCCCGGCCGCGCGCGTTGAAACGGCCGGTCCTTGACGTGCCCTTGGCGAGGCCGATGCGGCGCGGGTCACCGCCGGCCCGGGTGACCTCCCGTGTCATCCGCTGCAAGAAGGAGACCGGCTTGCGTCGGTAACCGCCGCTGCGGGCGCGGGGACGGCCCAGGCGGGGCTCGAAGCGCTTGTCGTCGTCGCGTGCCATGGCTTTGCATATCAGCCTCGGGCAACGCGGAGACAAGTGGCACCAAGGCTCGAAGCTGGAAACGTGATCTAACCCAAGAGCTTGCGGAGATGCGAGCGAAAATCATGGTGCCGTGGATATTTCGATGGCGCCAAAATGGCGTTAGAAAAACAGTGTGCAGACAATCACTTAGCACTCATGGAGTGCTGCGAACGGCGTTCGCTTTATCTTGCCCTCTTAAATGTATCCGCTTTACCAACTCTCTTCGATGAAGTCTTTGCTGTTCTCATATCCACCCCCCTTTTCGCTGATCCGTTTCCACATCATCAAGGCTTGGCGGTCCAGGCACTACTTCGTGCCGACCTGGTGCTAGCAGAAACTGTCTTCAGAGAGCAGCAAAGGCCCTAACACTGACGTCGTATTTAGAAGCGTTTTCGCCTCTGGCGCCGGCAAGAAAATCGCGCTCATTTCCTCCCGTAAATCCCGTCATGGGATGCCTGCATGACACTGGAGTTGATCAAAACCCTGCGCTCAGCCTGCTCCTTCCGTCATCAGAATCTAGCCAATATCACGCTTTCGTCGACTCATTCTCTGGCCGTAAGAATCGGAAATTTGCTCCGTCGATCTGCATCCGATGAAGGATGACCGCGAGCACTCGGACCATCGTAACGACGGCTCTGTTGCGGCCTACACGGCGCTGAATCGACATACCTGAGCCACTGGGACCGACCTTTGGCACACGACAGAGAGCCAAACTGGCGGCCTTGAAAAGCTGCATTCGGACCTCCGGATGAAAGCGTTTTCGACTGCATTTTATGTCAAACGCAGTCTCGCAGCATCGTGTCTAGTAGCGATATTATGACCCGGCATTCGCTTCAGAATCATGGCCACTCGCCGGTCGACTCGTTCTTGATCACTCAGGTTTTTAGAGGCCGCGGGAGATCACTTTCCGATCCAACAGGACGCAACGTCAATTCCCATTGTTCGCACGAGATGCTGCGTCTTTGCAGGGTTCCAAAACCAAGAGTCCCTGCTACTTGTCGTACCTCTGCATCTTGCCCTATAGCTCCGCTAGGCCGCAAACTCGGTCAAAGTGCAGCTGACGACTGTTCTATCTTGAGAAAAGCTAGAAGCTCAACAAAGTCGGCGACTGATCGCTCCTTGGCCATGTTCTAGATTTCGAATCAGCTTGGTATCCGTCTTCGGGCGTGTCGATCTTCGGCCGCAAGCTGAACTATAGCAATTCGTCGGATCGCAGCAGTTTGGAGTTTCGAGTCTTTTGATCTTGGATCGTTGGGCCTGCGCTGTTTTTGTATTTGTCTGAATCCGCAACTTCGTCTCAGTCGACCATTCGGAGTTGACAAGGTGATGGATCAATCGTCGTCATTGTCGGGCGTGAGAGGTGCATGAACGAACACAGAGCTTGGCCTGGGGCAAGGTTTGGCACCGACTTCCATGTTGCATCGTTCACACCCGGAACTACCTTCCGTAGGCGTTGCAGCACGCCAGTGTCAGTGAGTTTATGTAGGATCCAATTGTTTACCAAACCCAGGACTTCGTCTGGTAGATGGCTAGGAAGCTGTGTTATGAAGACGAGGCCTAAGTAACGCTTGCGTCCACGGCGCGCGATGCGCGCCACCTGATCAAAAAGATTGGGCATCTGCTTGATCCTTTGGGCCGATAAGAATTCGTGCGCCTCCTCGATGAAAATGTTGATCCGAGTTAGCGGCGTCGGCTTCTTGGACTCTCTCAAGGCAAGCTCGCGCTCTGTGTAGAGTTCATCCTGTCGAATCTGTAGGGTCCGCAGCAATTGTGCGATCACCAAGTTGCGGAGATACGGAGCATCCATGTCACTAAGATCAATGACTGCGATCTGCCCCGGGATGATAAGTTCGCCTGAATTGATGCGATCCTGATCGTTTTGGGAGAAAACCTCGGCTTTTTTCATTCGCCAGAGACGTTTGGCAATCGCCATCCAAGAGAATTTGTTTGTCTCAATGTCACGCTTTTGAATTACCTCCACCAACCTCTTTTCATGCCCTTTGAATCCTCTCGAGCGCCCCTCGAAGCTGTCGAGCGACTTATTGATTTTCGCGATTGCCGCACTAACTGTGTCGATCATCATCTCGATGGTCATGCGTGGCCAACCACGATCGAGTTCATCGATTTCTAGTGCTAGGTTTTGTTCTTGCTCGTTCGCTGGAAAGATTCGTTCGGCTTCCATCGTCACCCGGCAGATCTCGTAGGCGTCAATCAGCCGTCGCTCCTGGGCATCGTTTAAACTGAGAATTTCGGACAGCACGTTTGGTGAAAGTTCATCAAACGCAATCTTGAACTGGCGGATGTTCGCATGTTTAGGATTGGCTGGAGTCCGACCTGCGAGTACAAACAGGCGAGTGTTGTCGGCGCCCTTTGCCCGAAGCTCTCGCTTTTTTAGTGCGGCGAGCATCTGCTGATTCTCGGTCGGTTTCTCCATCGTGGTGTATTCGCCCTCAATATCGAAGATGACAACAGCGTTTCCGGCATCTGCAAGATTCATGATTGTCCCAGAAACCGTCGTGCTCTTGCCTCCGCCGGTCGTACCAAGAATAGCCATGTGGCTGAAGAGCACTGACTTCTTCGCTGCCGGCATTTTGATAGGTAGGGAACTGATGCCGTCCAAGAGCCCCAGACGAACGGGCTTCTCGTTTGCAGGGATGTCAAGGCCAAGCACTTCTTTGATCTCATTTTCGGTAAGAAGGAAAACAGGGCTGTTCGGGCAGGGGCGGCGCAATGGAGGGATGAGTTGGCTGTCGACGCGCTCCCCGAAAACCTCAACCTGTGCAATGCCGTGATACTTTGGCGTCAAGACAGCCCCATGGGCCGCCGCGACCACAAGGGTGGGAGCGGTGGCGCCAAGCGCATCGGGCTCAGCGAAAGGCCCCGAGGCGACAACGCCAAGATATTCCGCCTCGACTTCGCCGGTCCGAGGATGGATGCTTGGGATTCTGACAAAAGCTTCACGGGCGACCGCTCCAATCTGATGTTCCGGCACAAGTACGGTGACATTGCCATCCTCGGAACCAGGGCGATCGAACATAGTACGTGCACATGAACCGATATAGGGTTCCGGCTCCTGATATGGGCCACCGTTGTCTGTACCAGTGCGCTCAAGGCGATTGGCGGCGGTGGAAATCTTCTCTGTTGAACTCATAGCAGTCTCCTGTATCAAGCGGCGTCAGGCCCGCGTCTTACGTTCATCGAGAAAACGGAAGGGGGAACCGCTGCGGGCTAGGCTGGCATGGACCTGGGCCGAAAGGCTGCCGGGCTCAAACATGCCTTTGCAGGTGCGGTCGGCGATATCGATCAGGTTTGGAAAGCCGCGCGCCTCTTGTAAAACGCTGTCCGCCATCACGATCTGCGCAGCCTCGTGAACATGATCCTCGTGGGCGTAAAAGACGCGGCCTGGGCATAGTGCGGATGCCCGGAATACTCCGAGAACCACCTTCGAGCCTGCATCCTCCTGAAAGCTACGGACCGCTTGGTACAGGCCAGATTTCTTGTAGTGCGGGCGCTCGTAACTGCTGCCAGCAATATAGCCTTCGATGATATCTTTCGTATTGCGCAGGATGGCATACTGCAACGGTAGGAGCGCATTGGCGATGGTGACGATAGCCTGATCACTAACCGTGCTCGGCACAAAGATGAACCTCTGGTGTTCAAGAAGAAGTTGCCGAAGTATTTCTAAGCTCGCAAATGCCATCTCGTTCCGACCTGAGCCGACGATCAACTCATGCGGCATCGGTCCTCCGTGTCCCATGCGCCATGGGCACTGTGAGCGCTCCACTAGCATGGCACGCTCGGCATAAATCATTAGGGCACGGCACAGCATGTCGCTGATATTCATCGGCCGACCATCGTCGCCAAAGTCTTGTTTGGCCACCTCCCGCTTCTTTCGGCGGGCGCGACGGGAAAGGAAATCCAGAACCTCGTCCTCGGGGTTTTCGTTCTTTCGCAATATGTCGTGGCGGTAGAGCCTATGCCCGATACAGCCGCCATCCCCGGTACCTTGATAGGACGTAAGGCAAATACCAATCTGGACTACGGATACGGGAAGGGTACTAACTGCGACGCGCGTGCCGTCGCAAGCCTCTACAAGTCCATTGAAGAGGACGTTGCTTAGTGCCCGAGTGAGGATGTCGGGAGTGAGAGTGTAGATGCCGCTCTCACGGGAGGCGTCTGGCGCAGATGGAAGACCTGCCTCCAATGCCTTTAGTACTCTAGGCGCCATATCATCCTCGAAGCGCGCTGCTGTTTCAACCTCACGCTCAAGACGAGCAGCGAGCAGGTTCATCCGCTCCCCAGAGGTCCAGGTATCGAGGTCTAGGGCTGCCTTAAATTCGGTCTCAAGAGACTCGGACTCCAATTGATCCTCGGGTCCAAAAGCCTCCTCTCTCTCGGCATCGCGGCGACTTGCCGCGAATCCCGCGGGCTCCTCAGCTTCGGTACCAACGCCCTCATCTTCGTCGTCGGATGAGCTTAAAGCATCCTTGACTTTGTCCAGTCCCATAATGACCTCCGATTCACTCAAATCATTTTTCGAGCGGGCCATCAGGACTTCGACTCCATTATTTTCCCAAACAGCGCGGTTACACCAGAAGACGTTCTTGTTGGCTGGATCATGGTGGCCAGCCGCGCAGCTGCAATTGCTGGTAGGCCGAAGTGGCGCCGTATGGAATCGGCAGAAGGATCACTCATAGATCGAACTTCGCGCCAAGGCGCGAGGAGTTCGATAGCCAAGTCATCCGCTTCATCCTCCATAGCGGCAACCCGTCCGGCTAGGTGAAGCTGACGACGATCCATGGCATGCCGGAACGGCTCAATGGGTACGTCACGTAGTGCCGCCGAGAGCTTCTCCCCATGTGTTGATGAGCGGGTGCGGTCGAGGACAGCTAAAATTTGGGGTCCGAAAGCAGCTACAGCGTCCTTCCGTGGTTTGAGGTAGTGGAGCAGCAGGTGTGCTACTTCGTGAGCGATGGTCAGCCGCTGCTCGTCTTCGGGATCGTTCTTGTTCACCAATACTAGGGCGGCTCCCGCATCAGCGAAGAGGCAACCATGAAGCGCGCGTGGGGTACTCTCGACCCACGGATCTGCCCCGATACGGTTGAGTACCTCGCAGATGGTGCTCGATGTGAGTCCTGGCACACGTAGAATTGCAACCGGCAGTGCCCGGCCAACTGCGCGTTCTATGTCCACCGGATTGCCAAAGAGGGAGCGGCCTCCTATTTGCCGCCAAAAAGTATCCGCTAGATCCACACTCTGCGAGCGGGCCGTCATTCATCCTCGTCCTGGTCTCGGGCAGCGATGAGGCGTCCAGTGTGAGAGGTACTTGACTTATGAGCCATCCTAAACCGCTCGACAGCCTCCGCAGCTCTCAAGAACTTAACCAATTGATCCAAGTCTATAGCAAGGTCCTTGGCTATTTCGGAAACGTCCTCGATCCAGCGTCCTGAGCGCGGGCGTAGGCACAAAGCAAGCTCGTTCAGAACTCTATCGGAAACGGCGAGGTCTAACGCAGCATCCCCATCGAACGCTTGGCACCATTCCTCGATCAGAGAGGCGATCAATGGGGCAGGCCCACGGATTGCACGGCGGGCAGCGCGGGCAATAGCCTTATCGGCAGGAGATCTAGAGTTCATCTCGCAACCTCCTCATCCTCAAAAGGATACGATCTTTAGTCTGTTTCACGATCTTTTCGATATCTGGAGCATCTGGATCGAGCCCAAGAGCCTTCGCGAATGCCGAAGTTTTCTTTTCATCGTTGAGGATGAGGCTAAGGACCCTTACCTCGATGTCATTCGTAGCAAGCTTGTTTCCGTAAAGTTTCATAATGTGTCGGGCGTCTATTGCGTCTTCACCTCTAAATACATCTTTCGAGCGAGAGGCCCAGAACTCGACATCGGTTCGAACGTTTTTGGCAAGAAGTGCGCCCCGGTTAGTGCGTGTGCGCAAAAGATCTATGGCGTCAGCGTTCACGATCCGACAAAGGTAGGACCAAAGGGAACTCTTGTCAGTGTCACACTTCGCTGGTTCGGCCGAGTAGATTAGAATCGCATCAGTGGCAAGGTCATGCCGATCTTCGGGTGATAAGCTTGGGAACTTGCGAGCGAGGAAGCCCTCCAGTGGGTCGAGAGCAGCGAGAAAGAGATCGCGAGACGCTGTGCGGCTTCCGGCGCACATTCGCTGATGGACCGTGTCAAGACGTTCCTTGAGGTCCATGGGACACACCTTTACCGGGTCTCTGGCTGTGCGATAAGACGCTGCTGGGCCAACTTGCAGTAGCTCGGATTGAGTTCAATGCCTATTGATGGAAGCCCTCGGGCGGCCGCAACGGCTAGGGTCGTGCCCGATCCAGTGTACGGATCAAGGACGATACCTTTCTTGGGACACCCTGCCGCTAGGCATCGATTGACCAGCGCCTCGGGAAAGGGCGCGGCATGTCGATACTTCCGTGGTGCATTAGGCGCGGGAATGTCCCAAACGTCTTCTTGGCCATCAAGCCCTTGCCGATCGAAATAATATTTGCCGGTTTTTGACAGGATAAAGATCGTTTCAGTAGTAGTCCAAGGTCGGTCTCTTACGCTCGGCTCCGCTAGGGGCTTCGGTTTGCGCCAAATGACGGACGACCGAAGCACCCAGCCGTCGGCTTGAAGGGCGAGGGCGACGCGCCACGGTACGCCGAGGAGGGACTTCCTTGGCAAACCGAAGCCCGGCCGATCGACCGCTCGATATTTTTGCCGGGCAACGCCCCGCCAAATTTGTTTTGGATCGCCGCCTCGGGGCTGTCCTCGGCCAGAATAATAGGTGTCGCCGAGTACAACGAAGGCCGTGCCGGTGGGTGTGAGTGTTCGTAGAATCTCGCGGAAGACTTCTGTGAGATCCTCCACATATTTTTCGACGGTCTCTTCTTGGCCAGCTTGGCCATCAATTTCATAGTCACGTTGCCAGTAATAGGGGGGGCTTGTCACCACACAGTCGATTAGATCATCTGGAAAACGTTTTAAGTTCGTGAGTGCGTCACCATTGCCTACGATCCAAGGCACTTGGCCGTCATAGTAGCCGTACTTGGAATTCTCGAGTAAGTCAGGGTTTATTAAACTGAAGTCATCGTTTTTCCGCCCTTTAAGGCTCCTGGGACAAGGCTCGGCATAGGTCTTTGGGGCATTTTGCTCTTGCCGACTAGGCAAAATATCTCCACGAGTATTGACCTGATCTGTCACTTTGCCTCCTGATTACTCACATAGATCATAAATAAATCATAGATTCCGGCCAATTATTGGGGTTTATAGAGATTTGCGCGCTTAATAAAACTAATGATTTCTATCATATTTACTTTCGTATTTAAGTGCGCTACTGGAATCATCTAAGATGACAGTGTGCTTAGGTCCCCAAGAAATAACAACCTCAAATGGCAGATTTTCGGCAGCGCATCAAAGTGTCTGTGTGCTGAGATGGTTTTGAGTGGTTGTTCTGCTCAATGCCTGACTCTGCTTATGGGAGCGACCGCCCGACAGTTGGCGGGAGGATACGACCCTTCTAGAACCAGACATAGCAACATAGCTGATCTACTATAAATTGGGACCCGATTAAGACAGTGCTGGCTGGTCAGCCAATTTTCAAGAAGGGCGTTGGCAATCGAATGAGCGGCTTCTCGAAGTCCATCTTGTTCCTCAGTTCCTACGCACCGCTGTTCGCCATCCTGGCGATCAAGTACTACCCAGTCGATTGCCAAGTCTCTTTGTTGGCCGGCATAATGACCGTAGTTTCAATACTGTTGTTCGCCGGGCTCTTTATTGGTTTGAGCAGGACCTCTGCTCCGCAAAGCATCGAGGTTAAGACCGTAGGGCGGCGTGACAGCGAATTACTTTCCTACGCGATCACTTATTTCTTGCCATTCCTCTCTCTCGACCTGAGCAACCGCTACGACCTTGCTGCCTTTCTGCTGCTCTACGCCGTGATATGGCTGACCTACGTCCGTGCGAATGCAGTGCACATCAACCCACTTTTCCACGTCTTGGGATATCGGCTGTTCGAGATTGAAGACAAGCCAAGCGGACGGCTCGTGACCGTCATAACAAAGTCGCCGTTTATTCGCCCAAATGAAGTGATCACCGTAAAGTTGGAGACCAGCCACTCAGTTGGGATCCAGGTTTAGAAGCTGCTGGAGGTAGTCCTATGGCCCGCCACTCTAAGAAGGCAAGGGAACTATTAGCCGAAGTTGCGGCGTTAGACGAACATGTCACCGACGAAGACACTTGCTCTATTTCGCTCTTCGCCCCTACTGGCCCAAGGTCCGGCCCGCCGTTCCGCACTGTCGCGGTCACACCGGATCTCAGCTATAGGCTTCGTGACACGACGCTTGCCTCACTGAAGAAAGCGACAGAGGCTGCTCTCAGTGATCCGGATGGCGTCGGCCCTTACGCCTTCGACGCCCTGCCGGACCATCATATTAGCTACTTGAACGTGGACGAGGCAGACTTCGTTGGTGAGTGGTTAGATGCGATTCCAGCCGCTCTGGAACAACCTGTCTTCGACGGGGATCAAGGCTACCTCAAGAAGATCAAGCACTACACCCTCAAGTTTTCCATCGCTGACAACAAGACCTTTGTCCGGTTCAGGGCTAGAACTCCGGCGATGGCGTTTAAGAAGGGCAGGATTCACGCGATCTTCGAGGCGAACAGATTCACGCATGTGGCACCCAACATCTTGGAGTTCGACGATGTCTCGGACTTGTTGCTCTTTGAGGGCTTCTTGTTCGTCTTGAACGCTACGGGCTTTGACCGTGTCGTGGACTGCGCAGCGAAGATAAAGGAAATCGCCACCGGCTACATGAATGACGTAATGCAGCAAATCGAAGTTGCCAATGCGGATGAGGTCGTAGCAAAGCTTTCTGAAGACGGAGCTTTCTCGAAGAAGGTGTTGAGCATGGAACGGCTAAACATCACCGCCCAAATCACTGGCGCGGACTTGGCGAAGGTGATTGATGATTTTGGGGTGGACATAGGGTACAAACTCGAAGGGGATCGCATCAAACTCATGCTCAATCCAGACGACAGGAGCCAGATGTGGAGGTTCCTCCGTCTCTTGTCACTTGACCATGTCGAGGCAGCGGCCACGAGGGAGAAATTCGTCACCCACGGCGCCAAGCGTCCCGTTGGTTGACGTATCTCGTGGTGGATGCTTTTTGAGTTTTCCCTAAATCAGTGTGCCACAGGGTTCACCTCGGGATGATTCTCAATTTTCCAAGTGACGAGCCTATTGGAAGGCTGTGCCCTTTGATACATCCGCTATCAGATCGGCACGGCAAGCGAATGTCGGTTTCGGTGGTTGCAGGCCCCCGCAACCAAACGTGACAAAGCCACCCTCCGGGTGGCTTTTTTGCGTCCCGGGCGGGGGGCTCAGAACTCGGGCTCTTTTCCCTTGAAAGCTGGAGCTGAGGGCTTGAGAGCAACCTTGGCGCCACCTAAGCGCAAACAAGGTCCAAGAGAGCCAAAGGCGAACGAAAAGAGTGCAGATCCAAATCCTCTCTCTGAAACAAATAGAATGGCTGCGGGCAGCAATGAAGAAGTATCAAATTGCAATGCCGCTTTATCTGCAAGATTGACTGAGCCTGTTGCGTCGAGTCTGTCGCTATCCCTCAATGAGCTCGGCCGCAGTTCTTGCCACGGCTGTAATGGCGAGCACAACCGGGCGGCCTGTAGCTTTGCGGATGATGGTCTTGGTTTCCAGAGTATAGCTGACGCAATCGAGAAGAATGATATCTGGCGGGGTTTCAGCGAAGATGGCAGATGCAGCCTGCGCTTCGATTGCTGTAGCATTCGGCGACAGCGCTACCGCTGTTGTCTTGTATCCTGCAGCTGACCATCGTTTTTCGGTTGCCGGGATCTGAGATTGCAATGGCGAAAGCACGCCCAGATGCCCGCCCGATTGCAGACCATTGACGAAACTACGAATAATCCGTGAGGGCAAAAGGATCGGCCGACTTTCCCACTCCGGAAATGCGCCAGTACAAAGAGCGACGACAGCTCTCGCTCCGGATTGTTCCAAGCAATCCAGTTGGGTAGTTCCATGGCGCACGACTGCGGCTTTTGAAAGTGAAACGCCTTCGCCGTTGGGCAATCGCGTGAAAATGCCAATTTCGCCCTGGCCAGGTGCGAGCTCTGATATATCTTCGCGCTTCAAGCCATCCAGGCATCCGCGTTGTTCTATCTGAATGCCGGGAACAAGTCGGTGAAACTCCTGCTCGACTTCTGGCCGCGGACTTTGTCCGACAACGAGAATGCCAAGTTTCTCTCTGGTCATGGTTGTGTCCGTTCCGTGGTTGCGTTCACTGTCAAACATCAGGATTCATCCGGTAACATTCTGTCGCTTTTTCATAGGAATGCGCGATTTGCAGAAGTTCCCAATCCTTATGCAGGCGCCCTGTGATCATCATGCCGAGCGGCAAGCCGGATGATGAAAACCCGCAGGGTACGGAAATCGAAGGGTGGCCGGTGAAATTGAAGATCGAGGTATTTTTCCAGACTTGTCGGGTGTAACCGTCGGGAAGATCCGATAGGGGCGCTGGAACAAACCGAGACGTCGGCGCGATCAGTACATCAACTTTTGAAAAGAGCGATTCGACCCGGCCTCTGAATCCCTCTCGAAAATGCTGCGCGTTGATATACCTGACCGTTTCCGTCGTCAGTCTGGCTTGCAGTGATCGGCGAACCCGGTCACTGAATTTCTCTGGATGCCTGGCAAGAGCCTCCTCATGAATGGCTGCAGCTTCAACGAATGTCGCCTCAACAGCAGCAAAGGCTTCTTCGAGATCCGGAATATCCATTTCGATGATCGTTGCGCCAAGTTCTTCCATTTTGGCTAGCGCTTCTTCAATCCTGTCCAGGATATCTGGGGCGCATTCGAAAAAGTACCGTCTGATCACAGCAATCTTCGTTCCGCCGAGACCTGGATGTGTGGTTGGCTGAAAAATCATCTCCGGCACATGGACTGAGTAAGGATCAGTTGGATCATGGCCAGCAATGGCTTGCAGTACGATCGCGGCATCTTCCGCAGTTCGGGTCAAAGGGCCGACGTGATCGAGTGACCACGCCAGAGGCTGGACCCCCGCTTTGCTGACAAGCCCGAATGTTGGCTTAAGCCCGACGATGCCGCAACAATGGGCGGGATGTCTGATGGAGCATCCCGTGTCCGTCCCGATAGCGGCAAAAGCAAGACCTGCAGCAACTGCGCTTGCGGAGCCGCTGCTCGACCCACCAGTGTCATGGCCCGCCTTCCATGGATTGTCCACCGCCCCGAAAAAGGGATTCTCGCCGGTGACACCCGAGGCAAGTTCATAAAGGCCCGTTTTGCCCAAAAGAACGGAACCGGCATCCCGCAAACGCTCGACAACCGTCGCGTCGTGGTCTGGAATATGATCTCCATACAGCTGCGAGCCGGACGTTGTCCGAATACCCTGTGTCGCCAAAATGTCTTTGACCGCGACCGGAATACCGTGAAGCGCTCCACGGTCATGCCCCTTGCCGAGTTCCGCGTCGGCTTTGCGGGCCTGTTCGCGTGCAAGATCTGCGGTGACCGTGATGAAGGCATTGAACTTTGTGTTCAGGCGATCAATGCGTGCCAGAATGTATTCGGTCAGGTCTAAGGATGTGACTTCGCCCGACCGCAGCATTCGGCCGATCTCCGAGATCGCTTTGTAATGAAGTTCCAGTGTGTCACTGCAGCCTGCCGATGCTTTCATGCTGGCAGCAGACATCACCGAAGGTCCAATCCATCCGAGAGAATTGCATTTCGTTCCAGAAAGGCAAGAAGTTCGCGTTCTGCATGGGTAAAGTGGCGTTCAGAATCAAGTACCGCGAAGAGATCGACCACCGGATTGGGTTCCGGCAACGGGATCTCCCAGAGATCCGAAGCGTGTTCCCTGGCATGATGGGTCGCCATACAGCCGATTGCCGATGTGTGACGGAGCATATCGATCAGGTCGATGATACTGCTGGTCGTGGCGACCATGGTTTCGCCGATGGAGTGGCGCGCTCTGTAGCGCACGATTTTAGCAAGAGGGCCTGTCAAAGTTTCCCCATCGAATCCGACCGTGTCGGAGGTGGCCAGGATAGCCGGGTCTGGCTGCTCTACCTGGTACGATGGATGCTCAGGTCCGCAGAAAAAGCCGAACTCCTGACCGCTCAATTTGTAAGCCCTCAACTGCGGCGCTGTTTCAAGGCGCGTGCAAAAACCCAAAGACGCCGCCCTTTGCAGCAGCGCGCGAACAACTTCCGAACATTGGGTCGATGTGATGGAAAAAGTAATGGCAGGATGCTGTTTGCGAAATTGTGCGAGTAGAGCGTTCAGGAAACTGACATCGAGATGGCTGGAACGAAAAATGACAATATTGCCGGAAAGAACCTGATCGCTGTGCTCCCCCAAGGCATTCAACCGGACCACGCCGCCATACATTTCAAGGGCTTCGCGATAGACGGTCTCACCGTCGCTGGTGATCGTAAAAACGCGACCTGATCCGCGTTCGACCAATTGAGTTCCCAAACGCTCTTCCAGTCGGCGCAACGCAGCGCTGATCGACGGTTGGGTCACATTCAGCCTTTGTGCTGCGCCGGTGATAGAACGTTCCTGTACGATCACCATGAAAGTGCGAAGCAGGTTCCAATCGAGTTGATTGGCGAGACGATCAAGCTGAAAACTCATGCGCTGGCATGATCGAGCAAATGGCAGCGGGCGCGACTTCTGGCGGTCGCTGTCCAACCGGGGTCATCGACATTGCATTTACCGCCGATGGCATAAGAACAGCGCGGGTGAAACGCGCATCCGGTTGGAAAATCGACCGGACTCGGCAGGTCGCCTTGTAGATGAATACGTCCATTGTTTCGCTCCGCCTGGGGTAACGGAACGGCGCTCAGCAGTGCTTGCGTGTAAGGGTGCTGCGGGTTTGCAAAAACCTGTTCAACAGGTCCCTCCTCGACAACGCCGCCCAGATACATGACCACCACGCGTTGGCACAAAAACCGAACGACGGCGAGGTTGTGTGAGATGAACAGCGAGGTCATACGCGGCCTCTCCGCATGAAGTTCCTTCAGAAACTCCAGGATCTGCGCCTGCACCGATACGTCCAGCGCGCTTGTCGGCTCATCAAGAATGAGCATGTCCGGATCAACCGACAAGGCCCGGGCGATCGCAACTCTTTGCTTCTGACCGCCTGACAATTCATGCGGGTATCGATGCTGGAATTGAAATGGGAGGCCAACCCGTTCGAGCAATCGGCCAACGGTTGTTGAGAGTTCCGCTCCTCTTTGCTTCGAGTGAATACGCAACGGCTCACCAACGATGTCTCGGATTGTCATGCGCGGATTAAGCGAGGAATGCGGATCTTGAAAAATGACCTGCGCCTTGGTCCGGATTGGCTTGAGCTGTCGACGTGTTGCGTTGGTTATGTCCACTCCATCGATTAGAACGCGCCCAGCGGTTGGCTTTATCAAACGAACTGCAGCCTTGCCGACAGTCGATTTTCCCGATCCGCTCTCGCCAACAACACCGACAATCTCGCCGGAATAAAGTGTGAGCGAGATACTGTCGACCGCGCGCACCAAGCCGCCCTTGGTCGGAAAATGGACCTGAAGGTCTTGCAGGTCCAGCATCGGTTTCTCGGTCATTGGGTCATGCATGCTGCATTGTATCTTCAACTGCGATGCAGGCCACCTTGTGCTGCTTGCCGATATATTTTTGGCCGATGCGACCCTTCAGACAGGATTCGGTTACATGAGGACAGCGCTCGGCGAAGCGGCATCCCGGTGGCGGTGCATAGAGATTGGGCAGCGACCCGGAAATGCCTTCGAGTTTGTTTGCCGGGCGGAGCGGATGCGGTACGGAAGCCAGAAGCCCTCGGGTATAGGGATGCAACGGATCATCAAATATCTCAGCGACCGGCGCGTCCTCCACGATCTGTCCGGCATACATCACGGCGACCCGCGAGCAGACCTGCGATACAACGCCAAGGTCATGGCTGATCATGATGAGTGAGATTCCCATGTCTTCGACAAGCTGGGCGATCAGATCAAGGATCTGTGCCTGAATGGTAACATCGAGCGCAGTGGTTGGTTCATCGGCAATCAAAAGTTTTGGCTCGGCGGCAAGCGCCATCGCAATCAGAACGCGCTGTCGCATTCCGCCCGAAAGCTGATGCGGGTAGCTTTCGAACTGGCGCAGCGGGTTTGGCAGCTGCACTTTCTCGAGCATGGTCAGAGCAAGCTCTCGCGCTCTTCTTTTGCCAAAGCCGCGCCCTTTCTGGGCGCAGATTGCATCCACCAATTGCGTGCCGATCTTGAAGACCGGATTGATGAAAGTCATCGGATCCTGGAAGATCATTGCAATGTCACGACCGCGCATGGCGCGCTGCTCTTTGGGTGAAAGCCCCAGAATCTCGCGCCCTTCGAATAAGACGGAGCCGGAACTGATCCGCGCCGGAGGCGATGGTACAAGACCGAAAGCAGCGCGGGTGAGAACCGATTTGCCGCAGCCGGTTTCCCCCACCAGTCCCAGCGCCTCACCAGGAGCGACAGCGAGCGAGACATGATCAATGGCCTGGTACACACCATCAAAGGTATGAAACTCAAGCGCAAGATCACGAATGGCCAGAAGCGATTCCATTATGACCTCTGCCTGGGGTCGAGCATGTCTCGCAATCCGTCGCCAACGAGGTTGAAGCCCAGCACGGTCAAATAGATGGCCAATCCCGGAAACAGCGAATACCACCACCAGTCGGGCAGGTAATTCTTACCAATGGAAATCATTGCGCCCCATTCCGGGTAAGGTGGCTGCGCGCCAAGCCCCAGAAACCCTAGGCTGGCCGCGCCCAAGATTGCCATGCCCATATCCATGGAAGCCTTGACGACGATGGGCGACATGCAATTTGGAAGGACATGCACGAAGACGATCCGGAGCTCCGATGCGCCGATGGACCGCGCTGCTTCTACATAGGTTTCGTTGCGGATGGACAGCGCTTTGGATTGCACCAACCTCACGTAGCCCGGCCACCAGACAAGACTTAGCGCGATCATGGCATTCATGATTCCCGGACCGAGCGCCCCAACAATGGCCACAGCCAGAATGAGACCCGGAACCGAAAGGAATACGTCCGTTACCCGCATGATGGCCTCGCGGACCCAGCTGTCCGAGATGCCGGCGATCAATCCCAAGGGCACACCAATCAGCATGGCGATGCCTGTAATCGTCAGGCCAATCCAAAGCGTGGTGCGGGCCCCGACAACCACCCGCGTATAGATATCCATCCCAACCTCATCGGTGCCGAACCAGTGTATTGCACTGGGTGGCAGGAGCTTCCGGTCGAGGTTGATGGAACCCAGGGCATCTTCGGGAAAAGGCACAATCCATGGGCCGATCGCCGCAAGGATCAGGAAGATGACGATTATCGTGAGGCCAAGCATGGCGGAATACGACCGGCGGAACGTCGACCACATACGACGATACTCGCGAAAACGGTCGATTTCCGGGGTGCCTGGGCTATCAGGCAGGCCATTTTGATCGGCAGGCCTGCCAATGACGGGTGCGGCGGTCTCCGCAACGTTCATATCTGCGACCTCACCCGCGGATCGAGCAAAGCGTAGGTCAGATCGATCAGCAGGTTGACCAGCATGAAGCTTGCTCCCAGCACGAGAGTGACAGCAATGATGGGATCAAAGTCTGACGAAACGGCGGCCTTGGTGGCGTAGAGGCCGACGCCGGGATAGTCGAAGACTCCTTCCACCAGCACCGTGCCGCCGAGCATCCAGCCAAAGCGCAGTCCAATCATCGCCAGAGTTGGGAGAATGGCATTCTTCAGGGCATAGGCCGCCACGACACGAAAAGGGCCAATGCCCTGCGCCCGCGCATTTAGAATGTAATCCTTGTTTAGAGTCTCCAGCATCTCCGCACGATTGACGCGAATGATTGAAGCCAGTGCGGGTAAGCTAAGCGCGGTGGCTGGAAGAACCATGTACCAGATGGCTTCCCGAAAGGTCTTGAAATCTCCGGCGAGCAGCGTATCGACGGTCAGCATGCCCGTTATCGCCTCTGGTCGCGGCGTCATGATTCCCAATCGACCGCCCAGCGGAAACAGGTCCAGCTTTAGCGCAAGATACCACTGCAGCATCAGGCCCAGCCAGAACATCGGCAAGGCCACGCCTGAGACTGCGACAAATCGGATGGAGTGATCGGCAAACCTGTTGTGAAAAACGGCGCCCAACATGCCGAGTGGAACACCCAGAACGATCGCGATACCGATAGAGAAAAGAACCAACTCAAAGGTGGCCGGGAAGTAGCGGGCTATGTCCGCAAGGACAGGTCGGCGTGTCAAAAGCGACGTTCCGAGGTCGCCTGATGCCAGGTTTGATAGGTAAATGCCAAAACGAACGTAGATCGGGCGGTCGAGGCCGCGCTCAATCCGTAGGGCTTCGACCATTTCGTTGGTGGCATCGGGGCCAGCCGCCAAACGCGCAGGATCGCCTGGAGCAATGTTGGAGATCGCAAAGACAATCGCCATCAGGCCGATCAGCATCACAACCATGAGCAACAGTCGGCGAAGTATCAGATGGCCCAAGTCTGTCTCCTGCAGGTCCGGTGGAGCACCTTGCGGTGCCCCTAGACCAGTATGTTACGGCTGAAGATGTACGCGGTAAAAGTCGATCTCACCTTCCATCCGGATCGGGCTATCTGCATAGCCTTTGACCCAGGTTCGTTTCGTGGTTCCACGGTTCCGCATCATACCGAAAATCTCAGGTTGCAGATCGGTGATCTTTTGCTGAATCGCGGCGTAGATGGGCTTGCGCTTTTCCCAATCGGTCTCCGCCCGGCCAGCCTCGATCATGGCGTTCAGTTCCGGATCGTTCAGGAAGTGCGTCCCGTAATACTTGCCATGCGACGTTGGATGATACTGGATGGCGACGGCGTCCGGGTCGGTGGACACAGGCGTGGTGAAGATGGCCATCAGGTTCGGGGAGGTTTCAGGACTGGAACCACGTGCAACCATGTTCGGCCATGTCAAGGGCACCATCTTGACCGATACGTTGATATCCTGGAAGGAATCGACCATGGACAGGCCCATCTGGCGCTGAATGCCGAAGCCTTCGACATACACAAATTCGATCTCGAAGCCGCCATCGGGATGTTCGGTTTTCGCCAGGTATTCCTTAGCCTTGGCGATGTCGCGACGCGGCATATCCGAGACTTCGACATGGCCCAGAACCGAATCCGTAAACGGGCTGGACTGCAGCTTGGCTTCACCATTCATGATCTTGATAAAGGCGTCGTAGTCAAAGGCATGCGCCAGCGCCTTGCGAATGTTGACGTCAGACGTAATGCCCTGTGCCGTATTCATTTTCAAGCCGAACGAAGTGAGCGAGGGGATTGTCGTTACCGAGATATC
The DNA here is from genome assembly GCF_011683915.1 of Pelagibius litoralis. Taxonomy (GTDB): domain Bacteria; phylum Pseudomonadota; class Alphaproteobacteria; order Kiloniellales; family Kiloniellaceae; genus Pelagibius; species Pelagibius litoralis. The sequence continues at coordinate 35,454 of NZ_JAAQPH010000031.1, forward strand.
TTCATTCGATCGGATGACTGACCAGTCTTCCGGCGACAGGCCTGTCACAATATCGGCTTCGCCCTTTATCAGGGCGGCACGCTGTGCCGAGGATTCGCGTATGAGCCGATATATCACGCCACCCATACGGTCATTTTCGTAGGGAAAGCCCTTCCAGTAGTCGGTGTTGCGTTCAAGAATGTAGGCTGTGCCGGGCTCGAAACTTTTCAACTTGTAGGGACCGGAGCCGGCCGCATTGCTGAGCAGATATCCTTTGCCCATGTCTCCGTCTTTGGCGTTTGCCTCGACGACGGCGGGATTGACGATGTACCACCATGGGAGGAAGGACAGGAACGCCGCATAAGGTTTTTCGAGCTTGAATTCGACGGTATATTCGTCAACCGCTTTCACATTGCCCGGCGATACAAAACCATCAAGCATCCACGCCGGACCCTCATTGATCGCCATCGTGCGCTCATAAGAATAGACGACGGCTTCAGCATTCACAGGGCTGCCATCATGAAACCTGGCGTTCTTGGCGAGATTGAATGTCCAGGTCAGGCCATCGTCTGATGTCGTCCAGTTTTCGGCCAGCCAGGGCTTTATCTCTGCCGGGTCGCCTTCGTATTTCACAAGCGCATCATAGAGCGCCTGGTTCATCATGCGTATGGCAAGGTCGTATTTTTGCGCTGGGTCGAGATTGCTGACCTCCTGACGCCCGCCAATGACCATGTAGAGCTGACCATCGACCTGCTCGGCCGCCATTGCCCGCTGGTGCGGCAAGACAACTAGGCCGGCCGAGAGGATCACTGCCCCGGCGATCAACGTGTTTGCAATTCTTCTTGTTATTGTCATCTTTGCCACTCCTGATGTATCCACGAAGGTCCCGCCATGGCGGCTGAGCACGCCACTCTGGAATCTTGATCAGAACAGCGATTGGCAGGGTTGAAAACTAATCATTGTCAATGATGCACATTGACTGTGCTTATGGCCCGCTGCTTTGCATCGCCCATAGGTGCGGATTATAAGGTGTATGAAGCATCGTTATTTGCCAAACCGGCTGTTCAACATGTCTGGTGCCATTCACAAGACGGTATATCCTCAAGGATAGGGAGGCATGCAGATGGCCGGTCTGGCACTGCGGACACCAAATCAGACACATCGGGTTCTGACTGCCGACGACATGGAAGCACTCGCCATCGGCGCGTGGATATTGGGGACCGGTGGCGGCGGCGACCCCTACCATAAGCTGCTGAACATGCGGCAGCTCTATGCCAAAGGGCATACGGTTACATTGATCGATCCCATGTCGCTGGCCGATGATGCCTGCATTGCCGTCGTGTCCAACATGGGTGCCCCCATCGTCGGTCAGGAACGCCTTTCCGACCCGGAATTCTCGGCCCGTCCCGTTCGCATGATGGAAAACTACCTTGGGCGAAAATTCGATGCGGTCATGGCGCTGGAGATTGGTGGGGGCAACGGGTTGCAACCCATGCTGATTGCAGCCTTGACCGGCTTGCCGGTCGTTGATGCCGACACAATGGGACGCGCCTATCCTGAGGCGCAGATGACGTCTGTCGCGGTGGCCAATCTGAAATGTTTCCCCTTCGCCATGGCTGATATTCGCGACAACGAAGTCATCATACCACGCGCCGAATCCTGGACATGGATGGAACGGATCAGCCGCAAGGCATGCACCGAAATCGGTTCGGTTGCGGCCACTTGCAAAGCACCGCGAACAGGTGAAGAGGTAAAGAAACACGGAGTTCTCTATACGACCTCGAAGGCGATCAGACTTGGTGAGACCGTGTTGGAGGCCCGCAAAAATCATACCGATCCTATCGAGGCCGTTCTTGGTGCAGCGCATGGCAAGCGATTGTTTGCCGGAAAAGTAGTGGATGTGGAGCGCCGCGCGACGGAAGGATTCTTACGCGGTCAAGCGGTCATCGAAGGTCTTGAAGAGGATGTTGGCTCCACAATGGTACTGCATTTTCAGAATGAGTTTTCGGTCGCCTTCAAGGACGGCCAACCGATTGTCATGACACCTGACCTGATCTGCGCGCTCGACACGGTTTCCGGTGAAGGTATCGGCACCGATGTCATCCGGTTTGGCCAGCGTGTGACCGTTCTGGCCTTGCCTGCGCCGCCGGTCTTCCTGTCTCCTGATGGGCTGAAGGCTGTCGGTCCAGGCGCTTTTGGCTTCGACATCGAATTCTCCTCCGTCTTTGAAGAGGCGCAGTCGTGAAGCGTGTTGGAATCGACGTTGGCGGTACGAATACCGACGCGGTTTTAATTGACGGCGAGATTGTCATTGCCACAACGAAAACATTTACGACCGCAGACATCACGAGCGGCGTCAAAACGGCATTGGCGAAAGTAATCGCCAATGCGGGCGACGCGGCCGAGGGTGTGGAAGCGGTCATGATCGGCACGACCCACTACACCAATGCGGTTGTCGAGCGGAGGAATCTCGGTCGCGCGGCCGCCGTTCGAGTAAGCCTTCCAGCCTCCGCTAGTCTCATTCCCTTTTGCGATTGGCCGGCTGACCTCGCCGAGGAGGTCAATGGCGGGACCTACCTGGTTCATGGTGGACATGAGTATGATGGTCGCGCACTTGTCCCGATGGATGAGCAAGAGGTGGCGGAAGCGGCGCGCGCGATCCGTCGTGACGGTGTGAATGCGGTGGCCATCAGTGCCACTTTCTCTCCCCTGACATCGGAATGCGAAACCCGCGCCGCCGAGATCGTAAGGAATGAACACCCGGATGCGCATGTAACTCTTTCCTCTTCATTGGGTCGGATAGGTCTGTTGGAGCGCGAGAATGTGGCGTTGATGAATGCCGCGCTGATCGGGCTTGCGTCGGAAATTACACATGCTTTCAGCGATGCGGTGTCTGGCAGTGGTCTGGATGCGGCACTCTTCATCACCCAGAATGATGGAACTGTGGCGCGTGCCGAATTGGCTCGCGACTTCCCGGTGTTCTCCTTCGCCTCCGGTCCGACCAATTCGATGCGTGGCGCGGCACTTTTGACGGGACGTAAGGACGCCATGGTCTGCGACGTCGGCGGAACGACAGCAGATGTTGGGTGCCTCATTAACGGGTTTCCGCGTGAGGCAAATAATGTTGTCGAGGTCGGCGGCGTTCGCACACTTTTCCGAATGCCCGACCTACTCTCGATTGCGATTGGCGGGGGTACGATTGTTACCGATAGTGCTGAGACAATCGGCCCGGAAAGTGTCGGTTACAGGCTCGGGCACGAAGCTATTGTGTTCGGCGGGACCACACTGACCTGCACAGACATCGCCGTCGCCGCAGGCCTGCTCGATGTCGGCGACAAATCGCTGGTCAAGACTTTGGACAAGCCGCTGGTCAGCAAGGCTCTTGCGACCATCCATGCCCGCCTCGCAGAAGCTGTCGACCGCATGAAAACCGACGCGTCATCTGTCCCTCTTCTTGCGGTTGGCGGCGGCGCCATGCTGATCCCCGAAACGATGCCCGGCATCAGCGAGGTCGTGCATGTCGAACACGAGGCTGTCGCCAATGCAGTAGGGGCAGCGATTGCCCAGGTTTCAGGCGAAACCGATCGCATTTACAGGGGCATAAGCCGCGAAGAAGCGATTTTGAAAGCGAAAGAAAGCGCCATCGAGAACGCGATTGATGCTGGAGCCGATAAAGACACCATTCAGATCATCGAAGTGGAAGACCTGCCGCTGAGCTATTTGCCCGGACAGGCAATTCGCGCCCGTGTGCGTGTCGTTGGAGAAGCGGTATCGGCAAGCTAGCCACGTTTAGACTTGGAGCTCTATTGTAGGGTCTTGAATTAATCCTGCCCCCGCAGCCATGTGTGGACGGCCCTTGTATTGCAAGGGTTGTTCTTTTTTGGCACGCATTGTGGGATCGGTGCTGTCATGTGTCCGGCCTTGCAATCAGCCCTGGCGCTCGGTCTCTAGGCCCGAGCCGGCCTGTCCTTGTATGACTCCTGCCGGGCCATGACGGCCCAGGCGATACGGGCCCTCTTGTTGGCCAGGGCAACGGTCACCAGGCGTGGTGGCTTCTTGGCGAGCAGAGATATCGCCCAGGCATCGTTCGCTGTGCGGTTCTTGTTGACCACCCCAAGCATCGATGTGGCGCCGATGACCAGCAGTTGCCGCAGACATCGATCTCCCTGCTTTGAGATCCTACCGAGCCTTTCCTTGCCGCCGCTGGAGTTCTGCCGCGGAACCAAGCCCAGCCAGGCGGCGAGTTGCCGGCCTGACTTGAACTGAGAAGCGTCGGTGATGGTGGCGGAAAGGGCGTTGGCCAGCATGGTGCATTGGCGGACCAACAGGCTTCGGGTCCGGTGCCGCATCAAGACGCTTTGCTGTTCCGTGCCCTTGACCGGGACAAGGCGCATTGAGGGGCGACCCACCGCCTCGCAAATCGCCTCCGCATCGGCCGCATCGTTCTTGCCGCGTTTGACATAGGGTTTGACATAGTGCGGCGGCATCATGCGCACCTCACGACCCAAAAGCTTCAACTCGCGCGCCCAATGGTGGGCGGAGCCGCAGGCTTCCATGCCAATCAGGCACGGCGGAAGCTCAACGAAAACGGCAGAACCTTGTTGCGGCCCAATTGTTTGCGAACAACAACCGCCCCGTCGCTGTCAACGGCATGTACCTGAAAGACGTTCTTTGCCAGATCAAACCCGATCGTGGCAATCGTCATGGTGGATGGCCTCCTTCTAATGAAGTCGATGACAGCTCCATTATTGCGCCTAGACGCCGATCGAGGAGGCCGTCCACACCATCAAATCAGATAATATCGCCTAAACCGCATCATATCAGATCAAATCAGAAGATATCTGGTGCCGGTCAGCACCCAAATTACTTGCGTAGCGAGCCTTCGCAAAAAGCGGATGCTGTGCCCATCCCAAAGCAGGTTAAGGGGCGTGGTTCTCGTTGGCGATGAGGTCCCAGCCTATGTGATCGGACGCTGCCTGCTATGACGCTCTAGCGGCACTAGCACTGCCCAGTACTCATCTTCGCCTTCCATGGCACGCCAGGGAAAACTCAAAAAAACAACGTGTAAGCTGTATCGGATCGCGTGCCGGACGGAAGAATAAAACGCGACTTGGTGCGCTGCGATCTCGGGCGGCGCCGGTCGGCCGCCCTTGGAATAGTCCATGCATAAGCATTGTTCTGGGCCGCTTCACGCTTGAGCCACGGCTATGCGGTCGATGGAGCTTGCCGCGGTTCGGGGTATCGCGGTTGCGTGGCGATCGCTATCAAACAGTTAGAGCAGATTCACCCGGTCGATGGATCGCCTCCGGCGATTCCATCCGACCAGGTGAATCTGCTCTAGGGTGGCATGGAAGGCGGCTAACACACTTCGATCAGGCAGGCTCAAACGGCGCGGGTTTCGCCGCGACGGTGTCGGTCTTCGCCGCCGGCTGTGACTTCGTGCACCGCTGAAGGCCCGGTTGTCCTTGGATGCTGTTACTCATCTCCCGCGTTGGTTTTTGAATCGCATTATACGAAAAGTTGTGCTACCTTCGATTGATTGGGTGGGGAATACACAAGCTGTGCCGAATGGGGTCGCGGATGCGGTCAGCAGGCAAGATAACAACTTCTCCTGTTCTCGGTGTTGCCGCGGCATCACCGAAAACCCTCGCGTCACATTTCTCAATACCACAATATATTGATATTTATCATATAGATAAAGGCAGCCGTACCGGCTCAGATCCCTTGTGGTCTCAATGCTGGAGGATAGGATGAAGTCTTGGCAGCCGTTCATCGGCGATGCATCGACCCATCGAAGGGTGGCAACTTCAGGTTTTCTTTGGCCTTGCCGCGCTGGGCGAGGCCCGTTGGAGCGGGTGTTTGCGCCTCCGAGACCGGTTTGGTGGCGGGGGACGTGGCGCGCAAGGCAGGCGGTGCGGCGTGAAACGGCAGCGGACTTGTAAGGAGTAGGCAGGGATATGGCGAAAGAGCGAGGCTCGGCGGCGCGGAAAGCTGCAGCGACGGCAGAAGTAGCGGCAGCCGCGACAAACAGAAAGGCGCCTCAGGAGACGAAAGATGCAGGGCAGAAGCGCTCGCCAGACCAGTTGCTGCGGGCGACTTTCGCACAGGCCTCCCAGGTTTTCGGGCAAGTGATCTCCACCATGATGCAGTCGCCCCAGCACCGTCACCTGCTGCTGAGCGATCTGGAATGGCGGGTTATTCCGCCACTCCGCCTTCAGCAATACCGTCTGGTGCAGCGCAACGGCACCGCCGCCGGCTTCGTCTCCTGGGCCCTGGTCAGCGAAGAAGTCGAGCAGCAACTGCAGCAACCCGACTTCCGCCTGAGGCCCCAGGACTGGAAATCAGGCGACCGTGTTTGGATCATTGACGTCATTGCGCCGCCGTTGCAGGCACACGCCCTTGCGGACAAGGTGAAGATGAAGCTCTTCGCGGACCATGACGTGAGCGTCAGGAGAGGCGTCTTGCCGAGGCTCGCTAAGCCCAATTCCGCCGATGGTTCGCATGATGACAAGCAAGATGAAGGGAACTACGAGACCCCGGTAACGGGAGAGGTACTGTGATCCGCACCGTCTTGTCGACGGTGAGCGCTACGGAAGTTACAGGACTTTGTGTTACATCGTCAGCTTCGATTAGCACAGTTCTGAATGGTGGCCAAACATGACGCATCTCCCAACGGATGAGAAAAAACCTCAGATATTCACGCATACCTTATCGAACGTAATGCTGATGATCGTTCTCGTCTTTTTCATCTCAAACGTCTTCGTTATCCAATCATGTAAGAGCCGATATCTGCTGGATGATAGAGGCTCTGTTTGTAGCGTTGTCGAGGTGTTCGCGCCCCTTCGCCAAGTCATACCCGTAATCTACCGACCAGCTGAAGTTCTGGAAGCCCGTGGGGACCAGGACCGAGCGGATCTGGTCGTTGCTGCCTACAGTTTTTCTTGGGGTGGTTTCCTCATTTTCAGCGCGCTGATGATCGTTGTGGCCGTTGTGCGCGTCAGGCTGCTTAGCGATCAGGATCGGCGCAAATACGTTAGTTGGAGCATCCAGCATGACCGAGAACATCAGACTGATAGCAAACATGCTGAGAGCGCGGCACTGGGTTTGAGGTTCTTCGCGTTTACAACTGTACTGGTATTTATTTGGACATTTTGGGGTTTCTTCAGTTTTGATGAGCCGAGTTTTCTAAAAAACATGGTTCATGAAAGAAACAGGGACCTGTATCAACCTGCTGTTTTCTTATCTTTTATCCTGCTTTTTCTGATTCTCTTAATAGGGAGACAGATCAAGAGGTATCTATCAAAGACGCCGACTTTGTGACGGCAGTATCCGGATAAACGCTGCGAAGAGGAGAACGTTCATGAGTGAGTCCCAGGTGAACCAAAGTCAAGGCGCCGGCCCCGGAACCACCGTTCCCCTAACAGTTTTTGAGGCAATGTTCGGCGCACTCGCTGATTCTCTGCAATCCAGTAGCAGTTCTAAGGCGAAAGCAGCTGGCTTAATGGCAGGAAGCCTTGGCGCGGCGTTTGGCGGGATGGCCGCTGTGGCGCAAGAACCAACCTACGAATCAGCAGCGAAGTTCGCGGCTGGAGCACTCACTGCCATTGCCGTAGGAACAGCCGTGCCGCTGTCGGCAGTAGCCGCTGCTGCACTGGCAGCTGCGGCTGGTGCTGGTATGGCCCCACTGGCCGCCGGTCTCTTAGCCGCGGCCGCAACCGCAGCGGCCGCATACGCCGCGGCTGCGGCAGGTGAGGCGTTATACGATGGGCTTCGCGACTTGTTCGATGGCGCGGGCAAACTTATTTCGCCACTGGCTTTGGACCTCGATGGCGATGGAATAGAGGTGACGGCCCTTGGCGAAACTTCAGCCTATTTCGATCTTGATGCCGATGGCTTCGCGGAGCTGACCGGTTGGATATCGGGCGACGACGGGATTTTGGCTTGGGATGCGAACGGCAACGGTCAGATAGATGATATCAACGAAGTCTTCGGCAACGATGTGGCCAATGGGTTTTCGGAGTTGGCTGCGTTTGACACTGATGGAAACGGTATAATCGATGCGAACGACGCGCAGTTTTCTGACCTGCTTGTATGGCAAGATCTCGATCAGGACGGTTTTGCGTCTGAAGATGAGCTCAAGTCACTAGCGGAACTCGGGATCATATCGCTGGATCTCAACTCGACGCCATCGGGCGAAATGATCAACGGCAACCTGATTAGTGATGTCAGCACGTTTACTTGGTCAGATGGCAGTACGGATGCGCTTGTCGACGTGTGGTTTGCTAACGACCAGATGAACACGGTTTTTAGGGCCAGTGATGTCGATATCGATCCAAGGGCCGTCCTTTTGCCCAGCTTGAAGGGTTATGGCGAATTGCCGCCTCTTTTGTTTGCGATGAGCATGGACGAGACCCTACTCGACCAGGTTGAGAGTTTTAGCAGTCTGGATGTTTTTGCCGGTGTGGATCTCCGAGGTGAAATTGAAACAATACTGTACCGCTGGGCAGCTGTCGACAATGTGGAGTCAGGCAGCCGGGGGTACTATGTCGATGCTCAGCATCTGGCGTTTATGGAGGCTTTTTTTGGTACGGGCTTTAGCCAGTTCGGTAACCCGAATCCGCGTCCCAACGCTGGGGCGGCGCTAGAGTCTATCTGGGACCAACTCTATGGTGAGTTAGCGGCACGCGTGCTGATCCAAGGGCCGCTGGAAGGCGCTTTTCAAGGCGTTAGCTTTGATCCTTACAATGATCGCTTCTTTCTCGAAGAGGGGGTGAATGGCGAAAGCGTTATTCTATCGGCCATAACAGCTTTAGGCGGAACCGCGCCCACGGATCCACTAGAAGCTGCCCGGCATTGGGATTTATTGATTTCCACTATTGATATTGTTGGCCGGGAAGCTGGTTTCAGTGTTGGCGCGTTTGATGCTCAGCTGGAACAGGTTTTCGCCGACGCGGGTTACGTCTTTACGCCTGGTGCTCTGCGTGATGGCTCCGTTTCCATTGGCATTGATGATGTTACTGTAATCGTCGGTGGTTCCGGGGACGATACCTACAACTTTGGAATCGGCTCAGGAGAAGTCGTCATCAAAGAGACGGGAACCGGCACGGATAGTCTTCAGTTCGGGGCTGGTATTGCCCCCGCCGATGTCGAGTTCTATCGCTCTAACACCGATGCGAACGACTTGGTCTTCGTGATTGCCGGCACCTCCGACAAGGTGACGTTTATCGGTCAGTTCGATGCCGGGAGTTATGGCGTTGAAGAGGTTCGTTTCGCCGATGGAAGTATCTGGACGATCGCAGATATACAACAATGGCTCCTGACGTCCACTGCTGGCGATGATGATTTATTCGGATATTCGAGTAACGACACGCTCGATGGCGGACTTGGGGACGACTACCTTGAGGGACGGGGCGGTAGCGACACCTATATCTATAACTCTGGCGACGGTCGCGATTGGATCAATGACGCTAACTTTTCGGGTAACGATGTTATTGAGTTTGGGCCGGGGATATTACCTTCTGACATAGAGGTGTACCGCGATGGACCGGGCAATAACGATGTAGTCCTTAGATTTTCTGGCGCTGGGGATGAGCTCGTTCTACAGCAGCAGTTTTTAGGTGATCACCGTGGTGTCGAGGAACTGCGTTTTGCCGACGGAACAGTTTGGACGAAAGACGATCTAAAACAACAATACCTCGATCAAACGATCACGGACGGCGATGATGCCGTCTACGGATTCTCGACTGGCGATACGATCGACAGCGCGGCCGGCAACGACACGATCAATGCGGGCTGGGGCAACGACCAGATTACCGGTGGTGCCGGCGACGACGTGCTGGCCGGCGGTAACAACAACGACACCTATTTCTATACGCGCGGCGATGGCAATGATTCGATCACCGAAGGTGACAACAGGTACTCCAACAGCTCGCCCGGCGGTACCGAGGACAAGCTTGTCCTTCAGGACATTGATCCGGCGGCGGTGTCGCTGCTGCGCGATGGCAACAACGTCACGCTGGTGATTGCCGAGTCGGCGCCCGGGGCGGGTGACGGCGGCTCGATCCTGCTGGTGAACAATCTCGACGAATACTACAGCCAGGGCATCGACCAGATCCTCTTTGATGACGGCACGGTCTGGACCAGGGCTGATCTGCGGCTGGCGTTGCTGGCGCAAGCGCCGACTGCCGGCGACGATGTGATTGACGGCTTCAACACGGCGGACGTCATCACCGGCGGGGCCGGCAACGACACGATCAATGCGGGCTGGGGCAACGACCTGATTACCGGTGGTGCCGGCGACGACGTGCTGGCCGGCGGTAACAACAACGACACCTATTTCTATACGCGCGGCGATGGCAATGATTCGATCACCGAAGGTGACAACAGGTACTCCAACAGCTCGCCCGGCGGTACCGAGGACAAGCTTGTCCTTCAGGACATTGATCCGGCGGCGGTGTCGCTGCTGCGCGATGGCAACAACGTCACGCTGGTGATTGCCGAGTCGGCGCCCGGGGCGGGTGACGGCGGCTCGATCCTGCTGGTGAACAATCTCGACGAATACTACAACCAGGGCATCGACCAGATCCTCTTTGATGACGGCACGGTCTGGACCAGGGCGGACCTGCGGGTGGCGTTGCTGGCACAAGCGCCGACTGCCGGTGATGACGTGATTGACGGCTTCAACACGGCGGACGTCATTACCGGCGGGGCCGGCAACGACACGATCAATGCGGGCTGGGGCAACGACCTGATTGCTGGCGGCGCCGGCGACGACGTGCTGGCCGGCAGCGACGGCAATGATACCGTGGAGGGCGGTGCCGGAAACGACGTCATCTTTGGCGGCAATGGCGATGATCAGCTCATTGGCGGTGACGGCGATGACGTGCTGCGTGGCGACGCCGGCGTCGACAGCTTCGATGGCGGGGCCGGCAACGACACCATCGACTACAGCACCAGCTCAGGCGCCCTGCTGATCGATCTTGCGACCGGGGACGTCAATGGTATCGAGAACTTCCTTTCCATCGAAAATGTGATCGCCGGCTCGGGTAACGATACTCTGCTCGGCAACGACGGCGCGAACTACCTGGCAGGCGGTAACGGTGACGACTCTCTGGTGGGCGGCGATGGCAACGATACCTTCAACGGTGGTGGCGGTGTCGACAGCTTTGTGGGTGGCGCCGGTATCGATACTGCGGATTATCGTGAGTCGGCTAGTGACTTCGTCGCAGACCTGGATAGCGATACACTGACAACCTCTGGCGGGGCCGTGGAGCTCTTGGTTGAGATCGAAAACGTTCTCGGTTCTACCGGCGACAACATGCTCTACGGTGATGCTACGGGTAACCGTCTGGACGGTTATCTCGGCGACGATACTCTGGCGGGGCGCGGTGGTGATGACTCTCTGCTGGGTGGCGCCGGTAGTGACGATTTCCTCTATGATATCGGAGATGGAAACGACCTGATCACGGAAGTCGCGGGTGACAGCACAGGCGACCGCCTGGTTTTTGGTGCGGGAATTCTACAAGGGAACGTAAGCTATCATCTCAGCCCCGACCAGAGCGAATTGCTGGTCTCCCTGTCGGACGGCGCTGTAATCACGCTCCAGCAACAGTTTGCCGGTGACGAGGCTGGTATTGACAGCCTCCACTTCGTCGATGGCTCCAGCCGTAGCACGCTGGATATCTACGACGAATTGACTAACGTTGCTCCCGTAGTCGATCAGGGAATAGCCGACACCGTCGTCGACGAAGATTCGCTTCTCAATCTGGTGATCGCGGCGAATACCTTCTCCGACGCCAACCTTCGTAACACATTGACCTATACGGCGCAGCTGGTATCCGGCATGGCCTTGCCTGCCTGGTTGCTGTTCGATGGTACGGCTTTCGCAGGTACGCCGGAAAATGGCGATGTTGGGGCCCTGGAGATTGAGGTGACGGCGACCGATGACTTCGGCCAGAGTGTAACCACGCAGTTTACATTGACGGTAGCGAACACCAATGACGCTCCGACGCTTGGAGACAGCCTGTCGATAGCTGAGGTCGAGGTAGGTGGTTCCCTCGCTGCTGCAATACCCGGTACAGCTTTCGCCGATGTGGACGTCGGCGATCAGCTGACCTTGACCGCAACCCTTGTCGATGGCTCACCCCTGCCGGCTTGGCTCCAGTTCGACGGTTCGACCTTCACGGGGATGCCCGGGGACTCTGATGTCGGATTTGTCGCAGTCACGATACAGGCCACCGACTTGGCGGGGGAGTCGGTCAGCCAGAACATGCAAATCAACGTTCTCCCCAGCGGGGGAGTCGCGCTGGTTCTGGGCACGGCCGGCGATGACGACCTCGCCGGCACTGTGGCTGACGAACTGATCGTCGGTGGCTTGGGTGATGACACGCTTTCCGGCGCCGGGGGCAACGATGTCTACCTCTATAACAACGGCGATGGTGCCGATCTGCTCCAGAACACCGAAGGCCGCGGGACTTATGATCTCGATGTACTGCGATTTGGTGAAGGAATCGCCGTTGCGGATGTCTCACTGATCCAAAGCGGTGATGATCTCTTGGTGTCGCTCGCGGGTGGCGGTCAGGTTTTTGTCGAGGATTACTATCACCGTGGCCAGCTGGCAGGGATCGAGTGGTTCGATGGCACGACGCTTTCCTATGCGGAGGTGCTGGCGCAGACACTTGGCGGCACCGCTGGCGACGACAGCCTTGTGGGTGACGGCGCCCATGACGTCATGGCTGGTGGAGCGGGGAACGATACAATCAAGTCCTCCACCGGTTTCGATGTTCTCATCGGCGGCGCCGGCAACGACTACATGGAGGGTTGGTGGGACGGCGATACCTACGTCTACAATCTGGGCGATGGCGACGACACGATCTACGAGTACAGCAGCTCCACCCAGTACTCCCGCCATCTCGGTGACAAGCTGGTGCTGGGGGCAGGGATTGCGCCGGGCGATATCATCGTCACGCGCAACGCGGCTGATTGGGAGGATGTGACCATCAGCTTCCAGGGCGCGGCCGGATCGATCCTGCTCAACGAGCAGTTCGGTGATAACCGCTACGGTGTGGAAGAGATCGTCTTTGCCGACGGTACGGTCTGGACCCAGTCTCAACTCGCCCATATCGGTTATGCCCAGGCGATGACAGCCGGTGACGACTACATCTTCGGCATCCATGAGAACGACACCATCAATGGGGCCGAGGGGAACGACAGCCTCTACGGCTGGTTGGGCGCCGACAGTCTGACCGGCGGCGCCGGCGACGACTATCTGGAAGGCAGCTGGCACGCCGATACCTACGTCTACAACCTGGGTGACGGCAACGACACGATCTACGAGTACAGCAGCTCCACCCAGTACTCCCGCCACCTGGGCGATAAGCTGGTGCTGGGGCCGGGAATCGCAGTTGGCGATGTCATCGTCACGCGCAACGCGGCTGATTGGG
>NZ_JAAQPH010000032.1 GCF_011683915.1 Pelagibius litoralis
CTGAAGGTGTTGCTCATCAGGTTTCTCAACACTTGGCGAACCCATAGCAGAGGACAGAAGTGTCCAAGGCTTTGAGGTGCGTTCCGTACGCTCTTGGACACTACGATGGATGCCCGCATTGTGAAAGCTTTGCCGCTGCGCCTGGACCGGGCCGGCCGCATTGGGTTGGGTGTTTTGCTGCGCCTGCATGGCTGTGCCTCTCGCTGCATCCTGTTCGAATGTCGCTGATGGGCGGTGGGCTCAAACCGGCCATTCGCTGCAAACCCGACGAATGACCGGTCCTGGCCGATCCGAGACCCAGAGCCTTAGCCCAAGGCGATCCATTTCGGGTATCTCCCGACTTCGGCTAGGCAGGGCGCAATCTGCTCGACTTGTCCCAAGGAAGACCTCGCCGCGGTCGCCGGGTTGGGCCGTTCCACCATCACCGATTTTGTGTGCGGCCTTTTTCTTCGCTGGTCTTTTTTCGTAGCCTGCCATCGGTCAAGAACGCCTTTTTCTTCAAAGTACTAGTACTGAGCAGGCCCAGGTGGAGTTATTTATCGCCACCCCAAAAGGGGAGGGACCCTGGCCTGCCATCCTGTTCGTCCATGGCCATCAAGTCGGAGGCCGCCCTGGTGCTCGTGTCTTCGTGAAGCTCGAAGATAGGCCTCGGCTTGCAACCACCGATGAGGGACGCCTCGCAGATATGGCCAAGCGTGGCTATGTTGCGGCGGCCGTATCCATGCCGGGCTATGGCGGGTCTTCCGGACTTCCTGATTTTGTCGGGCCGCGAACGCAAGCCGCCGTGGAGAGAGCCATTGCACATCTGTGGGATCTGCCGTCGGTTGATCGCAACCGTATTGCCCTCTATGGGGTCAGCCGTGGCGCGGTCACTTCGGCAATGGTAGCGACACGGGATGCGCGCCTTCTGGCCCTTCTCTTTGTCCGCCATGGCCCGCCCGATCACATTCGCTCGGACAATGGCTCGGAGTTCACCGCCAAGGCTGTCCGAGACTGGCTCTCCAGGATCGGCGTGAAGACCCTCTATATCGAGCCAGGGAGCCCCTGGGAGAACGGCTACAACGAGAGCTTCAATGGGAAGCTCCGAGATGAGCTGCTCAACGGCGAGATCTTCTACACTATCAAGGAAGCCAAGGTGTTAATCGAACATTGGCGCAAACACTACAACACCGTCAGACCGCATAGTGCCCTCGGCTACAGGCCACCGGCACCCGATACCATCCGGCAGAATCGCGTCGATCTGGCCTACGCTATCGATGGGCTCCAGCCAGATCGCCGCTTTCACCAAGCGACTAAGAGTCTAAACTAAGGCGTGGCACCATCCGTGGGGGCGGGTCATCGTTCATCTGTAACCCTTCTCAAACCTATTTGAAGGATATCGAAATGTTGGTTTAGCTGACTGTCTGAATTGACCATTCATTAGAGCGGTTGATCTTTCTTATGCATGCCTGAGGAAGCCCTGCGGAAGGTGGGTTCGTTCCTTGTGTGCTAAGATCGATAGAACCATCTAGGCATCAGAAGTTGCTAATACCAAATCAAAGACTTGCTTCGACTGTTAGTCGAACCAGCATGCTAGGTCGAAAACTCAACCGCTCAACTCTTCAATGCCTTGGCTTTGAGAATACTCATTTGTGGCCAAGCTCATCCGTAAGAGGATTCCATGAGCAAACTTAACTTTGAAATTCGTCCCTTCACGGAAACCGATTTGCCAATCTTGCATGAGGTGCGCGAAGCGGCATTTGTGCCCGTGTTTAGATCTTTCCGAGCGATCGTGGGCGAAGACATCGCCCAATTTACGTATGCCGAAGCTGAAACTGATCAGGGCGCACACCTTGATGAAATGTGTCAGACAGGATCCCGGCATCACGTTTATATCGCCACAGCTGACAGCCAAGTCATCGGCTGTTGTGGCTACACAATCGACCCTAAACGCAAAGTTGGGCAAATTGGTCTCAATGCCGTTCATCCAGATTACCAAGGCCGGAACGTCGGAACCGCTTTGTACGAATACGTACTGGCAAAAATGAAAGAGGAAGGCATGTCGGTTGCGACTGTGGGTACCGGCGGCGATGCGAGCCACAAGCCGGCCCGTCGGGCCTATCTAAAGGCAGGTTTTGAGACGAGCATTCCATCTCTCCTACTTTGTAGAATGCTCTGAGGAGGCTTATAGCACCTCTCCGGTGTATCATTCTTGCCTCGAAGTGGTCAGCAAGAGTGTCCGCTTTGGTGCTCATTAGTTAGTTCGGCTAGGGCTAGCGCTTTGTCTTCTTGTGAAGCGGTATCGCTTTGTAAAGTCTCCTTGCACGAGGCGAGAGCCGTGACTGCATCCCCCATTCCAGGATGCCACCTCATGCAAGATTGGCAAATCGGATTCGGTGCGGCGCGCGCAGCAAGCTTCCTGTTCCTAGTGGCATCCGTCTCCACGATCTTGGATTTTGTTGTTTTGGGACATGTATCTGACATTGGGACGCTTGCGGGTGGCGCTATGGCGACAGCAGATGTCGCTTCAGAACAGTGGATTTAAGGCTGAGAAAAGCCCAGGTCGCTGCCGATGACCAGATTTTATCAGATATTGGACCTTACTCATGAAAGAGCAGGCATGTTACTTCTTCGACGACTGGTGTCTGTGCGAAGCCAAAAAAATTATGTCAGGGTTTGCTACGGCTAGCCATCCGAAACCAACACCAACAACAAGATGATTGAGCGAGTGAACTGTGATGGCGATGCAGCTGTCTCAGAAAGCGACGGAACTCGAAATGCGAGATATCCAGATCATGTTGGGTGTTGCTGAAGCTGGAAGCTTCCGACGAGCCGCGAAATGCTTGAACATTGGGCAGTCCGCCGTAACACGGCGCATTCAGAAGCTTGAGGAAGCGCTCGGCGTATCATTGTTCGAGCGCCGAACGACTGGCGCTCGATTGACCTATGCAGGATGGTCCTTCGCGCAGCGAGCTCGATCTTTAGCCATTGATGCGGCACACACTGCTGGTAGGGGCAGAAACGGACGATTGAAAATCGGTCTGATCGCTTCGCTTTCTTACGGTGCGTTCCGAGAAGTTCTCTTGGCCTATAAATCCAGCCATCCTCAGGTGGAATTGACCTTCAGGGCCGCAGCCGGTTTTTTTTCTCTCCACCGCGTTCAAGTATCCCAGGCGACGACACGCGCTGGGGCCCCGTCACTGGCGAGCAACTTAAGAGGCAGAGCAGCGAATTGAACGGTCTTTGCTGTGAGTTGCGATGTGCCAATCAGGTATTCGATCAGCGTGATCCCACCTCGCAGCAAAATATCGTGAGAAACGTGCTCTTCGATCGGTGGCATCTCACCATCAAGCACCCGGCGGATCGTGTGATCTTGCGGGAAGTCAAAGGCGACAGAGGTTGGTTGTCGGTCCTGCAACCACAGGCAAGCTTCGGCGGACAGATACGGCGCGTCACGCCAATATTGCGGCGTGCGCCAATCCTTTTGCGCATCCCAACAGGTGCGAAAAAGCGCGATCTGCCCGGACGCTAGATGCCCCGCGGTGCGGTCCAGATGACTGGCTGTGATTTCTTCGTTTGGGGCGACATCCGACAGGTCGATCACCGCAGCTTTTCCCATCACTCGCGACAGATCCAACGCATCCGTTGTTGGCCCACCCGGGACCATGTGGCATGGCGCATCGAGATGTGTGAAAGCGTGACACGAGATGCCGAAAGAGGTGACTTCAAAGATATCGCCCGCGGTGAAATCACCTTTCTTGTCTCGCTGAAGCGGCCAACGAAAATGACCGCTCTCCAAAGGCATGGTCAGATCATAGATCACGGTCATCCTCCCGAATATAGCTGCGGCAAAGTCAAAACGAGGGCCGGAAAGCAAAGGCACAAGATCAGGGCAGCGAAGAGCGCGGCGAGAAAAGGCAGGCTTTCCCGGATCACCACCTCTGGGCTTTCCTTCGCAATGTAGGCCGACAGATAGATCAGATAGCCAACAGGCGGCGTGGTCAGCCCGATCATCAAATTCAGCACGATCAGAACGCCGAAATGGATGGGATCAACGCCAATGTCCTGCATCACTGGCAACAGAACCGGGACAGTCACCACGAGCCCTGCAAGCGGGTCCATGAACAGACCAATCAGCAGCACAAAGATCATGGCCATCACAAGTACCCAGAAGGGATCGCGGCTGATCGAAAAGATAAGCTCGGCAGCCGTGGTGGAGACTTTCAGGTCAGCCACGATCCACGCAAAGACCGAAGAGGCACCCACGATGACCAAGACGGTTGCGCTGCCTTTGGCGGCAGCAACCAAAGCTTCGCCGCATCCGGCCCAAGTGAGTTCGCGAAACCAGAACTTGCCGATCACAAAGGCGTAGGCCACGGCGACTGC
This sequence comes from Pelagibius litoralis, assembly GCF_011683915.1. Taxonomy (GTDB): domain Bacteria; phylum Pseudomonadota; class Alphaproteobacteria; order Kiloniellales; family Kiloniellaceae; genus Pelagibius; species Pelagibius litoralis. The sequence continues at coordinate 4,366 of NZ_JAAQPH010000032.1, forward strand.
GCCCGCCTCGGTTGCGGTCATGACGCCGCCCAAAATGCCGCCGACGATGATCACCGGCGTCGCCAGTGCGACCAGCGCCGAAGCACCGGCGCGCAGGATTGCACCGACCCCCTGCCACCGCCCAGCCGGATAGCCCCGCCTGAGCGCCACGACGTAGACCATGACCATCAGGCAGAGCGCCACCAGCAGCCCCGGAAGAACGCCCGCCAGAAACATTTTCCCGACCGATTGCTGGGCCAGAACCGCATAGACGATCATCGGGATGGATGGCGGTATGATCGGGCCAATGACGCTAGAGCTCTGCGTCACGGCAGCCGCGAAGCCCCGCGAAAAACCGGCCTTTTCCATGGCCGGAACCATCACCGAGCCGATCGCAGCGGTATCGGCGACGGCTGAGCCGGAAATGCCTGAGAAAAACACGGAGGAGGCAACGTTGACATGGCCAAGCCCGCCTCTGATATGGCCGACACAGGCCTCGGCAAACTCAACGATCCTGCGCGTCACACCACCACGGTTCATCAGTTCTCCGGCCAGAAAGAAGAAGCCGACCGCCAGAAGCAGGAAATTGTCGATCCCGGACAAAAACAGCTGCGCGATGATTTCGAGCGGGATGTAGTCACGGTAGATGAGAAGAGCCAGCGTCGACGACAGCAGGATCGCAAAGACCAGATGCACGCCCAGAAGCGACAGCCCGATCATCGTACCAAGCAGAACCAACAGGGTCATGCCTTGGGGTCCTCCTGAAGGCTGAAGTTGCGCCAGATCAGAACGATCGCCCAGGCGACACCGGCAATGAGCGCGGCAGAGAAATACCATGACTTCGAGAGGCCGAGTGTAACGTAGCGGTCCGACGAGAAGACCGCATTCAACGTCCAGCCCCCCCACACAACCAGCCCGAGTGCAGCGATTCCGGCGATCACGCCAAACTGCGCCAAAACCGGGCGCAGGCGGGGTTTGTCCGCGATCAGCCCGATCCGCATATGATCCGCGCCAACAGCAGCCAAAAGGATCACCCAGACATAGAGCAGCCGGTTTGCCTCTTCTGCCCAGATGATCGAACTGTTCAGGACATAGCGGGCAAAGACTTGGCTAACGGTCAGCACCACGACCGCCAGCATCAGCCCGCCCACGGTGATGCGCCACAGGCGCACCACCAAGTTTACAAACCTTGTCACTTACTTGGCCAACGCATCGACCTTTTGTAGCAATTCGTTGCCGAATTTCTCGACGTAGGCCACGCGCGTTTGATTGGCGACCGCGTCGCGGAAAGCCGACACGTCCGGCTCTTTGACGACCTCAACACCGGCGTCGATCATCGCTTGCAGGCTTCCCTCCTCTTTGGCCGCGTTCAGCGCGCGCTCGTAGGACGCAGATAGTTTGGCCGCGACACGCAGCGCTTGCTGGTACTCGGGCTTGAGCCTCGCGAACCGACCGTAGTTCGCCACCAGCGGCGCCGCCGTATAGGCATGAGCCGTCAGCGAAAGGTGCTTTTGCACCTCATGCAGTTTGGAGGCGTAGATGTGGTTGACCGGATTTTCCTGCCCGTCGATCGTGCCGGTCTGCAACGCCGAATAGACTTCGGAGAACGGCATCGGCGCTGGATTGGCACCAAGGATCTGGAACGCCTCCAGGTGAGCTGGATTGGGCGTTGTACGCAGTTTAAGCCCAGTCAAGTCCGCCGGAGATGAGACCGCGCGGACGTTATTGGTCAGGTTGCGGAAGCCGATCTCCCAAAACGCCAGTCCTTGCAGGTTCGACTGGTTGATCGACGTCATCAGCGCATCGCCCACTTCGCCATCCATCACCGCATATGCATGTTCCGCCGACTGGAAGAGAAACGGCAGATCAAGCAGGTTCACCTGCGGGGCGAAGGCTGTGAAGTAGGGGTTGCCCACCAGCACAAGGTCAATGGAACCCAAACGCGCCCCTTCCAGCATGGTTGGGGAGTTGCCGAGCTCGCCTGCGGGGTGCAGCGAAATCTCAACCTCGCCACCCGTCATATTTTCGACGGTAAACTTGAAGTGTTCGGCCGCCAGATACGCTGTGTCGCCAGGTTTGGCATAGTGACCAAAGCGCAAAGTGGCCTCTTGCGCAAATGCTGTGCCAGCAACGGCCATGCCAGCCAGCGCAAGCCCCAGGGTTTTCAAAATCGTACGTCGTTTCATTTTGTCCTCCACTGATAGTTATTTTGGCACCGCTTCGATGCCGTAGATGCGTGCCGCTGTGCCGACAAACAGCGCGTCACGCTCGGAATCGCCGTAACTTTGTGTGGCGACATCGAACCCGGAAATGATTGTGTCAAAGGACCCACACAGCCCGTCCACCGGAAAGTTGGAGGCGAACATGGCGCGGTCGGGTGAAAAAATATCGATTGCCTGGCGAATGATGTCGCGATTGTCCTCGATACTCCATGAGCGGCAAGGCAGGCCAAGACCCGAGATCTTGACGACGGCCTGGGGCATCCGGGCAAACGCCTCCATCGCCGCGCGCCATCCCGCCAGCCCTTCGGGGGAACGGTCCGATGGCAGGCCGGTGTGGTTTAGAATGATCGGCACATCCGGGGCCAGTTCGGCCATCGCGGGCACCTCGCTCAGGTGCCACCAAGGCGTCTGCAGATCGAACATCAGCCCCGCCTCGGCCAGGGCCTTGAAGCCCCGACGATAGGCCGGGTCGCTCATCCCTCCGGGTGCGCCCCCGGGCGCGGCATTGGCGCGGGGTTTGTGGCGGACGGATCTGACAATGGGAAGCTCCGCAATCACATCGATCACAGCGCTCAGGTCATCGCGGTCCAGCCAGGCTTGGGCCACATGGGCTGCGGGGCGATCGGAAGCGTCCGCGACACCCTGCATCCAGAGCGCCTCACCGGTTGGATCGGCGGGGTCCCACTCCCCCTCCATTGTAACACTGGCCACGACATCCCAGCCTTGGGACGCTTGATCGTACTCCTCAGCCATGAAGCGGCTGCGGATGGTCGAATAATCCCCGTAGCGGAAGGGGATCATCGGCTCGTTCCGCAGCCAGGGGTGGTAGTTGCGGACCGGGTCCCAGAAATGGTGATGAGCGTCGATCAGTTTCACATGCGGCTCCGCGCGTGTTTCACAACTGGCCAGACCCAAACGGCAAGCACCGTCAACGCCAACGCAGCGGCAATCGGGCGAGAGACAAAGATCAGCAGGTTGCCGTCAGATTTGAGCATTGAGGTGACGAAATTGAACTCAAGCATGCCCCCCAGAACGATGCCGAGAATGGCAGGGGCCACCGGGATGCCGTTTTCCTCGAACAGCCACCCGACCAGCCCGAAAACCAGCATCACGACGACACTAAAAGCGGTGTTGTTGATCGCAAAGCTGCCGACAATGCAGCAGGCAAACACCACGGGCAGGTAGTAGGCAGGCTTGATCGTGAGCAAGTGGCGCGAGATACGGATAATGAGCCAGCCAAAGGGGATAAGCAGCAGGTTGGCCAGAAAGAACGCGATGAAGATCGCGTATACCAGCTCGGGCGTTTTTGTGAAAATGATCGGGCCAGGCTCAAGCCCTTTGAGGTAGAGTACACCGATGACAATGGCCGTGATGCTGTCGCCGGGGATGCCAAAGACCAGCGTCGGCACCCAAGCACTGGAAAGCGCGCCATTGTTGGCGGCGCCCGCCTCGACAATGCCTTCGTCATGGCCCTCGCCGAATTTCTCGGGCGTTTTCGATCTGCGCTTGGCCACCGCATAGGCGACCCATGCGGCGATATCAGCGCCCGCACCTGGCAGCGCACCGATCATTGAACCCGTGAGGCTGCCTCGCAGCAGGTTGGTTTTGCGTCGCATAAGATTGGCACCGAGGCCCTGAAAGACCGGACCCATATTGGGCGGTGTGATCTTGGCCTGGGTTTGGGTGATATTGCGCAAGATCTCCGGGATGGCGAACATGCCGATCATTGCCGGGATGAAGCTGACACCGCCCATTAGTTCGGTCGAGCCGAAGGTAAATCGGGGTTGGCCCGCAACCTCGTCGATGCCGATAGAGGCCACCCATAGGCCGAATAGCAGCGAGAGCACGCCCTTCAGCGGTGCTCCGGTCGAGATGACGGCGGCGCAGCTCAGACCAAGAAGGGCCAGCCAGAAATACTCTACGGATGAGAAGTTGGTCGCAAATTTCGCCAACAGCGGCGCGGCAACCATCAGTAGGATCACCCCAATCACGCCGCCGACACAGGCCGCCGCCATAGACAGCCCAAGAGCGCGCTCCGGGCGGCCCGCCTTCGCCATGGCATGCGCATCTTGCACATAGGCAGCCGAAGCTGGAGTGCCCGGAATTCGCAACAGGGCACCGGGAATGTCGCCTGCAAAGATCGCCATGGCCGCGAGCGCGGCGATGGCGGAAATCGCAGGCACCGGGTCCATGAAAAAGGTGATCGGGATCAACAGCGCGACACCCATCACCGCCGTCAGACCCGGAATAGCGCCGATGGTCAGTCCCAGAAGGCTCGCGACAATCACGGTACCCAGCACATCGGGCTGAAAGACCAGAGCCAGCGCTTCGGCGAAGACGCTCATATGAGCCATCCCTCCACAACACCAAACGGCAACGGAATGCGAAGCAGCACGCCGAAAATCACGTGCAGAAGAAGGGTCAGCCCGACCGCCACGCCAAGCCCGATCAATACCCGGCCACCGGCCAAGAGAATCAGTGCGAGAATGAGCAAGAACGTCGTTAGGATAAATCCCAGAGATGGCCCAAGCAGAACCCAGGCGATGCCGCCCGCGAGCAGCGCTGCGGCCCTGAGCCCGCGGCGCGAGCGCATCCAGTCTGGCAGGGTGAACCAGGGCCTCGTCGAGGGGCCTAGGATCATCGCAAGCCCTGTGAGCGCCAGACAAGCCGCCGTGATGTGCGGGAAGAATGCCGAGCCAAATTGTTGGCCGGGCACAGCGCGAAACCCGAAGGTGCCGTACACGATAGCGACTGCGCCAACTACAGCGACGATGCCGATGAAGCGATTGGAAAACTGCATGGTTTTTTGCGTGCTCGGGCCGACACCAGGCCGACCCGAGCGTGCCTGTTACTTGGCGATACCAAGATCTGTCAGCAGTTCTTTGGCCGCGCCGGAAAACTCTGCGGCGAAGGCGGAGAACGCCTCGGATCCGTCGAACAGCGGGGTGATTCCGCGCTGCGCTAAGGCGTCCTGAACTGCAGCCGATCCATGTGCCGCTTCAGCTGCAGTTTCAATCTTGGCCTTGATGTCCTCTGGAAGCCCCGACGGCGCACAGAGCGAGAACCAGTTCGTCAGCGACCAATCCACGCCGCTTTCCTTCAGCGTCGGCACGTCAGGGAACGCAGGGGAGCGCTCATCAGCCATGATGCCGAGGATCTTAACTTCTCCAGCATCTGCAAGCGCGCGGGCTTCAATAGGCGATCCAGTGAACATGCTGATACCGCCAGACACCAAATCCTGTAGCGCCGGGGCGCCGCCCTTTGATGGAATGAACTTGACCGTGTCTGCCGAAGCACCTGCCGTTTTCATCATGCCGGCAACCGCCATGTGCCATGGCCCCCCAAGCCCCGAGCCGGACGATGACAACTCACCTGACTTGGCGGCTTCAACCACCTCTTGAATGGACCCATAAGGACTGTCGGCCGCGACCGTCACGCCAGCCGGGATCGTTGCAAGTCGTGAGATCAGATCGTAACTGGCTGGATTAATATCTGCCAAACCGACGGTCTCGAAATAGGTGATTTCAGACGTGCAAGCGCCCAGCGTGTAGCCATCAGCTGTGCTGTTGGCAATGGCCGAATGCCCTACAACGCCGGAGCCGCCGGTGCGGTTGATAACATTGATGGGCTGGCCCAGCTCTTTTTCGAATCCAACGGCAAATATACGGATGATGGTGTCGGTGCCGCCGCCTGCGCCCCAAGGCACGATGATTGTGACGGGACGCTCGGGGTATTCTGCCAGCGCGGGCGCCGCGACAAGGGTTGCAAGTGCCGTCAGTCCGGCGGCAAAAGTGAACTTTAACGATGTCATTTCATCCTCCCATGCCACTGTTTGCGTAATAACCGCACTCGGCGTGGCGACCGGGCACGGATTTTCTCAGAACGTCTCGGGCAAAAGCGCGTCTGGGACGTTTTGGTAGCAGACAGGGCGCAAGAAGCGCCGGATGGACAAAGTGCCAACCGAAGTGGCACCAAAATTGGTCGAGGCTGGATAAGGCCCGCCATGGACCATCGTGTCGGAGACCTCGACGCCCGTTGGAAAACCATTGACCAAGACGCGGCCTGCCTTGCGCTCGATCAGCGGCATCAGGGCTTGGGCCGCGCCCGTGTCGTCCTCATCCATGTGGAGCGTGCAGGTCAGCTGCCCCTGGATGGCGCGCGCGATGTCGGCCATTTCGTCAAGGTTTTCGGCCACGACGACGATGCCTAAGGGGCCAAACACCTCTTCTTGCAGGTCGTGATTGGCCAGCCAGTCCGTGGCCGAGATCTGATAGAGGTAGGGCTTGGCCTCGCGACCGTCGCGAGCCGTGCCCAGTAACTCGCTCACGCCCGCGCCATCTGCCACACGAGCCACACCGCTGCGATAGGCGTCGGCAATGCCGTCGGTCAGCATGGTCTGCGCGCTTGCATCTTTCAAAGCGGATTTGGCTGCGCTGACAAAACCTTCTGCACCGGGCAGGACCACGGCGATGCCGGGGTTTGTGCAGAACTGCCCCGCGCCCATGGTGAGCGAGCCGGCCCAACCGATGCCAATCTCGGCACCACGAGCCTTCGTGGCCGCCGGCAGGAGGAACATCGGGTTGACGGAGCCAAGCTCGCCAAAGAAGGGGATCGGCTCGGGCCGCGCAGCACAGAGGTCAAACAAGGCGCGCCCGCCAGCGAGTGAGCCTGTAAAGCCCACGGCGCGGATCAGCGGGTGCTGCACCAGTGCGGTGCCCACGTCGCGTTTGCCGCCTTGGATGAGGCTGAATGTGCCTGCGGGCATGCCGGTTTTCTGGATCGCCGCGTAAATGGCCTCGGCCACGATCTCGCCCGTGCCGGGATGGGCAGAATGGCCTTTCACCACCACGGGGCAACCTGCGGCCAATGCTGCCGCCGTGTCACCGCCTGCGGTCGAAAAGGCCAGCGGAAAGTTGGAGGCCCCAAAGACCGCAACGGGGCCGATGGGCCGCTGGATCATCTTGAGGTCCGGCCGTGGCAGCGGCGCGCGGTCGGGCAAGGGAGCATCATGGCGGCGGTCCAGATAGTCACCCTTCAGGATATGCTCGGCAAAGAGGCGCAATTGCCCCATTGTCCGCCCGCGTTCGCCCTGAAGCCGCGCCGCGGGCAAACCGGTCTCTTGCGTGCCAATCTCGGTGATGGCGTCGCCGCGGGCCTCGATCTCATCCGCGATTGCGTTGAGGAAGGCCGCGCGGCTCTCGCGGGTGCCGCAGCCATAGGTCTCGAATGCCACCTCAGCGGCCTCGCAAGCCCGGCTGACCAGGTCGGTCGTGCCGATGCAAAAGGCGTGGGCGGAACCATGCGCAGGCTCAGAGGTAAAGGTCTGATCAGCCGCGACCCAATCGCCGGCAACCAGGTGTTTTCCGTGCGGTATAAAGCTCACCTTGGGTAATCCCGTTGTCCGATGTCAATCTATGGCGACGTCACGCCGCCTCGTTCTTTGCGTTTTGGGCCATGCGCACCAACAGCTCGAAGGCCTGCCGGGTTGCGCCGACATTGGCGATGCCTTGGCCCGCGATATCAAAAGCCGTTCCATGGGCAGGTGTGGCCACAGGGATCGGCAGGCCGCCCACCACCGTCACGCCACGTTCAAAGCCCATCAGTTTGATCGCGATCTGACCCTGGTCATGATACATGGTCACCACGGCGTCGACCTCGCCTCGCATGGCCTTCAGGAACACCGTGTCTGATGGCCAGGGGCCCGTCACATTCATCTGCTTTTTCTGGAAGGCTTTGACGACGGGTTCGATCACGTCGATTTCCTCGCGTCCGAACTTGCCATTGTCGCCCGCATGGGGGTTCAGGGCTGCGACCGCCACATGGGGCCGCATCTTGCCGGAGCGTGCCAGTGTGTCATGGGCCAACTCAACGGCGCGCAGGATGCCGGGGCCATCGATGTTGGTGGCCACGTCCTTCAGGCCGATGTGACTTGTGACGCGGGTGGTCATGAGGTCATCAAGCACGTTGATTTCCGAATGATAGCCCTCAAAGCCCAAGTAGCGCGCCATATAGCGGTGCTCATCCTCGGCGTTGAGCCCGGCGGAGGTCATGGCGGCCTTGTTGAAGGGCGCAAACAGCACGCCGTCCACATGGCCCGCTTGTGCGAGATCGAGAGCTTTATCCAGACAGCGCAGCGACGTGTTGCCACCTGCCATGGTGACCTCCGCGACTTTCACATCACCCGCGTCGATGGTCTGAAGGTCAAGATGCGCCAGACCGTCAAACGCGCCAACGTCAGCCTCACCGATCGTTTTCAGCTGCACCTCAACCCCGGCCTGCTCAGCGCCGCGCTGCCACAGATGCGCGTCACCCACCAGCAGGATATCGGCGGCCTCAAGCACACTGTCTTCATTCAAAAGCTTGGCAATCAGTTCTGGCCCGATACCGGAGGGGTCACCGGGGACAATGGCAAGTCTGGGACGCATCAGTCGGCTTCCTTGGCGGTTTCAATCTCGGTGATCGCGGCGGCGATATTGGTCTCCGCCGTGCGTAGGTGGCTCTTTAGCGCTTTCCGCGCGGCAGCGGCATCGCGGGCCTTGAGGGCCTCGACGATGTCCAGGTGTTCGCTCCGGGTGGCATCGCGGCTGGCAATCCGTTGGGATGACAAAAACCGCACCCGCCACAGGCGCGCATTGTAGGTCGCATGGGTTTCGGCCAAAGCCTCATTCCCGGACGCAGCCACAATGGCCTCGTGGAAACGCATATCCATGCGGAACGCCTCTAGCTGCCCGTCCGTGTCCCGGGCCTCTTTGATCGATGTATTGATTTCCTCGATCTTGGCCAGCTGCGCGTCGGTAGCCTCTGCGCAGGCCAGTTCGCCCGCCAGAGCCTCCAACGCGCCCTGGACCCGCAGCCAATCGTTAATTTCATCCAGCGACGGGTCGGCCACGCGTGGGCGGCGGGTGGGGCCGTAGACGATCAGCCCTTCGGTTTCGAGGATCCGCAATGCCTCTTTCAGGGGCGTTCGGCTGATGCCAAAGGCCTCGGCCAGATCCCGTTCGCGCACCGACATCCCCGGTGCAAGCCTGCCCAGCATGATGAATTCGCGCAGGTTATCCGCCGCCTCCATCGCGAGCGACTGCCGCGGTTTTAGCTCTACAAATTCGCGCAGTTCATTTGTCCAGGCGCTCTCACTCATCTTATGTCCCCCAACGCAGTACCAGTGGATCCAGAGACCGCAGAAGGTCGATCAACCGAGAGCGGATCGCCGGGTGAAGGGGTGGGATAGGGTGGCGGCAGAACTCGGATTTGATCACGCCGCCTTCCACCATTGCAGCCTTGCAAGATTGCCAGCCACATTGCCGGTTTTCATGGTTGACGGCCATTGCCACTCGGCCGTAGGCCTCCGTGGCGCCCGAGACATCACCCGCGCGATACTTCGTAATAACCGGCTTGATCTGATCGACTATCATGCCGCTGGTCATCGAGCCCGTGGCACCCGCGTCGAGATCGGCAAGCAACGTGATCGCCTCCTCACCGTCGAAAGGTGCTTCAATTGCGTCCTCGCCCTGCTCGATCAACGCACGGATTTTGTTAGCCGCGCGGGGGCACTCGATCTTAAAGAGCTTCACCGCCTCGATCTCCTTGGCCATCCGCACCAACAGCGGCACAGGCAGCTCAACGCCTGATAGCGGCGCGTCCTGCACCATGATCGGGATACCCACCTTTCCCACGGCGGCAAATTGTTCGAAGCTCTGCTCGGGCGTGCCTTTGAGCAGCGCACCGTGATAGGGAGGCATCATCATCACGATATCTGCACCAAGATCCTTGGCAAAACGCGCCCGTTCCACCGCGATCTGGGTCGCGTAGTGGCTGATCGTGACGATCACGGGCACACGGCCTGCAATATGTTCCACGCTCAGCTGCGCCAGCACTTCGCGTTCGGCATCCGATATCAGGAACTGTTCCGAAAAATTGGCAAGCACGCAGATGCCATCGGCACCTTGATCAATCAGGCAATCGAGCACCCGTTTCATACCCTCAAGGTCAAGCGTGCCGTCGTCGTTAAAGGGCGTGGGGGCGACGGGCCATATGCCGGAATACGTACTCATTCGGTGATCTCGAAATGCTGGAGGTGCTTGTCGGTGATAGAGATGCCCAGACCCGGCGTGTTGTCATCCAGTTGCAGATATCCGTCCACCGCCTCGGCGTCGCCCTCGAAGATATAGTAGAACAGCTCATTGCCGACCTCGACGTCGAAGACGGGGAAGTATTCGCTGATCGGGCAGTTCGTATTGGCCATGGTGAGGTGGTAATTATGCATCTGGCCTGCATGGGGGATCACAGGGATCTGCGCGGCCTCGGCAATGGCGTTGATCTTTTGTGCCGCTGTGATCCCGCCCACGCGGTTGGTATCGTATTGCAGGATGCTGACGGCCTTTTTCTGGATGAGTTCATTGCAGCCCATGACGCTGAACTCATGCTCGCCGCCAGAGATCGGCACGATGCCCATCGCATTCAGCTCTGCATAACCCGCCACATCATCGGCAATCACCGGCTCCTCAAGCCAGCGGGGTTCGAACTTCATCAGTTTCGGCAGCATCCGCTTGGTATAATCCAGGGTCCAGCCCATGTAACATTCGAGCATGAGGTCCACGTCGTAGCCCAACACCTCGCGCAGGGCTTCAACCCGCTTGAGGTTCTCGCGCATGCCCGACATGCCATCTTTGGGGCCAAAGCCGAACCGGGACTTATAGGCCTGATAGCCGTTCTTCTGTGCATCTTCGGCCTCGCGCTGCATCGCCTCGATGCTGTCGGCATAAAGCTTGGAGTAATAGACCGGGATCTTCTCTTTCGTGCGTCCGCCCAAAAGCTTGAAGACTGGTTTGTTCACCAGCTTGCCCATCAGGTCCCAGATGGCGATGTCGATAGCCGAGATAGCCGTCATGCCGATGCCCTTGCGGCCCCAGGCATGGGTCCGGCGATACATCTTTTCCCAGATATAGGCGTAGTCGAACGGATCTTCGCCGATCACCAAGGGCGCGTACCAGTCATCAATCGCCTGCTTGACCACCGTGGGCGCCAGGGCCGCGTTGCCGATGCCGATGGTGCCGTCTTCTGCCTCTACCTCGCAAGTCAGCCATTGGTGAAACCGGAAAGAAGCCATGGCGTCGCCCTTGATCCACAACGCATCCGAGGCATTGGTGCAGAAATTGCCCTGAGGAGGAACAGTCGGGCCGGTCCAGTTCCAAACGCGGGTGCGGATAGATTTGATCTTGGTCATTAATTACTCTCGAGTGGAAACCATGGGGTCTCGTTGTTTGAACAGACGGCGCCAGAACAACGGCCCGAACAGCGCAAGAATGGTGAGCACAAGGAACAGAAGTGTCAGTGGGCGGGCAAACATCAACCACCGTTGATCGTCGAGCATGATCAAAGACTGACCGAGGCGCTTTTCGAGCATTCCGCCGAGGATCAGCCCAATAGCCAGCGGTACAACCGAATAGCCAGAGCTGCGCAGAATGGTCTTCCACACGCGGCCATACTCCTCGCGCGTGGGCAGCTTAATGGCTTTCATAGAGACCTGACGCCGCTCGACGCTGAGCCGTTCCGCCTGCACCAAAAGCTCGGATATGCCGAAAATCCCAATCATCACTGGTAGGAAGCCGATGCCCTCGGACAACTCGTTAAAGCCGAAGGTAAAGCGCTCGACCGTGGTCAGCAGGTCCTTACCAACGGTCGCCAACAGGACACCGAAGGCCCCCGCGATGATGTTCTTCAAAGGCGTGCCATCGCCAATGGTGGCCAGCATCGAAATGCCAAAGACAGTCAGCGCGAAGTATTCGGGTGGCGCGAAGTTATACTCCATGCGTGCCATGAGGGGCGCGTTTGTTAACGACGACCATATCGGTACCCAGTTCTCGACGCGCGCGGATCATCATCATCCGCGTCGTTACATCCGTGCCGCCGCCATTACCGGCGTGCGCAATCACTTCGATGGTTTTGGATGGATATTCCTCAGCGGCAGGATCACCGCTTACAACTGCTGCAGCTGCCGCGATGGCAAACAGTTTTTCATTGATTTTCCTCCCTTGGATAATGCGCGCATTCAGCGCCTGTCACCATCATAAACAATATTCTGTATTTTGGAATACCAAATATTATAATTTGACCTCCATAATTGATTTTCCTATTGATATTACAATTGGAAGCTGCGTCACAGGAACGAGCTGGCCGGATCGATGACAGCCCGTTAGCGTTGTCTCATGTCTAAGGTTTCATATGCCCGTCATCATTTTCCACCGAGTGTCATCCGCTATGCCGTCTGGTTATATCTGCGGTTCAACTTGAGTCTCAGGGACGTCGAAGACTTGCTGGCTGAGCGTGGCTTGGACATCTGCTGCGAGACCGTCCGCCGTTGGGTCGTGAAACTCGGAACGCCCTACACCAGGAATTTGCGCCGGCGCCGGCCAACTGAACAATCGTGCTGAGAATTCCCATCAGCCGGTGCGGCGGCGAGAGCGGTCGTGGATCGGCTTTAAGCGGCCAGGATCAACGCAACGATTTCTCTCTACCCACGCCGTCGTCTACAACTGCTTCAACCTCCAACGCCACCTCATCTCCAGACGCACACTCAAAACCTTCCGAGATGTGGCATTCACCGAATGGCGGATCGCTACCCAGACTGCGTGACACAGACCTACTCTCCCGAACCCCTATATTCACTTCGGGAAGATGTGACAGTGCCCCGCCATGCGCCTTTCCATCTCGGCTGGCGTTTGGCGATGGCGATCAGCCCGAACTCGGTCTGGTGCGCGGTGTCCAGTCATCGGTGACGCCATAGACATCACCTGAATTCGTATGCTCCGGGAGAGCGGTGAGGAATGAGCGCATGGCCGCACCGTCGATCCAATTCGGCTGAAGGAAGCGATGAGACTCGCCAAGCGAAAACTTGAAGCGATTGCATCCGAGCGCAAGGGTACGATCGAGCGCGGCAAGACCGGCCGCGCGCGCCATCGTGGTGATCTCAAACGACACAGCGGGAGGCAGCCGCGACAGCCCCGTTAAGATATCCGGCTCAACGCCCTCTGCGTCGATTTTGATGAATGCGGGTGGCCCATGGCGTGCAATGACATCATCAAGGGTCAAAACCGATACGGCCACAGGCTCGTTCCAGACTTGACTGCGCCAACCCGCCGTAGCCCGTGCCGCCTCGACGAATGAATCCGACATGGTGGAGACTGTCGGATTGGCGCGGTTGAGATGCAGTACGCCTGGACCGGATCGGGCGCCGGCGGCGTCAGGTAAGAGCGTCACGCCGCTGTCCCGGCCGTGCAACCACGCGAGAACACGAAACAACGTGGCGTTTGGCTCCATCGCGATGACCCGGGCGCCGAGTCGGCGAAAGGCCGCCAGCCGGTCACCGACATGCGCGCCGACGTCGATCGCAAGGTCGCCGGGACCGACGAAGGCCTGGTAAATCCGGTCAAGGCCCCGGCCGTGTAGCGGGCGCATCCGGTATGTTATGAGAGAACGGGCGACGCCTTTCAGATCTCTCAGCCCAACTCGATTGTTCACCCCGGGTCCTCGCGTATCTGACCGTTCCGTACTGGCCTCAGAATCGGGTCAAAAGGCCTCTCCGTGGCAGAAGAGCACATAATCGCGCTGGCGCAGAGCCGCGCACCATCCCCCCTTTCGCCGACAGAGCCAATTCCCCGCCTCATGGCACTTTCGCTATGGGCTGCAACGCCCTTTCAGCGCCCGCGCAGGGGCCACATTCGGGAAAAGACCCCGTCTTTCAGCCAGACCGCATGATAAAGCGCGGCTGCGATGTGCAGAACGATGAAGGCGACCAAGACTAGGCGCGCGTAGCTGTGAACGGCCTTCGCCGTTCCGGCAAGCGAGTCGGAACGGGGAACGAGGGACGGGACCTGCAGAGCGTCCAGCATCTCTATCGGGAAGCCCCCGGCCTTGACCCGGATGTAGCCGGAGACACCCATCACGATCAGCAGCGCATAAAGTGTCAGATGGGAGACCGCCGAAGCGCGCCTTTGCCAATCCGGTACAGTCGCGGGCAGAGGTGGTGGCGGATAGACAGCCCGATAGACCAGCCGAAGGACGACAGCCAGCAGGATCAGGACGCCCGCGTTCTTGTGGAAGATATAGAGGCTGTCCTGAAGGCTCCGCTCCAGGCCTTCGGTCGTCATCCATTGACCCACCGGTATCGTGGCCAGTACAGCCAGCGCGACGATCCAGTGAAGACTTCGGGCGGTTGTACGGTATCCCTGCATAGCCCTTCTTTTGTCACAGCGGTGGCCGGTACCGGAGTTTTGGACCACGATCCCGCGTTCCAGGCAACCTGGACTTGACCGGCGCGAAGCGGCGCTAGTTTATGAGGGGATGAATCAAACAGTTTTCAACAGTCTTGCGACTCCGCAGCCGTCGGCCCCGCGCCGCAACCGGCGCAGTGCCAAGCCGCTTTTGCAGTTTGCGCTGGTGGCTGCCGGGCATCTGGGTTTCCTGCTGGCGGTGGTGATGTGGATTCTGCCAGAGATCCTGGGCCTTGCCCGCTTTGCGCCGATCGGGGTGTTTCTTGCCGTTACATCCGTCACCGGGCTTGCGCTCCACCGTCATTACCCGCATGTCGCGCTCGGACTGTGCAATACGGTCACGTATTTTCGCGCGACCCTGGTCTGTCTGTTGGCGGCTCCGCTGTTTACCCCTGCCGCGCTGGCCGATCCGGCCCTTGCCTGGGCAACACTTGTTCTCGCAGCCTTTGCGCTGGCGCTTGACGGGATAGACGGCTGGCTGGCGCGGCGGAGCGGGCTGGTATCGGCTTTTGGCGCGCGCTTCGATGTCGAGACCGATGCGCTGCTGGCCCTTATTCTAGCGCTTCTGGCGTGGCAGACGGGCAAGTTGGGGGCGTGGGTTCTGGTGCTGGGGGTGCTACGGTATGGCTTTGTCGGATTGGGGCTCTTTCTACCCTTCCTTCGCGCGCCGCTGCCCGAACGGTTTCGCCGCAAGGCCGTCTGTGTGGTCCAGTTGACCGTGCTGATCGTTTTGCTGGCGCCGCCACTCACGGCTTCGCTGTCGCAGGGCCTGGCGGCGGTGGCCGTGGCCCTGTTGTTGTGGTCTTTTGCAGCCGATGGGGTTTGGCTGTGGCGCAGGCGCGGGCCGGCTTGATGCGCCGGGCATGGCCGGTGGCCTCCCTCGCGCTGGCGGCGCTGGTCTTGTATCTTCTGTTGGTTCTGCCCAATCATCCTGATGCGGTGACGTCCGGCGCCATACTGTTCTTTCCCCTCGAACTGCCGCTTATTCTGGCCCTCCTGATCGTCCTTCGGCAGCAGGCGCCCTCGACGCAGATCGTTCGGATTGCTTTGGTGGCGATACTCGGCGCCATCGGGCTGCTGAAGATGGCTGACTACGCGATGTTCGTTTCGTTCGGCCGTGGGTTCAATCCGCTGCTCGATCTTCATTTGATCGAGGCGGGATGGCGCTTGTTGTCCGACGCCGTGGGCGCTTTCTCGGCGGCCCTCTGCATCCTGGGTGGCCTGCTGGCCATCGGCACGACCGTGGCGGCGACATGGTGGGCAACCGGGCACTGGGCGCGCATCGAAAGCCGGGGAAGGTGGCGGGCAGGCGGAATCGCGGCTACGCTGGGCGCAGCGGTTTTGTTGGTTGGTGACGTCGGCCATGCGATGCAGCAATGGCGCTTGCCGATCTCTCCCCCCGGCGAGGCCTTTACGGCGCGGCTGGGGGTGGAGCGCGCGATCTCGTACCAAGAGGCATTCCAGGATCTGCGCAGTTTCGACCTTGCCTCTGTGGGCGATCCGTTCCGCGAGACTGCGCCCCTGCTCGATCACATCGACGAGCGCGATGTCCTCTTTATCTTTGTTGAGAGCTATGGCCGCGCGAGTTTCGATACCCCGCTTTATGCGCCGACCCACAGGGAGACGCTCCGCACCTTAGAGGCGCGTTTGGCAGAGTCCGGGGTGGCGATGCGCTCCGCCTGGCTCAGGGCGCCGATGATCGGCGGGCAAAGCTGGTTGTCTCATGCGACCCTGGCTAATGGCGTCTGGATCACCAACCAGTGGCGATACGCTGAGTTGCTTGCAAGTGACCGGTGGTCGCTCTTTCATTTTGCGGCGGATGCCGGGTTTCGTACGGCAGCGGTGATGCCGGCGATCACGCTTGATTGGCCCGAGGCAGATCGCATGGGTTTCGAGACCGTGCTTGCCGCCGACGATCTGGGGTATCGAGGCCAACCCTTCAACTGGGTCACGATGCCCGATCAATACACGCTTGTTGCGCTCGATCGTCTACTTTTGAAGACGCCGGATCCGCGACCGCTTTTTGCGCAGGTCGCGCTGATTTCTTCCCATGCGCCCTGGGTGCCCATCCCGCCGCTCCTGGGATGGGACGAACTGGGAGACGGGACGATCTTTGACACATGGGCGCAGTCAGGAGATCCGCCCGACATCGTGTGGCGCGACCGGGACCGCGTGCGCGAGCAATACCGCAAGGCGGTGGATTACAGCTTAAAGGTGGTGGGTGGCTATGCACTGCGCCAATTCGATCGGATACCCCTCATGGTGGTTCTCGGTGATCATCAGACGGCGCGTTTCGTCTCACAAAGCGACAGCTTCGATGTGCCGATCCACATCATCGGCCCGCCAAAGCTGATTGAGCGGACCGACGCCTGGGGATGGCAGCAGGGGCTCATACCGGCGGAGGAGTCACCGGTCTGGCGGATGGATAGCTTCCGCGACCGCTTCCTCTCGGCCTTCAGCAGCGCCGAGCCGGTTCTTTGACGCCGGCTCCGTCCGCGGATCCTTTCTGGTGCGCTCTGCCCCTTGTCGCCCGATAGCCGTCAAACTAGCATCAAGGTCAGTCACGGAGACGAAAAATGAATCGGATACATCTGTCGCGCAGACAACTGTTGGCAACGGGCGTTGTCGGTGTTGCAGCGGCTCTCGGCCTCACGTCGCGCCGGGCCAATGCACTGACCGCGGCCAGGATGCAGCTGTCCTGGCTGCATTCGGTGCAGTTTGGGGGGAGCTATATCGCACAGGACCGGGGTTACTGGACCGATCTGGGGTTGGATGTCGCATTGACGCCTGGGGGGCCGAACGCGCCGGTAGAACCGCCGGTCATTTCGAATCAAGCTTTGGTTGGTATTTCGGCCGCTGATTATACCGCCGCCGCGATTTCACAAGGGGCACCATTCAGGATTATCGGCGTGGCGATGCAACGGAATCCCTTTGCCATAGCATCCTTGCCGGAAAATCCGGTGAATGCCCCTGTCGACCTGGTAGGAAAACGGATCGGCATGGCTATTGCCAACACCCCTGTATTGCAGGCGCTTTGCACCTTGAACGACGTCGATATCGGCGAGATCGAGATTGTGCCCACACAGTATTCCGCCGCCCCGCTGCTTGCCGGGCAGGTCGACTGTCTGCTCAGCTGGGCGACCGATCTGCCGGTGGCAATGGAGATCCAGGGCGTTCGGAGCGTGACGATGCTGATGGCCGATCACGGCTATGCGCTGCATTCACAGACCTACATTGCGACCGAGGATAGCCTGACAAACCGGCGTGCCGAGCTTGTGGCCCTGATGGCCGGTGAGGTCCGCGGCTGGCAAGATTATCGGGCCGACACCGATGCGGCCGCTGCCCTTACGGTCGAGCGGTTTCCGGATGCGGGTCTGGACTTTGAGACACAGAAACTCCAGGCAAGAAAACAGCTGCCGCTCATGTTCTCGGACCTGACCGAGCAGCACGGCTTTGCCTGGTTCACCGACGATGCGGTCGCCGCGAATGTCCAGATGCTGGCGCTGTTGGGGCAAACTGTCACGCCGGATCTTTGGGACAGGTCGATCCTTGAAGCGGTCTATGACAGCTGATCGTGCACACCTTGCCCCACCCGAGGTGGCCTGCCGGTCGGTTGCGAAGACGTTTTTCGGCGCAGGGGGCCCGATTGAAGCGGTCGATCCAACCTCCCTGACCTTTCGTGCCGGAGAAACGACAGCCCTGGTTGGCCCTTCGGGCTGCGGGAAGTCCACACTTCTGCGTTTGATCGCCGGGCTAGAGGTGCCAACGTCCGGAGAAGTTTTGGCAGATGGCCTGCCGTCCAAGGAGATACGCCGCCGCGCGGGTCTTGCAATAGGATTTCAGGATTCGTCGCTTTTGCCCTGGCGCACGGTGCGGGGCAACATCGCCCTGGCGCTGAAACTCGCAAGGATGCCCGAGGATCCGCCGGCGGTGGACCGGCTGATCGCGCTGGTTGGCTTGTCGGGTTTTGAGGACCGGCGTCCGGCGGAGCTGTCGGGCGGCATGCGCCAGCGGGCGGCGATTGCGCGCTGCCTTGTCACACGCCCGGGTCTTCTGCTGCTCGATGAACCCTTCGGGGCGGTGGACGAGTTGACCCGCCGCCGTCTCGCCGAGGACCTTCCCAGGCTGTGGGAAGCGAACGGTACGACAACGATTTTCGTGACCCACTCGGTGACGGAAGCAATTCTGATCGCCGATCGTGTCATTGTTCTCTCGCCGCGTCCCGCCAAGGTTCTGGCGGAGATCGATGTAACGCTCGACCGGCCCCGTTCAGGGAAAATGACGGGAACCGAGCCGTTTAGAGACCTGATCGTTGAAGTATCGGCGGCGCTGGTCGACGGAGAGGCGCAAGGCGGCGTCCCGATTGCCGCCCAATGAACGCTGCGGTCTCGCGAAGCGACAGGCCTGTGTTTCCCGGCGCTGAGTGGTGGAAGGCTGCGGTCGGGGTCGTCGTCGCATTGACCCTTTGGGAACTCACGGCGCGCGCGTTCACGGGGTCCTACCTGCTGGCAGGTCCGTCCGAGGTGATCGGCTACCTGGCGGCAAATGGCGCGCTGATGGCGCGAGCGCTTGGTGTTACGCTGGCGGAGGCCGCTCTCGGGTTCGTCTACGGTAACCTCGCGGCCATAGGCCTTGCGCTGCTGGCCTTCGCGGTACCACGGATTGAGCGGGGGATTGCCGCGCTGGCGCTTCTGGTCTTTTGTCTGCCACTTGTTGCCACCGGGCCAATTCTGCGGGTCCTCTACGGTCCCGGCTCCGGGCCGCAGATCACACTGGCCGCGTTCGCGGTCTACTACACCACACTCGTTCCGCTGCTGGTTGGGTTGCGCGCCGCGCCGGCGACCTGGCTCGACATGGTGCGCAGCTATGGCAGGGGGCGGGTGACAGCGCTTTTCCGCATCCGGGTGTTTGCCGCGCTGCCCTATCTCGTTGCCGGGCTTCAGATTGCCGCCCCGGCGGCTTTCCTGGGCGCGATGGTCGGCGAGTTCACCGGTGCCGAGCGGGGCATGGGGGTGCTGGCCATCCACGCAATGCGGAGCCTCGACGTGCCGGCGACATGGGCTTTGGCAACAGTTGCAGCCGCGGTGTCAATGTTCGTCTACTGGGTTATCGGCTGGCTGGGGCGGCGATTGATAACCGGTCCACCGCCCGTCATCCTGGCACCACCCGTGCCGCGTCGCTCCGCCGATGGGCCGCGCCGGCTGGCTCAAACTCTGGGATATCTTGCGGTTCTCACAGTTCTCGTCTTGTTGGCCTGGGCGGGATTGATGGAGCTTTTCGGGCTGGATAGGTTCTTCGCCAAACGACCGGACGACATCTGGGCCTATCTGGTGGGCGGTGACGGCGCCGCAGAACACCGTGAGACCCTGTTCGCTGCCTTGGGGCAGACGCTGGTCTTTACCGTTCCAGGATACTTCGCAGGGCTTGTGCTGGGTGTTGTTGCGGCAGCCGGTATTGTCCTGTTCCCGGGCACCGCTGCGGTTGCCCTGCCCATCGCAATTGCCCTGCGGGCGGTGCCCATCGTGACCACCGCACCGCTGGTCATTCTGCTGCTGGGGCGCGGCGCCCTCGGCATGGTCGCACTCATCGCCATCATGATCTTTTTCCCGGTTTTGGTCGCCTGCCTGCAGGGCCTTCGCCAGGTGCCAGGACACGTCAACGACGTCTTCGACAGCTATGCGGCAAGCCCCCGGCAGCGACTTGTTTTCGCTCAGTTCCCGGCGATGCTGCCTGCCTTCTTCGCCGCTGCGCGCATGTCCGTGCCCGCGGCCTTGCTGGCGGCGACGGTGGTGGAGTGGCTTGCGACGGGGACAGGCATCGGCAGCCTGATGGCACTAACCGCCTCGACCTCGGACTACAATATGCTGTGGAGCGCGACCTTTCTCGTCTCTCTGACCGCCTGTTTCGCCTATGCCGGCGTCAGCTGGGTCGAGCGCCGCTTCCTCGATGTCTATGCCAGCGAGCAGCTCGCATGACACGCGCAACACCCAACCCGCCGCGCTAGGGCCCGCCCGATGACCAAAACGCCTGCGGTTTTCGCCATTCCCGGGGATATCACAACCAAAACCGGTGGCTACATCTATGAAAACCGCCTCTTGCACGGGCTTCGCGATGCGGGGCGCCCAGTGCGGCACCTGGAACTTCCGGCAAGCTTTCCCGATCCCGATGCGCAGGACATGGCGGCCGCGATCGCAGCCTTGGTCGCTGTGCCCGCCAACATGCCACTGATCATCGATGGGCTGGCCTTTGGTGCTGTCGAGACCCGGGGGCTCGATGCCGTGAAGGCCCCGATCTGCGCGATGATCCACCATCCCCTGGCGCTTGAGGCCGGATTGTCGGCTGAGCGGTCCGCCCTGCTGTCACGGCGCGAGGCGGATAACCTTGCGCGTGCGGCCCATGTGGTCGTGCCGAGCCCGCATACCGCCTCTGTCTTACAGACAGACTATGGCGTGGCAGCCGACAGGATCAGCATCGCTGCACCGGGGTTTCCGCCCGCCGACCCTGTCCGGCAGGAGGAATGCCCGCCCATGATCCTGTCGGTCGGAATCCTGCATCCCCGCAAGGGCCATGACATCTTGCTCAGAGCGTTGGCGCGGATCGTCGATCTCGACTGGCGTGCCAAGATCGTAGGTGCCCGCTATGACCACGCCTACGCCGACGGCCTTGACCGACTGAACGCCTCGCTTGGCCTTACCGGACGGGTCACAGTGACCGGGATGGTCGATGACAAGGCCCTGCGGGAGCGCTATCGCGCCGCGAGCCTCTTTGCGCTCGCAACGCGCTATGAAGGTTACGGCATAGTCTTGGGTGAGGCGCTCTGTCATGGGCTGCCGATCGTCACCTGCGGCACGGGGGCCGTGCCCGATACGGTCCCCAGGGGCGCCGGCCTGCTGGTCTCCGCCAACGAGCCCGGCGCTTTTGCCGATGCGCTGCGCCGGATGCTGTCGGACAGTGTTCTTCGTCGGCGCTCGGCCCTGGTTTCAGCCAAGGCAGGGCGGGTGCTGCCGAGCTGGGCGGATACAGCCGCGGTAATGGACCAGGTGCTTGACAGCCTGGCCGTGCAGCCCATCCCTTGATAGCTGCGCCGTATCTTCAAGAGGTTTTAGGCCGAGACGTTTGCTGCAAGACGGTAGGGGTTGCCCCGCAGTCTGATCTAACACCAGCTGTCTGGACAACCCCGCATTGCCGATACTTGGCCGGACCGCCAAGCGGATGTTGATATCTGAAGGCTTTCGTCGATGCCGACGGCCCAACGAAGGCTTCCACGCCAGAACCGATGACTGGTATCGACCCAATGCGGTCTTTCAGCCTGGACCAGGCAAACGACGCCTATGCGGACTAAGCTGCCGTTCACATCCTCAAGTCGAATGGCCGCATTCTGCCCGGCACGAAGACAATACAAGTTGTAAACTATGAACTATGAGGTAACTGGCATCGCTCCTTAGAGAAGTTCGGACTTCATATCAGTTGTGCGACTTCGGCCCCTAGCCAATTTCGGAAAGCCACCGCAATTGAGTCCCCCTGCATGTCTGGATGCTGGGACAGCCAATAGTCGTCGCGTCCGGAAAAGGTCACCTTTCCGACCCTCACCAGATCACCACTTTTCAAAGCATCCGCGCACAGCACATTGTCACCAATGGCAATGCCATGTCCGGCTATCGCCGCGCGGATCGCAAGCGCGCCGTTTCCCAGAACAATGCCCTGGTCGAAGCGTGTGACACTCTCTGCGCGCAAAAATGCATCCCACCAATAGCTGTCCAGATCGTGGAGAAGCGGCAACGTCTTGAAGGGGTCGTTCGTGGTTTCAAGGAGCGATGGGCTGATCACGGGAAAGACCGTGAAACCGCAAAGGCGTTCGGCTAATGCCGCACCTGGACGTGGATGACCGTAGGTGATCGCCAGATCACTTTGTCGCACTTGCCGACCCGGAACGGTGGGAACGAATGTGATGTCGGTGCCGGGCATTTCCGCACGCAGCTGATCAAGTCTTGGCGCAACCACCAAATCAAGAAATTCGTAGTCCACTTCGACCTTGATCGCACGACGCGATGACAGCGCAGTTGCTTCATCAAGACCCGCTTCGAGCAGCGCCAACACGCGCTTGGCGATTGGCAGATAGGCCCGTCCGGCGGCAGTTACCGCGACAGAACGATGCTCGCGCACAAAAAGGGCTGTGTCCAGCCTGTCCTCGAGAGTGGCCATCTGCTTGCTGACAGCGGCCTGTGTGACATTCAGAGTATCAGCGGCCCCGGCAAAGCTCGTCCGTTCGGCGGCTTCCACGAACATTCTAAGCGCGGTCGGAGTCGGAAGGTGTCGCATATCTTCACTTAACCAAATGGAAGCCTATTGGCCAATATGTTTTCGTTGGACCGAAATTCTGTTGTCTTTATTTAATCATGAAATGAATGATCAAACGACTCACATCAACGCCACGCAAAGTGGTACTTCGGACCATGCACCTGATTGGCGCGCGCTTCTGGCTAACGGACGAGGGTTCCGCATCGCGGGGGTGCTTGCAGTCATTATATTGCACGCTGGCGGGAACTACGCTGCCGTTACCCTCGCGCCGGCGATTGTTGCAGAGGTTGGTGGCGGTGAACTCATCGCTGCCCTGACCGCGCTCTTCAACATCAGTACGGTTCTGGCGGCAGCGGCCACTGGCCCGTTGGCCGCCAGATACGGCATGAAGTGGCTTTGGTGGATCATGACAGCGTTGGCGATTTCCGGAGCGATGCTTTCATCTGTGGCAGGAACGATGCCCTGGATCGCCACGGGACGTGCCATCGCGGGTTTCGGCGGCGGTGGTTTGCTCGCTCTTGGATTTGTTGCCCTGCGCTCAGAGATAACTGCGGCGGCTTACCCCAAGATTTCTGCCATCTCGGGTGCATTCTGGATCGGAGCGGCCTTCGCCGGTCCGCTGATCGGCGGCCTCTTCGCTGATTTTGTCGGGTGGCGCCCCGCCTTCGCATTACTTGGAGCCGGAATGTTGATCTATGGGATCGGCAACGCGCGAACAGTCACGAAAGTCGAAACGGAACGTGACATGGAGGCATTTCCAATCCTGTCCTTCGCGGCTTTTGGCCTTGGTGTTGGTTTGATCAGCTTTGCTCCTCATTTTGACCGAAGCGTTGTTGCCGTCCTTACAATTGCCGGGTTTGTTGCCTTGACGACAGCTATAATGCGCGAAAGATCGTATGCGCCCCGCATGTTCCCAAGGCGGGCTTTCCGTTTCCGGACCATGCAGGGGAGCGCGATAGCTGCGAAAACAGCCCTGGGTGCGAGCGCGATGAGCATTCTTGTATTTGGCCCGTTGGTGCTCACTCAGGTTCATGGACATAGTGCCACATTTGCTGGAGCGTTCGTACTAATCGAGACCATTGCCTGGTCCATGGCGTCATTTGCCGTGGTCAGCATTCCTTGGGGGCGGCGTGTTTCCATCGTCGGCCCATTTGTAACGCTTGCCGGTCTGGTGGGCTGCTATCTCTTCCTTCTCGATGGCCACCTTGTTGGTGCAGCCTTGTCCATCGCCGCCAGCGGCTTCGGTCTGGGAATGATCTGGCCCTACTTGGGCGAACAAATGGTCGCTGGTGATATGGACGGGGAACAGACCAAAACGATGGCCATGGTTTCCAGCGTTGAAACTCTCGGTTTTGCTATTGGCGGTGCTCTGGTTGGCCTCGTAGGTGCTTTTGTTGCGGGCGGCACCATCCATGATAGCGAGACCATTCTCGCTGCTGCGAGCGCTGCAATCGTGTTCTCGATACCGTTCACATTGATAGGATGCATCGCGGCGATCCAAGCTTTACGCAGGACGCCGCAGTACTAGCATTTGAAAATGCCAATCTACTCCTAGAAGCTGCCGTTCGTTCATCGCGCAGCATTCGTTGCTATGGGCTCGAAGCCGTCATTCGCTGCAAACCCGACGAATGACCGGTCCTGGCCGAATTCGGCCAACTGCAGACATAGACCTTTGACCTAGTCGGGCCAACGATTGCTGGATGCCCAGGAGCGATCCAATGTCCCTTATAGTCTCAGTTACGGACCGCCATTGTTTGGAATGCATTCAGTGAGTGCGGATTACGACGACGCCGGCGACGACAAGAACCGCGCCTGACACGCGCCAGAGGGTCAGGCTGTGCTGCGGACTTCCGAACGCGCCGAGGTGATCGAGAACGAGGGCCACGAGGATTTGACCGGCGAGGATCAGGATCGTCGTCGAGCCAACGCCGAGTTTTGGCGTGATGATGACGATAGCGAGGATGTAACCGGTGGTGATGAGCCCCCCGAGCCAGACCGTGGGCGGCGCCGAGGCCAGGGACGACAGGCTGGGGAGCGGCGGTCTCATTGCGGCGACGGTCGCGGAAAGCGCGATCGCCCCTATCACGAAGACGATCAGGCCCGCCGTGTAGGGACTTTTGGTGACAGCGCCCAGTTGCGCGTTGAACGCCAGTTGCAGCGGGACCAGGGAGCCCGTTACAAGCGCGGCAGCGACAAAGAAGCTGGAAGCGTTCATGGCGATCGTTCCGATCACGGTATGGCGCGGACGATTCCGCCGTCGACGCGCAGCGCCGCGCCCGTTGTGGCCGAGGCCTGAGGCGAGACGAGATAGACGATCATGTTGGCGACCTCTTCCACATCCGCCAGGCGTCCGATAAGCGACGTCGGCCGATGGTTCTCTATGAGTGCTTGCTCAAGCTTTGTGGGATCCTCGTTTGCGGCTGTGGCCATGGACTCAATGAACCCGAGGAGACCCTCGGAACGGGTCGGGCCAGGCAGAACCGCATTTACCGTGACGCCCGAACCGGCAGCGACCTCCGCAAGCCCACGGCTGATCGCAAGCTGCGCCGTCTTGGTCATGCCGTAGTGGATCATCTCTGTCGGAATGTGCAGGGCCGACTCGCTGGAGACGAAGATGATCCGTCCCCAGCCCCGGCGCATCATCCCAGGGAGTAGGGCTCGGAACAGCCGCATGCCGCTCATAACGTTGACAGCGAAGTGCTTTTCCCAGTCTGTATCTGAGGTTTCGAAGAAGGGTTTCGGCTCGGCGATCCCAACATTGTTGACGAGAATTTCCAACTCACCGACTTCGTCAGCCAGCTTCGCCGCTCCGTCGGCTGTGCCGAGATCGGCGGCGACGCCCGCGATCTCGGCATCTGGAATCGCGGCCGCAAGCCGTTTCGCTGCGGCGTCCACTGCCGCCATTGAGCGGCCATTGAGCACCACATTCGCACCCGCCTGGGCGAGCGCGGTTGCAGTTGCAAAGCCAATCCCTGCGGTCGAACCGGTTACAAGGGCGCGGCGACCTTTTAACGAAATGATCATGTCGGGCCTCCTCTAGATTTTTTCGTTACTCAGAAAGCCGTTAACCGCTGAATTGAAATCGCGCGGAACACTTCCCAGTTGACCCGGGGTGGCGGGGGGCTAAAGCCCGCCGTCCGCGCTGATGTGCTGACCCGTGACCCAGCGCCCCATATCGGAGGCGAGGAACAGAACCACGCGGGAGACGTCTTCGGCCGAGCCCAGCCGCTTGAAGTCCGCCTGCTCGGCCATCCAGCGTTTCTGGTCGCTCGGCAGGTCCGCCATCCAATCGGTCTCCGTATAGCCGGGCAGAACGCTGTTCACCGTGAATTGACGTTCCGCCAGTTCCTTCGCCCAGAGACGCGTAAATTGTTCGACGGCGCCCTTCGAGGCGGCGTAGAGGCTGGTGAACGGAACGTGGACTTTCGTTGCGCCCGACGAGAGATTAATCACCCGCGCGCCCTCGGACATCAGCGCCGCCAGATGCTGGACGAGGAAGTATGGACCTTTGACATTCGTGCCGAAGACCTGGTCGAACTCGTCTTCCGAGACGTCGGCGAACGGCTTGGCGACGAAGGCCGCGGCGTTGTTCACGAGGATGTCGATGCGGCCCAGATCGGTTTGGATCTCCGCCTTCAGGCGCTCGATCGCCGTCAAGTCGGAAACGTCGGAGCGATAGGCTTTGACACGCCCGTTCGCCGAAAGTTCCGCTTCGAGACTTTTGGTGGCTTCTTCGCTGCTTACATAGGTGAACGCAACGTTCACGCCTTGCGCGACAAGGTCACGGACGATGGTTTGGCCGATGCCGCGCGATCCGCCGGTCACGAGGGCGATTTTGCCGTCGAGTCTTAGAATGTCGGTCGTCATTGCGCGTATCCTTTCGGGTTTGCTGATGGGTTTTGCGTCAAGTGGCCTTGCGCGCGTCGGCGACGCCGGCGGTGTTTTCGTAGAACTGACCGCCGGTGATGCGGCCGTCGCACATGTCGAAGCGCGCGAGAAAGTCGCTGACCGCGATTTTCGCGGTCTCGCGATGGCGAAAGACGAAACGGCCTTCGACAAAAACCCGGTCGGCGGCGTCGGTGAAGCGCGCAGAGTTGAACTCGAGCGCCTCGAACTCCGAGAAGAGCAAGCTTGTGAGGCGGACATAACCTTCCTTGCCTTTGTGAACGTAACCCGCCCACGGGATTGACCCGCGCAGGTCCTCGTTCTCGCCCGTGGAGACAATCCACTGGAAATCCGGCTGGGCGAACTCGGCGAAGGCTTTGTCGAAGTCGCCGGCGTATTGCGCCTCCAGAAAGCCCTTCACGGCGTGAATGTTTGGTGTGTCAGTCACTGGGTGTTCTCCCGTCCGGTCACGTCGATAGACAGAAGATGGTGGCTGATCGACTGTTGAAAAATCAGCCCTAACAAGACAATCTGTTGTATATGGATACAACAATCGAGATCATGGAACTGGCCGCCTTCGTGGCCGTCGTGCAGCGTGGAACCTTCACTGCGGCGGCTGATGCCATGGATACGGACAAGGCGCATGTCAGCCGCATCATCAGCCGCCTTGAGAACAAGCTTGGCGCGCAGCTCTTGCAGCGCTCGACACGTCGCCTCAGCGTTACCGAGACCGGGCGAGACTTTTATGAACGCGCCGCAGGCATCCTGACGGCGCTGGAAGAATCGGAAGCTTCGGTCGCCCGTACGCAACGCGAGCCGACCGGGTCGCTTCGCCTGTCCGCCGGCGCAGAGTTCGGCGTGCTGCGGGTTAATCGCTGGATCGCGACCTATCTGAAGACGTACCCGGACGTGCGCGTGGACGCGGAGTTCACCAACCGCGTGACGGATGTCATCCATGAAGGGATTGATATCGCGATCCGCATAGGCGCCTTGCCGGATGCGGAACTCTCTGTGCGCAAGCTCGGCGATATCCACTACGCCTTCTATGCGAGCCCATCTTATCTCAAAGGACGTAAACAGCCGAAAGCGCCCGCCGATCTCAAGTCCCACGATCTCGTCATGTTCGCGCCGCGAGGACGGCCCTCATGGAAAGTTGTGAAGGGACGTCAAACGGAGCTGATCGAGACGGAGCCGAGATACACCGTCAACAACAGTCTGGCGGCGCACGATATGGCAATTGCCGGAATGGGCGTGACCCTTCTGCCGACATTCATGACAGCGGACGCACTTGCAGGCGGGAAACTAAAATTGCTCCTGCCGGGCTGGGAGCGGATCCCCGTGCCGGTCCACGCCGTCTTCACCTCAAGCCGCTATATGGCACCAAAGCTGCGGGCCTTCATTGACCTCGCGATCCGGGAGTTCAAAGCCGAAAGTTGAATGACCGAGATGAGCCCGAACCATTGCCTCCGCGGTCAATACAGCAATTGTCCTTCCTTCACGAGAAATGAGTACTTGTTTCGTCCGCTTCGGGTCGAACCCGGCCGCCGAGAGGCCATAAACTCCCGTTCCCCGAATGACCGCTCCTGGCACGCAGGTGAAGTTCTGGGCAACCTGAACCTCTTCCGCTCTCTCCCAACAAGCGACATTCAACTGGTGATGTCAGCTTTCCACCGGCTTACGTCCGCTGCGTCCACGGCTTCGGGCGTGCCGGCTGGGTCGCGGTATAGGCAGTTCGAGGCACTATCCGGCCCAAAGGATGATTGGTTTTGGCAACCGGAATTGCCTCGAAAGCCGAAGAAGCCGCTCCCCGTACTGACACTGAAACTGGCCTTCCAAAAAGGTGGCGAGAGAAAGCACGGCTGAAATTCCCTGGTCGCCAGAGCAGAGCAGTTCTCTCAGTCCGGTTTGAGAAGGGGCCGACCGCAAAGGGCCGCGGAATGCGGCCCTTTCGGCCTCCGAGTGTCGAGCCGCCCAGAGAGACGGCGAACGCGTAGACTTGGTGGCGGATGGGGTGGGATTCGAACCCAAGGGCCGGTTTGATTTCTACCCCCGGAAACCCGCCAGCTGTTTCGGTCCAGTCTGATCGGTGTCATCGCCGTCCCAATTGTCCCGTTCGTGCGGGAACGAGCTCCGAACCCTGATCGGCCTGAAGCGGATCCGGCGCGCCGCCGAGATCGAACCTAATGACAGCACAGGACTGCACCGCCGGCGCAGGGAGATAGAACGAATCGGGAAAAGTGGAAACCGCTGTCGAAAAAAATGGAAGCCGAAAACTTTCCTATCCCGTTTTCTTTTTGTTTTTCAGCGGGATATGGTGCGCCCGGGAAGATTCGAACTCCCAACCTCCTGATCCGTAGTCAGAGGCAGGAGGGCCCGGAATCGATGATTTGTCGTTTTACCTCAACGCATTAGGAATAAGTGGTTTCCACTCTCCATCTCTCAATCCGTCTCAATCATTCCAATAGCTTATCAGCAGGAGTGGAAACCGGTTGAAGGCCTCTGCCTAGTCTTGCCATAAGGGATATGCACGACCGTCAGGTTACGTAATATCTTGTATGAGAGCCGGAAGCGGTATCCACCTATCTGGTCCCAATAGCTAATCGCGGTCGATTGGTGGTCTTGCTTGTCGAATTCGCTGGCGTTGAAGGACCTCAGACCTGAGCTTTTCGAAGAGGTCATGCGGCAGCAAACCTATTCGGTCTGATTGCGCCCTGGGATAGCTCGAAGGTCGTAACCCGGCCAGGTGAAGCGATTCAATTCGTCAAAGCGTAGCCATTGTCGCGCAGATTTGAGGCCGAGTTTCTGACGGACTGCTGTCGGGATCTCAATGGATGCAGAGAGATCAGTAGGTTGTTCGCGGGTGATCGGCGCGACGACCACTCTCACTTCGTCGTTCGGCTGCCGGCGCGTTGCAACCACAATCGCACGGGGGCGATCTTTGACAGATTCATCGACCCCGTCATCAGACTCGTGGCTCCAGAGAAAGCCGTATCTGATGACGAGACCCAGCCTTGGGTCTGGAATGTTCAAGGAGCTTTATCGTACTCGGCATCCTTGATGTCCGCGATGACATCGTCAGGGAGTTCGCCAACGATAAGGACCTCGCGCTCGCGACGCTTGAGCCGTCGATATTCTTCGAGTTGCCGAGCAGATAGGAAGCCGCCGATGACACGCCCGCGATTCGTGACGTTCACGATTTCGCCCGTCGCCGCTTCGTCCCGATAGCGCCCGAAATTGCGCTGAAATTCGCTCGCAGTTACCGTCTTTTCAGTCAGCATGGGATCCTCTCTTGTCTCTTGCGCAAAATACGCATTTTGCGCAAGAATGTCAAGCGACGACATTGTCAGCCGTTGAGATGCGTAAATTATGCATTTTACGCATGAGAATCAAGGGACAGCGGCGAGGAGCCGCCTCATGCAAACGCTCCACCAAGGCTCAGCTTCCTTGGGGAAGGCGGTGACGGAGGCAGCCTGGGGATGGCGTCGGACCCGCTGCCGACAATCCCGCGGTACGTGATCGGCGGGGTTCGGCCGGCGATGCCGAGCAGCAGGTGGAAGGTCGCGGGCCTCGAGCGACGGCGGTTGAAGCGGAAAGTGAACTCCTCCAGGTAGCGTTGGATGTGGCGCCGGCGCAGGCCATGGTGGACGCCGAGGGCCCATCGCTTCAGAAGCGCGAAGACCCGGTGCACCCACTCGAGGTTCACGTGGGCGGCCATGACGCCGACCACGGTCGGCTTGTGGTCGAAGCCCCAGAGGGGCACTGTCAGACAAACCTGATTCGGCCAGTGAGCGGCGCCGATCCGAGGCGTTCAGGCCGCCAACTGGCGCCACTCCGCCAAGGCATCAGACCGGTTCTTTTTGAAGATGTCGCGGCGATTGAGATGGCGGTCGCGAGGCCATGGGCGGTCCTTCGACGTGCCTGTCGCGAGCGCTTCTTCTGTTGTTTTTTTGCATCAACGCGGTCGCGGGCCTGACCATTTTCTCCAGCTTGGTCACAACAGGCCTTTGTCCCTTAGCAGTTGCGCCAGTTCTCCGCTCTGATGCATTTCGTGAACGATGTCGCAGCCGCCGACAAACTCGCCTTGGACATAGAGTTGCGGGATGGTGGGCCAACTCGAGTAGTCCTTTATGCCCTGGCGCACTGCATGGTCATCAAGCACGTTCACTGGGGTAAACGGCACGCCAAGTTGGGACAACGTTTTTGCAATCGCCGCCGAGAACCCGCATTGGGGAAACTGAGGCGTCCCTTTCATAAAGAGGACCACGTCGTTCTCGGACACCACCGCGCTGATGCGCCCCAAAGCCTGACTATCATTCATTTCTGTCATCTCCCGCCACCATCCCGACTAGCGTTTGACCGACGAACAGTGCCGCGCCGTCGATCGCATATCTGCACGATCGTTGCCGCCAACGCTGATCAACTCGGGCGACTCCGGCGTGAGATCGGCGAGCGAGACGTCGTTCAGGAACGACAGGACGGCGCTCTTGAGCGCCTCCCAGAGGAGATCGGTGCCATGAAGGTCATGTATGTCGGCGGCTTCGAGCGTGTCGGCATTCAGTGGACGGCTCGCAAAGTTCGACGGCGCATCGACGGCCTGAAAGACCTCCGCGACGGTGATCCGCTGGGCGGGCTTGGCCAGCATATAGCCGCCGCCCGGTCCATGTCGTGAAACAACGAGCCCAGCGCTGCGTAGCTGCGCCATAAGGGCTTCCGTGTAGGACACCGAGCGATTGATCCATTCTGCAAGGCCCTTTGTCGAGCACGGCTTGTCCGCGTTCTGCACCGCCAGGCGCACTAGGGTCTCGACGCCCATATAAGCGCTGCTGCTGATCTGCATCTTGGTGTGTCTCCGCCGAACACGGGCAAAATGATTTTGAAACCGAACTATTTTAGTATGAGATCGAAATCATATTCTTGTCAATATAGTTTCGAAACGCTACTATCAAACCAGCCTAGCGAAGAGAGAAAAGGAGTTCGAATTGGACAGCCGCGTTATCGCCGAACTGATCCTGCATCTCGGGCGCATTGCATCAGGCGACGGCCTCGTTGCAGGGCTTACGCCGGGCCAGTGGGCCATTTTGAGATATTTCACGCGTGCCAATCGCTTTTCGCGCACGCCGTCGGCGTTCGCGGCCTTTCATGGCACGACACGCGGTACGGCCTCCCAGGCGATCAAGAGCCTGGTCGCCCAGGGATTCCTGATGCAAACCCAGTCCGAAACCGATGGCCGCAGCGTGCGACTGGACCTGACGGATAAGGCCAGGGCCATAATCGCTAACGATCCAATCGAAGCCCTGGTCCGCGCCACGGACGCTCTACCCCCGGGCGTTCGTGGCGCGTTTTCCCATACGCTTCAGCGCGTGCTGGGCCAGGTCGTCTTGGAGACGGGAAAGCCTCTTTTTGGGACTTGCGAAAACTGCGCGCATTTCGAAGACGACGGCTGCTGCAAGGACGGGCTGGCGGCCTATGGGTGCGGGTTCCTGAATGAACCGCTTATGGACGAGGAACTGGACCAGCTCTGTGTGAACTTCGCATCCGACAGGTCTGGGCCGCCGCGAACACCCGGCGTTGGCGTCACATAGCGGTGACTCGGCTTCCTGCGACAAGCGTCATTATCGTCAAAGGTCAAATCACGATCGAGGCTGACCTGCTGGCGCCCAAACTCGGTCTCTCCGTCGACGGGCTCAAGGACAATATGGTGAACGGCCTTGTCACCAGTATTGCCGAAACGGGCGTTGGCGAGGACGCGGGACGCACCCGCCTTACCTTTCGCTACCGCGCGCGGACTTGGCGTGTCGTGGTGGACATCGACGGGACGCTCAAGGAAGACCCCGTATCGCCCCCCGAACCGCGAGCCGCAAAAGACCGCTCAAGTCTGCTCGATCTGATGGCGGATCCGTGATGATGGTCGTGCCCCTGTGCGGTTCCGCGATCACATCGCACACGCCGGTCCAACCTGTCCGAGTGCATTTTCATCGGGTTGCGGCACAGGGGGAAGCGATCGCCGACAAGCCGTGTGCCGGACTCCTGGGGTTCGCCCCGCGGAACACGATTGATCGGGTCACAGAAGCGCTTGAGCACGTAATGGGCGACGACGCAGGGAACGATCCCCATTCATTTCTGTACTTGGTGTCAGCGCCCACGCTCAAAGCACATCTCGAAAACCTGCCGCGCCACCACCTCCCGGAAGTGGTCGAAGTGCGGCCGGTATGACCCAGAGGCCGTCCTCGAACCGAAGGGTTGCCCCACCGACAAACGAGCCGAATGCATGGGCCAAATTCACGACAGTCGAACTCTCAACAAAGCTCAGAGAACTCCAAGAGCTGATCGACAACGGCATTCTGACGGAGCGTTCGGCGGAGTATCAACTTACGGAGATCGCGATCATCGAGAACGAGTTGGCGAGACGCCATGACGGCTGACGACTATGCCAAATTCAAGAACGATCGCGGCGTTCCTGAAATCCGCATCGGAGTCAAAGAGTTCAAGTGCGCCGGCGCGTCGGCGCCCCAGGACCACCCGCATATCTATCTCGAGATGGGCGCGGCAGACACCATTCTCTGCACCTACTGCGCGACCTTGTTCCGCTACGATCCGCGGCTTGGCCCGCAAGAGGCGGATCCGCCGGACAGCGTGTTTTTGGACTGAATTGCTGATAAGCGCTAGAGTCGAGGGTATCAACGTTGCTCCGGCCACACCGAGCGCGGTCCTGGCTGCGATCAGCATAAGGGTACTAGCCGAAAAGGCCGCGATCACCGAAGCTACTGCGAACGCGGCAGCGCCAGACCAAGCCATTCACGCATGCCAGCCTTAGCTGGCAATGGCGCTTTGGTTTGGACTGTTGTTCCTGGATGCGAAGCCTCTGTGTCGCACTGAACCGTCATATCGCCTCCTTGTCGGAGGCGTACAATCGAAGCGGATCATTCCTGTTGTAATTCAGCAAACTATCTTACTACCAGGAGC
The DNA here is from genome assembly GCF_011683915.1 of Pelagibius litoralis. Taxonomy (GTDB): domain Bacteria; phylum Pseudomonadota; class Alphaproteobacteria; order Kiloniellales; family Kiloniellaceae; genus Pelagibius; species Pelagibius litoralis. The sequence goes on from NZ_JAAQPH010000032.1 coordinate 37,982, forward strand.
GATAGTTTTGGTTTGCCGAAGCCTCGCGGGGCATAAAAGGATCTCTCAAAGTTGGTTGCGAGCACAGGAAAAACCACACCATCGATGCCGGCATCAGAACTCCGCCGGTTATGGCACGCCGCGCCTTAGCCGCGAGAAGGTCATAATGGTTCATGTGACTGTCCGAGCGTTCTGACATGCCGCAGCGCCACCGCCGCGAGGATGGCGAGCAGCGTGACGCCGGCTGCGCTAAAAATGGCCGCACCGTTGAAGCCTGCTATGAACGCAGCCCGCGCTTCTCCGATCAGCCCCGCATGCAATTCTGGCGCTATAGCTGATGCCGCCCAGAGGCTGTCACCCAGCGCTTCGCGAGTTTCCTCGGAGAGATTTTCGGGCATCCGGTCAAGCATTGTGCGTCGATAGATGGCCGTGGCGAGGCTGCCGAGAACGGCGATGCCGAGCGAGACACCCCAATCCTGAACGGTCTCGGACATGGCCGAGGCCGATCCCGCCTTCTCGGGCGGCGCTGACCCGATGACGAGATCCGTCCCGAGCGCGGCAATGGCCCCGTTGCCGAGATAGGCCAGCGCCAAACCGGCGACGACCATCGCAACGCCGACGGCCCCAGCGCCAACCTCGGTGAGCATCAGATATCCCACGGCCGACAGAACGAGCGATCCGGCGACGACGAAGCCGGGACGGACACGCCTTGCAGCAAGCGGTGCGCCCACGCCGCCGGCGATCATGCCAAGCGCAGCGACGCCCATCCATAGGCCAGCAGTGAAAGCGGAATGTCCGGCCACCAGTTGCAGGTATTGGGCAACAAGCAACATGGTCCCGCCAACAGCCACCAATCCGACCAGCAGCACGATCAGGGCAACCGAAAAGGCTCTGTTGCCAAACAAGCTCATGTCGATGAGCGGATCGGAAAGCTGCCTTTGCCGACGTAGAAACAGCACGGCAAAAACGGAGCCCGCCGCGATAGCAGCGATAGCGCCGAGAGCAAGGCCGTATTTGGCGATCTGCTTGATGCCGTAGATCACCGGCAGCATAGCGGTGAGCGAGAGCACCACGCTGAAAAGATCAAACCGCCCGCTGTTCGGTGCGCGATACTCGGGAAGCAATACGGGGGCGAGCAGAAGCAACAGAACGACGATGGGCGCGGCGACGAGGAAGGCAGCGCCCCACCAGTATTCCTCCAATAGATAGCCTCCGACGACGGGTCCGAGCGCATAGCCGACCCCGAAGATCGTCGCCCATATGCCGAAGGCAAGCGCGCGCTGGCGCGGGTCGGCGAACAGGTTGCTGATGAGCGCCAGGGTCGAAGGCATTAGCGTTGCGGCGGCCAAGCCTAGCGCTGCGCGCGCCGCGATCAGAATCGTTACACTGGTGGAGAAGGCCACGATTACCGAAGCGGTAGCAAAGGCGGCCGAACCGATCATCAAAAGCCTGCGCCGCCCAATCCGGTCTCCGAGCGTGCCCATTGTGATGAGAAAGCCACCAAGCATGAAGCCCGAGGCGTCCATGATCCAGAGCGCCTGTGTGCTGGTCGGACCCATATCAATCGCCAGCGCAGGCAAAGTGAGAGGCAAGAATGTGAGATCGAGCCCGAGCAGCACGGTCGGCAACGCCAGCAGCGCCAGTCCTAACCATTCGCACACGCCAGCCTTTGCGGATAATGGTCCCTTGGCTTGGACCGTCGTAGCGTCTGTATCGCAATGAAATGTCATATCGCCTCCTTGTGTGAGGCGAACAATCCAGGCAGAGTATTCCTGTTACTATATGGGAAATTATCCTATTATTAGGAGCGATAGGATTGTCTGGCCGAAGCCTCGCGCGCAAACGAAGCGATCTTTCCGACTTTGTCACGCGCAATAGAAAGAAACTCACCCCCGCCGATGTCGGGCTGCCGACCACCGGCGGCCGACGCACGCCTGGGCTCAGGCGCGAAGAGGTCGCCGCGCTCGCGGGCGTCGGGCTCACCTGGTACACATGGTTCGAGCAGGGTCGCGACATCCAAGTCTCGGAGAGCTTCCTCCTGAATGTCGCCAAAGCCCTGAAACTCGACGACGCCGAGTGCAACCATCTCTTCCTGCTGGCCCATCGGCGTCCGCCGCCTCCAGAAGCGCGCCAATGGCCGTCGGTCGACCCGCTGATCCAGCAATTGCTGGACGATCTGACGGCGCGGCCGGCTTATGTCTCAAATCTTCGTTGGGATGTCATCGCCTGGAATACGGCGGCCGATCGCCTGTTCGACTTCTCCGGTCGGGCCCGACGGGACCGCAACATCATCCGCATGGTCTTTGCCGATCCGGACTTCCGGCGACGGCTGCCGGCGTGGCGGGACGATGCACCCCGACTATTGGCGCAGTTCCGCTACGATCTGGCGACTGCACCGGACGATCCGGCCATGCTTTGGTTGGTCAAAGAGCTGAAGAAAGTGTCGCCTGATTTTCGGCGCTGGATGGAACAGCCCAGCATGGAAAGCTGTGGCAGGGGAGTCGACGACGTGCTCGCCGGCGACAGCACGCGCCTCAGCTTCGCTCACGAGATACTGACGGTGGACGAGCACCGCCATCTCAAGATGATCGTCTATTTCCAGAACTGAAAGCTGGCTGCCATATCGTCGGATCGGAGACAGAGCGGCAAAGGGAGCGCGTCATGGGCCAAGAGCGGCAATTCGCAGGATTTGGCATGTCGACAAGCAAACTACTGTAGCCACCTGCACTCAGCTACTACGACGTCGTAGCTTTGCGCTCTATAGCGAATGAAAAGGCGCTTTATCGAATTCTGACGCGTCGCTAGCGTAGGGCTATAGAGAAGGAATAGTTCGCATTGGCGTTGTCACAAAGTCAGATGTGCCAATTGACCGGCTTCAGCTAGGCTTTCGGGATGGATGCGATCAGCTATCGAAATCATCACTATCCAGCCTCAATCGTCCAGCGCTCGGTCTGGCTTTATGCTCGGTTCAACCTGAGCCTTCGTGACGTCGAGGAGCTCATGGCCGAACGGGGTATGGTCGTCTCTTACGAAACGGTCCGCCGATGGGTGGCGCGCTTTGGGCCGCAGATCGCCAAACGCTTACGAGGAACACGGCCACGAGTTCACCCGCAATGGCATCTCGACGAGGTGTATGTTTCGATTGGCGGTCGTTGGGTGTATCTATGGCGTGCAATCGATCACGAAGGCGAGGTCCTCGACGTCCTGGTTCAATCCAAGCGAGACAAGAAGACGGCGCTGAAGCTGATGCGCAAGCTCTTGAAGAAGACAGGACTGATGCCGAAGACGATCGTTACGGACAAATGGAGGGCCTACGCCGCGGCGTTTCGCGATCTTGGCCTGACTGCTTGGCATCATCAGGCGAAGTGGAAGAACAACCGCATCGAAGGATCGCATGTCCGGATCCGACGACGAGAACGATCGATGCAGAGATTTCGGTCGCCTGGATCAGCTCAACGCTTCCTTTCCACCCATGCCGCCGTCTACAACACCTTCGCTGCTCGCCGACATCTCGTCTCCGCCGCCGAACATCGATATCGCTGGGATCAAGCTTTCACCGCTTGGCGCCTCGCTGCCGGCCCAACAACCTGAAAACAAGCTCCTCGCGGAAGAATCCGTGGCTAGATCGAGTTTGTGACAAGGCCGTTTGCTCGTGCGCAAGCCCCTTTAGTGCCAGGGCGATGCGCACGCGATAGGCGGCAGAGGAACGAAAATAGGTGTAGATCCGCATCCAACGCTCGTTTGCCACAGCAAAGAGTCGAGATTTCCCGGCAAGGCTCTCGAACTGGTCGAGACGAGGCGCGTGCCGATCTGTTCGAGTACATCGAGGTGTTCTACAATCGAAAGCGACGCCATGGTTGTCTTGGCAATGTGAGCCCGGCAGACTTCGAAGAGCAGTCAGCCGGATCTTTTGGAACCGTCCACTGAAACGGGGCAAGACGACAGAGTTACCCATCTAGGGTGACTGTTTCTAATGATCTAAGTTTGCCGGATCGGACAGCTACGACGTCAATTTTCTCGATCGTGCCAGCTATAGGCAACTCTCCAAGTGAAGAGAGTTTTGTCGCCTTCAAAGCTGACTGATCTTTATTGGTAGCGACGGTCATGTGCGGTTGGTAAGGGATACCTAATTTCAGCTGAGACCTGTACTTTGCTTGATAAAGCGCCTCGTGCAACGCAATGACCTGTTCTCGACCTTTACCGCAAAGCAGATAAATTTTATGAGTTTTTTCAATGGAGTCATAGTCCATTTCGAAGCGGTCTAGCGTTACTTGGAACTGAGGCATTGCCTCAACGACATCGCGGCAAAGGGTAACGATTTCTTGCGGTTCTACACCCTTCACACCAAACATCAGAGTTAAGTGGGGTGCCACCAGCTTAGCACGTTCAGGCTCATTTTGCGCACGGAACTGGTCGAGTACTTGTGTGGTGTGAATCTCAAATTTTGGATAGGTCAACACATAGATCATCAGTAAATGATGCCATAGGGTTAACACTTTTTGAAGGTACGGCTAAAGTCTGCTTTGTCCCGCATAGCGGCCGTTCGCGTCGTTTCAACCGAACGGCCGCTCAGGGTCGACTTGAGCCGCTTGTGGTGGCCTTGGCTGGGTCCCGCTCGGACCGCTGTCATCAGCGACAAGATTTAGCCAGAAGTGATCATCATGGTCCCTGAAGGCGTCGGCTTGTGAGCAAAAGGCGGCGGCCTTCAGGGCTCGCCTCTTTTTGGGATTGCAGGCGGCTTATCGCGAGATTGATCTGTGCTACACTCGTAGAATGAATGCAGAAACGGAAATCGCCGAAGTGCTGTACACTTTGGAAGCTCGCTTAATGGACCCTCTAGTGCGATGCTCGCCGAGCGTGGTCGATGGCCTTTTGTCCGACGACTTCGTTGAATTCGGGAGCTCCGGTCGCGTTTACGACAAGGCGATCATGATAGAGGCTTTGCGCCAAGATCCGGGATTTGACGGCCCCCGTACGATCATCAACTTCAAGGCCCTCGAGCTTTCATCTTTGGTCGTGCTTGTCACCTACCGGATTCGCGAGACAGGTACCATTCGAAGTTCGATTTGGCGGTCCAATGGGGAGTATTGGGAGATGGTATTTCATCAAGGGACCCGTTCTGCGTCCGGGTAAGTGGTGACGCCTTTCGGCCAGGAACGGCCGTTCCTTGGCGCAATTCCCAAGTTCCGCTCTAAGATCAGTAAGCGGCCTCCCATAACTCCACAAAGAAGGACGGGCATATGTCTTATGACGGGTACGAGACTTTCAAGGTGGAAACCAAGAATGCAGTGGCCTGGGTCACTTTTGACTATCCCCCGGTGAACATCCAGGGGATCCCAATGCTGGATGATCTCAATCGTCTGGCTGAGACGCTGGAACAGGACCGGGATGTGAAGGTGGTCGTGTTCCAGTCCGCCCATCCCGAGATCTTTGTGGCGCATGCCGACACGAATTTCTTGAAGGATATGCCGACGCAGGCGGTTGCGAGAGACAGTGTCAAACTGCTCTACCTACAGGAAGTCTTAGAGCGCATCAGCAAGCTGCCTCAGGCAACCATCGCCAAGGTCGAGGGCTTCGCCCGGGGCGGCGGCCACGAGTTCATGCTGGCCTGCGACATGCGCTTTGCCGCCCGCGGCAAGGCCAAGTTCATGCAAATGGAAGTGGGAATGGGCATCTTGCCCTGCGGCGGCGGCGCGTCGCGTATGGCGCGCCAAGTGGGCCTCGGCCGGGCCCTGGAAATCATCCTGGGCGCCCATGACTTCGACGCTGATCGGGCACAAGACTACGGGACGATCAACCTTGCCCTCGATCCGGAAGAAATCGGACCTTACGTCGAGGAGCTGGCCGATCGCATTGCCAAGTTTCCAGCCGAGTCCATTGAGGCTTGCAAGCGCGCCGTCTATGCCTCGATCGACCTGCCGATTGGAGAAGCGCTGAAAGAAGAGGCTTACTGGCTCTACCAGTCGATGAGCAAGACTCCTGCTCAAAAGCGCTTCCAGTACGCCGATGACAATGGCGCGCAGTTCGATATGAGCAATCAACGAAGCTGGGATCAGCTCGTTATCGCAATTCAGGACGTAAAATAGCTCTGATGGCGCGACTTTAGGACTCCAAGAGTGCGAAGTGTCACCTCTCGGCTTTCGATAGCGCCTTCTGGCATCCTGCCGCTATCGCGTCGTTCAATGTTTCAACGTCCGGTCAGAAATGGCCCTTGGTTTCCAATACCGGCCCCGGGGCCAATTTTATTGAGACGGGGGCGTTTTATTACCCCTGCCTTGGCCCTGTCCGCCGCCTGTGGCATCCAACGCCGCTTTGCAAGCTGCCGAGACCTTGTCCTTGTTGGCCTCCAAGCAGGCACGGGCCTCACCGCTGCCATGGGTCTGGCCGGCGCAGTACGTTTCAAGGTCAGCCG
>NZ_JAAQPH010000033.1 GCF_011683915.1 Pelagibius litoralis
TCGACCGGGATCTGCTCTAGTGTGCGATGTTACTCGGCAGCGATGCTGTGGCCTTCAAGTGCCGCGGCGTTCTGTGCCGGAACTTTTTGAAAAAAAATCGTCACCTCGCCGATGTCGAAACCGAACTTGCTGACGCGGGCGCGGTTCATCAGAACGTCGTCCGGCTGCAGAAACATCCAGTCATCGAAGTGCACGTTCCAGATGGAATCGCCGACCTTCAGGGCCAGGGTGTAGCGCCAGTTCAGGGCGTTGCCGTAGGAAACGCCTTCGGCGGTGCCGATGACATCCGCGGCGGTGCCTTCGTAGCGATGATCGTCGAGCTTGTTGATCGTCCAGATGCGCTGCTGTTCTTCCCCATCCGAGTAGACGAAATCTTCGACCAGGGTCAGTGTCTTGCCATCCCAGGTGCCGGTGATGTCGACAACGAACTCGCGGCGCAGATTGCCGAAGCGATCCACGAACAGGCCCCAGGCCCGGGTCTCTCCGGCGAGGTAGTCTTCGATCAAAAGGCGCGGCTCGCGGCCGTCGAACTGTTCGGGGGTCATGCTGCTACAGCCTGCTGTGAAGAGAAGAAGGATCGCTGCGAAGCAACGGAGAAGAACCATCGTCGGCCTCTGGCGTTGTTGATCGTCTGCTTTCGCGCCTGTTGATCAGCGCACGAATGCGGTGCTGGCGTTGTGCCGTGATGGGGAAGTTCCAGACCAGCAGGATCGCCGCCAGCTTGAACACAACCGGTGCCAGGCCGTAGAGCAAAGCCAGGGCCCAAACGGCGCCGGGTTGTTCTGCGGCGGGGGTGAAGCCGGCAAGATCCAGCAGCGGAAAGGAAAGGCCGACGGCCAGCGCCAGGGCGAGTTTCGTCGCAATGCCCCAGAGGCCGAAGTACACCCCCGCCCTTTGCCGGCGGCTGTGCAGGCTGTCCAGGTCGATGACGTCGGCCTGTATCGCCGGCGGCAGCGCCAGGTCGGCGCCCAACGCGAAGCCGGAGAGAATGCAGACCACAAGAAAGGCCCAGGTGTCGCCGGGGCCCAGCAAGGGCACCCAGATGAAAACGCCGCAGGCCAACAGCATCGCGAGGCACCAGGCCCTGTGCTTGCCGATCCGCGAGGCGAGGCGCAGCCAGAGTGGCAGCGCCGCGATCCCGCACACGAAATAGGTCAGCAGCAGAGGTCCGGTCCAAGATTCAGCTTCCAGTCCGAATTTCACATAAAGCAGGAACAGCGTGGACGGCAGTCCGATCGCTATCCCATTGAGGAAATAGGCCGAAACCAGCCTCAGGAAAGGGCCGTTGCGCAACAAAATCGCGACGGAGCGGCGCCAGGGCAGGGTGGTTTTCTGCGCTATCGCGGGTTCGTTTACCGAAAGGCAGGTCGCTGCAACGCAGAGTGGCAGCGCGACCAGTATCCCGATAAAAAGCCACTCGAGCGTCAGGCTCCGGTCATCTCCGACCAGGCTTGGCAGCGCGGCTGCGATCACCGTGCCGACGACCACGAAGCCTTCGCGCCAGGCGGCGATCCGGCTGCGCTCGTTGTAGTTCTGCGACAGCTCTGCGCCCCAGGCGGAATAGGGCAGGAGGATCATGGTGCTGCCCAGGTAGAGGGCCATGGTCCAGGCTGTCAGGTAGATGAAACCCGGCGCCTGCGCGGGCAGGAAAAGGAACCAGGCGCTGATCAGGAGGATCGGAACGCCCAGCAGCATCCAGGGACGCCGGCGCCCCCAGGGTGTGCGCAGGGCATCGGAAAGGCGCCCCATCAGGGGGTCGGTGAAGAGATCCCAGATGCGGGCGATGAGAAGGGCCCCGCCGACGGACGCCAGGCCGAGGCCCAGTTCCTCCGCATAGAAAGCCGGAAGGTAGACGTAAAGCGGCACACCGATGGCCGCCAAGGGCAGCCCGGGCAGACCGTAGGCAAGCAAGAGGGGCCGGGAGAGACCCGCGCCCTTGGCGTTTGTGTCTGGCAAAGCCGGTTACCCGCGGGACAGGGCGATCTGACGGACATCGATACGGCCGATCTGAAATCCCACCTCGCAGTAGGCGAGGTAGTAGTGCCACATCCGCCGGAAGCGTTCGTCGTAGCCGAGCGCCGAGATACCGGGCCAGGCGGCTTCGAAACGCTGGGCCCAGTCCGCCAGAGTGCGGGCATAGTCCAGGCCAAAACCACGGTCGCCGACCCACTCCAGGCCGGCCTGTTGAATGTTTGATTTCAAAGCCTGGCGCGACGGCAGAAGACCGCCTGGAAAGATATGGCGCTGGATGAAGTCAGCACCGCGTCGGTAGGGCTCCCAGATCGCATCGTCGATGGTGATGATCTGCAGTGCGATCCGTCCGTCGGGATGCAGGGCCTCACGCAGTTTGTCGAAGAAGACCGGCCAGTAGCGCTCGCCCACCGCTTCGAACATTTCGATCGACGCCACGCGGTCGAAACTGCCCGTTACGTCGCGGTAGTCCTGACGCCTGATTTCGACCTTCTCGTTCAAGCCGTCCAGGTGAACCCGCTTGCGGGCATAGTCGTACTGCTCTTCGGATATGGTGATCCCGGTCACCCGGCAACCGGTCTGCTTTGCGGCATAGGCGGCAAAGCCGCCCCAGCCGCAACCGACCTCCAGCAGGTGATGGTCGGGGTTCAGCTCGGCGAGCTGCGTCATGGCCTGGTACTTATTCTGCTGCGCCGATTCCAGGCTGTCGGCTTCGGAGGCAAAGACCGCCGACGAATAGGTCATGCTGGGGTCCAGCCACTGCTCGTAAAACGCGTTCCCGAGATCGTAGTGGTAAGCGATGTTGCGCTTTGACCCGGTCTTCGAATTGACCCGCAGCAGGTGCGGCAGGCGGTGCAGGAAGCGCATGAACGGATGCCCGTTGACCACTTTCTGCCAGGCGGCTTCGTTCAGCGCACCGACCTTGATCACCGCCGCCAGGTCTTCGGTTTCAAAGTCGCCGTCCACATAGGCTTCGGCAAAGCCGTTGTGTCCGCCAAGCAGCAAGCGGCGGACAAAGCGTGGCCTGATAACCCTGAGCATTGCCGAAGGGCCGGGCTCCGCACCTTCAAAGAGATGCCGCGAACCGTCCGGCAGTTCCAGAAGCACAGAACCGGCGCGAAGGCAGCGGCCCAGGGTGATCAGGAGTCTGTAAGGACCTAAGGACACCAGATTGTTTTGCCTAAGGTTCATCGCGATGTCCAGTTGGCTTGTGTAAGGGATTGACCTGAAAAGGCTGTTACGGAGCGGCCCGGGTAACCGCCTGCGCCGGCGGTGCGCCACGCCGGTAAAAGCGCCCGCCCTTGCGCCAGATCCAAAGCGCCTCCCAATGGATCGCAGCCATCACCTTGGCGGTCATGAGAGGGTAGCGCAGGAGCGCACGCCACAGCCCGCCGTGATCGATGGCGACCCGCCGCCCGGTGAGCGTTGCCAGAAGAACTTCCCCTTCGGCGACGGCCTGGCGGATCAGGATTGAAAGACTCTCCTGCGGTTCGCGCAGCCTGAAACGATAGGCGGAGGCCATCTCAATGAAGGGTGAGACGTAGAATTTTTTCTCGCAGCTTTGCAGGATCGGTTTGTTGTCGCGATTGTCCTCGGCAACCGGGATCAGATAGCAGTGCTGCTCGCCGAAGGTGTTCTTCACCTCGTAGATAATGGCGCGCAGCGACCCGTTGCGATGATGGCAGAACCAAACCGAAAGAGGGTTGAAGACGTAACCCAGGATACGCGGAAAACAGAGCAGGCGAAGGGCGCCACCCTCCAGGTCGATGCCCGCTGCCAGCAACTGCGCTTCCGCCCAGGGCCTCAGTGGCGTTCCGTCCCGCGGCCCGTGATCGCTATCGCGAAAACTGAAGATGTTGAAGCGGTTGTGAGAAAGCAGCGGCAGGCTGCGGGTCAGGCGCGGCAACTCGTCCAGATCGAGAAAGAGCGAAAAAACGCTGTAGCGAAAGCGGTGCGTGAAGGGACGCATACGTTTGTGCATCACCTGCCCGAAGTAGAGGCAGGATCGAAGCGCCCCGCTTTCCGCGACGGTCGCAGCCGGGTCTGTCTTTGCCGGGTGTCGCGTCACTCGGCAGCCTCCATGACGGCGGCGGGAACCACGGCCTCTGCCGCGGGGCTGCGCGGGATGACGTCTTGCGCCCAGGGGGCCGGCGCGCCGAGGGCGGCGGCGACACCCAGGCCGGCCTGCAGCCCGTCCTCATGAAAGCCATAACCGCAGTAGGAGCCACAGAACCAAGTGCGCAGGGAGCCCTGGATATCCGGCAGGGTCCGTTGTGCCTGCAGGGCCGCGGCATCGAACAGCGGGTGGTCGTAGACGAAGCTTCGCAGTACCGAGCCCAGCGCCGGTTCGCGCTCCGGGTTCAGGGTAACGAACAGCGGATGGCGCCGGTCGATGCCCTGCAGTTGGTTCATCCAGTAAGTGACAGAGACCTTCTGCGTATCGAAGTCGCCCAAGGTCGCCCCGTCGGCCGGCGCGGCGATGCTGCCGCTGGTGTAGTTCCAGCTTGCCCAGGCGCCGCGCCGCCGCGGCATCAGGCTGGCATCGGTATGCAGCAGGGCACGATTTTCTTCGTAGCGGAAGGCGCCCAGGACGGCCCGCTCCTTGTTCGTCGCACCGGCACCGAGCATGCGCAGAGCCTGGTCGGCATGGCAGGCGAGCACGACCTGATCGAAGCGTTCCTCATCCCGGCCGGCGGCGCGCAGGTAGACGCCGTCGGGCGCGCGCCGCAGGGCGGCGATCGGGCTTGCCAGGCGCACCTCGCCCCTAAGCGCGTCCCTGATGCGGCTGACATACTCGCGGCTGCCGCCGGTAACGGTGCGCCACTGCGGCCGACCCTTCATCAACAGCAAGCCATGGTTCTCACAGAACTGGATGAAGGATTGGGCCGGGAAGGCCAGCATGTCTTCCAAGGGCGTCGACCAGATCGCCGATCCCATCGGCAGCAGGTGGTCCCGGGTAAAGGCTTCTCCATAGCCGCCATGGGTGAGGAGTTCACCAAGGCTCATGCTGGCGGTTTCCGCCTCTCGCATGGCGCCGGGGGCATCGCGGTAAAAGCGCAGCAGATCGCGCAGCATCGACCAGAAACGCGGCCGCAGAAGATTGCGCTTCTGAATGAACAGCCCGGCGGCACTGCCCCGGTATTCCAGGCGGCCGTTGTCGAGCGAGACCGAGAAGGACATATCGCTGCGCTGGGTCGGCACAGCCAGTGCCTCGAAAAGCCTGGTCAGGTTGGGGTAGGCAAGTTCGTTGTAGACGATAAAGCCGGTATCGACGGCCAAGGGCGCCCCGCCCAGGGTGATGTCGACCGTATTGGCGTGACCGCCAAGGCGTCCTTCCGACTCAAAAAGCGTTACGTCATGACTTTTGTCTAAGGCCCAGGCCGCACCCAAGCCGGTGATGCCGGCCCCAACAACTGCAATCTTCATACTCTTCCCTTATCGACCTGCGCCTTTGGGCGGCTCCGTGATTTTTACGATCCCGGTCTGCCGAGGGCACAACCTCTCTTTTAGATACCTAGTGCGGCGTACCGCGCAGGGACAGGCCGCTTTTCAATCCGTTGTCGATCTTTCCGGAACGCCCCACCCTGTGTGCCGCTGCGCCCTGACCAACGCATATTCACTTGTACTGATACGCGGCTAAATCCTTAATGGATCATGATCTTGGATAACCGATAGGCTGTCGTAGGGGGCCGTCGCCTTGTTGTAGGCTCCATTGGTCGGCTGCCGCCACAGGCGGGCCTTGAAGCGGAGAGTCCAATGCGTCAGAAAGCCCGATGACGGGAGAAAGGCGCGCCACGCCATGACAGGACTATTTGAAAGCCAGGCCCCGCGGCCCTTGGCCGATCGTCTCAGGCCGCAAAGCCTCGCCGAGGTGGTGGGGCAGGACCACCTTCTGGGGCCGGAGGGCCCCCTTGGCCGGATGCTGGCGTCGGCCCGTCTGGCATCGCTTGTTCTTTGGGGGCCGCCGGGTTGCGGCAAGACCACGATTGCGCGGCTGCTGGCCCAGGAGACGACCCTGGAGTTCGAACCGCTCTCGGCGGTCTTCTCCGGCGTCGCCGATCTCCGCAAGGTTTTCGAGCGGGCCAAGCAGCGCCGTCTCGCCGGCCGCGGCACTTTGCTTTTCGTCGATGAGATACATCGCTTTAATCGGGCCCAGCAGGACGGCTTCCTGCCTTTTGTCGAAGACGGCACCGTTGTTCTGGTGGGCGCCACGACCGAGAATCCTTCCTTCGAGCTGAACGCGGCTTTGCTGTCGCGCTGTCAGGTCCTCGTCCTCAAGCGGTTGGAGGAAGCGGCCCTGCGTGAGCTTCTGGCGCGGGTCGAGGCCTTGGAGGGCCGCAATCTGCCGCTGACCTCCGAGTCGCGGGCGGCCCTGATGGCCATGGCCGACGGGGACGGGCGTTACCTTCTGAATCTGGCCGAAGAGGTGCTGGCGCTCGCCGGCCGGGAGCCCCTGGACACCGCCGCCCTTGCCGCGGTGGTCCAGAAGCGCGCGCCGATTTACGACAAGGGCCAGGAAAGCCACTACAACCTCATCTCGGCTCTGCACAAATCGCTGCGCGGGTCCGACTGCGATGCGGCGCTCTACTGGTTCGCCCGGATGCTGGCCGGCGGCGAGGACCCCCACTTCATCGCCCGCCGTCTGGTGCGCTTTGCCGTCGAGGATGTCGGCCTGGCTGACCCGGATGCGCTGCCGCAGTCGATGGCTGCCTGGCAGGCTTTTGAGCGGATCGGCTCACCGGAGGGCGAGTTGGCCCTGGCCCAGGCGGTGATCTATCTGGCCACCGCGCCAAAGTCCAACGCCGCCTACAAGGCCTATAAGGGCGCGCGCAAAAGCGCCGGGGAGAGCGGCTCGCTGGCGCCACCGGCGCATATTCTGAACGCGCCGACGGGCCTGATGCGCGACCTGGGTTACGGCCAGGGTTACCATTACGACCACGACACGGCAGAGGGTTTTTCGGGTCAGGATTATTTTCCTGAATCCTTGGGGCGACAGCCCTTCTACCGCCCTGTCGAGCGCGGGTTTGAGCGAGAGATCCGCAAACGGCTCGACTATTGGGCGAAGCTTCGCAACCGTCAGCAAAGCGGTGATGGAAGCGAGGGTTAGAGCCAGCCTTGCGTTTCGCGCGCGGCTGCCATTCCGCCTTGCCTGTTGTTTGCTGGCGTAATGGTCGTAGTTTGTCACCGTGACAATGACGCCGGGCTGCTTAGGGCCCGAGTGGCAAATTAACCAAACTCACTAGGATCATAGGGGCGTTGCATGGCCAACTACTGCGTGCCTGATAAGGGCAAAGCAGCTCTTCTTTGTATCTCTGCGCAGCGTGATTTCATCACGCCGGGCTCGCCGCTGCGGGCCTCGGGAACCCGTTCGGCGCTGCCGAACATGAAGCGGCTTGTTGAGGCGTTTCGGGCCCAGGGCGCACCGATCTTTCACTCGGTCCGGCTGTATAAGGCCGATGGTTCCAACGTCGATGCCTGCCGCCGTCAGGCGGTCGAAGAAGGCATGCGCATTCTCATGCCCGGCACTTTGGGCGCCGAGCTGATCGACGATCTGCAGCCCAGCGCCGACATGCGCCTGGATCCGGAGCTGCTGTTCTCCGGCGAGTTCCAGGAGGTCGCGGGCAACGAGTTCGTCCACTACCGCCCGCGTTGGGGCGCCTTTCACGATACGGCGCTGGAAGCCAAGCTGCGCGAACAGGAAGTAACGACCCTGGTGATCTGCGGCTTCAGTTTCTCGACGGGCGGCCGCGCCTCGGTCTACGAAGCGTCGGCACGCGATTTCAGGATTATCCTGGCGACCGATGCGCTTTGCAACGCGACCGAGGACTCGGTGCGCGAACTCGGCCGGATCGGGGTCTATCTCATGGACAGCGCCAACTGCCTGTCCTGGATGGGCAGCGGTGGCCCCCGTTCGGTGGCTGCATAGAGCGCAGACCCGAAAGGGCCCACACCGCAGCAAGGGCGTTTGCGCCCCGGTTTCGTCTCTGATAGCTAGAAAGCCGCCGCCGCCCGATCGGGCGGACGGCCTTGGTTTGGCAAGGGGACGGGGCGCATGCAGGTTCAGGTCTTGGCGAGCGTTGCGCTGGGCGGTGCCCTGGGTGCGCTTGGACGCTATTTGATGATCGCCCAGGTGAGCCATTGGTTCGGTCCCTGGATCGGGGGGTTTCCGCTGGGGACCCTCAGCGTCAATGTGCTCGGGTCTTTCGTCATGGGGCTCCTGGTGGAGGTCATGGCGATAACCTGGTCGCCCTCGGCAGAGCTTCGCGCGCTCCTCACCATCGGATTTCTGGGGGCATTCACCACCTTCTCGACTTTTTCCCTGGAGGCCTTTCTGCTCTACGAGCGCGGCGCCGTCTTCCAGGCGGCAGGCTATGTCGCCGCTTCCGTGGTCTTTTCCATCGCCGGTTTTGCTGCGGGCCTCTATCTGGTGCGGATCAGCGTCGGATGAGCCAGGTTCAGCAGATCACCGTTGCGGCGGAAGAAGCCGGCCAGCGGCTGGACCGATGGTTCCGCCAGCGCTTTCCCCAGGTCACCCAGGGGCGCCTGGAAAAGCTCCTGCGAAAGGGCGAGGTGCGGGTTGACGGGAAACGGGCAAAGTCGGCCCACCGGATCGAGGCCGGAGAAACCGTTCGCATACCTCCCTTGCCGGACCCGGAAACAGCGCGGCCGGCAAGTGATCGGCCCGGGCGGGTGCGCCTCTCGGCGGAGGCCGAGGCGGACCTGCTGGGCAGGGTCCTGTACCGCGATGCTTCGGTCATTGCCCTGGACAAGCCGGCCGGCCTGGCGGTGCAGGGCGGCAGCGGTCAGTCGCGTCACCTGGATGGTATGCTCGACGCCCTTCGGTTCGGCTCTGGCGAGCGGCCGAGACTGGTCCATCGGTTGGATAAAGATACCGCCGGGGTCCTGCTGCTGGCACGCAACGCCGCCAGTGCCCGCGCGCTGACGGCGGCCTTCCGCGGCAAGACTACCCAGAAAGTCTATTGGGCCCTGGTCAGGGGCGTGCCGGAAGAGCGGCGGGGCTTGATCGACCTGCCTTTGGCCAAGGTCCGGTCCGCTTTGGGCGACGCAGTGGCGCCCGCCGGCGAGGACGGCAAGGCCGCCCAGACCCTGTACCGCGTGGTCGAGAGCTACCGCCGTGATGTGGCCTGGCTGGTGCTGATGCCACTGACCGGGCGTACGCATCAACTGCGGGTCCATTGTGCGGCCATGGGTACGCCCATCGTTGGGGACGGCAAGTACGGTGGACGCGATGCCTTTCCGGCGAAGCTGGATCTGCCGAAGTCCATGCACCTCTTGGCGCGGGAGCTTGCTTTGCCGCATCCGGATGACGGCACCACCCTGCGGACCACGGCACCCTTGCCGGCCCATATGGCGGAAAGCTGGAAGAAGCTGGGGTTTGATGAACGAAAAGGCGAGGCGGCTTTCGAAGCCCTGTTGGCCTATGCCGAAGGCATCAGCCACTCACCCGGCCAGGGCCACAGGTCTTACTAGATCGCCGCATCCACATCTTTGGATTGGCGTCTTTGCCTAGAGGCCCTGTTTGCCCTTACAGACCGGCTAGAATGCGGAGAGACGAC
This sequence comes from Pelagibius litoralis, assembly GCF_011683915.1. Lineage (GTDB taxonomy): Bacteria > Pseudomonadota > Alphaproteobacteria > Kiloniellales > Kiloniellaceae > Pelagibius > Pelagibius litoralis. The sequence continues at coordinate 9,549 of NZ_JAAQPH010000033.1, forward strand.
GCGGCTCGGATCGCTGTACCAACTGGCGATAGCGCTTGCTCTGGGCCGTGACAGTCGGACGGTTCTGGTTGCGCAGGGCGGCGGCGGTTTTCTTGCGCCATTCCATATCGCTCATCACCGTGGCCAAAGAGAAGCCCCACTCGGAACCTGCCTCCGGCTGATATTTAGTGCTCTCCGCTGCCGAATAGTGACGCTCAACTGAATTGAGCCAGTCGTCGGCGGCTGCCGGAGAAGAAATCGCGATGGCCGTGGCCGCGGCGATGGTGAAACCCGCAAGTTTGCCCGTGATGTGTTTAGAGAACATGCCCACCCTCTGGATTTGTTGTCTGGAGCCCAAGGTATAAGCATGATTTTTTCTTAATTCTCCTTCTAAAATCTTAATATCCAAAAATGACATCAATCAAAACCCATAGATGTCACAGCATTAGTCAAGGATATGGCATTTTTACTTGGTTAATTGTTTGTTAATAGTTGGGCAAATGTGACCGAAATGTGGTCTACTCATAAAGAATCTTTTTTTATCAGGTAGATAGGGCTGTGGATAAGGGTGCGGCAAATAAGATGGGTGACAGATTTGGCCCCACTTCGGTCACCATTTGCGAGGCAAGGCGCCATATAAGCACTTCACCTTTTAGCCACGAGAATGAGGCGGAACTGCCGCATTGGTTAAGGAATTGCGACGATCAGAGACGGTTCAGGCAGACTCGGTTGGCCCATCGCCGGGCACCGGCGTTTACTCGCCCTTGCGCCGGGGACTGAAGAGGTCGCGGGCCACCTGCCTGATAAGCTGTTGGAAACGATCGGAGTCCGGCGCTTCAGCCTCCTCGACCCATCCCTGTACTGCGGAAACCAAGCGTTCCCCGTTGCAAAAAGCCGCCAGAACCTCGATGCGGCCGTCGCTGCGCGCTTCGCCCCCGTCGGGCTGGTTCTTGCAGAGGGCCAAAACCTCGGTAGAGGCTGGGGCGTTGAACAGCAGCAAGAGCTTGAAGCGGGGATCCTCTGCTTCTGACGGTTCGGTGGCAACGCGCAGCCTGCGTGTCTGAATAGCCTTCTCCATCGTCCCGGCGATCAGGGCTTCCAGCGCCGGCGACGCGGCAAAGGCCTGGCCGTGGATTTCCAGGTGAAGCGGCCCCTGGTTCCTGGTGGCGGCGATCAGGAACTCCTGTGCGCCGCTGGGGTGCATGAAGCGGGTGTTGGTGGCGGGGCCCTGGTCGCAGGCGCTCACGGCCAGCATCAGGCCCAGAGACAGGCAGAGCCGGGGCCGGCTAGGGTGTCTGCTGCCGGGTTGCGCTGTGTTTGCCATGCTGGCGCCTCGCTGCTTGGGCCGGGTCCGGGACCGTCATTCCCCGCCATTGCAGAAAGTCGCGGCGGGAAAGGGCGAATCACCTTAAGCATGCGGGCCCAACGTGATAGAGACAACGCGCAATGAATCAGCTCCCTTTTCGCCACCGCTTCATCGTTTTCGACCTCGATGGAACACTGGTCGACAGCCAGCACACCATCGTCCACTGCATGGGCCAGGCATTCCGCGCCGACGGCTTGGCGGCCCCGACTGCGCCTTCGGTTCACAGCATCATCGGGCTGAAGCTGGAGGTGGCGGTCAACGTGCTGTTGCCGGAACCCGATGAGGGCCGGGCCCAAAGGGTCGCCGGCCTTTACCGTGAAGCCTTTCACGAGCGCCTCAGCCAGCCCGATCATGAAGAGCCGCTGTTCGAAGGCGCGCGGGATGTCCTGGCGGCCCTTGATCACCCGGAGCTGATGCTCGGCATCGTCACGGGCAAGGGACGGAACGGCCTGGTCAGGGTGTTGGAAGGGCATGGCATCGAAGACTGCTTCGCGACGCTCAGAACAGCGGACGACGGCCCCAGCAAGCCGCATCCCCATGTCTTACAATTGGCCATGGCGGATGTCGGGGCCGATCCGCAGGATACGGTGATGATCGGCGACACGACCTTCGATATTCAGATGGCGCGGGATGCCGGCTGCGATGCGCTGGGCGTGGATTGGGGTTACCATCATCGCGATCAGCTGCATGCCGCCGGAGCGGGCCTGGTGATTGATAAGTTTACTGATCTACATGAGGCTCTTGTGAGCCTTAGCGGAGCAACAGGATGAGATTGAGGCGGGTTCTCTATTGGAGTGTCGCGGTGGTTACCGGGATTGTGGTCGCCGGTTACGCCGCGCTGTCGTCGCTGCAGTTCGACGACCTGACGACGTTGCTTCAAGGAGAAGTCAAACGGGCGACCGGACGCGATCTGGTGATCGCCGGGCCGGTCGACCTGCAGATCTCCTTCAGCCCTTCGGTCGATCTTCAGGATATTCGCTTTGCCAATGCTTCCTGGGGCAGCCGCGCGGAAATGGCCACCATCAGCCGCCTGGAGGTGGAGGTCGAACTGTTGCCGCTGCTGACCGGCGATATCGTCGTCAATCGGCTGGTTCTGGTCGATCCGGATATACTGCTGGAGACCGACGCCGAAGGCCGCGGCAACTGGGAGTTTGAAACGGCGGCCTCCGGGGCAGCGGATCAGGGGACGGAGACGGCGGGAAAGGATAGCGGCGGCGGCTTGCCCGACATACAGGCCTTTGCGGTTCAGGGCGGTCGCCTGACGGTCAAGGGTGCGACCCCCGAGGAGCAGTTGCGGGTCGATCTGACCGAGGCTTCCGGCCTGGTTCCGGAAGGTGGCGCAGCGCGCAGTCTGATGGTGGCGGGACGTTACAACGACAGTCCGTTTCGGGTGGAAGGCACCTTCGGCAGCCTGCGGGCCGTTCTCTCAGGCGATGCCAGCCCGCTCGATCTGGCCGTGGAGGCAGGGGGGGCCAAAGGAACCATCAAGGGAACCGCCGGCGATCTTGTCGGGGCTGCGAGGGCGAAGCTGGCCGTTACCGCCCAGGGTGACAGCCTGGCGGCACTGACCCCCCTGGCCGGGACCGAGATCCCCAACCTGGGGCCCTATAAGTTGACAAGCGATGTCAACATTAATGGGAATCTCATTGATTTTTCTGGATTAACGGCGCAGGTCGGCGGCAGCGATCTGGCCGGCGCCGGTACGCTTGATCTCAGTGGCAAGCGCCCGGTTGTGACCGCTGATCTGGCCGCCAAGACCCTGGATATGGCGGACTTTGCGCCGCCGACGGAATCGTCGGCCCCTAACGATCAAGAGAAGGCGGAGCAAAGCGGAGAGAAGGGTGGCCGGATCTTCTCGAAAGAGCCGTTGGCGCTCGATGGGCTCGCCGCCCTGGACGGCGAACTGGCGCTCAGCGCTGGGGAACTGCGGGCGACGCCGCGGGTCATTCTGAATGACGTAAAGCTCTCCGCGCACCTGAAAGAAGGCCGGCTGCAGGTTGAGCCGATGCAGGCGGTCTTGGCCGGCGGCACGCTGACTGGCCGCGGCAGCCTGGATGCCCGGCGGGAGCCGGCTGTCGTGGACCTGGTGCTGCAAGGCGAGGGCATGGATTTCGGGGAGTTGCTGCAGGCCGCTGAAATCAGCGACCGGGTCGGTGGGCCCTTGGCGCTGGACGTTGCCTTGTCGGGCAAGGGCGGCAGCGCCCATGCCCTGGCATCCAGCCTCGACGGACATGTCCAGGCGGTCTCTCAGGACGGGACCATCGACAATGCCCTGCTCAGCTTCTTCAGCGCCGGCCTCAGTAACATTACCGGTCCGCTGTTCGGAACGGCTGATCAGGCCAATCTGGACTGTATCATCGGGCGTTTCGATATTGTGGCGGGCCAGGCCAAGAGCCGCGCGCTGGTGATGGATACCGGAACCTTCGCCATTGCCGGGCGCGGCGGTATCGACCTGGAGGCTGAAAGGGTCAGCCTGACCTTCGACACCGAGACCAGCGAACCGAGCCTGGCGAGCCTGGCGGTGCCGTTCAAGGTCATCGGCCCGATGGAGGACCCCAGCATCGTCCCCGACGCGATCGGGGCGGCGGTGAATGTGGTGGGGACAGTCGGGACGGTGGCCGAGACCAGCGGGAACATTGTCGCCGGTGCGGTCGATACCCTGGGGGGGCTGGTCGGAACCGGTCCGCTGATCGGCAAGATCGGCGGCGATCAGACCCTTTGCGGCGAGGCGCTGACGGCCATCGGCCTGGCCCAATCCGGCCCGGCTAACTCTGATCCGGCCAACTCCGAGGTCCAGCCTGCCGGCGGCGCTGCGCCGGGCCAGGCGACCGAAGAGCCGTCACCCACAGGTGTGATCGAGGATATCGGAGAAGGCCTTAAGAACCTGTTCGGTAACTGATTTTTCGGTTTACTTCATGCAAAAGATCAAGCGTTTCTACAAGACGGCCACGGCGGGCGCCGATGCCGGCGATGCCCCGGGTTTTCAGGTGCTGCTTGACGGGCGGCCTGTCCGCACGCCGGCCAAGGCGCCTCTGGTGGTGTTGTCGCAGCCGCTCGCTCAGGCTATCGCCGAGGAATGGCAGGCGCAGGATGAAGAAGTCGATCCGGCGCTTATGCCGCTCAACAGTCTCACCTGCACGGCAATCGATATCGTTGTTCCGCAGCGCGACAGGATCGTCGCGGATCTGGCGGACTATGGCGGCCATGACCTGATCTGCTACTGGACCGATGAGGTGGGCGAACTGCTGGGCCTGCAGCAACAGCACTGGCAGCCGCTGCTGGATTGGGCGGCTGATCGTTTCGCGGCACCGCTTCTGAAAACCGGCGGGGTCGTTTCGCAGGAACAGCCGGCGGCCAGCTTGGCGGCCCTGAAGCAAGCCGTGGCCGATCACCAGGGTATGGCCTTGACCGGGCTTGCGGCAGCAGTACAGGCGGCTGGCTCCCTGATTATCGGCCTGGCCCTGTCGCATGGTAGGCTGGATGCCGATCAGGCCCATGCCGTGTCGCAGCTGGACGATACCTACCAGGCACGGCGTTGGGGCGAGGACGCCGAGGCGGCGGCACGGCGCGAGAATCTGCGCCAGGAGCTGCTGTCGGCGGAGCGGTTTCTGGAACTGCTGCGATGCGGCGAGGGTGTTGCTGCTTCCTAGAAGCTGCTCAGACGCCAGGCGGTTGATGTGGACGCGGGCGCGCTTTCCGGTCTCGATCGGATCCCTAGACGTCCCGCGTGGCCGGCGGCTCCTGCGCGCCTGTCATCATGACTTCTGCCAGGGTGCCGTAGGTCTTGGCCCAGGCCGCCTCGACCGCTGGCGTATAGGCGTCCTGCAGGCCCTGCTGGAGAGTCCAGAGCAGCGCCTCGGCGACGCTCGTGTAGTGCTTCAACTCGACGCCGTAAGCATGGTGGCGCTGGCCCATTACCTTGACCGCCGGTACCAGCTTGTCGAGTTTCTCGAGGCTTGAGACCGCAGTCTTCAGCACGGCCATGAGCTTGCGGCCCTGCTCGGTCATGTCACCTTTGAAAAGCGGCTTGGTGCTGGGGTCGATCTCGAACAGCCTGCCGTAGAACAGGGCTGCGGCGTCATCGGCGATGGGCTCGACCAAAGCAAAGGTTTCCTGCACCAGCTTGATCTCTGCGGCCGAAAGCGGGCCGCTGACCACAGGCGCAGGCTTTGATGCCCTGGCCGGCGCGCTTGCCTTCGCCCTGGTTGGCCGCGCCGCCGGTTTGGGCGCTGCGGTCCGCTCAGGTGTGGTGGGCTGGGGGGCGACGTGAACCGGGGCCGGCTGGCGTTCGGCGTCTTCGTTGAGTTTCGACAGCTGATTGATCCGGTGGGTCAGGCTGCCCACGATATCGCCGATCTGGTTGGTCGCCTTGCTGGTCTGCCCCGCCAGCTGCTTCACCTCGCCGGCAACCACGGCAAACCCCTTGCCGGCTTCACCGGCGCGCGCCGCTTCGATGGTGGCGTTCAGGGCCAGCAGGTTGGTCTGCTTGGCGATCGCTTCGATCTGCCCGGCCATGTTGGCGACATTTTCCACCTCGCTGCGCAGCGCCTCGATCTGCTCGGCGATCCCGCCGGCGGGTTCCTGCCCCGCATTTTCATTACTCTTAACGTTTGCTGCGGTGCGGGCGTGACTGGCTGACATAGGGTGTCCCTGCTGAAGCGGTTTCGGTGTCTGGGGATGGTTTCCTCATTCGTTTCTATCCAGACGTCGTTAACAATCGGCTAATACTAATCAATTTGTTCAGACTTAACCCAGGCGGGGCGGGCCAGCCGGAGGCTCGGCAGTGGTGCTGCCTCCTGGCACGTGCTATCAGCTTTTGCGGATATATCCACCGGCAGCGGGTGGCCAGTTTCTTAGGGCAGGGGACGACAACGACGATGCAGGACATCCTTCAGCAGCTTCAGGCCAAACGGGATCAGGCGGCGATTGGCGGCGGCCAGCGGCGCATCGACTCGCAGCACGCAAAAGGCAAGCTGACGGCGCGCGAACGGCTGGAGATCCTGCTCGATGAAGGCTCCTTCGAAGAGTGGGACATGTTCGTCGAGCATCGCTGCAGCGATTTCGGCATGGAAAGCCAGACGGTCGCCGGGGACGGTGTCGTTACCGGGCACGGCACCATCAATGGCCGGCTGGTCTTCGTCTTCTGCCAGGACTTTACCGTGTTCGGCGGGTCGCTGTCCGAGGCGCATGCCGAGAAGATCTGCAAGGTAATGGATAAAGCGCTGCTGGTGGGCGCACCGGTGATCGGGATCAACGATTCCGGCGGCGCCCGCATTCAAGAAGGCGTGGCCTCGCTGGCCGGCTATGCGGAGGTGTTCCAGCGCAACGTGCTGGCTTCCGGTGTGGTGCCGCAGATCTCCATGATCATGGGGCCCTGCGCCGGTGGTGCGGTCTACTCGCCGGCCATGACCGACTTCATCTTTATGGTGAAGGACAGCTCCTACATGTTTGTCACCGGCCCCGACGTGGTGAAGACCGTGACCCACGAAGAGGTTTCGGCCGAGGCGCTGGGCGGTGCCACCACCCACACCACCAAGTCGGGCGTGGCCGATCTGGCCTTTGAAAACGATGTCGAGGCGCTGCTCGAATTGCGACGCTTTGCCGATTTCCTGCCGGCCTCCAACCGCGAAGCGCCGCCCTGGCGGCCGACCGACGACCCCGCCGCCCGGGAGGAATCCTCGCTCGACAGTCTCGTTCCCGCCGATCCCAGCAAACCCTACGACATGAAGGAGCTGATCGAGAAGGTCGTCGACGACGGCGATTTCTTCGAACTGCAGCCGACCTACGCCGGCAACATCCTTACCGGTTTCGGCCGCATGGAGGGCCAGACGGTGGGCTTTGTCGCCAACCAGCCGATGGTGCTGGCCGGCTGTCTGGATATCGCTTCCTCCATCAAGGCGGCGCGCTTCGTGCGCTTCTGCGACTGTTTTAATATCCCCATCGTCACCTTCGTCGATGTGCCGGGTTTCCTGCCGGGCACCTCCCAGGAGTTCGGCGGCATCATCAAGCACGGCGCCAAGCTGTTGTTTGCTTATGCCGAGGCCACTGTACCCAAGGTCACCGTCATCACCCGCAAGGCCTATGGCGGGGCCTATGACGTGATGGCCTCCAAGCATCTGCGCGGCGATGTGAACTATGCCTGGCCGACGGCGGAGATCGCCGTCATGGGCCCCAAGGGCGCGGTGGAGATCATCTTCCGCGGCGACATCGGCGATGCCGACAAGATCGCTGCGCGCACCGAGGAATACCGCCAGAAGTTCGCCAACCCCTTTGTCGCCGCTTCCCGCGGTTTCATCGACGACGTGATCATGCCGCACGGCACCCGGCGGCGGCTCTGCCGGGCGCTCGCCATGCTGCGCGACAAGCAGTTGGAAAACCCCTGGAAAAAGCACGACAACCTGCCGCTTTGAGCTTGGCGGGGCGATTGTCCGAATGCCGGGTGAGATGAAGTCGCCGTGACCTCAGAGGAGAGATCGTTCGTGAAACTCTACGCCGATTCATCGTCAGGAAACTGCTATAAAGTGCAGTTATTATTGAGTTTTCTTGGCCTTCCTTACGATCTGGTCGAGGTCAACGTTCTATCAGGCGACACCCGCAAACCGGGGTTTTTGGCCAAAAACCCCAACGGCCGTATCCCGCTGCTGGAACTGGATGACGGCAGCCTCCTGCCGGAATCCAATGCCATCCTGTTTTACCTGGCCGAGGGCACGCCCTTCCTGCCTGAGGATCGCCTCGGGCGGGCGCGGGCGCTGCAGTGGATGTTCTTCGAGCAATACAGCCACGAGCCCTATATCGCCGTGCTGCGGTTCTGGCGAAAGTATCAAGGCAGGACGCGCGAAAGTGAGCCCGGCTGGGCCGAGCGTGAGGAGAAGGGCTACGCCGCCCTGGATGTCATGGAGCGTGCGTTGATGGAACGGCCTTGGTTTGTCGCTGAAAGCCCGAGCATCGCCGACATTGCGCTTTACGCCTATACCCATGTCGCCGCCCACGGAGACTTCGACCTTTCTTGCTATGGCGCGATCAATGGCTGGCTGGACAGGCTGGCGGCTCTGCCCGGCTACATTGCCATCGCGCCACCTCCCGGGCGTGCCTAGAGCAACGGCGCGACCGCCAAGCGGATTGCAACACCAGCCGCAAAACAAGTACATATCCAGAGGTAACAAAACAGCAAAACAACAGGGTGTCGCTTGTCCGGGCTTCGATCCGGACTTCAACAAGCCGACGCGATAGGGGCGGATGTTCAAGAAGATCCTGATTGCCAACCGCGGCGAGATCGCCTGCCGCATCATCAAGACCTGTAAACGCCTGGGCATTCAGACCGTTGCGGTCTACTCCGCAGCGGACGCCGACGCCCTGCACGTACGCCAGGCCGACGAGGCGGTTGCCATCGGCCCCGCCGCGGCGGCCGAGAGCTACCTGGTGATGGACAAGATCATCGCCGCGGCCAAGGAAACCGGCGCCGAGGCGGTGCACCCGGGTTTCGGTTTCCTGTCGGAGAACGCCGCTTTCGTCGAGGCCCTGGAGGCTGCCGGCCTGATCTTTATCGGCCCGCCGGTGAAGGCCATCGGCGCCATGGGTGACAAGATCACCTCGAAGAAGCTCGCGGCGGCGGCCAAGGTCAGCACGGTTCCCGGCCATCCCGATGCCATCGAGGACGAGGAAGAGGCGGTCAAGGTCGCCGGGGAGATCGGCTATCCGGTGATGATCAAGGCCTCGGCCGGCGGTGGCGGCAAGGGCATGCGGGTCGCGGCCTCCGAGGCCGAAGTGCGCGAAGGTCTGCGCTCCGCCCGCAACGAGGCCCGCTCCAGCTTCGGCGACGAGCGCGTTTTCATCGAGAAGTTCATCGAGCAGCCGCGCCATATCGAAATCCAGGTATTGGCCGATGCCCATGGCAACACCCTGCATCTGGGCGAGCGCGAATGCTCGATCCAGCGCCGTCATCAAAAGGTGGTGGAAGAGGCGCCGTCGCCCTTCCTGGACCCCAAGACCCGTGCCGCCATGGGGGCCGAGGCGGTGGCCCTGGCGGCGGCGGTCGACTATCGCTCCGCCGGTACGGTTGAGTTCATTGTCGATAATAAGAAGAACTTCTATTTTCTTGAAATGAATACGAGAATTCAGGTTGAACATCCGGTAACCGAACTGATCACCGGGCTCGATCTGGTGGAGTGGATGATCCGGGTGGCGGCGGGCGAGCCGCTGGCCTTTGCCCAGGAGGACGTCCAGTTGAACGGCTGGGCTGTCGAGACGCGGGTCTACGCCGAAGACCCGCTGCGCGACTTCATGCCCTCCATCGGCCGTCTGGTGCGTTACCGCGAGCCGGTTCAGCCGGAAGAGGGCGGCATCACCGTGCGCATCGACAGCGGTGTCGAGGAGGGCTCGGAGATCTCCATGTTCTACGATCCCATGATCGCCAAGCTGGTGACCCACGGTCCGGACCGCGCCGCTGCGATCAATGCCATGCAGGCGGCCCTGGATGCCTACTGCGTGCGCGGCATCAACCACAACATCGCTTTCCTGACCGCGGTGATGACCAATCCGCGGTTCAGGGCCGGCGACATCTCGACCAATTTCATCGCCGAGGAGTTCCCCGATGGGTTCCAGGGCGCCGTTGCCGCCCCTGAGACCTTGGAGGCGATGATCGGCATTGCCGCTATCCTGCAGCACCGCCGGGCCGGCCAGGAAGCCGCCATCTCCGGCCAGATGGACGGGGTGCCGGACTTTGATCCGGCCAAGCCGGGGGACTGGGTCGTGATGCTCGGCCAGGATCAGCATCCCCGCCGGGTGACCCCGGTCGAAGGCGCCTATCGCGTCACGCATGGCGAAGCCGCCTTGTTAATCGAGGTCGAAGGACGCCTGGGCGATCTGGTGACGGCCTGTTTCATAGACGGCCGTCCGGTGACGGTGCAGGTCGAACGGCGTGGCCCGGCGCTACGCCTCAGCCATGCCGGCATCGTGGTCGAGGCCCTTGTCCTGGCACCGCGCGCCGCCGCCCTGGCCGCCCTGATGCCGGTGAAGGAGCCGCCCGATCTGTCGCGATTCCTGCTGTCGCCCATGCCGGGCCTGCTGATGTCGCTGGCGGTCGAAGAGGGGCAGGCCGTGAAGGCCGGCGAGGAATTGGCGGTGGTGGAGGCGATGAAGATGGAGAACATCCTGCGCGCCGCACGCGACGGCAGGGTCGCCAAGGTCCACGCCGGGCCGGGAGAAAGCCTGGCGGTCGATCAGGCGATCCTCGAATTCGATTAGAGCCGGGCACGGGCTGTGGATCAGCTTGAACGCCCCTCAGAACTTTTGTGGGATGAGCGGCGCGCCTGGTTCGAAGAGCAGGAGGCGCAGCGCGCCAAAGCCGGGGCACCGGCGCCCAGCGAGCAGGCCTGCGCCTTGATCATCGACCTTCAGGCCGTGTTCTGCAGCGGGGCCTGGGCCGCGGCGGTGATCTTGGCCTATGCCATTGCTGAGGCACAGAGCAGCCACCGGGCCGCGCGGCCCGAGGGTGTCGGCGAAGGCGACTGGAAATGGCTGCGCGCTCTGCGCAATCGGCTGGTACACGAGAACCCGGGCAAGGCCAGCTTCACCGTCGAAGACCAGTGGATGCGCCGCGACCTCTGGGAGGAGCGGGCGCGGCACGCCGTGGTCATTGCCTTTGCCGCCCTTTACCCTGACCTGTCCGGACGAGAGAACGCGGCGGGGGAACGGCCGTGACCAAGGCTCTGCACGTCGTGATCTCCGGCCGGGTGCAGGGGGTCTGGTTTCGTGGCTGGACACGCCAAGCTGCGGCATCGTTCGGCCTGGACGGCTGGGTGCGCAACCGGCGCGACGGCAGCGTCGAGGCGGTCTTTTCCGGCGATGCGAAAAAGGTGGAGGCCATGCTCCAAGCCTGTTGGCAAGGGCCGGATAGGGCCCGCGTGACCACCGTGGACAGTTCCGTGTATGATGACAAAGTTGAACCGGGTTTCGTTGTAAAGACAACGGCTTGAAGTGGTTTTCTTGGCGCGCGCTTGAGGATGCTGGAGAGCATAATGAGACGATGTCGGCTGTTGATTGTCGCTTTGCTCGTGGTGCATCTGCACCCTTGCGGTACTGCCCTGGCCGATGCCGAGGGCGACCCGGACGCGCTTGTCGAGGCCGCACTGAAGCCTTGGACCGGCGACCTCGCGGGCATAAAGGCGCGCGGCTTCCTGCGCATGGCGATCCCGCACAATCCCCTTTTCCTGGCCTTTGACGGTGAAGCGCGGATCGGTGTGGCGGCGGAGATCGAGCGCGAACTCGAGGCTTATCTGCGCAAGAAGCTGAAGGCGCGGGTCGATGTCGTTTTGATGCCCTTGGCGCGCGACCGGCTGTTGCCGGCGGTGATTGAGGGGCAGGCCGACATCGCCGCGGCAAATCTGACGGTTACACCGGAACGCGAGGACATCGTCGCGTTCTCCAACCCGACGCGCAAAGGGGTCGCTGAAATCATCGTCTCCGGGCCGGCGGCCGGTGCAATCGCCAGCTTTGACGACCTGGCCGAGGTCGGTCTGCATCTGCGACGCTCCAGCAGCTACTACGGTCATGTCACCGCCCTCAATGCCGCGCGGGAAGCAGACGGCAAGCAGGCGATCCCGATCATCGAAATGGACGAAGCGCTGGAAGATCACGATTTGTTGGAGATGGTGCAGGCGGGCATCATTGAGGCCATCGCGGTCGATGACCACAAGGCGGGCCTCTGGGCGCAGGTCTTCGACAAAATCGTACTGCACGACGGCTTGGTGCTGGCCGACGGAGGACAGATCGCCTGGGCCCTGCGCAAGGACTCGCCGGAGATGTTGACGCTGATCAATGGTTTCGTGGCGACCGTCCGTAAGGGCACGCTGCTGGGCAACATCCTGGACAAGCGTTATCTGAAATCATCCGACTGGGTTCAGCGGGTCGACTCCCGCGAGGCCCGTGCGAGGTCCCTGGAAGTGGCGACGCTGATCCGTGACTATGCCGGCCAGTATGATTTCGACTGGATCATGATCCTCGCCCAGGGTTTTCAGGAATCCGGTCTCGATCAGTCGAAGCGCAGTTCTGCCGGCGCCATCGGCATCATGCAGTTGCTGCCCACGACAGCCCGGGACCCGAATGTTGGTATTCCGGATATCACCTTGGCCGAGAACAATGTCCACGCTGGCGTGAAGTACCTGCGGTTTTTGAGAGACCGGTATTTTTCCGGCGATGAGATCGCGCCGCTGGATCGGGTCTTGCTTTCCTTCGCCTCTTACAACGCAGGGCCGGGCAATATCGCGCGGGCGCGCAAGCGGGCCGCGAAGATGGGGTTGGACCCCGATATCTGGTTCGACAATGTGGAGATCGCCGCCGGCAGGGTGATCAGCCGCGAGCCCGTTATCTACGTCCGCAATATCTTCAAATACTCGGTGGCTTATGCCCTGAGCAGCGAGATCGCCGAGACCCGCCGGGCTCTTTCAGGGAACCAGTAAGCGTCGTCGAATACCGCTTTTCTGGTCATTTCTATAATTCTAGAAATATCGTTGACTCCTTGTCTCCCCCGGCGTAGGGTTTGAGGATGGAATTGAATCAGGCTGCCCGCTGCCTTGAGAAACTCGGCCATCCGATCCGCCTGGAGGTCTTTCGCCTGCTGGTGCGGGCCGGGCCGGAAGGCTTGCCGGTCGGGGAGATCCAGGAGCACCTGGGGGTGCCGGCCTCGACCCTGTCGCACCATATCGCCCATCTGGTGAACGTCGGGCTGGTGGCGCAGGAAAGGCAGGGGCGCCAGCTCATCTGCCGCCCTGAGTTTGGCTTGATGGACGGTTTGATCGATTTCCTGACGGCGGAGTGCTGCATGCTGGTGGACAAGCCATCAGAGGAAGATAAGACGCGCGAGGCGGGCTGAGCTTTCGGGTTTGCGCTCTTTTTTTGATGAAATAATTCGAAGATCCCGGAAGGGTCGAAGCTAAATCCTGGAAGGAGTGATCAGATGACCAGCCTTGTTTCCGCCATGTCCGGTGCGGTATTTGGCGCCGACGGTTTCGTCCGGCGCATCGACCGCGTCTGGCTGGCGCTGCTGCTGCTCTTTGCAGGCCTGGCGCTGGCGGTTCCGAGCCAGGCGGTCGACAGCCTGGCTTTCATGCTGGACGCCTTTTTCTGGCTGCTGCCCTTCCTCCTGCTCTCGGTCGCCCTGGCCGCCTCGCTGAAGGCCGCCGGCGCCGACAGCCTGATCGCCGGGGTGGCCAGCCGCTCGGCGACCACGGCGATCGTCATCGCTTCGCTCGCCGGGGCGGTTTCACCTTTCTGTTCCTGCGGGGTGGTGCCGCTGATGGCGGCGCTCTTGCTGGCCCGCGTGCCGCTGGCCCCGGTGCTGGCTTTCTGTGTCGCCTCGCCGTTGATGGACCCCGAGCAATTCATCCTTATGGCGGCGACTCTCGGTCTGCCTTTCACCCTCACCAAGACCCTGGCGGCCATGGGCCTGGGGCTTGCTGCGGGCTTTGCCACCCAGGGCCTCCAGCGGGCCGGCCTTTTTGCCGATCCTTTGAAAGCGGCGATCGGTTGCGGTGGTTGCGGCACCCCCAGCCTGCCGGAGGGAAGCCTGCGCTGGGCCTTTTGGGATGAGGCGCCGCGCCGCGCGACCTTTGTTGCCGAGGCGCGTTCGACGACCCTGTTCCTCAGCAAGTGGCTGCTGCTGGCTTTCGCCCTGGAAAGCCTGATGGTGGCCTGGATCCCTGCCAGCCTTGTCGCCAGCACCCTGGGTGGCGACGGCTGGCAGGCGATCCCCCTGGCCGTGGTGGTCGGCGTTCCCGCCTATCTGAACGGTTTTGCCGCAATCCCCCTGATCGGCGAGCTGATGGCCATGGGCATGGCGCCCGGCGCGGCCTTCACCTTTCTCATCGCCGGCGGCGTTACCAGCCTGCCGGCCGCCATGGCGGTCTATGCGGTGGTGCGCCGCGCCGTCTTCTTCTGGTATCTGGCGGTGGCACTGGCCGGTTCGCTGCTGGTCGGCGTTGCGGTTCAGGCTTTCCTGACCACCACCGGATCGACGTTCTGAACCGGGCCGAAGATCCCCTCGAAGCTGCCGCGCAGCGCCGCATCCAGATCGGCCATGGTCACCGGCAAGCCCAGGTCGACCAGTGAGGTCACGCCATGTTCGGCGATGCCGCAGGGGACGATGCCGCTGAAGTGCTCCAGATCCGGCTCCACGTTGATGGCGAGGCCGTGGTAGGTCACCCAGCGGCGGATGCGCACACCGATGGCGGCGATCTTGTCCTCGCGCGGCCCCAGCGCTCCGTCGTTGCGCGCAACCCAGATACCGACGCGGCCCTCGCGCCGTTCCCCGGTGACGGCGAAACTCGCCAGGCTGCGGATGATCCATTCTTCCATGTCGTGGACGAAGTGGCGCAGATCGGGGCCCCGGCGCTTCAGGTCCAGCATCACGTAGACGACGCGCTGGCCGGGCCCGTGATAGGTGAACTCGCCGCCGCGCCCGGTCTTGAAGACGGGGAAGCGGTCCGGCGCGAGCAGGTCCTCGTTGCGGGCCGAGGTGCCGGCGGTGTAGAGCGGCGGGTGTTCGACCAGCCAGATCAGCTCCGGCGCGCCCTGGTCGCGGATCGCCGCAACGCGCCGCTCCATGACGGCCACCGCATCGGGATAGGCGGTCAGCCCCGGCTCGACCCGCCATTCCAGCGGGGCGGGGTCCTGCGGTGTTACCAGTTTTGCGGCCGAAGCATCCATGACCGCAGAAGATAGCCACTGGCGGCGGAATTACCATCGGTTTCGCTATCCGGCGGGGGGCCTTAGGCTCTTGCGCTCGGGCGCAGCGGCGGTCATCTTCTGACCGTCGTACACCATTCGCCTGGGTTTGCAGCCTGGCCTGCGGCGGGCAAAAAGAAGAAAACAGAGATGGGGGACAGCATGGCAAAAGATCTTCGCGAAGCGGCCTTGGCCTATCACCGCGAGCCAAAGCCGGGCAAGCTGGAGATCTCTGCCACCAAGCCCCTGAGTACCCAACGCGACCTGGCCTTGGCCTATTCGCCCGGTGTGGCCGCCGCCTGCGACGCCATCGTCGAAGATCCTGCCGAAGCCTCCTCGCTGACCGCCCGCGGCAACCTCGTGGGGGTGGTGACCAACGGGACGGCGGTTCTCGGTCTCGGTGCGATCGGCCCGCTGGCTTCCAAGCCGGTGATGGAGGGCAAGGCGGTCCTCTTCAAGAAATTCGCCGGTATCGATGTGTTCGATATCGAAGTGGATGCCCTTGATCCGGATCGCTTCATCGACGTGGTGGCGGCGCTGGAGCCGACCTTCGGCGGCATCAATCTGGAAGACATCAAAGCGCCGGAGTGCTTCGTGATCGAGGCGGCTCTGCGTGAGCGCATGAACATCCCGGTGTTTCATGACGACCAGCACGGCACCGCGATCATCGTGGCCGCGGCGATCTACAACGGCCTGCGTCTGGTCGGCAAGGACATCGGCGATGTGAAGCTGGTCACCTCCGGTGCCGGGGCGGCGGCGCTCGCCTGTCTCAACCAACTGGTCTCCCTGGGCGTCAAGCGCGAGAACATCTGGGTAACCGACATTCTGGGTGTGGTCTACGAAGGCCGCGAGGAGCAGATGGACCAATGGAAGTCCATCTACGCCCAGCCCACCGAGGCGCGCGGCCTGGGCGACGTGATCGCCGGGGCCGATGTCTTCATGGGGCTTTCCGCCCCCGGCGTTCTGAAGCCGGAGATGGTGAAGCAGATGGCCGAGAAGCCGATCATCATGGCGCTGGCCAATCCGACGCCGGAGATCATGCCGGAGGAGGCCAAGGAGGCCCGGCCCGATGCGATCATTGCCACCGGCCGATCCGACTTTCCCAATCAGGTGAACAACGTTCTCTGCTTTCCCTACATCTTCCGCGGCGCCCTGGATGTCGGGGCGACAACGATCAACGAAGAGATGAAGCTGGCCTGCGTCAGGGCCATCGCCGATCTGGCCATGAAGGAGCAGAGCGAGGTCGTGGCCAAGGCGATGGGCGGCGAGGGGCGCAGCTTCGGGGCCGATTATCTGATTCCCAGCCCCTTCGATCCGCGCTTGATCTTGGAGATTGCCCCTGCGGTGGCACGCGCGGCTATGGACAGCGGCGTGGCGACGCGGCCGATCGAGGATTTCGAGGCCTACTGCCAGAACCTGCAGCGCTTCGTTTTCCGCTCAGGCCTGATCATGAAGCCGATCTTCCAGCGCGCCAAAGAGAACCCCAAGCGGGTGATCTACGCCGAGGGCGAGGACGAGCGGGTTCTGCGCGCCGTCCAGGTGGTGATCGACGAGGGGCTGGCACAGCCGATCCTGGTGGGTCGCCCGGAAGTGGTCGAGGTGCGCGCCAAGCGCCTCGGCCTGCGCCTCAGGCCGGGTGAGGATGTGCCGCTGATCAATCCGCAGGACGATCCGCGCTTTCGCACCTACTGGCAGAAGTATCACGAGCTGATGGAACGCAAGGGTGTGTCGCCGGAGGCGGCGCGGGAGATCGTGCGCACCCGCCCCTCGGTGATCGCCGCCCTGGCGGTGAAACTCGGCGATGCCGATGCCATGATCTGCGGGACGACAGGCCGCTACAAACGCCACCTCGACCATGTGACCGGCGTGATCGGCAAAGCGGAGGATACGGAGGATTGTTCGGCCATCAGCCTGGTGATTCTGCCGAGCGGTTCTTTCTTTATTGTCGATACCTACGTCACGCCCGATCCGACGGCGCGCGAACTGGTGGAGATGACCGTGCTGGCATCCCAACATATCCGCCGCTTCGGACTGCAGCCGAAGGTGGCGCTGTTGTCCCATTCCAACTTTGGCTCCGGTGACACCGCTTCGGCGAAGAAGATGCGCAGCGCCCTGGAAATTCTGCAACGCGACTATCCGGACCTGGAGGTCGAAGGCGAGATGCATGCCGATGCGGCCCTTTCGGAGACCATCCGCGAGAACGTTTTCCCCAATTCCAAGCTGAAGGGCACCGCGAACCTGTTGGTTATGCCGACGCTGGACGCCGCGAACATTGCCTTCAACATGGTGAAAGCCTTGGGCGAGGGCCTCTCGGTCGGACCGATCCTCATCGGCATGTCGGCACCGGCCCACATCCTTACCCCTTCGGTCACCGCCCGTGGTATTGTGAACATGAGCGCGATCGCAGTTGCCGACGCACAGGATCGTTCGATCGAAGAGTAGCCGCCCATGGCAGAGACGCCGCCCGAACATGACGACAGCGACCCCTGGCTGCCTGAGGTTCAGCCGGACAGCTACGGTATTTCAGCGGAACTGGTCCGCAAGGTAGCCAAGGCGCTGGCGGCGGGTAAGGAACGCAAGGTACACCGGCTTGTCATCGACCTGCACGAAGCCGACCTTGCCGATCTGCTGGAGCATCTTGACCGCGACGATCGCCCGCGGTTGATCGAGTTCCTCGGAAACGACTTCGATCTCGAGGTTCTGACCCACCTCGACAGCTCTTTGAGAGAAGAGCTGATCGAGGCGATGGAGCCGCGCCAGTTGGCGGACTCGCTTTCCGACATGGACAGCGACGATGCGGTGGACATCTTCGAGGACCTTGACGAGGACGCGCAGCGCGAGGTCCTTGAAGCCCTGCCGCGGGCGGACCGCTTGGTGCTGGAGGAAAGCCTAAGCTTTCCTGAAGACTCTGCCGGCCGCATTATGCAGCGCGAGCTTCTGGCGGTGCCTTCCAGCTGGACGGTCGGCCAGACCATCGATTACATGCGCGCGGCCAAGGACCTGCCCGACGATTTCTACGACCTCTACATCGTCGATCCCAAGCACCAGCCGATCGGCTTCGTTCCGCTCAGCCGGGCGATGCGCACCAAACGGCCGGTGCCTCTGACCGACATCATGACCGATGACATGAAGGTCGTGCCGATTGAGATGGACCAGGAAGAGGTCGCCTACCTCTTCCGGCAGTACGGTCTTGTATCGGCGCCGGTGGTCGATCCCGGCGGGCGGCTGGTCGGTGTGGTGACCGTCGACGACGTGGTCCACATTATTGACGAAGAAGCGGAAGAGGATTTGCTGAAGCTGGCTGGCGTGAAGGAGACCGATCTTTACAGTGCGGTCCTGGATACCACGCGTTCGCGTTTCTCCTGGCTGCTGATCAACCTCTTCACTGCGGTGGCGGCCTCAATCGTTATTGCCGTATTCGAGGAGACCATCGAGCGGGTCGTTGCCCTGGCGGTTCTGATGCCTATCGTGGCGTCAATGGGCGGCAACGCCGGAACCCAGACCCTGACCGTGGCCGTGCGCGCCCTGGCCATGCGCGATCTCTCTGCCGGCAATGCCTGGCGTTTCGTCGGCAAGGAGGTTCTGGTCGGTCTGGCCAATGGCTTGATGTTCGCCGTCCTGGCCGGTGCCCTGGCATGGCTCTGGTTCGACGCGCCCATGATCGGGGTGATCATCGGCGCGGCCATGGTGATCAATCTGGTGGTTGCGGCGCTTTCAGGCGCTTTGGTGCCGCTCGGCCTGGAAAAGCTGGGGGTCGATCCGGCGGTCGCTTCCAGTGTGCTTCTGACCACGGTGACGGACGTGATCGGATTCTTTGCTTTTCTTGGCCTGGCGACTGTTTTCCTGCTGTAGCGGGCGGAGACTAACGGACGGGCCAACGGGCGGTCCGGCGGCGATCAGTTGTTCTTTATCCGTTGCTTTCGTCTCTGAAATTTCTTCGGATCGTAGGGATCGGGGTTCACCGTGTTGAGGTTTTCCTTCAATTCCTCGACATTGAGGGTCTCGATATAGGCCTCCCGCTCTTCACGGGCGGCCCGCTCGGCGGCCGACTCGCAGGCGGCTGTCAGTCCCACGGCCGCCAGGGCCAGTACTATGCCAAAGGTGCGTATACGCTGCGTCATATCCCTCGATCCAAACAGGCCGGCTGCGCGGCTTCGCCCCGCCGCCGCTCCGAAGACCGGCAATATCGCGCGTCAGAGGGGGGCTTCGCAACCCGTCTGAGACGGTTATGGTACAGATTAGCGTGAGGCGAGGGTGCGGCAGCGGGCTGCGCAGAAGGGGACTTTTCCGGAATGCCTGAATTCAAGATGCCTGAGTTCAAGCCCAGGGACGCGGGCTTTGCCGCGCGGGTCCGCGACAGTTTCGGCCGCCAGAGCATCATGGATCTGATGGGCGCGCGGCTGACCCGGGTTGATCCGGGGGAGGTGGAAATCGAGCTGCCGTTCCGCCCGGATCTTTGCCAGCAGCACGGGTTTTTCCATGCCGGCGTCACCAGCACCATCGCTGATTCCGCCGGCGGCTATGCTGGCTTCAGCCTGTTTCCGGCCGATGCCTCGGTGCTGACGGTGGAGTTCAAGATGAACCTGCTGGCCCCGGCTGACGGGGATCTGCTGCGCGCCGTCGGCCGGGTCATCAAGCCCGGCCGGACCCTGACCGTCACCGAGGCCGAGGTGATCGTGGTGAAGGACGGCAAGGCGAAAGCCTGCGCCCATATGCTGCAGACCCTGATGTGCCTGCAGGGCCGCGCCGACATGCCGGCAGCGGGTTAGGCACAGATGTGGCAGCGGCCATTGATCCTTTCGGGCCACGGTCCGGCGGCTTAGACTGGGGCCGACAGGAACCAGATGAGCGGCAGGTCCATGATTCCCAATCAGCTTCCCAGCCTTAACTTCGACCTCGGTGAGACCGCCGATATGCTGCGCGATACGGTGATGAGTTTCGCTTCGGAGGAGATCGCGCCGCTGGCGGCGGAAATCGATCGCAGCGACAGCTTTCCACGCCAACTCTGGCCCAAGATGGGCGCGCTCGGTCTGCATGGCATGACGGTGGGCGAAGAATACGGCGGCAGCGGTATGGGCTATCTGGAGCACTGCGTCGCGATGGAGGAGGTGAGCCGTGCCTCGGCTTCCGTCGGCCTCAGCTATGGCGCCCACTCGAATCTCTGCGTCAACCAGATCCACCGCAACGGTACGGAAGAGCAGAAGCGCCGCTATCTGCCCAAGCTGGTTTCCGGCGAGCACGTCGGCGCCCTGGCCATGAGCGAACCGGGCGCCGGTTCGGACGTGGTCGGCATGCGCACCCGCGCCGATAAAAAGGGCGACCGCTATGTGCTGAACGGCAGCAAGATGTGGATCACCAACTGCGACGAAGCCGATACCCTGGTGATCTACGCCAAGACCGACCCCGACGCCGGGCCGCGCGGCATTACGGCCTTTCTCGTTGAGAAGGGCTTCAAGGGTTTTTCCATCGCCCAGAAACTCGACAAGCTGGGCATGCGCGGCTCCCCGACCGGCGAACTGCTGTTCGAAGACTGCGAGGTGCCGGAGGAGAACGTGTTGGGCGCCCTCGGTAAGGGTGTCAACGTGCTGATGAGCGGCCTTGACTATGAGCGTGTGGTTCTGGCCGCCGGACCGACCGGCATCATGCAGTCCTGCATGGACCTGGTGGTGCCCTATATCCACGAGCGTAAACAGTTCGGACAGGCGATCGGCGAGTTCCAGCTGATGCAGGGCAAGCTCGCCGACATGTATACGACGATGAATGCCTCCAAGGCCTATGTCTATGCGGTGGCCAAAGCCTGCGACCGCGGCGAGACGACCCGCAAGGACGCCGCCGGGGCGATCCTCTATGCCGCGGAAAAGGCCACCTGGATGGCGTTGGAGACGATCCAGACTCTGGGCGGCAACGGCTACATCAACGACTATCCGGCCGGACGTCTGCTGCGCGACGCCAAGCTCTATGAGATCGGCGCCGGCACCAGTGAGATCCGCCGCATGCTGATCGGTCGCGAACTGTTTAACGAGACCAAGTAGTTGACGTTGATGGTCTGGGGTGTTGTTTCCTCCGGCCAAGTGATGTTCTCTAGGCCGCGAGGGAGCGGCTTATGGCCCTGCAGATGAAACCCGCCTGCGAGCGCTGCGAGAAAGGGCTTGCCATGGATGGGGAAGCCTTTATGTGCAGCTATGAATGCACCTTTTGCCCGGTCTGCGCCCGGGCCATGGCGGCGCGTTGTCCCAATTGCGGCGGCGAGCTGGTTGCCAGACCCCGGCGCGATGCCGGGCCGGTACTGGCCTAGGACGGCGCACGCGCCGTGCGGCTCTGAGGCAGTTTCCGGAGTCTTTTTTTGGGAGAGCAGTTTGCCCAACGTTTTGATTACCGGTGCCAATCGCGGCCTCGGCCTTGAGTTCGTCCGTTCATTCGCGGCCGACGGTTGGCGTGTGCATGCCTGTGCGCGAAATATCGAGAAAGCGAAGAAGGTGAAGGCGCTGTCCGGCGATGTGATCTGTCACAAGCTGGATGTCACCAACGGCCTGAAGGTTGCCAGCCTGGCGCGCGAGCTTGCCGACGAACCGCTTGATCTGCTGATCAACAACGCCGGCGTCTACGGTCCGCGGACCGGGTTCGGCGAAACCGACTATGAGGAATGGGCTTCGGTCCTGCAGGTCAACACCATGGCCCCCCTGCGGGTGGTGGAGCGCTTCGTCGGCGTGTTGGAGAAGAGCGCGGGCAAGACCATCGTCAACATCTCCAGCCGCATGGGATCGATTGCTTCGAACAGCAGCGGCAGTTCCTACATTTACCGATCCTCGAAGGCGGCCTTGAACATGGTTACCAGGGGCCTCTCCGTCGATCTCGGCCCCAAGGGTTTCACCGTGATCTCTTTTCACCCGGGCTGGGTACAGACTGACATGGGCGGTGAGTCGGCAGACATTCCTGCAGAAGACTCCATCGCCGGCATGCGCAAGGTGATAGCCGGCCTGACGCCTGAAGATAACGGCAAGTTCTTCAACTACGACGGCAGCGAAATCGACTGGTGATCGGTTTGCGAGGTAGCGATGACTGAATTTCATCTGGCTCAGGTCAATGTCGGGCGTCTCCGCGCGCCGATCGAAGACCCGACGATTGCCGGTTTTGTCAGGCGCCTCGACGACATCAATGCCCTGGCTGAGCGCAGCCGCGGTTTCGTCTGGCGGCTGCAGAGCGAAAGCGGCAATGCGACCGATATCCTCACATCGCCGGACCCCAGGTTCATCGTCAACATGTCGGTCTGGCAAGATTTGGAATCGCTCTTTGCCTACGTCTACAAGACAGACCACACCAAGGTCATGGCCCGGCGCCGGCAATGGTTCGAAAAGCCGCCGGGTGCCTTCATGGCGCTCTGGTGGGTGCCGGCCGGCAGTCTTCCCAGTGTCGAGGATGGGCTGCAGCGTGTTGCGCTGCTTGAAGCCGAGGGGCCGACAGCAAAGGCCTTCACCTTCAAGACAGCCTTCGACGTTCATGGCCGGCCCATGGACCGCTCCGCGCTCGTAAGAACAGCCGAACCATGCTTCTGAACGAAGAACAGAATCTGATCCGCGATACCGCGCGCCAGTTCGCGCGCGCGCAGTTGGCACCGCATGCAGCGACCTGGGACAGCGAGGCCCGTTTTCCCAAAGAAGCCATCGCCGCCATGGGCGAACTTGGCTTCATGGGGATGTTGGTGCCGCCGGATTGGGACGGTGCCGGAACCGATCACGTCTCCTATGCGCTGGCGCTGATGGAGGTCGCGGCGGGCGATGGTTCCTGTTCGACCATCATGTCGGTTCATAACTCGGTCGGCTGCATGCCGATCGCGAAGTTCGGCTCGGCGGAGCAGAAGGAACGCTTCCTTAAGCCCATGGCACGCGGCGAAATGCTGGGCGCATTTTGCCTGACCGAACCGCAAGCAGGCTCCGACGCGGCGGCGATCAAAACCGCGGCGAAGCGCGACGGCAACCACTATGTGCTGAACGGCGTGAAGCAGTTCATCACCTCCGGTCAGAATGCCGGTGTGGCCATTGTCTTTGCGGTGACCGATCCTGAAAAGGGCAAGCGCGGTATGTCGGCCTTTGTGGTGCCGACCGATACGCCGGGTTATCGGGTGGCCTCGGTCGAAAAGAAGCTGGGGCAGAAGGCTTCCGAGACCTGCCAGATTGTCTTTGAGGACTGCCGCCTGACCCCCGACCTGTTGCTGGGCGAGGAGGGCGAGGGCTACAAGATCGCGCTTGCAAATCTGGAGGGCGGGCGCATCGGCATTGCCGCCCAGTCCGTCGGCATGGCCCGGGCCGCCTATGAGGCGGCTTTGGCTTACGCCAAAGAACGGCAGACTTTCGGTTCTGCGATCGTCGAGCATCAGGCCGTAGCCTTTCGCCTGGCCGACATGGCGACCCAGATCCATGGGGCTGAGCTGATGGTGCTGCACGCCGCCGCGCTGCGCGACGCCGGGCGGCCTTGCCTGAAGGAAGCGGCCATGGCCAAGCTGCAGGCCTCTGAGATGGCGGAGAAAGTCTGTTCCGACGCCATTCAGATCCATGGCGGTTACGGCTACCTCGCCGACTTTCCGGTGGAGCGCATCTATCGCGACGTGCGGGTCTGCCAGATCTACGAAGGCACCTCGGACATCCAGCGCCTGGTCATCGCCCGCCAGGTCGCAAGCGATTAGTATGGCGGAGATCTTTCGGCACAGCACCATAGGAAAAGCGACCTGATGCCAGAGCCCATCGACTTCTATTTCGATTTCTCCAGTCCCTACGGATATCTGGCCGCGGCCTGCATCGACGAGATGGCCGAGCGGCACGGGCGGTCGGTCCGTTGGCGCCCCATTCTCCTGGGGGCGATTTTTCAGGAAACCGGCGGCCGGCCCCTTCTGGGTATTCCCATGAAGGGCGACTACGCGCGCCATGACCTCGCACGGTCGGCGCGCCTGATCGGGGTGCCTTTTGCGCTTCCCGAGAGTTTTCCGTTCATGTCGGTGGCGGCCTGCCGGGCATACTACTGGATGCTGAATCAGGACGCCGGGCAGGCGGTCGCCCTGGCTAAAGCGCTCTACCGTGAGGCCTTCGGAAAGGGACAGGACATCGATTCGCCGGAGGCCGTGGCGCGGGTCTGCATTGCCGAGGGCCTGGACGGCGATGCGATCCGGGCGGCTTTGCGCGATCCCGGGATCAAGCAGCAGCTGCGCACGGAAGTGGCAGCCGCAATCGCCAAAGGCGTCTTTGGCTCCCCCCTTATTATTGTTGACGGCGAAGTCTTCTGGGGCCATGACCGTCTCGACCAGGTGGCCCTTTGGCTCGAACGCGGCGGCTGGTAGGCTGCGGACTGTCTGCCCCGGGCTGTTGTGCAGCTGCGAAAAAGGGTCCACAGCGCAGCTTTGATTTGCTAGACAATGGGCGTTCGCCGTCCCTTTAAAAGGCTTGATGTGTCTCATGAATGACGGGTCTTCAGATGGGTCCGACAAGGACGGTCAGGTTCTGACCGTTCTCTTCGCCGACATCGACGGCAGCACCAAGCTGTACGAGGCTTTTGGCGACGAGACCGCACACCGACTCACGGCTGAGTGTCTGACCGTTCTGGATACCCAGGCGGGTATCGCCGGCGGCCGGGTGGTCAAGACGTCCGGGGATGGGGTGATGTGCGTCTTTGCGACGCCGGATGAGGCCTTTCGTGCTGCGACCCTGATGCGCGACGCGCACAAGACCGGACAGGTTTCCATCCACGCCGGCTTCCACTTCGGCCCGGTGATTGAGGATTCCGGCGACTTCTACGGGGACACGGTGAATGTCGCGGCGCGGGTGACCGACCTGGCGAAGGCCGGCGAGATTCTGATCACCGAAGACACGGTCGTGCGGCTTTCACCGCTGCTGCGCAGCTCGACCCGCTGGCTCGACAAGGCTGCGATGAAGGGCAAGAAGGATCCGGTCGCCATCTACGAAGTGGTGACCGAGGATGAGAACGCGACCGTCATTCGCGGACCGCTGCTTGCCATGGACAGTGACAAGCTGCGCCTGGACATCGCCTATCGGGGCAAGACCTTCAGCCTGGAGGAACCGATGGCGGAGTTCGTCGTCGGGCGGCAGGAAAATTGCGACCTCATGGTCGACAGCTCCTACGCTTCGCGGCGCCATGCCACGATCCAGGCGATTCGCGGCAAGGTGTTCCTGAAGGATCACAGCACGAACGGCACCTACGTGCGCAACGAGACCGGCGAGGTTGCCTACGTGAAGCGCGAGATGGTCCAGCTGACCGGAAGGGGCGGGATCTTCCTGGGGCGTGAGCCCGACCTGGCCGCCGAGGATGAAATTCGCTTCAGCCTGCCCTAGGCCGGTCGCGGGCGGTGGTCGGGTTGTCCTGCGTGGCTTTACCGCATCCCTCAGCTGTTCCATACTTTATTCGGGAGAGACAGGGTCGCATGATCAGATCTGCGGGCGCAGGGGCACAGGCTTGGCCAGCCGCTGAGCGGCATGCTTCGCACTATCTGTTGGCCACTGGCGGTGAGGGACCGGGGTGTAATGTCGCATAACGGCAGAAATCAAGAGGCGGAGGGGGCATCCTCAGCCGGTTCGGCGGCCGCCACGCTTGGGCATCACAGCGACGTTGGCCGGGTGCGCCGTCACAACGAAGACAACTATGCCTTGCGCGACGACCTGGGCCTCTGGGTCGTGGCCGACGGCATGGGCGGCGCTGCGGCGGGTGATAAGGCAAGCGCCATCGTCGTTGACGTTGTCGCCCGCGCGGTCGAGCGCGGCTCAGCCCTGGAGGAAGCGATCGCCGAAGCCAACCGTTCGATTTTGGATGCGGTGAAGTCAGGTGAAGGCAAACAGGGTATGGGCTCCACGGTGGTGGCGGCCCGTTTTGCTGGGAGTGATTATCACATCGCCTGGGTCGGCGATGCCCGGGCCTATCTCTGGGCCGATGGGCTGCACCGTCTGTCCCACGATCACTCCCGGGTTCAGGAACTGGTCGATGCCGGCCTGATCACTGACGAGGAGGCCCGCCAGCATCCGCACCGCAGTGTCATTACCCGCGTTCTCGGAGGACCTGACGGCACGGCGGCTGCGCCTGACCAAGTCACCGGTTCGCTGCAGCCGGGCCAAGGCCTGCTGCTGTGCAGCGACGGTCTGACATCGGAAGTGGCGGATGCTGAAATTGAGGGTGTGCTGTCCCGCGAATTGAACTCTGCGGCCTCGGGCCAGCAGGTCGTCGATCAGTTGGTGGCCAAGGCCCTTGAACAAGGCGGCAGCGACAACATTACGGTGGTTCTGGTGGGACTGCCGAAGGAAACAGCGGTGTGACCGCAGAGCTTTTTGGGGTGGCGTGGGTGACAGTATTACCGGGTGGCAAAGAGGACGCGCGCTATGAGCGATAATTCGCGGGGCGGCAGTGGCGTGGGCTCTACGGGCGCGGCGGACTCCGGCATGGCGGGGGTCTTCGAAGCGGGTGCGCTGATCAGCTATACCTATCGCGTCGAGGCCTTGCTTGCGCGCGGTGGAATGGGCGAGGTCTACCGGACCTCCCATACCGAAATCGGTACCCAGCATGCGATCAAGATCGTGCGGCCGGATCTTGCAAACAACGACAAGATCATGGAGTTGTTTCGACGCGAGGCCTCGGTCTTGCGAACCATACGTGATGATGCCGTTGTCGGTTACGACGGGGTGCTGCGCGATGAAGAGGGCCGGGTCTATCTGGTCATGGAATTCGTCGACGGGCCCTCATTGACCGACTACATCGCCACTCAGGGAACGCTTGATCCGGCGGAAGTGCGCGATCTGCGCGATCGCTTGGCCCACGGGTTGGCGGCGGCCCATGACAAGGGTGTTATTCACCGCGACATGTCGCCGGACAACGTCATCCTCGGCGATGGTCAGCTTTCACAGGCCAAGATCATCGACTTTGGGATCGCCAAGCTGGCGGACTCTTCGGCGACAACGATCATCGGCGATGATTTCGCCGGCCGCTATGCCTATGCCTCGCCGGAGCAGATCGGCCTTTACGGCGGTCAGGTGGATGCCCGTTCCGACATTTACAGCCTCGGTCTGGTTCTGGCGACTGCCGGTACGGGCAAAGCGCTCAACATGGGCGAGATCAGCGAGTCCCTTGTTTCGGTGATTGAGGCGCGTAAGCGCATCCCGGATTTCAGCTCAGTGCCTGAAATACTGCGCAACGAACTGGGGGCGATGCTGCAGCCCGATCCGGCGGACCGGCCGCAAACCATGCGGGACGTGATCGGCCTCGATGCGCGTTTGGAGGCGGAGCCGGAGGCTGCGCCGGAAACGCCGACAGAGCCGCAGACGCATAAGGCAGTGCCGCTCGCCGCCGAACCGGCCGGACGGCCTGCAGCGGCGGCTGGCAGCGGGCGGCCCTGGCTGTGGCCGGCCGTGACCGCCGGTGTCGCGATTGCTGCGGCGGGTGGATACTTTGTATGGCAGGGTTCGCAGGAGGCGGAGGGACCGCGGCCCGCACAGCAGGAACTTGCCGAGGTAGAGAAACCAGCAGCACCTGCGCCTGCGCAGTCTCTTCTTGAGCAAACAGTGCCGGACGCCGGCCGGCAGGCAACGTCGTCCGATGCGCCGCCCGATACATCTGGCGGGATGGCCGAACCGGTGGCCGAACAGCCGGCGGCCTTGTCGGCGGAAACGTCCCCCGAGACGCCGGTAGAGACGAATGAGGTGGTTCCTGCGGGGGCGCCGCAAGCCGCTGAGGCGCCGGCCGAAGAGGTCATGGTCGAAGAGGCCGCCGCCGAGGCGGAGAAGACTGAGGAGGCTGTTGTCGAGGCGCCGGAGGAATCGGCGGCACCGTCAATGGCGGAAAGCGCTGGGGAATCTCCTGAGGAATCTGCCCAACAATCCACCCAGCAGTCAGCCGGGGAATCATCCGGGCAATCTGAAGAGGATACCGCCGAGGTGGCTGCTGAAGCCGTCGTCGCCGTATCACCGGCCGAGCCAGCAGATGCCGGATCCCCCGCGGCTTCAAGCGAGACGGTTCCGCAAGCGCCGGATAGCGGGGAAGCTGTGGCGCCCCTTGCCGTTGATGAACCACCGGCTTCGGCGCCGCCTGCTGCTGTCCCGGTCGAAGAGGCATCTACCGGCACCGAAGCGGCTGAGGTGTCGACGGAGGTGTCAGCGGGGGAGGTAACGGCGCCCGCTGCCGAGGCGCCTGAGAGCGCGCCGGAGGTTGCTGAAGAAGCGCCGGCGCCCGCGGAGCAGGTCGCTGCTCTTCCGGCGCCCTCTGAGGCCGAGCTGCGCGAAGCGGCCAGAGAGGCGGCAGAGTCAGGCTTGAGCCGCGAACAGAAGCGCGAGATCCAGCAGGATCTGCAGGTTCTTGGCCACTATCCGGGTGGGATCGACGGCAGTTTCGGTCCGGGCACCCGGGCCGGAATCGAAAGCTATCAAAAAGTCGCCGGCCTCGAAGAGACCGGATATCTGACCGATGTGCAGCGTCAGGACCTGGCTGCCGCAGCCGCCGGGCCGCGGGCCGAGGAAGCGCTTCGCGCGGCGGCTGAGAAAGAAGCGGCGGCGGCGGAAGCGGCAAGAGCATCGGCTGCCGCAGCAGCCGAAGAGCGCCGGAAGGCGGAAGATGCTGCTGCCCGGGCACGGGCGATTGCTGAAGCAAGACAGGCGCAGAGCCCGGCAGGCCAGCAACAGGTGGTGTTGCCCGACGAAAGCGAGCTGGATCGGCTGCGGCGGGTCGCAGAGGCAGGCGATCCGATTGCCCAGGCCAGCCTGGGCCTAAAGTACTACAGAGGCGAGGGCATAAGGCGCAATCTGCAGGAAGCTTTTCGCTGGACTGCAAAGGCGGCGGAGCAGGGCGAGGCGCGGGCGCAGTCCAACCTTGGTTTCTACTATATGAATGGGGAAGGCGTCAGGCGCGATCCTGCCCAGGCGGCCCGCTGGTGGCAGGAGGCGGCAGCCCAGGGCTTGCAACAGGCTCAGTTTAACCTGGGTCTGCTCTACGAGACCGGTCAGGGCGTGAGCGCCGATCCCGAGGAAGCGGCGAAATGGTATCGCCTGGCCCTGGCGCAGGGGGATCGCCAGGCAAAAAGCCGCCTGGACGGTTTGATTCGCCGGGGTCTGGTGGCCGCGGACAACTAATTTTCTTCTTAAGGTTGATTATTACGGAAGATTGTTTCGCCATGCGAGAAAAAGCCGTGATGGAGACTCTGTCTTAGCAATTACATGGTAATTCAAACTCTTGGCAGAGCTTTGCTTGCACCGATCAGAGAATCTGGCTATACCGCTGTTCTATGTGTTAATCATGTATTCTGTCGGATGTCGTGCAGTCCTTGCAGGGCATTCATCGCAGGGGATTTTATCAAAGGGGAAAGCCGATATGATGGCGAAGGGATTTATCGTTGGCGCCGGCCTCGCGGTTGCTGTTTCGATGGCCGCGCCGGCCTATGCGATTACGCCGTTCAATGTTCCCGGTACGGATTTTTGGGACCATCCTTTCGGCAGCGTGTTTGATACGCGCAGCGGCTTGGATCTGGAATCGAACGGCATTGCGTTCAATCAGGGCCTGCAGGCCGGTTATGCGGAACTTTCCGAAGACCGTTCGGATGCCTGGCTTGGTGCCGACTGGGATTTCGTGGATGGCGAGCTTTTCAATCACAAGGCCCGCACCGCGAGCAAGAATTCCGTTGTGCTGCCTGACGCACCCATGGATCGCGAGCTGAGCGAAGAGCAGATGGCAACCTTCCAGGCGGCGTTGGAGCGGCTGCGCAGAGGGTTCGACATGGGTGGCCGCTATTTGGCCCCGGCCGATGCTTCTTTTGCCCAGGTCAAGTACGACTGCTGGATGGAGGCGACTGAAGACGGTCGGACCGGCGATGCCGAGTCCTGCCGCGCCGAGTTCGAGTCGGCCATGGCCGCTGTTGAGGCCCAGGCGAACTACGCACTGACCGACGTGAACTACGAGTCACCGGCACCGGCCATGGTGGCCAAGACGCCGACAGCCGATCAGTTCATCGTGCTGTTCGACTTCGACAGCAGCATCTATGCACCGGGCAACAGCACCATTGTCTCAGAGGCGCTCAATGCTGCCCTGGTCAATGCGGACCGTTCCATTGATATCACCGGTCATACCGATAGCTCCGGCGCTCTGGCCTATAACCAGACGCTTTCCGAGCGGCGGGCCAACCGGGTAATCGATGAACTGGTTTCCGGCGGTGTCGACCCGACGCGGATCAGCGGCCGGGGCGTGGGTGAAACCCAGCTCCTCATCCCCACCGGCGACGGTGTGCGTGAGGAAGGCAACCGTGCCGTTGTGATCGAGCTGAACTAAGGACTGGTCAAGCCAAGGGAACCTTCGGGGCCTTGCGCTCCGGAGCGGGTCCTGGTCAAGACGCCAGAAGATCGGTTGTTTCGATAATCTGGCAACAGGTTCGGTGAGAAAAACCCCTACGAGTTCTCTCGTAGGGGTTTTCTTTTGTCCTGACCATCACCTCATGAGGGCGGCGAGATCAGCAAAGCGGGCCTGCCTTGGGATACCTCACTGACATGCCCCTTCCCAAGGCAGGGCGATCTCATAAGGCATCGCAATCTCCGGGGTGGAGGCGTTAGCCCTTCAGGGGCAGGGGCCAACGCCGCCGATGCAACTGGCGGACCGGCGGCGGGTCCCTCGCACTCTCCGACTACCGCCTCCTTCGGCCTCTACGCCCACTACAAGATAGGCCAAGGGTCTTCAGGGCTTTTGGGCTCGCGGCCCGCGGTTTGATGTTTCGCATCGCCGCGCTGACCTGCCTTGACGGCTGGTGCCCGGGTGGCCCTTTCGTGAACAAGCACGGTCGCACCTTGGGCGCAGGCCTGAAAACCGAGATCTAGATCGGATCATGTTTTGACGGAACCACTTCGTGGTTTCGACAAAACATGTGAATTCGATCGACATCAAGCAGTTAGCAGGCTGCTGAAAAAGTCTGACGTATAGGGTTTTGGGCCTTGGTTTGAGGTCAGCCCCCTATGATGGTGGTTTTGGGTGCTGGTCTATCCCGGGTGATCGGCGCTTTGGTGGAGCGTTGGTCTCATGTTTGGGCCAGGAGCTTTGGTATTCGCACAAGATTGCAGGCGGTGGCGGTGAGGGTGAAGGCCCAG